>NZ_JACRSN010000074.1 GCF_014384705.1 Yeguia hominis | reverse complement strand
TTATTTGTCAAGCTGACAAACTAAAGCAGAAAAAGCGGCAGGATTTCCCCCTGCCACTAATCATCTGTTTATGCAAAAATAATTTCCTTTTCCACAATCTCCCTCGCACAAGCCCTTATGTTATTGAGGCATCCTGTCCATTCTAAGGCGTTTTCTGCCTTTAGCTGTTCCGTTATGCCCTGTGCCTGTTTCATACCCTCTATGAGCCTTTCAAAGCGTTCCTGTGCCTGTCTGTTGATGTCGGCAAGGTAGGCGTTTAGCCTGCCGCTTGTAAGAAGATTGGTGTATGTAACTTTACGGTACTGTTTTAGATAATCTAAATGCCGTTGCCCCCAGATGCCTATTGCCTGTTCTTCTTCGGCGGGTACAGTTAAGCACGGTATCAAATAATCCCCTTGCCTTTCGTATTTGCCGCCCAGTTCCTCAAATAATGATTTTGCCATTGTCTGTTACCTCCACATTCTTTTTTATTTTGAATGTCCGCAAAATCCGTCCTACATC
>NZ_JACRSN010000073.1 GCF_014384705.1 Yeguia hominis | reverse complement strand
ATTCAGAGAAAAGGCGGCGTTTTGTTTATGTGCGTATATATAGCGGAACATTGCATTTGAGGGATGTTATTAGAATATCTGAAAAAGAGAAAATAAAAATCACAGAGATGTGTGTTCCGACAAACGGTGAATTATATTCATCCGATACAGCCTGCTCTGGTGATATTGTAATTTTACCAAATGATGTTTTGCAGCTAAACAGTATTTTGGGGAACGGAATACTGTTGCCGCAGAGAAAATTTATTGAAAATCCTCTCCCTATGCTCCAAACAACGATTGCAGTAAAGAAATCTGAACAGCGGGAAATATTGCTTGGGGCACTTACAGAAATTTCAGATGGCGACCCTCTTTTAAAATATTATGTGGATACTACAACGCATGAGATTATACTTTCTTTTTTGGGGAAAGTGCAGATGGAAGTCATTTGTGCCATCCTTGAGGAAAAATATCATGTGGAGGCAGAAATAAAAGAGCCTACTGTTATATATATGGAAAGACCGCTTAGAAAAGC
>NZ_JACRSN010000072.1 GCF_014384705.1 Yeguia hominis | reverse complement strand
ATTCAGAGAAAAGGCGGCGTTTTGTTTATGTGCGTATATATAGCGGAACATTGCATTTGAGGGATGTTATTAGAATATCTGAAAAAGAGAAAATAAAAATCACAGAGATGTGTGTTCCGTCAAATGGTGAAATCGTCCCGGCTGACCATGCCTGTCCGGGAGAAATTGTTATTTTAGCTGATGATACTTTGAAACTGAACGACATTCTGGGAAATGAAAAACTCCTGCCTCACAAAACATGGATTGATAATCCCATGCCATTACTTCGGACAACGGTAGAGCCGCAAAAGCCGGAGCAAAGGGAAGCCCTGTTAAATGCCCTCGCAGAGATTGCTGATACAGACCCTCTTTTGCATTTTGACATTGATACTGTTACACATGAGATTATGTTATCTTTTTTGGGGAAAGTGCAGATGGAAGTCATTTGTGCCATCCTTGAGGAAAAATATCATGTGGAGGCAGAAATAAAAGAGCCTACTGTTATATATATGGAAAGACCGCTTAGAAAAGC
>NZ_JACRSN010000071.1 GCF_014384705.1 Yeguia hominis | reverse complement strand
CGCGTGAAATAGGCCGTCTGCTCCTGTGTGCGGGCGGTTTTCTTTTCCCTGTTCGCCGCCTTCTGCTGTGCCCGTGTCTCGGTCTCTGCAAGATTCTTCCCGATATACCAGGCGCTTTTGGCAACGTCGCTGTCGATGATGCCGATCCCGTACCGTCCGGACGTGTACGAAAAGCTGTTCCCGGCCTGCCCGGCGCTAAGATACCGTTTAAACTCTCCGGCATACAGCGAAACGTCCCCGCCGTGATATCCGCTCAAAAACACATTGGCGGACGCAGCACTCGGCATGAGAATCGCTTCCTTGACAAGCGCCCCCGAAGTTTCGTCCTGATACTGGATGCTGCCGGCTGCAGCCGGCTGTCCGTTTGAAAGCTGTACCGTCGCCCGGTCCGGGTCTGCAATGCCCGTCACCGTGACCGTCCTGCCGCTCTTCGGATCGGTCGCGCGGATGGCCCCGGAAAATGCCCCTGTGCGCCCTTCTGCGCCGGTTTCTGTTCCATAGGGGTTGTTTCCCCGCTGTGCCGAAACGCCGCCGGTTTGCCCGTCCTGGACGGCAAAATTGCCTATTTCTCCGTAGC
>NZ_JACRSN010000070.1 GCF_014384705.1 Yeguia hominis | reverse complement strand
GAGATGGAGGGGGTCAATGCTGGGGAAGTGTCCGGCAGGAAGAAATTCAGTTTGAACAGCCCGGATTTTCAAAAACAATTTGAAAAAGATGTTGACGCGGTATTAAACGGAACCTACAACAGCTCTAATCCGTTGATTATTGGAAAAACTCCCAGTGTGTTGCAAAAAATAGGGTTAAGCGAATTGCCATTGGTTCTGACCCCAGCACATGCATACAGTATTGCAAAGACAGAGGCACAGGCAAAGGCGGAGGGGAAATACCAAAAAGGGACCAATTATCATGGATTGGGTGCAGATGCTGTTAAACAAATCTATGATAAAATTTCTGACCCTATTATGGTGTTAGCGCATCCTGATTTTGTGGCGAGGCCTCAGCGTGCAAACGCACATAAAATAATTATTGTTGTGGATTTGTCTGTTGACAACAAGCAAGTGATCGCTCCTATTGAAATTGATGCGGAAGTATTCAGTCACAAAAAACGAATTGATGTTAATCTTATTTCAACATATTTTAACCGTGCCAATTTTGAAAAGTTTATAGATGAAGCAAAGGCAAGGGAAAATACCGGAGATATAGGATTCTATTATCTAAA
>NZ_JACRSN010000069.1 GCF_014384705.1 Yeguia hominis | reverse complement strand
GTCAAGCTGGACGATTATGAGGTGCGAGTGCTGATAAACGGCTTAATACAGCAGCACAGGAGCTATGACGCAGAAACCAACGGTCAGATTGACGCCCTCGCCCTTCGCCTGTGCGACATTGCAGAAGCAATGAAGCCGGGACGGAAGAAGAAAATCTCTTTTGAGCCGGTAGAAACCAGAGTGATTCGGCATTGCCTTATGGAGTGGCGAAATCGAGAGATACAGGCGAAAAGACACGGCGCAGTGGATGCTATAAATGAACTGCTGATACGGTTTACCCGCTAAAGAGAAAAGTCGCTGTCACAGACGGCGGCTTTCCCTTTTCGGGTAGTATTCAAGAAGTCATAAAGTTCCGTGAGTAATGGAAGAAGGTAATGCTTTGAGAAAAAGATGAGAGCAATATTCTGAAAACTACTTGAGATTTTGGAGAAAATCTGCTAAAATACTTTTGTATATCTATGGGGTAGGGGAATTCATATCCTTTTGCCTTAGAAATTATGGAAGGAGGACTTGACTATGGCAAACGGAAATGCGACAATTATTGTCGGCTCGGCTCGGCTCGGCTCGGCTCGGCTCGGCTCGGCTCGGCTCGGCTCGGCTCGGC
>NZ_JACRSN010000068.1 GCF_014384705.1 Yeguia hominis | reverse complement strand
ACCTTGAGGCAGTTCCGCGCTTTTGCGCGGAACAAAAAGCCACCCGCTAGGCGGGTGGGATTCAAGCTTAAGCAGGGCACTAGCCAACAGTGATAGAATAATGGATGTTCAGGCCATGAAAGCGATCAAAGGAGGAAGTGCCCTATGGCAAACAGTTTCGCACATACGAAATGGTTATGTAAATACCACATTGTATTTACACCGAAGTACCGAAGGAAAGTAATATATAACAGCATAAAAGCAGATATACGAGAAATAATCCGGAATCTGTGTAAATAGAAAGGTGTGGAGACACTGGAAGGTCACTTGATGCCGGACCATATCCACATGTTGGTGGCGATTCCACCGAAGTACAGTGTATCGCAGTTTATGGGTATTTGAAAGGCAAGAGCGCCATGATGATATATGAGCGCCATGCGAACCGGAAGTACAAATTAGGCAACCGGCACTTTTGGGCGGAAGGGTACTATGTGAGCACCGTGGGATTAAATGAAGCAACGATACGGAAGGATATACGTGAGCAAGAGACGCACGATCAGATGATGGATAAAATCACAACAAAGGAATTGGAAGACCCTTTTAAGGGGCTGGCCAAGTAATCAGTCC
>NZ_JACRSN010000067.1 GCF_014384705.1 Yeguia hominis | reverse complement strand
CGAATCATGAATCAGCTTGGACTGTTTGGCAAACGTCCCAAGGAGAAGTACCATTCTTACAAAGGCGATGCAGGCAAGGTCGCTGATAACATTATCAACCGAGATTTCAGTACCGAGAAGCCACTTCAAAAGTGGACGACCGATGTATCACAGTTCAACCTGTCTTGGGGTAAGTGCTATATTTCTCCGATTCTGGACATGAATACAAATGAGATTATTTCTTATAATCTCTCTACCAGTCCGAACATGGAACAAATCAAGGATATGCTACACAAGGCATTTGAACGCTTTCCCTCTGTGCAGGGTCTGGTCATGCACTCGGATCAGGGTTGGCAATATCAGCACGCATTTTACCGGAGCGAACTTCAAAAGCATGGAATTATTCAATCTATGTCCCGAAAGGGCAACTGCTATGACAACTGCATTATGGAGACCTTCTTCGGTAGACTAAAAAATGAAATGTTCTATGGATTAGAGAAGGATTATCCTTCCTTTGAATCCTTCTCTAAGGCGATTGCCGAGTATATTGATTATTACAATAACACCAGAATCCAAGCTAAAACAAAATGGATGCCTCCCTCTAAATTCAGGGAAGCATCCATGATG
>NZ_JACRSN010000066.1 GCF_014384705.1 Yeguia hominis | reverse complement strand
AGAAATGATTGGGAAAGATAATCCCTTCCATTACTATCCCGACTTTTTAACTTCTTCAACACTTGAATTACGGAGGTACGAAAATGAAAGACATTACAAGCACGATTACCAAGCCCCTCGCCATCCTCGGAGAGAACGGCAAGGGCTACACCAAGGAAGCCAACTTCATTTCGTGGAACGGCAATGCCGCCAAGCTGGACATCCGAGAGTGGCATCCGAACCACGAACGCTGCGGCAAGGGCATTACGCTCACGGAGGACGAGGGCAGAAATCTTTACGTAGCACTCAAGGCAATCTATGAAAAGGAATAATCCTTTTTCGGCTGGTAACGGGGCGTTCGGAAACGGACGCCCCTATTTTTACGGAGGGAGGTGATGACCGTGGAGAATATGAAAACCGGCTTTGTGGAGAGAATCGGCGGCACGATTTTCGTTGTCAACGCAATGCCCGCAGAGAACGCAAAGCATACGCAGGAGGAGCTTGTAAAGGCTCTGATTGCAAAAGAAGCAATGGCTTTGCAGGAAGGAGATGTTGCCTGATTGACTTTACGCACAGCTATGCGCTTTGGAGATTTTTCAAAAAATATCTCAAAACCACTTGACAGAAGGG
>NZ_JACRSN010000065.1 GCF_014384705.1 Yeguia hominis | reverse complement strand
TGCAGCGCTGGTATTTGGCCTCCGGAAACACTTCGCCCACGGCCTCCAGCATCCCCATGCACTTGTCGCCGACGAGGAGCTTTACGCCGTCCAAACCGCGCCCGCGCAGCCACTGGAAGAAGCTGACCCAGCTGGCCTTGTCCTCTTTCATCCCCTCGGCAGCGCCCAGGACCTCACGAAACCCGTCCTCATTCACGGCAATTGCCGCCGGAATGGAGACATTTTCGTATTCTCCGCCCCAGTTGCGGCGCAGGCAGATGCCGTCCACGTAGACATACGGATACCGTCCGCCCTGCAAAGGCCGGTCCGCCAGTCTTCAATGTGGACGTAGGCTTTCTTGTTCAGCTCGCTGACGGCAGCGGGCGAGACCTTGCTGCCCCGCAGGGCTTCGGTGATGTCCTCCATACGGCGCACGGAAACGCCTGCCAGATACATTTCAATGAGGGCCTCCTCCACGCTGCTCTCCCGGCGGCGATACCGCTCGATGACGGCCGTCTCGAAGGACACGCCCTTGAGCCGCGGCATATGGAGCGTGACATCGCCGGAGGTCGTGGTGAGGTTCCGGTCATAGTGGCCGCTGCGATAGCCCTGACGGGCCTCGCTGCGCTCGCAGCG
>NZ_JACRSN010000064.1 GCF_014384705.1 Yeguia hominis | reverse complement strand
TTGTAGGTTCCGTTTAATACCGCGTCAACATCTTTTTCAAATTGTTTTTGAAAATCCGGGCTGTTCAAACTGAATTTCTTCCTGCCGGACACTTCCCCAGCATTGACCCCCTCCATCTCCTCCAGCGCGCGGTATGCCGTGTCGCGGATTTGTTCCAGAAGATCGAGGTTTTTCTGAATTTTTGCAGCCTCCGGCAGCCGCCCGGATACGCGCTGCACGGTTTCTTTCAGCGCCTGTATAAACTCATCAAACCACTGTGCAAGCTTTTGCATGGTGGTTTTGTGTTCCTGGGCGAAGGTGCGCACAGCTGTCTCGTCAGAAAACACCGTCCCCACACTGTTTGCGACGATTTCCTCCACCGCATCCGCGCGGGAAAGCGTCTCGCCGCGGGCCTTATGCATCCGCTGAATTTCCCGGATTCGGCGCTCAAGGTCAAATTCGGAATCTGTTTTTTCAAGCTCCGAAAGCACAAAATCCCGCAGCTCCGCGTACCGGGCCGGACTCCACCGCCGCATCTTGTGCGTCAGCTCATGTCCCGCCCAGTATAAATACGCGCCGTCTTTTGCGTCCAGCGCAACGACAATTTCTCCGGTCGTGCGGTTATAATACGCGTTTGTTTTTCCGCCG
>NZ_JACRSN010000063.1 GCF_014384705.1 Yeguia hominis | reverse complement strand
ATGAGGCAAAATAAAACTCCCTCTGTTATAGTAGAGATGCGGTCTGGCAACTGCAAACTACAAAACAAAGGGAGGTCACTCAAGAATGAATGACACAAACAGTTTAGCGCATACGAAATGGAATTGCAAATATCATATTGTGTTTGCGCCGAAATATCGGCGCAAAGTGTTCTTCGGCGAAAAACGCAGAGGAATAGGGAAAAATCTGCGACAGTTGTGCGAATGGAAAAAGGTGACGATCATAGAGGCAGAGGTATGTGCGGATCACATACATACGCTTCTTGAGATCCCACCCAAAATCGCGGTTTCGAGCTTTGCGGGATACCGGAAAGGCAAAAGCTCACTGATGATATACGAGCAATTCCCGAATCTGAAGTACAAGTATAGAAACCGCGAATTTTGGTGTCGGGGATACTATGTAGACACCGTAGGAAAGAATGCGAAGAAAATAGAGGAGTACATCCGAAATCAGTTAGAGGAAGATAGGATGGGCGAACAGCTGACAATGGGAAACTTCTAAGCCCGTTTACGGGCAGCTGGCAACAAGCCCCATGCAGATGTCAGACCGTACCAACGCCGCATGAGGCGTGGCTGGTAACATAGGGCTTCGCCCGCATAAGAAATCCCCCCGGCACAACCGGGG
>NZ_JACRSN010000062.1 GCF_014384705.1 Yeguia hominis | reverse complement strand
CATGCGGATGAAAAGCTGCTCGAAAGCAAGGTTTCCAAAGGAATCCACATGGAAGAAGAAATCAAGGAGGTCGTTAACGGACTCGAAAAAATTTCCGACGGAGGAAAAAAAGCTTCCACCGGTCTCAGGCTGTTTTCCAATATTGGAGGCGGTTTGCTGGACGCAGGCATCAGCATCGCAATCGATCTTGCAGTTGACGCGATCGACCGCTTTATCCGCAGGGATGAAATTGCCATTCAAAAAGCGCAGGAGCTGCGCGGCTCTTTCGAAGAATTTCAAGCAATAAGCTTTGATAATTTAGATTCTCTGCGGAATTACGAAACCGATTTTGACATGCAATTACAAGGAACCCGGGAGGGCGTCCGCCGCTCCGGGGTTCAGAGAGGTGGTTTTTTATGGATGATCCAAAACTGAATATCGGCGCTGTCCTTGATTCGGACGCGGTGGCACGCACCATCAACGCCCAGCTTCAGGCAATCAAATTCGACCCCATCAAAATTGAAGTCGAGATTTCTACCGCGGCCGCGGAAAGCAGCCTTCTGACGAAAATCTCCGACCGCATTAAAGCCGTCAACACCGAAATCAGCAAAAACCTTTTTGCGCCGGGTGAGCTTTTTGCCTGTGCATAACCGGCCGCAGTCCCTTGCGGTTATGCAGGATTTCATCCTCAAAACATGAAACGGCAAGCCTCAAATTG
>NZ_JACRSN010000061.1 GCF_014384705.1 Yeguia hominis | reverse complement strand
TCGCCTTTGTAAGAATGGTACTTCTCCTTGGGACGTTTGCCAAACAGTCCAAGCTGATTCATGATTCGCTGGACACGCTTGTGATTTACCAGAAAGCCACGGTTCAGAAGCTCCCGATGCACCCTTCTTACGCCATATCGTTTCCTGTTCTCATTGAAAATGGAAACGATTTCAGACGATAGATCGGCGTTTCGTTCTCTGACTTTATCGGTTCTGCCAAGTTCATAATAATATGTCGACCTAGACAGCCCAATGGCATCCAGCAGATCATTCAGTCTGTGTCCTTCTTTGCGGAGTTCTTGGACGAGCGCAGCTTTTTCGCCTTGAGTTGCGCTGCGCATTTCTCTTCTCTCAAGGCAATCTCTTTTTTTACAACGGCAATCTCCGCTCTCAGACGTTCATTCTCTGCTCTGAGCCGAATCATCTCTTCTCGTTCCGATGGGGTCAGTTCTGCTGGCTCTTCTATTTTCTTCTTCATATCAGGCTCCTTGGGCGGTCGTCCTTTTCGTTGTGCTGCCAATCCTGGATACCCTTTCATTTTATAGCATCTGACCCATTGGTACAAGAGCCCCGCATTGATTCCAGCTGCAGTTGCTATTTCTGTATTTGATGCACCAGCAAGAACTTTTGCTACCAGCTCATATTTTTCTTCTGCTGTCCACACCTTGTTCTGATTTTTATGTTGCAGTGCTTCTGGACCACAAGCATCTTCTGTTCGAACCCAAATCCGAACCG
>NZ_JACRSN010000060.1 GCF_014384705.1 Yeguia hominis | reverse complement strand
AGATATTCCTCCTTAGCTCAGTCGGTAGAGCATGCGGCTGTTAACCGCAGGGTCGTTGGTTCGAGCCCAACAGGGGGAGCCAGGAAGGACAACATCTTCTTTGAGGATGTTGTCCTTTTGTGTTATGGATTTAGCCAGTTGAGGACGGAAGGTCCGAAACAAACAACCACCCGCAACTTATCTTACCTTATCGGACTGGAGCCTGATTCATGCGCAGCTGGCTGTGTTCTTTGCCGACCGTATGCCGGATTGACCGGCTGCACACCGGTATGTCAAGGGTCGAGATGAACGGAGGCTGACGCCCCCGCCCTTGACATACCCATGAAGCACTGTTATTTTTGTAGAAAAGGCGGGAGCAGCTTACGTCGCTCCCGCCTTAAAATTATTTCGCTCTATTTTGCACCACGATTTAGCGTTTACACAGAATTTGGGATTGACCCAACAAACCAGCTTTTTAGCCGTATAATCCCCCTCATAAGCTAAGACAGCATTGCAAAAGTCAACGATATAGGCAAATCTCTCGTCTGAGCGGCAATGCCATCTCTTCCGGATCACTCCTCTGAACGATCTGTGCTGTCCGGATCATATGTCAGCAACAGCTCCCGCGCCAGCCTGATCAGGGCATCGCTTTCTGATGGGTGGTGCTAGAATATAAATAGTACAAGCTAAAATGAGAAATCCCGAACACGCATAAGCATGATACAATAGAGACATGGTGAAGGAGGATCTCATATGGCAACGCAGCGTGACAAACAATT
>NZ_JACRSN010000059.1 GCF_014384705.1 Yeguia hominis | reverse complement strand
TCTTTTTTGGGGAAAGTGCAGATGGAAGTCATTTGTGCCATCCTTGAGGAAAAATATCATGTGGAGGCAGAAATAAAAGAGCCTACTGTTATATATATGGAAAGACCGCTTAGAAAAGCAGAATATACCATCCACATAGAAGTCCCGCCAAATCCTTTCTGGGCTTCTGTCGGGTTGTCCATAGAGCCGCTCCCTATTGGAAGCGGAGTGCAGTATGAAAGCAGAGTTTCACTTGGATATTTAAATCAATCGTTCCAAAATGCGGTTATGGAGGGGGTTCTTTATGGCTGCGAGCAGGGGCTGTATGGATGGAAAGTGACAGACTGTAAAATCTGTTTTGAATATGGATTGTATTATAGTCCTGTAAGTACCCCCGCAGACTTTCGGCTGCTTTCCCCTATCGTATTGGAGCAGGCTTTAAAAAAAGCAGGGACAGAACTATTAGAGCCATATCTCCACTTTGAAATTTATGCACCGCAGGAATATCTCTCACGGGCGTATCATGATGCTCCAAGGTATTGTGCAGATATTGTAAGTACTCAGATAAAGAATGACGAGGTCATTCTGAAAGGAGAAATCCCTGCTAGATGTATTCAAGAATACAGGAACGATTTAACTTATTTCACAAATGGGCAGGGAGTCTGCTTGACAGAGTTAAAAGGATACCAGCCAGCTATTGGTAAATTTATTTGCCAACCCCGCCGCCCGAATAGCCGTATAGATAAGGTTCGGCATATGTTCCACAAGTTAGCTTAACAGCTTGCAAAAGTCATATAAAATGAGATTTGAAAGGA
>NZ_JACRSN010000058.1 GCF_014384705.1 Yeguia hominis | reverse complement strand
AGCCAGCACCATTTTTCCGCACAGATCCAGTACGGCACACAGATACACCATTCCCTTAGCTGTGGGAATATAGGTGATATCGGTTGCCCAAAAACGATTGGGGAATGGTTGGGCAAACGCACGCTGCAGCAGATTTGGATATTTGTGAACGGCCTGCTGATAATGCCGATACGGCTTGCGGCGGCGTGCCTGTGAGAGCAGATCAAGCTTGCGCATTATGCGCAAAATGGCTTTGACGCTGACTTTTCTGCCATGCTGTCGTTCCAGCCAGCGGCGAACGCGGCGGCAGCCGCAGGTCTGTTTGCTGCGCTGTTGGCAGTCGATGATCAGATCGACAAGCCATTGATCTTTGGCGGGCTTCCCTTGCCGTTTTCGCCAGGCATAGCAGCCGCTGCGGGAGACTTCAAACATACGGTACATGGAGCCGATCGGATATTTCCCGCAAAAGCGCTCGATCACACGGTATTTCAGCTCCACCTGCATCCGCAGCTCGATCAGTTCGTTGTTCCTTTTTTGTTCTTCGCTGATCGAACCTTTGCGCGGCCGGCCTTTCGGCTGCGGAACATAGCCGTTGGCAATCAGTCGCTGTTTGCGGTTTTGGCGATTGACAAGTCCTTTGACTTGTGCTTTGTGCAGTCCGAAATGGGCACCGATCTCTCGGTTCGTTTCTCCTGCGGCCTTTCGCCGGAACACTTCTTCGCTGAGCGCCTCTGCTTTCGTATCTCCTCTCGACATGACTGCACCTCCTGTTGTAGTTTCTATTCTACAACAGGAGGTGCTTTTTTTCACTGTCCGTTTT
>NZ_JACRSN010000057.1 GCF_014384705.1 Yeguia hominis | reverse complement strand
TGATGGATGATACAGTTCTGGATTTCCGTTTTGGGAAATACGGCTTCAATCGCTGCAGAAAACCCGGTCAGATTGTCTGTGCAGGCGATGAAAATGTCCTCAATTCCGCGGTTTTTCAGACTGTTGAGTACCGTTGCCCAGTATTTGGCGCTTTCATTTTCACCGACCCACATGCCCGGAACGTCTTTCCTGCCGTCCAGATCAATGCCGATGGCGATATAGACTGCCTTCTTCACGATCTGCCCTTCGCTGCGGACATGGTAGTGGATGGCATCCATGAAAACCACTGCGCAGACGCTCTCCAGCGGTCGCTGCTGCCATTCTTTTGCGATGGGGAGAATCTTGTCCGTAATACGGCTCACGGCCGTGTCAGATACCTCTACGCCGCAGATATCCCGAATGTGAACCGCAATATCCGATGTTGTCTGCCCTTGGCGTACATGGACAGGATCTTCTCCTCGATGTCCTGACTGATGCTGGTCTGGTTTTTCCTCAGCACCTGAGGCTCAAATTCCCCCTTACGATCCCGGGGCACGGATATCTCCACATCGCCGAAGCTGGTGCGCAGCGTTTTGCTGCTGTGCCCGTTCCGGCTGTTGTCCGTGTCCTTGGTTTTATAGCCGTACCTGCTGCAGCCCAACTCGTCGTCCAGCTCCGCATCGAGGCCGTTTTCCATGAATTCGGCAATCGTCTCCTTGAACAGGCTCTGAATGTCGTCCATGCTGCCGATGTTCGCCATCTGCAGCAGCTCTCTGCTCTTTTCCCTGCGGGCATTTTCTTCCGGGGTGCGTTTCTTTCTTGCCATTGTAAAACCTCCACTGTGGTGCTTCTATTATACACCACAGTGGAGGTTTACACAAA
>NZ_JACRSN010000056.1 GCF_014384705.1 Yeguia hominis | reverse complement strand
TCCAAGAAGGTGTTCGACATTTCCCAGACGACCGCAAAGGCCAAGGACCGCCCCGCAATGAAGCGGGACGAGCGGCTGCTTCTGAAAGCCATCATCCACAATGCACCTTGCCCCATCGAGATCAGCCAAAAGCTGCCGGAGAACATCAACGCGGTATATCGTCCCGACGACAAGAAAATCTATGTTAGACCTGGACTGGAGGCCGGTGACATTTTCCGCGGCATTTCTCAGGAGCTTGCTCACGCGCATCTGGACGACGGCGCATATAAGCGCAGTGATCATGCCTTTACCGCCTACTGCGTGTCGTATGTGCTCTGCAGCCGGTACAATGTGCCGAAGGACATGTTCCGCTTTGACAGACTTCCCGAAGGCTTCTCTACGATGGATGCCCGCAGTGTGAGAAACGAGCTGTCCAAGATCAGAGATGTGGCCAATGAGATCTCGTCCGACATGGCGAAGGTGCTGGACAAGAGCATGAAGCCCAAGGAACGCAGGGATGAAGCAAGATAAGGAGGTACCCCAATATGGCTGAGGAAAAGAAAGTCGTCACGCTGGACGATTTTGAGCAGCGTCTGATGGTCAGCGGACTGATGGATTTTCGGAACGATCTTCTCCGGGACGAAAGGCCCACAGAAGACATTAACGATTTGATCCTGAAGGTCATTGATGCCCCAACAAAGAAAGAGAAACGGAGAGCCGACCGTGAGGCAAGATAAGCTCTCCAAGCAGAATGTGATCCTTTATCTTTGCGGCATAATTCCGGTTGTGTGGCTCGGCCTGTTGATTGCTCCCTGCTTAAAGGATGGATTGCCCGGACTGGTTCAGCAGTTCGGTTCGGTGATGCAAAACCCATTCAAAATACAGCTTTGTGAGGACAGTGTAAAAACTGTCCTCACTTTGCTTTTGGTGTACGGGATCGCCATCGGCGTCTATCTCTCCACGGAGCACAATTACAGACGGCGAGAAGAGCACGGATCAGC
>NZ_JACRSN010000055.1 GCF_014384705.1 Yeguia hominis | reverse complement strand
GGAGAAAACATTGCGGTAGAAATGCACGATGCAGCGCTGGTATTTGGCCTCCGGAAACACTTCGCCCACGGCCTCCAGCATCCCCATGCACTTGTCGCCGACGATGAGCTTCACGCCGTTCAGGCCGCGGCCACGGAGCCACTGGCCTTGTCCTCTTTCATCCCCTCGGCAGCGCCCAGAACCTCACGAAACCCGTCCTCATTCACGGCAATTTTGCCGCCGGAATGGCGACATTTTCGTACTCTCCGCCCCAGTTGCGGCGCAGGTAAATACCATCCACGTAGACATACGGATACCGTCCGCCCTGCAAAGGCCGGTTCCGCCAGTCCTCAATGCGGACGTAGGCTTTCTTGTTCAGTTCGCTGACGGCAGCGGGCGAGACCTTGCTGTCCCACAGGGCTTCGGTGATGTCCTCCACACGGCGCACGGAAACGCCTGCCGGGTACATCTTGAGAGCCTCCTCCACGCTGCTCTCCCGGCGGCGATACCGCTCGATGATGGCCGTCTCGAAGGACACGCCCTTGCGCCGCGGCATATGGAGCGTAACATCGCCGGAGGTCGTGGTGAGGTTCCGGTCATAGCGGCCGCTGCGATAACCCTGACGGGCCTCGCTGCGCTCGCAGCGGGCCGCCTGCGTCAGGGACTCCGCCTCCTTTTCCAGCAGCTCGTTCAGGGGTTCCTCCACGCTGCTTCGGACCAATTCCTTAATTTGACCCTTGATTACTTCCTCATTTAGCTGTACAATTTTCTCGGACATCGTTTGCTGTCTCCTTTCGAATGTTTGTGTTGTGACTTCATTCTACCAGAGTCTGCAAGCGATGTCTTCTTTTTTGCTCGTTTCAATTTGCGCAGCTTATCTTACCTTATCTATGGGACGGTCTTCACAAAGAGCAGCGGCAATAAATGAATTAATTGCTTGACTGTCACATGGTTAGAAAAAACAAGGGTCAAGGTTTTGCACCTGATATGTACCCAGTTTTCTGGACACCGGTTCAAAATTGAATAATTAACTTTTCATCATGGATGCTTCCCTGAATTTAGAGGGAGGCATCCATTTTGTTTTAGCTTGGATTCTGGTGTT
>NZ_JACRSN010000054.1 GCF_014384705.1 Yeguia hominis | reverse complement strand
AGGGCCAAAGCCGCCTTGCGACAGCATAGCCGGAAACGGCAGGTGCGAACGCTCTAAGAAGTAGGCGGTGTGCCCAATCCGCAGCCAAGCTCCTAAGTCCCGCAAAAGCGGGATACAAATGTCGCGCGGACGGGGCCGCGCGGGAGAAGGTTCAACGACTTTACGGGGCTTCCGGCGTGCGGCGCCGGTAAGAGAAAGTCTGATCTGCACTTAATGGTGCAGGCGCCGCGGTCGAGTGTCAAGACACTCTTGGAAGTACCGCGGACTTTGGCATATCAGTTGGTTAATTAAAAACGATAGCCACATTTATGACACGCAAAGGAGTGGTGGACATAGGGGCTTCCGCCTGCAGGATTCTTAATTAGATAATAAGAACCACAGACAGGACATTTGGGCAATCCGACATTTTCCCCCTCTTTTTCTTCTTTGTGCAAAAAATCATCATAATCAATTAATGGTATATTGCATTTAGGGCAGATACTAACCTTTTTTTCAAAGATTCCATGGCACTTTTCGCAAACATTCATCACAATCATTTGACAATACCTCCTAATCTATTTTTTATGATAAGCCAAACCAGTTCGTCACCCCACATAACACAACTGGTTTAACATTTTTGGATAAAGCTCCAATACAATTAACAGAATTTAGCAAGCCATATTTACGTGGATTCGAAGTCAGCAATGAAGCAGACATTGATATGCTTCAAAAATTCAGCTCTGCAGTAAAGCACGGAGAAGACCCTCTTAAATCCATGAGAATAGAATTGGATGGTGCCAGCAACGCTGCCAAAACACTTGCCTTAAGATACGGAGATAATGTTGGCAATCTTACCAATCTTAGTTCCAAGCTTGTCGGCGCAAAGCTAAAAACGGTTGCCATGACCGCAGCGCAATATGCACTCAATGCAGCCATGTCGATGGGGCTTTCCGTTATCGTTGAGCTTGTCGTCAGCGGGCTGACCATGCTGATCGACAATCTGATCCATGCGGATGAAAAGCTGCTCGAAAGCAAGGTTTCCAAAGGAATCCACATGGAAGAAGAAATCAAGGAGGTCGTTAACGGACTCGAAAAAATTTCCGACGGAGGAAAAAAAGCTTCCAC
>NZ_JACRSN010000053.1 GCF_014384705.1 Yeguia hominis | reverse complement strand
TGATCAAGAACAAAATGAAAAAAGGCGAGCTGGCCAAGGCTGCGCACCTGTCGTCCCATACCATGACCCAGTTGAACAATAACCGCCTCGTCTCCATGTCTGTCATGCTCCGATTGTGTAAGGTGTTCCATTGTGACATTGGAGACTTGATGGAAGTAGTAGAGGATGAAACAAACTAAGCAGTAATTCTACCATGTATGCGTGAGGTATAACCAATGGACAACAATGCAAAGCTCCGCCCGCTATATCTGGCGAAGATTCTATATGAGCGCACCGATGAAGACCACTATCTGACCACGATGCAGCTGGCGCAGATTCTTGAAGAGGAATACGGTATCCCGGCGCACCGGCAGACCATCAAGACGGACATTGAGCTTCTGCAGCGGTTCGGAATGGACATCCAAGAAGTAAAGTCCACTCAGAACCGCTATAACCTCATTAGCCGTCAATTTGAAATCGCTGAGCTGAAGCTTCTGATCGATGCTGTGCAGTCCTCCAAGTTCATCTCCAAAGAACGCAGCGAGCAGATGGTCTCCAAGATTGTCACGCTGGCCGGACAGCATAAGGCCGAGGAACTGAAGCGCAACGCTTCCGTGGAGGGAAGGGTAAAGTCGGAAAATCAACAGGATTTGCTGATCGTGGATGCAATCAATGAGGCCATCAATGCCAGAAAGAAGATTGCCTTCCAATACTTTGCCTACAACATCCGAAAGCAGAAGAAGCTGCGCCACGACGGCGAACGGTACATCTTCAGCCCCTATCGTCTGATCTGGAACGGCGATTATTACTATGTACTTGGCTATTCGGACAAGCATCAAGCCATCGGAAGCTTCCGTGTGGACCGTATCAGCGCTCGTCCTGACATTCTTTCGGAGGAAGCCGTACCGGTCCCGGCGGACTTCGGTGTCGATGATTTTCTTGCGACCACCTTCCGGATGTACGGCAGCGAGTGTCAGGAGGTAGAACTGATCTGTGATAACTCCGTGATCGATGCAATCATCGACCGCTTTGGGACAGATGTGACCATCTACGCCTGCGATATGAGCACCTTCCGCGTGATCGTCCGGGTGGCCATCAGCCATATCTTCTTCAGCTGGATTTTCGGCTTCGGCGGGAAAGTAAGAATCAAAGGGCCTGAAAAGATAAAAAC
>NZ_JACRSN010000052.1 GCF_014384705.1 Yeguia hominis | reverse complement strand
AGCTTGACAAATAAAGGGTTAAGGAATATAATTAGATTCAGTATTATACAAGGAGTTAATAAATATGCGGCAAGGTATTCTTAAATAAACTGTCAATTTGATAGTGGGAACAAAAAGTAGCAGTCTCGTTTCACTTTTAATATGGGGCTTAGTTTTTTGTACCCAGTTTAAGAATACTTTTATCATGTAATTTTATATGCCCGAAAACATATAAGTGTTTTGGGGCTATTGGAGTTATTTACCCAGTGATAGGAGTATTTATCACTGGGTATTTTTATGCCCTTTTTTGGGTGTTGATAGGAGGAAAATCACATGAAAATAATTAACTTAGGCATTCTGGCTCACGTTGACGCAGGAAAGACAACATTAACGGAAAGTTTATTGTATACCAGTGGTGCAATTGCAGAACTAGGGAGCGTAGATGAAGGCACAACAAGGACAGATACAATGAATTTGGAGCGTCAAAGGGGAATCACTATCCAGACAGCAGTGACATCTTTTCAGTGGGAGGATGTAAAAGTCAACATTATAGATACGCCAGGCCATATGGATTTTTTGGCGGAAGTATACCGTTCTTTATCCGTATTAGACGGAGCAGTATTATTAGTTTCTGCAAAGGATGGCATACAGGCACAGACCCGTATACTGTTTCATGCACTACAGACAATGAAGATTCCGACAATTTTTTTCATCAATAAAATTGACCAAGAGGGGATTGATTTGCCAATGGTATATCGAGAAATGAAAGCAAAGCTTTCTTCGGAAATTATAGTGAAGCAAAAGGTTGGGCAGCATCCCCATATAAATGTAACGGACAATGACGATATGGAACAGTGGGATGCGGTAATTATGGGAAACGATGAACTATTAGAGAAATATATGTCAGGGAAACCGTTTAAAATGTCAGAACTGGAACAGGAAGAAAACAGGAGATTCCAAAACGGAACGTTATTTCCCGTTTATCACGGAAGCGCTAAAAACAATCTGGGGATTCGGCAGCTTATAGAAGTGATTGCCAGTAAATTTTATTCATCAACGCCTGAAGGTCAATCTGAACTATGCGGGCAGGTTTTTAAGATTGAATATTCAGAGAAAAGGCGGCGTTTTGTTTATGTGCGTATATATAGCGGAACATTGCATTTGAGGGATGTTATTAGAATATCTGAAAAAGAGAAAATAAAAATCACAGAGATGTGTGTTCCG
>NZ_JACRSN010000051.1 GCF_014384705.1 Yeguia hominis | reverse complement strand
TGTCGCCGGATGAGTTCGAACGAGTGTATGAAAGAACGCACACGCAGGCTGAGCTCTTGGCAGGTTAAACGCGGAGAATTGTCTCATTTTAATTTGTACGAAATCTTGACATAGGAGCAAGGGCGAGGACGGGCAGCCCGAGATCGTCCCCGAAGAAGCCGCCGTTATCCGTCTTATCTACGACCGCTTCCTCGCAGACGACAGCCTCTAAGGGATCGCCGCCGGGAGAGCAGCGTGGAGGAGGCCCTCATCGAGATGCACCTGGCAGGCGTTTCCGTGCGCCGTGTGGAGGACATCACCGAAGCCCTGCGGGACAGCAAGGTCTCGCCCGCTGCCATCAGCGAACTGAACAAGAAAGCCTACGTCCACATTGAAGACTGGCGGAACCGTCCTTTGCAGGGCGGACGCTATCCGTATGTCTACGTAGAAGGCATCTCCCTGCGCCGCAACTGGGGCGGAGAATAGGAAAATGTCGCCATTCCGGCGGCAATTGCCGTGAATGAGGACAGGTTTCGTGAGGTTCCGGGCGCTGCCGAGGGGATGAAAGAGGACAAGGCCAGCTGGGTCAGCTTCTTCCAGCGGCTGCGCGGGCGGGGTTTGGACGGCGTGAAGCTCATCGCCGGCGACAAGTGCATGGGGATGCTGGAAGCCGTGGGCGAAGTATTCCCAGATGCCAAATACCAGCGCTGCATCGTGCATTTCTACCGCAATGTTTTCTCTGTTGTGCCAAAATCAAAGGTCAAGATTGCAGCGAAAATGCTCAAGGCGATCCACGCCCAGGAGAGCAAGAAAGCCTCCCGCGAGAAGGCAAAAGCTGTCATTGCCGAGCTGAGAGCGATGAAGCTGAAGGAGGCTGCCAAGAAGGTCGGGGACGGCATTGAGGAAACGCTGACCTGCTGTGATTTTCCCAGCGAGCACTGGACGCGTATCCGCACCAGCAATGTGATCGAACGGCTGAACCGTGAGATCCGCCGCCGAACACGCGTGGGGGAAACATTCCCTGACGGCAACTCCGCCCTGATGCTGGTCTGTGCAAGGCTGCGTCATGTGGCGGGAACGCAGTGGGGCAACAAGAGAGACCGTCCCATACTTTGTGTAAACCTCCAATGTGGTGTATAATAGAAGCACCACAGTGGAGGTTTTACAATGGCAAGAAAGAAACGCACCCCGGAAGAAAATGCCCGCAGGGAAAAAAGCAGAGAGCTGCTGCAGATGG
>NZ_JACRSN010000050.1 GCF_014384705.1 Yeguia hominis | reverse complement strand
TGAACAGCACCCCATTTGTTAGACAGTATGATATACTATCTAACAAGTGGGGTGTTTTGCTATGCCAAAAGGAGTACCAAACAAACGATATACGCCGGAGTTCAAGAGAATGGTTGTAGAAACCATGAAAAAAGAACATCTGAGTATCTATGCAGCGATGCAGGAATTTGGAATTAACGACCATAAAATTATAGAGCGCTGGGAACGCATTTATTTGGAAGAAGGGCCGGAAGGGTTAGCCATCGAACGGCGTGGCCGCAGCAGTAAGGGTCGTCCGCCAAAGCAGTTGCCGAAGCAGGTAGAAGAAGATCTGCTGGCAGAAGTCCAGCGGTTGCGTGCGGAGAATGACTACCTAAAAAATTTGCAAGCCTTGGTTTTGGAAGACGAGCGACGCCAGCACAAAAAACGCTGGTAGTTCAGAAGCTAAGGCAAAAACACGCACTCAGTATTCTTCTCTCAATCGCTCAACTGCCCCGTGCATCTTTCTACTATCATTTGAAGCAGATGCAGAAAGAAGACAAATATGCATCTGTTAAGGAAGAAATCACAACGATTTACCACGAAAACAGGGGCCGGTACGGCTATCGCCGCATTACAACAGAACTTCACAAGCGTAATTTTCTCCTGAACCACAAGACTGTCCAGCGGCTTATGAAAGAGTTGGGCTTAGTTTGCCGTGTCAGGATGAAGAAGTATCATTCTTACAAGGGTGAAGTGGGCAAAATCGCACCAAATCTGTTAAACCGAGATTTCCATGCCGAAAAGCCGAACCAGAAGTGGGTCACCGATGTGACAGAGTTCAGTTTGTTTGGAGAGAAGCTCTATCTGTCCCCAATTCTCGATCTGCACAGCAGCGATCTGGTCAGCTATACCATCTCTGCGCATCCTGTTCTGAGTATGGTTACGACTATGCTGGATAAGGCTTTTGAGAAGATACCGGATGGAACCGGGTTGATCCTTCATTCTGACCAGGGCTGGCAGTACCAACACAAACAATACCAACAGATGCTCCGGGAGAAAGGTGTTCGCCAGAGCATGAACCGCAAGGGAAACTGTCTGGACAATGCTGTGATAGAAAATTTCTTCGGGCTGCTCAAAAGTGAGCTGCTGTATTTGCAGGAGTTCCGCTCCATGGAACACTTCAAACTGGAACTGATCGAATATCTAGATTACTACAACAACCGCAGAATCAAGGCAAAGCTAAAGGGCTTGCCGCCTGCAATTCACAGACAGCAAGCCCTTTCGGCTGCTTGAACATTTTTTACTTCAGAATATTGTCTAACTTTTTGGGGTCACTTCA
>NZ_JACRSN010000049.1 GCF_014384705.1 Yeguia hominis | reverse complement strand
TGCTCCTATGTCAAGATTTCGTACAAATTAAAATGAGACAATTCTCCGCGTTTAACCTGCCAAGAGCTCAGCCTGCGTGTGCGTTCTTTCATACACTCGTTCGAACTCATCCGGCGACATATAGTTGCAATGACTGTGAATTCGTTTGGTGTTATAGAAGGCTTCTAGATATTCAAAGATCAAACGATATGCCTGTCTATAATCGCGAAATTTAAAGCGATTCAGCCATTCGCGTTTAATAATAGAATGAAAGGATTCCATGCATGCATTATCCCACGGAAATGCTTTTTTTGAATAGCTGCGCTGCATAGTTTCAGTGGCTTTCTTATATTCTGCTGCGACATACTGGCTGCCGCGATCTGAATGAATGATTATTGGCTGGTCGATATTCCGGCGAGCTTTGGCTTTGTTTATTGTATCAATTACACAGGATACTTCCAGTGTTCTTGAAAGCGTCCATGCTATGATTTTTCTAGAAAATAAATCCATAATGCTGGTCAGATAGACAAACCCATCTATTGTCCAAATATAAGTAATATCTGAACACCAGACAGCATTCGGACGATCAGGATTAAACTGCTCATCAAGGATATTTTGTAATTCTGTGCTAAAATCAGAATCTTTTGTGGTGATTGTCCATGGTTTGCTCCACTGAGCACGGATTCCTAATTGGCGCATATATGTACCAACAGTTCTTTCTGAAATTATTTCACCAGTTTTACGCAGTTCTATAGTAATTTTCGGAGCACCATAGTTCTGCTTGGAATCATCATAAATATTCTGTATTTTTACTTTTACAGCTTCACGGCGTTTTTCTGTATTAGAAGGCACGCGATGAAGCCAGGCATAATATCCTGAGCGTGAGACACCTAAAATTTTCAACATTCCGGAGACAGAAACTCGGCGTCCAGCCTTCTTGGCAGCTTCCGTCTTCTCAGACACTTCGAGATAAATAGCTTCCGTTATTTTCCCAGAATGTTGATTGCTTTTTTTAATACATCAAGTGCATCCTGGGCATCTCGTAATTCACGTCTTAGACGGGCAATTTCTTTCTGTTCATCAGATGCGTAGTTACCAGACCTGCGAACAGGAATATCGCCGGATTCCCAGAAGTTTTTTAACCACCTGCTTAATGTACTGTATCCGACATCGAGATTTTCTGCACATCCACGTACACCGAGATCTTTATGGTCCAGATAATACTGAACTGCATCAAGTTTAAATTGTTTGTCACGCTGCGTTGCCATATGAGATCCTCCTTCACCATGTCTCTATTGTATCATGCTTATGCGTGTTCGGGATTTCTCATTTTAGCTTGTACTATTTATATTCTAGCACCA
>NZ_JACRSN010000048.1 GCF_014384705.1 Yeguia hominis | reverse complement strand
AGTTAAAAACAATGAAGCTGAAGGAAGCCGCCAAGAAGGTTGAGGACGGCATCGAGGAGACGCTGACCTGCTGTGATTTTCCCAGCGAGCACTGGACGCGTATCCGCACCAGCAATGCGATCGAGCGGCTGAACCGTGAGATCCGCCGCAGGACGCGTGCGGCGGGAACGTTCCCCGATGGGAACTCTGCGCTGATGCTGGTCTGTGCAAGGCTGTGTCATGTGGCGGGAACGCAGTGGGGCAACAAGAAGTACATGAATATGAAGTATCTGGAGGCGGCTTTGAACGACGTCCCTATTGCCGGCTGACTTCATTCAGCCGGAGTCTGCAAACCTTTTTGCGCATAAATCTTGACCGTACCGCCCAAGCTCCTGCGTGCTCTTTTTGGCATCGGCAATGTAGACCTCTGTGATGTCCACCCCGACAACCTCATAGCCTCGTTTTGCAAACTCCAGCGCATGCCGGCCATATCCGCATGCCAAATCCAAAATCCGCTCGGTTCCCTTTAATTGGCACAAATCAATCAAATAATCCACCTCATAGGATGTATTCTCAACCCAGGACATGTTCTTGATATCGAGTGCCCAAATCTTTTTATACCAATCTGAAGCTTTTGCTTTCATCTTTAATGTCTCCGCTGCTTGAAATCGGTTTTTTGCGACAGTTTGCCCGGAGATGCAGCGCTCATAATCGCCGTAAAACGGGCAGTTGCCTGTCAAATTACTTGCACGTCTTTTCTTTCGTACACAATACACTGGTTGAAAATTTTTCGACTCCGCATAAGGTTTCCTACATGCATCACAGTTTCTATACCGTTCATACGGGTTCTTTGTTACTGGGGCAATCCGGATTCGTCTTCTTTTTTCCTTCGGCCGATTCCAGTTTAGCAGGTTCGGCAAAATTCGGACATGGTTTGCATGATTGTCTGCAAAACAGAAAGAGCGCGGTGATCCTTCCGTATCAAAACGACCGTGCTTTCTGGAATGCGTTGACAAAATCGTGATGCATATGAAAATGCTGGAAAAAACAAAACCGCTCCCCACAATCGTGAGGAGCGAGATTTGCATGCAGACGCAGCCTGCTGGTGCCGCTGACCGGACTTGAACCGGTACGTTGTCGCCAACGAGGGATTTTAAGTCCCTTGTGTCTGCCGATTCCACCACAGCGGCATATTAGTATTACTATAGCATACCTTTTAGGAAAATGCAACTGATATTCCGCAAAAGCGCCGGGAAAAGGTGTTGGACTACAATACATCTTGGACAATTGAATAAAAAAGGTATGAGAGATAGGGTCTCATGAGTTAAAGTTAAGTCATCACACAAACTTTACCGGAAGGAGACCATATCCCTCATGAAAAAGAGTATAACACAAGACATGGCATATCGGCAATCCCTAATGAAGTACGCAGAGAAATACGGCGTCAGCCGCGCCAGTCGGAAGTACAACAAGAGCCGGTCGTACATCTACTTCTGGAAGCAGCGCTGGGACGGAAGTGTGGCGTCCCTGGCCTGCCAGTCTAGGCGGCCGTACAGTCATCCGAATCAGCACACGGAGGCCGAACGGAAGCTCATCCGCGACATGCGCCGCAGGAACCCGACCCTGGGCATGATCGA
>NZ_JACRSN010000047.1 GCF_014384705.1 Yeguia hominis | reverse complement strand
ATGTCGCACAGGCGAAGGGCGAGGGCGTCAATCTGACCGTTGGTTTCTGCGTCATAGCTCCTGTGCTGCTGTATTAAGCCGTTTATCAGCACTCGCACCTCATAATCGTCCAGCTTGACCTTCATAGCCGTCCTCCTAACAGTAAATCAAATCGTTTGCAACGCTTTCCATAGCAGCACTGCGGATGTTGTTCATCCTCTGCACCCACAGCATTTGATTTTCCTCTTTGAGGGCTTCCGTTACGCCCTCTTTTTTGGAAAGTTGCTTTACCAGCCGAGAAAACATTGCTTCTGCCTGCTCGTTAAGGTCTGCAAGATAATCGTTCAGCTTGCCGGTGGTCAGCAGCTCGGCATACAGACTGACCTTGTGCTTACGGATATACCGCAGGTGTCGCTGTCCCCAAACGCCGATTGGTCTGCCCTCCGGCTCGTCCTCTCCGGCGATCAGGTAGTAATCCCCGACAAGCTCATAGCACAAGCCTGTCCTTTCGTCTGTGATGAATTTTTCCATTGTGTCGTCCTCCTTGAATTATATTGCTTCTCCGGCTTTCTGCTCGGATTGCTTACGGTGATAGTAGGCAAGCTGTTTCTGCCTGCGGTTGATTGCCTTGCATTCCTCGGAGCACAGCACCTCCTGACCGTTGGACGGCCAGAAGGGCTTGCCGCATATCTTGCAGACCTTTTGACGGAAGGTGTGCTCTCCCTTTTCGGCAAAGCGTTTCTTCTCTTTTTCTGCCTGCTGATGGGCTTTTGTACAGTCGGTGTTGCAAAACCTCTGCCTTGTGCTGTTTGGATAAAACTCTTTGCCGCATTGTTCGCACACACGCTTCGGATACTTATGACCGTCATTCGCCGCCCAGCGTTTCGCCTTTGCTTTGGCTTGATGTGCAACATTGCTCTCGCGCTGCCGGTTCTTCTTGCGCTTGGCTTTTTTCTCCGCTTCTTGCTCGGCTTTTTGTCTTGCTTCGGCAATTTCCTTTTCGGAAAGCGGGAGGTCAAACTGCCCGATGAAGTTATAGTAGATGTCCACCTGCTGCTGTCGGTTTGGCTTCTTGCCTATGGCTTCGTGAACAACGATTTTATCAATCAGTTCACACGCCATCTCTTTTGTCAGCTCTGCGGGCTGCTTATACTTCTTGATGAGCCTGATAAACCGCCCGATATGAGCAGAGGACGCTTTGGTTTGCTCCAGCTTCTCCTGAATTTCCGATACTTGGCTCTCAAGGCTGTCCTGTTCAGCAGAGTATTTCTTCATCAGGGACTTGTACTGCTTTTCGGGCAGCAGACCTGAAATGAAATTCTCATAAAGGCTTCCAATCAGGCGGTCAAGCTCGTTCAGTCTGCGATCGATTGTCTGAAGTTCATCCTTTTGCTTTTGCGGTTTGCCGTTTACCTGCGCTTCCCATTTGCATTTCAGTTCTTCGGCAAACCCACGCTCATCTGCAATAATGTGGCTTGAAAGGCGCTGTATAGAGCGCAGTACCAACTGGTAAAGGACTTTATCGCTGATGTGATGAATGGTGCAGTTCACGGTTCTGTTCCCGTAGCTGCTGCATCGGAACGAATGATAGGGTTCTCCGCTTTTGTAGTAATTCGTCTGATAGGACATCTTACTGCCGCAATCAGCGCAATACACAAGACCGGGCAGTAAGCATTCCTCTTGGTGCGTCCCTTCCTTTATACGGCGTGTAGCGTG
>NZ_JACRSN010000046.1 GCF_014384705.1 Yeguia hominis | reverse complement strand
CTTGACACCTCCGGCAATCGCAAGACAGCTAACGGAGGAAAAGGTGCTTATCCCATCGGCGTACACCCTCCAATATCACCCCGAACAATGCAACCGAAAAGCGGAGTACGGCTGCACAAACTGGAACGCAAACACGGTAAGAGAGATTTTAAGCCGACAGGAATATCTCGGTCATACTGTGCTGAGAAAGACCATCGGAACGAATTTTAAGACCGATGAACGCCGCTTTGCCACCGATGAGGAACGCCTTGTGTTTGAGGACACCCACGAGCCTATCGTTGACAGCGAGCTTTGGGAGCAGGCGCACAGAAGATTGAAACACGCTACACGCCGTATAAAGGAAGGGACGCACCAAGAGGAATGCTTACTGCCTGGTCTTGTGTATTGCGCTGATTGCGGCAGTAAGATGTCCTATCAGACGAATTACTACAAAAGCGGAGAACCCTATCACTCGTTCCGATGCAGCAGCTACGGGAACAGAACCGTGAACTGCACCATTCATCACATCAGCGATAAAGTCCTTTACCAGTTGGTACTGCGCTCTATCCAACGCCTTTCAAGCCACATTATCGCAGATGAGCGTGGCTTTGCCGAAGAATTGAAAAGCAAATGGGAAGCACAGGCGAACGGTAAACCGCAAAAGCAAAAGGATGAACTTCAGACAATCAATCGCAGACTGAACGAGCTTGACCGCCTGATTGGAAGCCTTTATGAGAATTTCATTTCAGGTCTGCTGCCCGAAAAGCAGTACAAGTCCCTGATGAAGAAATACTCGACTGAACAGGACGGTCTTGAGAGCCAAGTGTCGGAAATTCAGGAGAAGCTGGAGCAAACGAAAGCGTCCTCTGCTCATATCGGGCGGTTTATCAGGCTCATCAAGAAGTATAAGCAGCCCACGAAGCTGACGAAAGAGATGGCGTGTGAACTAATTGATAAAATTGTTGTTCACGAAGCCATAGACAAGAAGCCGAACCGACAGCAGCAGGTGGACATCTACTATAACTTCATCGGGCAGTTTGACCTCCCGCTTTCCGAAAAGGAAATTGCCGAAGCAAGACAAAAAGCCGAGCAAGAAGCGGCGGAAAAAGCCAAGCGCAAGAAGAACCGGCAGCGTGAGAGCAATGTTGCACATCAAGCCAAAGCAAAGGCGGAACGCTGGGCGGCGAATGACGGTCATAAGTACCCGAAGCGTGTGTGCGAACAATGCGGAAAAGAGTTTTATCCGAACAGCACAAGGCAGAGATTTTGCAATACTGACTGTACAAAAGCCCATCAGCAGGCAGAAAAAGAGAAGAAACGCTTTGCCGAAAAGGGCGAGCACACCTTTCGTCAAAAGGTCTGCAAGATTTGCGGCAAGCCCTTCTGGCCGTCCAATGGTCAGGAGGTGCTATGCTCCGAGGAGTGCAAAGCAATCAACCGCAGGCAGAAACAACTTGCCTATTATCACCGTAAGCAATCCGGGCAGAAAGCCGGAGAAGCAATATAATTCAAGGAGGACGACACAATGGAAAAATTCATCACAGACGAAAGGACGGGCTTGTGCTATGAGCTTGTCGGGGATTACTACCTGATTGCCGGAGAGGACGAACCGGAGGGCAGACCCATCGGCATTTGGGGACAGCGGCACCTGCGGTATATCCGCAAGCACAAGGTCAGCTTGTATGCCGAGCTGCTGACCACCGGCAAGCTGAACGATTACCTTGCAGACCTTAACGAGCAGGCAGAAGCAATGTTTTCTCGGCTGGTAAAGCAGCTTTCCGAAAAAGAGGGCGTAACGGAAGCCCTCAAAGCGGAAAATCAAATGCTGTGGGTGCAGAGGATGAACAACATCCGCGGCGCTGCTATGGAAATCGTTGCAAACGATTTGATTTACTGTTAGGAGGACGGCTATGAATGTCAAGCTGGACGATTATGAGGTGCGAGTGCTGATAAACGGCTTAATACAGCAGCACAGGAGCTATGACGCAGAAACCAACGGTCAGATTGACGCCCTCGCCCTTCGCCTGTGCGACAT
>NZ_JACRSN010000045.1 GCF_014384705.1 Yeguia hominis | reverse complement strand
CTCTAAAACCGTCTCTCTCGAAACCCTTTAGAATCTTCAGGTCCGTTTCGCTCTTGTTGTTTAATTTTCAAGGTCCGCCGCCCGCCCGTCTCCGGGAGAGCGAGATTTATTTTAGCACCTTTCTCCACCTTTGTCAATACCTTTTTTTAATCTTTTTTTGAGTTTTTATTTTTTCATGAATTTTTAGGGATATTGTGCCCTTTTTCGCGCACACTCAAGACGAAAAGGGGTGTTTCATGATGCGGGATATTTTAAAATATATTTGGAAAGTTATGATTCTTTTTCTGATTAACGGTTTAATGGTTCTTATCATACTCGGCTCTTCTGACGCAGTCTCAACCTTATCCCGCTATGGTTCCCGCGGAGATGAGGTTGTACAAATTCAAACCGTACTCAAAGAAAAAGGATACTACTCCGGAAATGCCGACGGCATCTTCGGAGAACAGACCCGATCGGCAGTGATTGCCTTTCAGAAAGATCACGGTCTTTCTGCAGACGGAATTGCCGGAGAAAAAACACTTGCTGCACTTGGAATCGGAAAAGGCTCTTCCAGTTCAGAATCAAGCGCTTCAAATCAAACAGCCTATGGTGCATACAGCGCATCCGAAGTCGCGCTGCTTGCCCGCATTATTTCTGCGGAATCACGCGGAGAACCTTATGAAGGGCAGGTTGCCGTCGGCGCTGTTATTCTCAACCGCATTGCACATCCGAACTTTCCGAATACACTTTCCGGCGTCATCTATCAGCCCGGTGCCTTTTCCTGCCTGACGGACGGCGGTGTCAATGCTGCTGTTGCTGGCTCCGCCTACCGCGCCGCCAGAGACGCAATTGACGGCATGGATCCCTCAGGCGGCGCCGTGTATTATTATAATCCCGACAAAACTTCTAACAAATGGATGCATGCACGTCCGGTTATCGTGGTAATCGGGTCGCATCGATTTTGCAGTGAATAAGATTATTCTTTTCCTGCCATCAATTCTTCTGTATCCAAAAGGATGGTGACCGGGCCGTCGTTTTCGATTGAAACCATCATATCCGCTCCAAATACGCCTGACTGCACCGAGACGCCCTGTTCTCTGCCCTTCGCAAGAAATCTTTCATAGAGCGGAATCGCCTCTTCTGGGCGCGCTGCAGCAAGAAAGGAAGGCCGTCTGCCTTTTTTGCAATCGGCGTATAACGTAAATTGGGAAACAACGAGCAGTTCTCCTCCGATATCCAGCAAAGAGCGGTTTAGTTTTCCGGCTTCATCCTCAAACACGCGCAACCGTAAAACCTTGTCCAGTAAATAATCGCATTCTTTCTCTGTATCCCCTGTTTGAATTCCCAACAAAAGGACAAATCCCTGCTGAATTTCCCCCACGATTTTTCCATCTATTGTGACGGATCCATGGGTGCATCTCTGTAAAACTGCACGCATAATCAAAAACCTCTTTTCTGTTGTTTCGTCTTTATTATACCGAAAAATAATTCTATCAGGCAACCGTCTATCGGCATTATTTTTGCAAAACAAATAGACGAATGATAAAAAGACTGCTATAATGAAACAAAATAGTCTTTTTAATAATAAAGGAGGACGTTTGTATGCCTTTTTGCGGAAAATGCGGGGCAAACCTGCCGGAGGGAAGCAAATTTTGCGGCGTTTGCGGAGAACCTGTACCGTCAGCCGATGCTTCCCAAACGAGTTCTACAGATCAACAGCCCGATTCTGCCACACCGTCGGAAACCCCGACTTACCAGCAGCCGGAAAGCACGCCGCCGTATCAGCCAACCCAGCCGGAAGCAACGCCCCATGAGCCCGGTGTTACCGATTATACCAGCCGTATGAATCCGAATGACATCCTGCAGAATAAAACGCTCTGCGGTCTTGCCTATGTGTTCCCCATTCTGTTTTTTCTGCCGCTGGTTTCCTGCCCGAATTCAAAATTCGGACGGTTTCACGCCAACCAGGCGCTGCTCTTGTTCCTTTTGAATCTCTGTGTGATGATTATTGCCTGGATTCCCATTCTCGGATGGATTATCGGCGGTATCTGCGGCATCTTTTCACTTGTTCTCTGGATTTTGGGCATAGTATACAGCTTTAGCGGTCAGGCAAATGAATTACTGCTGATTGGAAGCTTACGGATTATCAAATAATTTTTCTATTCAAAATTGAAAAACAAAAAGTACCTTGCAACCATTGGACTGTTTCCCAGCGAACAGACAAAGAAAAAAGCGCCCAGTCGCAGAACAGCGGCGAATTACACGGCCTTGCTCCGGATTTCAAACGGAGTGAGGCCGTTTTTCAGGTTGATCCGCTCATAGTTGTAGAATCGCACATACTCCGCCGCCTGTTCGACTTCGGCCCGGCACGAAAATTTTCTCCGATACAGGCACTCTGTTTTCAGTGTCCCGAAAAAATTTTCCATTGCCGCATTGTCATAAGGGCATCCGGGGCTGGACATCGACGGCTGAATGTGGGATTCTTGGCTTAGGTCAAAGTATGCTTGGGATGTGTATTGTGACCCTTGGTCGCTGTGGAGGATTCGTCCATCAGCGACCTTCTCTTTTTTACAGGCATCCCGAACGGTATCCGTCACCAGCGAAGCGGTCATATCGCCGCCGATCCGATAAGCCAGCACCATTTTTCCGCACAGATCCAGTACGGCACACAGATACACCATTCCCTTAGCTGTGGGAATATAGGTGATATCGGTTGCCCAAAAACGATTGGGGAATGGTTGGGCAAACG
>NZ_JACRSN010000044.1 GCF_014384705.1 Yeguia hominis | reverse complement strand
GCGGCGATTGTAAACGGCAAGTTGCTTTGCGAAATCATCCAGAGAACAGAAAGCGCGGCAGGAGTAAAAATGCTTCTGATCCTCGCGGTGGCTGCGCTCGACCTTGCCGTTGCGGCGCGGGGTATACGGACGAATGCGCTTGTGGCGAATGCCCAGCTCAGCGGCAGTCTTTTCAAACAGCGTCGGTAAATCACATTTGCTGTTTGAAAAACGGTTCGTAAACTCGAAGCCGTTGTCCGTCTGAACACACTCCACCTTGATGCCGCGGCGCACATACCACACTGTCAGTTTGCGCAGGAAATCCGCCGAGGAATAGGTAGATTGTTCCGGATAGGCGGCGAGGAAACGCAGGCGTGTGAACTCGTCAATGGCGGTGTACTGGAACAGCCGAAGGTTCGGATCTGCGATACAG
The DNA here is from genome assembly GCF_014384705.1 of Yeguia hominis. GTDB lineage: Bacteria > Bacillota > Clostridia > Oscillospirales > Acutalibacteraceae > Yeguia > Yeguia hominis. The sequence continues at coordinate 2,998 of NZ_JACRSN010000044.1, read as the reverse complement.
CTGCGCGGAACGACTTTCACGTCGACCTGAACGCGCTCGCCGGGATAGGTCATCTGCTCATACGGCTTGGGCTTGTATGTCTTTTTGGGCTTTTCGGCGGGAAACAGACCCATTTTGCGTATAACTCGGAACAGGCTTTCCGGACAGCGTGTATAGCCGCGCTGCCACAGGCGGTGGCAAAGTTCGATCATGCCTAGGGTCGGGTTCCTGCGGCGCATGTCGCGGATGAGCTTCCGTTCGGCCTCCGTGTGCTGATTCGGATGACTGTGCGGCCGTCTGGACTGGCAGGCTAGGGACGCCACACTTCCGTCCCAGCGCTGCTTCCAGAAGTAGATGTACGACCGGCTCTTGTTGTACTTCCGACTGGCGCGGCTGACGCCGTATTTCTCTGCGTACTTCATTAAGGATTGCCGACATGCCATGTCTTGTGTGATACTCTTTTTCATGAGGGATATGGTCTCCTTCCGGTAAAGTTTGTGTGACAACTTAACTTTAACTCATGAGACCCTATCGCTCATACCTTTTTATTCAATTGTCCAAGATGTATTGTAGTCCTACATTTTTAGAAATAACCTTTTTAGAATACAGTTGACGCTATAGACAGAATGGATTATACTAAAATAGTTTTAAACAAAAATAGAGAAATGGTGGATCGATTTTAAACATATGGGAAGTATAAACATTCAGGATATTGCAAAAAAGGCTGGAGTTTCTACGGCGACTGTTTCTCGGGTGTTAAATCATAGTTTAGGAGTTAGGCCGGAAACAAAACGGATTGTAGAACAAGCGATTCGTGAACTTGACTATAAGCCGATACGAAGGTTAAAAAACGAACGTTCTCGGTTGGGGCAAACAATTTTGGTGCTTGTTCCGGATATTTCTATGCCTTTTTATGCAATGATCGTAAAAGGAATTTGTGATCTTGCCATGCAGGTTGACTGTTCCGTGATTACCTGTACAACAAATTCCAACAGATATCGGGAAGCAAAATTTTTGGAAATGTTGAAAACTGGAGTAGCAGGTGGTGCAATTTTTTTAGCTTCAGAATGCAACGAGTTAGAATTGATGCGGCTAAATCAGCAGTTTCACATTGTTCAATGCTGTGAATACCGAGAAGAGGCGCAGGGAGTCTCTCATGTTTCGATCGATAACTTAAAGGCTGCCCGGGAAGCCGTTCAACATTTAGTAAATATTGGACATAAAAAAATTGCGATGCTTAGTAGGGATAACCAATGGCAATCTACTTTCCAACGTGAAGAGGCATATTTTCAAATTTTGGAAGAAAACGGCCTTCATTCGGATCCAGATTGGTTGATTCGGATGAATTCTTATGATTATACAAGTGGAATTCGCGGAATGAATCAACTTCTAGGTTTAAAAAACTTGCCAACAGCAGTTTTTGCAATTTCAGATTTTATGGCGATAGGTGCAATACAGGCTATTCAGAAAAATGAAATGTCTGTTCCTGATAATATTGCTGTCGTTGGTTTTGATGACGTCGAGTTTGCTTCTATGTATACACCTTCAATTACAACGGTCTATCAGCCACAATATGACCTTGGTTATACGGCATTAGATTTATTATTTAAGCAAATGTCAGGCGAAGTATCCGTTGGTAAAACTCTTTACTTAGAACATGAGCTTCGTATTCGCACATCTACTGTAAAATAGAAATGGAGGAAATGTCTTAGGCCTGATCTGCCCTGCAAAAAGGTACCAATAAAAGGAGGATGTAGCAGCAATAAGCCCTGTGATTTGGAACGAATGCTTCAAATCTACATGGGTCAGAATCTGTACAATCTTTTGGGCATGGCAACTGTCGCAGAAGTGATTGATATCCGTTGCCTTTTTTCATTATATTTGTGCGGCATTGGAACCATGTTATTAGGTTCCGCATAGACACATTGTGGCGATTTAAAAATTCGGTGACTGAAAACAATTTGTAGCAGCGACTATTGGCGCAGATTACAGATTTTCTGACAGATCGAAACCTTGTTCTAAAGAAGAGCACGATTGTGCATCCTGCTTTTATTGAGTCGCTATCTTCGACCAAAGAGCTAAGGCAAAAGGCGGAATTATGATGTGTGTCCCGTCAGGAGGGGCAATATATATTGTACTTTAGCTATAAAGCACATATAGGTGTGACCACGAATGGCGCTTGTCCACACGTTGGAAGTACAGCTGCCAACGTGCATAACGTCTGCATGACAGTCAATCTTCTAACAGGAGAGGAGCAGAGGTGACCTATGGTGACAGCAGCGGCTATATTGGAGGAGAAAGGGTCGGGGGTGCGGATGAAAAGTTGGACTCCAGAATGAGGCGACACTATGTACACAAAAGAGCAAGAAGAATCCGCACTACGAGAATATGAGCAAATAGGATCCGTCACAGCAGCAGTTATCCGGCGATTGGGATACCCCAGCGAGTCAACGGCTTTACCGCTGGTATGAACGCCGAAGCGATGGAAAAGAAGCTGAAAAAGGATAGCTATTCTACCATTGTGAAGGAAGAAAAGAAATAAGCAAAGAAAAGGGCCAAGGTTGATATGTACCCCTAATACTGGACACCCAGTATTGGGGGTATTTTTATGCGATACAGTTACGAGTACAAGAAGAAGTGCGTGGAATTGTACCGACAAGGGAAATGGCCAGAAACACCAGACGGAGTAAAGGAAAAGCGATTTCACGATACGGTTCGGATTTGGGTTCGAACAGAAGATGCTTGTGGTCCAGAAGCACTGCAACATAAAAATCAGAACAAGGTGTGGACAGCAGAAGAAAAATATGAGCTGGTAGCAAAAGTTCTTGCTGGTGCATCAAATACAGAAATAGCAACTGCAGCTGGAATCAATGCGGGGCTCTTGTACCAATGGGTCAGATTGCTCCTATGTCAAGATTTCGTACAAATTAAAATGAGACAATTCTCCGCGTTTAACCTGCCAAGAGCTCAGCCTGCGTGTGCGTTCTTTCATACACTCGTTCGAACTCATCCGGCGACA
>NZ_JACRSN010000043.1 GCF_014384705.1 Yeguia hominis | reverse complement strand
CGGATAAACGCTGAAAGCATCTAAGCGTGAAGCCGGCTCCAAGATAAGATATCCCATGGCGTAAGCCAGTAAGACCCCCGGAAGACTACCGGGTTGATAGGCTGCGAGTGTAAGCATGGTAACATGTTCAGCGTGGCAGTACTAATAGGTCGAGGGCTTGACCAAGTGTTTGTTCTTTCCTTTATCTTTCCTTCTTTCCTTTATTCGGTTTTCAGGGCGCAGAGATAAGCACCATTAGCTCAGTTGGTAGAGCACCTGACTCTTAATCAGGGTGTCCCGGGTTCGAGCCCCTGATGGTGCACCAAAGAGGTCCCTGAGGGACGGCAGTGGACGGCCGGTAGAAGACATGGCCCGTTGGTCAAGCGGTCAAGACACCGGCCTCTCACGCCGGTAACGCGGGTTCGATTCCCGCACGGGTCACCAAGAAAGAAAAGAATGTGAGGAGTTAGCGAATTCCCGCATTTTTTTGCATATATTGCATATACTAGGAAATAGATATTCCTCCTTAGCTCAGTCGGTAGAGCATGCGGCTGTTAACCGCAGGGTCGTTGGTTCGAGCCCAACAGGGGGAGCCAGGAAGGACAACATCTTCTTTGAGGATGTTGTCCTTTTTTTGTTTACGATGAATTGCTGTAAGGCGTCAGATGGAAAAACATATGATTCGGGCGCTATGTACTTTGGCTTATCGGCTTTGCTACTGCTTCTGTTCTGTGAAGGAACGATATTTGCTGCCGGCAAACGGGCGCTTTGCTGCTGCAATGCAACGCGTTCACGAGTCAAATTTTATGAACGAAGAATTTGCTGTAGCTGTGGAAGAAAAGTATACAGCTTCCGATATTTGCGTTTTGCACAGGTACTTTTTCCGTATATCAAAAGCGTTGTCGGCATTTGCTTTTTGCTTTACAGGCTCCGCTTCTTAAGGCGCGGCGAGAAGTTGCTCTTTTAAGATATATTTTTGCACAGGATGCGGAAATTGCATTCGGTTGCTTTGCAGAAGGTGATACTGCTGCAGGTAATCCCATGGAGGGGGCCGCCGTGCGGCGCGCAGTACGGACAGGCGTAGGCCAAACCATAGGGAAAAAATCAGTGAAGAAAACGCCATCTCTATGGGTTGTGATTGGATAGAAATTTCAGCCCATGGTTCCCATCCTCAGTGGCAGGGCAAGATTGTTTCGTTATCAGGGCGAAAAGGATATTTAAGCAAACGCGATATTGGATATGGAACCGGGCCGGGATTCAAAGGCTGGAACTGCCGCCATGATTGGTACCCGTTTTTTTGCGGGGATATCCAAAAGAGCATATTCCAATCAGCGGTTAAAGGAACTTTCAGAACAAAAGGTAGTTTACAACGACGAAGAAATCGGTTATTATGAAGCTACGCAGATGCAGCGCGAAATGGAGCGTCGGGTTCGAGCAACAAGGCGGGAACTGAACGGCTACAGCGCCGCTATGAGCGAGGCCGACGAGGATTTAAAGGCAGGAATCCAAAAGGATTTTGACAAAGCTGCTGTAAAGCTGAAACGGCAGGAGGCCGTATATAAGGACTTTTCGTACAAAACCGGAATCAGCACGCAGAATGACCGGCTGCAAACAACCGGGTTTGGAAAGAGCATCTGCCAGAAGGCTGTTTGGGCTAACAAAAATGCTTTTCTGCCCCTCGTGCAAAACGCAAACAATACAGAGGGTAATTTCACCAAAACGCAAATCACGAAGTTGTCTTCTGTCGCGGATTCTTTCCTTGGCAAGTACTGCAAAGAAAAGAGTCATTGGAGTGGAAAAACAATCGTTGATTCATCTGTTCTTCCAGATGGCGTTCTTGGGTGCAAAGAATGGAATTGTGATATTACTCTTGCGGAAAATGCTGATGCTGCATCCAGTATATGTTTTCCGGTTTGTTAAATTTGTGGGGTTAAAAACCGGATTGACAATAACATAGTATTGAATTTTAAGGAGAGATAAAAGTGAAAAAATTTAATGTTTGCTTAAAGTGTCATGGCTTTGTAAAAGAAGAATTAACAGAATGTCCGAAATGTCACGGAGAAGTAATGGATTGGAGTGATTGGATGGAGAAGAACGGAAATCCGAATCACTGGCCGAAATGTCCGGTTTGCGGATCATTTTATTTGACAAAGAATCCAGGCGGGGGAGGACCATATGTTCATTTTTCATTTGGGTGCCAAAATTGTGGCTATCGCTTTTAATGGATGTATTGGTGTTTTAAAGAATTATTGCCAAAGTCCGCGGTACTTCCAAGAGCGTCTTGACACTCGACCGCGGCGCCTGCGCCATTAAGCGCAGATCAGACTTTCTCTTACCGGTGCCGCACGCCGGAAGCCCCGTAAAGTCGTTGAACCTTCTCCCGCGCGGCCCCGTCCGCGCGACGTTTGTATCCCGCTTTTGCGGGACTTAGGAGCTTGGCTGCGGATTGGGCACACCGCCTACTTCTTAGAGCGTTCGCACCTGCCGTTTCCGGCTATGCTGTCGCAAGGCGGCTTTGGCCCTTCCTGCAATTTGAGGCTTGCCGTTTCATGTTTTGAGGATGAAATCCTGCATAACCGCAAGGGACTGCGGCCGGTTATGCACAGGCAAAAAGCTCACCCGGCGCAAAAAGGTTTTTGCTGATGTCGGTGTTGACGGCTTTAATGCGGTCGGAGATTTTCGTCAGAAGGCTGCTTTCCGCGGCCGCAGTAGAAATCTCGACTTCAATTTTGATGGGGTCGAATTTGATTGCCTGAAGCTGGGCGTTGATGGTGCGTGCCACCGCGCCCGAATCGAGGACAGCGCCGATATTCAGTTTTGGATCATCCATAAAAAACCACCTCTCTGAACCCCGGAGCGGCGGATGCCCTCCCGGGTTCCTTGTAATTGCATGTCAAAAAAGGACGCGCTTGCCGTGCGTCCTTTTTCATGCATATTTTCAGGACGCAGAAGGAGCGTTCTCGGTACTGTCAAGATTTATGCGCAAAAATGTTTGCAGACTCCGGCTGAATGAAGTCAGCCAGCAATAGAGGCGTCGTCCATGACCGCCTCCAGGTGCTTCATATTCATGTATTTTTTGCAGCCCCACTGGGTGCCTGCCACATGGCGCAGCCTCGCGCAGACCAGCATCAGGGCGGAGTTCCCGTCAGGAAATGTCCCCACCACACGGGTGCGCCGGCGGATCTCACGGTTCAGCCGCTCGATCACGTTGTTGGTGCGGATGCGCGTCCAGTGCTCGCTGGGAAAATCACAGCAGGTCAGCGTCTCCTCGATGCCGTCCTCAACCTTCTTGGCGGCTTCCTTCAGCTTCATTGTTTTTAACTCGGCAACGACAGCTCTTGCCTTCTCGCGGGAGGCTTTCTTGCTCTCCTGCGCGTGGATCGCCTTGAGCATTTTCGCTGCAATCTTGACCTTTGATTTTGGCACAGCAGAGAAAACATTGCGGTAGAAATGCACGATGCAGCGCTGGTATTTGGCCTCCGGAAACACTTCGCCCACGGCCTCCAGCATCCCCATGCACTTGTCGCCGACGAGGAGCTTTACGCCGTCCAAACCGCGCCCGCGCAGCCACTGGAAG
>NZ_JACRSN010000042.1 GCF_014384705.1 Yeguia hominis | reverse complement strand
TCGATGGGGCAAGGTGCATTGTGGATGATGGCTTTCAGAAGCAGCCGCTCGTCCCGCTTCATTGCGGGGCGGTCCTTGGCCTTTGCGGTCGTCTGGGAAATGTCGAACACCTTCTTGGAGTTGTAGCTGACACCCACGGTGCCATCCTCCTTGGTGTATTCCTCGCCGGGTTCCAGCAATACGATTCCGCTTTCGCCCTTTTTGATGAACACGCCGTTATTCTTCCAGCCCTTAAAATCCGAAAGCTGGGTGGCGTCGGCTTTCTGGGCTGTGATCAGAACCACATTGCCCACAGAGTAGCGGTCAAAACGCGCCTGCACATCCAGATAGGATTGGAAGAGGCTACCGTCATTTGCCATGCGCTGTGCAGTCTCATCAATCATGGCAAAAGCGCTCTCGCGCTCCTGCTTTTTCTGCGCAGCCCACGCATCCTTGTCGAAGGAAACGAAGCTCTTATCCTCCGTACCCTCCTGCGCGGAGGCATTGAAAATATCATCATAGTTTGCCATGGTCATCTCTCCTTGTCTTTTTTCTTTTTCGGCACGGGCCTGTGCTCAGAGGTTCTGTTGGGCTCGTCCTTGGTTTTCTGCGCGGAGCTCGTCCTCTGTCTCTGCTCCTCCCGGATCTCCTTCATTTCCTGCCGGACAGATGGGCGGGAGCGTTCCGTAGGATCAGAGATACCCCTGACGGTTTTCTCGCGCTGATTTGATGTAGGCTCGGACGGACGGGATTTCGCAGCCGGGCCTTGCGTGGGGTTTTGCGTTTGCGCCTCCTCCTTATTGGGCGCAGGGGCAAGAAGCGCATCCAGGAAGGCTTCCTCCTTGTCCTTTTCCGTGGTGCTGCGGTCGGGGACTGGAATGTCCGCGTCCTTCTGTTCCTCCTTTGCCTTGACGATTTCGGTGCGCGCCGAGCCGATGTCTGCGGTGGCAATGCCGAAACGGTCAAAAATGCGGTTGATCTTGCTTGCGTCCTCTGCGCGGACAAACACATCGGTGTGGCCGTCGTTCGCCGTTTTGTCCTTCAAAACGCAATACAGGATGCCGTACTTCTTTGCCTCACGGCAGAACTTTTCAAGGTCTCTGTCGCCAATGGCAAAGACCTTGAGTTCCTTTCCGCTGCGGAGCATACTGTTGAGCCTTGTTTTCCCGCGTGTCTTTTTCTGATCCTTCAGCACCGCATAAAGCAAAACTGCCAAACGCTCAGCGGCCTTCCCGCTGATTTTTGCAGCCACCTCAACGCCGTTGAGCGTCATCCTCACGACCTGCTCGGCTGCTTCCCCTGACGAGTAACTCATTTTCCGTTTTCTCCTTTCGTTCGATTTTCTGCTGCTCGATTTGCTCAAGATTCTTACGAACCTGTTCCGACCTGTCAGCGATGTCGCTGCACAGCGCGATTTCCTTTCGGCAGGCTTTCAGCTCTGCGGTCAGCTCTGCGATCCGGGCTCTGGTTGCTTCGGCACTTTGGAAATCTTCTTTTCTTAGGTACCGCTTCAGTTCATTTTTCAGTCCCGTGCGCTGCTGCGTCAAAGCTTCCACTTGCTTTTCCTTTTCGGCTTTATAGCCGGCAAGAGCCTCCACAGTTTCAATTCCTGTTTTGGCAAGGAAATCCGCCTGAGCAATGTATCTGTCGAGCTTTGTCACATCCTCACGCAAAAAAGCCGACACCCTTTTTACAGATGCCGGCTGATGCACGATGATGTGAAGCTCATAACAGTAATATAGGTACAGGGCGTAAAGGCCGGTTGCCTTCTTTGCTTTCTCCTTGTATTGGTAATAGGGCGCTTTCGTGTCCTCCGCCACCTCGGGGAAAGGCGTCTTGCGGCGATAATTGTTCTGAATCCGCTGCTTGAGGGAATCCAGCTCGTAGTATTCACCCAGCTTGTCCAAGCGGAAGTTCTTCCCGCCGTCCACGATCCTTACAATGGGGTGGACCCTCGGCGAGCCCTTCGGCGTTTTTGTAATCACCTCGTAGCCCATTTCCTTCATGACACGCTGGAACTCACGCTCCGTAGTCGAGGCGAGGATCGCCCTGTCAATATCCTCGCGTATTCTGCTGCGCATGGTCGGCTTGCCGTTCTTCTCGGCCAGCCATTCTCCGTAATTGGCTCTGCGGTCGGCAGGGTACTCTATCACGGAAATCCTGGCTTCCCGGCACAGCCGGTCGGAGACCTCCCGCATCCGTCTGTAATCCGCCGGTGAGTTATAGAACTTCTTACCGTCCACATCGGAAACGGAGTTTATGACAAAGTGATTGTGATAATGCCCGGTGTTGCAGTGGGTAGCGATCACGACCTGAAAGCGATCGCCCCATAACTCTCTGGCAAGGGCGACACCAATGCTGTGTGCCGTATCTGCATCCACTTCATCTGCCTTAAAGGACTGATAACCGTGATAGCAGGACCTGCCGCCCTCATTATGCATCAGCCGCTTTGTCTCCATGAACTCCTGCGCCGCCGTTTCCTCGCTGTGGAGACGGAGGCAGGTGACATAGGCTCTTTTCTCGGTTTTCATTTCATCGGCAGCATATTCCACCACGCCTTCGATTTCATGAAGCTCCGAGAGCCTTTCCTTGTCATGCGTTTTCTCCGGATTGCGGGCATAATTGATGACCTTGTCCACCCGTCCTTTTATGGGCCAGATTGATGTAACCGCCATTACTGATAATCGGAGGTGTACGCATCAGATACCATTTTCGTGGCGGCTCTGATTCCCTCCAAGTCCTTTCTGAACTGGGGCATATCCGGCACATTGGTGGTGTTGAATCTCTTCAAGGTCTGATCCAGATTGTACCCCGCCTGCCGCATGGCCCGAAGCAGCATGGGGATATCCGCAGGCGGCGCTTCCTTAATTTCCTTATCGGCTACGCTGCGGCGAACAAAGCCGCCGATGGACAGCCCTGCTTTCTTTGCTTTTTTGGAAAGCACGGACAGTTCATCCTTTGTGAAGCAAACCTCCACTCTGCAATTTCTTTTTCTCAAAAACACTCATCCTTTCCGTTGGGGTTTCAGGGGCATTGCCCCAGACAAGCGGAATCTGTACGGACAGATTCGTTGCTTGTTAAGACAATGCCACGAGAACCCCATATTTCATTCTTGTTCTGTGTAGTTCAAATAGGCTTTTTCTGTTGAAACGGCAGTCCTAAATCTCACTCTTGTTCCTACGGGTCATCTGACAGACCGAAGAAAGTATCCCTGTTCATGTGGCTCCAAATTGATGCCACGGTGTATCAAGATAGCTGAAATTGGCTCCAAATTGATGCCATTAGAAGCTTTCGAGGAAATCCATGATGCTACTTTCGTTCTCATCAGATGCAGAATCCGTATCCGGCTCAAAAGGAATGTGGAGTGAAATATTACGAAGTTCTTCTGAAATAACCTTTCTCAAAAGAGCCTCAAGGGTCGAAAGCTTGTGTGCGGTATTGATTGAATCAATCACTTCTTTGTTGATCGGCCCACAGCTGCTGCTATGCAGCAGTTCCCATGCGTTTCTTTCATCCTCGATGTCCAAATTAAACCGGATGCTGATTCGCTTATAGCTCATTGTGGTGTTCCTCTCCTAAAGCTCAGCTGTGCGAGATATTCATACCCCTTCGCCGTGGCGCAGATGTCATCGTTGATGGTCACACGGGAAGCATCGTACACACCGAAGTTGCGGATCAGGCAGCTGCCGCCGCCGAGAACATACAGCCTCATCAGCTCCGGGTTGTACTCGTGCTCACGAAGTCTCTGAAAAATGCCCTCCACATAATCAGTGGCCGTGTCGGTAATGGTTTTCAGATAATCCTCCTTAATTTCTGCCGTACCAAAGCGGAACACCCTGTTGATAATCGCCTCATCCACGGTGGTGTGATGCGCACGCATGACATTCTCCCGCACGGCCAGCAGGCACTGGTGCGTACCGTATTTCTCCGTAAACATATTCCCGGAAACCGGCTTTTTGTCATTGATGAACATGATGTTCATCGTACCGTTTCCAATATCGCAGATCATGTTTACGCCCCGAAAGTCAGAAAGCCGGTCTGCCACCGCCGCAAAGCCCTGGGGAAATACATCCACGCCCACAATCTCCACATGGTAGGAAACATTTCGGAACGAGAAGTCTACGGCTTTGTTCTGCATCAGATAGTCCCTGAACTCGTCCCGCTGACCACTGACCCAAGTAAGAGGAAGACCTGCCGCAATTCTGATTTTGCCGCAGGTCATTTTTCGGATATTCAGTTCCCGCGCGATAGCTGCAAG
>NZ_JACRSN010000041.1 GCF_014384705.1 Yeguia hominis | reverse complement strand
TCGATGGGGCAAGGTGCATTGTGGATGATGGCTTTCAGAAGCAGCCGCTCGTCCCGCTTCATTGCGGGGCGGTCCTTGGCCTTTGCGGTCGTCTGGGAAATGTCGAACACCTTCTTGGAATTGTAGCTGACACCCACGGTGCCGTCCTCCTTGGTGTACTCCTCGCCGGGCTCCAGCAATACGATTCCGCTTTCGCCCTTTTTGATGAACACGCCGTTATTCTTCCAGCCCTTAAAATCCGAAAGCTGGGTGGCGTCGACTTTCTGGGCGGTAATCAGAACCGCATTGCCCACAGAGTAGCGGTCAAAACGCGCCTGCACATCCAGATAGGATTGGAAGAGGCTGCCGTCATTTGCCATGCGCTGTGCAGTCTCATCAATCATGGCAAAAGCGCTCTCACGCTCCTGCTTTTTCTGTGCGGCCCACTCCTCCTTGTTGAAGGAAACGAAGCTCTTATCCTCCGTACCCTTCTGCGAGGAGGCATTGAAAATATCATCATAGTTTGCCATGATCATCTCTCCTTGTCTTTTTCCTTTTTCGGCACAGGCCTGTGCTCAGAGGTTCTGTTGGGTTCATCCTTGCTTTTCTGCGCGGAGCTCGTCCTCTGTCTCTGCTCCTCCCGGATCTTCTTCATTTCCTGCCGGACAGATGGGCGGGAGCGTTCCGTAGGATCAGAGATACCCCTGACGGTTTTCTCGCGCTGATTTGATGTAGGCTCGGACGGACGGGATTTCGCAGCCGGGCCTTGCGTGGGGTTTTGCATTTGCGCCTCCTCCTTATTGGGCGCAGGGGCAAGAAGCGCATCCAGGAAGGCTTCCTCCTTGTCCTTTTCCGTGGTGCTGCGGTCGGGAACAGGAATGTCCGCGTTCTTCTGTTCCTCCTTTGCCTTGACGATTTCAGTACGCGCCGAGCCGATGTCTGCGGTAGCAATGCCAAAGCGGTCAAAAATGCGGTTGATCTTGCTGGCGTCCTCTGCGCGGACAAACACATCGGTGTGGCCGTCGTTCGCCGTTTTGTCCTTCAAAACGCAATACAGGATGCCGTATTTCTTCGCTTCACGGCAGAACTTTTCCAGGTCTCTGTCACCAATGGCAAAGACCTTGAGTTCCTTTCCGCTGCGGAGCATACTGTTGAGTCGTGTTTTCCCGCGCGTCTTTTTCTGGTCCTTCAGCACCGCATAAAGCAACACTGCCAAACGCTCAGCGGCTTTCCCACTGATTTTTGCAGCCACCTCAACGCCGTTGAGTGTCATCCTCACGACCTGCTCGGCTGCTTCTCCTGACGAGTAACTCATTTTCCGTTCTCTCCTTTCGTTCGATTTTCTGCTGCTCGATTTGCTCAAGATTCTTACGAACCTGTTCCGACCTGTCAGCGATGTCGGTGCACAGCGTAATTTCCTTTCGGTAGGCTTTCAGCTCTGCGGTCAGCTCTGCGATCCGGGCTCTTGTTGCTTCGGCACTTTGGAAATCTTCTTTTCTTATGTGCCGCTTCAATTCATTTTTCAGTCCCGTGCGCTGTTGCATCAAAGATTCCGCCTGCTTTTCCTTTTCGGCCTTATAGCCGGCAAGGGCCTCCACAGTTTCGATTCCTGTTTTGGCAAGGAAATCCGCCTGAGCAATGTATCTGTCGAGCTTCGTCACATCCTCACGCAAAAAAGCCGACACCTTTTTTACAGATGCCGGCTTATGCACGATAATGTGAAGCTCATAACAGTAATATAGGTACAGGGCGTAAAGGCCGGTGGCCTTCTTTGCTTTCTCCTTGTATTGATAATAGGGTGCTTTCGTGTCCTCTGTAATCTCGGGGAAAGGCGTCTTGCGGCGGTAGTTGTTCTGAATCCGCTGCTTGATGGAATCCAGCTCGTAGTATTCACCCAGCTTGTCCAAGCGGAAGTTCTTCCCGCCGTCCACGATCCTTACAATGGGGTGGACCCTCGGCGAGCCCTTCGGCGTCCGGGTAATCACTTCGTAGCCCATTTCCTTCATGACGCGCAGGAACTCACGCTCCGTAGTCGAGGCGAGGATCGCCCTGTTAATATCCTCGCGTATTCTGCTGCGCATGGTGGGCTTGCCATTCTTCTCGGCCAGCCATTCTCCGTAATTGGCTCTGCGGTCGGCAGGATACTCTATCACGGAAATTTTCGCTTCCCGGCACAGCCGGTCGGAGACCTCCCGCATCCGTCTGTAATCCGCCGGTGAGTTATAGAACTTCTTGCCGTCCACATCGGAAACGGAGTTTATGACAAAGTGATTGTGATAATGCCCGGTGTTGCAGTGGGTAGCGATTACGACCTGAAAGCGATCGCCCCATAACTCTCTAGCAAGGGCGACACCAATGCTGTGTGCCGTATCTGCGTCCACTTCATCTGCCTTAAAGGACTGATAGCCGTGATAGCAGGACCTGCCGCCCTCATTATGCATCAGCCGCTTTGTCTCCATGAACTCCTGCGCCGCCGTTTCCTCGCTGTGGAGATGGAGGCAGGTGACATAGGCTCTTTTCTCGGTTTTCATTTCGTCGGCGGCATATTCCACCACGCCCTCGATTTCATGAAGCTCCGAGAGTCTTTCCTTGTCATGCGTTTTCTCTGGATTGCGGGCGTAATTGATGACCTTGTCCACCCGTCCTTTTATGGGCCAGATCGATGTAACCGCCATTACTGATAATCGGAGGTGTACGCATCAGATACCATTTTCGTGGCGGCTCTGATTCCCTCCAAGTCCTTTCTGAACTGGGGCATATCCGGCACATTGGTGGTGTTGAATCTCTTTAAGGTCTGATCCAGATTGTACCCTGCCTGCCGCATGGCCCGAAGCAGCAGGGGAATATCAGCAGGCGGTGCTTCCTTAATTTCCTTGTCGGCAACGCTGTGGCGAACAAAGCCGCCGATGGACATACCGGCTTTCTTTGCCTTTTTGGAGAGCAGGGACAGCTCATCCTTTGTGAAGCAGACCTCCACTCTGCAATTTCTTTTTCTCAAAAACACTCATCCTTTCCGTTGGGGGTTCAGGGGCATTGCCCCAGACAAGCGGAATCTGTACGGACAGATTCGTTGCTTGTTAAGACAGTGCCACCAACCCCACGATTCAAATTACTTCGACACTTCTGAGGTACGAAACGCCCTTTGCAGAGAATTGGAACGAAACACTTACACGGGTATTAAGAGGAATATCAGCCAAACCCAAATAGTTTTTTTCGCTCCATGCTGATGTCATGATCTTTCTTCCGTCATCGAAATCAAGATATGCCAACAGGTTTTTGTTCCTATCCCAGCGTTTACAGGCAATCGTCGCTGCAAAAGTCCCCTCAAAATCGGGGAACTGATATTCACGACCGTCAAAGCCAGACTCCACGAACTCCCGCCAGGACAATGCGCGCTTTTCGTTTTCCATATCGTTTTCACCTCCATTCCAAAGTGGCTCCATTTTGGAGCCACCGATTGTTTGGACAAGAAAAAATGGCTCCAAAAACGACTTTTCTGATCATCTTTTCCAAACCGAAAAGCTCTCTCGAAGTATTGATTGCGCTGATAACCTCTTTGCCGACAAACCCACTTCCTTTTTCATGGATGATCTCCCAAGCTTTTCGCTCGGCATCTACATCCATGTTGAAACGCACACTGATTCTCTTGTAACTCATCGTGAAATGCCTTTGCGGGCATTCAGCTCTGCGAGATATTCATACCCCTTCGCCGTGGCGCAGATGTCATCATTAATGGTCACACGGGACGCATCGTACACGCCGAAATTGCGGATCAGGCAGCTGCCGCCGCCGAGAACATACAGCTTCATCAGCTCCGGATTATACTCGTGCTCACGAAGTCTCTGAAAAATGCCCTCCACATAATCGGTGGCCGTGTCAGTAATGGTTTTCAGATAATCCTCCTTGATGTCTGCCGTACCGAACCGAAACACCCGGTTGATAATCGCCTCATCCACGGTGGTGTGATGCGCACGCATGACATTCTCCCGCACAGCAAGTAGGCACTGGTGTGTACCATATTTCTCCGTAAACATATTCCCGGAAACCGGCTTTTTGTCATTGATGAACATGATGTTCATCGTACCGTTTCCGATATCGCAGATCATGTTTACGCCCCGAAAATCTGAAAGCCGGTCTGCCACCGCCGCAAAGCCCTGTGGGAACACATCCACGCCTACGATCTCCACATGGTAGGAGACATTTCGGAACGAGAAGTCTACGGCTTTGTTCTGCAAGAGATAGTCCCTGAACTCGTCCCGCTGACCACTGACCCAAGTAAGAGGAAGACCTGCCGCAATTCTGATTTTGCCGCAGGTCATTTTTCGGATATTCAGTTCCCGCGCGATGGCCGCAAG
>NZ_JACRSN010000040.1 GCF_014384705.1 Yeguia hominis | reverse complement strand
GAAACAGGCCCATTTTTCGCATGACACGGAACAGACTTTCCGGACAGCGTGTATAGCCGCGCTGCCGCAGGCGGTGCCAAAGTTCGATCATGCCCAGGGTCGGGTTCCTGCGGCGCATGCCGCGGATGAGCTTCCGTTCGGTCTCCGTGTGCTGATTCGGATGGCCGTGCGGCCATCTGGACTGACAGGCCAGGGACGCCACACTTCCGTCCCAACGCTGCTTCCAGAAATAGATGTACGACCGGCTCTTGTTGTACTTCCGACTGGCGGCGGCTGACGCCGTATTTCTCTGCGTACTTCATTAAGGATTGCCGACATGCCATGTCTTGTGTGATACTCTTTCTCATGAGGGATATGGTCTCCTTT
The DNA here is from genome assembly GCF_014384705.1 of Yeguia hominis. Classification (GTDB taxonomy): domain Bacteria; phylum Bacillota; class Clostridia; order Oscillospirales; family Acutalibacteraceae; genus Yeguia; species Yeguia hominis. The sequence goes on along the minus strand of NZ_JACRSN010000040.1, from coordinate 4,472 downwards.
CGTCTAGTTGGTGTGTAACAACTTAACTTTAGCACATGAGACCCTATCGCTCATACCTTTTTATTCCATTGTCCAAGATGTATTGTAGTCCTACATCTTGCTTTTTTCATGGTTTTAGCGTATATTAAAGATGGATCGGGAAGGGGTTGTTTCCAACCCCGTTCCCTTTTCGTTTACCGCTTCCGTTTTCGCTTTGTCGGCTTACGTGGAGCGGTTTTCTTTTTGTCTGCCTGTATCGTATGGATACTAAATTACAACCGTGACCAACGTTGTGATTATTGTGCAGACTGTGCGAACTCAATCCTTAACACCCGTCGAGTCACTTTCTTTCGCTGTATTGTATAGTATATCGCTCTGATGTGAATACAAAATTGAATTTAACAAGAAAATGAATAAACTGACGTGATTGTTGACCTTCGGCAGGCAGTCGAGAGCGAAATCGACACTGCAGAAGATGTTTTACTCATGTTTTTTTCCTTGGTTTGTTTATGTGTATCGCACAAACTGAAACTACTATTTTTACGATTCCAATGGAAAGAAAAAAATACGCCTAACCACTTTAACGTATGCGTGCTCCTCTCTTGACTTTTTCGCGCGGGTCGATATAAAAGAGATGGTGGGTGGAGCTCCCGCCCTCTTTTAGTTGATCTGTTTCCCAAAGAGAAGAAAGATCAAACCTATGATGAAGTCCATGATTGCGGAGATTAGGATCGACGACCAGTTTACCGCTTTCGTGGGCTTATTTTGTTTTTCACTTCAGTTCCATTTTACTGGGATCATCATGTAAGAAATCGAAACTCCATTCCTTGCGCAATCGGTTTGGGTTGGTGTCATGTTCTGCACATCGTTGTTTGAATTGTTCTCCATATGGCTTTGGAACTTTTATCTCAATACGATCATAAGCCTTTTTTATAGGCGGTAACGCTTTCAGCGGCAGTCTTTTTCTTTGGCCTTGCCATGATGTTTCCTCCTTAAAATCAATTGTACAATTTCAATGATTGCGTATGCGGCAAAAAGAACAGCAATTGCAATGTCCAGAAAAGACGGAGTTTCAAAGTCGACGATTTTCAAAACAAGGAACAAGATTACAGCAAACGAAAAAACTTCTGATGTTTGTTTCATTTTCTTTGCAGATGTGATATACTAAAGCTGACCCATTTCCAGATGTGGGAGGAAGCTTATCGTTTCCTCCGCTTTTTGGATTTTCGGTTTTTTGGGTTTCGGGCTTCAATTATCTTGGTTATGATTTGAACGGCTAACCAGATAATTGTGAGCCCTTTTATTATATCATCTATCCGCTTCCCTCCTTTTATTGTTTATAATAGTATATAGTCAACGATGCATCCATGAATATTGAAAAGTTTTTACACTGCTTGCAGGCAAAATCAAAAGCATAGAGCGTCCGGTTCAGACGTTCTGCGCTTTTTGACGTGTATTCAGACGAGATGCACGGAAGCGTTTTTTATAGAACACCCAGACGTTGACGCAAACCGTCTTGCAAAACCTGTGAGAAGTTAAGTCCTGCTTTTTCACCCAACTCGTTTAAATAGCTGGGCAATGTTACAGTTCGACGAACAGTGCGCACGTCATTTGCACGGCGATATGCGTCAAAGTCAACATCGACAAGCGTTACAAGTTCGTCTTCGGCGTGAGCAGGGGAGAGGTTGGTTGCTGTGGGGATGGTTCTTCCTGCGTCTTGTTCGCAGATTCCCCAAAGCCCGATTGCGTCGCGCGCCATGTCGATACATTCGGCAATGGTTTCACCCTGTGTTCCAATGCCCAAATCTGGAATAGACACGGAATATCCACCCTCGGATTCGGACGTAAGAATAATTGCATAGACCTGCTTCATTTTTTATAGCTTTCCTTGATAGTCGACGGAGGACTTATTCTTGTGTCCCGTCTAAATATTGCATAATGGCGTTTCTAATGAATTCGGCCTTTGATATGGAATCTTCTTGCAGTTTCTTTTCCCATCGCTCTACAAGGTCTATTTTCAAAGAAACTTTTACCTGTTTATAGTTTTTTTCATTGTATCGCTGCTTTACAGCGCTTGAAGTTTTATCCATTAGTTATTCACGTTCTTTCTTTACAGAAATAGTGAAAGCGTATAAACTGCAAATTAGCGCGCAAACGGACAAGAATACGCGAACCCATCCGTTAGTTAGCGTACTGACAGAAATAAGTGTTGTGGTGGCGATAAGGATGAAAACAGTTCTTGTTTTTTTCATACTTTAGGCGCATCATATTAGAGTTAGGTTAGAAAGAGAAACTTTTTCAGTCCCATTTCCTTTTTGATGACTGCTTCCGTTTTCGCTTTAAAGGCTTACGTGGAGCAAATGCATCATACAGATATTAGCTGCAACTGTCATGATTGTTTATCATATGCAGACCGTGTTAACCCCATCTTTAATGCGCTGGGTCACCTCCTTTCGCAGTATAATATAGTATATCACACTGATACCAATATAAAAATACCTTTTAAAAAAAATTGGACTTGACGAGGAAATGAATCAATTGGCGTGCTTGCTGACTTTCAGTGAAAGTCAGCAAGCACAGTCGGTGATAAATGGGACACTTATTCTTGCGCCCCGTCTAAATATTTTATAATTGCGCTTCTGATGAATTCGGCCTTTGATAGGGAATCTTCTTGTAATTTCTTTTTCCATTGTTCAACTAAATTTTTCTTTAGGGAAACCATGATTGGCTTATATACTTTTGCGTTATATCTGTTTTTTACGGCAGAAGATGTTTCACGCATGCTTTTTTGATTCCTTGCTCAAATAGATATATTCTGTTGCATATAGTACGGCATACTTAAATAAGTATGCCGATGGTTTTTAGAACATTTTTTCAAGCGCCGGAATTCCGGCGCTTTTTTGGTTGCAAGTTCGTGGCGAAATGCGGAATAAAAAATGATATCTAAATGAACAACTGACGCGGCAGCAGGCGGAAGAGCAGGCGATGAAAACATTTGCGCAGAACGTCGGGCTTGCCGCGCTTGGCGGCGGACTGATGGGCGGCGTCGGCGGTACGGTCTCCGGCGGAATTGGAAATTTGCGCAGCCAAAATGAACCCTTTACAAATCCCGGAAACGGGAATATGATAGAGACAGAGGGGCGCACTGCGCCCGGCCCGCAGGAGCGGACAGTCGGAGATATTACATACCGGTATACGGAGACGGCGCCGGAAGCATATACGCCGCGGTCGCAGGAGATCAAGTCGGGCTTTGACGAGTTGGGGATTGCAAGCACGATCACGGACGGCGCGGCAGAGAGCGAGCGGAACGGACGCGTTGTGACGCAGAGAGGACAGGCCTCGACGCTGAAGGACGGCAGCATTCTTGTCCGGAACGATGCAGATGACAATTTGTATTCTGGTGAAATTGTCGGGCATGAAATGTACCATGTCGGCAAAGAGCGCCACGCAGCGGAGTCCCAGGCGTTCTATGACAGCATTGCGGAGAGCGGAAACATCAATTTTCAGAGTGAAGCGTTTCAGGATATTCTTAACAGAATCGATGAAAATTATTTCGGCGGAAATTTGGATTTTGCTACTGACTATGCAAAGTTCTATGAGGAATTCGTTGGTTACGTCAGCGGGGATTTAAAAGAGAATAACGGAACGTTAAGTACGTATTATTCGTCCATGTTTTACGACCCAACAACAGTATCGGAAACATGGACAACAATGCACAATCTGTTTTTGGAAGACGGAAAGAGAGGCATACAGAATGGTAGACAAGAAAACATACAAGGAACAGAGGGAACACGTGCTAAAGTCAATAGACGCCTATTACGGAGTAACGGATCGGAAACCGCTCTCGGAGGAGAAGAAGCGCAAGAATCGGGAAGCGTTGGCCAAATTCGCAGCGGAGCAGGAGCGCAAGCGCAAAGCTACGGAGAAATAGGCAATTTTGCCGTCCAGGACGGGCAACCCGGCGGCATTTCGGCACAGCGGGGAAACAACCCCTATGGAACAGAAACCGGCGCAGAAGGGCGTACAGAGGCGTTTTCCGGTGGCATTCGTGCAGTGGAGCCGAAAACAGGAAAGGCGGTCACGGTGACGGGCATTGCGGACCCGGACCGGGCGACGGTACAGCTTTCAAACGGACAGACGGCTGCCGCCGGCAGCATCCAGTATCAGGACGAAACTTCGGGGGCGCTTGTCAAGGAAGCAATTCTCATGCCGAGTGCTGCGTCCGCCAATGTGTTTTTGAGCGGATATCACGGCGGGGACGTTTCGCTGTATGCCGGAGAATTCAGGCGGTATCTCAGCGCCGGACAGGCCGGGAACAGCTTTTCGTACACGTCCGGACGGTACGGGATCGGCATCATCGACAGCGACGTTGCCAAAAGCGCCTGGTATATCGGGAAGAATCTTGCAGAGGCCGAGACACGGGCACAGCAGAAGGCGGCGAACAGGGAAAAGAAAACCGCCCGCACACAGGAGCAGACGGCCTATTTCACGCG
>NZ_JACRSN010000039.1 GCF_014384705.1 Yeguia hominis | reverse complement strand
CCATGCTTACACTCGCAGCCTATCAACCCGGTAGTCTTCCGGGGGTCTTACTGGCTTACGCCATGGGATATCTTATCTTGGAGCCGGCTTCACGCTTAGATGCTTTCAGCGTTTATCCGTTCCACACTTAGTTGCCCAGCTATGCCACTGGCGTGACAACTGGTGCGCCAGAGGTGTGTCCATCCCGGTCCTCTCGTACTAAGGACAGCTCTCCTCAAATATCCTACGCCCACGACAGATAGGGACCGAACTGTCTCACGACGTTCTGAACCCAGCTCGCGTACCACTTTAATCGGCGAACAGCCGAACCCTTGGGACCGAATTCAGCCCCAGGATGTGATGAGCCGACATCGAGGTGCCAAACCTCCCCGTCGATGTGGACTCTTGGGGGAGATCAGCCTGTTATCCCCAGGGTAGCTTTTATCCGTTGAGCGACGGCAATTCCACTCTCATACCGCCGGATCACTAACTCCAACTTTCGTTCCTGCTCGGGCCGTCACCCTCGCAGTCAGGCTAGCTTTTGCGTTTGCACTCAATAGCACGGTTTCCGTCCGTACCGAGCTAACCTTTGAGCGCCTCCGTTACGCTTTAGGAGGCGACCGCCCCAGTCAAACTGCCCGCCTAACAATGTCCCCCGGCCGGATTCACGGCCGCAGGTTAGAACTTCAATAACATAAGAGCGGTATCCCAAGCTTGACTCCACCAAAGCTGGCGCCCTGGTTTCCTAGTCTCCCGCCTATCCTGTACATACATTATCAAAATCCAATATTAAGCTGCAGTAAAGCTCCATGGGGTCTTTCCGTCTTGTCGCGGGTAACCGGCATCTTCACCGGTACTACAATTTCGCCGGGCGGGTAGTTGAGACAGCGCCCAGATCGTTACACCATTCGTGCGGGTCGGAACTTACCCGACAAGGAATTTCGCTACCTTAGGACCGTTATAGTTACGGCCGCCGTTTACCGGGGCTTCAATTCAATGCTCTCACATCTCCTCTTAACCTTCCGGCACCGGGCAGGTGTCAGCCCCTATACCTCATCTTTCGATTTTGCAGAGACCTGTGTTTTTGATAAACAGTCGCCTGGGCCTATTCTCTGCGGCCTGTGTTACCAGGCACCCCTTTTCCCGAAGTTACGGGGTCATTTTGCCGAGTTCCTTAACTACCCTTCTCCCGTTGGCCTTAGAATTCTCTTCCTATCTACCTGTGTCGGTTTGCGGTACGGGCGCCTCAGATATCCACAAGACTTTTCTCGCCCTCGTCTAAGCATGCTTCCCTACTTTCTTTCGGTCCCTTTCGCCCGGGTCTACCATCCCCCGGGTCATGCCCTTTCAAGGTGTCCTCTTGCTTAAATCTTTTGGCGGCTACGGAATTTCCACCGTATGTGCATCGGCTACGCCTTTCGGCCTCACCTTAGCTCCCGGCTTACTTGGAGCGGACGAACCTTCCTCCAAAAACCTTAGACTTTCGGCCAATATGATTCTCACATATTTCTCGCTACTCATTCCGGCATTCTCTCTTCTGTAATCTCCACCACCGCTTCCGCTATGACTTCTCCGCTTACAGAACGCTCTCCTACCATGCGTATTCCTACGCATCCCAAGCTTCGGTACACAATTTAGCCCCGTTAAATTTTCGGCGCAGGGTCACTCGACCAGTGAGCTATTACGCACTCTTTTAATGAGTGGCTGCTTCTAAGCCAACATCCTGGTTGTCTTCGCAACCCCACATCCTTTTCCACTTAACTGTGTTTTGGGACCTTAGCTGTGGGTCTGGGCTCTTTCCCTTTTGACAACGGAACTTATCTCTCGCTGTCTGACTCCTGCACACCAATTAGCCGGCATTCCCAGTTTGATAAGGTTCGGTAACCTCTCGGCCCCTAGCCAATTCAGCGCTTTACCTCCGGTAATCTTGTGCAAGGCTAGCCCTAAAGCTATTTCGGAGAGAACCAGCTATCTCCGGGTTCGTTTGGAATTTCTCCGCTACCCACACCTCATCCGCTACCATTTCAACGGGAGTCGGTTCGGTCCTCCATGGAGTTTTACCTCCACTTCAACCTGGACATGGGTAGGTCACCCGGTTTCGGGTCGAATACAACTGACTTCTTACGCCCTCTTCAGACTCGCTCTCGCTACGGCTCCAGACCTTTAGTCCTTAACCTTGCCAGTTACATTCACTCGCCGGACCATTCTACAAAAGGTACCCGATCACCCTTTGACGGGCTCTCGGTGCTTGTAAGCACAAGGTTTCAGGTTCTCTTTCACTCCCCTCCCGGGGTCCTTTTCACCTTTCCTTCACAGTACTCTTCTCTATCGGTCACTGGGTAGTATTTAGGCTTGGAGGGTGGTCCCCCCATATTCCCACCGGGTTTCACGTGTCCGGCGGTACTCTGGATCCAGCTGGCTGCTTCGCAATTTCGCATACGTGACTCTCACACTGTTTCGTCGGCCTTCCCATGCCGTTCTGCTATCGCTCTGCATACCCTCCGCTGTCCGAACCCCAAGTGTATTGCTACTCTTGGTTTGGCCTCTTCCGCGTTCGCTCGCCACTACTTGCGGAATCTCGGTTGATTTCTTTTCCTCGCCCTACTTAGATGTTTCAGTTCAGGCGGTTCCCCTCCTGTACCTATGAATTCAGTACAGGATACACGAACATGACTTCGTGTGGATTGCTCCATTCGGATATCCACGGATCACGGCCTACTTACGGCTCCCCGTGGCTTTTCGCAGTTTGTCGCGTCCTTCTTCGGCTCCCAGTGCCAAGGCATTCCCCTTGTGCTCTTTGTAGCTTGACCATGTGTTTTGCATGTTCTCTTTCTTAGAAATTGTAGTTCTCTTTTACCCTAAAATATTTCTATCTTAAAGTCTTCTAAAAACTTCGCTTTCCTCGCTTTATCTGCTTCTTCTTTATTCGGTTTTCAAGGTGCAT
>NZ_JACRSN010000037.1 GCF_014384705.1 Yeguia hominis | reverse complement strand
TCGAAGGACACGCCCTTGAGCCGCGGCATATGGAGCGTGACATCGCCGGAGGTCGTGGTGAGGTTCCGGTCATAGTGGCCGCTGCGATAGCCCTGACGGGCCTCGCTGCGCTCGCAGCGCGCCGCCTGCGTCAGAGATTCCGCCTCCTTTTCCAGCCGCTCGTTCAGGATTTCTTCCGCGCTGCTTCGGACCAATTCCCTGATCTGCCCCTTGATTAGTTCCTCATTCAGCTGTACAATTTTCTCGGACATCGTTTGCTGTCTCCTTTCGAATGTTTGTGTTGTGACTTCATTCTACCAGAGTCTGCAAACGATGTCTTCTTTTTTGCTCGTTTCAATTTGCGCAACTTATTTTACCTTATCTTTGCCTGGGTACAAAAGCATGCCAATAGTAATAAAAAGTGAGATCGGATTTCGAATAAACTAGATTTCGAAATCCGATCTCTTTTGAATATAAATTTTTAAACTCAGGAAAAGTTCACCTGAACTGTTTCATTTTTTTGCAGCTTTAAACTTGTTGCAACTGTATCTCTCTCCATAAATTTTCGTTTTATACTGCTAATTGTTTCTGTCGCACAGAAAGCTTCTCCGTCTGAAACAACTTCAAGCTCCAGCGCAATAGAAAAATCATTTCTATTGGTAATTGGGATCGATGCCTGATTTTTTAAATGCTTATAGTCCACATCAAATACAGCGTTTCCCAACCTGATGCCTTCAAACGTAAAATCACTGCAGGGTGAAAAAGGACGAAAAACTAGTTTCTGCGTGACACCGCAATATTGAAGTCCAAGAATCTGAGTCAAAAAAGTAACTGCAAAAATTCCAGACGCCCAACCGCATTTACCGCAGTTATGATACAACCTGGAGACCTCTCCAGTTTTCGATCCTAACGGATAAGACCCCCAATTGGCACCGCTAATTTGGTCTTCCTGATTCATTGCTATTGCTCCTAAGCATTGACAAACAGCACGCTCATACAGAAACGCTGTCATTGGATCTCCAGGCATTGTCAGCCGACCCAGAATTTTACGCAAATAGTCATGAGTTTCGTTCAGCCAAAACAGCATTCCTTTATTAACAACAGCCTCTGCGTCTTGATATTCTCCCGGTGCGTACAGCACTACAGAAATCCATTTTGACTGTCTGGCTGATAGCTGAAATTTACAGGGCTGATCCTCTGCGAATCTTTCCTCAACAGGAAGCCAACTGACTCCATGCGTTGCAAAGCAATCCTTCTCCGAACCAAAACGCGGCATTTCTACAGCTAAATCAACCGTTCTTTCGCTTATGTTTTCAAGATAAATTCCGTAGACTATCGCTCTCAGCCGGTCTCCGTTTGCTCCCACGGGGGCAAATGTTAAAATAGTGGCTTTGATTGATCCGTTAGTGAATTTAGTACGCGGGAACAAATTATCTAAAAGATCCGATTCGCTTTTCCCTTTCCACTTTTTGAAATCTAACCTCTCTCCATCCACACACTGCCTGGCTTCCTTTTTGATCACGTCTACAAAATCCTCATCAGAAAGATCTTCTAGATAATCGACATAAGACCGCATTACATTATAGCCGTCGGTCATAAAAATATCCGGCACATCATTAGCAGCCAGCAAGGATTTTAAGGTTTCCCAGTAGTTGGTACCATTGACCTCTAGATTAATGGTAACATTAGGGTGCTCGTCCATGTACTTGTCCACCAGCTTATTTAGTGGGTCTGCATACTCAATCTGGTGCTGAATCCACCGCACAGATATGGGTTCGCTGGAATCAGCGCTTTGAGTCTCGTTGGAAGCTGCGGAAGAATTTTCCGAGCCGGAATTACAACTAGCCAGCAGAGAGACTGCAAGCAACAGGGCCAATAAAACTAACAATACTCTTTTCACAACGCACATCCTCCAATATTTTCTACGTACATTTTCAACCATAGTTTTCACCAAAGCAAAAATGTCATGTATATATAATAGCCGAAGGATGCCATTTCTTATATGCTTTTCATTGATTTTGCATTGGTAATTTATTGACCATCCCGTCAAATTTTAGCTATGGAAGCGATATTCACCCGGGGTAATCCCAAATTGCTTTTTAAAGGCTTTGCTCAAATAGTTCCCACAGCTATACCCTGTTTTCTCCGCAATTTCATCAACACTGCAGGAAGTGGTTTTTAAAAGCTTTTTGACCTCTGCCATTCGACATTCGTTGACAAAGTCAAATAAACCAATCCCATATTTCTTTTTAAAACACCGTGAGATATGCTCTTTACTAATATAAAATTGCGAGGAAAGCTGTTCTAGGCTTAACGGCTGGCTATAATTTTTTTCAACATATTGCTTAATAGGAGCGATCACGTCAAAATCACCGGCATCGGGAGGAAGTTGCGATATTTTATTTGCCCGCTCCTCTTCTAAAGTGTTAAATCATTTCAAATAGATTTTTGTTTAATTCAATCCGGTTAATAGGCTTGACTAAATAATTAAACACCTTTGTTTTGGTACAGAAACTTCGCGCACCCGCTTTTCGCCCGGGCGGATCCGCCCGTACTTTTCAACAAGCCGATCGACTTCTTGACTGACTGCACGGCGCATCACTGCTTGCAATTCCGGCGACGCACTTCTTTTGTCCAATCGCGGCAGCCATTCCGAAAGACGCTTTTCCCGAAAATGGATATACTCCGTAAGCCGCGAAATATCTGCGCGTGAGGTTGCCGCATCCCGCTTTTCTTCCAGCGCGTCGATCTCCTCATATAACGCATGGACGTTCTCTGCCGCCTCTTTGTAAAGGCTTACCGCCTGCGATTCTAAACTGCTTTCGGTCAATGTGCCGATCGCATTTTTCAAAAGCTTGTAGTCCGACATGGCCGTGATTTTCCGAAATTCCCGCCGGACTTCCGGTCGAAACGCCGAAGCGTCCAGATCGGTTTCTCGGTAACCTTCGCTTTCATTCTCCGGCGTGGTGTCATTGAGGCTGTACCGAATATCCGGATTTTTCGCGTCAAATGTGCCGATGTTATCGGTGGCGGATTTGATTTGGTTGGAAGAAAAAACAATGTATGTTTCCACATCGACGCCGTTCCGACTTCCGTCATACCGCAAATGCATTCCATCATACTGTGACTGCTGCATATATGTGGTGATAAGTTCCTTTTGCCTAACGGCTATCGGCTCCGTCTTAGATTTCCACTCTGTGAGAATTTTTTCAAGCGGGGCATCCATTATTTGCATTGCTTCTTCGTCGCTGATTTTTCCGGACACCATTTCGTCATAGTGCTGATCATACCACGCATCACCGGCTTCCTCGGCTTTTTCATACAGCGCATTATACTTCTTGTCTACGGCATCATATTGCGCTTGAAGCTCTGCGTATTGCGGAACATTCTCCATCCAATAGCGGTGTGCGTCTTTTCTGTTCTTCAACTCCAACATATTTCTTGCATTCAAATACACCGCAATTTGTTTTTCGCCGCTGATTCCGATGTCCTGATCTGTCGGCTTGAAAAACATACCAGTGGGCGTATCCGTATCCAATCTTCCAGCACGCTGATTATTTGTATTGAAAACCGTAAAATCTGCATCCGTCTGGTGATACATCACCTTTGGCGTCCCGTCCGCATTCACAACCTTGCTCGCCTTCTCCGGATGGTTCTGCCAGTCCCCAAACCACCGCTTGAATTGCTGGGAATGTGTGACATTTGGAAGTTTATTGTTGACAGGTGACCCATTCTCGCGTATACTATGAATGTAGCCACCGTGAGGTATCAAGCCCCCGGGCAATTGTAGCCCGGCGCCTTGAAGAAGCGGATCGGCTATTTTTTTATTGTAATAATAAACAGCAGTCTTTCCGTTTCTTTCCTCCTGGATTGCATCGTTCAACAGCTTTGTCACAGCATTACTTCTTGTGTGAACGCTTGTAATTGCGTTGCTGTCAATCCGAATTCCATTTTGCAAGCCAAATCCATCGATCACAACAGGCGCAACCAATTGTTTCCCTTGATACGATATTTTCAGAATTGCGACAACACTCGTGCTGCCCTGTGTTTGAGATGCAATCACAGCCACAGGATTTTTGATTGCTGCCGGAAGCTGCTTTAAGATCGCTTCTCCAAAGTCGTGATCCGCTTTGTTTCCCTGTAAAACCGTTTTTAGGTGCCCGGTAGAATACGTCATGGGTAGTGCATTCATTCCGATTTTTTGCAAAACCTCCGGTGTTGCACCGACGATCAACGTGTCACGATTGGGAAACTTCCCGTTTTTATAATCGTCGATCTGCTCCGCAAAGGATTTGGAATAATCGTATCTTTGCGCATCCTTCGCATCTGTGGTATCATTGAGACTGAATTTCTTTTCATGCGTATCATTTTTTGCATTTTTGGATATACTTGTATTGACAGTTTTGAGGTTTTCTCGTATACTGTCAATAGAAAAGTGGTTGCCAGCGAAAGTACTTACATTGGAAGCAATTCCATTTGCGAGCGCGCTGGGGCCATTTTCTTTTATCCAATTATCAATTCCAGCCTCTTTGTCGGTAAACGCTGTACGCAAAACGACACGATCATTTTTCAAAAACTCCAACAACACGCCTGCGTACCCATCTTTTGTTTTTGCCTTCGTTGCAACGGGAGTTCCATTATAGAATCCTTTTCTTCTTGCGCTAATCGAGTAGTTCTCAATGTTATCCAAAGAATCCAGAATACTTTCAAGATTATCTGCTGATAACGAATGATGATCTACTGCATGCAGCAGCCCTTCAAAGAAAATTTCAACGTCCTGACCTTGAGGCGTCGTATAAATATAAAAGCTTTTGTTGGTTTCGTTGGGATTGTTCCTGTTTTTCAAAACAAAGTCATAAAAATTTTGAAAGGACTTTGCCCGGTTTCTGTACATCGCAGAATATTTTTTCCCACCGGACGCTTCTCCCGCATTTACCCCTTCCATCTCCTCCAGCGCGCGGTATGCCGTGTCGCGGATTTGTTCCAGAAGATCGAGGTTTTTCTGAATTTTTGCAGCCTCCGGCAGTTGTCCGGATACGCGCTGCACGGTTTCTTTCAGCGTCTGTATAAATTCATCAAACCACTGTGCAAGCTTTTGCATGGTGGTTTTGTGTTCCTGGGCGAAGGTGCGCACAGCCGTCTCGTCAGAAAACACCGTCCCCACACTGTTTGCGACGATTTCCTCCACCGCATCCGCGCGGGAAAGCGTCTCGCCGCGGGCCTTATGCATCCGCTGAATTTC
>NZ_JACRSN010000036.1 GCF_014384705.1 Yeguia hominis | reverse complement strand
GAGGGGCTTGGTAATCGTGCTTGTAATGTCTTTCATTTTCGTACCTCCGTAATTCAAGTGTTGAAGAAGTTAAAAAGTCGGGATAGTAATGGAAGGGATTATCTTTCCCAATCATTTCTGCCCCGACGGGGTTTAGATTGTTCTTTTCGGGCGGCTGCTCTGTCCTCCCGCTCCTTGCGCTCCTGCGCTTCCTTGATACTGAAAAGCTCCTTGACCTTCTCTACAAAGGCCTCCACCAGCTTCGGGAAGTGTTCCAGTGCCTGCAAAAACGGCTGGCATTTTTCTTTGAGCCGGTCATACCGTTCCTGCAATCGCTCCACAGCAGAGGACGCATTGAAATACTGCCTTTGATAGTAGGAAACGCTGCTTTTCAAATCTTGGATTTCACTGCGGCTTGTGATACCCTCTTTTGCAAGTGCCGTGAGCTGCTGATAATCGTCCTTGGAAACGGCAATCTTGCCGGTGATGGTTTTCTGCCCCATACCCTCAATCTCTGCCATTGTCTTGCGGACTTCGTGAGCAGGTTCATAGCGCACCTGCTCGGCTTCAATGCGTTCCTGAATGTGGGCAAGTCGTTCCTTGTCCTTCTGAATTTGATAATCCAGACTGCTCAGATTCTCCGCTGTGCTGTCCAATACGCCACGCTCAAAGCCGGTGAAACCCGCTTCGGTCATATGCGCAAAGAGCTTGTCTTGCAGAACGGAATAGGACTTGCGGAACATCGGCTTTCCGTATTTGCTGATAACCTGCTGCCCGTTTTCGTCCAGCAGAGGAACGGTGTTCTTCCACTTCTTTGAGTGGGAAACTTGGTTGATGACCTCCTTGACCGTACCTCTCAGGGCTTCGTCCTTGCAGCGTTTCGACCACAGGATTTCTTTTCGGACGGTGGGGATCGCCACGATGTGCAGGTGGTAGTGATAGACCGGCTTGCCCAGTTCTTCGGACACCGCCTTGTTGATCTCATCGGCGTGCATAACCGCCGACACAATGTTGTCCTCGCCGTAAATCTCACAGCCGAAGCGATAGGCTTCCTCATAGAACTGCTTGGCGTATTCGTATCCACCGTGCTCCTCAAAGTACCTTGTGTTCACATCAACGACCAACTCATTAAAGATCGTTGCGCCGGCTTTCTGTCCTCTTGTGGAGATTTTGCCCTCGTCAATGAGCCGCTGGAAATACTCGTTGTAGGTCAAACCGCCCGTGTCCTTGAAGTGAACATTGCGGGCAATTCGCTCGGTGTCCACATTGAGATTTGCGTAGCTTTCGTTCTTGCGCTCATTGTGTCGCTCGGTTTTCTGCGCTCCCTCTGCGGAGATTTTCTCCACTCGGATAACGCTCCAGTTTCCTTCCGCCATTCTCATCACCTCCAGTCAGCGGAAAGGGAGGGGTGCGGGTTACGCAACTTTTTCAAAGTGCGTAACCCACTATGACACTTTCAGCTTCGCTGCAAAGATGTCGTGGGCAAGGGCTTTCCTCCCTTGACCTCCCTCAAAACCTCAATCAAATAGGCAGGTCGTCCTCGTCCGTGACTTCCTGCCCATTCTCAATCGGTTTTTCAACCTCCGGCAAAGTCCAGTACCAAAGAAAGCCGTCCTTCACGGAGCGAACTCCGGCTTTCTTTTTGGACTTCTTGTAGGTTGATTTCTTGAAGCCTGCGGCTTCAAGCTTTGCTTCGCAATCGGAAGCCAGCCGTCTGCCGCCCGACAGCAGGGAACGGATAAAATCCGTTGCCGCTTCCTCACGGGCATTCGGTCTGCCCATCCTCGGCGCAGAAGCAGAGAAAGCATCCTCCGCACTTAGCTCCATCTCATCAAGAAAGTTTACGCCCTTGTCGGCTACCTCAAAGAGAATAGCCGACCCCATCGGTGCAAGGTTGCTCTTGACCTGCACCAGATAACGCTCGGCGGGGTTCTGCTTATTTGCCGTGCGTGTGACGGCAAGAATGCTTCTCGCCGCACCGGCAATGTCGATAGAGCCGTTGGTGCGATAGAGGGGGCTTGTGTCCTTCGCCTTGTTCATATGGGCGATGATAACAATGGCGCAGCCGGTGTCCTTGGCAACGGCAATCAGGTGGTTAAACTCGGCTCTCGTTTCGTTGGCGTTGTTCATCGAGCAGGTGTCACCGATATACGAACTCATCGGGTCGAGGATCAGCAGCTTGGCGTGGTACTTCTCCACGGCTTCACGGATACGGTCATCCCCGAAGGTCAGGCTCTTTTCGTCCTCCTTGATGAAGATGAGCCTGTCTCCATCACCACCTGCCGAATTAAATCTCGGCACAACGGTATCGTCTGCATCGTCCTCGGTGGTCTGATAGATAACGGTCATCGGCTCGCCGCTCTCGTCCTCATCGGCAAAGGGAAGCGGTGCTCCCTTGGAAAGCAAAGCGGCAAGAGAAAGCATCAGCTTACTCTTGCCGTCTCCGGGGTCGCCTTGCAGCAGTGTGACCTTGCCGAAGGGGATATAGGGATACCACAGCCAGCGCACCTCTTTCGGGGTGATCTCGCTGGCCTTGATGATTTCCAGCTTTGCAGGAATGTTGTTTGGATAGTCTGTCATTGTCTTGTTCTCCTTTTCGATAGATAGTGCGGGCATTGGATAACGGTGGCACGGAAGCTCTGCTTGCAGCTCCTTTCGCATTTTCTGCAAAGCTCGTTATATTTCTTCCTGCCACGCTCATCAAGAAAGAACGCCCATTCTCTCTTGAGGTATTTCGGCATACGGGGCATAATGGACACCTCCTTATCGCTGCCTAATTGCCGATTTGCTCCCGAAACGCAGAAACGCCCAAAACCTGACCCCGCTGTATGGTTTCGGGGCGATTTTGGGCGTTTTCCTTCGATATGAGCGGCTTTGTTTTGGCGGCGGTATCCTTACCGTCCGTCATTCACAAGTCGCTGTTTGTCGCTTCCGGGTAACAAAAAAGCGCCGTATTGCTACGACGCTTTTGTCTTGCTCGGAAGATGGAGCAAGGGAACGCTATTCAATTATCTGTTGTACTTTTTCTTCCTGCTTACAACCGTTGTGCCAATGGCTGCACCGCCACTGATGAACAACAGGGCAATCCACAGTGCAAGGTTGCTTGTATCGCCGGTCTGCGGACTCTTATCGGATGTTCCCGGTTTGGTACTGGCAGGTTTTTTCTCAAGAGCAGCAATCGCATCTTCGATAGCCTTTGCCATCTTGTCTACTTCAGATTGCTCCGTAATATTTTTACCACGGACAACAGCTTTGACAGCGGTTTCCACACCGGAGAAATCCTTGTAGTCATCCTTCTTCAAAGCGTTTGCTTTGGCAATGGCTGCATCTACCTTTGTGTAATCAGCATCCTTGTATTGCAGGGCAGCAATGGCATCTTCAATAGCTTTCGCCATTGCATCCACTTCGGTCTGCTCCGTAAGGTTCTTACCACGGGTCACAGCATTCACAGCGGCTTCCACGCCGGTGAAGTCCTTGTAGTTATCCTTGTTCAGTGCATTTGCTTTGGCAATGGCTGCATCTACCTTTGTGTAATCGGCATCCTTGTATTGCAGGGCAGCAATGGCATCTTCAATAGCCTTCGCCATTGCATCCACTTCGCTCTGTTCAGTGATATTCTTGTCACGGACAACAGCATTGACAGCAGTTTCTACAGCAGAGAAGTCCTTGTAGTTG
This sequence comes from Yeguia hominis, assembly GCF_014384705.1. Lineage (GTDB taxonomy): Bacteria > Bacillota > Clostridia > Oscillospirales > Acutalibacteraceae > Yeguia > Yeguia hominis. The sequence goes on along the minus strand of NZ_JACRSN010000036.1, from coordinate 1,783 downwards.
TCCTTGTTCAGTGCATTTGCCTTGGCAATGGCTTCGTCGACCTTAGTGTAGTCGGCAGGTAAATAAGTCATTGCAATGGTCTGCGTATGAGTTGCTGTATCAGCTGTAATCGTAATATTGAGATTGAAAACCTCGCAATTATCTGCGCTGACTTCGACAGTATAAGTACCCGCTTCCAAATCAACAGGGTTTGCTACTTCCTGACCATTCACTTTTATGACTACATTCGCCAATTCAGCAGGTGTTACGACAAAAGAAACTGTATACTTAGGTGCAGGCAAAAGGGGTGTTCCATTAGAATTAAATCGATAATTGCCACCAGCAGCAGTGATTTCATTAAAGAAATCTTCCGTTTTCATAAAGTCAAGGGTCTTTTCTATTCCAGCATCCTGGTACTTAAAGCAAGCCGGGACATTTTCATTTTCCACGAAATAATTGTTTTCAAAAACAGGTGTATCAGAAGAAACACCGCCTGCAATACCGCCCAAACGCTTATAAGGTGTAGTGGCAGTATATTGAGATAAATCCATTTCACCAGCGAAATAGCAATGTCTGATTTCTGTACCTGCACCAACTGTGCCTGCAATGCCGCCGAAATCCGTAGTGCCATGGCCAAGAGGAACCATTTTCCCGGTGGAATAACAATTGATAATCTTTGAGCCTTGATACAACTGCCCAACAATTCCGCCGGTATGGGGTGTCCAAGAGGTCATATCGCCTGTATTGGCGCAATACTGTACGGTACTGTTGTCAGCAACACCTACGATACCGCCCATCTGCAAAGAGGTAGTATCCGTCGTTACTGAAAAATTCCCCTTGTTTTGGCAGTGTTCAATCGTGCTATTTATCGCATATCCGCACAAAGCTGTAGGGCCGTTGATATATTTGTCCGTATCCGTGAACGATACATCCGAAATGCAGTCAGAAATTTTGCTGTTTTCTGCAACGCCCGCAACTGTTCCAAAAAAGACATACCCTGAATTGGACACATCCAGCTTGCCTTGAATTGTCAAACCGGAAATTTCAGCGCCGTAAGCCACGCTGAAAAATCCGAAAACCGGATACTCTGCCTTTCCATAGTTTTCGGAAAAATCTAAATTGGAAATCGTATGTCCGTTTCCGTAAAATTTGCCGCTGAAGTAGTGCAGCAGATTTCCGTCGCCGTCAAAGACGCTGCCAATCGGTTTCCACGCAACACCTGTTAAATCCAAATCCGCATCAAGAGATACAACCGCATCTGTTTTATCGTCATATTCGCCATTGTCCACAGCTTTTGCAAATTGCAAAAGCTCATCTACTGTTGTGATTGAGGTTTTGTTGCTTTGCTCGTTCTCTTCTGCAAACGCTGTCATCGGAACAAGTGCCATCACAAGGCACAACGCAAGCAGAAGGCTTAGAAGTTTCTTCTTCATTTTTATTCCTCCAAAATAATTCTATCCGCTATTTTCTTCCTCCGACAGCGGACACGCCAGAGAAGATAGAAGGTTTAACCGGAAAAGATCGATTTGCCGGTCGTGGTTAGGACTTCAATATCAAACCACCATCCTTCCGGCAAACGCAAAAAGCCGAAGCCAAGGCATAATGCGCCCTGTCTCCGGCAACTGGTTCGTTATAAATTGTATGAAATAAGACTTGACACACTGAAAAAACGGCACTATGCTCCTGCCGAGCCGAGCCGAGCCGAGCCGAGCCGAGCCGAGCCGAGCCGAGCCGAGCCGAGCCGACAATAATTGTCGCATTTCCGTTTGCCATAGTCAAGTCCTCCTTCCATAATTTCTAAGGC
>NZ_JACRSN010000035.1 GCF_014384705.1 Yeguia hominis | reverse complement strand
TCTGGTGTTTCTGGCCATTTTCCTTGGCGGTACAATTCCACGCACTTTTTCTTGTATTCATAACTATATTTCATAAAATACCCCCAATACTACGTGTCCAGTATTGGGGGTACATATCAAAGCAGCCTCTGCTTTTACATTTTCGAGAAAATCCTTTCTGAATTCCTGCGCATCCATGTTAACCCTCCACCCGCCAGTCTTCAATACTGGCCAGACTAATTGAATATTGTACCTCGATAATCTGCGGAACGACATTATCTGATGTCAGCCTTGGGAAATCCGCGTCTACGCGGAAATGCATTTCCCCCGAGCATACATATTTTTGCTCCCTATACTCAGGAAGATCGATAAAGCCATAGCGCATCAGCTTGCTTTCCAAAAGGGAATAGGCGTCATCGTTTTCATGCACCCGTCTGAAAGTGTGATCTACCTGCTCTCCAAGTGACACTGCGCCGCTGTGTTCTGGTGCACACTTATCAATAAGCATCACAACCAATTCTCCAGGATCGGTATTTGCAAGCTGCTCCAAAGAAGAAATTTTCACAGAATCTGCGGATACACCCACAGATTTCACCTCATGCCAGTTGTCTGCGTACACAAAGTCTTGATCAGCACCATCCGGGCCGACCCATCCTTGAACCGCCGGCAGAATTGGATATCCGGCATCAATCACTTCGCACAGATAGATAAGCTCGCCAAGCAATCCTTTGCGGTTACTCTCATCCATCAGGCTTTTTCTTTGATGCTCAAGCAGTTTGTTCCATTGCTTAAAGCGCCGCACTGTTAAATTCAAAGCAGAAATCTCATTATCTACTGTTTGAGAATAAGAGATCAAATCCGCGCACAGCAATTCAAAAACGCTGTCCTGTTCATTGCGCATAAGCACAAAGGAAAGAGTCCATCGTCCGTCTGTGCGGCGGCCCTTGGTTACAGCAATTGATTTGGAAGACGGCAGAAGTTCCGGCTCATTCTGTGAAATAATCACCAAGGCTTTCTGGTCAATCTCCTTGTAGCCAACGTGCCATTCAAGGGCGTGTTTCACCTCAATCTGTATGTATCCTCCGTCATAGTAGTTGAAGGCATTCCACTTCTCATGAAGATATTCAGCAGTAATTTTCATTCGTCTTCTTCCTCGTCAGGATCCATCCAGTTTTTCAGTTCAACCATGTTCACCATGTAATTCGCAGTATGGATACCGGCACCAGTATCAGGGAAACCAACGCCAAGCGCAAATAAATAGGGAGGAACTTCTCTGTTGGTAGATTCGACTTTATCCAAATCTGTTTCAATGATGTGCAGCATCAGCAACGGGCTTCGCTCTCGAATCAAATAGGCACTGTCAGACATATGCTTGTTCCCATTTTGTTCTTTGAAGCGTTTCCTTGCTGTTTCGATCTGTTCTTTGGTTAATCCAACTCTTGTGCAGCCGCCGGAACCCACCTTCACTTTGGTTCCGCTGATCCGAATCATTTTGTCGTCAGCTATCACAGAACGGCGCTCAGTTGCCTTAATCGGGAGTACTTCGCTGCCGCATTTGAGACCAGGCTCATATTCTGAGCCTTCACCGTCTGTAATAAGGGCAACATCCCAAGTCTCATTGTCCATTTTTTCATCGATATACTCAGCAAGTGCTCTGCCTTGGAAGGCAAGGTGCCACGGGTGCGTTTCAAAGTCAAGAAGCAGCTGCACAACCAATTCTTTGTTTACACCGCGCCAATAATATGGCTTCACAGAGAAGTCACGAGTTCCGGCACTGCCCAAATGATCCACAAATTCTTTGAATGCAGCTTCATTTGCTTTCAGTATTTCGGGATTGGCCTTGAGCTTGGGCGTTTCAAGCAGCTTTCCTGATACAGTTACAGGGCGGCTTACCTGTGTTGCCGAGCGCATTTTGTTGCGGGCTGTTGCAATAAGTGAGTTCGGATCCTGACGCACTTTCAGACCGAACTCCATCGGTGTTTGGTTGGCAAGCTTCATCTTTGCAATTTCATCTTTAAGCTCATTGGCCGCTCTGGTGATGTATCCATACCAGTCAATCGCTTCTTCTGCCATCCAAATTCTGAAAAGGTCTTCGTAGTTTGGGCGATAACCAAACCAGCGCCCCATCTGCAGCAGCGTATCATACATTTGGGATTTTCGATAGAAATAACTGACTCCCAGCCCCTCCAACGTCAGGCCTCTGGACAAGCTGTTGCCGCCAACTGCAATAACACGCAGACCATCTTCTTTGTGGTTGAAATAATCCAGACTTGTTGCGCCAGTCCTTTGGTTGACTGCGCGCACTGCAATAGGGGCGATAGCGCGGTTTAAGTAATTGGAGCAAATATCATTCCAATTTGTCCGGCTTATCTTTTCTAGTTGGTGTTTTATCCACACTTTATGCAGATAACGCAGAGATGCAATTTGCTCGCGCTTTTCATCATCCAAAGCAGCATAATTCTGCACGTCGGACTTTACTTGAACAAGCCATTCATTTACAGCTTCTGCAATTCGGTTCTGCACATCTGTAAAACGGCTAACATGAATCATCATGGAGCGGTGCTCGGTATAATCGCCGCGCAGATCACGAATTGCATTAAACAGCAGAAAGTATGCGATTGCTTCATACATGCTGGGCGGCAGCGCATCCACTTCCAATGTCTTTTTGTGTGTGAAAGGGAAAAATAGATCCATTTCTTCGCGCCGCAGCGGAATCAATACATCAGAAAACTCCTCTGTTGTGTCTCCGAAGATTTTATCAGCTCCAATGTAGTTCGTAGGCGGTGCCAACGAGTAGATAAAATCTCTGGGAAATAGGTCATCGCCAATCATTTCATCTTCTGTTTCGGGGTTGATAAAAATATTGGCAAAGGGGGTCGCAGTAATTCCCAGATAGGAAGCCTGATTAAACTCGTGCAGCAGCTGGCGAATGCAGGCATTGATAGCGGCTGGGCTGTCATCCTCACTCTTTGTATTAACAGATGCATTATCTGCCTCATCATCAATCAAGAGCATGGGCAGCATTATTTTCCCTGTGGTGTTATCACGACTATTGGAGAGCCATTTAATCAAATTGTTCAATATCCGCTTGTTTTTCTTTACGACTAAGACAATCGGATCTGAAACGCTTTGAAGGTTCAAATCATTGCTTTTCAGCACATTGATGTCAAAATCCTTAGTCACAGAGGTAAAGGCTGCGATACGCTTCTGTACGCCGTACCTGCCTACGCCAACAGGCTGGTTTTTGATTCCCTGTTCAGCCTTTGGATCCAGATAATACTCACTCTTCCGGCCAGAGAACTCTGCATCCAAGCGAGACTGAGTCTGCTGGCGCAGATTTTCCATCATTCCTGCAAGAACAATAATAATTCTGTATCCAGTATCAGCAGCTTTGTTGCTGATTGCGGTGTAATTTGCGGTTTTGCCGGATTGGACATCGCCCAACACCAATCCGCGGCGCTGAAAAGGTTCTTTACTTTGCGGATCTCCGAGCAGATCGACGATCTCGTCAGAAACCTTATCCAGCGTTGCGGTAACCCTTGGATTCCAATGTTTAATTTCCTCTAGATATTTTTTATATCGATTCCAGAAGAAAAAGTCCAAATCTGCTCTTCTGGACGGAAGCCATGATTTATGAGGTGTATTTCGATCATTGATGTACACGCCGACATCCATCTGTATAACAATCGACGCACGTAGCCGGACAAGAATTTCTGCAAATTCCTCATCCGTTACTGGAAGTGTGCTCAGCGTTGCACGCATGCTTTGTGCAAGCGTAAGAAATTCTTCCTCTGTAGGCGGAACTTCCTTGTACCGAGTACTAACCGCTGCGGAAATGAGATTTTCCAACATTTCAATATTAGGGTTTAACATTGCCGTCCTCCTTTGCTTTTAGAGCGCGAATCACATCCGGATATCCGCAGAAAGGATCAGTATGCTCTATCTTTTCAAGCATTTCACGCCGCATAATGCTGCTGGGCAGAACGGACAGCATCTGTTCCAGCGTTTTGAACATCTCCTGCTCGCCCATATCCGCATCATTCTCAATCTTTTCGTCATTATTAAGATCAATGTAAAGTTGATTCAGAGGGATTCCTCGTTCTATGTATTTCAGTAATGTTTCAAGCTTGCCTCGAATTTCCGGAGCTTCGGCAACGATCTGATCTACCAACACATGGTCTCGGTTGATCTCATATACGATGCCGTTTTCCGGCGTTTTTAATCGGGTCCACATATGCTCAACCGAATCCGAAGTTTCCTTTTTCCCTCTGAACGTCCATGTCCGCTTACTTTTATCTGCAATACGATCAATTACAGTCTGAAGGCTATTCCTCACCTCGGCAGGTGGAATTGCATGAGATTTCTTAATATCCAGAGTCCATAAATCGTCCAAGTCATTTGGGATATCGACCATAACACGAGCCAGCTTTGAAAGATCACCCTGCCGCATCATACGGAACCACGTTCCCCAAATTAGAAGCCGCTTGTTTCGATATACATAAAAGCCCTGCCGTTTGCGAATTCCATCTTTGCCGCCAAGTTGGTTCTTTTCCTCTTCAGTCATTTTAGAAATATGAGGCAGAATATATGGCGTTACCAGAATGCGTTTGCCTCGAATCACCAGCGTTTCTGTGTCCATGGCTTGCGTGCTCTTCTTTATCAAAAACGGATCTGCCGCTTTAAGCTTTACTCCATTGAAGACTATTTCTAACTTTTTTATTCCGGATTCTCCGGATAAGTACCTGTGAAATACCAGTTCAAGGTGCTGCCTTACCTCGTCCATTTTTCGGCCAAGCGATTTTTCATAATCTACTTCGCCCATCAGCAAACGGTCGAGGTTCTGCCATACAACCAATGTACCGCTATCCTGCTCGTACAAATCAGAAATATGAGGAACTGAGGCGAAGTCTTCTTTATCAAGGATCAACAGTGACCATGCACCTGTTTTAATGACGTAATCAAGATCCCAGCGCCGTCCAATTACCTGATCTCCCTGTTTGCTGATTACGGTCAAAACACAGCACTGAGACAAAGATGCAGTCTTCAGACCTAAGCCATATCGTCCCAAGTCAGACGAGTCTCGTGTCTCAGTCGGGCTCTTACTTCCATACTGCATAGCGATATTCATTTGAGCATCATCCATACCGGTGCCATTATCCAGAATTGAGACATATGCATCGCCTACTGGAAAGAATGACAGCTGAACTTTCCCAGCTTTTGCAGCAATACTGTTGTCAATAATATCTGCAATTGCAGCTTCCAAACTATAGCCGATTGCTCTCGTCGATTGCATCAGCACCGGTGCAAATGGCGGCATATTTCTTTCCTGCATTGTTTTCACCTCTTTGGTATGTATTTTGGACCTACTTATCCCGATGTTGTTATGTCACAGACTGGATAGTGCCCTTGAGACCATTTCTTTATAATCCGTTTTTATCTTTTCAGGCCCTTTGATTCTTACTTTCCCGCCGAAGCCGAAAATCCAGCTGAAGAAGATATGGCTGATGGCCACCCGGACGATCACGCGGAAGGTGCTCATATCGCAGGC
>NZ_JACRSN010000034.1 GCF_014384705.1 Yeguia hominis | reverse complement strand
GTGGAAGCTTTTTTTCCTCCGTCGGAAATTTTTTCGAGTCCGTTAACGACCTCCTTGATTTCTTCTTCCATGTGGATTCCTTTGGAAACCTTGCTTTCGAGCAGCTTTTCATCCGCATGAATCAGATTGTCGATCAGCATCGTTAGCCCGCTGACGACAAGCTCAACGATAACGGAAAGCCCCATCGACATGGCTGCGTTGAGCGCGTATTGCGCTGCGGTCATGGCAACCGTTTTTAGCTTTGCGCCGACGAGCTTGGTACCTAAATTATCCATGCTTACACCGGCACGACCGCTTGATTTTGCCAGTTCTTTAGCTGCATCGCTGGCATTGGTTAGATATTTATTTGCAGCTTGATTTATTAGTATTCCTTTTTTTAGGGCTTCGTTATATTGAGTTATAGCATCAATATCAGTTTTATTGCTGATCTTAAAGCCTCTAAAATATAATTTTTTATCTTCAATTCGCTGAATAGGAGCATTATCCAAAAGTTTTTGAGTTCTGTCGAGTCGAGGAAGCAGATTCAAAATTTGATCATTCGAAAGGAGAACAAAAATGGAAAAGACTAATGTGTGCCTGAATTGTGGAGATTTTGTAGCCCCCGAGTTGTCGGAATGTCCAACATGTCACGGAGAAGTGATGGATTGGAGTGACTGGATGGAAATGAAGGGGAATCCTTATCATTGGCCGAAATGTCCGGTTTGCGGATCATTTTATTTGTCAAGGGATCCAAGTACCGGAAACCCTTATGTCCATTATTCTTTTAGGTGTAATAATTGTGACTATCTTTTTTAGCGCTTCCTTCCGAAACGATCTCTTGTCCGCGGTACTTCCGAGAGTGTCTTGACACTCGACCGCGGCGCCTGCGCCATTAAGCGCAGATCAGACTTTCTCTTACCGGCGCCGCACGCCGGAAGCCCCGTAAAGTCGTTGAACCTTCTCCCGCGCGGCCCCGTCCGCGCGACATTTGTATCCCGCTTTTGCGGGACTTAGGAGCTTGGCTGCGGATTGGGCACACCGCCTACTTTTTAGAGCGTTCGCACCTGCCGTTTCCGGCTATGCTGTCGCAAGGCGGCTTTGGCCCTTCCTGCAATTTGAGGCTTGCCGTTTCATGTTTTGAGGATGAAATCCTGCATAACCGCAAGGGACTGCGGCCGGTTATGCACAGGCAAAAAGCTCACCCGGCGCAAAAAGGTTTTTGCTGATTTCCTCATTCAGCGTTTTAACGTGATCCGTAATTTTCGACAGCAGGCCGCTTTCCGCCGCCGCTGTTGAAAATTCCACCTCGATCTTGACCGGATCAAACTTGATCGCGCGCAGCTGTGCGTTCACCGCCTGCGCAATTGCATCCGAATCTATTACGGCGTCCACCTTTACTTGATACTCGTTCATAGAATCTCCTTTCTGGAAAACCTTTGTTTTTCTGTTTTTTGGGGGAACTATCTATGTAAAAAGAACCCGGCGCCTTGACCGGCTTCTGAAGGGTCTAGGTGGGTAAAAAGGTCTGCGCCTCTGCAACTTTTTCATTTTGTGCCAAAAAGGACGCACAGTGCGTCCTTTTTCTTTTGATGTATTGGGTTTAAGACGCCGCACCCTGCTTTTCCGGTTCTGCTGCGCCAGCGGCCTGATTCTGTAGGAAGTTTTGTAGTTTTTCCGGGCTTTGCGCCCAATCGGACAGCATCGTGCGTAAATCGTGGAAAAAGGCCTCTGTTTCCGAATGCGCATTTCGATAGGCAATACACTCTTCGACTGCGTCCTCGAACTGGATATACTGCGCTTTATTGATGCTTTTTGTAAGGATCCGATAAAAGTCTGTCGTTTCAATCAGCTCCATCACTTCGTCCGGATCATAACTGCCGTTGTAGTCGGTATAGTTCGCGATGACGGTCGAAGCAAGGACATAGGGCTTAAGGTACGGCATATACCGCCCATTGACATATAAACTTTCCGATGCGCTTTCTACTGCTGCGCCCCTCGCCCGGGGCGCAAGCAGACGGCTTTTCCGTATGGAATTTTAAAATTGCTTCTTTCTGCTATGGTCAAAATATGCTTGACAGTCACGCCTAGTGTCCTCTACAATGAAGGCAGAATATTCGGTCCGGTGTTCCTTTCATGGGTTCTCCGGAATCCGCTGCACTGCTTTTCGCCTTTTCTGTATGACTTGGCACAAAGGAGGTCTGGATATGGAAAACCATCTTTTTCTCCGAAATTTTTATGCAGACGTGGAATGTAAAGATTTTTTAATAGGTTCTTGTCCTTCTGCCTTCGAAGCATCTAATTTGCAATTGAGATCAGGTGTAAATGTAATTTCTGGAGATATAGATGGTGGAGGCTGGACGCTTTCCTACCTGTTGTCTTACCCTAAAGATCCATCCATCATTTTGTGGGAAAACGGATACCAACTAGAGTGGAACGGAATACCGATCACGCTTGCGCAGCTTGCAGACCTTACGGTTCCGATCGGCGCGCGTTCCGCCAGACAAAGCCCATTTTCGATTAAAACACTGGTACGGCGGGCGCTTCGCAAGAGTAAACTTCCCTATTCCGCGGAAGAGGTTTTAGAAATTTTCACCATACCCGAATTCCTTTGGAATCGCAAGTTGCTGCACACCGGATCCCGGCTATGGAAATGTCAGGCAGCAATTGGATTTGCCGGGAATCGCCCCATCTTTTGTTTTCCATGGATGAGCCGGCGTAGGCTGGATCCGCTGATTGTTTTTGTAAATCAAATTTGCAGTGAACTGAAAAAGAGAGGGAATCCAATTCTGATCATGCCGGTTTCAAAAGCCGAGATGGTTGCTGATCTTGCGGATTATTGGATCGACGCGGATTATTTTTTAAGTAATCGAGACTAGTTGTTTGGGAAATCTTTGCGCAAAAACGGGGTTGAAATTTGCTTTTTGATGTGCGCGAGGCATCGAATACTCTCTCACTTTTGTGCTAAAAACGCCGAAATTCTCCGGACATGCATTTATAACTGCTTATTATGATGTAATACCGAAAGCATGTGGATTCGGGAATCTGAAAATCCAACGAAAATCCCCGGTTACGGAAACCCTGTGCGGTTTCCCATAACCGGGGATTTTTCGTAATATATGCGTTTATTTTTCTGCCCACTGCAGCCAAACAGATGCGCAGGCATCGCTCGGCATTCTCCAGTCTCCGCGCGGAGAAAGCGTCACGGAGCCGACCTTCGGGCCATCCGGAATGCAGGAGCGTTTAAACTGCTGCATAAAGAACCGACGCACGAAAATCTTCAGCCAGTGCACAATTACGGCATCCTCGTAGACGCCCGCAAATGCACGGTTCGCCAAAAAGCGAATTTTTTCCGGCGTGAAGCCATAGCGCACCAAATAATAGAGGAAAAAATCATGCAGGTCATACGGCCCGACAATGTCCTCTGTTTTTTGGGAAATTTCCCCCTGCTTTGCCGGAAGCAGCTCCGGACTGACCGGCGTATCCAGAATATCCAAAAGCGTCTCTTTGAGGATCGAATCCTCCGACAGGTCCGCAAAATACCGGACCAAATGCCGCACCAGAGTCTTGGGGATCGAACAGTTGACACCGTACATAGACATATGATCCCCATTATAGGTTGCCCATCCGAGCGCCAATTCGGAAAGGTCGCCGGTTCCGATGACAATTCCGCCCGTCGCGTTCGCAATATCCATCAGCACCTGCGTCCGTTCACGTGCCTGTACATTCTCATACGTCACATCCAGGACCGCCGGATCATGCCCGATGTCGTGGAAATGCTGATGGACCGCGTCGGAAATCGGAACCGTGCGGAAGGACACGCCCAATGCCTCGCAGAGCAGCTGCGCGTTGGTTTTTGTGCGCTTGGTCGTGCCAAAGCACGGCATCGTAATGGCGATGATGTCCTTTCGGCTGCGATGCAGCCGATCCATCGCACGGGTTGCAACCAGCAGCGCCAGCGTGGAATCCAGACCGCCGGATATTCCAATGACCGCACTCTTGCAGTGCGCATGCGCCAGGCGCTTACAAAGGCCGGACGCCTGCATTTCTATAATTTCTCCGCAACGCCGGTCGCGGTCTTGTTGATTATCCGGAACAAAGGGCCGCATCGGGAACGTCCTGGTAAAATTCCCAGCCGCTTCGCACATGGAGAACGAAATCCGTTCATACCGGTTGCTTCCGCGCTCTACAAAGGTTGTCATGCGGCACCGCTCCTGAGAGAGCCGTTCGACGTCCACATCGGCAGCGGTAAATCCATGCTGGAAAAGCGGGCTTTCTGCAAGCTGGGCGCCATCTTCTGCAATTAGGCTATGTCCGGCAAAGACCATATCCGTCGTGGATTCTCCTTCTCCTGCGCTTGCGTACAAATATGCACAGACGAGCCGCGCAGACTGCGAAGCCACCAGCATCCGGCGGTATTCCCGCTTTCCGATCGTCTCGTCGCTGGCGGAAGGGTTCACAATTACGGTTGCACCCGCCAATGCGTGCTCCGTCGAAGGGCTGTCCGGCACCCAAAGATCTTCGCAGATTTCCACCGCAAAGAGGAATTCCCGCTGTTCCTTGCAGGCAAACAGCAATCTCGTTCCAAACGGAACCTTCTTTCCGTCAAGCTCAAGCGTCCGATTTTCATCTTCCGCCGGAAGGAAATGCCGCTTTTCATAAAATTCCCCGTAGTTCGGCAAATGCTGCTTCGGGACAATTCCGAGAATTTCGCCCTGATAAACAACCGCCGCACAGTTATAGAGCTGCTGTCCACAGCGCAGCGGAAGCCCCACCACCGCAATCAGCTGCAACTCCCGGCTTTCCTGCACGATCCGGAGCAGGGACTGCTCTGCGGCCTCCAAAAGGGCCCGCTGCAAAAAAAGGTCGCTGCAGGTATATGCCGTGATACAAAGCTCGGGAAACCCGATCAGTTTCACACCGTCCGCAGCGGCTTCCCGCATCATGGCGAGAATCTGATCCGTATTATAGGCACAGTCCGCAACACGCAGTTCCGGCGTTGCAACAGCCATCCGAATAAACCCATAATTCAAATTCATCACGCTTCTTTTTTTAACGTTCGGTTCCTGCCATCGTCCCAAACCACAAAAGTTCCCATTGCCCATCTGCGGCGTCCGTTTTTCGGTTTTGCATGTCTGCATTCCGGTCGGGGAATATCCACAAAAAGCGGATCGATCCAAAACAAGCGCCGGTAGACGCGTTGCTCTTCGGAACGTGTTTCCGGGAAGCGATGGTAGAATTATTATATCACATTCCTCTAAAAAGTCATACCTTTTAAAAGGTGATGTCCGAGAAAATTCGCTTTTGCAACTTTTTTGCAGGTTCCCTACAGACTTTCTGGCTGACCCTGTAGGAAAATAAAGAAGAAAGGCGGAGATTTTACATGCGGACAAAACAAATATTTTTCTGGGTCATGGGCATTTTTCTGGCAGCAGCATGGGGGTCCGTTTTCGGAACGCTTCTCTTGGGACTTCGATAAAAATGCCGTTTATTCCAGAACACCCGCAGCATCTAAACGTGCTGCGGGTATTTTTATCATATTTGCGTTTGTTGTTTCCGTTTCGGGAGGTTCTGGAAAGAACGGCCCCACTCGCCAAACACTGCACCGCTCAGAATCAGAACGGCGCCGACAATTTGCAGCGGCAACAATGTTTCATGCAAAAAGATGGCGGAAAACAGAACCGCTGAAAGCGGCTCCAGATATCCGCAAATCGAAACGGTCTGCACGGGCAGCTGTCCAATAGAAGAAAAATACCAGTAGCAGCCCAGGCCTGTGTTGAACAAACTGAGCACCAGAAGCGGCGCCCAATCTGTGCCGGGAATTGCAATCTGATATCCCTGCTTAAGGCCTACGAAAATTGCAACGGTCAAAAAACTGGTAAACAGCTGCAGCGCTGCATTTTCCAGTCCTGTAATCCGTGCTGCCCGCTTATTGCAAATGACCATCACGGCATAGGTTACCGCCGACATGCCGCCGCAGAAAACACCGTATATCGTGTTTCCTTCTGAAAATAAATTTCCATTTACCAAAAAAATTCCGATCAGCACAGCCGAAAATCCGATTCCCATATGAACGGTCAGAGACTCATGAAACAGCAGCGGAGAAAGCGCCATCACGAGAACCGGCCCGCAATAATAAAGAATGGAAGAGAGCCCGATGCCGATTTGCTGATAGGCTTCATATAAGAACATCCAACTGGCGCCCATCGCAACACCGGAAACAGCCAGAAAAATAGCATCCGGCCGTTTTTTGTAAAACGTAAATTTTTGAGACACCAAAAAATCGCAAGCAGCAGCAAGCTGCCAAACAACGTACGGAAAAGGACAATTTCATAGCTTGACAGTGAGATTCGGCTGGCTAAAAGGCCATTGGATCCAAACAAAAGCAGCGCTAAAAAGTATTTGTAATATGATTTCGCCATGACATCGCGGCATAAATCCGGAAAAACCGCCGGACTTCCGCGGCACCTCCTTTTTTTCGTTCATACGGAAATGATGGATGGATTGTTGCCCGTCGAGGGCAGAAAGATCTTTAAAACATCCTCTGTTGCAAGGTTCAGATATCCTGTGGTTGTGCCGTCGCTGCATCCGTACCAGGGTTCCTGTGCGACGTCCCGATCCATCACAACCTGTACCGCATGATCGTGATCGCTGCTTCTGTGTCCACACGCCAAAATGGAATCTGCAGGTTTTCAAGCGCCGGATAAGCCGCTTTTTACAGAGGCGTTGAAAACGCCTGCGGCAGATCCGTAAAAACATCGCTGACATTAAGCATCTTCTCTCCCTCTCTCCTTGCAAATCAAACGGTTATCGTGTATCATAAATTCATAGATTCCAAAAGCGAATGTTTTTTATGTTTTAAATGAGTAAAAGGAATGGAGAGAGTAGGCCATGGATATGAACATTCAAAAATACCGGGCGTTTCTTAAGACCGTAGAATACGGAAGCTTCACCAAAGCTGCCGAGCAGCTTCATTATACACAGTCCGGCATCAGCAGAATGGTTCAGGATCTTGAACGGGAGTGGGATGTTTCCCTTTTGGAGCGTGGCCGCCGCGGCGTTCGTCCAACCTCAGACGGACTTGCGCTTTTGCCCTATGCCCAACGGGTTTGCAGAGAATATGAAACCCTGCAGGAGCAGATTGACAAACTCCACGGACTCCAGTCCGGCCTTTTGCGGATCGGAACCTTTTCCAGTGTGGCGACCCACTGGCTGCCCAATATCATTCAGGCATTCCAAAAAGACTATCCGAAAATCGACTATGAGCTGCTCCTGGGAGACTACCGAGAAATTGAAGAATGGATTTTGGAAGGACGTGTGGACTGCGGATTTGTCCGGCTTCCTACCCGGCCGGAATTTGATACCATCCTGCTTGCGCAGGATCCGCTTCTCGCTGTCGTGCCTGAGCAGCACCCGCTTGCAGCATATTCGGAAATTCCGATTCCCCTGTTGTGCAAGGAGCCGTTCCTTCTATTGGAAAAAGGCGCGAAAGCGGAAATGTCCGCAATTTTTGAGCAATATGGTCTGATTCCGAATGTCCATTTTACCACCTGGGATGATTATGCCATTATGTCCATGGTTGAGAGCGGACTCGGCGTCAGCGTGCTGCCGGAACTCATTCTGCGAAGGATTCCGTACCGGATTGCGATTCGGCGGTTAGATGTTCCAGCCAGCCGGGAAATTGGACTGGCAATGCGGGAAAAAGGCGCTGCTCCGCTTGCGGTCAAACGGTTTCTGGATTATTTGCAATACCGTTGACGCAATTGCGTCAACCAAAAGCCGCACAAAAAAAGAAGAGGGAACTTTGATATGTACCCAGTTTTCTGGACACCGGTTCAAAATTGAATAATTAACTTTTCATCATGGATGCTTCCCTGAATTTAGAGGGAGGCATCCATTTTGTTTTAGCTTGGATTCTGGTGTT
>NZ_JACRSN010000033.1 GCF_014384705.1 Yeguia hominis | reverse complement strand
ATGGAGTTGCTTCGTGCAGGTGAAGTCCGTGAGGACGACGACAGCTATGTAAGCCCTCTGGACGAGCTGTTTGACCGTCTGGAAATGATAAACCCAGAGCATATCGCCCTCAAGTATTATCGGGCGTATCACTCCGGCAGCGCTAAGACGCTGAAATCCATCCAGATTTCCCTTGTCTCCCGTTTGGAGAAGTTCAATCTGGATTCGCTGGCCGGCATTACCCAATACGATGAAATGGATTTGGGGCAAATCGGAGAAAAGAAAACGGCGGTATTCGCCGTGATTCCCGATAACGACAGCTCCTTCAATTTCATCGTGGGTATGCTTTATACCCAGCTGTTTCAGCAGATCTACTATCAGGCCGACTCCGTTCACGGCGGCAGACTGCCCGTGCATGTGCATTTTGTCATGGACGAGTTTGCCAATGTCGCTCTGCCGGATGAGTTTGATAAGCTCCTGTCCACTATGCGAAGCCGCGAGATTTCTGTCTCTATCATCATTCAGAACCTTGCGCAGCTGAAAGCTCTGTTTGAGAAGCAATGGGAGAGCATTGTGGGTAACTGCGACGAGTTTCTGTATCTGGGCGGCAACGAACAAAGTACCCACGAGTATGTTTCCAAGCTGCTGGGCAAGGAGACCATCGATACGAATACCTACGGACGGTCTCGCGGCAGAAACGGAAGCTATTCCACCAACTATCAGCTTGCCGGACGAGAGCTGATGACACCTGACGAAGTGCGTATGCTGGACAACCGGTACGCACTTCTTTTTATACGCGGGGAGCGCCCCATCCGGGATCTCAAGTATGACATTCTTCATCATCCTAATGTGGCGCTTACGACGGACGGTTCCGCACCGGCCTATACCCACGGTGAGGATACCAGAAGCATCGCTTCCATGGCGTTCAGCTTCGACAAGAAGGCTGTCAAAAACGCTGAAAAGCTGGAGGCAGAAAAACATGAATTCTTGCTCTACTCGGAAGAGGAGCTGGAAGAACTACTTGATGAAAAGGAGAAAAAAGACAATGAAGAAGCTTAATGCAAAGAAGAACACCAGCAAGCCGGAGATCCCCGGCAAGGTCAAGAAGGGCTACCGCATTTATGTGATGGCTGTCCTTGCCCTTACGCTTACCATGAGCATGGGCGTGACCGCCTTTGCCGCAGGCGACCCCATTACCGTCGTCAACAACCTCAGCGACTTTATCTTCGGCCTCATCCGTGCGGTCGGCCTGATTCTGCTTGGCTGGGGCATTGTGCAGGTCGGTCTCAGCTTCCAGTCCCACGATCCGAGCCAGCGTTCCAACGGTTTTCTGACCCTGGCCGGCGGCGTCATCATCACCTTTGCCAAGGAAATCCTCAACCTCATTGTTGGCTGATCCGGTTTCCGCAAAAGGGGCGGTCGTAAAGGCCGCCCCGAAGGGAGGTGTAACGAATGTCGGATAACTGGATTGTGCAGAACCTTGAAAATGCACTGGAGGTTTGGAACGATAAGCTGTCGGAAATCTGGCAGCTGATCACGCAGTCACCGCAGACATTCAAAGGTGGCTCGATCTGGTCGGTTATTTGCAGTATCCACGGAGCGCTGCAGGCCATCGGCTATGCGCTGTTGGCGCTGTTTTTCGTAGTGGGAGTTGTGAAAACCTGCGGCTCCTTTGCAGAGCTGAAAAAGCCGGAGCACGCGGTGAAGTTGTTCGTTCGTTTTGCGATTGCTAAAGGCCTGATTACCTACGGCATGGAGCTGATGATGGCGATTTTGGAGATTATCCAGGGCGTAGTCAGTACGATCATGAATTCTGCCGGCTTTGGAAGCCCACAGGCAACGGTGTTGCCGCAGGAGATTATCACGGCTGTGGAGGATTGCGGTTTCTTTGAGTCTATCCCCTTGTGGGCGGTAACGCTGATCGGTGGACTGTTCATTTGGGTGCTGTCCTTCATGATGATCATGAGTGTATATGGCCGCTTTTTCAAAATGTACATGTACACCGCGCTTGCGCCGGTTCCGCTTTCCGCCTTTGCCGGAGAGCCTACGCAGAACATCGGAAAGAGCTTCCTAAAAAGCTATGCGTCGGTGTGCCTGGAGGGTGCAATCATCGTCTTGGCCTGCATCATCTTCTCCGTGTTTGCGTCCAGCCCGCCGGTTGTTGATCCGAATGCAGCTCCGGCTTCTATGGTGTGGAGCTACATCGGCGAGCTGATTTTCAACATGCTCATTCTGGTCGGCGCGGTGAAAATGGCAGACCGACTTGTGAAGGAGATGATGGGTATCTGATATGGCAAAGCGTGTACTGAATCAATGGCGCGGATATACCGTGGCTGATTGCGATTGCAAATATTGTCTCTATTACGGCGGCAGAAAGAAAGGCGAAGTAAATTGCCTTGCAGAGGAATGTGTCTGCAAGGAGGAACTTCAGGAGGCTCTGCGCCGGGAAAAAATGCAGAAGGGGAAATTACCATTATGACTGTTCAACTTTATAATATTCATCTCACTAACGGCGAGGTCCTGCAGGTAGGAGAGGACTACGACCTGCACGGAGCGCAGACAATCGTCAATCGCTTCTATAAGGCGGGAGACAACGATATTCTTGAATTTCAGACGCCGTTCACTTCTATGTATGTTCCTCGTAAGCACATTCTGTTTATTGCTACCGCTGATGTGTTGACCTAAAGGAGGTACGATATGGAGGTCAAAATCAATAGAGAGATTCGGAACTATACCGAGTCCATGTTTTTCGGACTGTCCCTCAGACAGTTCGTTTTTTCTTTACTGGCTGTTGGCGTTGCAGTGCTTTTGTACTTTGTTTTGAAGCCCTATGTGGGGACGGAAACGGTTTCGTGGATGTGCATCCTTGGTGCTGCGCCCTTTGCGGCAATGGGCTTTGTGAACTACAACGGTATGACCGCAGAGCAATTTGTGTGGGCATGGCTCCGGAGTGAAATGCTGGAGCCCAAGCAGATCAAGTTCGAGCCGGTAAATATCTACTACGAGGCGCTAAAGGACGCTATCGATGAACATGAAAAGGAGGCCTGCAAGCACAATGATTAAGAGCATCAAAGCGATCCTTGCACAGGACAAGGAGAAGTTTAAGATTCCGAGAAAGGTGCAGGATCTTATTCCCATCAAGAACATCTGGCCGGATGGCATTTTTAAGGTTGGAAATAAGTTCTCTAAGTCCTTCCGATTCTCGGACATCAACTATCTGGTGGCAAGCCGTGAGGATAAAGAGAGCATGTTTCTGACATACTCGGAGCTTCTGAACAGCTTGGACAGCGGAGCTACCACGAAGATCACCATCAACAATCACAGGCTGAACAGGTCTGATTTTGAGGAATCCATCCTGATGCCCATGAAGCAGGATGGGCTGGATGAGTACCGCAAGGAGTATAATGACATGCTCTTGGACAAGGCGACGGGAGCAAACGGCATTACGCAGGAAAAGTATATTACCATCACCGTGGCCAAGAAGGACATCGAGGAAGCACGGGCATATTTTGCGAGAATCGGAGCGGATTTGACCGCCCATTTCGCAAACCTGGGTTCCAAGTGTGTGCCCCTGAACGCCGTTGAGCGGCTGCGCATTCTCCACGACTTTTATCGCCCCGGTGATGAGGCGGCATTCTCGTTTGATATGAGCCGAAAGGCGCACCTGGGGCATGATTTCCGTGACTACATCTGCCCGGACAGCATAGAGCGTGCTGCGGATCATATCAAGCTGGGCGAGAAATATGCCAGAGTGCTTTTCCTCAAGGACTACGCCAGCTATATCAAGGACAGCATGTTCTCGGAGCTGACCGAGCTGAACCGCAATCTCATGCTCTCCATTGATGTGATTCCCATTCCCACCGATAAAGCCGTCCGTGAGGTGGAGCACCTCTTGCTGGGCGTGGAAACGAACATCACCGGCTGGCAGAGAAGGCAGAATCAGAACAACAATTTCTCCGCTGTGGTTCCCTACGACATGGAGCTTCAGCGCAAGGAATCCAAAGAGTTTTTGGACGATCTGACCACCCGTGACCAGCGCATGATGTTTGCGGTGGTCACAATGGTGATTACCGCAGACACCAAGGAGCAGCTGGATCTGGACACGGAAACGGTGCTGTCTACAGCGAGAAAGCACATGTGCCAGATGGCAACGCTGAAGTATCAGCAGACGGATGGACTGAACACGGTACTCCCCATCGGGACGAGAAAAATCAATGCGTTCCGAACGCTCACGACAGAAAGCCTTGCGGTGCTGATGCCCTTCAAGGTGCAGGAGATCATGGATAAGGGCGGTATTTACTTCGGCGAAAATGCCATTTCCCACAATCTCATCATGTGCAACAAGGCAAATCTTCTGAACCAGTCCGCTTTTCTGCTCGGTGTTCCCGGTTCCGGTAAGTCGTTCTCGGCAAAGGAGCTGATCACCTTCCTCATTCTGAACACCAACGATGATATTCTGATCTGTGACCCCGAGGGAGAATACGCGCCGCTTATTGAAGCTATGGGCGATCTCGGCTCGGTGATCCGTGTGTCTGCCGGCGGCAGAGACAGACTGAATGCCATGTATATGGTGGACGGGTACGGTGAAAACAACCCCATTGTCGTAAAGTCCGAGTTCATTATGTCTCTGATCGAGCAGATCGACAAGAAGGGCGTCGGCCCGCAGCACAAGTCTATCATCGACCGCTGCATCACCAATGTGTACCGCAATGCGGCGGACACCGGGACGATTCCCACTCTCTGCACCCTACGCGATATGCTGCTGGAGCAGCCTGAGCCCGAAGCGAAGCAGATCGCGCTGTCCCTTGAGCTCTATACCACCGGTTCTCTGGACATCTTCGGCAAGCAGTCCAATGTGGATCTCGACAAGCGTGTCGTGGTGTTCGACATTCACGGTCTCGGTTCCCAGCTCAAGCCCACCGGCCTGCTGGTGATTACGGACACCATGCTCAACCGCGTGACGCTGAACTGGAAGAAGGGCAAGCGCACCCATGTCTTTATTGACGAGTTCCATGTGGTGTTCGAGAACGGGTTCTCGGCGCAGTTCTTCAACTCCGCATGGCGGCAGTTCCGTAAGCGCAACGCCTCCCCCACGGCAATTACGCAGAATGTGGAGTATCTGCTGGATTCTGTTCAGGCCAGCACCATGCTTTCCAACTCGGAATTTGTAGTTATGCTGAATCAGGCTGCATCCGACAGAGGGCAGCTTGCCAAGCTCCTGAACATCTCCAATGAGCAGATGAGCTATATCACCAATGCCGACGCCGGCTGCGGACTGATTAAATACGGCTCTGCGCTGGTGCCCTTTATCAATCGGTTCCCGCAGGACACCAAGCTCTATCAGCTTATGACCAAGCGCCCCGGCGAGGGCAAATTTGCAAGAGGACGGGATTAAGCCCGTCCTCCATTCTTTTGGGAGGAATACAAAATGAAAAAGAAAGCCCTTGGAATCATCATCGTTTCCGTACTCGGCGCGGCAGCGATCTTTTGCAGCACCATGTTTACGCATCAGTATCTGGATGCGAAGAACAGCAAGGCGACATTTGACGATCTGACCAATCTGATTACGGAAATCGACGAGCCGCAGAAGGCCACCGAAGCGGAGGAATCCAGCCTGAGCGCAGAAGAACTGGCGGCGGCAGAGGCGGCGCTGGCCCGCGAAAAATATGCGGCACTGTTTGAGCAGAACCACGACTTTATCGGATGGATCAGAATTGATGGTACGAATGTCAATTACCCCGTCATGCAGACCCCGAACAAGCCGGACTTCTATCTGAAGCGCAGCTTTGATAAAACATACAGCGACTACGGCGTTCCCTATATTGACGAGGCCTGTATGACCGGGATCAGCAACAATCTTGTGATTTATGGGCACCACATGAACGACGGCTCTATGTTTGCCGACCTCTGCAAATACACCGATTCCGACTTCTGCAAGGAGCATCCGGAGATTGCCTTTGACACGCTCTCCATCCTCGGCAAATATGAGGTCGTTGCCGCCTTCAAATTCAATACGAACCTCGAGTCAAGTACAACGAATACACGCTGATGGATGAGGCGCAGTTTGCCGAGTTCATGGAGAATGTCCGCGCAAGACAGCTCTATGACACGGGCATTACTGCTGAATACGGGGACCAGCTTTTGACCCTTTCCACCTGCGAATATACCTATCCCAACGGTCGCTTCGTTGTCGTAGCGAAGAAGGTGTGACTTGTCTGCTCTGAAGGGAGGCGATGGCTTTGGGCAGGATAAAAACAAGAGAGAGCGTTAAGGATATCAAGATTCTTGATAAAGCGGCTGTTGCCTCCGAGCGCATGAAGACGGCCCTTGTCCGTTCTAAGGATCAGGCAGAAAATCTGATGGACGACGGGCAGATTTCCCCCTCTGAGTACGCGGAGGACAAAATCCGCTATGCCGCTGAGGATGTGACCGATCAGGTTTGGCACGAGGTTTCCGGCCAAACGAAAAAAGCCATTGAAAAAGGCAAGGAGGCGCACCGGGAGCACCGCAATGAAAAGCGCATCCACAAAAATGAAGAACGGGTTCGCCGCTATGAGGAGGAGCTGCGTAGGGGCGCGCCAAGCAGAACGCCGCGAGAGGAGGCTGCACGGCAGGCAGCGCGGCAAAATACGGAGGCCACACGGACAAGCATCCGGAGCAGACGAAACCAGACCATCAAATCTGCGGAGCGTACTGAACGCACCATCAAGCAGTCTGCTCGCTCTGCCGGGAAACAGACAGTAAAAGCCGGTGCAAAGGGAACGGTAAAGTCAACAGAGAGGGCCGTAAAGACTGCGGAGAAAACCGCCAAGGCTGCCATCAAAACCGCAGAGGCAACAGCGAAGGCAACGCAAAAGGCAGCGGCTGCGGCTGCAAAGGCCGCACAGAAAGCGGCGGAGATTGCCCGTCAGACTGCCATAGCCGCCTACAAAGCGGCTGTTGCAGCGGCGAAAGCTGTTGCGGCGGCAATCAAGGCCATAGCAGCGGCGATGAAAGCACTGGTTGCGGCTATCGCTGCCGGTGGCTGGGTTGCGGTCGTGGTCGTCGTGGTTATCTGCCTTGTTGCCTTGATTGCCTGTTCCTGCTTCGGCATTTTCTTTTCAAGCGAGGATACAGGCTCAGAAAAGACGATGCGGCAGGTCATTCAGGAAATCAACTTGGATTACCAGAACGAGCTGGATGCCATCGAGGCTTCTGTTGAATACGATGCGCTTGAAATGTCCGGTTCTCGGGCTGTGTGGCCAGAGGTGCTGTCGATCTATGCCGTCAAGACGACCTCCGATCCGGATAATTCCCAGGAGGTGGCAACGATCACTCCGGAAAAGGAACAGCTTCTGAAGGGCCTGTTCTGGGAGATGAACGAAATCACCCACCGGACGGAAACAAAGACCGAGACGGTCATTGTGGAGACGGATGACGGCAACGGCAATATTCTTGAGGAAGAGGTACAGGAGACGATTACGACGCTCTATATTACTGTCAGCCACAAGACGGCGGATGAGATGGCTGCGCAGTACGGTTTCAATGAGGATCAAAAGCAGCAGCTTGCAGAACTGCTTGCGCAGGACAGCGGCATGTGGGCGGCGGTGCTTTACGGAATCTATGGAGTGGATGACCAAATCGTTGCCGTGGCGCTGTCGCAGGTGGGCAATGTGGGCGGAGAGCCCTATTGGTCATGGTACGGCTTCGGCAGCCGCGTGGAGTGGTGCGCCTGCTTCGTCAGCTGGTGTGCGAACGAATGCGGCTATATCGACACCGGTGTCATTCCTAAGTTCGCAGGCTGTGTCAACGGTGTCCAGTGGTTCCGGGAGCGAGGGCAGTGGGCGGATAACGCCGTGGAGCCCTCGCCCGGCATGATTATCTTCTTCGATTGGGATAATAAGGGCAACTCCGGCCCGCAGGACGCTCAGTCCGATCATGTCGGTATCGTCCAGAAGGTCGAAAACGGCGTTGTCTACACCATCGAGGGCAACTCCGGCGACAGCTGCCGCGTCAATCAGTACCCGGTTGGTCATTATGAAATTCTCGGATATGGGGTAGTCGCCTACTAAGCAGAACACGGTGTCACCCTCCGTCGGGTGGCACCGTGTTTTTTTATTGATTTTTGTATTTGTCCATTTCCTGAAGCATTTTATAGAGTTGCTTCTGCTCTGCCTCGTTCTTAGAGGCAACCAAGTCATAGCATTTGGCCGCAATGTTGTCGCCGCCGCTCTTTCCCAACTTATCGAATAGCTCGGACAGTGAAATATCCATAGCTGATGCAATCTTCTCAACGCTTTCCAGAGTGGCGTTTTTCTCACCACGTTCCAATTGCCCGATATATGTGGGATGGCAGCCGGCAAGCTCGGCTAGTTTTTCCTGGCTGAGTCCTTTTTGCGTCCGGTAGTTTCTGATGCGTTGCCCAATGATCTTTGCGATATCACTCATTCCCCTCGCCTCCATATATAGTCTATAAATATCGCTTTGGCCAATCCATAGACTATTGATATTCAAAAGGCCGGGATATATACTATAGATATTATTTCTCAAATTTCGGCATTTATAGTATTCGAGAGGAGTGCGAAGTTTATGCGCTCAAAAACAGTTTGCTTCACCGGACATCGGGAATTGCCGACAGATGATCTGCCCGAAATTTCCAAGCGCTTGGAGGACAATTTGGTCAAGCTGATTGAGCAAGGCTATCGCTATTTCGGCGCAGGTGGTGCCTTGGGATTTGATACTCTGGCAGCGCAGGTTGTCCTCCTCTTGAGGGAGCGTTATCCGCAGATCCGGCTGATTCTTGTGCTGCCGTGCCTTAACCAGACTCGAGGCTGGCCGCAAGAGAATATCGACACTTACGAAGAGATCAAGCGCTGCGCAGATAAGGTGACTTATACCTCGGAGCACTATTTTCGGGGCTGTATGCAGAAACGCAATCGGCACCTTGTGGATAACAGCAGCGTTTGTATTTGCTATCTAACGAAACCCACCGGCGGCACGGCATATACTGTGGACTATGCCCGCCGCAGGGGCCTGCGGATCATCAATATCGCAGGCCCAGATAGCTTGTAAGAGTGCCTTGTACGCAAATAAGTCTCCCGAATTGCCTTTCCATAGGTGAACGGTTCGGGAGGCTTTTTCAGGTGATGGTCAAAATCGACACCATAGCTGCTGTTTTTACAGAATTTGTTCGTATTCTGTCGTAATTTCGGAGGCGTTATGGTAGAATATACTCTGTAAAGTTATAAGCACTTTGGGAGATTTTATTTTCAACAGGAGGAACCCCATGACGGTCCGTTATGACAAACTTTGGATTTTGCTGATCAAGAACAAAATGAAAAAAGGCGAGCTGGCCAAGGCTGCGCACCTGTCGTCCCATACCATGACCCAGTTGAACAATAACCGCCTCGTCTCCATGTCTGTCATGCTCCGATTGTGT
>NZ_JACRSN010000032.1 GCF_014384705.1 Yeguia hominis | reverse complement strand
CAGCTTTGTGAGGACAGTGTAAAAACTGTCCTCACTTTGCTTTTGGTGTACGGGATCGCCATCGGCGTCTATCTCTCCACGGAGCACAATTACAGACGGCGAGAAGAGCACGGATCAGCCAAATGGGGCACGGCAGGTTCGGTCAACAAGAAATATGCCAACAAGGATAAGACGGAAAACAAGCTGCTGACGCAAAATGTCGCCATCGGCCTGGACGGAAGAAAGCACCGCAGAAACCTGAATGTGCTGGTATGCGGCGGTTCCGGTGCAGGCAAAACACGCTTCTACGCCAAGCCCAACATTATGAATGCGAATACTTCTTTCGTTGTGCTTGACCCAAAGGGCGAACTGCTCCGGGACACCGGACATTTGCTGGAGGAGAAGGGCTATGAGATCAAAGTCCTTGATCTTATTGATATGGAAAAAAGCCATTGCTACAACCCATTCGTGTATATCAGCAGCGATGACGATATTCAGCGTCTTACCACAAACCTCTTTAAGAACACAACGCCCAAAGGAAGTCAGACACAGGACCCGTTCTGGGATCAGACGGCGGCGATGCTGCTCAAGGCCCTTGTCTGCTATCTCCATTATGAGGCTCCGCCCGATGAGCAGAACTTCTCCATGGTTATGGAGATGATCCGAGCCGGCGATGTAAAGGAGGACAACGAGGAATACCAGTCCGTTCTCGATGAGCTTTTTGAGAGATTGGAGGAAAGAAACCCGGAGCATATCGCTCTCAAGTATTATCGAGCGTATCACTCCGGCAGCGCTAAGACGCTGAAATCCATCCAGATTTCCCTTGTCTCCCGTTTGGAAAAGTTCAATCTGGATTCGCTGGCCGGTATCACCCAATGCGATGAAATGGATTTGGGGCAAATCGGTGAAAGGAAAACGGCGGTATTCGCCGTGATTCCCGATAATGACAGCTCCTTCAATTTCATCGTGGGTATGCTTTATACCCAGCTGTTTCAGCAGCTCTACTATCAGGCCGACTCCGTTCACGGCGGCAGATTGCCCATGCATGTGCATTTTGTCATGGACGAGTTTGCCAATGTCGCTCTGCCGGATGAGTTTGATAAGCTCCTGTCCACCATGCGAAGCCGTGAGATTTCTGTTTCCATCATCATTCAGAATCTTGCGCAGCTGAAAGCTCTGTTCGAGAAGCAATGGGAGAGTATTGTGGGCAACTGCGATGAATTTCTGTACCTGGGCGGTAACGAGCAGAGTACCCACGAGTATGTTTCCAAGCTGCTGGGTAAGGAGACCATCGATACGAATACCTACGGACGGTCTCGCGGCAGAAACGGAAGCTATTCCACCAACTATCAGCTTGCCGGACGAGAGCTGATGACACCTGACGAAGTGCGTATGCTGGACAACCGGTACGCACTTCTTTTTATACGCGGAGAGCGCCCCATCCGGGATCTCAAGTATGACATCCTTCATCATCCCAATGTGGCACTTACGACGGACGGTTCCGCACCGGCCTATACCCACGGTGAGGATACCCGAAGTATCGCTTCCATGGCGTTCAGCTTCGACAAGAAGGCTGTCAAAAACGCCGAAAAGATGGAGGCAGAAAAACATGAATTCTTGCTCTACTCGGAAGAGGAGCTGGAAGAACTACTTGATGAAAAGGAGAAAAAAGGCAATGAAGAAACTTAATACGAAGAAGAACATCAACAAGCCGGAGATTCCCGGCAAGGTCAAGAAGGGCTACCGCATTTATGTGATGGCCGTCCTTGCCCTTACGCTTACCATGAGCATGGGCGTAACCGCCTTTGCCGCAGGCGACCCCATTACCGTCGTCAACAACCTCAGCGACTTTATCTTCGGCCTCATCCGTGCGGTCGGCCTGATTCTGCTTGGCTGGGGCATTGTGCAGGTCGGCCTCAGCTTCCAGTCCCACGATCCGAGCCAGCGTTCCAACGGTTTCCTGACCCTGGCCGGCGGCGTCATCATCACCTTTGCCAAGGAAATCCTCAACCTTATTGTTGGCTGATCCGGTTTCCGCAAAAGGGGCGGTCGCAAAGACCGCCCCGAAGGGAGGTGTAACGAATGTCGGATAACTGGGTTGTGCAGAACCTCGAAAATGCGTTGGAAGTATGGAACGATAAGCTGTCTGAGATTTGGCAGCTGATCACGCAGTCACCGCAGACATTCAAAGGCGGCTCGATCTGGTCGATTATTTGCAGCATCCACGGAGCGCTGCAGGCCATCGGCTATGCTCTGCTGGTTCTGTTCTTTGTGGTGGGAGTCGTAAAGACCTGCGGCTCCTTTGCCGAGCTGAAAAAGCCGGAGCACGCAGTGAAGCTGTTCGTTCGCTTTGCGATTGCCAAGGGATTGATTACCTACGGCATGGAGCTGATGATGGCGATTTTGGAGATTATTCAGGGCGTGGTCAGTACGATCATGAATTCTGCCGGCTTTGGAAGCCCGCAGGCAACGGTGCTGCCGCAGGAAATCATCACGGCAGTGGAGGATTGCGGCTTCTTTGAGTCCATCCCCTTGTGGGCGGTGACGCTGATCGGCGGACTGTTCATTTGGGTGCTGTCCTTCGTGATGATTCTGAGTGTATATGGCCGCTTTTTCAAAATGTACATGTACACCGCGCTTGCGCCGGTTCCCCTTTCGGCCTTTGCCGGAGAGCCTACGCAGAACATCGGCAAGAGCTTCCTGAAAAGCTATGCGTCGGTATGCCTGGAGGGAGCGATC
Organism: Yeguia hominis; assembly: GCF_014384705.1. Classification (GTDB taxonomy): domain Bacteria; phylum Bacillota; class Clostridia; order Oscillospirales; family Acutalibacteraceae; genus Yeguia; species Yeguia hominis. Next base: position 7,074 of record NZ_JACRSN010000032.1, on the reverse strand, counting down.
ATTGTTCTGGCCTGCATCATCTTCTCGGTGTTTGCCTCCAGCCCTCCGGTTGTCGATCCGGACGCTGCAGCAGCCTCTATGGTGTGGAGCTACATCGGCGAGCTGATTTTCAATATGCTCATTCTGGTCGGCGCGGTGAAAATGGCAGACCGGCTTGTGAAGGAGATGATGGGGATCTGATATGGCAAAGCGTGTACTGAATCAATGGCGCGGATATACCGTGGCTGATTGCGATTGCAAATATTGTCTCTACTACGGCGGCAGAAAGAAAGGCGAAGTAAATTGCCTTGCAGAGGAATGTGCCTGCAAGGAGGACCTTCAGGAGGCTCTGCGCCGGGAAAGGAATGAAAATGGAAGTCAAAATCAATAGAGAGATTCGGAACTATACCGAGTCTATGTTTTTCGGACTGTCCCTCAGACAGTTCGTTTTTTCTTTACTGGCTGTTGGCGTTGCGGTGCTTTTGTACTTTGTTTTGAAGCCCTATGTGGGGACGGAAACAGTTTCGTGGATGTGCATCCTCGGTGCCGCTCCCTTTGCGGCAATGGGCTTTGTGAACTACAACGGTATGACCGCAGAGCAATTTGTGTGGGCTTGGCTCCGCAGCGAAATGCTGGAGCCCAAGCAGATCAAGTTCGAGCCGGTAAATATCTACTACGAGGCGTTGAAAGGCGCTATCGATGAACGCGAAAAGGAGGTTTCCAAGCACAATGATTAAGAGCATCAAAGCGATCCTTGCACAGGACAAGGAAAAGTTTAAGGTTCCGAGAAAGGTGCAGGACCTTATTCCAATCAAGAACATCTGGCCGGATGGCATTTTTAAGGTTGGGAATAAGTTCTCCAAGTCCTTCCGATTCTCGGACATCAACTATCTGGTGGCAAGCCGTGAGGATAAAGAGAGCATGTTTCTGACATACTCGGAGCTTCTGAACAGCTTGGACAGCGGCGCTACCACGAAGATCACCATCAACAATCACAGGCTGAACAGGTCGGATTTTGAGGAGTCCATCCTGATGCCCATGAAGCAGGACGGGCTGGATGAGTACCGTAAGGAGTATAACGATATGCTCCTAGACAAGGCAACAGGAGCAAACGGCATCACACAGGAAAAGTATATTACCATCACCGTGGCCAAGAAGGACATCGAGGAAGCACGGGCATATTTTGCGAGAATCGGAGCGGATTTGACCGCCCATTTCGCAAATCTGGGCTCTAAGTGTGTGCCCCTGAACGCCGTTGAGCGGCTGCGCATTCTCCACGACTTTTATCGCCCCGGCGATGAGGTGGCATTCTCGTTTGATATGAACCGGAAGGCGCGTCTGGGGCATGATTTCCGTGACTACATCTGCCCGGACAGCATAGAGCGTACTGCGGATCATATCAAACTGGGCGAGAAATATGCCAGAGTGCTTTTCCTCAAGGACTACGCCAGCTATATCAAGGACAGCATGTTCTCGGAGTTGACCGAGCTGAACCGCAACCTCATGCTGTCCATTGATGTGATCCCCATTCCCACCGATGAGGCCGTCCGTGAGGTGGAACGCCTCTTGCTGGGCGTGGAAACGAACATCACCGGCTGGCAGAGAAGGCAGAATCAGAACAACAACTTCTCCGCTGTGGTCCCCTATGATATGGAGCTTCAGCGCAAGGAATCCAAGGAATTTTTGGACGACCTGACCACCCGTGACCAGCGCATGATGTTTGCGGTGGTCACAATGGTGATTACCGCAGACACCAAGGAGCAGCTGGACCTGGATACGGAAACGGTGCTGTCTACAGCGAGAAAGCACATGTGCCAAATGGCAACGCTGAAGTATCAGCAGACGGATGGGCTGAATACGGTGCTCCCCATCGGCACGAGAAAAATCAATGCGTTCCGAACGCTCACGACAGAAAGCCTTGCGGTACTGATGCCCTTTAAGGTGCAGGAGATCATGGATAAGGGCGGCATTTACTTCGGCGAAAATGCCATTTCCCATAATCTCATCATGTGCAACAAGGCAAATCTTCTGAACCAGTCCGCTTTTCTGCTCGGTGTTCCCGGTTCCGGCAAGTCATTCTCGGCAAAGGAGCTGATCACCTTCCTCATTCTGAACACCAACGATGATATTTTGATCTGTGACCCCGAGGGAGAATACGCGCCGCTTATTGAAGCCATGGGAGATCTCGGCTCGGTGATCCGCGTATCTGCCGGCGGCAGAGACAGACTGAATGCCATGTATATGGTGGACGGGTACGGTGAAAACAACCCCATTGTCGTAAAGTCTGAGTTCATCATGTCTCTGATCGAGCAGATCGACAAGAAGGGCGTCGGACCGCAGCACAAGTCTATCATCGACCGCTGCATCACCAATGTGTACCGCAATGCGGCAGACACCGGGACGATTCCTACTCTCTGCACCCTCCGCGATATGCTGCTGGAACAGCCTGAACCCGAAGCAAAGCAGATCGCGCTGTCCCTTGAGCTCTATACCACCGGCTCTCTGGATATCTTCGGCAAGCAGTCCAATGTAGACCTCGACAAGCGTGTCGTGGTGTTCGATATTCACGGTCTCGGTTCCCAGCTCAAGCCCACCGGTCTGCTGGTGATCACCGATACCATGCTCAACCGCGTGACGCTGAACTGGAAGAAGGGCAAGCGCACTCATGTCTTTATTGACGAGTTCCATGTGGTGTTCGAGAACGAGTTCTCGGCGCAGTTCTTCAACTCCGCATGGCGACAGTTCCGTAAGCGCAACGCATACCCCACGGCAATCACGCAGAATGTAGAGTATCTGCTGGATTCCGTTCAGGCCAGCACCATGCTTTCCAACTCGGAATTTGTGGTCATGCTGAACCAGGCTGCCTCCGACAGAGGGCAGCTTGCCAAGCTCCTGAACATCTCCAATGAGCAGATGAGCTATATCACCAATGCCGACGCCGGCTGCGGACTGATTAAATACGGCTCTGCGCTGGTGCCCTTTATCAATCGGTTTCCGCAGAATACCAAGCTCTATCAGCTTATGACCACGCGCCCCGGTGAGGGCAAATTTGCAAGAGGACGGGATTAACCCCGTCCTCCATTCTTTTGGGAGGAATACAAAATGAAAAAGAAAACCCTTGGAATCATCATCGTTTCCGTACTCGGCGCGGCAGCAATCTTTTGCAGCGCCATGTTTACGCATCAGTATCTGGATGCGAAGAACAGCAAGGCGGCATTTGACGATCTGACAAATCTGATTACGGAAATCGACGAGCCGCAGAAGGATACCGAAGCGGAGGAAGCAGATCTGAGTGCAGAAGAACTGGCGGCAGCAGAGGCGGCGCTGGCCCGCGAAAAGTATGACGCTCTGTTTGAGCAGAACAACGACTTCATCGGATGGATCAAGATTGATGGTACGAATGTCAATTACCCCGTCATGCAGACCCCGAACAAGCCGGACTTCTATCTGAAGCGCAGCTTTGATAAAACATACAGCGACTACGGTGTTCCGTACATTGACGAGGCCTGCATGACCGGGATCAGCAACAACCTTGTGATTTACGGTCATCACATGAACGACGGCTCTATGTTTGCCGACCTCTGTAAATACGCTGATGCTGACTTCTGCAGGGAGCATCCGACGATTGCCTTTGACACACTCTCCAGCCTCGGCAAATATGAGGTCGTTGCCGCTTTCAAATTCAATACGAACCGCGAGTCCTTCAAGTACAACGAATACACGCTGATGGATGAGGCGCAGTTTGCCGAGTTCATGGAGAATGTCCGCGCAAGACAACTCTGTGACACGGGCGTTACTGCCGAATACGGAGATCAGCTTTTGACCCTTTCCACCTGCGAATATACCTATCCCAACGGTCGCTTCGTTGTCGTAGCAAAGAAGGTGTGAATTGTCTGCTCTGAAGGGAGGTGATGGCTTTGGGCAGGATAAAAACAAGAGAGAGCGTTAAGGATATCAAGATTCTTGACAAGGCAGCGGTTGTCTCCGAGCGCATGAAGACAGCGCTTGTCCGTTCCAAGGATCAGGCGGAAAACCTGATGGACGACGGGCAGATTTCCCCCTCCGAATACGCGGAGGACAAAATCCGCTATGCCGCTGAAGATGTGACTGATCAGGTTTGGCACGAGGTCTCCGGCCAAACGAAAAAAGCCATTGAAAAAGGCAAGGAGGCGCACCGGGAGCACCGCAATGAAAAGCGCATCCACAAAAATGAAGAACGGGTTCGCCGCTATGAGGAGGAGCTGCGTAGGGGCGCGCCAAGCAGAACGCCGCGAGAGGAGGCTGCACGGCAGGCAGCGCGGCAAAATACGGAGGCCACGCGGACAAGCATCCGGAGCAGACGAAACCAGACCATCAAATCTGCGGAGCGTACTGAACGCACCATCAAGCAGTCTGCTCGCTCTGCCGGGAAACAGACAGTAAAAGCCGGTGCAAAGGGAACGGTAAAGTCAACAGAGAGGGCCGTAAAGACTGCGGAGAAAACCTCCAAGGCTGCCATCAAAACCGCAGAGGTAACAGCGAAGGCAACGCAAAAGGCAGCGGCTGCGGCTGCAAAGGCCGCACAGAAAGCGGCGGAGATTGCCCGCCAGACTGCCATAGCCGCCTACAAAGCGGCTGTTGCGGCGGCGAAAGCTGTTGCGGCGGCAATCAAGGCCATAGCAGCGGCGATGAAAGCACTGGCTGCAGCGATCGCTGCCGGTGGCTGGGTTGCGGTCGTGGTCATTGTTGTTATCTGTCTCATTGCGCTGATTGTCGGCTCTTGCTTCGGCATTTTCTTCTCCAGCGAAGATACCGGCTCAGAAAAGACGATGCGGCAGGTCATTCAGGAAATCAACATGGATTACCAGAACGAGCTGGATGCCATCAAGGACTCTGTTGAATACGATGCGCTTGAAATGTCCGGCTCCCGTGCCGTGTGGCCAGAGGTGTTGTCAGTCTACGCTGTCAAAACAACCTCTGATCCGGATAATCCCCAAGAGGTAGCAACCATCACGCCGGAAAAGGAACAGCTTCTGAAGGATCTGTTCTGGGAGATGAACGAGATCATCCACCGGACGGAAACAAAGACAGAAACGGTTATTGTGGAGACGGATGACGGCAACGGCAATATCCTTGAGGAAGAGGTGCAGGAGACGATTACAACGCTCTATATCGCCGTTAGTCACAAAACCGCGGATGAGATGGCTGCGCAGTACGGCTTCAATGAGGATCAAAAGCAGCAGCTTGCAGAACTGCTTGCGCAGGACAGCAGTATGTGGGCGGCGGTGCTTTACGGAATCTACGGAGTGGATGACCAAATCGTTGCCGTAGCGCTTTCTCAGGTGGGCAATGTGGGCGGTGAGCCCTATTGGTCATGGTACGGCTTCGGCAGCCGTGTTGAGTGGTGCGCCTGCTTCGTCAGTTGGTGTGCCGATCAGTGCGGCTATATTGACACCGGGGTTGTACCCAAATATGCAGGCTGCGTGAACGGCGTCCAGTGGTTCAAAGACCGTGGACAGTGGATAGATGGCTCTGCCGAGCCTGTCCCCGGAATGATTATTTTCTTTGATTGGGATAACAAGGGTTCGTCGGGTCCGCAGGATGGACAATCCGACCACACCGGTATTGTCCAAAAAGTCGAAAACGGCATCGTCTTCACCATCGAGGGCAACTCCGGCGACAGCTGCCGCGTCAATCAGTACCCGGTTGGCTATTATGAAATTCTCGGATATGGCGTAGTCGCCTACTAAGCAGAACACGGTGTCACCCTTCGTCGGGTGGCACCGTGTTTTTTTATTGGTTTTTGTATTTGTCCATTTCCTGAAGCATTTTATAGAGTTGCTTCTGCTCTGCCTCGTTCTTAGAGGCAACCAAGTCATAGCATTTGGCCGCAATGTTGTTGCCGCCGCTCTTTCCCAACTTATCGAATAGCTCGGACAGTGAAATATCCATAGCTGATGCAATCTTCTCAACGCTTTCCAGAGTGGCGTTTTTCTCACCACGTTCCAATTGCCCGATATATGTGGGATGGCAGCCGGCAAGCTCGGCTAGTTTTTCCTGGCTGAGTCCTTTTTGCGTCCGGTAGTTTCTGATGCGTTGCCCAATGATCTTTGCGATATCACTCATTCCCCTCGCCTCCATATATAGTCTATAAATATCGCTTTGGCCAATCCATAGACTATTGATATTCAAAAGGCCGGGATATATACTATAGATATTATTTCTAAGATTTCGGCATTTATAGTATTCGAGAGGAGTGCGAAGTTTATGCGCTCAAAAACAGTTTGCTTCACCGGACATCGGGAATTGCCGGCAGATGATCTGCTCGAAATCTCCAAGCACTTGGAGGATACCTTGGCCACGCTGATTGAGCAGGGCTATCGCTATTTTGGCGCAGGCGGTGCCTTGGGGTTTGATACTCTGGCAGCGCAGGTTGTCCTCCGCTTGAGGGAGTGTTATCCGCGGATCCGGCTGATCCTTGTGCTGCCGTGCCTTAACCAGACTCGAGGCTGGCCGCAAGAGAATATCGACACATACGAAGAGATCAAGCGCTGCGCAGATAAGGTGACTTATACCTCGGAGCACTATTTTCGGGGCTGTATGCAAAAACGCAATCGGCATCTTGTGGATAACAGCAGCGTCTGCATTTGCTATCTGACGAAACCCACCGGCGGCACGGCCTATACCGTGAACTATGCCCGCCGTAGCGGCCTGCGGATCATCAATATCGCAGGCCCAGATAGCTTGTAAGAGTGCCTTGTACGCAAATAAGCCTCCCGAATTGCCTTTCCATAGGTGAACGGTTCGGGAGGCCTTTTCAGGTGATGGCCAAAATCGACACCATAGCTGCTGTTTTTGCGGAATTTGCTCGTATTCTGTTGTAATTTCGGAGGCGTTATGGTAGAATATACTCTGTAAAGTTATAAGCACTTTGGGAGATTTTATTTTCAACAGGAGGAACCCATGACGGTCCGTTATGACAAACTTTGGATTTTGTTGATCAAGAACAAAATGAAAAAAGGCGAGCTGGCCAAGGCTGCGCACCTGTCGTCCCATACCATGACCCAGTTGAACAATAACCGCCTCGTCTCCATGTCTGTCATGCTCCGATTGTGT
>NZ_JACRSN010000031.1 GCF_014384705.1 Yeguia hominis | reverse complement strand
AAACCTCCAATGTGGTGTATAATAGAAGCACCACAGTGGAGGTTTTACAATGGCAAGAAAGAAACGCACCCCGGAAGAAAATGCCCGCAGGGAAAAAAGCAGAGAGCTGCTGCAGATGGCGAACATCGGCAGCATGGATGACATTCAAAGCCAGTTCAAGGAAAACGATTGCCGAATTCATGGGAAACGGCCTCGATGCGGAGCTGGACGACGAACTCGGCTGCAGCAGGTACGGCTATAAAACCAAGGACACGGACAACAGCCGGAACGGGCACAGCAGCAAAACGCTGCGCACCGGCTTCGGCGATGCGGAGATATCCGTGCCCCGGGATCGTAAGGGTGAATTTGAGCCTCAGGTGCTGAAGAAAAACCAGACCGGCATCAGTCAGGACATCGAGGAGAAGATCCTGTCCATGTACGCCAAGGGCATGACAACATCGGATATTGAGGTTCACATTCGGGATATCTGCGGCGTAGAGGTATCTGACACAACCGTGAGCCGTATTACGGACAAGATTCTCCCCATCGCAAAAGAATGGCAGCAGCGGCCGCTGGAAAGCGTCTACGCTGTGGTTTTTCTGGATGCCATCCACTACCATGTCTGCAGCGAAGGGCAGATCGTGAAGAAGGCAGTCTATATCGCCATTGGCATTGATCTGGACGGCAGGAAAGACGTTCTGGGCATGCGGGTCGGTGAAAATGAAAGCGCCAAATACTGGGCAACGGTACTCAACAGCCTGAAAAACCGCGGAATTGAGGACATTTTCATCGCCTGCACGGATAAATTTGACCGGGTTTTTCACTGCCATTGAAGCCGTATTTCCCAAAACGGAAATCCAGAACTGTATCATCCATCAGCTCCGAAATTCCAGCAAATATGTATCCTATAAGGACATAAAGGCGCTCATGGCAGACCTGAAGGCGGTCTATGCCGCAGTCGATGAGGCTGCTGCGCTGGATGCTCTGGATCTCTTTGCGGAGAAATGGGACAAAAATACCCGAAGATCGCCCAGTCCTGGCGGGAGAATTGGCCCAACCTGAGCGCTTATTTCAAGTACCCGCAGGAGGTGCGCCGCCTGATCTATACGACCAATGCAATTGAGGGCTTCAACCGGCAGCTTCGGAAAGTAACCAAGGCAAAATCGGTATTCCCTACGGACGACAGTTTGCTGAAAATGCTGTATCTGGCCATGATGGATATTACGAAGAAATGGACAGGAAGGCGGCAGCAGCTTGCGCCGCTCCCGCCTTAACATTATTTTGCTCTATTTTGCACCACGATTCAGCGTTTACACAGAATTTGGGATTGCCCCTGGCAACTTTTTAGCCATTGCACGACTTCTTCTTTTTTTATACTGACGCCGGAAGTGATACGTAATTTTACGAGTTCACTTTCTGCGTCTTTTTTTGTGCCTCCAGAAGATCTGCGCGTGCGTTAATTTTTTTAATTACAGCATCGTTTGTAGTGCTTAATAACGAATCAACATACTTGTCAAGTTCGGCGTCAAGGCGTTTGATGGCTTTTTCGTATTCTTCGATTTTGCTTTCTGAAAATTCATCGCGATAGGATTCTACAATTTGCTCGGCAATATATTCTATACGCGCTGGATCCAAAATATATGCTATCGTTTGTTCTACTACATACCATTCAATGAAATCTTTCTTTTCGCTTTTCTTCTGGCAATCTCTATTTTTCTTTTTTCGGTGGCAAGTATAGTAATAGTATCGTGTCCCATTGCGGCCTGTTCCCATATCACCGGTCATTAAATTGCCGCAATAGCCGCAAAATAACTTCCCGGTCAAAATATAATGCACGTCGTCCAGCTGCTTTTGGCCGCGCAATGCCCGATTTAATTCGGTTCGATCGGCGCACTTTTGAAAGAGTTCATCACTAATGATGCGAGGGCACGCCCTCGCGATTTCCCCGTTGTATAAATACTTCCCTGTGTATACCGGGTTGGATAAAATATGCCGCAAAGCATTAACGAAAAACGGCTTACCGGACTTTGTACGATAGCCTTTTTCATTACAGATTTGGCAAATATCTGTTTTGGATACGGCTACATAAAGCGCGTTATGCAAGCCGGAAAAGCGAATTCCATTGCAATTGATGATGCCGGATAGCTATAGTAAACACGGTTCGACCTTTATTCTATTCCTATCATTTTTGAATGCTTTGTCTGGAACTCTTACTCTTATAGTATCTTTCTAATGGTTTTTTGCATTCCCAGCGCGTTTCTCCGTAGACAAAAAATATATATAATTTTTCAAAAAGTGGCCATGTAAATTACATTTATGCTTTGAAATTGATTTAAAACAATAAAATAGCACACAATAATTTTAAAAAAACAGGAAAATATCTATTGACAAGGTATTTTCTGACATATATAATTAACTCAACAAATGTAATATTACATGAAACGTACATTAATTTAAAGGAGGCGCTATTTTTGATAAATGTTGGGATTGCAGGATGTGGATCTATTGCGAGGTTCCGGCATGCTCCAGAATATCTTGCAAATCCGGAATCAAAAATTGCTGGATTTTATGATCCTATTTCGGAGCGTTCCGAAGCACTCTCTCGAGAATTCGGCGGGTGCGTATACGCAAGTTATGATGATATGCTAAAGGATCCTAATATATCAGCAATTAGCGTTTGTTCAGCAAACACATTTCATGCACAAATGACGATTCAAGCATTGCAGGCGGGGAAACATGTCCTTTGCGAAAAACCACTTGCCACTAGTTCGAAAGATGCGGAAAAAATGGTTGAGGCTGCTAAAAGTAGCGGATGCTATTTAATGGTTGGTCAAAATCAGCGATTTCATCCAGCACATAAAAAAGCCAAAGAGATTTTGAAGGTAGGAGAACTTGGAAAGGTTCTTTCTTTCCGTACGGGGTTTGCGCATGCTGGTCCGGAGACTTGGAGTGCGGATAAAAGCAACAAGACATGGTTCTTTGATAAGTCGAAAGCTTTTATTGGTGCAATGGGTGATCTGGGAGTACACAAGCTTGATTTGGTCCAATGGTTAATTGGTGAACCAATAACAGAGGTAATGGCATTGGTTACTACAATAGACAAGCGGGACTCTTCTGGAGATTTAATCTCTGTAGATGATAATGCTCGCTGTATTTTGAAAATGCCCAGTGGAATTATTGGAACCCTTTCTGTTAGTTGGACCTGCTACGGAGAAGAAGAAAACGGAACGACGATTTACTGTGAAAAAGGTGTTATGAAAATTTTTGAAGACCCTGATTATTCTATTACAGTAACAAGCCGTAACGGAGATAAAACTTTTTATCAACTCGGAAAGATACAGACAAATGAAAGTCAGAGCAATTCCGGTGTCATAGATGCGTTTATTGAGTCCATAATAAAGCAGCGTCCGCCTGAAATCTCTGGTGAAGAAGGATTGAAAACATTACGTGTAATCGAAGCTTGTTTGTATTCCAGTCAGATTAAACAAAGCGTTTTAGTTAGATAACTTTTTTATAATGTTTTAATATTTTATATTAAAGACTATTTTTTAATGTGTATACTTTTATTAACTAAAAGGAGGAAAAACAATGATTAAACTTGGATGTGCAACTTGGTCGTTTTCAAAACCGCATTACCAGCCGCCGTATCATGAAGCAATTGAGATTATTGGAAAGATGGGATTTGAAGGTCTCGAAATGATTGCTTTTGAAGAACAGGATTTGGACACCTATTATACGGATGATACGATTCGTGAGTTGCGAAAAGCTTATGAGGCGTATGGGATGGAACTGACGGAGTTTGCTGCTTACACGCCGATTATAGAAGGTCTTTCAAGCCTTGATAAGGTAGAAAATCAAAAGGCAATTGATATTTTTAAAAAGTCCACAGATGTAGCATACAAGTTAGGGTCCCGCGCAATGAATCTTGTTTCAAATTGGGTAAAGATAGCATGCCCAATCGATTATCCACCAAGTTACTATAATCCGTTTGTTAATGGTGTTAGCCGTGCCACCCCTAAATGGAAAATGGATATTCAAAAAGGCGATTATGAACTGATTTGGGAGAATTATGTTGAAACACTCTCGAAATGCTTAAGTTACTGCGAAGATGCGGGTATGGAGTTCTATATGGAAGGCCATGCGAATGTTATTGTCGGAAATTCAGATGCGATGCTGCGGCTGTTTGATCGGCTTCCGTCATCAAAATTTGGTGTAAATTTCGATACGGCTTGGCATCTTATTCAGCGTGAATATCCATCTTTAGCACTTCGAAAGCTTGGAAATCGTGTTAAGCATTTTCATATGCGTGATGGCGACGGACTTGTCGACTATAATTTGCCTTGTGGAATGGGAATTATTGACTGGGTCGATGTATTTGAGACGTTGAAAGATATTGGGTTTGACGGTTATTGTTCCTTTGAGGTCGGAGCTTATAATGATATGCCGAAGTATATCGGGATGGCGAAAGCTTATATTGAAGATGCGATGCAACAAGCCGGCGTTCGCTGAGTTGTTTCATGAAATTTTATTTACGGACACGAAAGGGGTACACTTATGAAAAAAACATTTATCGTCGTTTTGTGCCTTTGCCTACTTATAGCAGCATTTTCAGGATGCAATCAGGGTGGAAAACCCTCTGAGGCCTCTGGGACTTCAGAAAACGTTTCCTCTTTGTCTGAAACCCCAGATTCACAGTCTAATGAAGAAAAACCTGACAAAATTTCAGTTATCTCTGGTGCTGAGCCAGCACCGGCATATGAAATTGTAGCAAAAAAATATAAGGAAACCTATGGCGTTGAAGTTGAAATGATCGTTGATGCCTATGATAATATTCGCAATAAGATTATTACTGCTGCCACCAGTGGTTCCACGGAAGATCTCGGGCTACTTGACACAGTTTGGCCTGCCGAATTTTTGGCCGCCGGAATTGCTTACCCACTCAATGAATTCATAACAGAAGAAAAGATCAGTCAATTTGTTCCTGTTAGCATTGATCAATTAACAGTTGATGGCAAGGTAATGGGATTGCCGTTCATGAACGATACAAAGTGGTTGTATTATAATGACGCCTTGTTAGAAGCAGGGGGATATGAAAATCCGCCTGCAACTTGGGAAGAAGCAATCGAAATGTCCGAAGATCTTGTGAATCAGGGTCTTGTAAAGTATGGAACGGCTTGGGGTGCCAGCCAGGCAGAGGGCCTTGTTTGTGATTGGGCTGCCTTGGTTTGTAGTTTTGGCGGTAACTGGTATGATGAAAGCGGGGAATGGGCTCTGAATAGTGAAAATGCAGTAGATGCCCTGACAATGATGACGGACTCTTTAAATAATGGATTTGCTGATCCGGCATCCATCACTTATTCTGATCGGACAGTTTTAAACTCGCTGATGGTCAAAGATATTGCCTTTACCCTAAACTGGTCCTATGCATGGGGTGTTACAAACAACGATGAAGAATCAAATGTTGTTGGAGATATTAAAATTGGTTTGGTCCCCGGAAGCAAAAAATACGGAACAAAGAGCGGCAGCACACCCGGCGGCGGTGGACTTTGCATCCTTCAAAATTCTGATGCAAAAGAGTGGGCGTATAAATTTTTGGATATGATAACTGAACCGGATTTCCAGGCTGAATCTATTGAAATAATTTCAAATGTGCCGGCCATTGCCTCCGTTTTTGAGGACAGTGCTGTTTTGGAACAATATCCATATCTTGCAGACTGTGTGCCGCAGTACGAGTTTGAGATGTTCCGTCCGCAGGTAGCGCAATATAGCGAGTGGTCAAATATTATGCAGCAAAATCTACATAGCGCCTTGACAGGTGCGGCCTCTCCGAAAGATGCGCTCGATAAAGCACAGCAGGAAGTAACAGCACAGATTACAGAGTAACAGAGAATAGGTTCTTCTTCTGCATAGATATTGCGAGTTGCAGAAAATACGAGCCGGAAGTGAAGGAGAAAATTGGTTCATGCGGAATTTTCACAACCGAATGCTACGCAGAGAGATACGAGAGGGGACATTTGCTTACCTTATTATCACTCCTGCGCTGCTCTTGATCTTGGGATTGGTTCTTTATCCAATTGGTTATGCAATTTACATGACGTTTTTTAAAACCGATCTTTTGAAAGCAGGAAATGAATTTCTTGGCCTTCAGCAATATGTGGCTGTTCTTACCGACAGGGCGTTCTGGTCCTCGCTTGGAATAACCGTCTACTTTACAGTTCTTTCTCTGATTGTGCAGACGATATTAGGAATTGCGATTGCACTTTTATTAAACTTGAAATTCAAAGGCCGCGGCATTATGAGGGGGCTTGTATTAGCCCCCTGGGCCGTGCCTACTGTAGTTAACGCGCAACTCTGGGGATGGATTTATCAAGCGAGTTACGGCGCGTTAAACAAGATTCTTTTGAAAATCGGTTTGATTAGTGCACCGGTTGTTTGGCTTGGTACGGCAAATCGAGCGCTGAATATGATTATCCTTGCTGATACTTGGAGGATGACCCCGCTATATGTTGTTATGTTTCTCGCAGGTCTACAAACAATTTCTCCGGATTTGCGGGAGGCAGCGCTGATTGATGGGGCAGGATCCTTTAAACGGCTTAGGTATATTATTCTGCCGCTGCTTCAACCAATGATGTTTGTCGTGTTGATCCTTCGAACGATGCAGGCACTTCGCGTTTTTGATATTGTTTATCTGCTAACGCAGGGTGGACCAAACAGCGGAACCATGGTTATCAGTTATTATGCATATTTTAAGACTTTTAAGGCTTTGGATTTCGGATATGGGTCAACAATAGGCCTGATTGTAGCAATTCTTACCATCATGATCTGTCTGCTTTATAAGCGTGTTTTACAACATGAGGACAGCTATTAAAGCAAAGGGAGGGAATTTTGTGAACAGTCATTTTTTTAAAAGAAGTTCATTGTCTGTTTTAAAATATGCGGCGGTTATTCTTTTGTTTGTCTGGACAGTAGCGCCACTCCTATGGATGTTTATTTCCAGTGCGAGTGATACAAAGTATTTGATTGATGTCGAAGGCAGCTTTCTTCCTCCAGAATATACCTTTTCTCGCTATCAGAAGATTTTTTCTAATGCGCCTGATAGTGGTATAAAATCACAAGCAGAAGTTTTTAAGGTTGCAATTGGAAATAGTTTGATTGTTTCGATTGCTACGACAGTTGTCTGTCTGTTTTTTGGTACACTTGCGTCTTATGCATTTGCTAGATTACGCTTTAAATTTCGTGATCATTTATTACTGCTTTGCCTTTTTGCGCAGATGTTGCCGGCAATATCTTTGGTTGTTCCCTTGTTTTTTATTTTAAAGAAACTTCAAATGAACGATAAGTTAATTTCATTAGTTCTGGTATATACGTCTTTTATTCTTGCTTATGTAGTCTGGATCCTTACAGGTTACTTTAAAACAATATCAAAGGATTTAGAAGCAGCAGCTCGGATTGACGGATGCAGCCGATTGGGTGCGTTTATCCGAGTAGTTGTTCCCGTATCAGGTCCAGGGTTTGTTGCTGTGGGCGTATTAGCCTTCCTTATGGCGTGGGATGAATTTCTCTATTCATTAATTCTGATTAATTCCCAATCAAAGAAAACGATCCCGGTTGCAATTTCTGAATTTGTTGGACAGTTTGGCCTTGATTATGGGATGATGATGACTGGCGGATGTATTGCAACAGTGATTCCACTCGTACTTGCCTTGATTTTTCAACGTTGGATTACGATGGGAATGACTGCGGGCGCGATCAAAGAATAAACAATTTGATAAAGAAAGAGGGTTATTAACTATGAAAAAATTGAAAATAGGCTTGGTCGGTTGTGGAGCAATTGCAGAGTTTCAGATGGATGCTTTAATGAAGGTCGAAGCTGCAGAATTAAAAGCGGTCTGTGACATGCGTCTGGATCTTGCTGAAGCAATGGCAAAAAAGTACGGCGTAGCAGAAATTTATACAGATTATGCAGAAATGCTGAAGAGCGACATCGAAGCAGTTATTATCTGTACTCCTAATTTTGCGCACTGCCCAAATGCGATTGATGGTGCGAGGGCGAAAAAGCATCTTTTGGTTCAGAAGCCTTTTGCAATGGACATGGATGAGGCGGAGCGGATGGTTAGTGCTGCAAAAGAAAATGGCATCATTATGCAAGCTGCATTTTTTGAGCGGTTTTGTGGATCTCTTCAGAAATTAGATGAGATCATCCATAGTGGAGAAATTGGACGACCGCTTGTAATCCGTACGCAGATGTCACATACTGGAATTGATAAATTTTGGCATCCAAAGACAGAATGGTTTCATGATAAAAAGAAATCTGGTGGTGGTCCGCTTGGGGACCTTGGCGCACATCATTATGATGTTATTCGCTGGCTTTCGCGAAGCGATCCAGAAACAGTTTCTGCATCAACGCAAAGTTTGCTTGAAAATGGAATTGAGGATAATGCTTCTATTACATTAAAAATGAAAAATGGAATGATGGCGCAGTGCTTTATGAGCTTTACAACTGTTGGACCAAAAAATTACGCTTATGAACGCATCGAAATTTATTGTGAAGAAGGAACTGTGATTTATAATGCTTCCGCAAATGGTGCGCCGGGAAAAATTCTTATGACAAAAAAGGATAGCATAGATTTTGTTGAAGTTCCCTATGAGAATGTTGATCCGTGGGTGGGGTTGGAGAGCCATTTTGTTGATTGTGTATTAAATCATAAGACACCAGTAACTACAGGTGAAGATGGAAAAATCTGTCTTAATATTATTAAAAAAGGATATGCCTCTGCAGAGTCCGGAAAAGTTATGAAACTATAGAGCAATATGATGACGCAGAGAAATTCTTCTCTGCGTCATCAATCTTAATAAATCTAAGAAAGCGAAAGGGTTGGAACTTTTATATGTATTTAGGTTTTTTAAGTGTTTGTTTAGGAGATATCTCTTTTGAGGAAAAAGTCAAATGGGCTGCAGAAAATGGATTTCATGCAATGGAAGTTGGCTGTTGGCCGACTGAAAATCAGCGAGATTATGCTTCGTCAGATCTGAGTGTTTCGGGAAACCTTGAAAAAGAAGCAGCACGCGTTCAGAATATTTTGGATTTATATCAGATGAAAATTACTTCGCTTGCTTTTTATGATAATAACTTAGATGCAGATTTAGTGCGCAGAAAGCGCAACAATTTACATTTGCTCCGTTGTATTGACCTTGCCGCATTACTTGGCGTACCGACTGTTGGAACTTTTATAGGAAAAGACTATACAAAATCTATTGAAGAAAATTTTACTCTTTTTGAAGAAATTTTTCATCCGATTGTTGCTTATGCCTTTGAAAAAAAAGTAAATATTGTTGTTGAAAATTGTCCAATGGAAGGATGGCAACAGCAAGGTGTTCCAGGAACTATTTCTTTTTCTCCGGAATTATGGGAAGAAATGTTCCGTAGAATTCCGGAAAAAAACTTTGGTCTGAATTATGATCCGTCTCATATGTATATTATGCAGATGGATTACTTGTCTCCCATTAAAACGTTCCGTGATCGGATTCTGCATGTCCACGCAAAAGATGCATGGATTGATAAAGAAAAACTTTCTTATTATGGCACATATAATCGTCAGCTTAACAGGAAATTGACAAACGGGTATTGGAACTGCAGAATGCCCGGAAGGGGAGGTGTTGACTTTGAAAAATTTATTTCTGAATTAAAGGGAATTGATTATAACGGCGTGATTAGTATTGAACATGAAGATCCGGATTTCGAGGGAGATTTGTGCCTTGTAAAAAAAGCGCTTCTTATGGCACAAGATTATCTTAAAAAATGGATTTGATTTTTTAGAAAATAACCTTTTAGAATTGTAGGTTTGTCAAACAAATTGGACAGCGAACTCGGAGGGAGAGAGCCAGCGGATGGATCTCATGGGTAAGTTGTTAGAGCGGCGATTGTAAACGGCAAGTTGCTTTGCGAAATCATCCAGAGAACAGAAAGCGCGGCAGGAGTAAAAATGCTTCTGATCCTCGCGGTGGCTGCGCTCGACCTTGCCGTTGCGGCGCG
>NZ_JACRSN010000030.1 GCF_014384705.1 Yeguia hominis | reverse complement strand
TCTGATTGCAAAAGAAGCAATGGCTTTGCAGGAAGGAGATGTTGCCTGATTGACTTTACGCACAGCTATGCGCTTTGGAGATTTTTCAAAAAATATCTCAAAACCACTTGACAGAAGGGCGAAATTCTCCGAGATACCGGAAAGCTGCTTGAAAGCAAAGGCTATGAAGTCCGTGTTCTCGATTTGATTTCAATGGAGAAAAGCCATTGCTATAACCCGTTTGTCTATTTGCAGAATGACAACGATGTGCAAAAGCTCGTGACGAACCTTTTTAAGAGTACCACTCCGAAAGGAAGTCAATCACAAGACCCCTTTTGGGATACCTCGGCTTCAATGCTTTTGCTTGCACTTGTATTTTATCTTCATTATGAAGCACCCGAAGATGAACAGAACTTTGCAATGATAATGGAAATGCTCAGAGCCGGTGCGATTGAGGACGAGGAGGACACAAGACCTTCTCCTCTTGATGAACTGTTTGCGGAATTGGAGATGTCGAATCCCGACCACATTGCTTTGAAGTATTACCGTTCCTATCATTCAGGTGCGGCGAAAACCTTAAAGTCCATACAGATAACCCTTGCGGCAAGACTGGAAAAGTTCAACCTTGAAAGTCTTGCTTCTTTAACCACCACAGACGAGCTTGACCTCCCGTCACTCGGAGAGAAAAAGGTCGCTCTGTTCGCTTTGATACCGGATAACGATTCCAGCTTTAACTTCTTGGTATCTATCCTTTACACACAGCTTTTTCAGCAGTTGTTTTATGCTGCCGACCATATTCACGGCGGCTCGCTTCCCGTTCCCGTTCATTTTTTGATGGACGAGTTTGCGAATGTTTCACTCCCTGATGACTTCGACAAAATTCTTTCGGTTATGCGTTCCCGTGGGGTATCGGTAAGTATTATCTTGCAGAACTTGGCACAGCTTAAAGCCTTGTTTGAAAAGCAATGGGAAAGCATTGTAGGTAACTGCGACGAGTTTTTATATCTCGGCGGCAACGAGCAAAGCACCCACAAATATGTGTCCGAGCTTCTCGGCAAGGAAACCATTGATACCAACACTTTCGGAAAAAGTACCGGTCGAAGCGGCAACTACTCCACAAATTATCAGATTAGCGGTCGAGAGCTTCTTACTCCTGATGAGGTTCGTATGCTTGATAACCAATATGCAATTCTGTTTATTCGTGGAGAACGCCCCGTTATGGACTTCAAGTACGACATCTTGAAGCACCCGAATGTGGCACTTACAACCGATGGAAAGGCTTCTGCATATAAACACGGCGAAGTGACCATCAAGCACTCATCAATTTCCGTTCTTTCTATTGACCCGGAAGAACTTCCGGAGGAAAGCTACGGAGAAACCAATTACGAACTTCTGTCCGATGAGGATTTTGAAGTGAATAAAAACTTATTTTAACGGAGGAAAACACAATGAACATTTTTAAGAAGAACAACGAAAAGAAAACTACTCAGAAGCTGCCTATGACCGGAAAGGTTCAGAAAGGCTTCCGTGCTTACTGCGCCGTAATCGCAGCAGCAACTCTTGTTTGCGGTATGAGCGTTACCGCTTTTGCCGCCAGCGACCCGATTACCGTAGTCAACAATCTGTCCGATTTCATCTTCGGTCTTATCCGTGCCATCGGTCTTATCCTGCTTGGCTTCGGTATCGTTCAGGTCGGTCTCTCTTTGAAGTCTCACGACCCGTCTCAGAGAGCCAACGGTTTCCTGACTCTTGCAGGCGGTATCATCATTACCTTTGCAAAGGAAATCCTTACCCTTATTACCGGTTAAGAGAACACAGTTATCAAACGGGGCATACCTGGCATTTCAGGTATGCCCCTAATCTTAAAGGAGGTGCAAACAGATGAGTGATAACTGGGTAGTTCAGAACCTCGAAAATGCCCTTGAAACTTGGAACAGCAAGCTTTCGGAAATATGGCAGTTGCTAACCACTTCGCCGCAACAGTTCAAAGGCGGCAGTATTTGGTCGGTAATGGTGAATATCAACGGAGCAGTTCAGGCTATCGGTCTTGCCCTGCTTGTTCTGTTTTTTGTTGTCGGTGTGGTTCGCACCTGCGGAAGTTTTACCGATGTAAAGAAACCGGAACACGCATTAAAGCTGTTTATCCGCTTTGCCATTGCCAAAGGTGTGATTACCTACGGGCTGGAGCTTATGCTTGCCCTGTTCGACATCGTACAAGGTACGATTTCAACCATTATGACATCTGCGGGATTCGGTACGCCCAATCAAACAACTTTACCTGCTGAAATGGTAACAACCATTGAAAGCTGCGGATTTTTTGAAAGTATCCCATTGTGGGCGGTTACTCTTATCGGCGGACTGTTTATCACGGTCTTGTCGTTCATTATGATAATGACGGTGTACGGACGATTTTTCAAGCTGTATATGTACACTGCTCTCGCTCCGATACCGCTTTCCACATTTGCCGGAGAACCGTCGCAGAATGTGGGTAAGAGCTTTATAAAGAGCTACTGTGCCGTTTTGCTTGAGGGAGCAGTAATTGTACTTGCTTGTATCATCTTCTCCCTATTTGCTTCTACGCCGCCGGTAGTGAACCCTGACGCAGCAGCCGTTACTCAGGTATGGGCATATATCGGCGAACTGGTATTCAATATGCTTGTGCTTGTCGGTGCGGTTAAGATGAGCGACCGAATTATCCGTGAAATGATGGGCTTATAACGGGAGGTTCTCTGATGAAGAAAAACAAGAATAATAACGATAGATGGCAGGGCTATACGCCTGCCGACTGCGACTGCAAATATTGTGTGTATTACGGAGGAAAGAAAAACGGCAATGTGATTTGCCTTGCGGACACCTGCGTCTGCTCTGATGAAATCCGTCACGCAAAACAAGCATATCGCAGAGAAAGGAGCTTTTGATGGAAGTCAAAATTAACCGAGAGATACGAAATTACACAGAGTCAATGTTTTTTGGACTGTCGCTCAGACAGTTCATTTTTTCTGTCCTCGCCTGTGCGGTAGCGGTAGGACTTTACTTCCTCCTAAAACCGTACCTCGGAACAGAAACTGTATCGTGGGTGTGCATTTTGGGAGCTGCCCCTTTTGCGGCTCTCGGCTTTGTGAAATACAACGGAATGACGGCTGAGAAATTTATATGGGCGTGGATAAAGTCCGAGTTCCTTATGCCGAAAAAGCTGGTCTTTCATTCCACCAACACCTATTACGAATTGATGAAACCGACAATCGAACAAAAACAGAAGGAGGCTTATAAGAACAATGATTAAAACTCTTACAAACCTGTTAAAGCAGGACAAAGAAAAGTTCGTAGTACCAAAGGGCGTACAGGATTGTATTCCCATTACCGCTATTTATGATGACGGCATTTTCCGTGTAGGCAAGGACAAGTATTCCAAAAGCTTCAAGTTCACGGATATTAACTATGCCGTAGCGAGCCGTGAGGATAAGGAAGCAATGTTCCTTGAATACTCCGAGCTTCTCAACTCTCTTGACAGCGGAGCTACTACAAAGCTGACTATCAACAACAGACGGCTTAACCGTCTTGACTTTGAGAAAACCATTCTTATCCCCGAAACCGGCGATGAGCTTGATGTTTACCGAGAGGAATATAACAAAATGCTTCTCGACAAGGCAACCGGGGCAAATGCCATCGTTCAGGATAAATATGTTACTATCTCCATCAATAAAAAGAGCGTGGAGGACGCACGAACCTATTTTGCCCGTGTCGGTGCTGACCTGATTGCCCACTTTGCAAGACTCGGAAGCAAATGTGTGGAGCTTGAAACCGATGAGAGACTGAGAATTGTCCACGATTTCTTCCGTGTCGGGGAGGAAACCGCCTACCACTTCAATATTAAGGAAACGAGAAAGAAGGGACACGATTTCAAGGATTATGTTTGCCCCGATACAATGGAATTTGAAAAGGACTACTTCAAAATGGGAAACCGTTACGGGAGAGTCCTTTTTCTTCGTGAGTACGCTTCCTATATCAAGGACAGTATGGTAGCCGAGCTTACCGACCTGAACCGCAACCTGATGATGTCCATTGACATCGTACCTGTTCCTACCGATGAAGCGGTGCGAGAAGCAGAGAGCAGACTGCTTGGGGTTGAGACGAATATAACCAACTGGCAGAGAAAGCAGAATCAGAACAATAACTTTTCCGCTACCGTTCCGTATGATATGGAACAGCAGAAAAAGGAAATGAAGGAGTTCCTTGATGACCTTACCACTCGTGATCAGCGAATGATGTTCGCTGTACTCACTATGGTTCATACTGCGGACTCCAAAGAACAGCTTGATAACGACACCGAAGCTCTGCTTACTACGGCAAGAAAGCATTTGTGCCAGTTTGCCGTTCTCAAGTATCAGCAGATGGACGGACTGAATACGGCTATGCCCTTTGGAACACGCAAGATTGACGCATTCAGAACCCTTACCACAGAAAGCCTTGCGGTCTTTATTCCCTTCAGGGTTCAGGACATTTACCACGAAAACGGCATTTACTACGGTCAGAATGTCATCAGTAAAAATATGATTATTGCCGACCGCAGACAGCTACTCAACGGCAACTCTTTTATTCTCGGCGTATCCGGCGGCGGAAAATCCTTTGCGGCAAAGGGTGAAATTGAAAATATCATTCTTTCCTCCAATGCAGATGTTATTATCATAGACCCTGAGCGAGAGTATTCGCAGCTTGTAAAAGCTCTCGGCGGCGAAATAATCAATATTTCCGCTACTTCTCCGAGCCATATCAATGCGATGGATATGAACAAGGAATACGGCGACGGAGCAAACCCGGTTATCCTGAAATCCGAGTTCATTATGTCCCTTTGCGAACAGCTTATCGGCGGTACAAACCTCGGAGCAAAGCAGAAATCTATCATCGACCGTTGTACGGCAAGTGTTTACCGAGACTATCAGCAGAGAGGATATACCGGTACTGTTCCTACCTTGCAGGATTTTCGTGCGGAGCTTTTGAAACAGGACGAGCCGGAAGCAAAGGAAATCGCCCTTGCTATCGAGCTGTTTACTCACGGTTCTTTGAATACCTTTGCAAAGCCAACCAATGTTGATACGGATAACCGACTTATCTGTTATGACATTCTTGACCTCGGCAAGCAGCTTATGCCTATCGGTATGCTTGTCGTCCTCGACTCTATTCTGAACCGTATTACACAGAACCGTGCTAAAGGTAAGCAGACCTTTATCTTCATTGATGAAATCTACCTCCTGTTCCAGCACGAGTATTCTGCAAACTTCCTGTTTACGCTTTGGAAGCGTGTAAGAAAGTACGGCGCTTATGCCACCGGCATTACACAGAATGTGGACGACCTTTTGCAGAGCCATACAGCGAGAACTATGCTTGCAAACAGCGAGTTTTTGATTATGCTCAATCAGGCGTCAACCGACAGAATTGAGCTTGCAAAGCTCCTTAACATTTCTGACCTCCAGCTTTCGTATATCACGAATGTTGACGCAGGACACGGATTGATTAAGGTCGGCAGTTCGCTTGTGCCGTTTGCAAATAAGTTCCCGAAGAATACGAAGCTGTATAAGCTGATGACAACCAAACCGGGCGAGGGTGCATAACCCTTGCCCTATTCTGTAAATGAGAAAGGAAACACCTATGAAAAACAAAATCTATATTGCCATAATCTGTGCTTTCAGCATTGTATTTGCCGTCAGTTCAGGTTTTCTCATCAAGCACTATTGCGACTCTGCAAAGCAGGCTGAGATGTACGACAATCTGATTGAGGTTGTGGAGACCGAGCCTGAAGAAACCACAGAGCTGATGAACTACTCCGAAGAAAAGACCTTTATCCCGGAGTATCAGGAGCTTTATCTGCAAAATAACGATATGGTCGGCTGGATTAAGGTTGAGGACACAAAAATCAATTATCCCGTTATGCAGTCAAAGGACAACCCGAACTTCTATCTGAAGCACGGCTTTGATAAGGCATACACCGACTACGGCTGTCCTTATGTTCAGGAAAACTGCGATATGGAACTGCCAAGCGACAATATCATTATCTACGGTCATCATATGAACGACGGCTCTATGTTCGCCGGTCTTATGAAATTCAAGGACAAGAGCTTTTGGGAAAAGCACAAAACAGTATCCTTTGATACGCTGACCGATAGACAGACCTATGAAGTAATTGCCGTGTTCAAAACCGTAGTATATACGGATAGTCCCGACAGCTTCAAATATTATCAGTTCGTCAATGCGGACACCGCCGAGGATTTCACTGCCTATGTTGAGAAGTGCAAGAAACTGTCGCTTTACGAAACCGGCATAACCGCCGAATACGGCGACAAGCTCCTGACCCTTTCCACCTGTGAGTATTCCCGGACAAACGGCAGACTTGTTGTAGTGGCGAAGCTAATAAACGAATAATACAACAGGTAGTTCAGCCTGCATAGGAAGGAGGGATTGTATGGCTGATATTAAAACGAAAGACAATGCAAAAGGTACGATACGAACAATAGATAAGGCTGCCGTCGCAACCCAACGAATGAAGCAGGCGTATATCGCAACAAAAGAAAAGGCGGAGCGGTCGGTAAATGCCAACAGCAGTTCTGCCGAGGAATACGCTTCCGATAAACTGGAAAGCGGTATTGACGAGGTGTTTCACGATGGTGCCTATGCGTTTGACAAGGCGGGACGAAAGGGACTTGAAACCACAAAAGAGAATATCCGCACCGCAAAGGACGGTATTCAGCGTTTCAAGCAGCAGCGAGCCGAGCAGTCTTTGAGAAAACAGGCTTCGCAAAACACAAGCTCTGCGATTAAGACTGTCGATAAGGCGGAAAAGACCATAAAGCAGTCTGCCACTTCCTCCGGAAAGAAAACCATTAAGTTTGCCGGAAAAGAAGCAACAAAGACCGCACAGAAATCGGTTAAGACGGCTGAGCAGACTGCAAAGACTGCGATAAAAACCAGTCAGCAAGCGGCAAAAGCGGCACAGAAAACAGCTCAGGCGACAGTTAAGGCTTCGCAGAAAGCGGCACAGGCGGCAAAAGCCACAGCCAAAGCAACAGCCGCTACGATTAAAGCCGCAGCCAAAGCCACCATTGCCGCAGTAAAAGCAATCATAGCGGCGGTAAAAGGTCTTATTGCCGCTATCGCTGCCGGCGGTTGGGTTGCGGTGGTAGTAATTATTGTGCTATGTCTTGTAGCCTTGATTGCAGGTTCTGTGTTCGGTATCTTCTTTTCGGGAGAGGATTCCGGCACGGGAATGTCAATGCAGACAGTCGTTCAGGAAATCAATCAGGAATATGATGACCGATTGGAACAGGAAAAGAACTCTGTAAGCTATGATGTGCTTGAAATGAGCGGAAGCAGAGCTGTTTGGAAAGATGTTCTTGCGGTCTATTCTGTTAAAGTGAATACCGACCCCGACAATCCGATGGAGGTTGCTACGGTTGATGAAACCAAGAAGCAGCTACTGTCGGATATTTTTTGGGAAATGAACGATATTTCTTCCCGAACGGAAACGAAAACCCATACCGAAATCGAAGAAAGCGACGACGGACACGGCAACATCGTACAGACCGAAACCACAGTAACAGAAACTTTCCTGTATATCACGGTATCGCACAAGACCGTTGATGAAATGGCGGCTATGTACGGATTTAATCAGGAGCAGAAAGAGTATCTTGCCGAGCTGCTAAAGGACGAAAACAATCAACTATGGTCTCAGGTGCTTTACGGTATCGGATACAGCGACGACCAAATCGTAACGGTTGCCTTGTCACAGGTGGGTAATGTAGGCGGTCAGCCTTACTGGTCTTGGTACGGATTTGACTCCCGTGTAGAATGGTGTGCCTGCTTCGTCTCTTGGTGTGCTAACGAGTGCGGATATATCGACGCCGGTATTATTCCAAAGTATGCCGGCTGTGTAAACGGTGTACAATGGTTCAGAGACCGAGGACAGTGGGCAGACGGTTCGTATGAGCCTTCGCCCGGTACAATCATTTTCTTTGACTGGGAGGGCGACGGTGTGACAGACCACACCGGTATTGTTCAGAAATGCGAAAACGGTACAGTCTATACCGTTGAGGGCAACTCAGGCGACACTTGCAGAACCAAAACATACCCTGTCGGAAGCTCTGTTATCTACGGATACGGTATTCCGGCATATTAAAAAGATGGCTGCTCGTTTGAGTAGCCATCAAGTACATTATGAGAAATCAGGTATTTACTCAAGAACAAATATAACCTTCTGAAGCCTTTGTCCCAACAAGAGAAATATGCGGATATATACCATTGACAACATCTTCATAGAATTTACGACCGATTCTTGCAGATGTAACTCTATTTGTGAAAAAGTCTCTAAAGTGGTATGTGCCGGGTAATAATGAAGGAACAACAGCAACAATAAAAGCGTTATATTCATTTTGTTCCATTTTGTTAAGTTTTATCATCAGTGTTCACCTCCTTGTTGATAAGCCTGAATTTGTAAATGGAATTCTGAGTTGTTACTAATAGATTGTTCTTTTTAATATAATAATCATCACGGGAACTAATAATTCCCAAAGAAGTAATTGGTTTAAAATCATCGTCAACAGGATGCCAAACAAAGAATTGTCTGTTTCCATTCTTAAGAATATAGATAACACCGTCTTGACCTATATATCTATTTCTCCAAGATGTAGAATGTGAATTATTATTCTTATCACAAGACTCTATATATGTGACAAAATAGACATCAACAATTTCATCTGCCGTTTTCAAATAATCCATAACATTTTTTCTTTCGCTTGACTTTAGTATCTTTCATATTGCTTGATATTATTGTGTAAAATATCACATACTCTAAATCTGTCAGAACAGTTTTCTATTATGTTCTTTAAATATAGGCTTAATGTGATTTTTTGACTTCGATTTAGATTTGACCACTTTTCCGGTGGTAACAAAGCACTTACAATGAATTTGTCTCCAACTTTTTTGTTATTAAGTTCTTGATTCATAATTTGTTTCATTTCTTCTATATCTATCTTTTTAATTTCCTCGGCATTTTGTCCTAAGTATAATAGTACACAATACTTTTGGAATGCAGAGGGGGTCATTCCATATTGCTCGCATTCATTAGATATTAGAGCAAATTCTTCCTCACTGTAACTGGTGTATACTCTCGACACTTTTAATCACCTCTTTTACTCCTAAAATTGTGAACTGCACACTTCACATTGTTATAATACACTATTACTTGAAAAAAGTCAATAAAAAAATAATGGCTGCTCGTTTGAGTAGCCATCAAGTACATTATTCAAAATCAGTTATTTCTCTATCTTTCAGATAGACATTGTGCGTGTGATAAGTAAAACACATCAACAAATCGCTGTCTCTATTATCTTTTGCTTTGAACATAGAAAAGTCGTCGGACAGGATAAAAATAAGTCCCAGCAGTTTCTTTATATATCCATTATATGAAGCATAGTTCATATAGCTTCTCCTGCAATAACTATAAACAGAACCTATCAATCTTACTGCAAACGAGGAACTACTTTTCCAAGTTATTTGCCAAGTCAGATTGCAAAAATCTTTATAAACCGTATGAATACAGCCGAGTCTACAGCCACAGTCGAGCTTGCTTGTGGTAAAAAAAGCGAGGACGCACATTGGGAAAATCTGCTTACCTATTGCAAGCAGGGAAACATTCAGGCTATGTTTGATGAATATGCTCATTTAATTACAAACGGTTTAGACGCAGACAATAATTTGGTTGATAACTTACACTATACAATAGCAAGTTCTATGGATGTGAGAACCACAATATACACTATTGATACATTCAATGCGTTTAAGGCAAGAGCAAATGGAACAAAGGAAAAACCAACTGCTATTCGTTCTCACTTTGCAGTTGCCTTTACTAAAGGAGATGGAAAAGAAAAGGACGCAGACAGAAAAAAGAGCGTTAGAAATTCTTTCAATTCTCCATTTAGACCATTTGTTTTAGCATCTACTTCCATAGGACAAGAAGGATTGGATTTCCACAATTATTGCCGAAGAATTGTGCATTGGAATCTGCCATCAAATCCGATTGATGTAGGACGGATTTTGCGGACATTCAAAATAAAAAAGAATGTGGAGGTAACAGACAATGGCAAAATCATTATTTGAGGAACTGGGCGGCAAATACGAAAGGCAAGGGGATTATTTGA
>NZ_JACRSN010000029.1 GCF_014384705.1 Yeguia hominis | reverse complement strand
AGCAAGAACTTTTGCTACCAGCTCATATTTTTCTTCTGCTGTCCACACCTTGTTCTGATTTTTATGTTGCAGTGCTTCTGGACCACAAGCATCTTCTGTTCGAACCCAAATCCGAACCGAATCGTGAAATCGCTTTTCCTTTACTCCGTCTGGTGTTTCTGGCCATTTCCCTTGTCGGTACAATTCCACGCACTTCTTCTTGTACTCGTAACTGTATCGCATAAAAATACCCCCAATACTGGGTGTCCAGTATTGGGGGTACATATCACTTTTCCCTCTTCTTTTTTGCTGAAATCAAATTACAAACGAAACTTAGCAGCATTCTGTGGTCAAGCCAAGGACATCGGCCATAAATTCCAGTTCGACCTTTTTGTGCCCGGTGATAAAGCATCCATGGTGCGAATAGAGCTGTTTCATAAACGCATGGCCGTCCTTCACGCGGATAATCGCGCCGTTGCGGCAATCCGATCCAGGATACTGGGCATATTCATCGAGCAGACATTCCACAGTCAGCAGCTTCTCGAGATTCGGATGAATCTTTACAAGCGTCAGGTCGCCCTTCGGAATTTCCGCGTCCACCACCATTGCATTGTCATCGACAATGGCAAGCGCTTTCTCCTTCGGCTCCCAACGGGTGCACATGCAGCGCGGAGCAAATCCCAGATATCCGCAATGTACCAGCAACATGCACTGATCCGGATCCTCCACATCGGGGAATGTCTGGATCTTTTCGTGTTTGAGCGCCGCCATACCGATCAGGAACGGATAAATATTCGTCATCATAATCGGAACATTGAGCGTCTTGTTGACAATGTACTGCGTAAAGAGCGTCATGGTGTCGCCTTCGCAAGCCCAGATCAGACCTTTCTCTTCATAAAGAAGGTTGTAGGCAAGACATGGCGTTGTATCGGAGAAGCGAGATTCATTGAGGCAGTTGATTCCGACACCCTTAATGCTGTCATCTGCTTCCACCGCTTCTTTGAGCGCAATGTAAATCTTTACAGCCGAGCGCAGCGCCTTCTGTGTAAGCTGACAATAGTCAATTTTCTTTTCTTCGATCACCTTGTCAGCAGCTTCATCCGGAATCGATTTTGCATATGCTGCAAATTGCTCATAGCTGCGTTCCTCGATGGTAATGCCAAACCGTTCTTTCAGGGAATCCTTCCAGCTTTTCTCCCACCAATAAAACCGCTTAAAGATTTCCGGCTGCATGCCTTCGCCCGGATTATCCTGGAAAACCAGGAATTTGGTTTCCGGAAGCGTGCGTTTCAGAGCAAGTGCCCGGCAGGCAATTTTGGTATAGGAAAGCTGATACGGTGCAATCAGGGAAACCCCGTTTGATTTCAGGAAGGAGATAATCTCCCAGTCCCACATCGCAACAGTGCCGAATTCGGAAGTCAAAATCAGGATCGGCTGTTCAATTGCCTGGATTTCTTTCAGACTGCGGTAAGCAGGTCCGATCAAAACCGGGAAAACAACGGCGTCACATTCCGGAAGCGGCGCACCAAGCGCAACGGCGTCACAAAATTCAGCTTCTTCTTTTAAAAGATCTTTGAGATAAGAAACCTGCGTATCGAATTCTTCATCCCGATACCCGTCAAAATACAGCGGTACCAATTTCGCTTTCAATAGAATTCCTCCTTTTTACGAATCGTCTTTAAACAGCAGCGGCCATTCTTGCCCTCATTCCCCATAAATGGAACCGTCAAGCAGTCCGCTTTTGTTTATTATAGCACACGCGCACGCGTGTGTCAGCGTGCGCGTGATACAAAAGTGCATTCCAATTTTTAGCGATAATGCTTATCCGCATCCACGTTCCAAGGCTGTGCCAGCAGGTCGTCGATCAAGTCTTTGGCCTGTTCAAAGGACTTTGTACGATGGTCATGCATCAGCTCGAGCACCAACAGGCTGCGGTCGCCGTTGCGGTACGCTTCGTGCAGGTTGTTCATCGTCCGCATCCGCGGATAAATCACATTGTCCATCAACCGGCGCGGCAGCGGATTCATCTTGATTCCCTGAATTCCGCGTGCGCTGGCGATTACCGGAATCTCAACCATCACGTCGTCCGGAATTCCCGGTACACAGCCGTTGTTCGGAACATTCAGCGTAAAGCGCTGATAATGATCGGTTGCAATCGCGTTGATCAGCGGAATGTGCTGTTCCCCGCTGGCTTCCAGCGGATATACCTTCGTAATCGGTTCGCCGGCGTCAAGGGTTTTCCGGATTTTTTCATGGTGGATATCCTTATTATGGAGATAATTCGCCCAGCAGATTTCCGAATCAAATCCGCCATTTTTTCCGTACCATTTTTCCTTTGTGGCAAAATCCGTGTGATGCCACCAGGGCGAGGCGCTTCGGATTGCGTCGCCGATCGGCAGCAGACCGTAAAGATGATAAGCATCGATAACGCCCGGCGTCAGCTCCTCCGGCACAAATCCGTACTCGCCGGGTGTGTTGTACGCTTCACTCTTCCAGTACGCTTCGCTTTTTTCGGCAATCCACTGATCCAGAAGCGGATACGCATCCTTGCCCTCATAGCGGAAATCGGTAAGGTAAATATGATGGTTGAATCCCACAACCTCGGTGGTCACCTTGCTGCGGTCAAGGCCCATAATATCGGCAACGGTGTACGCCTGGAAATGGCCGTGGCAAACACCGACTGCTTTTACTTTTGTATAGCGGGTTAGATAGTTCGTGCCGTCAAACACCGGGTTTGCCGTCTGCACAAGCCAAGCATCCGGGCAAAGCTCTTCCATATCGTGCGCGACCTCTTCGAGGAAACGAATCTGCCAATATGCGCCGACTCCGCCAAAATAGCAGGAAACACGGTCGCCGATTCCGCGATAATATCCGTGTGCCTCCGCAATTTTCCGTTCTGCTTCAAGCGGGCCATAGCCGCCGATTTTAACTGCACAGATTACAAAATCCGCACCGTAAAATGCTTTCCGGCGATCGGTATATGCCTCGATCTGGATGTCCGTCTTGGCCTCTGTGTTGTAGCTCTCTGCGGCGCGGCGGGCTTCCTCCAGACGGGATTCATCGATGTCCACAAGCCGCAGCGTGCAGTCTTTCAGACCCTCGCTGAGAATCAGGTCTTTTAAAATGGAAATCGTAAAAGACGCGCTGCCAGCGCCGAGTAAAACCAGTGTTTTTTTCATGGTAAGACGCTCCTTTGCATATAAATTTCGTTGCCGGACCGGGGCTCTGCCATGTCCGATTCCGACATTTTGATCGTAACATACCGAACGCAAAACAACCATGTACAAATTTCGTAATTCAATGTATATTTTGTCGTGCATATCTGTAAAAATATTTCCTCTTGCAGAATCAAAAAATTTTGCTATAATGAAAATCAAATGAAACAGCGCATTTTCGAAGTCTGAAGCCGCACTGCAAACTTCTGGATGGTGGTGATTTTCAAATGTATCATTTGATGGACTGTGTAGAAAAACGCGAGGTACAGGCCTGTAACTTCAGTCTTTTGGAAGGCGGTGTCCTGCACCCGGACCGAACGATGGAAAACACCCACGATTTACTCTATATTTTAGAAGGCGGATGGGAAGTCGTCGAGGACGGCGAAGTCTATTCGCTCAGTGCAGACGACCTGCTTTTTTTGCACGCTGGTCACCATCACTACGGAAAAGTCGGATGTCTGCCCAATACGCTCTCCATGTTCATCCACTGCAGCAAAAGTCCGGCCGACAGTGTAATTTCTCAGAATCAGGTTCGTCTCTGGGAGGACGCCGTCCTGATCGACAGCGTGACGCACTGTCAAAAAAACACCCGAGTTAAAAAGCTACTGAAAGACATGATCTATCACTATTACTCGAACATGCCCCATATCCAGATCAAACTCTCCGCACTTCTGATTGAGCTTTTCTACGAACTCGCAACCACCTCTTCTCAATGGTCGGAAGGACAGGTCGAAGATGATCTGGTCAATGAAATCATTTATAAAATTCGCACTGCACCGCAAATGAATTATACGATGCAGGAGCTGGCAAAGGAAACTTACGTCAGCACCAGCACGCTGATCAAACATTTCAAAAAGGTCACCGGTACAACCGTTTACCAGTACCAGCTCAACACCAAACTGGAAATGGCGCGTCTGCTGCTCATTAATGAACAGCATGTCTCCCTAAAGGAAATTGCCGCTTCCTATGGCTTTTGTGACGAATTTCATTTCAGCAAGCTTTTCAAAAAGAAGTATGGGCTTCCGCCGACGCAGTACCGAAAAGAAGCGCAGCCTGCGGTAGACGGGGTATATCTTGTCCCCTCGCCTTACGTTTGCGGACAGTAATATTCGCAGAAAAGCGCCGCGCAGGGGCTGGCTCATTTATAGAAATTTCATGTATATTTCGGTAGATCGTTCCAAGGAATATTGCTTCTTACCCAAAATTGTGATAGGATCATCCTAAATTCTGTAATCTAAAGTAAAGGAAGTGCCACAGATGGATATTTATGTCGGTATAATCGGCTGCGGCGGTATTGCACGGGGAAAACACCTCCCGGCGCTGCAGCATGCAGGCGTAAAAATCGCCGGTTTTTATGATACGTATCGGGCAAGCGCCGAACGGGCTGCAGCTGATTTTGGAACCGAAGCCCGCGTTTATGATACCGTAGAAGCGCTTTTGCAGGATGACCGGATTCAGGTTGTCCATATTTGCACGCCCAACATCTCCCACGCCTCTCTCGCCATTCAGGCACTGAATGCCGGAAAACACGTCATGTGTGAAAAACCAATGGCGACAAATGCCGCAGACGCCCAGGCCATGCTGGATGCCGCCAAACGAAATCATCGGAAACTGACCATCGGCTATCAGGGACGTTTCCGCCGCGAAGCCATGCACCTGAAAAAAATGTGCGACAACGGAGAACTCGGCGACATCTATTTTGCCCGCGCGCATGCACTACGCCGCCGCGGCATTCCAAACTGGGGAACATACCTGGACAGCTCTCTGCAGGGCGGCGGATGCCTGATTGATATCGGAACCCACTCCATCGATTTGGTTCTGTGGCTGATGAACAACTACGAGCCGGATTATGTCGTCGGAAATACCTACCGGAAAATTGTTGATCGTCCGAGCGATGCCAACGCCTGGGGACGCTGGGACGCACAAAAAATTGACATGGAAGACGCCGCTTTTGCGTTTCTCCGGATGAAAAACGGTGCAACGGTAGAACTCGAATGCAGTTGGGCGCTGAACTGCCGGACGCCGAATGAAAACAAAGCGACCCTTGCCGGAACCCTGGCAGGCGCAGATTTGCTTGACGGGTTAACCATCAACGGGGAGGCGTATGGGCACCTCTATACACAAAAAGTGGACGTGACCAACCTGTGCGGTACAGACATGGATCTTCCGTTCTCTGAAACACCTGCCGATGCCGAAATCGGTTCCTGGATTGATGCCATCCGAAACGATACCGACCCGATTGTTCTGCCGGAACAGGCTGTTGTGGTCAGCCGGATTTTAGAGGCGATTTATCAGTCGGCAGAAACCGGAAAGCCGGTCTACTTTTAAGCAGCCGCTTTACCTTTCTTGCAAAAAGAAGGAGCATCCAAAAAGATGAAAGGGTATCGAATGGCGTCCGCACAGCATTTTGAACTGGTTGATCTTCCCATGCCGGTTCTTGCGGATGACGAAGTTCTGGTTCGGATTCTGGTGTGCGGCGTCTGTGCGAGTGAATATCACTCCTGGGAAAACGGAAAGGAAATCGGAAAGGTTTTTGGCCACGAGGGCGTTGGAATCGTCGAAAAAATCGGCGCAAAAGTGACCGAATTCCAGCCCGGAGACCGGGTCACCGGCATGATGTTCCAGGCCTTTGCCGAATATACAAAGGTACCGGCTGCACATATCGTAAAGGTACCGGAAGGTCTTACAGATGAAGAGGCCGTCGGCGAACCGCTTGCCTGCATGATGAGCGGCGTGTTGCGCACACCGCTCAATCCGGGAGACGCATTCGCAATTGTCGGCACCGGCTATATGGGGCTCGGATTTATGCAGATGATGCGCGCCAAAGGCGCCGCAACCGTGATTGCTGTTGACGTCCGGGAAGAAGGACTTGCAAACGCCCGGCATTTCGGCGCAGATGAGACTTATCTCTCCAATCAAGTCCCGCCGGAATATATTGTGGATACCTGGGACGACGGAATTTTTGAACGCGGAATTCCAACCGTAGCGGAAGCAAGCGGCAGCCAGCCCGGTTTAACGCTTGCCGGAAATATGACCGCCGTACATGGAAATCTTTCTGTCGTCGGATTCCATCAAGACGGCCTGCGAACCATCGATATGGGACTGTGGAACTGGAAGGCAATCACGGTCGTCAATGCGCACGAGCGCCGGATGAACGCCTGCGCAAAGTATATTGAATCCTCGCTGAACCTCGTGAAGAGAGGCATGCTCAACACCAAGGCAATGGCAACCCATCGCTATGCGTTTGAGGAACTCAACCGCGCCTATTATGAGCTCAAGCACAAACCGGAAGGCTATGTCAAAGGAATTGTGCGGGTTGCAAAATAAAATTTTCTATCACAAAAACGACTCATCTCACAGAGCGCTGTGTAATGAGTCGTTTTTTGTTTTGGAAGTTTTCTGCATATTCGGCAACCTCTTGCGCACACGCTATGCATCTCAAAGGCACGCCCAATGCATATACAGTTTGTTTTGCCTTTGTCACACCAGCTTTAGTCCATTGATATACACATGGAATTCCAAGCCAAGTTTTGCCGCGGCTTTGCGGCAGAGCAGCATGCGGGCAAGAAAAATTTCGAAGTATTCCATTGCGGAAAAGTATTCCGTGTCGATGGTCAACTTCAGTTCAACGGCTGTGTGGTCGTCGTTGATTTTCGTGGTCGCCTTCTTGACAGAGTAATTCACCCGGTCATGAATATCAAAAGAAGTAATATCGTGGTTGCGCACCCGGCTGCGGCGCACATCGGTCTTATCTCCTAAAATGAGCGCGGCCGCAATGGGGTTTACCGCTTCGGCGGTTCCCTCGTCGTGGTTGCCAATCGCCGTTACAATGGTGGCGATCTCATCCGGATCCGCTCCCATGTGATCGAGAATTCGAAACGCCATCATCGCGCCGCTCTGTGCATGATCAATCCGGTTAATCAGATTGCCGATATCGTGCAGATAGCCTGCAATCTGTGCAAGCTCGCGGTCGCGTTCCGAATACCCCAGCGTCTCCAGAATATAATTTGCCGTGCTGGCAACTTTCATCACATGCGCAAAGCTGTGCTCGGTATATCCCAGTGCAATCAGAGATTCATCTGCCTTTGTGATGTACGTCTTTACCGCATCGTTGCTCTTAATCTGCTCAAATGTAATCATTTTGCTCTTATTCCCCTCGTCCGCAGCATTTTTTATATTTCAGACCGCTTCCGCAGGGGCAGGGATCGTTTCTGCCAGGCTTCTTATCCTTTCGGATCGGCATCTTTTTGTCCGAATCATCCGCGCTGGTCGAAGTCGGTGTCGCAACCTGCTCGCGTTTTGGCTCCTCCTGGGTTTTGAGCTGCACGGTAAGCATCATGCGGGCCGTATTTTCCCGAATTTCCGCAATCATCGCATCAAACATATCGAAGCCCTCAATCCGGTATTCCACGACCGGATCGTGCTGGCCATACGCACGCAAGCGGATACCGCGTTTGAGCTCTTCCATCGCGTCAATATGATCCATCCAAAGGGTATCGACGTTTTTCAGCAGAATCACATGCTCCAATTCGCGCATAATCGACTTGCCAAACGCTTTTTCCCGCTCCTCATAACGTGCAAGCGCGCGTGTTTTGAGCTGCTCAACAAGGTAGGACGGGTCCAAATCTTCCAGTTCGGCCTCGGTATACTGGAATTCCTCCGGCCGGATGAGCCATCCCGCATAATGTTCGTGCAGGCCGTTCATATCCCACGCATCTTGCGAGGATTCCGCAGGAAGATACCGCGCCACGTTATCCTCAATCGATTTTTCCAGCATATTCAGGATCTGCGGTTTCATATTGTCCCCGTTGAGCACCTGATCGCGCTGCGTGTAGATAATTTCGCGCTGCCGGTTCATGACGTCGTCATATTGCAGAACATTTTTCCGGATTGCAAAGTTGCGTCCTTCGACTTTCCTCTGTGCATTTTCAATGGAGTTCGACAGCATGCCGTTTTCAATCGGCAAATCTTCGTCGATATTCATCCGTTCCATCATCATGCTGATGCGTTCGCCGCCAAACAGCCGCATCAGGTCGTCCTCCAGCGAGATATAGAACCGGCTTTCTCCGGGATCTCCCTGTCGGCCGGAACGTCCGCGGAGCTGGTTATCAATCCGGCGTGATTCATGCCGTTCCGTACCGATGATGTAGAGGCCGCCTGCATTGCGGACCGCCTCGGCTTCTTCGGCAATCTGTTTTTTATAGGATTCGCTCAGTTCGGCAAACGTCTTGCGCGCAAGGAGAATGTCCTCATCCTCCGTATCGGCGTAAGAGGTCGACTCGCTGATCTGCTCCTCTGTAAACTGCATTCGGCGCATTTCCGCCTTTGCCATAAACTCGGCATTTCCGCCAAGCTTGATATCGGTTCCGCGGCCCGCCATATTCGTCGCAATGGTCACTGCACCAAGATGCCCTGCCTGTGCAACAATCTCCGCCTCTTTTTCGTGGTGCTTCGCGTTGAGCACCTCGTGTTTGACGCCGCGCGCCTTCAGAAGCTTGCTCAGCAGTTCCGATTTTTCAATCGAAATCGTACCGACCAGCACCGGCTGTCCCTTCGCGTGATGCTCGACGATATCATTGATGACCGCGTTAAACTTTGCTTTTTCGGTTTTGTACACAACGTCCGGCTGGTCGATTCGCTGCATCGGCCGGTTGGTCGGAATCTCTACGACGTCCAGCTTATAAATCTCACGGAATTCGGCCTCTTCTGTCATTGCAGTACCGGTCATGCCGGAAAGCTTGCTGTACAGACGGAAGAAATTCTGGAAGGTAATTGTTGCCAGCGTTTTGCTCTCCCGGGCAACCTTCACGCCTTCTTTTGCCTCAATTGCCTGATGGAGCCCTTCGTTGTACCGCCGTCCATACATCAAACGCCCGGTAAACTCATCGACGATAATCACTTCGCCGTCTTTGACCACATAATCCACATCGCGCTGCATCACGCCGCGCGCTTTGATTGCCTGGTTGATATGGTGCTGCAGCGTAATATTGTCCGCGTCGGTCAGATTTTCAATGTTGAAATAGGCTTCTGCCTTTTTGACGCCGGACGGCGTTAAAGTTGCCGTTTTCGCTTTTTCGTTGACCAGGAAATCCGCGTCGCTGTAAAGCGCATCGTTGTCTTCCTTATCGTCCAGATCGGCAATCTTTACCATCCGAAGCGTCTTGGCAAACCGATCCGCAAGCGTATAGAGTTCGGTTGATTTATCTCCGCGCCCGGAAATGATGAGCGGTGTCCGCGCTTCATCGATCAAAATCGAGTCCACCTCGTCGACGATGGCATAATTGTGTCCGCGCTGCACCTTGTTTTCCTTGTAGATGACCATATTGTCCCGCAGATAATCAAAGCCCAATTCATTGTTTGTACCATAGGTGATATCGGCAGCGTAAGCGGCCTTGCGATCCGCATTTTCAAGGTCATGGACAATCAGGCCGACCGACAGCCCGAGGAATCGGTAAATTTTTCCCATCCATTCGGAGTCGCGTCGGGCAAGATAGTCGTTGACCGTCACAATGTGCACGCCCTTGCCGGAAAGCGCATTGAGGTAAGCAGGCAAGGTGGAAACGAGGGTTTTACCCTCACCGGTTTTCATTTCGCTGATCCGGCCCTGATGCAGCACAATTCCGCCGATAATCTGAACCGGATAGTGTTTCTCGCCCAGCACACGCCAAGCAGCCTCCCGACAGACCGCGAAGGCATCCGGGAGAATATCCTCGAGCGTTTCTCCGGCAGCAAGACGCGCTTTAAGGGCCGGCGTCTGCGCTTTCAGCTCCGCGTCCGACATCGCTGCGTAATGGCTGTCCAGGCTCAGAACCTGCTGTACAAGGGGATCTATCCGTTTGAGTTCCCGCTTGCTATAGTTTCCAAATAATTTTGTAAGGAGTCCCATTGCTACCACCTGTTTCAGGAAATTTTAAATGGAAGGAGCAAGGCGTCTGCCCCCGAAAATGCCGTCATACCGCCAAACAAAATTTCATGGCGATACCTAGTTTATAGTATAACATAGCCATTCCTGAAAAGAAAGAAGAATTCATGAACATTCGCTGCAGGTGGCAGTTTTTTCCGGAACATCAAGCCAAACGCGCATATTCATCGGCGGTAAATCCGGGATTTAACGCCAAATTGACGGCCATCGCAACCAGATCGGAAGCTCTGGAAATAAGAAGATCGACCTCGCGGACCGTAACCATGATATTATCGGTCGGCGCAATGATTCGGCTGAGCGCTTCGCGGTCATGGTCGTCCGCACCCAAAAGATCCGCCGCAAAGGTGGAGCCGCTCACCACCGTCGGGACACCGACGCCAATCACCGGAACCCCCAGTGTTTCCCGGCTCAGCGGCGGCCGCATATTCCCGATTCCGGATCCTGGCGCAATTCCGGAGTCAGAAATCTGGACCGTATTGCCCAGCCGGCGCAAACTGCGGGCTGCCAGCGCGTCAATTGCAATTACGCCGGCAGGATGAAGCCGGCTGACCATAATTTCGAGCGCTTCCGCAGTTTCAATTCCGGTATCTCCCAGAACGCCGGGAACCAAAACCGAAACTGCCCGCAGGTTTTCCATTCCCGCAACACGTGCCAGTTCTTTCCGAACATGCCGGGTGGCTAGGATTCGATCTGCTGCTTTCGGCCCCAATGCATCCGGCGTGATATCGCGGTTTCCCAGTCCTGCAACCAGAATCGGCCCATCCGGCAAAAGCGCGCGGAGCTCCTCGCTGAGCAGCGTGATGTCCTGATCGCTGTCGCGGACGTGGTCGGAAAACGGAGGAAATTCCGCTGTAATATACGTTCCGGCCGGCTTTCCGACCCGGCGGGATGCGGACGGCAGAATTTTCACCCGTGTGACCGTACAGTCTCCCTGTGGCTCGACAGACGTAAAAACGCCGTCTTCATCTTCCTCTTCGGCAGCTTCCAAAGCAAGATCTGTCCGAAAAATCATAGTTTGACCCTCCCTATCTTGTGATTGATTTCTTTTTGGGAACAGGATATTGCGCTCCTTGCACAAACAAAGGAAAAAGCTTGGAATTTCCTCAATTTATTCTTGATTTTTCTTGCATTCCGTGGTAAAATATCATGTACATTCATGATAAGGTGAAGGAGGTGGGACGATGCCCAACATTAAATCGGCCAAAAAGCGCGTTAAGGTGATTGCGACGAAAACTATGCTCAACAAAGCGGTGAATTCGGATCTCAAGACGAATATCAAGAAGGCGAATCTCGCAATTGAGAGCGGTTCTGAAAATAAGGTAGAGGCTGTTCGTGTCGCGATGAAAAAAATCGACAAGG
Source organism: Yeguia hominis (assembly GCF_014384705.1). GTDB lineage: Bacteria > Bacillota > Clostridia > Oscillospirales > Acutalibacteraceae > Yeguia > Yeguia hominis. The sequence continues at coordinate 2,518 of NZ_JACRSN010000029.1, read as the reverse complement.
CCGCTGCAAAAGGAATCCTTCACAAGAATACCGCTGCCAGAAGGAAAGCCGCTCTTGCACGCAAGCTCAACGCAAGCGCTTAAGCTCTAAATACGTTCAGAGAAGAAGCAGAGGCCATGTGCCCTGCTTTTTGCTTTTCCGCAAGGTTGACTTTTTCCTATAATTGGGGTATGATAAAGTCAGCGAGGATACTTCGGAGGCGATCAATTTACGGAGGTGCTTTACTTTGAAAAAGAAAAGTAAACTTGGCTTAATTTTTGCAATTCTTGCAGGAGCTGCCGCTCTGCTTGTAGCAGCCGGAGCCGTTCTGCTGATTTTTGACAAACGCAAAAAGGATGAAGAAGAACTTGAGCGGTATCTGGACTGCTCCATCCAGTAAAAACAATCCAAAAGAAAAGCGGGCGGTGAATGTTTCACCGCCTTTTCTTTTTCTCAAATGATTCTCTCACGACTTATCCCCGGATTTGGAAACAAGCGATGCAAGCAGCGCCAAAAAGACCGCCGCGCCGACTCCGGCGGAACAGGCTGTAAATCCCCCCGTAAAGATTCCCAAGAAGCCATCCTTTTTTACGGCTTCCTCCACGCCTTTCGCCAGCGTGTACCCAAACCCGCTCAGCGGAACAGTCGCGCCTGCGCCTGCGAATTCTACCAATGGCTCGTAGATGCCAACGGCCGTTAAAAAGACGCCGAGTGTCACGAACGCGACTAAAATTCTTGCGGGTGTCAGCTTGGTGTAATCGATCAAAAGCTGCCCGATCACGCAGATCAGGCCGCCAATCAGAAAGGCCTTCCCATATTCCATAAAAAGACTCCTTTTGTTTTTTGCTATTGTTTCCTCTTTTGCAACGGATATGCAGCAGTCGGGTCTTTTCAGGAAATGCTTGCCCTAAAGTCAGCTTTATGAAATATAATAAAAAAACAACGGCACCCGTTCACGAATATTTTTTCGCGGAACAAGGATCCGCAGAAGGGAGCAAATCGCTATGGAATACGGAACTTTGGGATCCTCCGGGATTTCGATCTCACGCCTGTGTGTTGGCTGCATGAGTTTCGGCGACCCTGCAAGCAAAATGCATGCATGGACCCTGAATCCTGAAGAAAGCGAAGCCATCATCCGGCATGCATTGGAACTTGGTGTCAATTTTTTCGACACCGCAAACTGTTACTCCGCCGGAACCAGCGAAGAGTATCTGGGCCGCGCGCTCAAAAAGAATGTTTCGCGCGAAAAAGTCGTGCTTGCAACAAAAGTTTATTTCAACGAGGGGCATCTCTCCAAAGAGGCCATTCCCAGAGAAGTCGAAGGTTCCCTCAAACGTCTGGGCACAGATTATATTGATCTGCTGATTATCCACCGCTTTGATTACGGAACCCCTGTGGAAGAAACGATGGAGGCTCTCCACAATCTGGTGCAGGCAGGCAAGGTTCGCGCGCTGGGTGCTTCTGCAATGTACGGATATCAATTTGCAAACCTGCAAACGGCTGCTGAAAAAAATGGATGGACAAAATTTGTCTCCATGCAGAACCATTATAATCTGCTCTATCGGGAAGATGAACGGGAACTCATTCCGATTTGCCGGGAACAGGGCGTGGTATTGACGCCGTACAGCCCGCTTGCCGCCGGACGACTTTCGCGTCATTGGTCTGCTGATACCCTGCGCAGCAGAACCGACGTCGTTGCCGCCGGAAAATATGACCGCACCAAAACATCTGATCTGGAAATTGTCAATCGGGTAGCAGCGCTTGCGGAAACCTATCATTGCAGCATGTCCCAGATTGCGCTTGCCTGGCTGTTTGCAAAGGGCGTCACCTCCGCGCTGATCGGCGCAACAAAAGCCGCCTATTTTGACGATGCCGCCGGAAGTTTTTCGGTCTCCCTATCCGAAAAAGACCTGGCGTTTTTAGAAGAGCCGTATGTCCCGCATAAAATCGTCGGTGCCATCTGACATGCTTTTCCGATCGGCACCGCCAGTTTTACCGCAATTTTGCCGGAGAGGCTTCACATCCACTTCTAACATTTTGCCAGGGGACTGCAGCGTTACGCACTCCTCACGGAACGCCATTTTTTCATAAGGCCGCCTAGACGGATGTTTCCCACAAGGTATTCTGTATGCGGCAACGATTGGACTGTCCGTGAATCAGCCCGTCCGAGGGGGATCTGCTTGACAGGACAATCCACAAAGTCAGTGCAGAGCCAGAGCTTTACACCGTGGCGTTTAATATTTTGATAACAAAAAAGCAGCAGACCGGAAATGATATGTACCCCCAATACTGGACACCCAGTATTGGGGGTATTTTTATGCGATACAGCTACGAGTACAAGAAGAAGTGCGTGGAATTATACCGACAAGGGAAATGGCCAGAAACACCAGACGGAGTAAAGGAAAAGCGATTTCACGATTCGGTTCGGATTTGGGTTCGAACAGAAGATGCTTGTGGTCCAGAAGCACTGCAACATAAAAATCAGAACAAGGTGTGGACAGCAGAAGAAAAATATGAGCTGGTAGCAAAAGTTCTTGCT
>NZ_JACRSN010000028.1 GCF_014384705.1 Yeguia hominis | reverse complement strand
TCGCCTTTGTAAGAATGGTACTTCTCCTTGGGACGTTTGCCAAACAGTCCAAGCTGATTCATGATTCGCTGGACACGCTTGTGATTTACCAGAAAGCCACGGTTCAGAAGCTCCCGATGTACCCTTCTTACGCCATATCGTTTCCTGTTCTCATTAAAAACGGAAACGATTTCGGACGATAACTCGGCGTTTCGTTCTCTGACTTTATCGATTCTGCCAAGTTCATAATAGTATGTCGACCTAGACAGCTCAATGGCCTCCAGCAAATCATTCAGTCTGTGTCCTTCTTTGCGGAGTTTCTGGACGAGCGCAGCTTTTTCGCCTTGAGTTGCGCTGCGCATTTCTCTTCTCTCAAGGCAATCTCTTTTTTTACAACAGCAATCTCCGCTCTCAGACGTTCATTCTCAGCTCTAAGCCGAATCACTTCTTCTCGCTCTGAAGGGGTCAGTTCTGCTGGTACTATTTTCTTCTTCATGGCAGGCTCCTTGGGTGGCCGTCCTTTTTGTTGTGCGACCAATCCCTGATACCCTTTTATTTTATAGCATCTGACCCATTGGCACAAGAGGCCGTCACTGATTCCAGCCGAAATTGCCGTTTCTCTACACGATGCACCGGCCAAAATTTTAGCGATTAGCTCATACTTTTCTTCTGCTGCCCATACTTTATTTTGATTTTTATGTCGCAGTGCTTCTGGACCACAAGCATCTTCTGTTCGAACCCAAATCCGAATTGTATCATGAAATCGTTTTTCGTTTACTCCGTCTGGTGTTTCTGGCCATTTTCCTTGGCGGTACAATTCCACGCACTTTTTCTTGTATTCATAACTATATTTCATAAAATACCCCCAATACTACGTGTCCAGTATTGGGGGTACATATCATTTTGATCTGCTTTTTATTTGCAACAGCAAACATTTCGTTTGCGGTTCTTATTTAATCATGCTGGCAACTTCATCTGCAAAGTTGTCCGAACGCTTCTCAAGGCCTTCGCCCTTTTCAAAACGGGCAAACGCAGAAATTGCAATCGAGCCGCCCAGTTCTTTTGCGACGTTCTCGGTATATTTCTGTACCGAAATATCCGGATCCTTCACGTACGCCTGGTCGGTCAGGCAGATTTCCTTGAAGAATTTGCCGATACGGCCCATGACAATCTTCTCTGCAATTGCAGCCGGCTTGCCATCGTTGATGACCTGCTCGGTGAGGATCTTCTTCTCGTGCTCCACGACCTCAGCCGGAACAGCCGCTTCGTTGACATAGGACGGATTTGCCGCAGCAACCTGCATCGCAACGTTCTTTGCATACTCTTTGAAGCCTTCTGTTGCAGCGATTTCCGGCGTGGTGTCAAACTTGACAATAACGCCGATTCGGCCAGCAGCGTGAATATATGCGGTTACCGCACCTTCAAAACGCTCAAAGCGGCGAACCTTGATGTTCTCGCCGATCGTCAAAATTTTCTCTTTCAGCAACGCGTCAACAGTCTGCTCAGAACCTTCTGCCTTACAGGCAAGCAGCGCCTCAACATCGGCCGGATTCTGTTTTGCAACCGTCTGGGCACAAGTCTCAACAAACGCTTTGAACTCTGCGTTCTTCGCAACAAAGTCCGTCTCTGCGTTCACTTCGATCGCTACCGCAACATTGCCGCAATCTGCGACGAATGCATACGCCATACCTTCCGCAGCGATTCTGCCAGCTTTTTTCGTCGCAGCAGCAAGGCCTTTTTCTCTCAGAAAATCGATCGCGGCTTCCATATCGCCGTTCGACTGTGTCAATGCTTTTTTGCAATCCATCATGCCGCAGCCGGTCTTCTCGCGCAGCGCAGCAACGTCTTTCGCTGTAAATGATGCCATTCCTATTTCCTCCGATTCTTTTATATTCTCTCTATAAAAGTCCGCCGTCAGCCGGCTTCGGCTGTACCGGCGGACTTACACTTCCGATGCAAATGCTTATTCAGCAGCCTCTGCAGCTTCCTCAGCCTCAGCGGCCTCTGCTTCTTCTGCAGCAGCGCCCATACGGCCCTCGCGGCCTTCAATGATTGCATTGGCAACCGCGCTGGAAATCAGCTTTACCGCACGGATGGCGTCGTCGTTGCCCGGGATCACATAGTCGATCTCATCCGGATCGCAGTTGGTGTCGACGATTGCGACGATCGGAATACCGAGTTTCTTCGCTTCGGCAACTGCAATGCGTTCCTTGCGCGGATCCACAATGAAGAGCGCGCCCGGAAGCTGCCGCATTTCGGTTACGCCGCCGAGGAATTTCTCGAGTTTTTCAATTTCCAACCGCAGTTTGATAACTTCCTTCTTCGGGAGCAGATCAAACGTGCCGTCTTCTTCCATTTTACGCAGCTGATACAGGCGTTCGACTCTGCGGCGGATGGTGCGGAAGTTTGTGAGCATGCCGCCCAGCCAACGGGCATTGACATAAAACGCACCTGCGCGCTCTGCCTCTTCCTTCACGGAAGCCTGTGCCTGCTTTTTCGTTCCGACAAACAGAACCGATTTGCCTTCCATGGAAAGGTCGCGGACAAAGTTGTACGCATCTTCCAGTTTGCGAACGGTCTTCTGCAGGTCGATGATGTAAATCCCGTTGCGCTCCGTGAAAATGTACGGTGCCATTTTCGGGTTCCATCTTCTGGTCTGGTGGCCGAAATGGACGCCGGCCTCCAAAAGCTGTTTCATTGATACTACTGCCATTTGAATGTCCTCCTTTGGTTGTTCCTCCGCACCGCCCTTCACAGACGGAAAACCCTTTCGGGCACCAATCCGCCAAAGCGGGTGCGTGTGTTTTTCGCATCAAACGCTTTCGTATTATACCATAGAAATCCGCCTTTTGCAAGGATTTTTTCTGCTTTTGCACGGGCAGATTTCGTAGATTCCACGTAAATTTTGCTTCTTTTCCGCATTGGATCCAAGGACGGAAAAAGCACGCCCCAAAAAATCGGATCTCGTGCTGTCTGCATGCTGTCATCCGCCGGAAAACAGCCCGGAGAAAAATCCGCCCTGGCGTTTTTTGCGGTGCAGCGCCAAACGGCAATTCACCAAAATCGTGTCGTCCCCGATCATTTGAATATCCTCCCAACGGATCACGTAATCCTCCTCGCGCCCCAAGATTCCGAAACAGCGCAGCCTGCCATAAACGATAATCGCACAGAGCCGGGCGTTTTCCGTGTCAACCTCCACATCGCTGACATATCCGTATTTTGACCCGTCTTTAATGTTAATAACCTCTTTCCGCCGAAGATCCGAAAATTTGCAGCCCATCGCGCCTCCCCCTTTTGTATCAGATTCGGCTAATCCGCTTTCGATACAGTATATTCAGCGCGGAAGGCCGGCAGAATCGGCGAACTGCCGATCAGGGTTTGCATTTTCCGCAGGGTGCATACCCCGCTTCTTTTGCAGCCTCCCGACTGGGGAAATAAATTCGGTTTTCCTCGGCAGGAAGGCCGGTGCAGTCCGGCGTATGGAACTTTTTAGATTTTAAATTCCCGATGTATTGGACGCCTTCCGCTTCGGCATCCGCGCGTTCCCGGGCCGCAGCTGTCGGTGCAATTTCCGTTTCGGTTGTAAAGGTCAGCGTCTGTCCGTCGCTCTGTACAACCACTGTTCCCTGAACGTCTGTCCGGTAGACCGTCACGCCGGCATCGCTGAGACGACTCATCGTTTCTTCATGCGGATGGCCGTAATCGTTGCCTGCTCCGCACTGGATTACCGCATATTCCGGAAAGACTTCCCGCAAAAACGGATAGGTTGTGGAGCCGCGGCTGCCATGATGCCCGACTTTTAATACATCCGCAGAGAGCGTTTCTTTGGATGCAAGCATTTCTTCTTCACTTTCTCTGCCTGCGTCTCCGGTAAAGAGAAAAGCGGTCTTTCCAAAAACGACCCGAAGCACGACGGAGCTCTCGTTGATGTCGCTGTAGGATTCCTCCTGCGGTGCAAGTACTGTCACGGACGCGTCTCCCAGCGAAAAAGAATCCCCGGCCATCACATCGCGGTGCTCTGTTTCGGTCTCGTCGGCGGCAGTCAGGACGTCGCGGTACACTTTTGTATCCGCCTCCTGCGGAGAAAGCAGCAAAACGTCCGTCTCCACTGCACGGAGCACATCGTCCATTGCGCCGATATGATCCTCGTGCCCATGCGTTCCGACGGCATACGTCAGGTGTGAAACGCCGGCAGCGGAAAGCGTATCGAGAATCACCGGTCCATCGTCATTGTTTCCCGCATCAATCAGCATATTCTCTCCGCCGCAGGTCAGCAAAATGCAATCTGCCTGTCCGACATCAATAAAGTATGCAGAAAAGGACGCACCGTCCGGCACCCAGCCGTACGAATCCTGGGAAATCTCTTCCACCAGGTCGCACGCAGGCAAAAGCGCCAGAAGCACGCAAAGGAGCAGCGCGATGCCGCAATTTCGTTTTTTCATAAAAAAGCCTCTCCCTTTCGATACACAAAAACGCGGCATGGACAACGCCACGCCGCATCCGTTTCTTTATTCCGACTTTTCCTGCTGTCTGCTGCGCGCCAAGGCGCGAATGACCCGAATCGCGGTATCTCGATCCTCTTCACACAGGGAAAACAATTCGTCAAACAGCATCTGGGTCTCTTCCCCTTGCAGCCGCTTTGCAAGCAGCCTCGTGCTGCATCGCAGCTTTGTCCGGCCAAACAAGTAGTCCAGGCTGACATCAAAAAAATCTGCAATTTCCAGTAAGACGGGATAAGAAGGCTGGGTACTTCCCGATTCATAACCCGCAATTGCAGAACGGCTAATATGAACCTCTTTTCCCAATTCACTTTGCGTCAAATCGCTGTCTTCTCGCAATGCCGCTATGCGTTCGCCAAGATTCATCAAACCACCATCCTTATTTTAGAATAGCATCCCCTTTCATTTCTTTCCTTTACAGTTTCCTCAAAAAACGCAAGTCACTTTTTGTTTGTATTAAAAACAAAAAGTAGCTCTCTGCGCCATTCAAAGACACAAAAAGCCACTTGCATATGTCACCTTATAATCTACATCAAATCAAGTCCAAAATCTTGACGCCATTTTCCGCTTCCGATATGATAGAGACAGAATTCCTTGGAAAATTGCCTGTTCTTTGCAACAATTCTGCATCTTGCGCGGTATTTCGAACATGGAGGGGTCAAACATGAACGAATCGATCGATCGCATTCCCCTGGACACACCGGGCAGCAACAGCGTGGAGGCTGTTTTTGACCGGTACGGCGACATGATCTACCGGCTGGCTTTTGTCCGCACCAAAAATCGGTATGACGCCGACGACATTCTGCAGGATGTCTTGGTGCGGTATCTTCGCTTTGCGCCCAACTTTGCAAGCGAAGAACACTGCAAGGCCTGGCTGATCCGCACCACAGTCAACCGCACAAACTCTCTTTTCAGCTCTGCATGGTTCCGCAGGAGCGTCCCGCTCGACGACTCGCTCCAGACTGAAATGCAGGAAAAAAGCGAGGTCTATGATGCAGTTTTAAAACTTGCGCCGAAATACCGTACGGTCGTCCATCTGTTTTATTATGAAGAATACACCACCGCAGAGATTGCAAGCATTCTCTCGCAAAAAGAATCCACTGTCCGTTCCCAGCTACACCGCGCACGCGCACAGCTCCGCACGGAATTGAAAGGAGTGTACGACGATGTTTAAAGATGCCTACAAAGCAGACAATGCGCGGATTCGGCCGACGCCGGAAACCCGTGCCCGTATCTTATCCACTTTGCGCGAAACGCAGGCTTCCGGAAAAGCGTCCCTGCAAAGCCGGCACACACGGCAAACGATCCGAATTTGGAAAGCTGCAGGCGCTGCTTTCGCCTGCTTATTGATTCTCTGTTCCGGCATTTTCGCCGTAAAGGGCATCCTGATGCTCCGCAAACCCGCATCGGAGCCCCGACCGGTCAACACCGAATCGGTTTCCGGGCTCTCCGCATATGACGAAGTTTACGACATTTTTTCAAACATCTCCTATAACAGTCATCTTGCCTATGGAACCGAGGGCGGCGCCCTCTCTTCTGCCGAAGCCGCAGAGGCAGCTCCCAAAACGGCTGTCTCAGAAGACAAGGACGTCCCCATGGATGGCGCTGCCGAAGCCGCCACGGATTCGTCTGCCGATTATTCGGAAACCAATGTCCAGGTAGAAGGCATTGACGAAGGGGATTCGGTCAAAACCGACGGAAAATACCTCTATCGTCTGGAAAACAACGTGCTCTCCATTCTCTCCTGCGAGGGAAAAGACACCAAACTGCTCTCCCAGACACAAGTCGCAGATGGTTCCTGCAACGAAGAGCTAAACGGCGGATCGTTTCTAAGCACTGATGACGCTTGCGCGATCTATCTCATCGAAAACGGAAATGCGGTCGCAGTCGTCAAAAGCACCTGGCGTTATTCCGACTGGTGGGATGAGGGAACAGGCGACAGCGCCTACAGTTCTGACACCGCCACTGCCGTTTCCGTGTATGACGTTTCCGACCGAACGGCGCCGACGCTTTCCGCAAAATTCAAACAGGACGGCTCCTACCTGACTTCCCGCATCCTGGACGGCGTTCTTTATCTGATCTCCAATGACGCAAAAGACGGCAAACCGGTCGAAACGAAACCGGAAACCTACGTTCCCTGTATTGAGGAAAACGGAACCGAACACCCCATCGACGCCGGATGCATCTATATTGTACCGGAACCGGACAGCACACAGTATACGGTCATTTCTGCCATCCGCCTTTCAGACTGCTCGCTTATCAGCAATCAATCCGTTCTCGGCGGCGGCACCGAATTCTATATGAGTCAGAATAATCTCTATTTTTCACGCACCATCTACGATACGGAAGAAGGCGACGCCTACACCGAAGATGGATACGACGTTCAGGAATACAAGGATTCTTCGCACACAGAGCTTCTGCGGTTCTCCTTACAGGACGGCAACATCGCACCCGAAGCAGAGGGCGAAGTTCCCGGCTATCTGCTCAACCAGTTTGCAATGGACGAATATGAGGGCAATCTCCGGGTTGTTACCACGCAGGACGAAAACACCTACCGCACCTATACCGATTCCAAACACGGCTGGGTAAACTATCAGGCAGACCGTGACGTACAGGAAAACGCCCTTTATGTTTTGGACGCCTCCCTGAAAACCATCGGAAAAATTGAAGGCCTGGCTGAAGATGAACGGGTGTACTCCGTCCGGTTTGCCGGAGAAACCGGGTATTTTGTCACCTTCCGGGAAACAGATCCCCTTTTCTCGGTCGATCTGCGCAATCCGGAAGAGCCGAAAATCATGGGCAAGCTAAAAATCCCGGGATTTTCTTCTTATCTGCATGTCTATGGAAACGGCCTTCTGTTCGGGCTGGGTATGGATGCCGACGAGGAAACCGGCATTACAAACGGTCTAAAGCTTTCCATGTTTGACACCTCTGACCCTTACAACGTCACCGAACTGCACACAATGTATCTGGAGAGCGATTGGTCAGAAGCGCTCTACAATCACAAAGCGATTCTCATCGCACCGGAGCGCGACCTGATCGCATTTCCCGCCGAAAACGGATATGCGATTTACGGCTACTCGACTAAAACCGGATTTTATCCCAAAGCAACTGTCGAAGGGGATCTCGACTGGAGCGCCGGGGATACCCGCGGCGTTTATGCGGATGAAGATTTCTACGTTTTTACCGATCATGCGGTAACAGTCTTCCGCATGGAGGATTTCAGCGAACTTGTGCAGCTTTCCCTATAAACCCTTCTGTAAAAAACGGCCTCCTGCAGTTCTTGCTGCGGGAGGCCGTTTTCAGCATACCCAGTTCACGTGTTTGATGCCGCCTTGATTTTGGCCAAAAACAAAACACACCCGGGGGGCCGGGCGTGCTTCATAAAGGAGGGAAACATATGAAAAACTCTGAAAAGAGGAATTGTTGGTCTGCCCTGCTGCCGGATCGGTATTCCGTCCAGGCCCGGCAGCGCCGGCAGGATTCATTAGGTGGCATACATTGTTGTGTTTTTTGGAACATCTATATCATACCGGCTGTTTGTAACAGGGAAACAGATAAAGCGTGAAATTTATGACAACAAATTATTACGAATTTATAAAGGCGCATGGTTCGCGCATTCTGTCCGTTACGCTGGGCTGTTTCCCTGATTTTTTAGAGTTTGAAACCGGCCATTAATGCTCATGTACGATAGAGAATCACAAAAACGAGGCAAGGATAGCCAGCCTTGCCACTATTCCGAAGCAAGGCGAACATAATAGAAAAAATCGTGGCTATACGCTATGCTTAATTAGCATTTGAACATATCAAACTGACACAGCAATCTCTTTGCTTGCCGCTAATGCACGTCTACCAATAGTCCGCGGAAAGCAGGAGTAACGTAAAGGTATAAAATAATTCAAATTTCTTTGTAACGAAATTCCGATTTCTCCGTCTAACCTATGAAGTTGAAGGAGGTGATGATAAGTATGGACTATGAAAAACTTTATAAAGCCTTCTATTTGCAGGTATACTCCTATACGATTTCTCTTGCTAAAAATCGTGAGATAGCAGAGGAAATCACGCTGAACACATTCTATAAAGCTGTTTCTACAACATCACAATTCAAAGGTAAGTCAGATGAATTGACATGGCTCTGCTCCACAGCAAAGAACCTCTACCATGATGAAATGAGAAGCCGTCAGCGAATAGCTGATGTGCGTGAAATCAACGCCTTGCCATCAAATGAAAATGTTGAGAACGCAGTTACAGATTCTGATATGGCATTCCGCATACACCTCGTTCTTCATCTTCCCGTTTCGGAACGCCTGAATCTGACCCACACGTTGACCCACCCGTGTGTATATCAAAGCCACAGTTTGCACCTCAAACACAAAAGCGCACCAAAAAGCCAGAAAAATGGCTTTCTAATGCGCTTTTTGCTTGGCCCGCCCGGAGGGATTCGAACCCCCGGCCTTCAGAATCGGAATCTGCTGCGATATCCAGCTTCGCCACGGGCGGTTATTAGGGACAAAATTTATTATAACACGTTTGTCCCCGGGTTTCAATCATTTTTTCAGGATTTTGCAAAGAATTGTTCCCATCTCTGTACAGCCGACCACCGGAAGACCCTCTACAGCAAGATCCGCTGTCCGGGCGACGGCAAGCGCCTCATGCACAGCAGCTTCTATTGCGGCGCCTGCTTCCTGCTCTCCGAGCGAGTAGGTCAAAAGCATCGCTACCGAAAGCACAGTCGCCATTGGGTTTGCGGTATCAGTTCCTGCGATATCCGGTGCAGAACCGTGTACCGGCTCAAAAAGGCCGCCGTGTCCGCTTCCAAGGCTCGCAGACGGCAGCATGCCGATCGACCCGCTGATCATGGAAGCCTCATCTGAAAGGATATCTCCAAAAAGATTCGACGTTACAATGACGTCAAATCGCGTCGGATTGCACACCAGCTGCATCGCACAGTTGTCGACATACATGTGCTCCAGCGCAATTTCCGGAAACTGCTCGCGGCCGATGCGCGACACGGTTTCTCTCCAGAGTCTGGAAGATTCCAGCACATTGGCTTTATCGACGCTGCACACACGCCCTTGCCGCTTACCTGCAATTTCAAACGCACGCACGGCAATCCGTTCGATTTCCGGAACCGTATAAAGTTCCGTATCATAGGCTGCCGGGACGCCCTGCTTTGTTGTGCGGCCGCGCTCTCCAAAATAAATGCCGCCCGTCAGTTCGCGGACTACCATGACATTCAAAGACTCCCCGATGATCTCGGGGCGCAACGGTGACGCACTGCGCAGTGCGGGAAAAATTTGTGCCGGACGCAGATTTGCAAATAAGCCGAGTGCTTTCCGGATGCCTAGCAAGCCCGCTTCCGGCCGGCAGTTACCGGGCAGCGTATCCCATTTCGCGCCGCCTACCGCGCCGAGCAGCACCGCATCCGATGCTTTGCAGGTGGCCACGGTTTCTTCCGGCAGCGGAACGCCGCAGGCATCAATTGCAGCGCCGCCCAGCAGCGCCGCCTCATAACAGACCGAAAATCCGAATCGTTCGGCCGCCGTATTCAGCACCCGGATGGCCTGCGCCACAATTTCCGGCCCAATTCCATCTCCACGAAGAACGGCAATTCGATACTGTTTCATAAGAACACCTCCGCTTATTATCACGCTGTATGGCTACTCTGTTTTGGAACGATTAATGGCACAAATGATGCCTTTGATAGAGGCCAAACTGATGTTTCCATCCACACCGACACCAAATACAATCCGGCCATCCGGCGCGCGAAGCTGAATGCAGGAAAGCGCTTTGGAATCTGCGCCGGAGGAAATTGCGTGCTCGTGGTAAGAGATAAATTGATAGTCGTCGATCCCGACCGTACGCAAGGCGTTGAAAAATGCGTCGATCGGTCCGTTTCCGGTTCCGGAAATCGCATGATCTTCGTGGCGGAACCGAAGCACGCCGCTGAAATGAACCAGTGTCTCGTTCTGGGCATCGTTCTCCTCATAAAGTTTATAGGTTTTCAGATTGTACGGATAGCGGACATCCACATATTCCGTGTGGAAGAGCTGGAAGATTTCTTTCGGCTGCAATTCCCGTCCGGCCTTGTCACAGGCCGCCTTAACCAGCGCACCAAATTCCGGATGGAACGCTTTGGGCAGGACATACCCGAAGTCATGCTGCATGATGAACGCCGCGCCGCCTTTTCCGGACTGGCTGTTAATTCGGATAATCGGTTCATACTGCCTGCCGACATCCGCCGGATCGATCGGCAAATAGGGAACCTCCCAATAATCGGAATGATGGGCCTGCATGTAGTCGACGCCTTTTTTGATAGCATCCTGATGCGATCCGGAAAACGCCGTAAATACCAGTTCTCCTGCATAGGGATGCCGCTCATGCACCTTCATTTTCGTGCAGTGTTCATACACTTCGCGGATCGCATTCATATCGGAAAAATTAAGCTTGGGATCAATTCCCTGCGTATACAGGTTCATCGCCGCAACCATGATATCCGCGTTTCCGGTGCGCTCCCCGTTGCCGAAGACCGTCCCTTCTACCCGTTCGGCGCCTGCCAGAATGCCCAGTTCCGTTGCGGCTGCGGCTGTTCCGCGGTCGTTATGCGGGTGGATGCTGATGACCGCGCTGTCTCTGCAGCGGATATGGCGGCAAAAGTACTCCACCTGGTCTGCAAAATGATTGGGAAGGCTGCATTCCACGGTGTTGGGTAAATTCAGAATGACTTTCTTCTGCGGCGTTGCGCCCAGTTCCTCTGCAACCCGGTCGCAGATTCGGACGGCATTGTCCATCTCTGTTCCGGAAAAGCTCTCCGGAGAGTATTCGTACCGGATATGCATGCCTTTTTGCGCGGCCTCTTCCCCCAGTTTTCGCACCAGGCGCGCACCGTTTACCGCAATCTCCATGATGCCTTCCATATCCGACTGGAAAACAACCTTTCTCTGCAGCGTCGAAGTCGAATTATAAAAATGCAAAATGACATTTTTCGCGCCTTCCAGGCAGGCAAACGTTTTGCGGATCAGATGTTCCCGCGCCTGAACCAGAACCTGAATCGTCACGTCGTCCGGAATGAGATTCCGGTCAATCAGCGTGCGCAGAATTTCATACTCCGTCTCCGATGCAGCCGGAAAGCCGACCTCAATTTCTTTGAAGCCAATTTCCACCAGCATCTGGAAAAAAGAGAGCTTTTCTTCCAAATTCATCGGATTTACCAGCGCCTGATTGCCGTCCCGAAGATCCACGCTGCACCAAACTGGCGCTTTTTCAATTTTTCTGTCCGGCCATTTCCGATCTGGCAAAGCCACCGGCTGAAACGGAAGATATTTTCGATATCCCGATTTCATTCATAACCCTCCAAGTCACACTCAAAATTTTAGAATGCAATAAAAAAATCCCCGGACCCGTCCTTCGACGCATCCGGGGCGAATAAACGTTGTTATCCGCGGTACCACCCGCATTCAGCTTTCTTTCATGAAAGCCCTCTTGAGAGTCTCCAGCAAGACTCCGGTCTATAACGGGACCTTCCCGTCCGCCCTTCTTCCTGCCCTGCAGGCTTTAGGGGCGGCAGCTCCGGGATGAGCGATTCGCAAAAATCAACCCACCGGCTCGCACCGACGCCGGCTCTCTGCAGGGTTTCCGTCTGCCTTATTCCCTTCATTGCCTTTTTCTGATTGTATCCTAATCATAGCCCGGTTAGGACAATTTGTCAATCCTCTTTTTTCGGTTCCTCCGGCGTTTCCCGCCAGAGCAGATCGGCAGCCGCACGGGCTGTATCCATCACGGTGTATTCCCGCTGTGCTTTTCCGGAATCCGGCAAAACCGGAAGCGTCCCATAAACTTCCGCAACCATGGAGCGCATCCAAAGGCCCGGCGTAATGCGCAGAGAATAGCCGCAGCCGCTCTCGGTCATCCAATCGTAAAACCGTGCTCGGGGCAAACCATACGCCGCAAGAATCGTCATCAGGACGCCGCCATGCGTCATCACAACCGCGCTTGTTACACCGTCCCGCATCCGGTCCTGCACAAACTGCTCAAAAGCCGCGCAGACCCTGTGCATAAAGGCTGCGCCGTCTTCCCCGCCCGGCGGTGTAACCGGCTCTCCCTTTCCCTGCATCCATGCAGAAAAGCGGGGATCTTCCGCCTGCAGCTGCGCCGCGGTTTTTCCTTCCCATGCGCCAAAATCAGTTTCCCGAAATCCATCAACCAGAACCGGTTTCGCTTCCGGGTAGAGAATTTTCAGAGAGTCTACGCATCGGGAAAGCGGACTGCTGAAATAGGCGTCCGCTTTGGGATAGCTTCCTTCTGTCTTCAGCTGCAGCAATGCGCGTTTTCCCTCTGCCGAAAGCGGAGAATCCGTACGCCCGATATACTGCCCTTGCAAATTGCCCTCGCTTGTACCGTGCCGCAGCAAATGAATGACATATGATTTCATAATCTGCCCCTGCCTCCTTGTATCACATACGATATCTAGCGGTTTACAAAACGTTATAATTGTTATATACTTTACAATACGTTTATAAAACAGGTTCTTTTTCGAAACACACTGTTTTTCGCCCGAATTCCCCATCAAAAACTCGGAGGTCCTACGGATGAACAACTCTTTTCCCCGGATGCTAACCCTTTTGCGCAAAGAGCGCGGGCTCAGCCAAAAAGCTGCCGCGCAGGAACTTGGCGTTTCGCAGGCGCTTCTCTCGCATTATGAAAAAGGAATCCGGGAATGCGGCCTTGCTTTTCTGGTGCGGGCCGCAGATTTTTACCAAGTCTCCTGTGACTATCTGCTTGGCCGGACGCCGCACCGCGCGGGCGGTGTGTTAAAAGCCGAAGACCTCCCCGAGACGCCTGCCCCTGTTCCGGAAAATGTCGAGTCCGGAGAGACACAGTCCAGCCTGCACAAGAAAGTTCTGACCAATTCTGTTCATGTTCTTTTCGGGCTGCTTCATACCTACGAAAATGAACCGCTCGCCAATGAGGCCACGCTTTTTTTAGAAGCCGCCATTTATAAGCTGTTTCGTGCGCTCTATCTCGCGAATCCGAAAAATCCGAATGGGCTTTTTGCTTTCCCCGGACCTGCTGCCGATGGATTTTCTACTGCCGCTATGAGTATTTCCGCCGCCAATTTTCAGGAATTGCTTTTGGCGGAATATGCGGGTGCAGCTCCCAAAAAGCCTTCCCAAAAAGGCTCTGTCACCGCGCTTTCCCCGGAAGTCCTGTCCTTGGAATACCCGGTCTTTTCGGAAGCGCTCTTTCGCCTAATTCGGGAAGTAGAAACCCGGATGAACGATTGTCAGGCCGGACGATAAATTTTATTATACCGATTTTTTGCCGATATTTCAAGCCGCTGCCCGTTTCAGCACGACTGGGTTTTACGATTCACGGTCCTCGTAATCTTCCGATTGCACCGCAAAAATAAGCCGCCTTCCGATCCAAACCATGGACAGAAGGCGGCTCTTTTTGAGCTCGATACTTCTCAAAGCGTTTCCGACGGAGCAAACGAAAACACGGAAAACGATCTTGCAGGAATCCGTTCCGAAAACCGTGCTGCGGGCTTTTCTGAAACCGGAATTTGCTGCGGGACCACTGCAAACGGGTTGTCAAAGGTGTTCACTGCATTCAGATCCTCCCCGCTGAGACGGGTATGCGCACATAGTTTCACAGAGCCAAAGGAGCGCAGATCCAGTTCTGCCTGCAGCGCCGTTTCTCCGATATTCAGGCAGAACAGAGAAAGCGTTCCGTCTTCATGCAGGACTGCGCTTGTATAAAGCTGCTCGGCGTCGCCGTGGCGGGTCTCCAAAAGCGGTGTATGAACCACCGGCCGGAGCGCAGTTCCGCGTCCGTGTTTCGAAAACAACTGGAACGGATAGAAAATGGTCTGCCGGATCGCGCGTCCGCCGCGTTCTGTGAGGATCGGCGCAATCACATTCACCAGCTGCGCCAGGCAAGCAATCTTGACCCGATCGGCATGGTTGAGCAGCGCCATACACATGCCGGAGAAAGAAAGCGCATCCAGGAGCGTATACCGGTCTTCAATGAGTTCCGGCGCCTCCATCCAGTCGTGCGGCGTCTGGCGTTTTTGGTACCAGACATTCCATTCGTCAAACGAAAGGCCGATCGTTTTTTTGCTTCGCTTGACGGCTTTGACATAATCCACCGTCGCAACCAGCGTAGAAATAAACTGGTCCATATCCTTAAAGGAAGCCAAAAAGTCCAGGTCATTGCCCTCGTTTTCAAAATACCGATGCATAGATAGATAATCCGCTTCGTCATAGGTGTATTCCAGAACCTGACGATCCCATTCCGGGAACGTCGAAATTTCGGCATTCGAGCTTCCGCACACCACAACTTCAATGGAATCATCGACCCATTTCATCATTTTTGCGGCTTCCCGCGCCTTTTTGCCGTAATCAATCGCGTCGAGATGGCCAATCTGCCACGGGCCATCCATTTCATTTCCGATACACCAGAGCGAGATCCCCATCGGATCTTTGTGTCCGTTCTGGATCCGGCGGTCAGACCACGCCGTCCCGCCCGGATAGTTGCAATATTCCACCAGTTCTGCCGCATCTTTCGGCGAACCGGTTCCCATATTCACGCCGCCCATAATCTGGATGCCTGCCAGCCGGCTCCAATCGTAAAACTCATCGATTCCAACCTGATTGGATTCAATACTCTTCCAGGCCAGATCGAGCCGCCGAGGACGCGCTTCCTTCGGCCCAATTCCGTCCTTCCAGTCATAACCGGAAAGAAAATTTCCACCCGGATAGCGAACATGTGACAGATTGAGCTCCCGAACCAACTCCAGCACATCTGTGCGGAATCCCTTGGCATCTGCGGCAGGATGGCCCGGCTCATAAATTCCCGTATAAATACTGCGTCCCATATGCTCTGCGAAGGAACTGAACAGTCTTTGGTCCACCTCGCCAATTTTAAAATCTTTTTCCACATGAATGGTAACCGTTTCCGGGGTCTGTTTCTGCATTCCGTATTCCTCCTTCATCAAAGTTGTCCGTACAACTCACAGCAATCATAGCACGTTTGCGCACAAAAATCAATTCCTTATTTGCAAAATGGAGAAATTTTTCATTTTCCCCGCACACTGTTCCTGAAGCGGATCTGCAACGAATTCGCCTGCACAAACGACTGCCCGCCGATGGCCTCCGCCTATGCATCCTCTTTTGCTTTGTCTTGCTGCAGTTCAGATTCCCGTGTCATCCCCAAAAACGCAAATGTCCATAAGAAAAGCGGCGACCTTGGCTGTACGTCAATGATATGTACCCCCAATACTGGACACGTAGTATTGGGGGTATTTTATGAAATATAGTTATGAATACAAGAAAAAGTGCGTGGAATTGTACCGCCAAGGAAAATGGCCAGAAACACCAGACGGAGTAAACGAAAAACGATTTCATGATACAATTCGGATTTGGGTTCGAACAGAAGATGCTTGTGGTCCAGAAGCACTGCGACATAAAAATCAAAATAAAGTATGGGCAGCAGAAGAAAAGTATGAGCTAATCGCTAAAATTTTGGCCGGTGCATCGTGTAGAGAAACGGCAATTTCGGCTGGAATCAGTGACGGCCTCTTGTGCCAATGGGTCAGATGCTATAAAATAAAAGGGTATCAGGGATTGGTCGCACAACAAAAAGGACGGCCACCCAAGGAGCCTGCCATGAAGAAGAAAATAGTACCAGCAGAACTGACCCCTTCAGAGCGAGAAGAAGTGATTCGGCTTAGAGCTGAGAATGAACGTCTGAGAGCGGAGATTGCTGTTGTAAAAAAAGAGATTGCCTTGAGAGAAGAGAAATGCGCAGCGCAACTCAAGGCGAAAAAGCTGCGCTCGTCCAGAAACTCCGCAAAGAAGGACACAGACTGAATGATTTGCTGGATGCCATTGAGCTGTCTAGGTCGACATACTATTATGAACTTGGCAGAATCGATAAAGTCAGAGAACGAAACGCCGAGTTATCGTCCGAAATCGTTTCCGTTTTTAATGAGAACAGGAAACGATATGGCGTAAGAAGGGTACATCGGGAGCTTCTGAACCGTGGCTTTCTGGTAAATCACAAGCGTGTCCAGCGAATCATGAATCAGCTTGGACTGTTTGGCAAACGTCCCAAGGAGAAGTACCATTCTTACAAAGGCGA
>NZ_JACRSN010000027.1 GCF_014384705.1 Yeguia hominis | reverse complement strand
TGGAGGGATTTTTTTATGTCCTTTTTTCGGGCAGTTATCTATCTGCTCATACGAAGCAAAATTTATCAATACATAGCATATCAGAGAACGGCAGGAAACCAGTTAAAAAAATTTCTGCCTATGCAACGGCACTTCCTGCCTTGAATGTAGAAGTACAATCTCCATACAACAGAATTAATATTTCCCATAACCGTAAAGGTCATAGAGCCTTTGCGGTTTTTCTTTTGTCGATTTTTGTTGGAAAGTGCCATAGGGCTATTAGTGGTGTTAGGTGTCGTTCGCCACCTCTCCATCTGGATTTTGAACATTTCAAAAATTCAGATGGGAGGTACTTACAGTGAAATACGCACCGAGAAAGGTATATATCAAGGAAAGCGGCAGATATGTGGAACTGTCCTATACGGATTTCTGCCGCCGCAGGGAATCCGACCAGACCTATATGGACAAGCTGTTTATCCCCATTCAAGGCTGTCTGCTTGAAGTCGTGAGGGAGCAATACACGGACTTCTACCGAGATAAGGAACGGTGGCGTTATCTGAAAAAATTAGATACGAAGAACAGCCTGCTTTCTCTGGATGGATTTACGGACAGCGAGGGGAAGCCTTTAGACTTTATCGCTGATGAAGCGGCAGACATTGCGGAAACCGTTGTCAATGCGGTTATGGTGGACAGGCTGAAAGCCGCCCTGCCTTTGCTGTCGGATAGTGAACAGGAATTGATACAGGCAATCTTTTTTGACGGACTTTCTGAGCGTGAAGTCGGGGCGAGGTTCGGCATAACCCAGAGCGTTGTGAACAAACGCAAAGCCAGAATCCTAAGAAAACTAAGAAAGATAATAGAAAATTAAAATTTAAGGCGTTCAGCCCCCTTGTTTTTTCCTTTGGGAAAATGAGGGGGTTTTTCTCTGCCCTCTCAATCAATTCTGATTGGAGGAAAAGAAGCATGGCATATAACCACGGACGGGAGGACAGGAAATGGCGTATCTGGAAAGAAGCGGAGGAAAAGCTGCTGCGTGAGTGCGGCGTTGATGAAGCGACCATTGAGCAGATACGCATTGCGGACAGGGCAGACTTCAATTCCAACAGGCGGTTTTACCGATGGACGAATGACATTGCGGAATACCTTGAGGACATGGCAGACAGGGAGCGGCAGACGGAAGTGGGTACGGTTGCGGAGTTACTGGACGAGATTGAGAGCGAAAATCTCTATCAAGTATTAGTCGCGGTGGACGGGCGTACCTTGAAAATCGTCCTGCTGAAAATGCAGGGGTATTCCACAAAGGAGATTGCCCCGCTCGTGCATTTGACGACTGGTGCCATCTATGCGAGGTTAGACCATCTGCGGAAGAAGCTACGAAAATTTTATAGCGTCTAAAACAGCCTGCCGTCCTGCGGGCTACTGGGTGAGGGATGGAAATCCCCTCACTTATTTTTTGCAGGAGGCAAGCGGGATGGCATACAGAGTTAAGGCGTACACGCTTCGGGAGGAATCCACGGAAAGCGGCACAAGGTATTTTATCAGCTTTAAGGACGGGCAGGGCAAATCCCACGAGTTGGAAGTGTCGGAACAGTTCTTTATGGAGTTTCGGCAGATGGAACGCAGGAACAGGAATCTCCTCCAATGGGACGAGCGGCACAGGGAGTTTTCGGAAGTATGGGACGAAACGCTGAACAGGCGGGCGTTGAAGCTGCCTAAGAGCATAGAGGAACAAATGATTGAGGCAGAACGGGCAGAACTGCTCTGTAAGGCGGTTGACGGACTGCCAGAGATACAAAGGCGGCGTTTCCTGCTCTACTACGAGTATGAGTTCAATTTTTACCAAATCGCCGCTATGGAGCATTGCACCGCTTCGGCAATACAGAAATCTGTTGCGATTGCAAAGGAGAAAGTAAAGGCGGAAATGAGGAAGTATCTCCAACCGTGACCGACACCGCCCGAAAAAGAAATCTGTTTTTTATTTGTGTGGGATTGGCGGCATTACATACTCTCACTTTTTCTTCGTGGGAGTAAATCTATTTTTAAGGAGGTCAACGCCTATGTGCAACGAAAACAAAAACACCGCCCGAAAGGAGGAAAGCCATGCAGAAGTTACAGACAGTCAACGCCGAAACGCTCCTTTATGAACCGCTTGAGAAGCCGTCCTTTGTGGTGGACAGCCTTATCCCCACAGGCTTGTCGCTGTTCTGCGGCTCACAGAAGATAGGAAAGAGCTGGCTCATGCTGAAGCTATGTTTATGCGTGTCGCAGGGACTTCCCTTGTGGGATATGCCGACAATGGAGGGCGACGTGCTTTACCTCTGCCTTGAGGACACGTTCTGCCGTATACAGGACAGGCTGTTCCGATTGACGAACGAAGCGAGCAGGCGGCTTCACTTTGCCGTGGCAAGCTGCAAGCTGTCAGACGGTCTTATCGTGCAGCTTGAAGATTATCTGAAAGATTACCCAAACAGCAGGCTTATTGTCATTGACACTTTGCAGAAAGTCCGTACAGCTTCAAAAGACAATGCCTACGCAAGCGACTATGGGGACATCTCACTAATCAAAGACTTTGCCGACAGGCATTCATTGGCGGTCATTGTCGTACACCACATCCGAAAGCAGAATGACAGCGATGTGTTCAACAAGGTGTCTGGGACGACAGGCTTAACGGGGAGTGCGGACGCTACCTTTGTTCTGGAAAAGGAGAAACGGGCATCCGACACCGCCAAGCTGTATGTGACGGGCAGGGACACGCCCTATCAGGAATACACGCTGCGTTTCCGTGATTGCAGTTGGGAACTTGTGGAGAGAAAAACGCAGGAGCAGCTTGCGAAAGAAACGATACCAGACGTCCTTTTTCGGTTGGTGGATTTTATGAGGGATAAGGAAGAATGGGCAGGCACGGCAACGGAGCTGTTAGCCGCTATGAGGGAAACGGAAACCATACCCACGGTGATTACGAAATGGCTCAATGAATACCGCACCACATTTTTAAATGAGAACCATATCGTTTATCAGTACAGCCGCAAAAAACACGGCAGGCAGATTTCGCTTGCAAAGCGGGCGGGTGACAGCGGTGACGGTGGTGACAGCGATATTGGGATACCCCCTGTTACTGTCATTGACGCTTAAAGCCGTGTAAAGCTGGCGACTCTGCCCTGCGGGTGACAGCGGTGACGGCGGTGACAGTGATTTTAGGATACCCTGCCGCTGTCATCCCTGCGGGAGAACACCCCGTAAACGCAAAGTGCAGGCGTAGGATTTACCCGCCCTTTTCGGCGTGTAAAACCACCCCTGCGGTCAGAAAAATCCTTCCGATTTTTCCGACTGCGTTTACAGGGTGTAACACACTACACTTTGCCCTGCAAAGTCGTGTGCCAGACGTTCCCTCTGGACTCCCTTATGGCAGGTCTTACGCCCTGCTTATCCTACGCTCCACGCTTCGGATAAAAGAATGGCAGCATGACGGTGACGGCTCTTGCGAGGGGGTATTCCAAAAACACCGTCATCATCGACATGACCGTCATGCAGGGAATAAGGGTGACAGTTGAGGCAGTCGGTAGGGGGTATCCCAAAACTGCTGTCACCGCCGTCACCGCTGTCACCCAAAGGGCAGTTTACCCGCCGAAGAAAGGAAGATGATGAATTATGCCCTATGCAATCCTGCGTTTCCAGAAACGCAAAGCGGGCGGCGTTGCGGCTTGCGAACGCCACAACGAGCGTAAAAAAGAAGCCTATAAAAGCAATCCAGATATAGATATGGAACGCTCGAAAGATAACTACCATCTTGTGAATCCGCCGAGGTACACCTACAAGAAAGAGATTAACCGCATGGTAGCCGAAGCAGGGTGCAGGACGAGGAAAGATAGCGTGATGATGGTGGAAACGCTTATCACGGCTTCGCCAGAATTTATGAACAGCCTGCCGCCCAAAGAACAGAAAGCGTATTTTACGATGGCTCTGGATTTCATTTCAGAGCGTGTCGGGGAGAAAAATATCCTCTCCGCAGTCGTCCACATGGACGAGAGAACGCCGCATATGCACCTCTGTTTTGTGCCGATTACACCAGACAATAAGCTGTCTGCCAAAACAATTTTAGGCAATCAAAAGAGCCTGTCCGAATGGCAGACCGCCTACCATGAGCGGATGTCCTCACGGTGGAATCAGCTTGAAAGAGGTCAGTCCTCAATGGAAACGAAGCGGAAACATGTCCCCACATGGCTCTATAAGTTGGGCGGCAGGCTTGATAAACAGTATGAGGAAATTGTGTCTGCACTGTCCGACATCAACGCCTTTAATGCAGGGAAGAAGCGTGACAAGGCTCTGGAACTGATTGCGGCATGGCTCCCAGACGTGGAGAAATTCTCAAAGGAAATCAGTAAGCAGAGTGCCTATATCAATAGCCTAAAGGAGCAAATCGGGCAGGAATCAGACTATGCGGGGCGTATGCGTGATGAAAAGTATGAGCAGGAACTAAAGGTGCAGAAAGCGAACCAGAAGATATTTGAGTTGCAGAGAACCAACGAGCAGATGGGGCGGCTGCTCTCAAAGATACCGCCCGAAGTGTTGGAAGAATTGCAGAAAAACCATAAAAGCAGAGCGAAAGAAAGGTAGATATGTGAATGAAGAAACAGGATTTTAAGGTGTTAAAGACCAAAGACTTGTACCCGTTTCCCGACAATCCGTTTCATGTGGCAGAGGATGAAACGCTGTCAGAATTAGCGGAAAGCATCAAGGAATTTGGCATTGTCACGCCGATAATCACACGCCCGAAAGAGGACGGGAACGGCTATGAAGTGATTGCAGGGCAGCGGCGTGTCCGTGCGTCTGAACTTGCAGGGATAAATACCGTGCCTGCGTTTGTCCTGCCCTTAGACCGTGACCGAGCCATCATCACCCTTGTAGACAGTAATTTACAGCGTGAGAATATCCTGCCATCAGAGCGGGCGTTTGCCTACAAGATGAAATCCGAAGCCATGAAGCGGCAGGGTTTCCGCACAGACTTAACCTCGTCACAAGTTGTGACGAAGTTGCGGACGGACGACAAGGTGGCACAGGGCTTCGGCGTAGGCAGGATGACCGTACAAAGATTTATCCGTTTGACGGAACTGATACCGCCGATTTTGCGGATGGTGGACGAGGGGAAAATCGCCCTCACGCCTGCGGTGGAACTGTCCTTTTTGAAGAAAGACGAGCAGGAAAACCTCTTTGCCACGATGGAGAGCGAAGAAGCAACGCCCTCACTCTCACAGGCACAGCGGATGAAAAGCCTAAGCCAGAGCGGGCGGCTTGACATGGATACGATATTTGCAATTATGACGGAGGAAAAGGGAAACCAGAAAGAAACCTTGAAAATCAACACAAGCAAGCTGAAAAAGTATTTTCCGAAGAACACAACGCCGAAGCAGATGGAGGAAACCATCATTAAACTTTTGGAGCGTGAATTGCAGAGGAAACGGGGCAGGGACAGCCGCTAATCTTCTCTTTTCGGGAGGTAAATGCAGAAAATTGAGGTATGAAGAATGAAAGAAATCCAGTATGAGATTGTAAAGGAAATCGCCGTATTGTCTAAGGGCGACAGCGGCTACACAAAAGAAATCAATCTTATCTCATGGAACGGAAGAGAGCCGAAATATGACATCCGCAGCTTTTCCCCGAACCGTGAGAAGTGCGGAAAGGGTATCACGTTGAACGCTGATGAAGCAGCAGCACTCCTTGAAGCATTACAGAAAGAAGTAAACAGCGGGGATTGATGGTATCTGATTGACAGGGCGGGGCGTTTCCAGACGTTCTCCTGCCCTGTCTGGAAAGGAAGATTTAAGTATGGGCGAGGATAAGAAAGCAGATAAAAAGAGAAAGCGTATCGTGCCGAAAGCACCAGTTCAGATGATAATCAGCCGTGAATATGTCGGCACGCAGACAGTCACAGAAGCGTTTATCCCGATTATTTCCGAGGATATTCGGAAGAAGATTGCCGAGGGCGACACCTTCGACAATGAGGGGCTGTCCGCTTAGAATGTACGCAATGGAACATGAAAACAGATAGGACAGATATGGAGGTTTTACAGTATGGCAGGAATAAGAATGGAGAACAAGATTTATGAAGTCGGCATGTACTGCCGCTTGTCAAAAGACGATGGCACGGATAACGAGAGTGCGAGCATTGCGACACAGAAATCCATCCTCACGGATTATGTGAAAAAGCAGGGATGGCACTTAGCAAAAACGTATGTGGACGACGGTTACTCTGGTACAAATTTCCAAAGACCAAGTTTCCAGAACATGATTAAGGACATTGAAAGCGGTCTGATAAACTGCGTTATCACGAAAGATTTATCTCGTCTGGGGAGGAACTATCTTGATTGCGGACTGTATCTGGAAGTGTTTTTCCCAGAGCATAATGTGAGGTATATAGCGGTCAATGACGGCGTGGACACGCTCAATAAATCCGCTATGGACATCACGCCTTTCCGCAACATCCTAAACGAAATGTATTCCGCCGATGTGTCGGTCAAGATAAAATCGGCGTACCGAGCGAGGTTTCAGCAGGGGAAATTCATGGGGACGACAGCACCATACGGTTACGTCAAAGACCCCGCCGACCACAACCATCTGCTGATAGATGACAAAGTTGCCCATGTGGTAAGGGAAATATTTGACCTTGCGTTAGCGGGCAACGGAATCGCCAAAATCCGCAAGCACATCAACAAACAGCATATCTTACGCCCCGCCGCTTATGCGGCGGAGCAGGGGGCAACAGGCTATGAGAGGTATTTTGAGGAGAATGAGGAGAACCGTTATATTTGGAGCGAGAACAGCGTAAGGGGCATTTTAAGAAGCCCGATATATGCGGGAAACCTTGCAGGCTACAAGCGGATTGCCGCCAACATGAAAAGCAAGAAACGCCCCTCTAAGCTGCCCGAAGAATGGGAAGTGATACCAGACACCCATGAGGGGATAGTCACGCAGGAGGAATTTGATACCGTACAGCAGCTTATTACAAGCCGCAGATTACCAGAAAACAAGGGCGGCTTTGAGAACATCTTTGCAGGCGTTATTAAGTGTGCGGACTGCGGCTATGCGATGCGGGCTATGAGTGCCAACAGGAGGAAACGCCCCGACATCATCGACTGCGTACAATATTCCTGCAATAATTATGGCAGATACGGTAATATCATGTGTACCGCACACAGCATTGAAGCGAGGGACTTGTTCAACGCTGTCCTCACCGACATCAACCGATTTGCGGATATGGCAGTCAATGATGAAAAGGCAGTGAGGGCGATTGAAAAGCGGCTCACGGAAACAGACCAGAGCAAGGCAAAGGCACTGGAAAAGGAGCAAAGAAAACTGAACAAACGCCTTGCAGAACTGGACAGGCTGTTTTCCTCACTCTATGAAGATAAGGTGATGGAGCGTATTACCGAGCGGAATTTTGAGATGATGTCGGGAAAATACCAGAAAGAACAGCTTGAAATTGAAGCAAGGCTGAAAGAGGTAACGGAAACGCTCAGCGACAGCTATGAGAAGACGCAGGGTGTCCGTGATTTCCTCTCCCTAATCCGCAACTATCAAGGCATTAAGGAACTGGACGCAACCATCATAAACGCACTTATAGACAAGATACTTGTTTCGGAACGTGAGAAACTTACAGACGGAATGGTGCGGCAGGAAATCAAGATTTATTATAAATTCATCGGCTTTGTCGGTGAATTACATATCACACCGACAAAGCGGTGGACTGCGTTAAAGCCTAAGAATTGTACGGTGTGCGGTGTTGAATATGTTCCCCGCTCTGGCATATCGAAGTATTGTCCTGCTTGTGCCAAGAAGATACAGAGGGAGAAATCAAACGAGAGCAAACGCAGGAGCAGGGAGCGAAACAGACAGGCATGTATTGAACTGTCCGCAAAAAATGACCGACTGACTTGGAACAGCGGCTCGGCAGAAGTATCCGGCAAGGCAACGAAAATGCAGAGGTTCACATCTACCGTTTCGTGACGGAGGAAACCTTTGATGCCTACTTGTATCAGCTCGTGGAAGGCAAGCAGAAGTTCGCTTCGCAGATAATGACCAGCAAATCGCCGGTGCGATCCTGCGAGGATATTGACGAAACCGCACTGTCTTACGCTGAAATCAAGATGCTGGCGACCGGCAATCCCCACATCAAAGAGAAGATGGACTTGGACATTCAGGTTCAGAAATTGCGGCTCTTAAAGTCCAGCTTCCTCTCTGAAAAATATGCTTTGGAGGATAAGATCATCAAGTTCTATCCGCAGGAGATCGCACGGCGGACGGATGTAATTGCGGGATTAAAATCCGATATGGAAAGAGTGGCAGAGCACCCGAAGCCGTCTGATGAAACCTTTGTTGGTATGACGGTCAAGGGTGCTTTCTATTCAGAGAAAGCGGATGCCGGCAACGCCATCTTGGAGGCGTGTAAGGCAATGACAAATCCCGACCCCGTCCCCCTCGGTGAGTACCGTGGCTTTACGATGGAGCTGTACTTTGAAGCAAGAGAATACAAAGTGCGGCTCAAGGGTGAGCTTGGCTATCCCGTACCCCTCGGCACGGACACCTTCGGTAATATCACCCGCTTGGACAATGCGCTGGAGGGGCTTCCAAAGCGTTTGGAGATGAACGAAATGGAGCTTGACAACATCAAAAAGCAATTTGAAACTGCGAAGGTCGATGTGGAAAGACCCTTCCCGCAGGAGAAAGAATTGAAAGCCAAGACCGACCGGCTGAACGAACTCAATGCCCTGCTCAATGTGGGTAAGCGTGAGAACGAGATCGTCGGCGGCGAACCCGATGAGGGTGAAGAACCGCCCGAAAAGAAACCGAGGGACTTGGAAAGATAGCCGAACCTCTTGACAATCGTTATCATATACGATAACGTTATAGTGGATCAGAAGGGAGGGTTTTGTATGACCGAAAAGGAACTATTGGCGGCAAGGCAGAGCATTGTGCAGAAGCTGACGCAGGCAAGACTGGAAAAAGGATTGTCGCAGGAGCAGCTTGCAAAGCGGATCGGAACTCAGCGTTCCAACATCTGCCGCATCGAAAAAGGAACGCAAAACCTCTCCCTTGACCTGATGCTCAAGATCGCAGAGGCACTTGACAAGGATGTGTCCGTAATGCTTGAGGAAAGGAGCAGCACAATGGAAAAAGAATATAGCCTGCGCCTTTATGATGAAACACTGCTGACCTTCACGCTG
The DNA here is from genome assembly GCF_014384705.1 of Yeguia hominis. Taxonomy (GTDB): domain Bacteria; phylum Bacillota; class Clostridia; order Oscillospirales; family Acutalibacteraceae; genus Yeguia; species Yeguia hominis. The sequence continues at coordinate 9,845 of NZ_JACRSN010000027.1, read as the reverse complement.
GAGGAAAGAGGCTTGGAGGGCTTGCAGGCGACGATTCTTCACACCGAAACGGCAAAGCAAAAGCTGTTTCCCCTCGACTTGGAGCTGACAAACGAGGGCGTTGTGAAGTGGCTGGAACGGCGGGTGATTCCGAAGAACCGGCAGTTTGTAGACGAGATCTTAAAGACGCTGGGGCTGAGCGTAAACAACACGAAGGGCATCATTGATGTCTGTATGGGGCTGTCCCTCAACGATAGCTATTGGGTCGTCCCCGCCGACTTTGACGGCGAGTATGCCGATTATAACCTCTATGAAAACCGCTTCTCCGAAGCGCTGTCGCTGGTGGCTTATACCGGCGTGGGAGGCAGTCGGGAGGCATTCTCCACCTCGCCGGAGCTGACCACCAACGGTATGCTGCGGAAGGCTTGGCGCTTTGTGGAGGATGACGGCATCTATCTGTATAAGGGCGGCACGGAGGGCGCTGCGAACACCGGAAACGAGCCGTACAGCGAGTATTATGCCTGTCAGATCGCAGACAAAATGGGCATCGGCTGCGTACAGTACGACTTGGAAAACTGGAAAGGTATCCTTGCCTCCAAGTGCCGGCTGTTCACGGATATTGATACTTCTTTCGTCCCTATCGGGCGTATTCTCCGCAAGTCGACACTGAAAGCCTGCCTTGATTATTACAAGACCTTGGGCGACGAGTTCTATGAGCAGCTTTGCAGTATGCTGGTTTTCGACGCCCTGATTTACAATGAGGACAGACACTTCGGCAATTTCGGCTTGCTGCGGAACAATCACACGGGCGAAATTATCGCCCCTGCCCCCATCTTCGATAACGGCTTGTCGCTGTTCAACTATGCGATGCCGGACGATTTCAAGAACCTGCATGCGTATGCAAAGACCCGTTCCAATCCCTACCGCATTTCCTATGAGGATGTGTGCAAAGAGGTAATGGGCGCAAAGCAGAAAGCGCAGCTGCGGCGAATGGTGGACTTCAAGTTCATCCGTCATCCGTCCCTCAATTTGCCGGAGCAGCGGTTGACAGCCATTGAAAAGCAGCTGGTCGAGCGCACAAGAGAGCTGCTCTCCATTCCGGTTCAGAGAAGTACAAAGCGCAAAAACGAACCGGAAAGATAATCCGTCTGCGGTATGGGAGCAACCCCATACCGCAGACGCATATCAGCCGCCCATATAGACCGGTATGAGATTCCCGTAAAAATTACCACCTATGTTCCTAAAACAACCACCTATCGAGAATCGGTAGAAATCGGTTCTTGATTTTCCTATACTGTAACCGTAGCGAGGAGGTGAACCGATGCAAATTGAAATCAAGATAGACGAAAAATGCAAAGAGCTAAAAATCATCGTGATGACGGACAAAATGACCGATGAAGTCAATGCCGTCATAAAAAGATTGTCAGACGAGCAGCCGCAGGTCATTGCCGGCTTTAGGGAGGATGTGGTCGAGGTTCTGGAACCGTCTGAAATCTACCGTGTTTTTGCCGAATCAGGCAAGGTGTTTGCCGAGACAAATCACGGCGAGTATGCGCTCCGTCTCAGGCTATATGAGGCGGAACAACGGCTTGACAGCAGGACTTTTGTCCGAATATCAAACTCGGACATTATCAATCTGAGAAAGGTCAAGAGCTTTGATTTGAGCTTTGCCGGGACAATTTGCATTACGCTTTCAAACGGTACGGTTACTTATGTTTCACGGCGATCCGTCGCCAAAATCAAACAACTGTTAGGAATGTGAGGTGGCAGAAATGAAGAAAAAACTGATTGGACGAGGAGTAATTGGTTTCCCTGTTGGCATTGCAATCGGATATGTCATTACGGTGATTATCTCAATCTGTATTGGGGATGGCTTCTTCCATCCGGTCACTCTGGAGCTTGCGAATAAAATGGGGAGCGAATTAAATGCGATTCTCATTCAAACCGGTCTGAGCGGAATAATGGGCACAGGCTTTGCAATGGCTTCGGTTATTTGGGAAATTGATTCGTGGAGTCTTGCAAAGCAAAGCGGGTTTTATTTTGCAATTGCTTGCGTGATTATGTTCCCCATCTCTTATTTTGCCAACTGGATGCCCCATTCGACCGGTGGAATTCTGTCTTATGTAGGTATATTCGTAGCGATCTTTCTCGCTACTTGGGTAGCTCAGTATTTTGTGTGGAAAAGGAAGATTAAGAAAATGAACGAAGGCATTAAAGATAATAACGATAATATTCTTAAATCAGAATGACAAATCGGAATTTGCGGAGGAGTATATGGACTGGTTAAATATATTCGGACTGATAATGATTGCAGTCATTATGATACCCAATATTATTTTTGCAATTAGATGCAAAGAGGGTTTTGAAAACAAATGGAGCAATAAATTTATTGAGGTTGCAGAACAGATAGGAAGGTTTGGCTGCTTTGGTTTTATGATAATCAACATTCCCGGAACATGGTTCGGGTGGTGGTCTGACGAAGCATTTGCCATATACCTTATTGTGGATACAATATTAGTAGTGTTATATTGTGCAATTTGGATAATTTGCTTTAAGAAGAGCAGCATATTCAGAGCACTGGCGCTATCTGTTATTCCTTCAGTTTTGTTCTTGTTTAGTGGAATTATGAGTCGATCAATTCTGTTGCTTATCGCAGCAATATTGTTTGCACCAAGCCATATTCTGCTTTCGTATAAGAACGCAAAATGATATTGGTTAAATTCCAGTTTGTCGAACTGAATATAGCGTACATAGCCGCTTGGTTTTCAAAAGAAATCAGGCGGCTATTTCTATTTCGAAGGAGGTGTTCGTTATGAACGAAACAGATTACAACGCTCGACTTTATGAGAAAATGAAAGCCGAGCAGGACAAATACCGGGACTGGCTACTGCATCAGGAGCCGTCCGAAATCCTCAACCATACCTACGAGTACACGATGCGGGAGGACATCGTAATGTGTATGGAGGAGCTGGAGCTTGAGCCGGAAAAGGCAAGGGCTTTGCTTCGTTCCCCTTGCCCTCTGAGTGATGTGTATAAGGAGTTCCGGGACAGAGGAACCGAGCATATGGATACCATCCGGGACTCCATCGAAACGGAAGCGGATAAGAGCCTGCAACGGCAGGAGAAGAAACAGCACCGGGAAAGCAGATGATTTTATGCCGTATATCCCCCCGGAGGTGGTGGAACAGGCACGGCAAATCGACCTGCTGACCTATCTGCAAAGCTGTGAGCCGCAGGAGCTTGTCCGCATTTCCGGCAACAATTATACCACCCGCACTCACGACAGCCTGAAGATTTCTAACGGCAAGTGGATGTGGTGGTCACAGCGCATCGGCGGCTACAATGCCCTTGACTATCTTGTGAAAGTCAAGGGCTGTTCTTTTGTAGAAGCGGTCGAAACACTGATGGGAAAGGCGGCGGTGATGCCGTCGGTGACGGTCAAACCCAAGCAGAAAACGGAGCCGAAGATCTTGCTTCTGCCGGATAAAAGTGCTTCCACAGAAAGAATTACAGAGTATCTTTTCGGCAGGGGCATCGACTATGCCATCATCCAATACTGCATTGACAAGGGGCTGATTTTCGAGAGCCTGCCGTATCGCAATCTTGTGTGCGTAGGATTTGATGAGAAGAATACCCCTCGCTATGCGTCCTACCGAGCGACCAATGACCGCCGTGTTTTGGGTGACTGCTCCGGCAGTGACAAGCACTATTCTTTTCGGATCGCAGACAGCGACAGCGGCACGGTGCATCTCTTTGAGTGCGCCATTGACCTGCTTTCCTATGCGACGCTTGAAAAGATGGCGGGCAGAGATTGGCGGAAAGACAACCTCGTTTCCCTTGCCGGTGTGTATCTGCCCAAGGAGAGAATCGAGGACAGCACTACCCCTGCGGCTCTTGTGAAGTACCTCGATGAGAAGCCGCAAATCAAGAAAATTCTCCTGCACTTCGATAACGATAATGCCGGGAGAAAAGCCAGCCTTGCGCTGAAAACCATATTGCCGAGCAAGTATGAAGTCATTGACAGCCCTCCGCCCTGCGGCAAGGACTACAATGACTTTCTTTGTTTCCAGCTCGGTATCCACCGCAACAAAACCAAAGAAAGGACGAATGAACGATGACTGAGTTTAGCATTTATCAAATCAATGTGGACAGGGATACCGCCAATGTGTGCTTCATCGGAATGGAATCCCTCGAAAAAATCAAAGGCACTAAGGAAGTCAACGCAGCCGCTTACGACAGAGTTTATGACGGCAAAATGGACTGCATCTCCCTCGAAAGCATCTATCAGAAGTTCAATGTTGACCATCCTGCCGACTACAAGGGACGCTCTCTTTCCGTGTCGGATGTAGTCGAAATCAGGGAGAGCGACACCCTGAATCCCGGCTTCTACTTCGTGGACAGTATCGGGTTCAAGTCGATTTCTTTCGACAAATCGCTCTGCAAGGAGCCGGTAGGAGCAGGCAGCGGAAAGATTTCCGTCCTGCTTGTGGAGCCGAACAAGTACCCCAAGATGATTGAGATCGACGATACCTTGGAGGCAATGCAGGCGGTTGTCGGTGGCGACATTGAGGAATATATGCCCTTTGAAGATGAGGTCGCAATCATCTGTAATGAGGAGGGCAAGGTCAACGGACTGCCCCCGAATCGGGCGGTTTATGAGGAAAACTCCCGTGAGATGCAGGACATCATTTGCGGGAAGTTTTTCGTTGCCTATGCTCCCTTTGAGGCTGAGAAGTTCCAGTCCCTCCCGCCTGACCTTGCGGAGAAATACCGTGAGAAATTCAAGTATCCCGAACGCTTTATGAGAGTTAACGATGAGATCGTAGCCGTGCCTTTTAAGCCCGTCAGGGCGGACAAAGAACGCTGATCTCAATGAGAACGGGGTTCCCCGAAGGCTCTGTATTATCTTAACGAGCAGTGCCTTTTTACTCCGCTTTTCAAAGCGCCGCAAAAAGGCCTCGTTAGGGGGAAGCCCTAATACCCCGTGCAAGAAGCACCACACATTTCAAGAGAAAGGATGAAGTCCATTTATGAAAAGAACGATCAAGAAGCAGTTTTGGTTTTCCCGTGACGAAGCGCAGGACTTGCAGAAGAAAGCCAAGAAAACCTGCCTCTCTGAAGCGGCGCTCGTCCGTCTGTTGCTCCGTGGCTATGAGCCAAAGGAAAAACCCGACGACCGTTTCTATGATGCGATGCGGGAGTTCTCCGCCATCGGCAATAACATCCATCAGATCTCCGTCAAGGCAAACGCCCTTGGCTTTATCGACACACAGAAACTGAATAGCGAGCTGGAGCGCCTGCACAAGTTTCAGGCAGATATGGAGCGCCAGTTTCTCCGTCCCGGTGAGAGCAACCTGAAATGGCAGTAAGTAAGCTGTGGCCGGTCACGGTTCGCCTTGCGACCGTTCTCGACTACGCTTCCAATCCTGAGAAAACCACGAAGGCAAAATCCAAGTACAGCAATGCAGATTATCAGGCGCTTCGTGATATTGTCAACTATGTAAAAAACGGCGAGAAAACCGAGCAGGAATTATTCTGTGAGGGGATCAACTGCACTCCGGCGATTGCCCGTGAGCAGTTTGTCACTGTCAAGGAACAGTTCGATAAGACAGACGGCATCCAAGCCTATCACGGCTATCTTAGCTTTAAGGAAACCGACATCACACCGGAGCTTGCCCAGCATATCGGAATGGAGTTCGCAAATTCCGTTTGGGGCAAGAAATATCAGGTGTTGGTGACGACCCATCTGAATACAGAGCATCTGCACTGCCACTTTGTCATCAACTCTGTTTCCTTTGTCGATGGGAAGCGTTGCCGGGATACCTCGTGGTTTAAGTTCTATAAGGAAGCTGACCGCATTTGTGAAAAGTACGGTATCAGCACGATCAAGGAACCGGAGCGTTATCCCGATGCAAAGTATCTGACCCAAAAGGACAAAGCCGGTATGCCTACACGCTACAACCTCGCCCGTGCCGCCTTGGATGAAGCCATTGCAATGAGCCACAATCTTCGACAGCTTGAATATCATCTGTCTGAGATGGGATACACCCTCGGCTCCAATCACAAGCGGAAGTATTGGACAATTAGGGGCAAGGGTGATGAATGCCCGATCCGATTGCACAGGCTCGGTGAGGAATACACCAAAGAGCGCATTACGCAGCGGCTCATTGAAAACCGTGATAACATCGACTTCGAGCCGTTTCAGCCTAAAACCTACCGACCGAAGCAATACCGGCTCAGAACACGGAGCGACAGAATTGGAAAAGTCGGCGGTCTGTATGGGCTGTACCTTTACTACTGCTACCGGCTCGGCTATCTGCCGAAGTACAAGGCAGGACAACAGAATCACGCACGAGTTCACTATCTTTTCAAAGAGGATCTGATGAAGATAGATGAACTCACCAAACAAGTCACGCTGCTCGGCAAGCACCACATCGGTACAGACGAGCAGCTATTTTCATATCAGCACTCGGTCGAGGAGCAGATCAAGACCTTAACTGCCGACAGAACGCACCTCCGAAATGAAATACGAAAAGTGAACATCACAGATGCAGAGCTGTCACAGGCAAAGACAAGTATCTCACTTCTCGGCGAGAAGTTAAAGGAACTCCGCAAGGAGGTCAAACTCTGTCAGGACATCGCCGCCCGTTCCAAGGTTATCGAGGAAAAGGTGGATGCAGTCCGAGCAGAGGAAGAAAAATCAAAACGAAAGGAGAACCGCAACTATGAACAACGGCGGTGATGCGGCTGAGCAGGTCGTCAGGCTCTCGCTTGAAGGCTTTGAAGTTGCCGCAAAACTTACAGGATCGGCGGCAAAGAATGTCGCCCTGCTTCTTGTATCCGTGTTGAAGCAGGAACAGCAGACCAAAGGCAAGGCACGGCTCACCAATATGATCAAGTCCGGCAAGGAACTGAAAGTCTTTTCTATCCCGAACAAGGACTTGGCACAGTTCACCAAACAGGCAAAGCGCTATGGCGTTCTCTACTGTGTCCTGAGAGATAAGAGCGCCAAGGGAGATGATGTACCCGTGGATATTATCGCCCGTGCAGAGGACGCTTCCAAAATCCAGCGCATTGTGGAACGCTTTGAGATCGGCAAGGTCGATAAGGCAGGCGTTATCACGCAGGCGGAGCAGGACAAAGCTGACCGTGAAGCGGTGGCACGGGAAGTGCCGACCAAAACCAAGGGCGAGATCATCGTGGAGGAAGCAATGGGAAAGCCTTTGCAGAAAGAAGGTCAGTCCCACGAAAACCCTACGGTCGCAAAGACGGAAAAAAGCCCTCCGTCCGAGCGAAGCTCCGAGATCAGCGGTACGGTTACTGACCGGGGTACAGCAAAGCAGGCAGACAAGAAGCCTTCCGTGAGAGAAAAGCTGGAGCGCTACAAGGTTGCTGCAAAAGCTGACAAAGAAGCAGACCGTGCCGAGTCTGCGCTTTCCAAGGAGAAAAGCAAGACTCCCGAACCGAACCGTCAGACGGTTCACACCCAGCCGAAAAAGCATAAGAAATCGAAAGAGAGGTAATCAGCTATGACTAACAATTTCACTCCCAAGAAGTCCGGGACTGCGGCTCGTCCGCAGCTCTCCCCGGAGGAATACGCCGCCAAGAAAAAGGCGGAGAAGGATGCCGTGTATCAGATGATCGACGATACCGCTACTGAGATCGTCCGTGACCCCGACAAGTTCAGGGCATATCTCGATACGCAGGCACGAATGGATCGCTACTCTGCCGCCAACGCCCTGCTCATTTATAAGCAACAGCCGCAGGCGACGCAGCTCAAGGATTTTCGTGATTGGCAGGAGGACGGCGTGAAGGTCAACAAGGGTGCTAAGAGCCTGTCCATTCTTGAACCTGTTGAATACACCAAGAATGACAGCTCTACCGGCATTGCCTACAATGTCAAGAAGGTATTCGATGTGGCGCAGACCAGCGGCAAGAAGCCTGCTGCACCTACCCTTGATCGTGACCCCCGAAAGCTCGTTGCCATTATGCTCGACACGGCTCCCATTGATGTGAGCACTGTGGAGGAGCTGCCTTCTCCCAATATGAGGGCGTTCTATAAGAACGAGGATCAGACCCTCTATATCAAGCGGGACATTGGGAACAGCGTTGCACTCTGCCAGTGCGTGGCACAGGAACTTGGTCACGCTCAGCTTGCAATGAACTGCGAAGCATACAGCCGCAGGGATATGGGCTTCTCTGCTGTCTGCGTCGGCTATATGCTCTGCCGCAAGTTCGGAGTGGATGTGAAGAACTTCGCCATTGACCGTATCCCGGAGGAGCTGGCGGGCAAATCCCCCAAAGAAATTCGTGCGGAACTTTCCAAGACCCGTTCTGCGATGAGCGAGATCGGCTCTCGTGTGTCGGAGGAAATCTACCGTCGCCGAGCAGACCGAAGCAAAGATCAGGAAAGATGAGGTGTGAGCGATGAAAGAGGAACGCTATCACATCGCCTTGGACGATTATGAACACGGCGTAGTGATTCGAGCTTTGAACGATACCAAAACCGAACTGATGAATGAGGGCAAATCCACCGATGCCGTGGATGATCTTATCATCAAGGTCGGGTATGCCCCAAAGAAAAAGTTCAAGGTAGTGGAAAGAAAGGACTGCTCCTGTCGTGAATCGAGATAACGACAGACAGACCTCCATCATTCTCGCCGTACTCGGCATCCTGCCGATTGTGTGGCTCGGACTTCTCATTGCACCATCCGTTAAGGGTGGCTTGCCGGAGATACTGCCGAGCTTGATGAATGTGATGAGCGACCCATTTCATATAGAGCTTTGCGAGGACAGCGTAAAAACTGTCCTCGTTTTGCTTCTCTGCTATGGAATGGGCATCGGCATCTATTTCTCGACACGCAGGAACTACCGACGTCGGGAGGAACACGGCAGCGCAAAATGGGGCAATGCCAAAGCCGTGGACAAGAAATACCGGCAGAACCCACCGTCCGAAAACAAGCTGATGACGCAGGCAGTCCGTATCGGGCTGAATGGTAAGAAGCACCGCCGAAACCTGAATACCCTTGTCTGCGGCGGCTCCGGTGCCGGTAAGACCCGCTTCTATTGCAAACCGAATCTGATGCAGGCGAACACCAGCTTCGTGATTCTTGACCCCAACGGAAAAGAAGTTTTAGGATATATATTGCAAGCAGTCCATTGAATATGGCTGCGAATAAAAGACGGAAAGGAGGTCAGAAAGTGCCTAAAATCAGGGATTTTAACAGAGTTACAGCCCTCTATGAAAGGCTGTCCAAGGATGATGAGCAGCAGGGCGAATCGAACTCAATACTGAATCAAAAGAGATTTCTCGAAGATTTTGCCCGCAAAAGCGGTATGACGAACATCAAGCATTTTACCGATGACGGTTACACAGGGCGTAACTTCAACCGTCCCGGATTTCAGGCAATGCTTGCAGAAGCCGAAGCCGGGAAAATCGGCACAATTATCGTCAAGGATATGAGCCGTTTCGGCAGAAACTATCTTGAGGTCGGCTTTTATACCGAGATTCTGTTCCCCAAGAAGCAGATACGCTTTGTTGCAATCAATAACAGCGTGGACAGCGACAAGCCGCAGGATAACGACTTCACCCCATTCCTCAACATAATGAACGAGTGGTACGCCAAGGACACCAGCAACAAGATAAAGTCCATCTTCCTGTCCCGTATGAGCGACGGAAAACGCTGCTCCGGCAGTATTCCCTACGGCTACAATCGACTGCCCGAAGATAAGCAGACCTTAGTGGTGGATCCTGTTGCTTCTCAGGTGGTAAAACACATCTTTGAGCTTGCGGCAGAGAGCTTGACACCTCCGGCAATCGCAAGACAGCTAACGGAGGAAAAGGTGCTTATCCCATCGGCGTACAC
>NZ_JACRSN010000026.1 GCF_014384705.1 Yeguia hominis | reverse complement strand
GCCTGCGATATGAGCACCTTCCGCGTGATCGTCCGGGTGGCCATCAGCCATATCTTCTTCAGCTGGATTTTCGGCTTCGGCGGGAAAGTAAGAATCAAAGGGCCTGAAAAGATAAAAACAGATTATAAAGAAATGGTCTCAAGGGCACTATCCAGTCTGTGACATAACAACATCGGGATAAGTACGATCAAATCTTACAGCGATGCGCGGAGGCCGGGTTTGTACCGCAAGTCACGTTTACTTCCTCCCTGTGGGATTTACTGCTGGAGATGGTGGCGGAGAATAAGGGCGTCATCATCATTTGCCGACCACTGGTGGAAAAGCTATACAGCGGCAGGGGCGGCTGCGTTCCATTGAAAAAGCCAGAGTTCCCATGGACCTTGTGGTTGATTACGAAAAAGAACCGCAGTTTGCCCGGAGCCGCAAAAAGCCTTTGGGATTTCTGCGCGAAAGTGTAAAAACGAAAATAAAAGGGTCCCCACTGAAATTCACTTGAATTTCAGTGGGGACCCTCTCATTTTAAGCCATTGCACATAAAAACCCTTCGCAAAGTGGGCAAACAGTATGAAAAACCGGGGCTACTTTTTATCTGTTATAGATGTACGCTGGATAAGCTGTCACACCTTCAAAATAAAATGGCTTTTGTGAAAGTCGAGCAAGCCCTCATCCCGCATTTTTCCAAGCTCCAGCGACAGTCCGCTGCGCTCCACACCGAGGTAATCCGCACGCTACTCCTGCGTCATGTTTTTCCGTATGCGCGCTTCCTTGAGCCGTGCGCCTATAAATGCGTAGTCTATCATACAAACAAGTCTCCTGCAGATGAAGTGTTCTTAACTTGTATTGTATGTGCATTTTGCTCATGTTTTAATATCCTAAATGTGCAACCGCCTATATACTTATAGTCGCAGGGAAATTTATGCCGTTTTTGGTACATCAGAGTACGCAGTCTGCCTTTTGTCTGATGCGAAAGCCCGCAGCCGCGCAGGGCTTACAACACCAGCGAGGGCGCTGTGTAGACCCGTGCCTTCAGCTCGCTGTTGAGCATATACAGCCCCTTGCTGTCACCGCCGAACAGCTCCATCTTGGTGATGAGGTCGGCGGCGTTCTTCTCCTCCTCGCCCTGCTCCTTGATGAACCAGTCCAGCATCTGCATGGCACGGAAGTCTCTGGCCTCGTATGCGGCGGCGTAGATGGCGTCGATGCTGGCGGTGACGAGTTTCTCATGCTCCAGCGCCTTTTTCAGCGGGGTCATGTGGTCGCCTCGTTCCCACTCCGGCTTTGCGATAGCCTCAAAGGTGACGCCCTCGCCGTTATTCTGCAAATACTGATAGAACAGCATGGCGTGATCCCGCTCCTCCTGCGCCTGTACCCGGTACCAGTTCTCAAAGCCGTCTAAGCCCGCGGCGGCGTAGTAGTTGGCAAAATCCAGATACAGATAGGCGGAGTAGAACTCCTTGTTGATTTGTTCGTTGAGCAGCTTCGATACGTTAGCGTTCATTGGGTGCCTCCTTCAGCGTTGTTTTCTTCCTGTTTCCTGCAATCGGGACAGATATACCTGATTTTAAGATCATACGAGAGGATCTCCCGTCCCAGCGCGTGCTCGATCCGGCTCTGTATATCCGGCAGGTGAACGTCCGCGATTTTCCCGCACCGGCTGCAAATCAAGTGATCGTGCCGTTCCGTTCGGTCGTACCGGTCCGGCGAACCCGACTCCGTGATGCGGTGCAGCAGACCCTCCTCCGCCAAGGCGTTCAGATGCTTGTATACCGTGCCAATGGCGATACTGGGATGCTCCTTTTTCATCTCCAGGAACACCTGCTCCGCCGTGGGGTGCCGCTGAAGCTCCGTTACGGCAGCCAATATCTCCTCTGCATATTTCGGCATACTGCGCCCCTCCAAAATAAGAACTATTCTTATTCTTGTTTCCCATTATACGCATATTCGCCCTGTTGTCAACAGCTATGGAGGGCTTCCGCTGAAAAAATTGACGAAAAAGCTTGACACGCCGAACTGTATCTGTTATAGTCACAGTAGAAACTGTACTTGCCACAAGCACAGATTATCGCAGGAGGGATGACCATGGACAGTTCCTTTAATCTGGCGGTTCACGCGCTGGTCTGCCTGAGCCACAGCGGACGCTCTCTCAGCAGCGAGGCTCTGGCGGAGAACATCTGCACCAACCCCACCCGCGTTCGTCGGGTGCTGGCGGGGCTGAAAAAGGCGGGAATGGTGGAGACCCGGGAGGGTCTGGACGGCGGCTATCGCCTTTGCACCGACCCCGCAGCCCTTTCTCTCCGGCAGGTGGCGGAGGCGATAAATACCCGCTTTGTGGACTGCGCGTGGCACAGCGGGGACATTGACCGGGACTGCGCCATCTGCTCCGGTATGGCAGGCGTGATGGACGCGCTGTACCGGCAGATGAACGAGCAGTGCGCCGCCTACCTCTCGCACATCACGATCACAGATATTGAAACACAACTTTTTGCACAGAAATAGGAGGATATACGATGCTTACCATTACGACCAACAGCTTTGAAAATGACGTCCTGCATGCGGACAAGCCCGTGCTGGTGGATTTCTGGGCCCAGTGGTGCCCCTACTGCCGCCGTATTGCCCCGGCCTTTGACAAGGTGGGTGAGCAGTACGCCGACACGCTCATCGCTGGCAAGATCAACTACGACGAGGAGCCGCAGCTCATCGAGCGCTTCGGCATCGACACCATCCCCACGCTGATGCTCTTCAAGAACGGCGAGGTGCTCGGCTCCATTGTCGCGCCTGGCTCCAAGGCGGCCATTGAGACATTTATCCGGGAAACGCTGGCGCAGTGAGGGCGTGGCTATGGAGCGGATCTATGATATGATCATCATCGGCGGCGGCCCCGCCGGATACACCGCCGCCCTGTACGCCGCCCGTGCTGGGCTTTCCACGCTGGTGCTGGAAAAGCTCTCCGCCGGCGGGCAGATGGCGCTGACGGAGCAGATCGACAACTATCCCGGCTTTGAGGACGGCATCGACGGCTTTACGCTGGGCGAAAAGATGCAGCAGAGCGCCGAGCGCTTCGGCGCGATGACGGAGCTGGCGGAGGTGTATAAGGTTAGCCTTTCCGGGAGGATCAAGACGCTGGACACCAGCGAGGGCGTCTTTCAGGGGCGCACGGTGGTCATCGCCACCGGCGCGTCGCCCCGCCCCTTGGGCGTTCCCGGCGAAGAAGCGCTCACAGGAAAGGGTGTTCACTACTGCGCCGCCTGCGACGGCGCGCCCTATCGGGGCAAGACCGTGGCGGTGGTGGGCGGCGGCAACTCCGCCGCGGCGGATGCCCTGACCCTGTCCCGTATCGCAAAAAAGGTCTATCTCATCCACCGCCGCGACAGCCTGCGGGCAACGAAGGTATACCATGCACCGCTAATGAACGCGCCCAACGTGGAGTTCTGCTGGAACAGCACCGTCTCTGCGCTGCTGCACGAAAGCCGCCTGACGGGGCTGCGGCTAAAAGACGTCAACACCGGCGCGGAGCGCGACCTTGCCTGCGACGGCGTGTTCATCAGCGTAGGACGCGCCCCGGCCACGGAGCTGTTCCAAGGGGAGCTGGCGCTGGACAAGTCCGGCTATATCATCGCGGATGAATCCACCCGCACCAACCTCCCCGGCGTGTTCGCCGCGGGCGACGTGCGCACCAAGGCGCTGCGGCAGGTGGTCACCGCCGTATCGGACGGCGCGGTGGCTGTCCACTACGCGGAGGAATATCTGGCGGAGAACCGGTAAAGGAGACTGTCTTGAGAACATACAGGGATAAAGAGGATCTCAAAAACGAGATCCGTCAGAGCTTTGAAAAGTACAATTCCGAGTTTGATACGATCCCGGAAGCCCTGAAGGATAAAAGAGTACCCGGTGTGGACAGGACACCGGCAGAGATTCTTGCATATCAGATGGACATTTCCCGCTCTACCGTGCAGGAGATTTACGAAAGCGCACGGCGCAAGATCGCAGCGTGCCTTGTCCACGGGAAACCGCTGCACATCACCGGGGGAAACTACCGCATCTGCGGAGGACAGGAGGCAGCCCACTGCGGCCGCTGCTGCCGGACGCAGAGAGCCAACACAGAAAAGTCCAACAAAAATTGCAAAGGAGATTCCATGATGAAAATTGCAGTTACCTATGAAAACGGTCAAATCTTTCAGCATTTTGGCCATACCGAACAGTTCAAGCTTTATGAAGCTGCGGACGGCAAAATCGTCCATGCGGAAATTGTTGACACCAATGGCAGTGGTCACGGCGCACTGGCAGGCTTCCTGATGCAGCACGGTGTAGACACTTTGATCTGCGGAGGCATCGGCGGCGGTGCGCAGGCAGCACTGGCCGAGGCGGGCATCAAGCTCTACGGCGGTGTCAGCGGGGACGCTGACGCAGCGGTGAGCGCATTGCTCAGCGGAAATCTGGGCTACGATCCCAATGTTCACTGTGACCACCATGACCATGCGCACGGCGAAGCTGGTCACACCTGCGGTGACCACGGCTGCGGCAATCATAACTGCCACTGATATGGAGCGCACACTGACACAGCTTCCGTTTTGGTCATCCTTGACTGAACAGGAGCAAGAAACGCTGCGCCGAAGTGCCTTAGTCCGTCTTTATGAAAAGGGGGCGTTCATACACAGCAGCGACAATGAATGTCTTGGAATGCTGTTCGTCCTTTCCGGCGAGATCCGCACCTATCTTCTCTCCGAGGAGGGGCGGGAGGTAACGCTGTTCCGCCTGTATCCGGGCGAATTATGCGTGCTTTCTGCCTCCTGTGTGATCAGTCAAATCACCTTTGATACGCAAATGGTCGCAGGAATGGATACAGAGGTTCTGATTATCCCCGCAAATGTCATTGCTGCACTCAAAGAGCAAAATCTTCATGTCCGCTGCTTCCTCTATGAGTTGGCAACGAAACGGTTTTCTGATGTGATGTGGGCGATGCAGCAGATCATGTTCAAGGGGCTGGATCGGCGGCTGGCAGAATTTCTCCTGGCCGAAGCGGAGCGTACCGGCTCCGAAACGATACGCATGACCCATGAGCAGATCGCCCAGCACATCAGCTCGGCGCGGGAGGCGGTAGCGCGGATGCTCAAAAGCTTCTCGGAGGACGGGCTTGTGGCGCTAAGACGAGGCGCAATCACGCTGCGGGATACAGAAGGATTGAATCACTTAAAATGAAAATATTGTTTTTAACACGAATCCGTGTTATAATATGAGCAAAAGAAGCTGAAAGGAGCATCGACCATGAAAGAAACGAAATACGCAGGTACTCAAACCGAAAAAAACCTGATGACTGCCTTTGCCGGTGAGTCTGAGGCACGCAACAAGTACACCTATTTCGCATCCAAGGCCAAGAAGGAAGGCTACGAGCAGATCGCGGCGCTGTTCCTTAAAACCGCCGATAACGAGAAGGAACATGCCAAGCTGTGGTTCAAAGAACTGAACGGCATCGGCGACACCGCCGAAAATCTTCTCTCCGCCGCTGAGGGCGAGAACTACGAGTGGACGGATATGTACGACGGCTTCGCCAAAACCGCCGACGAGGAGGGCTTCCATGAGCTGGCCCAGCGTTTCCGCCTGGTAGCCGCCATTGAAAAGCACCATGAGGAGCGCTACCGTGCCCTGCTGCACAATGTGGAAATGGCGGAAGTCTTTGCCAAGAGCGAGGTCAAGGTGTGGGAGTGCCGCAACTGCGGGCATATCGTGATCGGTGAGAAAGCACCGGAGGTCTGCCCGACCTGCAACCATCCCCAGAGCTACTTTGAAATTCACGCAGAAAACTATTAAAGAGAAAAGGAGAACGAATCATGGAGCAGAAGTTTTACATTTGCAAGCATTGCGGCAACATCATTGCCAAGGTCAAGGACACGGGCGTTCCCGTCATCTGTTGCGGTGAGCCGATGAGCGAGATCATCCCCGGTACCACCGACGCCGCCGTGGAGAAGCACGTCCCTGTCTGGACTGTGGAAAACGGCATCGTTCATGTCAAGGTCGGCTCCGTAGAGCATCCCATGCTGCCGGAGCACTACATCGAGTGGGTGTCCCTCCACACCAAACAAGGCAATCAGCGTAAGGAACTGCACCCGGGCGAAAAGACGGAGGTCTGCTTTGCGCTCTGCGAGGGCGACGAAGTCGAGGCGGTCTACGCCTACTGCAACCTCCACAGTCTATGGAAAGCGTGATCGTTCCGCACATGGTATCTTAGTACCAACATAGAGAACTGAATGTCATGTATTGCAGGCAGGAGGCAAACAAGTCATGAAAGCACATAAATATTGGTCAATCGGAGCGGTAATTACCATGTTTGGAACTTTTTGCACTGGATATAAAGGCTCAAAAACAGCGCATAAGTACCTTGCGCTTAGTTCCTTGATCTGCATGGTTATGGCAGTATATACGGGTCATAAAATGATTTCAGGGAATAAGAAAACAAAGAGAGTAAAGCAAGCGGAAACTGTGGATATTCTTTGAGTAAGATAGGAATCGTTATTGTTTCTGATGACGATAAAGTCGGGCTAATGTTGTGTGCGAAATAAAAACATCAAAGGAGAATTTCATTATGAAATATGTATGTGATGTGTGTGGTTGGGAATACGATGAAGAAAAGGGCTATCCGGAAGGCGGCATTGCACCGGGTACAAAATGGAAAGATATTCCGGATGATTTTGAATGCCCCTTATGTTCAGTTGGCAAAGATCAGTTTTCTGCGGCTGAGTAAGGAAGCACAACAAAACCTATAAACAAAGAGCCGTGAAGCAGTATGTAAGATCCCGCTTCACGGTTCTTTCTCGCTTATATAAAAATTTGCCGTAACGTAACCTCGTCACAGAAAAATGCTTTGCCATGCGGTATGATAAAGCCACGATAAAAAAAGAGGTGGCGAACATGAAAATCAAGCTCAATCCCGATCAGGAGATTGTCAATACCATCTGGGAAGGACTCAAGCGCACCGGAGGATACTGTCCCTGCCGCAGGGAGCGCACAGAGGCAACCAAATGTATGTGTCAGGAGTTTAAGGATCAGATTGCCGATCCTGATTTCGAGGGCTACTGCCACTGTATGCTCTATTACAAATCCTTGCAGGATTAAGGGAGGAACGCTATGCTGTCGAAGAAACTGGCTGCCGTAGATAAAACGCGGTGCGTCGCCTGCGGCGTGTGTGAAAATACCTGTCCACTGGGGGCCGTCAAGGTGCGCCGTGGCTGCTACGCCGCCGTGGAGGCGGAACGCTGCGTAGGCTGCGGCAAGTGCGCAAAGCTCTGTCCCGTCGGCTGCATTGAGGTGAAAGTGAGGGCTGACGCATGAAAGCAAAGCATTGGTACGATTACCTGTGGGTATATGCCATCATCTATTTTGCACTGGGCTTCTTCAACATCCTGTTTGCATGGCTGGGCATGATCGATTTTCTCTTGCCGCTGTTCTTAGCCATCTTTGGCGGGAACAAATTCTTCTGCAACCACCTCTGCGGACGGGGTCAACTGTTCAACAAGCTGGGGACAGACCTTAAATGCTCCCGCTGCAAGCCCACGCCCCGCTGGATGTCCTCCAAGTGGTTCCGTTACGGCTTTTTGCTCTTTTTCCTGACGATGTTCGGCAACATGGTGTTCCAGACCTATCTGGTCGCTGCTGGTGCTGCGTCCCTGAGGGAGGCCATTAAGCTGTTCTGGACATTCCGTGTGCCTTGGGGCTGGACTTATACAGCCGGTACAGTCGCTGATTGGGTGGCACAGTTTAGCTTTGGCTTTTATAGCTTGATGCTGACCTCGCTGCTCATCGGTCTCATCGTTATGGTGCTCTACAAGCCCCGCACGTGGTGTGCGTTTTGTCCCATGGGAACCATGACGCAAGGTATTTGCAAACTGAAAAACAAAGAATAATTAAGGATAACAGAAAGGAGTCATTCTCATGGCTGAACTGAAAATTACTGCTGCGAATTTTGAAAATGAGGTGCTGCGTTCCGACAAGCCCGTCCTGCTGGATTTCTATGCGAACTGGTGCGGACCGTGCAAAATGCTCTCTCCCGTGCTCCACGAGATCGCTGAAGAAAACGCCGGTGCCCTCAAGGTGGGCAAGGTTAATGTGGACGAGCAGATGGAGCTGGCAATGCGTTTTCAGGTATCCAGCATCCCGATGCTGGTCGTATTCAAGGATGGAAAGGCCGTTGCCAAATCGGTCGGCTATCGGCCTAAGTCGGAGATCGCCGCAATGGTGGAGGGCGCAAGATGAAAGTTGTGATCGTAGGCGGTGTGGCGGGCGGTGCTTCTGCCGCCGCCCGCATCCGCCGTTTGGATGAACACGCCCAGATCATCATGATCGAACGCAGCGGCTATGTGTCCTATGCCAACTGCGGCCTGCCGTATTATGTGGGCGGTGTGATCAAGGAGCAGGAAGAACTGACGCTGCAAACTCCGGAGAGCTTCTGGGATCGTTTTCGCATTGATGTGCGGGTACGGCAGGAAGTAACTGCGATCAATCCCACAGAGAAAATCGTCACCGTTCACGCATTGGATAGTGAAAAGGTCTACACGGAAACCTATGACAAACTGCTCCTCGCACCCGGCGCAAAGCCGACGGTTCCTGCGCTTTCCGGCGTCAGCAGCGAGCGTGTTTTCACGCTGCGCACCGTGGAAGACACCCTCCGCATTCGGCGCTTTGTAGAGGATCAGAAGCCGAAAACTGCTGTTTTGGCTGGCGGCGGCTTTATCGGTCTGGAAATGGCGGAAAACCTTGCACAAATGGGTGTTTCCGTCACCATCGTTCAGCGGCCCAAGCAGCTATTAGCGCCGCTGGATGCGGATATGGCGAGCTTTGTCCATGCGGAAATGCGCAGACACGGCGTGGCTCTGCGGTTGGGTGAAACCGTCACCGGATTTCAACAGAACGGAGATTCCGTGCTGACCCTGTTGGAGGGTAGTGAGCCGCTGCATTCGGATATGGTGCTGCTGGCCATCGGTGTTACCCCGGATACGCATTTGGCAAAAGAAGCCGGACTCAGGCTTGGTATTCGTGGCAGCATCGCTGTCAACGAGCGGATGGAAACCTCCGTACCGGACATCTACGCTGTGGGCGATGCTGTGGAGGTCACCCATTTCGTGACCGACCAGAAAACGCTGATCTCGCTGGCGGGGCCTGCCAACAAGCAGGGACGCATTGCCGCTGACAATATCTGCGGCGGAAACAGCCGCTTTCACGGCTCTCAGGGCTCGTCTGTTCTGAAGCTGTTTGGCTTGACAGCAGCCTCCACGGGAATCAATGAAAAGGCAGCGCAGGCAGCAGGGATCACTTACGACAAAGTTGTATTGTTCCCAGCATCCCACGCCACCTATTATCCCGGCGCGCAGTCTATGGCAATGAAGGTACTGTATGAAAAAGAAAGCCTGCGGCTGCTGGGTGCACAGATCGTTGGCGGCGACGGTGTGGACAAGCGCATTGATGTACTGGCAACGGCCATTCGCGCAAAAATGACCGCTTTGGAACTGACGGAGCTTGACCTTTCCTATGCGCCGCCCTATTCCTCCGCCAAGGATCCGGTAAACATGGCCGGTTTTATGATCGAGGATTTGGAGCGCGAGAAAGTGCGGCAGTTCCATTGGAATGAGGTTGAGGACTTGCCTTGCGATGGCAGTGCGACGCTGCTGGACGTCCGCACGGCGTGGGAGTATCAGCGGGGCCATCTGGATGGCTTTCGGAATATTCCCTTGGACGATCTGCGGGAGCACTTGGACGAGTTAGACCGTGGTAAGCCTGTTTATGTGAATTGCCAGACAGGGCTTCGCAGTTATCTGGCCTGCCGGCTTTTGACGCAGTATGGTTTTACCTGTGCCCATCTCTCCGGCGGATACAGCTTTTATCGGGTCGTAACAAAAGAGCAGCAGACAGCGCGGAGCGCCTATCCCTGCGGAATGGAGAAGCTATGAGTGAAAATCTATTTGGCTTGACGGTTGCGACAGATAAAGGCTTGGATGATCTGCAATGCCAGCGCCTTTTAAGTGAAAATCGCAGGTATCAGGAAGTCATGCTGCAATACCGCTGTGCGCTGAAAGCGCTTGAAGGCAGGTTAGAAATTCTGAACGAAGAGTTTTCATTGCAGCATGATCGCAATCCGATAGAAAGTATGAAAAGCCGCTTGAAGTCGCCGTCCAGCATTATGAACAAGATGCAGAAGCGCGGACTTCCTCTGGATTTTCCGGCCATGCAGGCAAATATCATGGATGTTGCCGGTGTGCGTGTGATCTGCTCTTTCGAGGAGGATGTGTTCTTTTTGGCAAAGTGCTTAAAAAATCAGTCTGACATTGAAATCATCACAGAGAAAGACTACATTTCACACCCTAAGCCAAATGGCTATCGCAGTCTGCACCTGACGATCCGGTTGCCGGTATTCTTTGCGGAAAAAGAGATCCATGTGCCGGTGGAGATACAACTCCGTACAATCGCTATGGACTTCTGGGCAAGCCTTGAGCATACCATCCGCTACAAGAAAAACTTGCCGATAAATACTGAAATCGAAACTGAGCTGAAAGAGTGCGCCGATTCCAGCAGAGAATGGGACAGCAAAATGGAACATCTACTGCACATCCTAACTTAATATGCACTGAATCAAGGCTCAAAAAACAGCCCCGCAGCAGGGGGGAAAATATAGGGCAACACCGCGCAAAAAGTGCCAGGAACGGCAGGATGTGATATAATAGCATTATGGATAAGCAGATGACGATTTCCGCATTCAGCGATGAGTTGGTGCAGGTGCGGACAAAGAAGAAAGAGTTTCTGACTCAGATCGAACGGATCGTCCCGTGGAAGGAATGGATATGCCTGATCCAGCCGTGCTATTACAAAGGAGAGCGCGGCAACAAACCCTATCCGCTGGAGACCATGCTGCGACTGTACTTGCTGCAAAATCTGTATGACCTGAGTGATGAGGCAACCGTAGCAGAAGTGATCGACAGCCGTGCGTTTTCGGATTTCTGCGGCATCGATTCCAGTAATCAGGTTCCGGACGGAGATACCCTTGGCCGTTTTCGCAATCTGCTGATCAAGAACGGACTGCAGGAAAAGCTGTTTGCCCCAGGTGGTCGCCGCGCTTATGGCACGAGGTCTCATTCTGAAAAAGGGAACGATCGTGGATTCCACCATTATTTCCGCCCCTTCTTCCACCAAGAATAAGGAAAAGAAGCGGGACCCGGGTGCACATCAGGTGAAGAAAGGCAATACCTGGCACTTCGGCGATAAGACACATATCGGCGTTGATAGGGACAGCGGACTGGTTCATACCGCGGAGGCAACAGCAGCTAATGTCCATGACGCCACAGAAACATCCAAGCTGCTGACCGGAGATGAAGATGAAGTATATGGCGACAGCGGTTACCTCGGAGCAGAAAAGCGCGGCGATCATCCGCAACAAGGCTGATCGTAAGATCAAATACTGAATCAACCGCCGTCCATCCCAAGTGAAAAAGCTGAGCAAAAGCGGTCAGTATGCCGCAAAGAAAGCAGAACACGCAAAGTCCTCTGTCCGCGCGAAAGTGGAGCACGCATTCGGTGTCGTCAAGAAACAGCTGCGTTTCCGAAAAACACGATACCGAGGGCTCGAAAAGCAGAGAGCCAAATTCAATATCATGTTCGCGTTAGCGAATCTGATTCTGGCTGACAGACCTTGCCTGGCAGCTTGAATCAGTGCGCTCCTGCGAGCAATAGCACGGGCGACCTAATTGATTCTTACAAAATGGCCGCCCGGCAATGCGTATCGTAGCAGTTGTGCGGTATTGCCCTAAACAACTTAATTTCTGGAGATGGCACTCTGTGCCATCTCATTTTTTTAAAATCTATTGTCACTTACGATCGACACCATCGAAATACCCCCTTGAAATTATAAAATTGCCGAGTATAATAACAATAGCGGGATTTGAAATCCCATTATAGAAACGAGGTGCTGATATGAGAGTAAAAAACCAAGAAATCTCTGATGCGATCCTGAAGTTTGTGAACAAGTATTTCCATGAAAATCGCAAAGCTCCTACAATAAGCGAGATTGCTGATGGTGTCGGTGTGGCCAGATCAACAACTCATCGATATATGCAGGACTTGAGCGACAATGGTCTGCTTGATTACAGCAGAGGCATCCTGTCAGCTCCGGAGAGTGCCAAGATGAAAACAGCCTATATAGCCGCCCCATTAGTAGGCTCCATTCAATGCGGCTGCCCGGAGGAAGAGCAGGAATATGTTGAAGAGTACGTCAGTCTACCTGTTTCCATGTTTGGCAAAGGAGATTTCTATATCCTTCGTGCCAAAGGTGATTCTATGGTCGATGCCGGTATCGAAGAAGATGATCTGCTTGTGATTGAGCGTAATTGCCCTGCATCGGAAGGGGATATAGTCGTTGCGCTTGATCCGGATAATCAGAACACGCTGAAACGCTATGCTGGCTATGACGAGGATGATGAATGCTATCTTCTCGCCTATGAGAATGAAGCAAAGTATCCGGGAGAAGTTATTAAGGTGAGGAGTTTTAAGGTACAAGGTGTGGCTCGTCACGTCATTAAGGCTCTCTAAAACAAATAATCTAACTCGATAGGAGATGTTTTGTTTGAACGCAGTTGATGTGAAGTGCCCGATCTGCGGCACTATCAATAAGTCTCTCGACTTAGAAGAAACAGACGGATGGATGGAATGCGAAAGCTGCGGCGAAGTAACCCAGCAGATGAAGTACGTGAAAACAAGAAAAGTCCCGTGCTATCAGATGGATAAGGTTCAAGTGCTCGTACCGCTTCCGCAGAAATAAGAAATAAAGGAGTACGGTGATGCTGGTGGACTGGAGGATATATACCTGGTATTGCCCGAACTGTAAGGAAGAAGTTGCGGGGCTAAAAAACAAGAAGAACCAGATAAAAGTAAAATGCAGCCAGTGCGGAGCTGAAATGATCCGCACAGTTGTTGGACGGAGGCATGATGTGATCGACATCTATGCTCCAAATGGTGAAGAGCGCAAAGATTTGGAGTTAAGGATTATCTGATATGAAAGAGATAATCAAGTTCTTCAGAAAAACGGAAGGACATGATATGAAATTGTATGGATAGGACCTACATCTGTATCGACCTGAAATCATATTACGCCTCTGTAGAGTGCGTACACCGGGGACTCGATCCGCTAAAGGCAAATCTGCTGGTTGCGGACGAGTCCCGATCTGACCAGACGATCTGCTTGGCGGTTTCCCCATCCCTTAAGGCGAAAGGAGTTCCAGGAAGGCCGAGGCTTTTTGAAGCGAAGCAGAAAATCAGAGAGTACGAGGCCAAAACGCGTACAAAGGTCGATTGCATTATTGCGGTTCCGCGAATGGCGGAGTATGAAAGAATCTCCGCACAGATCTATGGAATCTATCTTCGGTATGTTGCTCCGGAGGATATTCATGTGTATTCCATAGATGAGTGCTTCATCGACTGCACTTGTTATCTTCACGCATACAGGAAGGAAGCAAATAAACTAAATACAAATCCGGCCCATGTCATGGCTATGACGATGATCCGGGATGTATTACGAACAACAGGAATTACAGCCACGGTCGGGATCGGGACAAACCTTTATCTTGCCAAAGTTGCAATGGACATTGTTGCTAAAAAGCAGCCGGCAGACAAAGATGGCGTCAGAATTGCAGAACTAAATGAAGACTCCTATAAGTTCTTGCTCTGGGATCATAAGCCGCTAACGGATTTCTGGCAGATAGGCAATGGAAAAGCAAGACGCCTTGAGAAAGCCTATATGTTCACGATGGGCGATATAGCGGCCCGAACACAGTGGGATGAGGAGTTCTTTTACAAGACCTTTGGTATTGATGGTGAGATATTAGTTGACCATGCCTGGGGAATTGAACCGGTCACGATGGCGGATATAAAATCCTATAAAAGTGATGGGCACAGCCTTAGCAATGGTCAAGTCCTTTCGAGACCGTACAAGTATCAGGAAGCTCGTCTGGTGTTCCGGGAGATGATCGAGGTCCTCTGCACGGATATGTTCTCAAAGAATCTTGTGACGCAGGGCTGCTCCTGGTGGGTATCCTACGACTATAAAAGTTTAGAGGTGTGTCCTTCTTATGATGGGCCACTCAGTATGGATTTCTACGGGAGAATCCACCCTAAACACAGTAATGGGACCGTAAAGCTTCCGACTATCACCAATAATATTCAGATCATCACTGCGCCCCTGTTGAAATCTTTTGATGATAAGACTGATCACCGACTTCTATATCGGAGATTAGGCGTCTGTGCAAATGATGTGAAAGAAGACAGCGGAGTGTTTCAGCTTAATATGTTTATTGATTACGAAGCACTGGAAAGAGACAGAAAGCTTCAGGGCGCTATGCTCGAAGTGCGCCGGAAGTTCGGCGCAAACGCCCTTTTCAAGGGGCTGAACCTTATGGAGGGCGCAACAACATTGGAGAGAAATCAGCAGATTGGTGGCCATAAAGCTTGAACCACTTCCTGCTGGTGCAGGAGGTGAACTCAAGTGAGCAGCATTGGCGTCATGGCAATGCCAGCGGACTTCCGTTATCGAGAGGTATTTCTGAAAGGAAAGCCGCAACACGACCGGTTTGATTTGTTTCGAGCTCGTCATCCGAGTATGGACGTAGGCCGGAGAGCCAAGATATTCTCGCCGTTCGATGCCCTGAAAGGATTTAATGAGGCTATTGCCTCCAAAGATATTCTATATCGTGATCGCATAGAGCTGAACGAGGATGACCAGAACGAGCTTGATCGCAGACTCCAAATCCTAAAAGGGATGACATACAACGGTAGGATGACCAGAGCAAACCGGATTAAAGTCACGGTAGTCTACTATGTGCCTTGCGCTGATGAGAATAGTGAAGCGTATAACCTTCGTGGACGATATCATAAGCTGACGGGTATTTGCTGGAATGTGGACGAACTCTATGGGAGTATTCTTGTAGATAATACAAGAATCTCCTTTGAGGATATCCTTCGCATTGATAATGCTGATGGGATATTCCAAAAAGACTGGACCACAGATTATCCGGAAGACTAAGGAGGTATGAACAATGACATTGGAAATGAATAGACCAAAATGTTGTTGCTTCACTGGGCACCGCGAGAACAAACTAAAGAGGTCAGAAAAAGAGATTTTGGAAGACTTGAAGCAAGCTATCAATCAAGCCATTGACGATGGTTATACAACCTTCATTCCTGGAATGGCATACGGTGTCGATATTTGGGCCGGTGAACTCGTATTAAAGAAGCGGTTTTGGAATCGAAATATCAAATTGATTGCCGCAATACATTTTGCTGGCTTTGAATCTCGGTGGAAGGACCGATGGAAGAACAGATATCATAAACTGCTAAACAAGGCTGACGAGGTACACTATATCTGCGACGGCTATTCTAAATACGCGTATCAAAAGCGAAATGAATGGATGGTTGATCGGTCTGCCAGAGTAATTGCCGTATATAACGGCGAGCCAAGTGGCACCGGGAATACGATCAACTATGCCAAGAAAGTGGGTGTGCCTGCTGTGTACATCCAAGCCTGAATAGGAGATGGTTGTATGTGTACACGCTTTTATGTTGAGCCCGATACTGAAGAAATCCGCGAGATAATTGCAGAGGTACAACGGTCTCAGCTTTCCGGTAAGTACATCAAAGCTGGCAATGCGATCCTTACATCCGGGGAAATCAGACCGACAAACGTTGTGCCCGTGATAGCTCCAAACCGTAACGGTCATAGGGCTGCGTTCCCAATGAAATGGGGTTTTCAGATTCCGGGCAGATCGCTGATTGTCAACGCCAGAACGGAAACGGTAGCAGAAAAGCCCACCTTCAGAGAAGCTTGGGAAAAGCGTCGCTGCATCATACCTGCGTCATGGTATTTTGAATGGGAACATTTAATCAGTAATTCCGGACAGAAAAAGACCGGAGACAAATATATGATCCAGCCTAATGGATCGCCTATGACATGGCTGGCAGGATTATACCGTATAGAAGATTCGCTTCCGGTCTTTACGGTGCTGACGAGAGAGCCTACTGATGAGTTGCGACGTATTCACGACCGAATGCCATTGATTTTTCCGAAAGAAAGAATAGACGAGTGGATAGACCCGCGTTCTAACCCGGAGGAGCTCCTTCGTTTTGCAATGACCGACATGGTTATGGAAAAAGCGATATAGGATTAGACACTTTTGTGGTGAGGTGAGATCAGGATGGTATATACGCACTTAAATCGTATCCAGTTTGGAAACGGAGACGTGAGTATATTGGTTTCTATGGCTGGAACGATAGAAGAACCACAGGCAATGCTCATGTTCCAAAATCGTGAACCGACTGAAATCGGCGGGATTGATAGCGACGCGGATTTGAGTAAAACCGTCAAAGGCGCTTATCATCCGCATGATGATATTGCAATGCTCTTTTCAAAGCCAGAGAGTATAGATAGCGTTGTCTCTGCACTCTTGGCAGTTAAACGGGCAACTTTTGGCAAGGACAACGTGACTCGGTTCTACTTTGATGATGAGCCAATATCAGAAAAGACATAGGAGGTGTACAGATGAATACAGTTGCGAATTTTGTGAAAGAGCGCAATGAGGCGCTTTTCAGCTTAGACAGGAAGAAGATTGAGGCGTATTGCGCGAAGTATGGCGATAGTGACAGTGCAAACATACCTGATGTGGTATTTTGGGCTGGTGTCTATAAAGCAATTTGCGAGATTAAGAACGCACCGGAAGAAAAAGTGCAGATCGCTCGTACCTGGCTCAAAGCACATGGGTTTTCTGCTTCTATCTCATAACGGTGTAAGAACCTAAAACTGAATCAACGACATCACGACGGAACGGTCGGGCTGAAACAGGGCCGCGCTAAATCCGCTTCCAGGTCACTTGATCGTGGGCAACCGCCCGAACATGAACCGGTAGTTATTCCAGACATACGTGAGAGGCCACCGGCAAGGTAAGACACTATAGTTCTATCTATAGGTCTGCCTTGTCGGTGGCCTTTTTTGTTTTTTACCGACATCACAAATACATATTCGCAGCCTGAAGTACAAGGGCCAAGGATACAAATACGCTGATTTCAAACTCTTTTGAAAAAGCAGTATGGGTACCCTTAGATTTCTGCGCCCTTTTTCAGGCAGGCAGCATCGGGAGTCCTTTTCGCCAGCGTAGTTGTGTCCTTTGGACCGTAGCAGGCGGAAAGGACTTTTTATGTGCGATCAGTGGCTCTGCTATATCGCTGAATACCCGTGATCTCCGAATTTTTGACTTTCACCCAAATTCAAAAATTCAAAGGAGATTACAAAATGGGAATCAATTTTGCATATGCGAGAAAAAAGTTTTCGGAAGCTCAGCAGAAGCTTCGGAAAGAGTACAAAGCTGCGGGGATGACAGATGAGCAGATTCTTGAGATGTATGAGTATGATCTGCATCAATTCAACAGGGATCTTGCCTACCAACGTCATACACAGCGCTTGGGCATCCTTGAAGAGCCTGACATGGAGGAAGAGGGCCACAACCCTTTACTGCATAAATTTATTGATGCTCTGACTGTATATCAGCAGCCGACTGAGGATGCTAAACTCTGGTGGCTTGATGAGATCGAGGACGCTGATCTAATAAAAAGTCTAATGCGACTTACGGCTGATGAACTCGATCTAATTGATATGCTTGCATTCGGCGGTTACTCACAACGGGAGATTAGCGAAAAAACCAGAAAAAGTCCCACTGCAATATGTCTGAAGCTGAAGACGATTCGAAAAAAGTTAAGAAAATCCGAATAAGGCTTAATTTTTTCCCTTTCTCGTGATCTACCACTTGAGGAGGTAAATCTCCTACAACGAGAAAGTGAGGAAACAAATTGTCGATGGATAGCAACTGCAAGGAAATGGAGATTTGCCTTTGTTCTAAATGCGCGAGTGCCTTTTACGATATTCCATCTTACAAAATCATGAGGAAGGACCCGTATCAGGTTAACAAGGATCTCTGCACTTACTGCAACAGCCGCTTTGGTTATGACTTCCTGATCTCCAAGCGGGCAAATGTACAAAAGCCCGGAAAGCATGTAATTCGCACATTGGAAAGTGGGGTCGAAAATGAATAGCATTATAAATGAAAAGCGACTCTTTTCAGCCCTATGTACTGTGTGTTCCCTAAATGAGGTGGAATTATGCAGAATCTGATTTCGAGAAAAGACGCCGCTGAGATTTTGGGAATCAGCGTGAAAACGCTGGATCAAGCAAGGCTCAATGGCCTGATTGCCTATGTGCAGTTCGTTGAAAACGGCTGTGTCTACTTCACGGAAACTGCGATTGATGAGTATATCGCAAAATGCACCCACAGGGCAAAGCCATCTGCGCCGACACGCTCCACGTATAGAAAGCGAAGGGGCGAATAAGAACAGGAGGACGCTAAATGGCAAAACGGAAACCGCTCCTTCCGGACTACGGAACCGTGCAGATAAAGGGAAAAATCTATTTTAGAACCCGCCTCAGTGATGACGAAGGAAATCGAATCTCATTGTATGCCGCTTCGCGTGAGGAGCTCTACGAAAAGGTCATGGAGGTTGAAAAACAGATCGAAAACAAGACCTTCCGGAGAAGTACCCCCACGGTAAGAGAATACTGTGAAAAGTGGCTTCTTATGAAATCAGCCAATGTTCGGGAAACTACGATGATTGACTACCGCTCCAAGGTAAAGAACCATATCATAAAACCGCTTGGCGATATGAAGATGGGAGATGTAACCGCAGACGATATTCGACTGGCAATCATACCGGCCTCGACGCTTTCATCCTCTGTGTTTAAGTCAGTCAATGTTCTGTGCAAATGCATTTTTCACTCTGCTCTTGAAAGCAAGGTAATCGACAAAGACCCCACGATCTATCTATCACCGGAAGGTGGTGGGGTTCCTCAAAAGGATCGAATTCCACTTACGGATGAGCAGGTTGAGAAGCTGCTCCAGGCAACGAAAGGGCTTCCTCCCTATCTTTTCGTCATGTTGGGGTTGTATGCAGGCCTCCGCAGAGAAGAGATTCTTGCCCTGAAATGGGACTCTGTCTACCTAGATTTGGACGCACCATATCTGACTGTTCGCAGAGCGTGGCATACGGAGAATAATCGGCCTGTTATCCTAACAGAGCTGAAGACGAATGCGGCAAAGAGGAGCATTCCACTTCCTCCACGACTTCTTGAGGCGCTCAAAGAGGCGAAGGAATCTTCTACATCAGATTATGTTATAGCCAATAAGGATGGACAACCTCTCACATATACGCAGTTCAAGCGCCTTTGGACCTATATCACAACGCGGACGGCGAAACCTCGTAAGGCCAGGAAGTTCGTTGGAGGAAAGTATGTGAAGTACACCATTTACCCCGTTCTAGGAGAAAAGGCGCGCAACAACGGCAAGGTAGTCTATAGCTTGGACTTTGAAGTGACACCGCATCAGCTTCGGCATACCTATATCACAAACCTGATCTTTGCGTCTGTAGACCCCAAGACAGTTCAATACCTTGCCGGCCATGAAAACAGCAAGATCACTATGGATATCTATGCTAAGGCAAAATACAACCGTCCTAAAGATGTTGCACCTATGCTGGAGCATGTTTTTAATCAGTGGAACGAGGCAACAACGAAGTGAAAGAACGGGGGCGGGCATTGCTTAAGCCCGCCCCCTTTGAAGTAAAAGGAGAATTACAATGGCAAAGAAAAAAGTTATTCCGGAGTACGGCAAAGTCAAGAAGAACGGAACCGAGTATTACAGGACGAGAATTCTGGACGCAGACGGAAAGCAAGTTGATATCTACGGTAAAACATGTGAAGAGGTCTACGATAGGGCACAGGCTGCCTCCAGAGCGGTAGCTGATGCTATTTTCCGCAAGAACAATCCGACTGTAAGAGAATACTGTGAGAAGTGGCTTAAGATGAAATCGGCCACAGTCAGGCCGAACACCCTGGAAGGATACCGAAAGGCTATGGAAAGGCATATTATTGCGCCCATTGGAGATCGGTATATTGATGAAATCACGGCGGATGATTTGAAAATGCTTATGGTTCCTGTCTCGAAAATGTCTAAGGGCCTCTATGGAACAGTCAATATGCTCCTGAAATGCGTTTTCTACTCAGCAGTAGAGAGTGATGTAATTAAGGATAACCCCGCAGCGTGTATCAACCCGCGTGGCGGTAAGGCGAAGAAAGAGAAAGTGGCTCTCACAGATAAGCAGATTGGCACTTTGCTTGATACAATTAAAGACCTCCCCCCTTACCTGTTTGTAATGCTTGGACTGTATGCTGGTCTCAGACGCGAAGAAATTTTAGGTCTGCAGTGGGACTGCGTACATATTGATGAAGACATCCCCTATATTTCGGTTCGCAGAGCATGGAGGTCTGTTAAAAACCGCCCTGAAGTGACAACGCTTCTGAAAACTCCTGCGGCAAAGAGAGACATCCCTATCCCACAGCTTCTTGCTGATTGTTTAAAGGCTGAAAAAGAAAAATCGTCTTCTGATTATGTAATCTCTGACTCAAATGGTGAGCCGCTGTCAGACTCTCAGTTCTGCAGACTATGGCACTACATTACAGTCCGCAGGGTAAAGGAAAGAAAAATCTATCGGTATATCAATGGCGAAAAAATCCACCACACCATTTCACCTAAGCTTGGTGAGAGATGCAGAACGGACAAGAGCATCTACTATACACTGGATTTCAATGTGACACCACATCTTCTCAGGCACACTTATATCACGAATCTGATTCATGAAGGTGTTGACCCGAAAACGGTGCAGTACTTGGCCGGACACGAGAATAGCAAGGTGACTATGGACATTTACGCAAAGGTCAAATATAATAAGCCGTGGGAACTGGCTGCGGTAGTAAACGAAGCCTTTCAACCTTCAACAGAATACAGGGAGAACCCTGCTTCTTAGATGGGTTAACTCATAGGGGAAAACGGGAAGTGAGTCTGCGAAAAGCCTTGAAAGCACTGGGAAAAATGCAATAATACTGATTCAGTACGGCCTCAAAGCCGCCCGTCGCGCTCCGCAGTTCAGCAAGCGCTGATCGGACGCAAATTTACAACTCAAAAGGTCAAAAACCCCGGAAAATCAATGTTTTCCGGGGTTTTCTTATATCCCAACGGGCTGATATAGTTTGACCCCATTTGACCTAACGAGAGCCGTTTTCACTGGAGTTTTAGTGGTTAAATATAGGACAACCGGCAAAAATGGGGTCAAAGAAACGGCCTTAGTGGTTAAAAAATAGGACAACCAGAGAGCAATTTCGGGGGTGTTTTTGAGGGCGATTTTGGCACTCTCAGACACCGGATTTTTCGCTGGAGAGTTTGGCATAATCTGAACAATTAAATATGATTCTAATGCAGGCACTCAGTAACAAATAACTGGGTGCCTTTTTTATTTCAGAGATTCCGGCATTAGAAAGAGCCGTCACTTTATGATTTTGAAGTGGCGGCTTTTTCTATTTCCAGAAGCGACAGCAACAATCAGAAATGAGGTGAAGTCATGAACACACAAATCATCGCCATCGCCAACCAGAAAGGGTGCTATGTGCCAGTGGCACATGTTCAGCACTGACCGGAGCGGGAGCGGAGAAGCGTTGGCAAAACAACAACCTGTGCGAACTTGGGAATAGGTCTGGCACAGGCCGGAAAGAAAGTGCTTCTGATCGACGGGGACCCGCAAGGGAGCCTGACAATCAGCCTGGGAAATCCGCAGCCGGACAAGCTGCCATTTACACTGTCGGATGCAATGGGCAAAATTCTGATGGATCAGCCTATACGCCCCGGAGAAGGTATTCTGCATTATGCAGAAAGCGTTGACCTGATGCCTGCGGATATTCAGCTTTCCGGTATGGAGGTTTCTCTGGTAAACGCTATGAGTCGTGAAACGATTTTACGGCAATACCTGGACACATTGAAGGGACAGTATTCCCATATCCTGATTGACTGCCAGCCCTCATTAGGGATGCTTACGGTCAATGCGCTGGCAGCTGCGAACAGGATCATAATTCCCGTTCAGACAGAGTATCTGCCCGCCAAAGGACTGACACAGGCTCCGACCCTCGTCGTGCAAGATGATCCACCCTCTGTCTATGCCGGCGTGATCAGGATTAAAGAGTTCCTGAAGCAGGTTGCCTTATAAGGGGCTGCTCCAAATTTTTATTGAGGAGCAATGCACAACAGCAGCACAGAGCGATTTTTCACTCTGTGCTGCTGCTTTTTTGCGCTTCAGGGCGTTTACTTGAATGCGGGAAGGAAAAACAGCCAAGGCTCTGTAAATATGGCCAGTATTACGGCAAGCTTTTTGCTTTGGTATTCTCGCAAGAAAGAATTTCGTCGCAGCATTCTCCGATTGAACAGGTAGATAAATAGCCCCGAGATAACTACTGCCGTAAGCGTCCAAAGAAACACCTGCCAGTTGCCGTAAGGTTTATGCATAATATGTTCCATGGCGCTGTGCCAGCCACGCTCATGCTCACGATTCGAATGTCCTAATGCCATCATTGCTCCAAGAAACATCCAAGCAAAACCGAAAAAGTCGGCGACAAGTCCCAAAAGCCATACCTTCCGCCAAACATTCCACAAGAACTGCTTTCTGCAGGAACACCTCATCCGTTTCAAGGCCAGAAGCAGGACAAGGCAATCTGCTGTCAGGGTAATAGGAAAGAGAAAAATCCATGTCTGTGGGAATATCCATAGAAGCCAAGTTGGCATAATGATTTCAGGCATGTGCAAATTTTCAATCACATCCTACCCTCCCTGCGTGAACTGTGGCCTTACTTCGATTTTATTTACGGATCTCCTTTTCCTGTTTATCACAGAGCGCGTTGATCCGGTTTGTCAGAACGACAAGGTCTTTGCTTTTGCAATCCCGGCTGCGCTCAATGACCCCCATCAGCCGTATACCTGCCGCATAGAGCCTCGACCAGACGGCGGAGAATCTGCGCGTTCGTTCTGCGCTGCGATCCTTGACCTTCATGCGGCTTCCAACTGCCAGCTGTGCACCGCTCACCGGGTCATAAGCATCACCGCTGTATGGCGCTGTCGCCTCAATTCCAAGCCGCTCCGTGACCGCCCCGGCGAAGCTGTCGCACACGCCGTCGGAGCCGTGGTTGACAAAGACCTTTTTCGGTCGCGTTTCCATTGCTGCAATCCATTCGATCAGCTGATCCCTGTCTGCATGGGCGGAAATACCGTCAAGGATTTGGATGCTCGCACAAACCCTGACCTCATCCCCGAATAGATTGACAAATTTGACCCCATCCAGCAGCTTTTTTCCAAGCGTACCTTCCACCTGATATCCCACAAACAGAATCGTGCATTCCGGTCTCCACAGATTGTGTTTGAGGTGATGGCGAATCCGTCCGGCCTCGCACATGCCGGATGCGGAAATGATCACCTTAGGCGTTATGTCGGCATTGATCTGCCGGGAAGCATCGCTTGTTACCGACAGATGCAGCCCATCGAATCCAATCGGATTGATGCCGTGGTCAAGCAGAGCGTTTGTTTCGCTGTCGAAATAGCTTCGCAGCGTTTCCTGATAGATGTTGGTCGCTTCGATGGCAAGCGGGCTGTCCAGCCAGACGGGGAAGTCAATCATAGCAAGCTTACGGCCTTTGATCCGGCGCAGCATATACAGCAGTTCCTGGGTCCTTCCCACCGCAAAGGATGGAATGACCACATTTCCGCCACCTGCAAGGGTGCTGTCAATAATCTCCGCAAGGCGCTGTTCCAGATCCTTCGACTGTGGCGCCCGTTCCCTGTCGCCATAGGTAGACTCAACGATCAGAGTATCTGCCTCAGTCGGAGAAACGGGAGCACAGAGGAGCGGCCTTTTTGGCGTGCCCACATCTCCGGAAAAAACAATGCGGTGCGGGATGCCATTTTCTGTGATGGTGAGCTTTATGCTTGCGGAGCCAAGCAGATGTCCCGCATCGAAAAATTCAACGCGGATACCATTGCACGGCTCGACCGGCTCACCGTAATCGACGGTGCGGAAGCAGGGCATCAGCTCCTGAACATCCTCAAGCGTATACATCGGCGTATACCCCTCCTCGCCAGAACGCTTGGCTTTGCGATTTTTCCACGCGGCTTCGGCTTCCTGGATATGAGCGGCGTCGGCGAGCATGATGGCGCAAAGGTTCCGGGTCGCTGTTGTCGCAAAGACTTTACCGTAGAATCCGTTTTTTGTGAGCAAAGGCAGTTTGCCGGAGTGATCGATATGCGCATGGGTCAGAAGCACAAAGTCGATGTGCGCAGGATGTACCGGTAGCTCACAGTTTTCATAGATATCCGGTCCCTGCTCCATACCGCAATCAATGAGAATCTTTCTGCCGCAGGCCTCCAGCAATGTGCAGGAGCCGGTCACTTCGTGTGCGGCGCCGAGGAAGGTCATTTTCATAGGCAGTCTCTCCCTGTCAGATTTTTGGTTTTCTGCGATGGTTGTGAACAGGCACGCTCCCCGTTCGTCAGTGCATAATGCGGAAGATGGAATCTTTGGATGAGGGGGCAGTCTGCTTTATTCATGAAGAATAGTGCCCATGCTATCTTGCCGCACATATTCGCGCAGCTTCCCGCAATAGAGCTGCGTGTGCGGCAGTCGGAGAAAGTGAATTGGCTGTATGATAGAAGAATGTAAGCACTCAACGCCGTCAATCCGAACTTTTATAAGCAACTCTCCTACAAACTCCGAGCAGTAATAGTAGTTTTCGCGTTTCCATGCAATATGAAAGTATGCCAGACACAGCCCGAAAAAGTTGTAGCGGTACTTCTTCCTTCGTTTTCACATATCTTCGAGCATATTTCTGAGTTCCGCATGCTGCTCTTCACTGACAGGCACACTCAGAACGAGTGCTCTTGTGTCGGAAAAGCGCTTGAAGGTCCCGGTACGGGGTGACTCTATTACAAAGCCGCCCCAAAACGGGTTATAGGGATGCCTGCGGCCAAAGGAGTACATCTTCTCCAGATCTTTGGAGAGACTGATGGAGGCGTGGTTGTATTCGGCGCCTGTGATGTACTTGAGAATCCGGGACAGCACCGTTCCGGTCTGACTGATCACGATATAGAGCTGCTTATCCGAGGTGCTTGTATGGGTATGCTTCATGAGCACGCGCTCCACGGTATGGCCGTTATTTTCCGGCAGACGGGTAAGGGACACGGACAGCAGTTCTTCAAAGGAGGGATTGCCTATTTGCTGCCGCCGCCCGGAAAAAGCCATTTTCATGGTGTTCAGGGTATTTCCTTTATGGAACGGGACAACTTCGCCCGTTCGTTTTCTGCTGGTCATCGGCGGCCTCCTTTGCATACGCGGTTTCCTTATGTCAGTCCTCGATTTGCTCCATAACATCAAAATGGTTTTTCTCATACCGAATCAGTCCGTCCCGCTGCATGATGGACAACTCGTTGGAAAGTGCGCTGCGCTCCACGCTGAGATAATCCGCCAGCTGCTGGCGGTTGTAGGGGATATCGAAGGAATAGCTGCCGGTGCGCTTGATGCACTCCGAAAAAAAGGAGAGCAGTCTCTTCCGAATAGATTTTGGGCCGGTGTGCAGCACACGGCGGGAAAGCTGCAGATTTTTCCCTGCACACAGGGCCAGCAGATTCTGCACGAGCCGTACATGGTACGGACAGACTTTGGAACAGGGCTCCAGCACCCGCTTGATATTCAGCAGCAGTGCCTCGGTATCCTCAGCCGCGGTCACATTGACCATGAGCGGCTCCCCCGGTACGCAGGCATATGCTTCCGCAAAGACCCCGCCTGGGCCAATGCTGCTGAGCACGCTGTTGTTTCCCCAGACATCTCCCAGCTCGATCACGACCCTGCCGGTGAGAACCACGCCGATCTGCTCTGTTGGTGAGCCCTCTGGAAAGATGATTTCACCTTTTTTGTAAGTGCGCTCCTTTGCCAGAAGACAGCCGAGCATTTCGTCGATGTCCGACGGCTCCATTCCGCGAAAGAGCAGAGTGTTTGCCAGATTAATCTGCATGTTTTTCGCCTCCGAGTTGGCATACCAACAGCTTTTCATAAATAATGGTAGTAGAATGGAATCGCAAAGTCAAGATAATACAGCAAGGAGAAGATAAAAATGATCCGGAAAATGATTCAGATTGATAGAGAAAAGTGCAACGGCTGCGGCGCCTGTGCTGCAGCCTGCCACGAGGGCGCTATCGCAATGGTAGAAGGCAGGGCGCAGCTCATGCGGGACGATTACTGCGATGGATTGGGAGATTGTTTGCCTGTCTGTCCCATTGGAGCCATCACCTTTGTGGAGCGGGAGGCTGCTGCCTATGACGAAAAGGCCGTCATGGAAAATAAACAACGAAAGATGCAGAAGGAGGGCATGACCCTGCCCTGTGGCTGCCCCGGCAGTCAGTCGAGGAATATCCGGCGAGCAGAGGAGATCAATAAAGAGCCGCCCCGCACCGAACGGGTAAGCAGATTTTCCCAGTGGCCGGTGCAGATCAAGCTGGTGCCGGTGACCGCTCCGTATTTTGACGGCGCGCGACTGCTTATTGCTGCCGACTGCACTGCCTATGCTTACGCTGCCTTCCACGAGCGATTCATCAAGGGACACATCACCCTTGTTGGCTGCCCCAAGCTGGACAGCGTGGACTATTCCGAAAAACTGACGGAGATTATCCGCGGCAACGACATTAAGAGCGTCACCGTCGTGCGCATGGAGGTTCCCTGCTGCGGCGGGCTGGAGCTGGCGGCGAAAAAGGCGCTCCGGCAGAGCGGGAAGTTTATCCCGTGGCAGGTCGTTACCGTAACGGTGGACGGCAGACTGAAGGAAGAATAATTGCAGTGAGGCAAAAGGATAGTCTCTTTCATTCTGTATACTCCAATCCTTCTTCCTCGCATCAGCGGATCGCAAGCTCCTGGTACGCCTCCGCCAGATAGTCATACCAACGCCGTTCCAGCCCGTGAAAGCGTACAGACTGCTTGAACCGGCGGAATGCGCCTTTTCCCCGGATAGCGCAGGCAAGTTCCTTCTGCGCTTTTCCGGGAGAAAGCTGATCAATAAAATCCTCCATGATGCGGTACGGATGGATCTCGTACTTGGTCGGAAAGCGAAGAAACCTTTCCGGCATAGCTTCTATGCGGCGGCAAGAGCTTTGTCATCCTCCGTCATATCGGTCATCAAGGAATCGGCAAGATAAGGAGCTTTGTATGCTTGGCATCCGTGTAAAGCTCATCCCCGCCCAGAATGTAGTAGTCCTCGCACTCATGACGGGCAATTTCCGCAAAGGCAAGAAATTCGTCTTCCGTTACCAGCTTCGGGCTGAGGGAGAAGATGATCTCCTTCGCCTTGTGCAGCGGGATAATGCCGTAGAGGTTGCCATCGCATTGAAATATTTGCGTAAAAGGCGTGAGGTCGTGTCCTTCAGCGGGATCTCCCGATAGCGGGTATTCAGTTCCCGGCGGGTATATTCCTCCGGAAACTCAATATATTGCTCCTTGCTCATGCCTCTTTTAAGATAAGGCGGGAGTGGCCCGAAGGGCGCTCCCGCTGCGCAGATTAATTGCAGTGAGATACAGCTTCACTGTACCGGCAGTTCTACCGCAATGACAGTGCCGTTTTCCGAGCTTTCCTCCACCCAAACGGAACCGCCGTGGAGGTTGGCAATCTCCCACACCAGCGAGAGCCCCAGCCCCGCACCGCCGTACTCGCGGCTGCGGGACTTGTCTATGCGGAAGAAGGGCTGGAAGATACTGCGCTGATACTCCTCCGGGATGCCGCAGCCGGTGTCGGAAACACGGATCAGAAGCTTTTCCGGCTCCTGCGCGACCGTGACCCGCACCGAACCGCCGGGGCGGTTGTACTTGACGGCGTTTTCTGTCAGGTTGAAGAGCAGCCGGTAGATCAGCGCGTCGCTTCCGGTCAGAGTAGCGTCGCCATACGTCTCCAGCGTGATGTCGCGCTTGTCCACCAGCGGCGCAAGATCCGTGAAGATCTCCTCAATCATGGGAGCAAGCTGAATCTGTTCGTTCCGCGCCACCTGCTGCAGATTACTCATCTCCAGGAGAGTCTTGGTCATCTGGGTCAGCCGCTCCGTCTGCTCCCGCAGAAGGGTGAGGAACTCTGCCGTCTCCGGCAGCACGTCGGGATGCTCTGCGGAAAACAGTTCCAGCTGCGCCTGCATCAGTGCAAGCGGCGTGCGCAGCTCGTGGGCGGCATTGCCGGTGAACTGCCGCTGGGCGGAAAAGGCGTTATTCAGCCGCTCCAGCATCTGGTTGAAGGAGTGACTGAGCTGCCGGAACTCCGGAATAACATCTTCATTGATCCGCATATCGGCAAGATTGTTCAGCTGCACCTTCTCCACCTGAGAGGCGAAGCTGCGCAGGGGCTTGAGGGCGCGTCCGCTGACGAAATAGGCCAGAATGCCGCTGAGCAGTGTCACCACAGCCGTGATATACCAGTTGGTGGTGCGGAAGCGTCCCTGCGCCCCATCGACAACGATGGTCAGCTCCTCGCTGGGCGCGACGAGCTGCGGGTCAAAGCTCGCCGTGCTTTCCTCATTCAGGATCACATTGCCGCTGCCCTGCAAAGCGTCCGCAATTTTGTCCATATAATACACGCCGGATGAACAGAGCAGCAGATTCATGGCCACGCAGGTGACGCCGATGAGCAGAACAGTCATCAGCGTGATGCGCCACTGCAGGGAAATCTTTCTCACGCCTCATCGCCTCCCATCAGATAGCCTTCGCCGATGCGGTTGCGGATGGGATCGTAGCCCAGCGCGGCGCGCAGCTTTTTGCGCAGGGCGGAGATGTGGACCCGGATGGAGTTGCTGAAGCTGTCCACGCTGTTGTCCCAGACATGATCCATCAGCTCCTCCTGACTCACTGGCCGGCCCTGATGCACCATCAAATATTCCAGAATACCCGTCTCCTTGCGGGTCAGCGTCAAGGCCTGCCCGTTGACGGCGGCGGTGCGGGAACGGGTGTCGAAGCGCAGGTTGCCGCAGGTTAGTAGCACGTCCTGCTGAGTAAACTGCCGCAGGGTCAGACTGCGGATGCGGGCCTCCAGCTCCGCCAGATGAAAGGGCTTTGCCAGATAATCGTTGGCGCCCGCGTCCAGCCCCTCCACCTTATCCTCCACCTCGCTGCGGGCGGAGAGGATCAGCACCCGCGTCTCACGGTCGGTCTGCCGCAGGGTCCGCAGCACCGTCATACCGTCCTTCCCTGGCAGGTTCAGGTCGAGAAGTACCAGATCGTAGCGTTCCACGCCCAGCAGTTCCAGAGCCTTCTCCCCGTCGTAGCAGTAGTCCACGCTGTAGGCCAGGCGCCGCAGGCTGCGGACGATGGTTTCGCACAGGGCGCGTTCATCTTCAATTACTAAAAGGTGCATGAGAGCCCTCCTTTTTTCTTCATTTTCATGTTGCCTTAATTATAGCAAATACAGATAAGGTTTGCGTTAATTTTTCGTTCTTAACAGGGACTTTAACTCTCCCGCGCTATGATAGTGACAGAAAAACGGAAAGGGTGATGGAATTGAGCCATGTAAAAAAGGCGGCGGCGCAGGCTGTGCTGCTGGTTGCAGGAATCGCCATGCTGTGCTTCGGCATATGGCGAGGCGAGGCGACCGCCGTGCTGAGCAAGGCGATTAAGCTGTGTCTGGAGTGTGTGGGCATTGGGTAAGAGGTTTTCAAGCATGTCACAGACCATGTCCCGCCTCCGAGGCTGGATCCAGGCGGGGTCAACGTTATTGACCAACCTGCACTTGCCGAATTTTCTCAAGGGCGAACTGTATCAGGGCGCGGGGAAGACCGTCTGCGTACCGGGGCTGAACTGTTATTCTTGCCCTGCGGCATCGGGCGCCTGTCCTATCGGGGCGTTTCAGGCGGTGGTAGGCTCGTCAAAGTTCAGCTTCTCTTATTATATCACGGGATTTCTCATCCTGCTGGGAGTCCTGCTGGGACGCTTCATCTGCGGCTTTCTGTGCCCCTTTGGCTGGTTTCAAGAGCTGCTGCACAAAATCCCCACGAAGAAGCTTTCCACAAAGAGACTGAAGCCGCTGCGATACCTCAAGTACGCCATTCTGTTGGTGATGGTCTTCCTGCTGCCGGCGTTCCTTGTGAACGATGTGGGCATGGGCGATCCCTTCTTCTGCAAATACCTCTGTCCGCAGGGCGTGCTGGAGGGGGCCATCCCGCTGTCCCTTGCCAACTCCGGCATCCGGGAAGCGCTCGGCACTCTTTTTACATGGAAATTCGGCGTTTTGCTGGCGGTGGTAGTGCTGAGCGTGGTGTTCTACCGTCCCTTCTGCAAGTGGCTCTGTCCGCTGGGGGCGTTCTATGCGCTGTTTAACAGGGTGTCCCTCTTCCAAATGAAGGTGGATAAAAACAAGTGCGTCTCCTGCGGGAAATGCGCCAAAGCCTGCAAGATGGATGTGGATGTGACAAAGACGCCCAACCACACCGAGTGCATCCGCTGTGGGATGTGCATACGCGCCTGTCCCACAAACGCCGTGTGCTTCCGCTACGGCTTTGGTGACGGTAAAGATAAGGCAAAAGCAGCGGAAACGCTGCAGACAAACAACAATAACAAGGAGGAATAAAACAAATGAAGATGAATAGGACGAATACTACCAGCAGAT
Organism: Yeguia hominis; assembly: GCF_014384705.1. Lineage (GTDB taxonomy): Bacteria > Bacillota > Clostridia > Oscillospirales > Acutalibacteraceae > Yeguia > Yeguia hominis. Next base: position 2,262 of record NZ_JACRSN010000026.1, on the reverse strand, counting down.
TGCTGGCACTGCTGCTTATTGCACTGATGGTGCTCTCTCTGGCGGCCTGCAGCACAAAGGGCGGAGATAAAATGGACGGAATGAGCAGCGAACCGAAGAATGCCGAGGAAGCGGTTGCCATGCACAAGGAGCTGATGGCGCAGGAAAATGCCATTCTCTCGGAGAACACAGCGCTTTGGGAAAAGGTTTTTATGGCGGCCGACAAGGGAATGACCATGCAGGAGGACGGCAAAAACTACGGTGAGTTCCTGCTGGACACCATCGAAGGTGCCAAAGATCAGTTTACGGAGGATGAGCTGAAGCTGCTTAAGGAGGCGGCGGAGAAGATCCGCGAGATTGAAAACAAGCTGACCATGATTGAGGAAAAGTACCCCGAGGCGGCACAGGAATCTATGGATGGCGCTATGAGCGTGCCCGCGGGCAGCGACATGACCGCGCCGCCTGATGACGGCAGCATGCAGAAATTCCCTGCTTTTGAGGGCAAGGATCTGGATGGAAACCCGGTGAAGAGCGACGATCTGTTCTCCGGCAACGCCGTCACCGTAGTGAATTTCTGGTTCACCACCTGCAACCCCTGCGTGGGCGAGCTTGCCGAGCTGGACGCGCTGAACAAGGAGCTTGCGGAGAAGGGCGGCGCACTCATCGGCGTCAATACCTTCACGCTGGACGGCGACGAAGCGGCAATTTCCGAAGCAAAGGATGTACTGGCCAAGAAGGGCGCGACCTATCCGAATGTGTATTTCGCTTCCGACGGCGAGGCTGGCAAGTTCACCACGAACATCTTTGCCTACCCCACCACCTATGTGGTTGACCGCAACGGCAATATCGTGGGTGAACCCATCGTAGGTGCCATCACGGAAAAGAAGCAGGCGGAGACGCTGCAAAAGCTCATCGACCAGGCTCTTGCCGCCGATATGGCTTGACAAACGGATTTATCTCCTCAGGAAGGAGGGATACACCATGTATCGGAGCGTATTGCCGCTTCTGCTCACCGCGGTACTGCTGCTGAGCGGCTGCACTGCCGGGCAGAAAAATATGCCGCAGAAAACGGACGAGAAGGAAATGACCGAACAGCCCTCTGATATGTCCGGTGAAGGAAGCATGTATATGGATACCACGGAAAACGTCATCTATCTGGCAGGCGGCTGCTTCTGGGGCATGGAGCACCTGATGCAGTCCATCCCCGGTGTCATCGACGCCGAGAGCGGCTATGCCAACGGCACCTGCGAAGCGGACGCCGATTACAAGACCGTCTGCAAGGGAGAGACCGGCTTTCGGGAGACTGTGCGGGTGGAATACGACCCCGAGCAGGTGAGCCTCGACGCGCTGCTGCTGGCCTACTTCTACGTGATCGACCCCACGGTGGAGAATCGGCAGGGCAACGACATGGGCAGTCAGTATCAGACCGGCGTCTACTACACCAACGAAAGCGTGAAGGAGACGGTGGAGCGCATCGCGGAGATCGAGCGGGGACGCAGCGGGAAGTTCTTCGTGGAGATCGGCCCGCTCAAGAACTACTATCCCGCCGAGGAGTACCACCAGAACTACCTCGAAAAGAACCCGAACGGCTACTGCCACATCCCGCGCGCGGAGATGGAGCTGTTTTCCCGGCTGCGCATCGATCCGGGCGACTATCAGAAGCCTGCAGCGGAGTCCATCCGGGACAAGCTGACGGCGGAGCAGTACCGCGTCACGCAGGAGAGCGGCACGGAGCGCGCCTTCACGGGCGAGCTCTGGGACAAGTTTGAAAAGGGCATCTATGTGGATGTCGTCACCGGCGAGCCGCTCTTTTCCTCCACGGATAAGTACGAGAGCGGCTGCGGCTGGCCCGCCTTTACAAAGCCCATTGAGAGCCCTGCCGTGGTGGAGAAAGAGGATCTGAGCCACGGAATGCGCCGCACCGAGGTCCGCAGCCGCGCCGGAGACTCCCACCTCGGTCATGTGTTTACCGGCGACCCGGAGTCGCCAAACGGCGTGCGCTACTGCATCAACAGTGCGGCCCTGCGCTTCGTCCCCTATGAAAAAATGGAGGCCGAGGGGTATGGGTATCTCCTGTACCTGTTTGAGAAATGATTTCAGGTGCATACACATCAAGCGAAAAAGCAAGAAGGCTGTTCTTCAAAAGAACAGCCTTCTTTTTCTCACCTTGAGGCAGTTCCGCGCTTTTGCGCGGAACAAAAAGCCACCCGCTAGGCGGGTGGGATTCAAGCTTAAGCAGGGCACTAGCCAACAGTGATAGAATAATGGATGTTCAGGCCATGA
>NZ_JACRSN010000025.1 GCF_014384705.1 Yeguia hominis | reverse complement strand
CCATCTGCAGCAGCTCTCTGCTTTTTTCCCTGCGGGCATTTTCTTCCGGGGTGCGTTTCTTTCTTGCCATTGTAAAACCTCCACTGTGGTGCTTCTATTATACACCACATTGGAGGTTTTCTCCCAGCTGCGCGTGGATCAGGCTTGAGACCGATATTAAGAAAACAACAATTTATAAATATTTATAATATCCGCCTTGGTAACCTCTTTTTACGTATTTGCAGGGCTTCCGCTTGCAAGTGCGTCATCTGCCATTTTATCTATATTGCCGAAAAAATCTTCCTTATCTATGCCATACTCGGCAAGCGAAGGCACTTCAAGCTTTTTGCAAATATCACCGATCGCATCCAAAAAAGCCGCCGCGGCAGTTTTGTCGTCTGCTTTGCCGTCAGCCGCATTTATTGCCCTGCCTAAGCTTGCAAAACGGGCGGCAGCTCCGTCAAGCGCAAAGGACATACATTTATACAACAGCATTGCGTTTGAAAGTCCGTGCGGCACATGGTAAAGCGCGCCTATCGGACGACTCATTCCGTGAACAACGGTTACGGAGGAATTGTTAATAGCGATACCTGCTTCAAGCGCGGCGATTGCCGTTTCGTTTCGCGCCGTCAAATCGTTACCGTCAGCATATGCAATAGGAAGATATTTAAATAACCGTTTTACGGCAGATATACAAACACTGTCGGTAAGCGGCTGAGCGCGGCGGGAGGTATACGCCTCTATGGCGTGAGTAAGCGCGTCAAGTCCGGTTGACGCTGTTACAGACTTTGGAGCAGAGATGCCGAAGCTGCCGTCTACCACCGCAACATCAGGCACTAAGACCTCTCCCTTTTAAAGCATTTTAATATTTCTTTTGGTGTCGGTTATAACGGTAAACTGCGTAGCCTCCGAGCCTGTTCCGGCGGTCGTGGGTATCGCTATCATTTTTGGCAATTTTATATCAATTACCTCACCGTAATAATCGCATATTTCCTTTTCACCTGAAACATTTACAGCAATAGCTTTCATAGAGTCTATCGGACTGCCGCCGCCTATCGCAATAAGAAAATCACTATCTTCGTCCTTATATTTCTTTGCGCCCGCCGCTATCATCGTATCGTCGGGTTCGCCTGTTATTCCGTCAAAAACGGTGTATAACAAACCGTTATCCTCAAGCATTTTGTAAAGAGCCGAAAAGCACCCGAGACCTCGGACATTTTTGCCCGTGACTATAAGCGCCTTTTTGCCGTATTTTTTAATAACTGTGCCGGCAGCATCAAGCGCACCGTTCCCAGAAATTATTTTCTTCGGCATAAAATATTCCCGTGACATAAATTTCACCCTCGTTCATCAAATAGCCTCTCCTGTAATTCTAATACGGGAGAGGCATTTTTTCAAATCAATCTTTATCCGCTTTAAGCACTGCACCCAGCATTACCGTTGCGCCCTCGGTGCAGTGTTTGACCGAGGAAAACTCAGGCTCGCAATGGGAAAGTCCGTCTTTAGACTGAACAAAGATCATCGTTGTACGCAGCATATAGGAGGCGAACTGCGCATCGTGACCGGCACCCGAATGAATTGACATATGCGGTATGCCGCATTCGGTTGCGGACTCCTCAACATAGCCGACAAGCCTTTTATCCCAGTAAACGGTATCTCTGTTCCAAGCCTTTGTGACCTCACATTTACACCCTGCCCATTCCTTTTCGCCGCAGCTTTTTACTACCGCAAGCACTTTAGCAAGCGCATCGGGGTCTTTGTGACGGACATCTATTGAAAAGTCAGCATAGTCCGGCACACAGGTATGTACGCATGGGTGGCAAGACAATTTCACCCGTGGTATAAACAAGCTCTGGGATTGCAAGCTTGTCTATTTTTTCATGAAGATAGCAGAGCGCTTTTGAAGCGGCATACAGGGCGTCACGGCGCTTAGGCATCGGGAAGGTGCCGGCATGAACGGTCTGACCGTAGAATTTTACACGGTAGTTAAACATACCGAGAACGCAGTCTACAACGCCGATATCCCTATTGTTGTCCTCAAGAATAGGCCCTTGCTCGATATGTGTTTCAAACATATACTGATATTTTTCGGGAGAGATGCGGTTCTTCCGCTCTCCCTTAAAGCCTGATTTATCAAGCGCCTCGCCGAATGTCTTTGTGGGGTCTAACATGCTTTTGGTTGCAAGCACCTCCATAGCGGACATAACGCCCAGTATGCCGTCGTAATTGCCGCCGTTTTTAACCGAGTCTACATGCGACGCCATTACAATCCGTTTAGCTTCAGGGTCGGAACCCGGAATTGTTGCGTACATATTGGCAACATCATCTGTCTCAATAGTTGCGCCTATGGCAGTCATACGCTTTACAAATTCATTGCGAGCCTTAATTGCCGCTTCGGACAGGGAATATCTTGTTATTCCGCCGTGTCCTGCATCGCCGTATTTTGAAAAGGTTTCTATTTTGTCCTTCATTCGTTCTTCGCTGCATTTATACATAAGTCTGCATCCTTTCTACATTTCTGCCGGTCTGCGACACTCGTTAAGTAGCCTAACAACATCTTTTCTATCAACATTAAAGGCTATGGAATCGGCTTCGTTTTCGGTTTCGAATATAAGCATAAACCTTCCGTCCCAGTCTGAAATGGTTATGTCGATTATGCGAGAACCAAGACCGAGCTTTTGTTCGATTCGCTGCGATGAATTGGCAAATCCGTATACAACGCCGCCCCACGGAACTTTAAACGACAGCTTTTTACCGTTTCGGGTTTAAGGTGGAATATAAGAGGAACCTCGGAATAGCCGATCGGAACATTTCTCAGCTTAGCCGGAACGAGACGGATCTGTGAAATGTCCAGATAGTCAAATAAATTTGCGTTTTTTATATTTTCGTAATGTTCGCCTGACATATCCGTCACCTCTTACCTATCATTTCATCCGCAATATAAAGCACTTCGTCAAGCTTTTTAAGTTCTTCCTCGATCTGCTCGGTTGTTATAATAAGCGGAGGCGCTACTATAATCATATTCTCGTGCGAATAGGTCATAAATCCGCGCTTTTTAAGCTCACCGATAAGCTTGCCCATAATTCCGTCGGGGTCTTTTCCGTAAGGAACAAGGGGGTCTCTTGTTTCCTTATCCTTTACAAGCTCTACTGCCGAGAAAAGACCGATATACCGTACATCGCCGACGCTCGGATGTGTTTTTTTCATTTCTTCAAGGCATTCGCCCAAAGCTTTCCCCGATTTATTGACATTTTCAAGAATGTTTGCATCTTTATAATAATTTAAGCACGCAACGCCGGCAGCACAGGCAAGCGGATGACCGCTGTAGGTAAGTCCGCAGGAAAGCAGGTGGTCATCGAAAAACGCCGCTATGTCTTTTGAAACGCAAACGCCGCCCAGCTGAACATAACCGCAGGTAACACCCTTTGCAAAGGAAACAATATCAGGCTTCACACCGAAATTTTCGAACGCAAACATTTTGCCCGTTCTGCCCCAGCCTGCCATAACCTCGTCGCAAATCATCATAATGCCGAACTCGTCACAAATGGATCTGACGCCCTTTAAATACCCTTCGGGCGGAATGATTACGCCGTTAGAACCCGTAATGGTTTCCACAACTATTGCGGCTGCGCTGTCGGGTCCTTCGTAAATAACCTGTTCCCTGAGCTTTGCAACATAATAATCCGCCGTCGCTTTTTCGGAATCGAATTTAATTTTTTCTCTGTAAACATAAGGGGCAAAGAACTTTACAAAACCCGGAGCGCCCGGTTCAAGCGGATAACGTCTCGGCTCTCCCGTAAGATTGCCGGCACCGTAGGTTGAACCGTGGTAGCTTCTGTATCTTGAAAATATTTTATGGCGACCTGTATACATACGGGCAATTTTTACTGCGTTTTCGTTTGCGTCCGCACCGCCGTTTGTAAAGAACACCTTTGCCATATTATCCGGCATAAGGTCAACTATCATTTTGGCTAAGGTGCTTCTCGGTTCGGAAGCGTAAGACGGCGCTATGTAACAGCATTTTTCCGCCTGCTCCCGTATAGCGTCAATTATCTGACGGTTTTTATGCCCCACATTAGGGTTTACAAGCTGGCTTGACATATCGGTATATCTGTTGTCGTCAAAGTCATACAAATATATACCATCGGCGTCCTTAATGGGAAGCGGATTTATTGCCGCCTGCTTTGACCAAGACTGTAAATTATACTTTTTATGATATTCTACTATAGTTTTTGCGTCCATTTTAAATTGCCTCCGTTAAATAAACTTAATTAAATCTTTAATTTTAAATGCCAATACAAGCTCAGCTTTTTCTTTTCGGTAAGTGTACTGCCCAAAAGGTCCCTTATTTGTTTTATGCGGTTGTTTACGGTATTTCGGTGCACTCCGCTTTTCTCCGCCACTGTGTTAACACTGCAATCGCACTCAATATATATGTTTTTGCAGTCATAAATGCTTTGCTTTGTGCGGCAGCACACGGCTTTTTACACACTAAAAAGCGGAGATTTATAAAAATAAGAAGTCCTCTACAAGTAAAATAAATCATATACGAAAGGAGCTGCCGCCCGAAGAACATTTTAAACATGAAAACGCTGTGCCTGCAATCATACCAAAAGAGATATGGAAGCAGACACAGTTTTTACTTGAGCAAAAGCTAAAAAATGTAAGGGCTTCTTTTCGCTGGCTGTAGGTCACCGCCAATACGGTATCTCCGAAGACGGCAAGCCGTCTGTAATCAGAAACATTGGCAGCTTTCATTTGCGGTGCGTGTTCGTACAGTCCGGCATATTCCCGCACCGTAGAGATCTTATCCTGAATATCTGCAATTTTACTGCGGTATTCATCCGAGAGGTTTTGGTCTGCGTTGCTTAAATACTGAGCCTTGTATTTTATCCGGCAAAGGGGTATGCCGTCCGAGGACACCTCCAGCCATCCGCTGCCGTCCATCTTGGTGTTGTACCGAGCCCTGAGCCGCTTGGCTAATTCTTTCTGTAGCATATCTGTTTTCTCCTTTTTGAGGGTAATAAAAAGGCAGATAGATTTTTGATTTCTATCTGCCTGCGTATTAGATATTCGGTTGTGTAATAGTTCAAGACATCCAACAAAGGGAAAATATCATTTTTATATCTGTCAAAACTGTTCGCTGAAATTTTGTCGTATAAACGGTGAAAACCCCGATGAAAGGCAGGCTCACATAAGGACGCTTTCAAAAAGTGACCGATTGAGAGCAGCACAACGCCACAGAGTTTTAAATCTCTGTGGCGTTGTGCTTTTTTATAGCTAACAGGAAAATGATTAGAAAAAATTTTGATCTTTGATTAAGGTTGCGGGCGTAACAGTTGCTGCAAAGTGATTTATTCTACAATGGCGGCGTCCGTCAGTCTGGAATAGTAAGCAGTATATTTCCGTAAAAACAGCAAAGCCGCCCGGTTTCGGACGGCAAATTGGCACAGGCTGTGTTTTATACTCCCCAAAGCAACATGCCGAGTGCGGCAGAAAAGAGTATCATTATAATCGGCGACGGTGCAGTTTTTTTGATTCTTTTATATCCGAAATGTGTCAGCCACAGAATGGCAAAGACCAAAATGGATTTAGGATCCGGAGCAAGCGCCGAATGAATATCCGTAAAACCAAGCAATGTTGATATGGCCATACCGATTGCCGTAGCGAGAATCATTGCGATAACGCAGGGGCGGACGCCGGAGAGAAAAGCGTTGACGCCGGCATATTTCATCAGGTTTTTGAGTACCGCCGCAATTAAAAGTATAATAACGAAAGACGGAAGAACAACGCCGAGCGTAGCAAGAAACGAGCCGAGAATGCCGCCTTGCGTGGAACCTATAAATGTCGCCATATTAACGGCAAGCGGACCGGGCGTCGATTCCGAAACGGCAATGAAATTTAAGAATTCGCTTTCCGTTAGCCAGCCGTTTGAAATGACTGTTTCTCTTACAAGGGAAACCATTCCGTATCCGCCGCCGAAGGAAAGGGCACCGATCATTAAAAAATTCAGGAATAATTTCAGGTAGATCATTGTTTATTGCCGTTTCCTTTCCGCAGTTTTTTCAGGAAGAAAATTGCAAGTCCTGCTGTGCCGCAAATCAGAATATAGTAAACGGAAGAAAAAGAAACGGCGAAAACAGTGCACGCCAGCATTGCAGCAATGACCGACAGCAAAATGACCGTGTTAAAGGCATTTCTTTTAATGCTTTTCAGCATTTTCAGCCCGGCAGAGGAGATCAGATAGATCACACATACCTGTATTCCGCGGAAAGCAAGGGAAACCCATGTAAGGCTTAAGAATTGATCAAAAAACAGTGAGATGCAAAAAATTACGGTAAACGAAGGAATACAAACCGCCACGGTAGCCGCCGCAGCACCGAACAAGCCTGCAATTTTGTAGCCGATGTATGTGGCGCTGTTGATTGCAACCGGTCCGGGTGTAGACTCGGCAATGGCTACCATATTCAGAAAGTCGTCCTTTTCGATCCACTTCTTGCGCTCTACAAATTCGTTTTCAAGCAGCGCAATCATAGCATATCCGCCGCCGAAGGTAAAGGCGCCGATTTTAAGAAAGGTGAGAAACAAAGTCCACTCTTTTCTCATTGCCGCACCGCCTGTCTTTTACGGATAATAAAAAGTATAACGATACCGAGAATAATCAGGCAGCCGGACAGCACCTGTGATACACGGATACCCGGAAGGAGATAAAGGCTGTCAGAGCGCAGCCCCGCCACAAAAAGCCGTATCGTGCCGTACCCGATCATATAAAACGGAAGAAGATAGCCTTTTCGCCTGAAATGCGGGCAGCATATCAGCATAGCGGTGAGTAAAGCTAAATTCAATGCAGATTCGTAGAAAAAGGTTGCCTGCCGCCATTGGTCGATTTCTTCTACGTAAACGCCGTAAGGAAAAAAGCAGAGCGAAGGATTTGTAATTTGGTTTCCGTATGCCTCTTGATTGACAAAATTCCCCCAACGCCCGATAGCTTGCCCAAGCACAAGGCTCGGCATCAGGGTATCGGCAAGTGACCAAAAGGAAATCCGTTTTACTTTACAGTAAATCAATGCGACTGCGACACCGCCGAGCACTCCGCCGTAAATGGCAAGACCCCCTCGGTTAATTTCAAAAACAGAAAGCAGGTCGTTTTTGTAATTATCCCATTCGAAAATCACATAGTAGGCTCTTGCACAAATAATGCATACGGGGATCAGCCAAAGAGCAAGATTGTATATATGCTCCTTGTTGATGCCGGTTTTTCTGCATCGGTTTATCGCCAAAGCAAAGCCAAGCACCATACCGCAGGCGATAATGATTCCGTACCAAGCGATATTCAGCCCTTCCATTCCGAAAAGATTTTCTATTGCATATCGGTTCAAATCCTTGTTTCTTCGCTTTTCTCAGTCTACCCGCAGCATACGGTAACCGATGCCGATATGCGTCTGAATGTATTGCGGACTGTCCTTTTGCGGCTCCAGCTTTTTGCGCAGTGTCGCCATAAATACTCTCAGGGAAGCAATATCGTTTTCCCAGCTGCTGCCCCAAATCTGCTGCGTGATATAGGTGTGCGTCAGCACCTTTCCGACATTATGAGAGAGCAGACACAAAAGCTTGTATTCGATCGGGGTCAGGTGCAATTCCTCCCCATTTAGATAAGCGCAGCCGGCGGCATAATCAATTTTAAGCTCGCCGTTTTGGAAAACGGGAGAATCGGTATCGCCGCTTGCTTGCAGAAGCAGCAGCCGCCTTTGCGTGACCCGAAGGCGTGCCAAAAGCTCCTCCACGGAAAAGGGCTTTGTCAGATAGTCGTCCGCCCCGGCATCCAGCGCCGTGATTTTGTCTTTATCCTCGCTGCGTGCACTGATCACAATAATGGGCATATTGGACCATGAGCGGATGCTTTCGATCACCTGTGTGCCGTCGATATCCGGCAGACCCAGATCCAGCAGAACGATATCCGGGTTATGGGAGATCGCCTCCATGATCGCACCGTGTCCGTTCTCCGCGGTCAGGTAGCGGTAATCGTGCGCCTTTAATGTTGTTACGATCAGATTGCGGACGGGACGGTCGTCCTCCACAACGAGAACAAGGGGTTTATTCATTCAGAGTCACCTCGCTGAGCGGTAAAGTAAAGGTAAATACACAGCCGTGCGGTACGTTATCCGTAAGCGTCAGCGTTCCGCCGTGCAGCTCTACGATAGATTTACACAGGGTAAGCCCGATCCCGAAGCTTCTGCGGCTGTCTGCAACGGTATTTTTCCCGGTGTAAAACATTTCAAAAATATGCGGTTTCATATCGTCTGCAATGCCGTTTCCGTTATCGGCGACACGGATCACGGCATCCTCGCCCTGTTTTTCGGCACTTACGCAGATCTCCGAGCCTTGTTCGGTATATTTCAAAGCATTATCAATAAGGTTGACAATGACTTGCACGATAAGCTGTGCGTCCATACGGGCAAGGATCAAATCGTCGCACCTTACCGTCACCTTGTGTCCGACGGATTTTTTCTTCAAATGCGAAACGGCTTCGTTGACCACTTCGTCTACAAGCTGGTCGGTAAGCTCCAGCTTCAGGCGTCCGTCATTCAGTCTTGTGACATACAAAAGATTTTCCACTACGCCGATCAGCCATTCGGAATCGTCATAAATATCTTTATAGATCTGCTGCTTTGTTGCTTCGTCCAGGCAGCTTCCGTTATGCAAAAGCGTGTCCGCATTACCCGAAACGGAGCAAAGCGGCGTGCGCAGATCGTGTGAGATCGACCGCAAAAGGTCGGCGCGCAGCTGCTCGCTTTTTGCAAGATCTGCCGCCCGTTCCTTTTCAGCGGCGTTGTGAGCATTATCCATTGCCAGCGCACATTCATTTACAACCGACAGTACGATGCTGCTCTCAAATGAATCGGGCTTTTCGGGTTTCATCGGTATCCCGATCACCCCGTAGACTCTGCCGCCTGCACGGATCGCGAGATAAAGACATTCGGATTTGCCGAACTGTGCTGTCGCTGCTCCTGCACGGCGGCCGTTTTGAAGCACCCATTCTGCGGTCTGCCGTTCCGCATCGCTTAACAGCTTTTCAGCGTGTGCGTCCTTTTTTTCGGCATACAGCCGCCCGGTCGACATTCCGTTTTCACTTTTCGTGTAGGCAACAATGCTGCGGTCAAGCAGCCGTGAGAGCTGCATACAGGTCACGCTTAAAACATCATCGTTGCTTTTTGCTTTTTGCAGCAGACGGTCGGTGTCGAACAGCACCTGCACACGGAACGCGGAGCGAGCCGAGAGCCTTGCATGATCTTTCAGCTTCGAGGCAAGCGTGCCGGTGAGAACGGAAGACGCCAGCATGACTGCAAAGGTAACAGGATAGCCTACGGCATAGGTCTGAAAGGACAACCTGGGTTCGGTAAGGAAAAATCCGAACAATACAACACTTAGAAGTGAGCCTGCCATACTGCAAAGGTATCCTTTGGTCAAAACGGAGATCATCAGCACACCGAGGATGTATACCGTAACGATATTGGTATCGGGAAAGCCGAGATGGTCGAACAGAAACCCGATCGCCGTGCATACGGCAAGCGTCAGGACGGTCACGGCAATATCCCGCAGCGAAGGTATCTCTGCACCAAGGAACAGACGGCGTCTGTGCGGATTTGTGTAGTTCAGTGCGTCGGGAATAACGTGAATGTCAACATCGGGGGCGGAGGAGATCAGCTTTTCGGTGAGAGTCGGTCTCCCAAACAGCCCTCTGCGTCTGGCACTGCTTTGCCCAATCACGATTTTGGTCACATCGGAAAGCCGAACATATTCCGAAATCTGCAGCGGCACATCCTCACCGTGCGTCATAACGATCTCGGCGCCAAGTTTTTGCGCTAGCTGAATGTTTTCTTCAAGTCGCAATCGATTATTTTCGGTTACAACTGTATCCGTCTGCACATAGATGGCGGTAAATTTTGCATGAAGGACCTTAGCCATCTTTGCGGCGGTGTGTATGATCCTTACATTGGACGGCGAAGAGGATAGGCAGACAAGGATATGCTCGTCTGCGCCGTTTTTTGACTGCTCGGTTTGTGTTCTCATCGGCTTCACCGTCCTTTTATTTCATTGTACATCAAAACTGTGAAATAATCTATCGCAAACTAATACTCATCTTCTTTTCCGTCGGAAAGGATAATATCGATTGTTCCGTGCGTTTCCCGAAAGCGGCGAATCTCACTTAAAATCTCGCTGTCGGACAGTCCATGCGGCAGCAGGACTTCGGAAGGCTCACAGGATTCGTTTTCCTTTAACAGTGCCTTTCTGTTTTCTTCAAGAAATCGATCCAGTCTGCTCATAAGATAAAACCCGAAAGCAAATATGCCAAGCAGGCTGACAATCAGCAATAGCTCAGCCAATTCCGTTCACCTCTGTTAAATGCGGAAGTACTTTTGCAATTCCTTGTATGCGCCGAGAACCAAAAGAGTGATCTTGTCCGTAAGAACGGTTTCCGGTGAAACTGCCATATTGATTTTTCCGTTCTCCTTGGTTGCCATAATATTGATGCTGTATTTTCTGCGGATATCCAGTTCTCCGACGGTTTTTCCGATCCAACCCTCCGGAACCTCTACCTCAAAAATGCCATGACCCTCATCGACCTCGATGTAATCCCGAATATGATCGGCGGTATAGCGAATAGCAGCCCAATTTGCCACTTGCTTTTCAGGGTAAATTACTTCGTCCGCTCCGTTACGCAGAAGAAATTTCTCCTGAACATCACGCTCGGCGCGTGACACAACTAATTTTGCGCCGAGTTCCTTCAGTAAAGAAGTAGTCTCCAGCGAATTTTGAAAATTTCCGCCAATGGTGACGATGCACACATCAAAGTTTCCGATGCCGAGCGACTTTAAAAACTCCGTGTTTGTGCTGTCGCCGATCTGTGCATTGGTAACGATCGGCAGAATTTCATTGACTCTTTCTTCGTTGCTGTCTACCGCCATCACCTCGTGTCCAAGCTTGTTCAGCTGCAAAGCAATATGCTTTCCGAATCTGCCGAGGCCTATTAACAATATGTTTTTCATAATATATTAACTCCTTTATCCGACTGTGATCTTTTCAAGCGGCAGTTTTGCGCCGCTCTGATTTTTATTGGAAATCGCCGCGTAAATCAGGGTGAGTCCGCCGACTCTGCCGAGATACATCAAGACGATCAAAATAAGCTGAGAAAGAACACCGAGCTGCGGTGTGATTCCAAGGGTAAGCCCGACCGTTCCGACGGCGGACGCCGTTTCATAAAGACAAGTGCTAAGCGGCAAACCCTCTGCCGTGCTGATAACAATGCCGCCGACAAAAAACAGCAGGAAATACATTACGGCGACGGCTGCGGCGCTTTTTACTGCCGAACCGTCAATGCGCCTGCCGCAGGTTTCGGTATCGTCCTTTTTACGGCAGACGGAAAATGTGCTCAGAATCAGAACGGCAAGCGTGGTCGTTTTCATACCGCCTGCCGTGGAGCCGGGCGAGCCGCCGACGAGCATGAGCAGAATCATAATCGCCTTGGAAGAACCGGTCATAGCGGGAAGATCAGCGGTATTGAAACCGGCGGTTCTCGGTGTGACAGACTGAAAAAGCGACGCAAGAATCCTTTCGCCAATCGGAAGCCCTGTAAAATCGCAAAAGAAAAAGAATACTGCGGGAGCGATAATGAGAATCGCCGTTGTTACCAATATAACTTTGCTCTGCATACGGTATTTTTTGAAATGCCACTTGTTTGTGTAAATATCATCCCAGGTCAAAAATCCAATACCGCCCACAATAATTAAAAGCATAATTGCAATATTTATCGCCGGATTTCCTATGTATCCCGTAAGTGACGGGTATTTGTTTTCGGCGTTGCCGAGTATGTCAAAACCGGCGTTGCAAAAGGCGGAAACCGAATGAAATGCCGCCATCCAAATTCCCTTAATACCGTAGTTTCCGCAAAATGTCGGCAGCATGACGATCATCCCGATAAGCTCGATCAAAAAAGTTCCCCGCACAATAAAACGAGTCAGACGGACGATCCCGCCGACCTTCGGGGCAGAGATGGCGTCCTGCATGGTACTGCGCTGCATCAGCGATATTTTTCTGCCGGACAGCATAGCGAAAAATGCCGCAACTGTTACAACACCGAGTCCGCCTATCTGGATCATCAGCAGTATTACCGTCTGCCCGAAAGCGGACCAATAACTGCCCGTATCCTGCACAACCAGCCCCGTAACGCAAACGGCGGAGGTCGATGTGAACAGCGCCTCGTGAAACGGCGTAACAACTCCGGCAGTCGATGAAAACGGCAGCATCAATATCAGCGCTCCAAGCACTATGACGCCGGCAAAGCCCAGAACGATCAGCTTAAAGGATGACAGCCGCTTTTTTCTATGTGTAATTTCAGGCATATATACTTCTCCTGTTTCTGCTTGTTTACATAGAGTATACCTTGAAACATAAAAAAACGGTGTAATGATCCGGTGTGCCGTATTAAGATTGCATTAAGGCGCTCATTCTTTGAAAAAACAGTGCAGAGTATAGCAAAAAGGCACAGACAAAGGCGGATCGTTTGTAACCGTTGTGCGGCTTGAAACAAAGCTCAGAGCCACTCTCACAGAACAGCAAAAGGCTCTGTTCGAGCAAATTAAAAAAACGGATGCAGAAATTACGACCGGCATGAGCTACAAGTGTTCACAAACGGATTTCGATTTGTATCGTGGCTGATGATGGAAGTGTACGAGCCGACACCTGAATTAGAACTGTAACAAAGTAAGATAATCGGAAACGGGATCGCACGATTCTGTTTCTGTTTCGAAAATATATACTGCAGCAGGCAGAGGATCTCACCGTCCTTTGCCTGTTTTCTTTTTGCGGATAGCCCTCGGGATTTTGAACATTTTGTAAATTCTCAATTTTTAAGATGGTAGAACACCCGATTTTCGGCATGAAAAGTGAGGGGATAAAATTTTCAGCGCATTGCCATGTATAGTTTTTCCTTTGGATAAGTGCGGGGGGTGAAAATTTTGGTTGTACCCTATCCACTTTTTTGCCATGAAAAGTAGAGGGCAAAATTACATAACCGTTTGAAAGGAGTTGGTGCAGATATGATTGCAGCCGTGCAAAAAGAAAATTGCAAGGAGGAAAAAGTGACAGAAAAATTTTCAATCATCTCAAACCGCATAAGTGACTACCGATTAAAGCCGAGAGATTACGCCGTCTACTGCTGCCTTGTAAAACACAGCGATAAAAACGGTGTCTGCTTTCCGTCACGGCGGCTGATCGCCGAGGAATGCTGTATTGACAAAAAGACGGTAGACGCAGCGCTCCGAAGTCTTGAAAAAGCGGGGCTTGTGAAAAAGAAAAAGCGCCGCAGACAGGACGGTTCGAACACAAGCAACACTTACACGGTCAAGTTATTTCGGTAGTGTAATTTTTTCGTACAGGGTGGTGTAAGAAACGGTATTGCAGAACTATACCCATAGAACTAAACCCACTAAATATATATTACAGCAGAAAAATAAATAAAGAGTAAATCTTTTCTCTGCCGAAACAGCCGCAGAAAATGCCCTGTACGCCGAGCAAATGGAAAATCGGGTAAACCCAACCAAGCCGCACAAAGACGAAATACGGCGCTGTAAACGGTGTGTACGCCCCTTTTTTCTTTTCTGCCGTGAAAATGAAAGTTCTGCATAAATCAGCCGTTGTTTTTGAGGAAGTACGCCTTATTCCGCAAAAAACGGCAGCGGTACGAAAATAAGCAGGAGAAAGCCGAGGGGTTGCTGCTTCCCCTCGGCGGCTCACAGCGGACGGCAACGCCGACCGCTGGGGGCTTTGTGCGATATTTTGAAGATGCTTATAAAACTACGGTTTAGGGGTTGCACTTTTTACAGCGAAAACAGCGGCATAAAAAGAAACATTTCGGTTCCGTTATGGGCGGAATGTAAAAATACCGAACAGCCTTACGGCGGAAAGGAAGCTATGGAAAATACAGATAAAAACGATTTCAAAAACATGGCGGAAAAACTCAAACTTCTGCCGGAAAGTAATATAAAAATACAATTGGATGATGAGTTTGATTTTAAAATTTTCAGGTGTCTGCAGCGAAGGACATTTCACAGTGTCTCGGGAAATAAAATAGTGCAGAGCAAAAAATATCGGATCGGTCGCATGAACTATATTGTCAATTCCTGCTTTGAAATTAAGCCGCAAAACACGGTTGACAACGGTATCCGATACCTTCTCGGAACGGAAATGCAGGACGGTAAGGTTTCCTAAAAAATCGTCTGGACTTTTCAACCGATTGAGAGTATATTGAGGTTGCGGAAATTTTCCGCGGCTCTCAATCGGTTTGGCTGAAAACAAGGAGGTAAACATGATACAGTCAAGCCAAAAAATAACCGCTCTGTACTGCCGACTGTCCCAAGAGGATATGCGGCAGGGCGACAGCGACAGCATTGTCAACCAAAAAATGATCCTTGAAAAATACGCAAAAGAAAACTGCTTTGAAAACACACAGGTGTTTGCGGATGACGGTTACAGCGGAGTGAATTTTGAAAGACCCGCCTTTCGCCGTATGCTCCATCTGATTGAGGATGGAAAAATCGGAGTCATCATAACAAAGGATCTGTCCAGACTCGGAAGAAATTATATTGAAGTGGGTTCATATACCGAAATATACTTTCCGAAAAACAATGTGAGGTATATCGCCGTCAATGATAATTTCGATTCAATGTATACGGACGGAAATGAGCTTGCCCCGTTCAAAAATTTATTCAACGAATGGTTTGCGAGGGATACAAGCAAAAAGATCCGTGCCGTAAAACGAGCAAAGGCGGAAAAAGGTGAACGCATCGGTTCAAGACCGCCTTACGGTTATGTTAAAGACCCGAACAACAAAAATCATATTATTGTGGATGAGGAAACGGCGCCGGTGGTTCAAAAAATCTTTTCCATGTGAGTTGCGGGACTCGGTCCAACGATGATTGCAAACAGGCTGAAAGAATTGCAGATACTGACGCCCGTGATGTATGAATACCGCAAATCCGGAACAGCGGTTACGGCGCTTGATGCCGACAGACCGTATGACTGGAACGCAAAGACGGTTGCGGATATCCTTTCGAGAGAGGATTATATCGGCAACACGGTAAACTGTCGGTTTACCGTGGCGTCATACAAAGACAAGCGTAAGATGAAGCGTGATCCGTCCGAGCATATCCGTTTTGAACATACGCACGAACCGATAATTGATATGCAGACTTGGGAAACCGTGCAAAAGCTGCGTCAGGGAAAATGCCGACCGACAAGCACAGGTGAAACGAGCAAGTATTCCGGTCTGCTGTTCTGTGCCGACTGCGGCTCGAAGTTGTATTTTAATCATAAGCGTGCGGATGATCCGAAAAGCTATTCCTTCAACTGCTCTCATTACCGCAATAATGCAAAAGATAAATGCACGCCGCACAGAATCCGTGAGGTGGTACTGGATGAGATATTGCTCGAAGAGCTGCGCCGTATTACCTACACGGCAAGAACAAGAGAAAGGCAATTTGCGGAATTTATCAACAAAAAAAGCTCCACGGAAAACCGACGGGAGCTTAACGCCAAGCAGCGTGAATATGAAAGATTGTCTAAAAGAACGGCGGAGCTTAATGCGCTGTTCAAACGGCTGTATGAGGACAATGTCCTCGGCAGGATAAACAACGAGCAGTTCCGTATGCTGTCCTGCGGCTATACGGATGAGCAAAAGAGCATAGACGCCAAGCTGCCGGAGTTAGATAAGCAAATACAAAATTTACAGCAGGCGGCAAGCGATGTGGATAAGTTCATAGGTCTCGCTAAAAAGTATACGCGCATAACCGAGCTTACACCCGAAATCCTGAACATCTTCGTTTCGAAGATAGTCATTCACGAAAGGCGTGAACGGTTCAAGCAAAACACCGAACAGCAGATTGATATTTATTTCCGTTACATCGGCAATGTCGCCGAAATGTAAAGAGCATAAAAAGGCGAAAGACAGGCGGTGCATATGCACTACCTGCCCTTCGGCGCCCGATTAAACAAAGGTATCCTTATGGTAACCCAGTTAAATCGGGGTTTTCTTTGGCTACATCTTTTTTGTAGCCTCTTTATGGCAGGGGCAGTAAGATTCGAACTCACGGCACGCGGTTTTGGAGACCGCTGCTCTACCAACTGAGCTATGCCCCTATATGGAACTGACAACAAAAAATATTCTATCATGGATGAACTTGTTTGTCAAGAACTTTCGAAAAATCATATAATTTTCTTTTTTTACCCAAAGACAGCAAAAACGACGCTGTATTTTATGCCAAGACTGCCTCCGCAATTTGCATTTGCGGTGCAAACCTGCTATACTAAGAAGCGTTCGTATCGTTTTCATATTAAACCGCGTATCTCTCAGGCAGATCCGTCTTTGCGTAGACAAGTTGGTTCTTCTCCGTACAGCAAAACGCGACTGCCTTTTTACACGTTCCGCCACGGTTCGAAAGTCTTTCCAAATGCAGAAACGACTGGTCTAAATGGTGCATTCTCCAGAAAGAATTCTGTGCCAAAACACATATATTGGCTCCGAAAACACACCGAAACAATTCGCTTTCCGTTTGATCTACAGCTCTACGGCAAAGTAATTTCATATTAGGGGGATCTTTATGAGGAAATTCTGTTGTCTGCTGCTTGCGCTTCTCTTCTTTTGCAGCGCATCCGGCATGGACGCCTTTTGCGAAGAAGCGCATGTACATACCGGCGCCTGGGTTACCGAACTGGAACCGACCTGCACCGCGAATGGCAGCGCCACCATGGTCTGCACCGACTGCGGGGCATCCGTTTCCAAATCGCTGCCCGCCAGTCACCAGTGGAACGCTGCCTATGCCGTCGACTGCGCGCCGACTTACGCGCTGCCCGGATCGCAGTCCATCCACTGCGCGGTATGTGATGCAATCGACGCAGAGCGGGTGGAGACCATTCCGCCGCTGACGCTTTCCGCGCCGGAAATCTCCGCATCTTCCGACGGCTTCGACCAAATTTCCATCACCTGGACGCCGGTCGAAGGCGCCGAAGGCTACCGCATCTACCGCAAAACAGCAGCTGCCGACTGGGCGTATTCCGACGAAGAAGACTGGGTCTGTCTCGATACGACGGAATCTACCTCTTATTTGGACGCTGCTGTCTTCTGCGGTGTCTCCTATTCGTATGCGGTTACCGCTGTTTGCGGGGAAAATGAAGGCAATCGCGCCGAAGTCTGTTCTGTCCAAAATACGCTTTCCGTCCCGGAACTTGAAGCCTCCCCCCTCTCTGATTTTCAAATCTCGCTGGACTGGACGCCGGTGTCCGGTGCGGACGGTTATCGGCTCTATCGGAAATCCGGTGCCGGAAATTGGGAAGGCCTTCGGGATCTCTCCGGAAACGACACCACGCTTTACATTGACGAAACCGGGCTCTGGAATACGAAATACGCCTATACCATCCGGGCGTTCCGCAATCAGAACGGCGCACACGGCTTCTCTGATTGGGATTCAGAGGGATGCTGCGTCACGACCGCACAGGTCACGCCGGAGATATCTGTCCGTTCTGACTACGCGAAAACGACGGTTTCCTGGAAGCAGATCCGCGGCGCGGAAGGCTACCGCATCTACCGCAAACCGGCCGATTCTACCAAGTGGAAACGCATCGCTACGCTTTCCGGCGGCGAAACACGCCGCTATATCGATAAAGCGGCGTCCTACGGTGTCTCTTATGACTATACAATCCGCGGATACCGGCATGACGGAGACCGTATTCTGCTCACAAATGACTGCAGTCCCGGCGTACGGGGACGTGTATTTCTGGATACGCCGACGCTGCGCTCTGTCAGCGCCAAATCGTATGCCAAAATCAAAATCACCTGGGAACCGGTTGCCGGCGCGCAGGGGTATGATCTCTACCGGAAAAGCGGAACCGGTTCCTGGAAAAAAATCCGGACACTGACCGGCCAGTCGGCAGCTTCCTATACAGACGCCTCTGTCCTGACCGGAACCGCATACACGTACACTGTCCGCGCATACCGCACAGAAAACGGGACACGTCTGCGCAGCGCATACGACAAAACCGGGAAATCTGCGACGCCTTCCCTCTCTGTACCAACGTTAAAATCGGCGACCTCTGCCGGGTATCAGCAAATCAAGGTCACCTGGGAATCGGTTGCCGGCGCGGACGGCTACCTGCTTTACCGCAAAACAGAGGGCGGATCCTGGAAACGCCTTTTGACCCTGAAAGGCCACGATACCCAAACTGCAACCGACAATACAGCCGTGACCGGAACACATTACTTCTATACCGTAAAGGCATACCGGCTTGTCGACGGCGAAAAACGCTGCAGCGGCTATGACAAATCCGGCATTAAAGGCACAGCAAAGCTTTCAAAGCCGGCCTTGCAGGAAACTGTTTCCGCCGGATATCATAAAATCAAACTGACCTGGAAAAAAGTCCCCGGCGCAAGCGGGTATGAAATTTACCGCGCCGATTCCGAGGACGGAACCTATTCGAAGATCGAAACCGTGAAAGGCGCTTCCAACGTGACCTTCACCGATACCAAACGCACCTGCGGCACGTGCTACTATTACAAAGTGAGGGCATACCGCTCTGTCGAAGGGAACCGCGTTTATAGCGGCATGAGCAAAATAGGGTCTGCAAAACCGCAGCTTGCCAAGACGAAAGCTAAGTGCGTCAGCGGCGGATACGACCGGGTGAAACTTTCCTGGGATGCGGTCGGCGGCGCCAGCGGCTATCAGATTTACCGAAAAACTTCCAAAAACGGCACGCTCAAGCTGCTGAAAGAGATCGCAAAGCCGGACGCCAAGTCCTACACCGATTCCTCTTGTACCTGCGGAAAAACCTATTATTATGCCGTACGGGCGTTCCGAACAGTAAACGGCAAACCGGTTTTCGGAAAATTCAGCAGCACGCTGACGGCAAAAGCCCTTCCCGCTGCGCCTTCCGCTTCGGCAAAATCCGGCGGATATGACCGGGTGAAACTCTCCTGGAAAATGGTCAGCGGCGCCAGCGGATACGAGATCTACCGCGCCAGCTCCAAAAACGGCAGCTATTCCCGTCTGAAAACCATCAAAGGAAACAAAACGCTCTCCTATACCGACCACGGCTTGGAACACCAAACCCGCCTCTACTATAAAATCCGCTCTTACCGCACAGTTGACGGGAAAAAACTTTACAGCCCCTACAGCAAAGTTCTTTCGGCCAAGCCGGTTTCCGTCCCGGACGATCAAGCGACCGGCAAAAAAGGCGTGGCAACCGGAACGCTCTCCTGGCCTGCGCCGGGCTACTCCTGGCTTTCTTCTTCTTGGGGAGACGGCCGCGGTCATAAGGGCATCGATATTGCAGGTTCTGGAATTCACGGAAGCGATGTTCTCGCGGTGGACGGCGGCGTTGTCAAAGAGGTCAACGACTACAGCTCCTGGGGATCCGGATATGGGTATTACGTAATTCTGGATCACGGAAACAACCACACCACCATGTACGCGCACTGCAGCAAGATCTGTGTGAAAGAGGGGCAAAAAATCGCTAAGGGCCAGCGTATTGCCAAAATCGGAAACACCGGGGATTCCACCGGACCGCATCTGCACTTTGAAATCCGCTATCGCGGCAGCCCGACCGACCCGATGGAATTTTTCGAGTAATTCGCCGGTTTATCGCCTGCAAAATTACCTCCCAGGATTTTCTCCTTGACGGATCGCATTCTTCCGGGTATAATAAGCTTGTATTCAATTTGTACGTAGTCGACTCGCATGTTTTTGTAAGTCATTATTGGTTCAGATGATTTACAAAAACATGCGAGTCTTCTTTGTGCAGGAATACAGAGTCATTTTTTGGAGGTACGATCAATGAACAACGGAACAGTAAAATGGTTTAACAGCGAAAAAGGCTTCGGCTTTATTTCCAACGACGATGGCAGCGGAGATGTCTTTGTACATTTTTCTGCAATCATGACCGATGGCTTTAAAACGCTTGCTGAAGGCCAGAAGGTGACGTTTGACACAGAGCAGGATCCGAAAAACAGCAGCAAACTCAGAGCAATCAACGTTCGTCCGCTCTAAGTCTTTTTGGATTTGAATGCTGTTCTCCGGCTCAGCGCCAAAATGGACGGCTTCCTGTACAAAACGGTGCAGCCCTTGCGGTTTGCACCGTTTTTCTTTTTGTGCAGTGCATTCCCCTATTTTTCACGCCTGCACGCACATCCCGCCTTTTCATTGCATCGCTTGGCGATAGCCGCACACGAAATCATGGTATCCCCGACTTCTGCCCTGCCGGCCGATTTTCCCCCCGGCGGGCAATTTTTTGCGCTTTTTCAGGACTATAATTGGATGCGCTCTTGCCGCTTTCAAATTGTACGGACCGCTTTTCTGACAAACGATAATCTGCGGGTTCGAAAAATCACCTGGCTTTCGAAACACTTTGCCGGTTTTTGATCTTTTCTGTCCGGTTGGTACGTAAAAATGGCGCGTACCTGTATCTGATTCAGCTGAAAAGTCGCAAATTCCATTGACAAATCCGAAAAAAGAACGTAATATAGTTTCATAAACTAATTAGATTATCTAATTATAAAGAAAGCGGGGAACCTGGATCATGGATCGATTTTCGGATGCGCTCAATGAGATGCTCGTGGACATTTACCAGAATGTCATGCGTCTTGAGCAGCAGACGATCCAAAAAAAGAACATCAACCTTTCCATCAATGAGATGCACATGATTGAGCAGATCGGCAAAGGCGGCGACGCCGGCCTTCCGGTCAGTGAAATCGCCGCGAAAATGAACATCACACGCCCCTCTGCTACCGTTGCAGTGAATAAGCTCGAAAAAAAGGGCTATGTGCAAAAACAAAACTGCGAAGCGGACGGGCGCGTCGTCTATGTGGTTCTGACGCGGGAAGGAAAAAAGATTGACCGCTTTCATAGCTACTATCACCGCAACATGGTACGAGAGATCAGCGAAGATCTTTCCGAACCGGAAAAAGAATGCCTGTTAAAAGTTATGCGGAAGCTGGACGGCTATTTTATCAAGAGTATCGGAGGCAAAAAATGAGTTTTACCATTCTGGGCACCGGCCACTATGTGCCGCCGCGTGTCGTCAAAAATGAAGAGCTCTCCCAATATGTGGACACATCAGACGCCTGGATCACGCAGCGCGTCGGCATCAAAGAACGCCATGTCTGCACAAACGAAACCACGACAGATCTTGCTTATGAGGCGGCCATGCGCGCGCTGGAAAACAGCGGTACCGCGCCGGAAGAGCTGGACATGATTCTTTGTGCAACGGTCAGCGGAGATTATGTAACCCCATCGCTCGCCTGCATGGTACAAAACCGGATCGGCGCAGCCTGTCCGGCGATGGATATCAACGCCGCCTGCAGCGCGTTTCTATTCCTGCTCGATACTGCAGCCGGATTTTTCGCAAGAAAGCGGGTCAAAAAAATGCTGCTTGTCGGCGCAGAACGGATGAGCCGGATTGTTGACTGGGAAGACCGGAGCACCTGCGTCATCTTCGGAGACGGCGCCGGCGCCGTCGTTCTCGGCGAAGGAGACGGCTATCTTGCCGCAAAATTTCATACACACGGCGGAGACGAGGTCATACAGGTCCCCTGTTCGAACGGAAAATCGCCGTTTTGTACGCGGGACGCGGTTTTTCCGTATATTTACATGAACGGTGCGGAAACCTACAAATTTGCCGTAACCTCCATGAGCCGCGACTTAAACGACGTCTTGCAGCAGGCGGGTCTCAAGGGAGAAGAAATTGCCGCCGTCATCCCCCACCAGGCAAATGCCCGCATTATTGCGGCTGCCAAAAAGCAGGTCTCCATTCCTGCAGATCGGTTTTATGTAAACATCGACCGCTACGGAAACACCTCGGCGGCCAGCATCCCGATTGCACTCGATGAACTCAATCGGAGCGGCAAGCTCCAGCGCGGAGATTATCTCGCCATGTGCGCCTTTGGCGGCGGACTGGCAGGCGCTGCCTGCATTCTCCGATGGTAATGCGTTCTTTGGGAAATACTCCCCTTGATCATAAACGTCTCAGATCAGAAAGTGAGGAACCAACGATGATCCAAACACCCATTTGTGATTTACTGGGCATCCAGTACCCGATTCTCCAGGGCGGAATGGCCTGGATTGCCGACGGAAAACTGGCGGCGGCTGTTTCGGAAGGCGGCGGCCTGGGCATCATTTCCGCAATGAATGCGGACGCCGACTACCTGAAAGGACAGATTGAAATTGCCCGTTCGCTGACCGATAAGCCGTTCGGCGTCAATCTGATGCTGATGAGCCCGTATGCAGACGCCATCGCCAAAACCATTGCGGACGAAAAAGTTCCGGTTGTTACAACCGGAGCCGGAAATCCTGCAAAATATATGGACGCCTGGATTGGCGCCGGAATTAAGGTGCTGCCGGTCGTCGCCTCTGTTGGAATGACCAAGCTGGTCACACGCGCAGGCGCCACCGCCGTCATTGCAGAAGGCGGCGAAAGCGGCGGACACGTCGGCGAGCTGACGACGCTTTGCCTGGTGCCGCAGGTCGTCGATGCGACCGATTTGCCGGTCATTGCGGCCGGCGGTATCGGAGACGGCCGCGGAATTGCAGCAACCTTCCTGCTCGGTGCGCAGGGCGTTCAGCTTGGAACGCGCTTCCTTGTTGCAACAGAATGCGGCGTCCACCAAAATTATAAAAACAAGGTGCTCAAGGCCAACGATATCTCGACCATCACAACCGGAAAACGGCTCGGGCATCCGGTGCGGAGCCTGAAAAACGCGTTCTCCAAAGCCTATTTTAAGGCGGAATACTCCGACATCAGCGACGAAGAGCTGGAAGCAATGGGAACCGGCGCGCTGCGTCTGGCCGCCGTGGAAGGCGACGAAAAGCGGGGATGCTTCCTCGCAGGACAAATTGCCGCCATGGTCAAGAAAGAACAGCCGGCCGCAGAAATCATTCGGGAGCTCTTTACCGAAGCCGAAACCGTTTTGAATGGAGCGAAAAAATGGGTAAAATAACATTTGTATTTTCCGGACAGGGCGCGCAGTACCCGGGTATGGGCAAAGCGTTTTATGAAGCATCTCCGGCTGCAAAAGCGGTTTTTGACACTGCGGAAGCCATCCGTCCCGGAACGATTGCGCAGTGTTTTTCCGGTACGCCGGAAGAGCTCACCGTTACCGAGAACACCCAGCCCTGTCTTTTCTGCACAGATCTTGCGGCTGCCATGGCAACGCAGGAAGCCGGCATACACGCCGACATGGCGGCCGGTTTCTCTCTCGGAGAGCTGGCAGCGCTGACCTTTGGCGGCGCGTTCCGCACTGCTGAGGGCTTCTCACTGGTCTGCAAGCGCGGCGCCTTCATGCAGGAAGCTGCCTGCCGGTTCGACAGCGCGATGGTCGCAGTGGTCAAACTGCCAAATGAAACGGTGGAAGCAATCTGCAAGCACTACACCCACGTGTATCCGGTCAACTACAATTGCCCGGGACAGCTTGTGGTCGCCGGACTCCGAAGCGAACTGCCTGCCTTTACAGAGGAAATCCGGGCGGCGCGCGGAAAAGCGATTCCCCTGCCGGTCGGCGGCGGCTTTCACTCTCCGTTCATGAAGGACGCCGCAGCGCGCTTTTCCGAAGCGCTTGCCGGCGTCGCAATGCAGCCCCTTCGCCTGCCGGTCTATTCCAATGTTACCGCCAGTCCGTATTGCGAGGATCCTGCCGGCCTGCTTGCAAGCCAGATTCAAAGCCCGGTTCGCTGGCAGGAAAGCATAGAAGCCATGATTGCCGCCGGTGCCGATACGTTTCTTGAGCTTGGGCCGGGAAAAACGCTGTGCGGCCTGATCCACAAAATTTCAAAAGCCGTTCGGTGTTTCCCTGTCGAAAACCCGGAAACACTTGCTGCGGCAATTGCGGAGGTCAAAACAGATGCTTAACGGAAAAAACGCACTCATCACGGGCGCTTCCCGTGGAATCGGAAAGGCCATCGCGCTCGCGTTTGCCAAAAACGGCGCGAATATCGCGGTCATTTACGCCGGAAACCGCGAAAAAGCGGAAGAAACCTGCCGGGAGGCAGAAGCCTTCGGCGTGAAAGCCCTCCCCTTCTGCTGCGACGTCTCCGACTTTGCCGCTGCAAAAGAAACCGTCGCTGCCGTCACCAAAGCGCTCGGGCCGATTGATATTCTTGTCAACAACGCGGGCATCACCCGCGACGGCCTTATCTATTCGATGAAGGAAGAAGCTTTTGACGCTGTCATCGATACGAATCTCAAAGGCGCTTTTCATATGATCAAACACTGCACACCCGGATTTCTAAAACGCCGCAGCGGACGGATTCTCAACATCAGTTCGATCTCCGGGCTGATCGGCAACGCCGGACAGGCAAACTATTCCGCGTCCAAAGCCGGACTGATCGGCCTGACAAAATCGGTGGCGCGCGAATTTGCGCCGCGCGGTATCTGCTGCAATGCCATTGCGCCCGGCTTTATCGCAACCGAAATGACCGAAAACATCGGGTCCGAAAACCCGCTGATCGGAAAGATTCCGCTCGGCCGGGTGGGTACCCCCGAAGATGTCGCGGCGCTTGCCGTATTTTTGGCGGGCGACACCGCCGGCTATATTACAGGAGAAGTCATCCGTGTCGACGGCGGACTTGCCATTTAAGGAGTGATCGCATGAGACGAGTAGTAGTGACCGGGCTGGGCGCCGTTACCCCGATCGGCAACGATGTCCCGACCTTTTGGAACCATTTGATTACGGGAACCTGCGGCATTGCGCCGATTACCCGTTTTGACACCTCCGACCAAAAAGCCGCCCTTGCCGCTGAGGTAAAGGATCTCGATATGACGCCTTATATGGAAAAAAGCGAACTGCGCAAAAGCGACCGCTTTGCCCAGTACGCTATGGCCAGCGCCTGCCAGGCTGTTGCCGACAGCGGCATTCTCGGCACCGTTGCGCCGGATCGGCTGAGCGTCTATTTTGGTTCCGGAATCGGCGGAATCGAAACCTTTTCAAACGAGGTGGAAAAGCTTCTGACCAAAGGTCCGAAGCGGATCTCCCCTTACTTTATTCCTATGATGATCGCCAACATGGCGGGCGGTATGATTGCCATCCGCTTCCACGCGGAAGGCTCCTGTCTGCCGGTTACGACCGCCTGTGCGACCGGCAACAACGCGCTCGGCGAAGCTTATCGCGCAATCCGTCACGGATATACCGACGCCGTTATCGCCGGCGGTGCAGAGGCCGCCATTACGCCGATCGGCATCGCCGGATTTGCCAACATGATGGCGCTGCACACCGGAACAGACCCCAAGACCGCCTCGATCCCCTTTGACAAACGCCGCAGCGGATTTGTCATGGGAGAAGGCGCAGGCGCGATGATTCTCGAAGAATACGAGCACGCCAAAGCGCGCGGCGCAACCATTTATGCGGAGTTTGCCGGATATGGCTCCACCTGCGACGCCTATCACATCACGGCGCCGCATCCGGAAGCGATCGGCGGTGCAAAAGCAATTGCCGCCGCACTCGCGGAATCCGGCATGCCGGACGCCGAACGAATCTACATTAACGCGCACGGCACCAGCACACCGCTCAACGACGCAGCGGAGACAGCCGCCATCAAAACGGCCCTCGGCGAAGAGAAGGCCCGCAAGGCGCTGATTAGCTCTACCAAGTCCATGACCGGCCACATGCTCGGTGCAGCAGGCGCCGTCGAGGCAATCGCCTCCGTGCTGGCGCTCCATGAAGGAATCGTCCCGCCGACTTTAGGCCTCACAGAGCCCGACCCGGCGTGTGACCTCGACTATGTCCCGAACGTCGCCCGGAAAGCCGATCTGCAGCTTGCCCTCTCCAATGCGCTGGGCTTTGGCGGGCACAATGCCTGTATTGCTTTTAAAAAGGAGGAGCAGTAAAATGGATATGCGAAAGGTTCGTCAGCTGGCAAAAATGATGGGAGAAATGAACCTGTCTACACTGGAAATCACAGAAGGCAGCACCACCATTAAGCTCGAAAGCAAGCTCTCCGCCGGAAGCTCTGTCGTCTCCCCCGCGCTTCCTGTGCAGCAGGCGCCGGTTCCTGCGCATACACCGGAAGGGGCTGACGGCACCGTCACCGTCACGGCGCCGATGGTCGGCGTTTTCTACGCGGCCTCCGCACCGGACGCCAAGCCCTTTGTCACGCTTGGCGATACGGTCAAAAAGGGCGACGTGCTGTGCATCATCGAGGCCATGAAGCTGATGAATGAAATCACGGCGGAACAGAGCGGCACGATTGTCGAGCTTTGTGTCGGAAACGGCCAGGTCGTCGAGTACGGCCATCCGCTGTTCCGGATTCGTCCATAAGGAGGTTCGGCACATGAAACGGGAAGAACTGATGCAGATTTTGCCGCATCGGGACGGCATGCTGCTGGTCGACGAGGCCGTTGTCGAGGACGGCGTCTCAAAAGGGAGCTATCATATTCGAGGGGATGAATGGTTCTTACAGGGACATTTCCCGGGAAATCCTGTCGTGCCCGGCGTGATTCTCTGTGAAATGATGGCGCAGTCCGCCTGTGTCCTGCTTTCGCAGGAGGACGTCGGTGCGACGCCATACTTCACCAGCCTGAACAATGTCAAATTCCGCCGCCCTGTGCGGCCCGGCGACACACTCCAAAGTGAATGCCGGATCCTCAAAACCCGCCACACCTTCGTTTTTGCAGAAGGAAAGGGATATGTGGATGGAAAGCTTTGTGTCAGCGCAGAGTTTTCTTTTGCAGTCGTAAAGGAGTGATCCGATGTTTTCAAGGATTTTAATCGCAAACCGCGGAGAAATCGCCATCCGGATCATTCGTGCCTGCAAAGAGATGGGCATCGATACGGTTGCGGTCTATTCGGAAGCGGACGCACAGTCGCTGCACGTTGCACTGGCCAATCAGGCCATCTGCATCGGAAAGGCCGCCGCTGACCAGAGCTATCTCAATCAGGACAACATCATCAGCGCGGCGCTTGTAACCGGCGCACAGGCGATTCATCCCGGTTACGGTTTTCTTGCGGAAAATCCGGATTTTGCCGCACGCTGCAAAAAATACGGCATTGTGTTTATCGGCCCGGATGCGGAAATCATCGCAAAAATGGGAGACAAAGACGCAGCACGCAGGCTGATGCAGGCGCACGGTGTCCCGACTGTCCCCGGAACGGGAATTCTCAAGGACGCTGCGCAGGCGCTGGAACAGGCTAAGAAAATTGGATACCCCGTCATGATCAAAGCCCGCGCCGGCGGCGGCGGAAAGGGAATTCGCATCGTAGAATCAGAGGACGGCCTTGAAAAGGCCTATCTGACGGCTTACCGCGAGGCGGAAAGCGCCTTTGGAGACGGAAGCCTGTATCTCGAAAAATTTGTTGCTCCGGCGAAGCACATTGAGGTACAGCTGCTTGCCGACGAAACCGGAACGGTCGTCTGCCTTGGAGAGCGCGAGTGCTCCATCCAGAAAAACAACCAGAAGCTGCTCGAGGAGTCTCCCTCCCCGGCCGTCACGCCGAAAACACGCGAAGCACTGTTTGCCGCTGCGGCAAAGGCGGCCAAAGCAGCGGGCTACGTCAACGCCGGAACCGTCGAATTTTTACTCGATCCAAACGGGAATTTTTATTTTATCGAGATGAACACCCGGCTGCAGGTAGAACATCCGGTTACGGAATATGTCAGCGGGATCGATCTTGTAAAATGGCAGATTCGGATTGCCGCCGGAGTTCGGCTCGATTTCACGCAGTCGGATCTTCTGCTGCGCGGCGCATCCATTGAGTGCCGCATTAACGCGCAGGGCGTCGGTACGGTGCGGTTTTTGCATGTGCCTTCCGGGCCTTGGGTGCGGTTTGATACCGCGCTGTTTCAGGATTGCACGATCTCCCCGTATTATGATTCCCTGATTGGAAAACTGATTGTGTTTGCCTCGACACGCGAAGAGGCTATCCGCAAAATGCAGTCGGCGCTTTGTGAACTGGTGATTGAGGGGATTCCCAACAACATCGAGACCCAACTCGATATTCTGGAGGATCGCCGTTTCCGATCGGGCGACTATTACACGGACTTTATGAAAAAATGAGGTGATGTCCTTTGCAGCTGGCAGGATTGTTTAAAAACCCCAAAAACGAACTGGAAAAAGGCGGGCGCAATCCCGTAAAAAATATTGAAATTCCACCCGAAATGACCCGGACCTGTCCGGAGTGCCATCGGAATATTCCGGTGAGCGAACTCTGGGAAGCACGCAGTGTCTGCAGCAAATGCGGCCACCATTTCCGGATGAACGCCCGGCAGCGAATCGATATGATTACCGACGAGGACACCTTCCGCGAATTTGACGCAGAAATGCGCAGCCGGGATCTGCTCGCGTTCCACGAGTACAAACGCAAGCTGCAAAACGCCAAATTGGCGTGCAGTGAGAACGAGGCGGTCATCTGCGGGGAAAGCAAAATCGGCGGAGAAGCCTGCGCGCTGTTCGTGATGGAACCGCACTTCATGATGGGCAGCATGGGCACTGTCGTCGGAGAAAAAATCACGCGCCTGTTTGAATATGCCACCGAAAAAAGCCTGCCGGTAGTCGGGTTTACGGTTTCCGGCGGCGCAAGAATGCAGGAGGGTATTCTCTCCCTCATGCAGATGGCCAAAACAAGCGCTGCCGTCAAACGGCACAGCGATTGCGGCAATTTTTATCTGCCGGTGCTGACCGATCCCACTACCGGCGGCGTCACGGCCAGCTTTGCGATGGAAGGCGATATCATCCTTGCAGAGCCGCACGCCACCATCGGCTTTGCGGGCGCACGGGTCATCGAACAGACGATCCGCAAAAAGCTGCCGCAGGGCTTTCAGCGCTCTGAGTTTTTGCTGGAACACGGATTTGTCGATGCCATTGTTCCGCGCAGCGAGCAAAAAGAAACCATCGCCAAGCTGCTTCGATTTCACAGGAAGGACGGTGACGCCTGATGGGTGCCATGACTTCTGCTTATGAAAAAGTAAAAGCCGCCCGGGCGTCGAACCGCCCGACCGGCCTTGCCTATATTTCCAATATTTTTTCTGAATTTACCGAACTGCACGGAGACCGCCGGTTTGCCGATGATCCTGCGATTGTCGGCGGAATCGCCATGCTTGAAAACCAGCCTGTGACGGTCATTGCCATTGAAAAAGGCAAAGATCTGAAGGAAAAGGTTCGCCGGAATTTTGGCGCACCAAACCCGGAAGGCTACCGCAAAGCTCTGCGTCTGATGCATCAGGCGGAAAAATTTTCCCGTCCGGTGGTCTGTTTCATCGACACTTCCGGTGCATTTTGCGGAATCGGCGCGGAAGAGCGCGGACAGGGGCAGGCAATTGCGGAAAACTTGATGGAGATGATGACGCTGCGCACGCCGGTGCTCTCGATTCTGATCGGCGAAGGCGGCAGCGGCGGCGCACTGGCGCTCGGTGTCGCCGACGAAGTCTGGATTTTGGAAAACGCCATCTACTCCGTTATCTCTCCGGAAGGCTGCGCCAGCATTCTTTGGAAGGACACCGCCAAGGTGCAGGACGCAGCGCAGGCGCTTCGTCTCACCGCGCAGGACATGAAAGCGTTCGGCGTGGTCGAACGCATCATTCCGGAAAACGGTGCAGACTTTACAGCGGTCTATGAAAATCTGCAAAAAGCAATTGCCGCAAAGCTCGCCTCGCTTTCGGCACTTCCCAAAGAGACGCTGCTGCAAAATCGGTATGCGCGGTTCCGAAAATTCGGCGCACCGGCAAAAACGCTGTAACTGCGGCGTACATCCGCACGAAATGCTGCCCTCTGTTTTTTCTGGATCTGCGTATTGGGACGAGCGAAATCTACGCGGAGCAGCACGATGGGCTTTTGAACGGTGCATCTGCGGACCCCTTCGGGGTTGTTCTGTTGCCGCGCCTTCTGTGCGTTTTTGTTGATCGGCAGGAATCCCTGCTGACGTTACAAATCCTTTTCCGCATACGGTTTGTTCCAAGAACCGATTTCAATCACATTTCCTTCCGGATCAGCGAGAAAGCATGTCCGTTGCCCCCACGGTTCAGTTGTCGGTTCTAGTATAGAAGCCGCACCATGTGCAATGGCATTTTGATACTGGAGATCGACTTCCGCATAGGTATCCACGTACAACGCCATCTCAGAGTGGGCGTTAACCCCGTTGAGATAGGAAAATTTTTTGCCTGTAAGCTTTTCAAAATCGTTTCTTCCATACAGTAAAAACAGGGTTCCATCCTTCAACAAATAGACATTTTCCGTATTTTCATCCTCTTTAATTTCAAATCCCAGTACATCCCGGTAAAATCGGATCATCGCCGCCATGTCTTTCACAAACAGGCCATACCCATCTAATCGCATTGGCATCTGTTTCTTCCTCCTTTGGATTTATGTATGCATTCATTTTACAGCATACCAGCAAACCACGCAAGAACAGCCGCAGGCGTTTTCCTCTGCCTGCGGCTGTTTTCTGTCTGAATGTGTAACGCTTTTTTGCGGCCTTTGATTCCGCATTTTCAAGGCCTTTTCTGCGCCGTTTCAGAAACACTGCTTTCAATTAGACGCTTGGGTTACAGAAAATTGCGCTTGAGCGTTTCGAGTGCAGCGGCAGCGGCACGGTCGAGCTGCTTTTCGTCAGCACCGCCGGAAAGATCGCGCCAAACCTTGATGTCCCTGCCGACCTGCCCGCCCTGCAGCACGAACGGCTCCATGACGACGCCGCCGGTATAACCGATATCCCGCAGCGCCTGTCCGATCTCTCCCCACGGGAGACTCCCCTGCCCCGGAAGCTTCCGGTTGCCTTCCCCGACATGCAGATGGCCGAGAAGGGTTCCGGCCGTGCGGATCGCGTCGGCCTGATTGTCCTCCTCAATATTCATGTGGAAGGTATCGAGCAAAATCTGCACATTGGGATTTCCGACTTCGTGACAGAAACGCACCGCCTCTTCTGCCGTGTTGAGTACCGGCGTTTCAAATCGGTTCACGACCTCGAGACACATGTTGATCCCGAGCGCCTGTGCTGTTTTCCCCATCACCTGGCAGCTTTCCACACCGCGGCTCCAAAGCGCCGGTTTGTCAAGATCGGTAAAATCGTTGGGCCAATAGGTATACATCACGCCGACCAGCGTGCGGGAATCGAGGAGATCCATTTTCTTCATGATGTCCGTCAAGAACTGGATGCCGGCAGCACGTACAGCCGGGTCGCTGGAAGCGACATCGTATTGCTTGGGCGGCCCGATATTGCAGCTGATTTCCAGATCGAGCGACTTGGAAAGATCCCGCAGCACGGAGATTTCCGAATCGTGCATCCGAAGAAGATCCCCGGCGGAGATTTCCAGGATATCAAACCCCAACTCTTTGACTTTTTTGGCGTAATAGAGATAATCTCCGGACCACTCTCTGGTCCAATAGGCATAAAGGATCCCGAAACGCATAAAAACACCGTCCTTTTTCAGGTATAATTTGATCCGAACCGGAAAATCGCCGGCCCGGAAATTTCTGTGTCCATTTTGGAGTTCTGCGCCTTACACGGCGGCAAAACGGATATCCGTATTCTGCTCTTTCCCGCGGCGGTTTCTCCCGCCGCACAGCAGACACTGCCTTTTTAGGGATCATCCGTCGAAATTTGGCCAAATCAGAAGGATTTAAGCGATATTTAAAATTGTTCACGTGCTCATTACAACATCATTATATCACAAAAAAACGTTTTTTCAAGTAGAATTTTTACAGAATATTGGATTTTCACAGAAAATATCGTATAATAATAAATCATATCGTTTTTCGGTGCGCCTGCAAAGATGTCGAATCCTGGAAAAGGCCGGCAGACGCTCCTAAAAAAAGTCGCTCCGTCCTGTTTCCAAAATCAAAACAAGATCTTTCCATCCATTCCCGGTGTTCTTTCCGGAAATCCCACTCTGAACTTGAGGTGTGCCCTATGTCGGTTACCATGAAACAAATCGCAGAGCTCGCCGGTGTCTCCCGCGCTACGGTCGATAAAGTGCTCAACGGCCGCCCGGGCGTAAAGCCGGCAACCAAAGAGAAAATTCTGCAAATCACAAAAGCACTCCACTATGAGCCGAATATTCTCGGAAAAGCGCTTGTCTCGACCGAACCGATCAAAATCGGGATTATCCTGACGCCGGCATACAATCCCTTTATCGGCGAGATGCTTGCCGGAATCGAGCAGGCCGAAAAGGAATTCTCCGTCTTTAATCTGCAGATTCTGACCCGGACGCTCACAACGCTGGAGCCGGAGGAACAGGCCGATGTCCTGCGTGACCTGCAAAAAGAGCACATCGCCGGCCTCGCCGTCTTCCCTCTTGACGACAGCCGGGTAAAAGACCTCGCCAAAGCATTTGCCGCAGACGGCACCGCGGTGATTACGTTTAATTCCCGTGCGGAAGATCTCGAGAGCCTCTGTTTTATCGGTCAGGATCATAAAAAAGGCGGGGCCGTCGCAGCCGGACTGTTTGAAAAAATGCTGCCGGACGGCGGTGAAATCGGCGTCATTATCAGTTCCCGCGCGCTTTCCTGCCACAAAGACCGGCTCTCCGGCTTTGAAAGCCGGCTTCAGAAAACCGGCGCCTTTCGCATTCTCGAAGTGGAAGAAAACGAGGATCAGCCGAACCGCGCGCTTGCGATCACAGAGGCCTATCTCAAGCGTTATCCGGCGCTGTCCGGGATTTATCTGACCGGCGGCGGAATTGCTGGCTGTGCAGAAGCGCTTGCAGCAGCGAATCCAACCAAACGGATTGCCTGTATTTGTCACGACGTCACGCCGGAAGCCCAGTCGCTCCTTCGGACCGGCGTTCTGGATTTTATCATTGACCAAAGTCCAAAACTGCAGGGATATCAAATTGTCAAAACGCTTTTTGAGATTCTCATCAAACGCCAGACCCCTCCGCCCTGGATTGAAATTCCGGTTGGTATTGTCACCGCAGAGTCCCTGTAATCTGACAAAAGCGATACGAGGTGTTTTTTGTGAAAGAAGTTTGGAGATTTTTAAAATTTTCCATTTTTTCAGCCAGCGCGGGACTGATTGAGTTCGGTGCATTTGCGCTTCTCAACGAAGTTACCCGCTGGAGCTACTGGCCGTGCTATCTGATTGCGCTTGTTCTCAGCGTTGTCTGGAATTTTACGCTCAACCGGAAATTCACCTTCCATTCTGCCGTGCATATTCCGGCGGCAATGCTGAAGGTTCTCGCATACTATGCGGTCTTTACCCCGCTTTCCACGCTTCTCGGAAACTATCTCGCAGAGACGCTGCTGTGGAACGCTTACCTCGTTACCGTGCTCAACATGCTGCTCAATTTTTCAACAGAATTTCTCTATCAGCGATTTTTTGTCTTTGCAAAAAGTATTGACAGCAAGCGTGAAGCTTGACGATGCATACCCGCAACCGATTTGTCCTTGGTTAAAGATTGATTGCGATCGGAACTCTTGCGGCAGCGCAATCGCGCGTGTTGTCACAGAGAAATGGCTCACGCTGTTCCCCGAAAACACGAACATATAAAGGCCGCGTACAGGATACCGGATTTTCCGGTGCCGATGCGCGGCCTTTTTGTTTGCACTTTTTAAAATTTCTGAGCGGCGCGCGATAAGGTAAGATAAGTTGCGCAAATTGAAACGAGCAAAAAAGAAGACATAGCTTGCAGGCTCTGGTAGAATGAAGTCACCACACAAACGTTCGAAAGGAGACAGCAAACGATGTCTGAGAAAATTGTGCAGCTAAATGAGGAACTAATCAAGGGGCAGATCAAAGAATTGGTCCGAAGCAGCGCGGAAGAAACCCTGAACGAGCTGCTGGAAAAGGAGGCGGAGTCTCTGACGCAGGCGGCCCGCTGCGAGCGCAGCGAGGCCCGTCAGGGTTATCGCAGCGGCCGCTATGACCGGAACCTCACCACGACCTCCGGTGACGTTACGCTCCATATGCCGCGGCGCAAGGGCGTATCCTTCGAGACGTCCATCATCGATCGGTATCGCCGCCGGGAGAGCAGCGTGGAGGAGGCTCTCATCGAGATGTACCCGGCAGGCGTTTCCGTACGCCGTGTGGAGGACATCACCGAAGCCCTGCGGGGCAGCAAGGTCTCGCCTGCCACCGTCAGCGAGCTGAACAAGAAAGCCTGCGTCCGCATTGAAGACTGGCGGAACCGGCCACTACAGGGCGGACGCTATCCGTATGTCTACGTAGATGGTATTTACCTGCGCCGCAACTGGGGCGGAGAATAGGAAAATGTCGCCATTCCGGCGGCAACTGCCGTGAATGAGGACGGGTTTCGTGAGGTCCTGGGCGCTGCCGAGGGGATGAAAGAGGACAAGGCCAGCTGGGTCAGCTTCTTCCAGTGGCTGCGCGGGCGCGGTTTGGACGGCGTAAAGCTCCTCGTCGGCGACAAGTGCATGGGGATGCTGGAGGCCGTGGGCGAAGTGTTTCCGGAGGCCAAATACCAGCGCTGCACCGTGCATTTCTACCGCAATGTCTTCTCCGTTGTGCCAAAATCAAAGGTCAAAATTGCAGCGAAAATGCTCAAGGCGATCCACGCGCAGGAGAGCAAGAAAGTGCTCCTATGTCAAGATTTCGTACAAATTAAAATGAGACAATTCTCCGCGTTTAACCTGCCAAGAGCTCAGCCTGCGTGTGCGTTCTTTCATACACTCGTTCGAACTCATCCGGCGACA
>NZ_JACRSN010000024.1 GCF_014384705.1 Yeguia hominis | reverse complement strand
AATTGTTTGTCACGCTGCGTTGCCATATGAGATCCTCCTTCACCATGTCTCTATTGTATCATGCTTATGCGTGTTCGGGATTTCTCATTTTAGCTTGTACTATTTATATTCTAGCACCAAAGCCTCCCGCGAGAAGGCAAGAGCTGTCGTTGCCGAACTGAGAGCGATGAAGCTGAAGGAGGCTGCCAAGAAGGTCGAGGACGGCATCGAGGAGACGCTGACCTGCTGTGATTTTCCCAGCGAGCACTGGACGCGTATCCGCACCAGCAATGCGATCGAGCGGCTGAACCGTGAGATCCGCCGCAGGACGCGTGTGGTGGGAACGTTCCCCGATGGGAACTCTGCGCTGATGCTGGTCTGTGCAAGGCTGCGTCATGTGGCGGGAACGCAACGGGGCAACAAGAAGTACATGAATATGAACCATCTGGTGGCGGCTTTGAACGACGTCCCTATTGCCGGCTGACTTCATTCAGCCGGAGTCTGCAAACCTTTTTGCGCATAATTCTTGACGGCACCTGTGAGAACCGCAAAACTTTTGAATGATGGTTATTCTGAGACTGAGGTAGTGGAAAAGATTATTAACGAAAATCTCTTTCAATATCCCACAGAAAAAGAAATAAAAAAACTGGCCCGTGCTTGCGTATCCAGATGGACCGTTCCCCGTTTAACAGACAAAGAAAAAAGCGCCCAGTCGCAGAATAGCGGCGAATTACACGGCCTTGCTCCGGATTTCAAACGGAGTGAGGCCGTTCTTCAGGTCGATCCGCTCATAGTTGTAGAATTGCACATACTCCGCTACCGCCTGTTCGACCTCTGCCCGGCACGAAAATTTTCTCCGATACAGGCACTCTGTTTTCAGCGTCCCGAAAAAATTTTCCATTGCCGCATTGTCATAAGGGCATCCGGGGCTGGACATCGACGGCTGAATGTGGTAAGTTATCCTTGGTGCTTTGATAAATTAACAGAGTTTTTCGGTTGTTGCGATGATGGTGATAAGGAATAGCGGGCTGAGTAAGGGGTGACATTGATATGGAAGATATTTACGCAAGCAAAGTAGAAAAAGCAATTTTTAACTGGTATTACGGCGGAGAGAACGCTGCACCGGAACCGATTTTTAATGCGCTTCATGATGGCTTTCAAAATGAAATGCAGGTCCTCGTCCCGATAGAAACACCGGAAGCGATACTTCAGATGATGGGGGATCCGACACAAGTTAAGGTTGGAGATACTTTTACTAACGAGGAACCCATTGCGATAAAGTTTCGCCATCTTGTTGTTAATGAGGACGGAGAATACTTCATTCCGGTATTCACATCGAACGAAGAAATGGAAAAAGGCGAAAGTTCTTCTTGCATTAACCAATCGCTGAAAGACCTTATTGATGCGGTTGGAAACTGGCAGAAATGTCTCGGATATGTTATTAATCCGTGGAATCAAAAGCTTATGTTATCAAAGCACATGCTTGAAGTAATCATGAACTATTCTCCAAAATCACATATCGAGTTTGTAAAAGGAAGCGTAGTTGATATGCACGTTGATGCCATAGTAAACGCAGCTAATAAGAGTTTGCTTGGCGGCGGTGGAGTTGACGGTGCTATTCATAAAGTTGCTGGTCCTGAATTGCTTAAAGAGTGCAGAACTCTAAATGGTTGTGAGACTGGCGAAGCAAAGATTACAAAGGCGTATAACATCAAATATGCGGATCACATTATCCATACGGTTGGTCCTGTATATTCTGGCAAGAAAAAAGATGCAGAACTGCTCAATGACTGTTATTACAACTCCATTGAACTTGCTTATCAGAACGGTTGCAAGAGCATTGCTTTCCCCGGAATATCTACTGGAGTGTATGGTTATCCACTTGATGAGGCGGCAAGAGTTTCGCTGCTTGCAGCAGTTCATTGGCTTGATGCTCATAAAGACTCTGTTATGAACATTTATTTCTGTTGTTTCAAAGATGCAGAACTGAGTGCATATCGCAAACTTACCCAGTAATGCACTACTACGTGAGGTAATATATGAACAGTTTCGAGAGACTCTCCAGACTCATATTCCCTCATCTTGATGAGGACGAGAGAACTGAAATCCTGCGTAATCTATCGGATTACGAGGCTGATTTGTCATGCCTTGAAAATCAATATATTACATTCGCAGATAGAAAAGCTTTTACTGAAAAATGGAATCCCGTTGCTGCAAAGACAAAGTCAAAACGCATACCAAAGCGTGATGAAGCATACGCACCAGTTTGTAATTTCCTTGGGGCGTATTCTGATATAAACACCACTTTTTCAAAAAGCAACGTGGCTTTTATCAAAGCGGAATCAGAACATTACAATAGTCTCTTGTTAAACATTGATGGCAAATCTCTCGACGAGCAGCAACGCATGGTAGTTATTTGTAATGAAAGATCGGAGACCGTCCCATATTTTGTGTAAACCTCCAATGTGGTGTATAATAGAAGCACCACAGTGGAGGTTTTACAATGGCAAGAAAGAAACGTACCCCGGAAGAAAATGCCCGCAGGGAAAAGATCAGAGAGCTGCTGCAGATGGCGAACATCGGCAGCATGGACGACATTCAAAGCCAGTTCAAGGAAAACGATTGCCGAATTCATGGAAAACGGCCTCGATGCGGAGCTGGACGACGGGCTGGGCTGCAGCAGGTACGGCTATAAAACCAAGGACACGGGCAACAGCCGGAACGGGCACAGCAGCAAAACGCTGCGCACCGGCTTCGGCGATGCGGAGATATCCGTGCCCCGGGATCGTAAGGGTGAATTTGAGCCTCAGGTGCTGAGGAAAAACCAGACCGGCATCAGTCAGGACATCGAGGAGAAGATCCTGTCCATGTACGCCAAGGGCATGACAACATCGGATATTGCGGTTCACATTCGGGATATCTACGGCGTAGAGGTATCTGACACGGCCGTGAGCCGTATTACGGACAAGATCTCCCCATCGCAAAAGAATGGCAGCAGAGGCCGCTGGAGAGCGTCTGCGCAGTGGTTTTTCTGGATACCATCCACTACCATGTCCGCAGCGAAGGGCAGATCGTGAAGAAGGCAGTCTATATCGCCATCGGCATTGATCTGGACGGCAGGAAAGACGTTCTGGGCATGTGGGTCGGTGAAAATGAAAGCTCCAAATACTGGGCAACGGTACTCAACAGCCTGAAAAACCGCGGAATTGAGGACATTTTCATCGCCTGCACGGATAATCTGACCGGGTTTTCTGCAGCGATTGAAGCGGTGTTCCCCAAAACGGAAATCCAGAACTGTATCATCCACCAGCTCCGAAATCCCAGCAAATATGTGTCCTACAAGGACATAAAGGCGCTCATGGCAGACCTGAAGGCAGAGTCTATGCCGCAGTCGATGAGTCTGCTGCTTTGGAGGCTCTGGATCCCTTTGCGGAGAAATGGGACAAAAAATACCCGAAGATCGCTCCGTCCTGGCGGGAGAATTGGCCCAATCTGAGCGCTTATTTCAAGTACCCGCAGGAGGTACGCCGCCTGATCTATACGACCAACACAATCGAGGACTTTAACCGGCAGCTTCGGAAAGTGACCAAGGCAAAATCGGTATTCCCTACGGATGACAGCCTGCTGAAAATGCTGTATCTGGCCATGATGGATATTACGAAGAAATGGACCGGAAGGCGGCAGGGCTGGAGCCTGATCCACGCGTAGCTGGCTGTGTTCTTTGCCGACCGTATGCCGGATTGACCGGTTGCACGCCGGTATGTCAAGGGTCTGCGCGGTGCGGCAGCACCGCTCCGATGAACGGAGGCTGACGCCTCCGCCCTTGACATACCCTCGAAGCGCTGTTATTTTATAGACAAGGCGGGAGCAGCTTGCGCCGCTCCCGCCTTAACATTATTTTGCTCTATTTTGCACCACGATTTAGCGTTTACACAGAATTTGGGATTAACCCCTCGAAGACGCCCTTCTTTGGTTCGCAGAAATCAATCGTTCCACCAAATACGCGCAAAAATCCCCAGAAACAGATCCACCATTTCGCAGAGAGAGGATGCTCCGGATTGAATCAGAATTATCAAAAAACCATTTATGCGTGCTTTATCGGGTACATTGTACAGGCTGTTGTCAACAATTTTGTCCCCCTGCTCTTCATCACCTTTCAAAACAGCTATGCGATTCCGCTGTCGAAAATTACGCTTTTGATCACGCTGAACTTTTTCGTCCAGCTGATTGTCGACAGCCTTTCCGCAGGGTTTATCGACAAGATCGGGTATCGCGCTTCCATTATCATTGCGCATATCTGCTCTGCGCTCGGCTTAATTTTGCTGACCATTTTGCCGGAACTTTTTCCGGACGCTTTTCTCGGCATTCTCATTGCCGTCATCATTTATGCCATCGGCGGCGGCCTGATCGAGGTTCTTGTCAGCCCGATGGTAGAAGCTTGTCCGACTGACAATAAAGAAAAAGCAATGAGCCTTCTGCATTCATTCTATTGCTGGGGACATGTCGGTGTTGTACTGCTTTCTACCGTGTTCTTTGCAGTATTCGGCATTCAGAACTGGAAGATTCTCGCGCTGATCTGGGCAGTTCTCCCCATTGCCAACATCTTGCTTTTCCGAACTGCGCCAATCTATTCCTTACATGAAGAAGGCGAACGCGGTTTGACATTCAAAGAGCTCTTTTCCAAAAAAGCCTTCTGGGTCTTGATGCTGATGATGCTCTGTGCCGGCGCGTCGGAGCAGTCCGTCAGCCAATGGGCCTCTGCTTTTGCCGAAAAAGGCCTGGGCGTCAGCAAAACCATCGGCGACCTTGCCGGACCGATGGCGTTTGCTACTCTGATGGGCATTTCCCGGCTGATTTACGGAAAATACGGCGACCGGCTCAATCTTGACCGCTTTATGAAATTCAGCTGTCTCCTCTGTGTTGCTTCGTATCTCTGTATTGCGCTGGTACCGGTTCCGGTAATCGGTCTGATCGCCTGTGCCGTGTGCGGATTTTCCGTCGGCATTCTCTGGCCAGGCACCTTCAGCAAAGCAGCCGCTTCCATCAAGAACGGCGGAACCGCGCTGTTTGCCATGCTTGCACTCGCCGGAGATCTCGGCTGTTCCGGCGGCCCGACGCTGGCCGGGCTTGTTTCAAGCTGTTTTGACGGCAATCTGCGGATTGGAATTCTCGCCGCCGTGCTCTTTCCGCTCCTTTTACTGCTCGGTGTCGCACTTTGCGGAAAGATTTCCGAATCAAAATCCGCATAATCTGATTCTTTCGATCGTTTTATAACAACAAAGAAAAGAGCCTCGCAAGGAATGTACCGACCTCCAACCGTTAGATTTTTAGGTCTAATTTTTGGGGTCGCCTCAATGCCTGCGAGGCTCTTTCTTTATAGTAATCACTGTTAACGGACCGTCACGTTAGCTGTCGGCCGACCCCTGCTTTTGGGCATCTGCCGTTACATCCAGATATCCGCCAAGCGTCGGCAGAGCCGGCAGTAAAACATGCAGCTTTCCTGAGCGAATATAGGAAAAGCCGGACGGCTCCTCGCGCCCCTGCGCGAAATCGTAATTTTGAAATTCTTCCGCAAGCGTATCGGCGGAAAGCGCCG
The DNA here is from genome assembly GCF_014384705.1 of Yeguia hominis. GTDB lineage: Bacteria > Bacillota > Clostridia > Oscillospirales > Acutalibacteraceae > Yeguia > Yeguia hominis. The sequence continues at coordinate 32,254 of NZ_JACRSN010000024.1, read as the reverse complement.
AAAGATAATCACCTGCGGCTTCTGCATTCTTTTCGACCGTGCATTCGCCGGTCACAACGTCCCGTGCCAGGATCTTTAAATCTACAAAATCAGAAAGCGTTAGCACTGATCCGGTCTGCACATCCAGATTGAGCGTGTAATACTGCATCTGTGGCTCTGTCGCATCTTCAGGGTACCGCTTTTCTGTGATAAAAAGCGACAATAGCTGCGGCGTTTCGCTTGTCACCTCATAGCTCAGCTCACACCGAGCATCCGACTGCAGCACCCGCATGGCAATCTGCTCAATCCAGGCGTTGCAGGCGGTCTCGGTCTCTGTATTGGAGAGCCCGGTAATCTGCGGATAACAGAGGAATTTGGTGTCGTTATGGTAGATGCGTTCTGTGACCCGGTAGTGAATCATTGCAAGTTTCCCGGTGTTCGTCTGATCCAGAGCGGATGCAGTTCCTTCGCCGGATGCGCTGCTTTCCGAAGCGGCCGGAAGCGAATTTTCTTCCGAATTTTCTGCGTTTCCATCATCGGGCTCGGCTTTTCTGCAGCCGGATAATCCCCACAAAACCAGCAAAACAGCCAAGATCATAAAAAGCAGCCGTTTTCCCACGTGAACCACCTCCGTTCCGGTATACTTTTTATTTTCTGGTTTTATCCTAACAGGAAAATGTGTTAATTATATAAACAATCTGTTATGCGCCTGTGTTTTTTCTGAATCCTTTTTTAAAATTCAGGGATCTGTAAGGACTTTTTTTGTTGGGACATGTTATAATGCAATTGATCAAAATTCGAAAGCAGCGCCGCGCCGCCACACCAAACGGCCTGTTTTAAATCCCATATAGAAACTGCCCGCAAAATTCTGCGGCTGAAGGATCGGTGAGCGTATGGAAGAACGCATTTTAGTACTTGACGATGAAATTGAAATTGCAAATCTCGTAGCATTATATCTTCGAAATGAAGGCTATACCGTTGTGGAAGCACATACCGCCGAAGAGGCCTATGCCTCCATCCAGAAGGCGCCGCCGGACCTTGCCATCCTCGACGTCATGCTGCCGGACGGGGACGGCTTTACGCTTTGCCGCAATATCCGGCAAACCTATACCTTCCCCGTAATTATGCTGACTGCGCGCGTTGAGGACATCGACAAAATTACCGGGTTGACCATCGGCGCGGATGACTACATCACAAAGCCCTTTAACCCTATGGAACTCACCGCAAGAGTCAAGGCGCAGCTTCGGCGATACAAGCGTTACAATGAGACGGTCTCCCCCAGCGTCTTTGAGCAGCGCGGGCTTTACATCAACAACGAAACGCACGAGTGCACGCTGTTTGATCGGGAGCTCTCTCTGACACCGCTGGAGTTCAAAATTCTTTGGCTGCTCTGCGAAAATTGCGGGCGCGTGGTTTCCTCAGAGGAACTGTTTGAAAAGGTCTGGGGAGAAAAATATCTCGACAGCAGTAACACTGTGATGGTGCACATCCGACGCCTGCGCGAAAAGCTGCAGGAACCCGCGCGCAATCCGCGTCTCATCAAAACAGTCTGGGGGGTCGGCTATAAAATTGAAAAGTCGTAAAGAAGTATTGAAACGAACCGTGCTGATGCGTCTGACCTTGCAGATTGTCCTGTTTAGCCTCCTGTATGCCGTACTGCTCTATATTCTGGATCAGTGGTTCAACGGAAGAATCCTGGACGCGATGGATCTGCTGGTCGGGCGTCTGGTTTCGGTTTATCTGCTCAAAAAAATGCTCATCGCCGGCGTTTATCTTTTTGGGATTATCCTTTTATGCATCCGTACGGTAACGCGCTATCTGGAATATATCGATCAGATTACCACCTCGATCGACGCCATTTTGAAACCCGAAATTCCGGTTGCAGAATTTCCTCCGGAGCTGAAAGATGTGGAAATCACCCTTAAGGATATCCGGTACTCGATCACCCACAATGCACAGCTTGCACGCGAAGCAGAGCAGCGAAAAAATGATCTGGTCGTTTATCTGGCGCACGACCTCAAGACGCCGCTGACCTCTGTCATCGGATACCTTTCCCTATTACACGAAGGCCCGGAGCTTCCGGAGAATCAGCGGATCAAATACACCGCCATTGCGCTGGACAAGGCATACCGCCTCGAACAGCTGATCAACGAATTTTTTGACATTACGCGCTTTAATCTGCAAACCGTTGCACTTGACTGCACGCAGCTTGATCTGAGCGTTATGCTGCTGCAAATGGCAGAAGAATTTTATCCGGCATTTGCGGAAAAAAATCTCGAAGCGCAGACAGAAATCGAATCCGGCCTACGCCTGACCGGAGACGCGGATAAACTGGCGCGCGTGTTTGACAATCTTCTGCGCAATGTGGTTAGCTATAGCGATCCAGGTACGCCGGTTCGGATTTCCGCAAAACAGCAAAACGGGCGAATTCTTGTCAAAATTCGCAATCACTGCGAGGAAATCCCGCCGGAAAAAGCCAGCCGGATTTTCGATAAATTTTTCCGTCTGGACGTTTCCCGGAATACGCACTCCGGCGGTTCCGGACTCGGGCTCTCGATCGCCAAGCAGATTGTACAGCTGCATGGCGGCACGATTCAGTTAAACAGTACGCCTGCTTTCACGGAATTTACGGTGACGCTTCCCGTCACGCCGGAAGAAAAAGCGATTTCATAAAATCGTAAGGGAACATGCAGGGTTTCTTAAGACATTCCATCCCGACGCCTGGTATACTAAAACTCGATAGCCGGGCACGTTTCAGGTGGATTTTTAAGGAGCGGATGCAAAGTGCAAAAGAGTTTCAGAAACGCACGTCAGAAAGCGCAAAAAAAGGAGCAGCGATGGATGCTTTGTGTGCTTACCGGTTTTTTCCTTCTGGCGGCAGGACTCTGCGTGCTCTTATTTCCGCATCGAAAAGAGGCTGCTTATCAGGCTCTGCAAACGAAAGAACCGCAAAGCAAGTCCCTGCAGACCCAATCTGTACATACCGATCCGGAGCTTTCCAATTACCATACGGTTTCCCTGAAAGAATCAGAAATTCACAGCGGAGAGCTGATTCTTGTAAATTCAGAAAACGAATTTTGGGATCCAGCTGACGAAACCAATCTCGTCTGTGTTTTTGATGGCAAAACCGCAAGCTACAACGTTTCAGACAAAAATGTAGAAGTGGCCTCGCAGGTGCTTGCGCCGCTAAACCAGATGCTGGATGATTTTTACGCACGTTATCAAACGGACGCTGTACTTGTCGCAAGCGGTTACCGCAGTTTTGCGCTGCAGGCGTCGCTTTTGGAAGATGAAATTGCACAAGAAGGTTCGACCGAAGCCGCACGTTGGATTACACAACCGGGCTACAGTGAACATCACACCGGTCTTGCAGTTGATCTGAGCATCTACCATACAGAAACCGGTTTGAGTGAATCCTATGACGGAACCGGCATCTATTCCTGGATCAATGAAAATGCCCCGCGGTATGGGTTTGTCGTACGCTATTCCAACGAAAAGCAGGCAGTCACCGGAATTGCCGCTGAGCCCTGGCATTTTCGCTACGTCGGCGTGCCGCACGCTTCCGTGATGCAGGAGAACGGATTTTGTCTGGAAGAATATCTTTCATTTCTGCAGGCATACGCATTTGAACGTCAGCATCTTCGTGTCCAGTGCGGCGATACGACCTATACGATCTATTACACGGATCAACTTGACGTCCCGGTGCCAAACGACCGTGCGTATTCCATCTCCGGAAACAATGTGGATGGCTTTATCGTTACCGTAACCGAAACAACCTGACTGCGCACAGTGCATTTGAAGATGCGGCCGAACCCGGCAGACTGGCTTTTCAATGCATTCAGAAAGAGCCCACCCGGGGACCTTTCTGTATGATTCAAACACAAAGAGCCGCCGCAATTTTTGCCGGAAAACCGTCGCCTGCGCGGCGCTATGATTGCATTTGCGTTTGCGGGTTTCGCACACCATCCTTTCGATTTGGCCACCGCTGGCAGCGCAAACAAGCCCTATCGTCTGAAGCAAAGAATCCGCCGGACTGCAGAATAAACCTGCAGCCCGGCGGATTTTCCTTTTTTATCACAAGCCTTTATACGATCAGACACGCTTTTCCGGTTTGGTGCCGGTTCCTGCAACGGGTTTTCCGTTCTGAAACACCTGAACGAGGCGGAGATCGGAATCCAGCAGCAACAAATCTGCGCGCTTTCCAAGGTCAAGGCTTCCGCATTCTGAAAAAATGCCCAGTGCTTTTGCCGGGTTGACGGTTGCCGCCTTGACTGCGCTTCCGAGCGGAATCTGCATCTTTTGTACCGCCGTACGCAGACAGTCCATGAGATTGGAAGCAGATCCGGCGATCGTTCCATCTGCAAGCGTACAGCGATTTCCCGCTACAGAAACCGCCTGTCCGCCAAGCGCATAGGTGCCGTCCGGAAGCCCGGTCGCCATCATGCTGTCGCTGATTAAAATCACGCGGTCGTCCCCAAACATCTGAAACGTCGCGCGCACTACACTCGGATGCACATGAATACCGTCGCAAATCAGCTCCACGCGGCATTCCGGCGTGTCAAAAGCGGCGCCGATCACGCCAGGATTTCGGTGTAAAAACGGCGGCATCGCATTGTACAGATGTGTAACCTGATGCGCACCGCTCTCGAACGCCTTTACGGCCGTCTCATAATCGGCTTCCGTATGCGCAAGAGACACGACGACCTCGTTTCGCAGCACACGGATCATCGAAAGCGCACCCGGCAATTCCGGCGCAACCGCCAAAAGGCGAATCATCCCATGCGCTTGTTCCTGCAGCCGCAAAATCAGCGCCGCATCCGGTTTTTGCAGCCATGCGCCATTCTGCGCGCCTTTTTTGGCTTCTGAAAGGAATGGACCTTCCAACTGCAAACCTGCCAAAGCAGCGCCAGTTCCGCGCCAAGCTGCTGCATTTTGACAAATTGCCGCGAGTTTCTCTTCCGGATATGTCATAGCAGCCGGGCAAATGGTCGTCACGCCCGCGGAGAGTTCATACGCTGAAATGGCATCCAGCGATTGAGCAGTCGCATCGCAAAAATCATAGCCGGCGCAACCGTGAAAATGCAGGTCAATAAGCCCCGGAATCGCATAGAGTCCTTCCGCATCGAAAATTTCACCCTCGCAGGGTTCCGCAAAGCTTCCGTTCTGAAGGAAAAGGTCACGCTTCTGAAAGGCGCCCTCCTGTGAAAAGACCTGTGCATTGCAAATTCGCATGCACGATTCCCCCCTACCTTATCATTTTCCGCAATGGATTCTGGTTTCAGCGTATCACACAAAGTGCACAGAGCCAAAAACCTTATGCATGAATAGACCCTTCCGGCGGCTCTTTTGGGTATATGATTATCCGGATTTCTGTTCATCCCTATTGCCTGTGTTTTCTAAAAAAACACGCTTCATCACCCGCACCCTACCCGAACAATGTCCGTTTTGCGCCTGAGTCTGCATCATTCGAAACACCGGACAAACAATTTCCGAGAAAATGCTTGCTGTCGCCCATGCGGATTGCAAGCAAATCAGCCTAGATTTGTAATCCCGGTAAAATAAAACCTCACCGCAAAAGAGGCTGTCGGTTTTTCGCAAAACCAACCGCCTTGTTTATCACGGTATCGGTTTAAACCGATACAATCCGAACCAGTACTTCGGTCATTTTGGAGAGCGCCTCCACAGGAACGGCCTCATAAATGCTGTGGAAGTTAATTCCGCCGGCCGGCAAATTCGGACACGGCAATCCCTCAAACGAAAGTCTTGCGCCGTCTGTACCGCCGCGAATCGGAATGCACTTCGGCTCAATTCCGGCATCGCGAAGCGCTTTCTCGGCGCGTGCAATAATTTCCATATGCTGTTCAATGACTTCGCGCATATTGTAATAGCTGTCGGTGATGACCGTTTCGACTGTGTTTTCTCCGTATTTCTCATTCAGAAATGCCGTCAGTTCTGTGACAAATTTTTTGCGTGCTTCAAAAGCAGCCCGGTCATGATCGCGGATCAGCATCCGCAGGCTGGCTTCCGTCTCGTTTCCGCTCACACTGGAAACATGATAGAACCCCTCTCTGCCCTCTGTATGAGATGGCGTTTCCCATGCAGGCAGCAGACTGATCCACTCATTCAAATACAGCACCGCGTTGCGCATTTTATTTTTAGCGGAACCAGGATGGGTATTGACGCCGTGCACGGTAACGGAAACAGCGGCCGCGTTAAAGTTTTCATACTCAATTTCATCCAAAACGCCGCCATCTACGGTATAGGCAAAATCTGCGCCAAACCGCGCAAAATCGAACCGATCAGCCCCCCGCCCGATTTCTTCATCCGGCGTAAAACAAATGCTGATTTTGCCGTGTTTCGGAGCATTCGGACCGGCAAGTACTTCACAGGCTGCCACAATCTCCGCCACACCTGCTTTGTCGTCCGCGCCGAGCAGCGTTGTCTGATCTGAAACCACCAGTTTCTGCCCCAAATAGGATGCATCGACCATCGGTGCATTGGTGCCGTCAAACGTAATAATCGAAGGCTTTACATCTGTCCCGCTGACATCCGGCGAGGTATCCATGTGCGCTATGAGACCGATGACCGGCTCTGCTTCGCAGCCGGGTGTAGCCGGAAGATGTCCGTAGACATATCCGTTTTCATCACGCATAGCATCCGCCACACCGGCGCCCTTGAGCTCTGTCACGAGATAATCCGCAAAAGGAATCTGACTCGCTGTTGAGGGGCAGGTCTCCGAGGATTCGTCGGAAGTCGTCTCAAACGTCACATATTTTAAAAATCGATCCAGCGCTTGCATATTGCCATCTCCATTTCAAATTGATCGTCTCGCCGCATCCGCTGGTTTGCAAATCGGATGCCGAGATGTGCAAAAATCCGCAAATTACATTGTTCTTTCGGATTTCGGCAGTGGTTTGGAACGTATTTCTATTTTTTGATTGTAACACAATCTCTTTTGCCTTGCAACCAAAGTCTGCAGCAAACAATTGCAGACACGCCTGCAAGGTAAATTAAATTGGGCGGCAGATACCCCGAAAGCAAAATCCCAAAGTTCGGATACTCGGCCCGGTCAGTGCATCGATCGCAGACAGAGCATCAGGCCGCCCAGCGTTTTTGCAGATATTTTTAAGACAAGATCATGTGTTCTTATTTCTTTGGGATCGGCGACAAGCGTCTGACGATCCTGAATACAATTGTAGAGGGCTTGTCTTTCCGGGACTATCCGAACAGCAAGAGCAGACAGGTAAAGTTAGTCAAAGCCGGCGGCTTGTTGAAGCTCTAGAAAGGCATTTTGCCGGCAAGCTTCCAAACTTCTAAACACTGAATTTTCGTTCACTTGCATCAAATGCACTTGTATCAAATACTCCGCCGCCCATAAACAGGCTTTCACCGTTTTTATCGAGTACATACGTTTTTGCTCGATTTGCTCGATTGTTAGTATCGACACGCTTCGTTCTTGACAGTACCGCTGCCTCCTTTCGAATGTTTGTGCTGTGACTTCATTCTACCAGAGCCTGCAAGCGATGTCTTCTTTTTTGCTCGTTTCAATTTGCGCAAGTTATTGCACATTATCCCCACCCAAATAGCGAGTGGGGCTCCGTTTCGGACGTTCCGTCCTCAACTGGCTAAAGCCATAATAAAAAACCGTCCGCATCCACAATGAGACACGGACGGTTTTGTTCAGCTTTCTGTCAGCCTTATAAGAACACACAGCGAAAAACTTCGCTTAGCCCTCTACATAAGCATACTGGAAGTACCAGTAGCCATACGGGCTGTGCCAGGTGCCCTTGAGTTTCGGGCTCTGGAGCCAGAAGTCGTTGTAGTATGCCAGCGGAATGCAGGCATAGTCGTTCATCATGATGGTTTCCGCATTGTGCAGCGCTTCAAAGTGGGCTTTGGGATCCGCAACCTTGGAAGCGTTGATCGCTGCGTCATAGTCCGGATTGTTATACTTACCATCGTTGTTGCCGTTGGTGGAATAGAGCAATTCGAGCATGTTGGATGCATCATTATAGTCCATAACCCAGCCGTTACGTGCCATCTCATATTCACCGGCACGGCGCTGCGGCGTGAAGGAGGCCCACTCAACCTTATCGATCTGCATCGTAATGCCGATCTGCTTGTACGCCTCCTGCAGATACTCGGCGACCGCAACATGGTAACCGGTATCATTGGTGGAATACGTGATGGTCGGGAAACCTTCCCCGTTCGGATAGCCGGCGTCTGCAAGAGCCTTCTTCGCTTCTTCGAGGTTTGCCTCGTAGTCTTCGCTAATATAAGGCTTGCCGCCGTTCGCTTCTACTGCATTGTCAAAGAACATGCCTTCGCTGTCAACAACACCCGGTCCCATGAAGTTATATGCCGGAGAATACGTGCCCTGCATAACAACATTTGCAATATAGTCCCGATCGATCGCGAGGTTCAGAGCCTTCCGTACATTGACGTTGTTGAACGGCTCTTTGTTCAGATTCATGCTCAGGTAGTAGGTACCAAGGATAGTATCTACATAGAAGTCGCCGCCGTCCGCAGCCTTTTTCAGGCTCGGGATTTCTTCGGTCGGGACATCCTTAATCAAGAGCGCTTCACCGCTGTTATAAGCTGCATAGGAAGCGCTGGAATCTTCGAGAAGCAGGAAGTTGAGGTTTTCCGTTACGATCCGGCTGGAATCCCAACCGCCCTTGTAGTTCGGGTTCTTTTTGCAGACGATCCGCTCGCTCGGCGTCCACTCAGAGATCATGTACGGGCCGTTGCAGACATAGGTATCCGGCTGGGTTGCCCAAGCGTCGCCATTCTCTTCAACGGTTGCTTTCTGTACCGGGCTCATCGTGCCGAAGGCAACGATCTTGTCAAAGTAAGAGCACGGATATGCAAGCTTGATGGTTAGGGTTTTGCCGTCTTCGCTCGCAGCAACATTGAGTTTGTCCGGATCCGGATCCGTGGTGGTCTTGCCTTCCGCGTCCGGGTTGCCGATTGCATCCTGATAACCGTCGATCATACCGATAACGGTTTCCGCATACGGAGCAGCCAGGTCCGGGTTCGTCAGACGTTTGAAGGTGTACTCAAAGTCCTTTGCGTTGAGGTCGGTACCGTCGGACCATTTCAGGCCGTCACGCATGGTGAACGTCCAGGTCAGACCGTCATCGCTGACCGTATAGCTTTCCGCCTGTCCGGGCTGCACCTGATTGTTCTCATCGATGATGAGCAGGGTCTCAAACAATGTGATGAGCATGTTGCCGCCGTCAACTGCACTGTTCAGTGCCGGATCAAGAGTTTCGGGGTTCGGTCCGATCTGGACAGTAACGCCATTCGAAGCCTTGTTACCGCATCCGCTCATGCAGAAGACCATGGAGAGGGTCAGTACCAATACGAGGAGTATTGAAACCAGTCTCTTCATTTTCATATGCATCTCCTTCTTTTTCGCAGCATTTGCTGCTTTTTCTATTTATTCATTGCGTTTTTCAAACCTAAAAAACACAATAAATGCAAACAATATCCGGATTACTGAACCTTGTCCAAATGATGACAAGCCGCCCAGTGCCCCGGAGAAACCTCATGCAGCTGCGGGCATTCCGCCGCGCAACGCTCGTCCGCATACGGACAGCGCGTCCGGAAGCGGCAGCCACTCGGCGGATTGAGCGGGCTCGGAACATCGCCTTGCAGCGGAATCCGCTTGGAAGCGCGCGCAATTTTCGGATCGGCTTCCGGAATTGCCGAAATCAGGCTGCGCGTATACGGATGGACACTGTGGGAAATCAGTTCATAGCTATCCGCCAACTCCACGAGTTTTCCAAGATACATGACGCCGATGCGGTTCGAAATATGCCGCACAACGCTTAGATCATGCGCAATAAAGAGATAGGTCAAGTTCAGGTCTTTCTGTAAGTCCTCAAACATATTGACGACCTGTGCCTGAATGGAAACGTCCAGCGCCGATACCGGCTCGTCGCAAACGATGAATTCCGGCTTAACGGCAAGCGCTCTTGCAATTCCAACACGCTGCCGCTGTCCGCCGGAAAACTCATGCGGATACCGGTTGGCGTGTTCGCTGTTCAGACCAACGCGCTCCAAAAGGGAAATAATCCGGTCACGCCGTTCATTTTTATTTGCAGCAAGCTTGTGGATGTCGATCGGTTCGCCGACAATATCACCGATGGTCATACGGGGATCGAGACTCGCGTACGGATCCTGGAACACCATCTGCATTTTGCGGCGATACGGCATCATGTCAAGCGCAATGTTGTTCTGCTTATCAAAAATGGTTGTGCCGTCATAAATAATGGTGCCGTCCGTCGGCTCATAGAGCCGGAGCAGCGTTCTGCCGACTGTCGTCTTGCCGCAGCCGGACTCGCCGACCAGGCCGAGCGTCTCACCGCGTTTGATAAAGAACGAAACATCATCGACCGCCTGGACAAACCGCTTGTTCTTGCCGCGGCCGCCGGCCGGAAAGTACTGCTGCAAGTGCTGTACTTCAACGAGCTTTTCCTGTTCACTCACAGACAGCATCCCCTTTCTCAAACGCTTCTTTTTGCAACAGCCAGCAATGGCTGTAATGTGTGTCGCTCAGTTCGGTTTTAGGCGGCATTTCGCGCAGACAAATCTTCATGCATTTTTCGCAGCGCGGTGCAAACGGGCAGCCCGCCGGCGGATTGAGCAAATCGACCGGCTGTCCTTCGATCGGAACCAGACGCTCCGTCGACGCAACATTCAGTTTCGGAATCGATTTAATCAGGCCCTTGGTGTATTCGTGGCACGGCTCGTAGAAAATTTCGTCCGCAGTACCGTACTCCACGATATGGCCGGCGTACATGACCGCGATCTTTTCGCACATACTGGCAACGACGCCGAGGTCATGGGTAATCATGATAATGCTCATGCCGAGTTTTTGCCGCAATTCCTGCATCAGCTCGAGAATCTGCGCCTGAATGGTTACGTCAAGCGCGGTAGTCGGCTCATCGGCGATTAAAAGCTTCGGTTCACAGGCAAGCGCAATCGCGATCATCACGCGCTGGCGCATACCGCCGGAGAGTTCATGCGGATGCTGCCGCAAGCGTTTTTCCGGCTCGTTGATGCCGACAAGCTCCAAAAGCTCCTTCGCACGGGCACGCGCCTCTTCTTTGGTCTTTTCTGTATGCAGACGGATCACTTCGACAATCTGGTTGCCGATTGTATAAACCGGGTTGAGACTTGTCATTGGATCCTGGAAAATAATCGAAACTTCATTTCCGCGGATTTTTCGAAAATCCTTTTCGGTCATCTCGTCAATCTGATGGCCGTTAAACCGGATCGTTCCGCCGACCAGCTTGCCCGGATAGGCCGTAAGCCCCATCACAGAATAAGCCGTAACCGACTTTCCGGAACCGGATTCGCCCACGATTCCGAGAACTTCTCCCTCATCCATTGAGAAGGAAACGCCGTTGAGCGCTTTGACCTCACCGGCCGGCGTAAAAAACGAAAGCCGCTCGTCTTTGATTTCTAAAAGCTTTTCGCTCAAAATGCTCACCCTCCTTCTCAGTTTTTCAGCTTCGGATCAAATGCATCGCGCAGACCGTCGCCGAAAAGGTTGAATGCGAGGATGACGACGCTAATCAGGATTGCCGGGAAAAGCAGCAGATGCGGGTATGTATTCATGCCCTTAACCGCATCCGTGGCAAGGGAACCGAGAGACGGCATCGGAGCCGAAACGCCGAGGCCGAGGAAGCTCAGGTAGCTCTCCGTAAAGATTGCGGACGGAATCTGAAGCGTGGTCGTTACGATCAGCGTACCAATGCAGTTGGTCAGCAAATGCTTTCTGATAATCCGCGAGCTGTTTGCGCCGAGTGCGCGCGCCGCAGTAACATATTCGGACTCTTTCAGCACCAAAACCTGCGAACGGGTAATGCGCGCCATACCGACCCAGTAAAGCAGCACGAACACAAGGAAGATTGCAATCAGGTTTGGTCCGACCTTTTGCATCCAGGCAAACGCGTCGAGTTCTGCCAACGACTGCAGTTTCGGCTTTAAGCTCATCGCAAGAATAATGATCAGCAGAATATCCGGGATCGTATACAGAATATCGGTAATCCGCATCATGATATTGTCGACCCAACCGCCGGCAAAACCGGCAATCGCGCCGTACGTCGCACCAACCAGCAAAACAAGCGCTGCACAGATCAAACCGACTGTCAGACTGATCCGGGTGCCCATCATCAGACGAACCGCAAAATCACGGCCGAGTTTGTCTGTGCCGCAGATATGCGGAAACACCTTTTCCCCGGCATCGATGCGCGCCTGTTCATTTTCGCCATATTCAAACGGCGCCAAATTTTCGCTGTATTTGATCTGCTGCTCATAGCTATAAGGCCAAAAGCTCGGCAAAAAGTAAGCAAAGAACACAATGATCAGAATGAAGATCAGGCTGATCATCGCAATTTTGTTTTTGCGCAAACGGCGCAGACCGTCCGCCCAGAAGTTGACGCTTTCGCGCATCACAACAAGACTTGTTTTCTCGTCCTGCGTGGCGGGAAGGAAATCATCGGGATTCAAATGAAGGCTCGGTAATATTTTTTTCATGAAACTTTCTCGCCACTCCTTATTTCAGTTTGATGCGCGGATCGATAATCTTATACAGAATATCGACAATGACATTTGCGATAATAATCAGGGTAGCGAGAACAATCGTTGTACCCATAACCATGGTATAATCGCGGTTTGTGATCGACGAAACAAATTCACGGCCCAGACCGGGAATGCTGAAGATTTTCTCAACAACAAAGGAACCGGTCATCAAAGACGCAAGCATCGGTCCGACATAGGTCACAACCGGCAGAATCGCATTGCGCAGCGCGTGTTTGAAGAGAATCTTGAAGTTTGCAAGGCCTTTCGCCTTTGCAGTCCGAATATAATCCTGCCCCATGACGTCCAGCAGACTCGATCGCATCAGACGCGTGATATAGGCAGTTGGGTAAATTGCGAGCGCCGTAACCGGCATGATATAAGATGCAGCGGAATTCAAACCGATCGTCGGCAGGAGATTCAGACGGCTGCCAAAGGTATACAAAAGCAGAACGCTGCTGATAAAGCTTGGAATTGCAATGCCGCAGGTAGCCAGCACAATGATAAAGTTATCGGCGAACTTTCCGCGGTTATAAGCGGAAAGACATCCGAGCGGAATGCCAATGAGCAGCGCAACCGCAACGGCGATTCCTGCAAGGCCGGCCGATACCGGGAATTTCGAGAAAATAATGTCCGACACGGTTCTTCCGCGCTGGCGCAGACTCAGGCCCATATCTCCTTTCAAGAAATCGCCCATATAGGTCAAATATTGCTGGAACAGAGGCTTGTCCAAACCATATTTTGCGGCCAGAGCCTCTTGCGCCGCCTTACTGATCGACTTTTCAGCAACAAACGGGCCGCCCGGAACCAGATTCATCAGAAAAAATGTCAGCGTCGCAACAATGAAAATACTCAGGATTCCCATTGCAATCCGCTTAATGATGTACTTGGCCAACTACGTCAACTCCTTAAAGCTTCTCTTCGCCTTCGTGCAGTGCACGAGTCCCAAAAATTTTGAGCTGATTACACAGCACCGTGCTAAAGTTTTTGAGAAAAACCAATTCAAATTTTTCATAATCATGAGAAAAATATTAACATATTATTTCGAGAATTGCAAGAAAAAAGATGCAGGATCCGCCCGAAATCGCTACATTTAGAGACAAATTAGTGATTTTTCACTGTATGTAAGGTCCACACAGCCGGTTTCCGTCGCAACCACCATGTCTTCAATCCGGACACCGAACCGATTTTCCAGGTAAATTCCCGGTTCTACCGTCATCACCGTTCCGGGCTTTAAAATGGTATCGCAGCGAGTGTTAAAATTCGGACGCTCATGGATTTCAATGCCGACGCTATGGCCGAGCCCATGGCCGAAACAGCCCTGATAGCCGGCCTCGTCGATGATATCGCGGGCAATCCGATCGATATCCTTGCAAACCACGCCGGCCTTAACCGCATCAATTGCGGCAAGCTGCGCCCGGAGCACCGTGTCGTATACGCGTTTCTGTTCGTCGCTGATTGTTCCCAGCGCAACGGTCCGGGTCATATCCGAACGGTATCCCCCGACCACGGCGCCAAAGTCCATGGTAATAAAATCGCCGCGTTCAATCTTTTTGTCTGTCGGCACACCGTGCGGCAAGGAGGAATTTTTTCCGGAAACCACAATAAAGTCAAAGGAAACGCCCTCGGAGCCGAGTTTCCGCATATAGAATTCCATATCCAGCATCACGTCGCGTTCGGTTCGTCCGGCGCTGATCCGCTCCAAAATATAGGTAAACGTATCGTCCGTCAATTTCTGCGCCTCTTGGATCAGGGAAAGTTCCTTTTCGCTCTTCACGCTGCGCAGATCACGGAGCATCTGATCAAACCGGTTGTCATCCGAAACAGAAACCGGCGCAAGCTTTTCGGAAAGCTGCTTGTAAAGCGCCATAGAAACCGATTCGCTCTCCACATACAGCTTCGTGATGCTGTGTTTTTGGCAGAGTGCGGAAATTTCATCAAACGGTGCGGTAGAAAGACAGACCGTACAGCTGTTTACGACCGCTTTGGCCTTTTCAAAATAACGGAAATCAATGAGAAAGACCGCTTCTTCCCGGGTCAGCAGGACGTATCCATCGCTGGTTTCGAACCCTGTCAGATAAAACCGGTTCGGAATGCTGCCCACTAACAGCGCAGCGTTCGGTTCCAAAGCGTTCTGAAGATTTTTGACGGCAAACTTTTGCATGTTTACAACTCCTTTAACACCTGACACAAATATGAATACGTCCGGGCAGTCGACGAAATGGAAAGCCGTTCGTTGACCGTGTGGATGTCCCACATATCCGGGCCCATGGAAACTGCATCAAAATTTGCGATTTTTTCGCTGAACAGGCCGCATTCCAGGCCCGCGTGAACGGTCTCGATCACCGGCGGCTTCCGGTAAAGCTCCGTATAGACCGCAATCATCGTATCGCGCAGACGGGAAACCGGACGGTATTCCCACGCCGGATAATGCCCGTGCGTGGAAAACTGCGCATCAAACGTTTCGGCAAGCGCCTGCAGCTGATCGAGCATCTTCTGCTTTTCGGCAGCAACACTGCTGCGCACAGAAAGCACCGCGTGGAACTGCGAATCCTCCAGACGGACGATCCCGAGATTCTGTGAGCTCTCGACAAGACCCTCCATCTCTTTGCTCATCGCAACAACGCCAAATACTGTTTTCATCAGGAACTGCACTACGTGCATGCCGGAAGTCTCTGTAAGACAACACGGAGACAACGCGGCTTCCGACACAGTCACGGTAAGCCCGGAATCAGTAGGCAGCCGGTTTTCTTCTGCAAAATGCGCCGCAAAAGCGGAAACATCCTCGTTGCAGGCAATCACACATTCACAGGCGTTCGGGATGACATTGTCTTTAAATCCGCCGAAAATCGAAACCAGCCGATACGCAGCGGGTAGTTCCGAAAGAAATTTTCCCAGAAGCTTACAGGCATTCAGGCGGCCTTTGTTGATATCGATTCCGGAATGTCCGCCGCAAAGACCGGAAAGCACAATTTTCTGGCAAGGCAGGGTGTTTTCTGTAAATTGCACCGGCATCCGGATATCCACTTTCGCGCCGCCGGCACAGCCAACCGTCAGGACGCCTTCTTCTCCGGAATCGAGATTGATCAGCGTCGATCCGGCAAGACCTGTGACATCGAGGCCCTCTGCCCCGTCCATTCCGGTCTCTTCGTCAACGGTAAAAAGCGCTTCGATCGGCGGATGGGCAAGCGTATCGTCCTCGAGCACTGCAAGAATCATTGCAACAGCGATGCCGTCATCCGCGCCGAGTGTTGTCCCGTCGGCAGAGAGCAGGTCTCCGTCAACGGAAAGACGCAAGCCGTCTTTGGTAAAATCGAAATCGGAATCCGCAACCTTCTCACAGACCATGTCGAGATGGCCCTGCAAAATGACCGCCGGATGCGTCTCATAACCTTTGGACGCAGGCTTTCGGATGATGATATTGTGCAGAGAATCCTGGACACAATCCAGTCCGTGTGAAGCGGCAAACCGCGCGCAATAATCACTGATCGCCGCGATATTGCCCGATCCGTGCGGAATTGCGCACAGATCCTCAAAGTAATGGAACACGCGCTGCGGCGCTACTGTTTCAAGCATTCTGAAATCCCCCTTTTCCTGTCGGGATCCATCAAAAGAGTTTCTCCTGACGCTCTCCCCAAAAGGAATATCTGCAATCAAAGTCCCGGTTACAGAAAAAAAGGACAAGACCCTTTAAAGAATCCTGCCCTGGTTGTTTCCAATCCGCAAAAATCACTTCATTAAATCTGGATCGGATATGCCGAACCGAGTCCTTCTTGCAATTCATTATACCAAAGAGATCGTTGCGGTACAAGAGTAATTTTTACCAGATTCCCAAAATACGAATCTCCGATTTCCGGTGTTTTGTGATATCCGATACAGCATCTCTGCAATTCCTTTCATTCGGGCTCCCCCGGAAAGGCCGCACAAATTCTTCCCGCAC
The DNA here is from genome assembly GCF_014384705.1 of Yeguia hominis. Classification (GTDB taxonomy): domain Bacteria; phylum Bacillota; class Clostridia; order Oscillospirales; family Acutalibacteraceae; genus Yeguia; species Yeguia hominis. The sequence continues at coordinate 15,744 of NZ_JACRSN010000024.1, read as the reverse complement.
CCGTGCATTCAAACCCGTTTGCGTCGCAGAACATACCCGACAGAATCGAAAAGACGGCTGCACGGCGGCATTCACGCGAAATTTTCTGCAAACCAATTTTATACCGCACGGGTTTCATGGAAGCACTGTTTAACATCAAATATTATTATTTAAAGGAAAAACAAAATGCTTACCGCAAACTTTCGCTTCCGCCAAACCGCCTCAAAGCAGCAAAAAAGCAATCTAAGTCCAGGAAATCGCAACAGAGGATTTGTTTTTTCGCCGTACAATCGATATGATGATACCAGAAACTATAAAAAAGGAGCATGGTACTGATGAACCGAATTTTTCACGTAGCTGTTACCGGATGCGACCGGGCGGAAGGCTCTGCCGAGCATCCTTTTCGCACCATTTCAAAGGCCGCCGCGCTGGCACAGGCCGGAGATCGCGTAATTGTTCACGAAGGAGAATACCGGGAATGGGTGAAACCGCAAAACGGCGGAAAAAGTGAGATCTGCCGGATTACATATGAAGCGGCTCCCGGAGAAAAAACCGTGATCAAGGGATCCGAGCGCATCACCTGCTGGGAACCGTTTAAGGGGACTGTCTGGAAGGCAACGCTGCCGAACAGCTTTTTCGGAGATTATAATCCTTACGCCGAGGCGCTGTGGGGCGACTGGTTTATTTATCCGACCGAATATCAGGTGCATACCGGCGAAGTCTATCTAAACGGCCGCTCGTTCTATGAAGCACCCACGCTTGAGGAGGTCCTGCAGCCTAAGCGGCGTGAGCTCGGCTTTAACCCGCCCTGGACCGGAAAGCTGGAGCCAATTCCGCATCCGGAAAACACCGTCTACCAGTGGTTCGCCGAGGTTACGGAAGAAAACACGGTTCTCTACGCCAACTTCCAGGGCGCCGATCCGAACCGTGAACTGACGGAAATCAATGTGCGGCCTTATTGCTTCTATCCGGAAAAGACCGGACTAAACTACATCACGGTCCGCGGATTTGAAATCGCACAGGCCGCCTGCCCGTTTACACCGCCGACAGCCGATCAGCCCGGTATGGTCGGACCGCACTGGTCCAAAGGCTGGATCATCGAGAACAACCGCCTGCACGACGCCAAATGCAGTGCCGTCAGCCTGGGCAAAGAGCGCTCCACCGGCGATAACAACCATATGCGGACACTGCAGAAGCCGGGCTATCAGTATCAGATGGAAGCCGTATTCCTGGCGCTGGAGCACGGCTGGAGCAAATTGACGATCGGCTCCCATATTGTGCGCAACAACACCATCTATGATTGCGGCCAAAACGGCATTGTCGGACATATGGGCTGCGCGTTCAGTGAAATTTACGGCAATGAGATTTACAACATCGCCGTAAAACATGAATTCTTTGGTTACGAAATTGCCGGCATCAAGCTGCACGCTGCGCTCGATGTCAAGATCCACAACAACCACATTCATGACTGCACGCTGGGTACCTGGCTGGATTGGCAGGCGCAGGGCGTCCGGATCTCCCGGAACCTCTATCACCACAACATGCGCGACCTGTTTATCGAAGTCTCGCACGGTCCGTATCTTGTTGACCATAATATTTTGGCTTCCAGCTACAGCCTTGACAACGCCTCGCAGGGCGGCGCTTACATCGGCAACCTGTTCTGCGGCAGCCTGCGCCGGATCAAGGTACTTGACCGCTCGACGCCCTATCATTTCCCCCACACCACCGCTGTCGCAGGCACTGCATTGATCTTTAGCGGAGACGATCGCTTCTATAACAACATTTTTGTCGGCGGCATGGAAATTACTGCGGAGGATTCCAGCACCGGTACCGCGGGATACAACGGCTGTAACCCGTCGTACGAAGCCTATTTGTCTGCGCTGAAAGCACATGCAGATTGCGACCATGTCAAATACTTTGACGTCGAACAGCCGGTCTATATCAAAAACAATGCCTATTTCAAAGCGGCCGGACATTTTGAGCAGGAGGAATCCCTGTACGACGCACCGGACTTCGATCCCAAAGTGGAAATCCAGCAAGAGCCGGACGGCGTATACCTGCAAATTGAGCTGCCCGAAGCGCTCTTTGCCCTACCGACCCAAATTCATTCCACGCAGACGCTCGGCACAGTGCGGATGGCAGATGCCATTTTCGACGATCCGGACGGCCGCCCGATCACACTGGATCACGACTATTTCGGATGCCCGCACAACTGCCGTCCGGTACCCGGCCCCATCGAAGCGCTGAAACCGGGTCTCAACCGCATCAAAGTATGCTGACCATAAGCATATATTCTCGGTAAATTCTTGTCAAAAAGCAGTCCGGCATCCCCGAAACAATTCGGAAGCAGCGCACCGCTATAGCAGACGGTGCGCTGCTTCTTCAAAAACATAGAAACACGCAAAAAGCGGCGCATCCATATTAGGCAAATTGAGTGAAGAATCCTTTTTTTGAAACTCTTAAAAGTTTTTCCCGCCCACACAAATGGCACCTCAAATTAAATAAATAGAAAGACTTTTTTAAAAACTTAAATTTCATTTTGACTTGATTTATTCCCAATCATTAAAAAATATCAAGAGAAATTTCTTTCGAAACTACTTTTTCAAAACCGCAATAAGCTCCCAATTGGTTAGCAGGGAGATTCCCAGAAAATTTCCAAATTCCGCAAAGTTGAAAATTACTTTCCCGTTGATAAGCGAGGGGTTAAAAAACGGCCTTTCTCGCCGGCCACCTATTGAGTGTAAAAATTCAATCACTGCGCCAAAGAATATGCTTCCGACAAACGCTGCAACGCTGCTGGTCAACGGGCAGGATGTGGAATATCAAGAGCTAACCTTGCCGAACACGAAGCAAACTGGCTGGCACACTTGCGTTCTTGCCGAAAACCATGTACGCCGATGTACATTTGAGAGAAAAGCCCCGTCATATGGGCATTTTTTCGCCCATAAGGCAGGCATAGGTGCTGGCGCTCTTGCCAAAGCGACCATGAATCTCCTCCATAGCGTCCTGGACTTTCTCCATTGCCATGCGGGGCTGAACATTGCTCCGGTGCAGTCTCTGTGATGGCATCAATTTTCCATAATAAAGAAGCTATCTCAAATAAGCCATCATAACTATCAAATAATTTTTAATCACATATTTCCGTCAAAAAATCGGCTATTTCCGTAATCGCCGAAATTCTGCAACCCAAAAGCCCGTGCTCCGCAGGGTACAAAGCCTTGAATCATCGTGTCCACTTTTGAAAAAGGATTTCGGCAAAAATCATTGTCCGTGTCCACTTTTGAAAAAATAACTTCCGTAAAAATGTTCCTCATGTCTACTTTTGAAAAAGCAAATCAAAAATAAATATTTTTCGTGTCTACTTTTCTTGACTACTACAAAATGTGTTCAGAGTAACTTGAATTCGCCCATGAAATGTGCAGAACAGATTAACAATCGCTCATGTTTTGTGTATAATGAAGCAGAAAGCTCATGCTGGAGAGTGATTCAATTCAGATGTATTTGAAAAGAAAAGTTGATGCTTTCTTAGAGGAATGGAAAGCAGATAAAAACAGAAAGCCCCTTATTGTCAAGGGGAGCCGTCAAATAGGCAAAACGGAATCGATCCTGCATTTTGCTGCCGATCATTACGAAAATGTGATCGAGATCAATTTTGTCCGTGATGAGAAATACAAGGGAATCATCGCGGACGGATATGAAGCTGCTGACATTATCAAGAACATTTCACTCATTGACCCGACAAAGAAGTTTGTGCCCGAAAAGACGCTCATCTTCTTCGACGAGATTACGGAGTTTCCGGAAATTGCAACATCGCTCAAGTTCTTCTGCATAGATGGGCGGTTTGATGTGATTTGCAGTGGGTCGATGCCGGGAGTCAATTACAAGAAGATCGAAAGCAACAGCGTAGGGTATAAAAAAGACTATGAGATGTTTTCGATGGATTTCGAGGAATTCTTGTGGGCAAAGGGTTATGGAGATGACACGGTAAAGAATCTGCTTTCCCACATGAAGGAATTCAAACCTTTTAGCGAGTTGGAGATGAATGTCTTCCATTCGCTGTTTCTGGATTACAATATCCTTGGCGGAATGCCTGCTGTCGTCGCGGAGTATATCGAGCGAAACACCTTTGAGGGATCGCTTGATACGCAGAAGCAGCTCATAGCGGACTATAAAGAAGATATTCGCAAGTATGCCACTGGAATCGATCAAACAAGAATTATCAATGTGTTCAACCGGGTTGCGCCGCAGCTTGCAAGGGAAAACAAAAAATTCCAGATTTCCAAGGTGGCATCCGGCGCAAGATTCCGGGATTATCGAGGATGCGCGGAGTGGCTTTCGGATGCAGGTATGGTCAACATCTGTTACTGCATGGAGTTTCCGAAACTGCCATTGGGAGGTAATTACGAGCCCGACACATTCAAGCTGTATTTTGCGGATACGGGTCTTCTGGCATCCATGCTGGATGATGAATCGCAGGAGGATTTAAGAGCCAATAAGAACCTAGGTGTTTATAAGGGAGCCCTCTATGAGAACATGGTAGGAGAAGCTCTCATCAAGCAAGGATATAAGCTGTTCTATTACAAAAAAGAGGATTCCACACTGGAAGCCGATTTCTTCATCCGTTCAACCGCATCCTTGATTCCTGTTGAAGTAAAGGCGAAAAGTGGGCGGGCAAAATCAATGAAAACATTGATTACCTCTGATCACTACCCGGATATCAGATATGGGATTAAGTTCTCAAAGAACAATATCGGGCATGAGGACAGGATATACACCTTCCCGTACTTCTGCACATTTCTGCTGAAAAGATTTATGGTTGGTTTTCACGCTGAAGAAGAAGCAGAATAACAAAGACAGCATGGGAAACATACAGCAAAAAATCTGGCAAAAGTTCCCTACACAACTGAAAGCTGTTGTTGATTTATTGAGCCACAGTATTAAGTGTGACAATTCCGGTTTTCCTACTTACGGCAGTCTATCAGTAGGCTGCCGTATTTGGGGGCGCATTTTCTCAGTTCGTCGTAAAAAATGTGTACGCACATCAAAAGTTCACTGTAAAAAGTGTTTCTAAGCCACGAAAGTTCGTTGCATTTTTTGCGATTCGGTGGTATACTATATTTGCAGTATGAGATAAGGGGTGCAAGTATGTACCGAATCGCAATGGAAAAGCTACTGAAATGGAAAGAAAGCAAACGACGGAAGCCGTTGATTATTGAAGGAGCACGGCAGGTCGGGAAAACTTGGCTGATGAAGGAATTCGGAAAGCTCTATTATACCGATACCGTATATATCAACTTCGATTCCAATTCCAGAATGGCCGAGCTGTTTGCCTCTGATCTGGACACAGAGCGTTTGATCATGGGGTTGGAATTGTATTCCGGTCGGAAAATCGATCCCGACCATACACTCCTGATCTTTGATGAGGTGCAGGAAGTGCCAAGAGCGCTCAGCTCTCTCAAGTACTTTTACGAAAATGCGCCGGAGTACCACATTGTATGCGCAGGCTCTCTGCTGGGCATTGCCCTGCATGAAGGCACTTCCTTCCCGGTGGGCAAAGTGGATTTTTTGAAGCTATACCCGCTCTCTTTCAAGGAGTTTTTGATGGCTACCGGAAAGGAGCGTTTTGCAGAGCTGCTCAGCAAGCAGGATTATCCAATGATCACGAGCTTTAAGCAGACCTACATTGATGCGCTCAAGCAGTATTATTTTGTAGGCGGTATGCCGGAAGCCGTGCAGAGCTTTGCGGAGAATAAGGATTTCAATGAAGTCCGTGAGATACAGAAAAGGATACTTGCCGCTTATGAGCAGGACTTTTCCAAACACGCACCGAATGAGATCGTTCCTAAGATCCGCATGCTTTGGAACAGCATCCCCTCGCAGTTGGCAAGAGAAAACAAAAAGTTCGTCTATGGCCTCGTCCGAGAAGGCGCACGAGCCAAGGATTATGAAACGGCCATCCTATGGCTTTCCGATTGCAGACTGGTTCACAAGATCAGCCGTGTCAATGCTGCCGGAATTTCTCTGAAGGCCTATGAGGACTTGAAGGCATTCAAGCTGTTCCTTGTGGATGTGGGACTGCTTGGGTGTATGGCAGGCCTTCGCCAGCGCACCCTGCTGGACGGAAACGACCTCTTTATTGAATTCAAAGGCGCCCTTACGGAGCAGTATGTTTGCCAGCAGCTGAAAACCATTGAGGACCTGGGCGTTTACTACTACACCAATGACAGAGGGTCCTGCGAAATTGACTTCATCGCGGATACAGGCGAACAAGTGATTCCCGTAGAGGTGAAGGCTGAAACCAACCTCCGGGCAAAAAGCCTGAAAACCTATCAGGAGAAGTTCACACCCGAGATCGCCGTCCGCACGTCGATGGCAGATTTCAAAAAAGAAGACCGGCTTGTGAATTTGCCGCTGTATGCAGTAGAGCAGATTGCCGAGCTAACTCGTAATCCATTGCACTGCCGCTGCGATGCGCAAGCCGGGAAATGTACCGAGTGTGTGATAGAATGAGGCTGACAAATCGGAATTTTTAAGAATATAAAGGGTAAAGAAATGACGGTTCAACAATTAAAATATATTTTGAAGGTAGCAGAAGTTGGCTCTATTACCGAAGCGGCAAAACTGCTTTTTATATCACAGCCAAGTCTGTCCAATTCCATCAAAGAAACGGAAAAAGAGGCTGGTATCACCATTTTTCTCCGCAGTAGAACCGGAATTACTCTGACAAAAGATGGTGCTGAATTTCTCGGTTATGCTCGCCAGGTGATACAGCAGATGGAACTGCTGGAGGATCGGTATGTTACAAATCTTCCGGGGAAAGTGACATTTGGAGTATCTTCTCAGCACTATACTTTTACGGAAAACGCTTTTGTGGAGTTAGTTAAGCGTTTTGGACAAGAACGATACGCTTTTTATTATAATGAAACCGGAACACATCAGATATTGGATGATGTGAAAAATCGTGTCTGTGATTTAGGTATCCTTTATTTATCGCATGAAAACGAAGTCGTCATGCGGAAAGTGATAGAGGGAAACCATCTGGTGTTTACCGAGCTATTTTCAGCAAAGCCTCATGTTTTTTTGCAAAAAGATCACCCATTGGCATCGAAAAAAGTAGTTTCCGTTAATGACCTTGCACCTTATCCACGGCTAAACTTTGTACAGGGAGAGTATGAATCCGTCTATTTTTCAGAGGAACTATTCAGCTTCATTCCAGTGGATAAGGAAATCCGGGTCAATGACAGAGGGGCTATTGTCAACTTCATGCTCGGACTGAATGCCTATACTATTTCAAGTGGCATTTTCCCGAAATATTTGAACGGAGAAAATATCATCTCCGTTCCGCTTGCAGAAAATGAAACAATGCATATTGGATATGTGCTGAATGAAAATCAGGAATTGAGTGAACTTGGAAAAAGCTATCTGGAAGAATTACGGAAATATGCTCCAGCCAATCCATAGTCATAGGCTATGGATAATCATATAAAATAGGTGTTATGTATGTACCGCTATTTGCTGATATAATAACAGCAGAAAGTGCCGCCACAATTCCGTAATGATTGATGCTTGACAGTCTCCTGAAAGAATGCTATGATAATGTGCGTAAAATTTGAGTGGACTTTTCCGGATTCGGTCATCTTTTTGCCACACAGCTATCTTGTGATAGCCGTGTGGCTTTTTTGTTGTCTGCATCCTGGAAAATCTGGCAGAACGGAGGATGGAAGCTACCGGACACTTTGTGGAGAGGAGGGAAAGTATGCAGACCAATAATAAAATGGCGGTCGCTCCTGTTGGAAAACTCATCTGGCAAATGTCGATACCGCCGCTGATTTCCATGTTTCTGCAATATTCCTATAATCTGATAGACAGCGCGTTTGTAGCGCGACTGAGTGAAAATGCTTTGACGGCGGTTTCCCTGTCGTTTCCCATTACAACACTGATGAATGCAGCGTCTATCTGGATCGGTGTCGGCGTGAATGTGCTGATAGCAGGGTATCTTGGACAGAAAAAGCAGGATGAGGCAAATGCAACTGTCACACATGGATTGTTACTGGCCTTTGGAATAGGTGCTTTGCTCAACCTTATGTCATTACTGATTATGAAACCCTATTTTCGGGCATTCACCAATAATGAAGAAATTTATCAGCTGAGCATCGCCTATATGAGTGTGTGCTCCTTCATGCAAATTCCCAATATGGTGCATATCGCCATCCAGAAGATGATACAGGCCACCGGGAACATGGTCGCTCCCATGTGGTTCCAAATCGCGGGCGTGGTCGTCAACTTCGTGTTCGACCCCATTCTGATTTTTGGGATTGGTATTTTCCCAGCTATGGGAATCCGCGGCGCTGCGGTAGCTACCGTTGCAGGCTATCTGCTGTCCATGATTTTGGCATTTGCTTTACTGCTGGGCAAAAAGCAGAAAGTGCAGGTAAAAATCAAAGGCTTTCATTTGCAAAAGCAGATGATCCGCCGTATTTTTGCCTTTGGCCTGCCATCTTTTATTATGAACGCCCTCAGTTCGTTTATGGTGACGTTCGTCAATCTGTTCCTGGTGGCGTATTCCGATACGGCGATTGCTTTCTTCGGCGCATACTTTAAGGTGCAGCAGCTGATTGTTATGACGGTAAACGGCTTGATCCAGGGCTGTTTGCCTGTCATGCGGTTTAACTACGGCGCAGGCAACAGCGAAAGGCTGCATTCCGCTTTCCGATACGGAACCGCTTTGGTTACTGGTATGATGATACTGGGGACATTGGCCGTCATCCTTTTTCCAGCACAGATTTTGGGATTGTTTACGGCGTCGGAAACCATGCGCTCCTTTGGAATCTCCGCCATGCGGATCATGGCGGCAAGCTATCTGTTTTGCGGCCTTTCTACGATGATTTCCACCTATTTTCAGGCCACAGAAAAAGTAGGTTCCAGCATGGCAATTCAATTATGCAGGCAGATGCTTTTCCTTGTTCCCGCCTTATGGTGTCTGGACAAATTGTTCCGTCTGAACGGAATCTGGCTTGCATTTCCGGTTGCCGAAACTGCCACTTTGCTCGTTGCTCTTGTGATGATGGCATGGCATCGCCGCAAAAATATCTCATAACGTGTTCCAGGGAGAAAAAATGATGAACGACACTTTCATGAAAGAGAAACCGGTATTACCGCTGATTTTATCCATGTCATTGCCTATGGTGTTATCCATGCTGGTCAATTCCCTCTACAACATTGTGGACAGTTTTTTCGTCGCGCAGATCAGCGAGGAGGCTATGACGGCATTATCGTTGGTTTACCCGGTTCAAAATTTTATCAATGCTGCCGGAATTGGATTTGGCGTTGGGATCAATGCAGTGATCGCCTTCTATCTGGGCGCGGGGGATCACAGAAAAGCGGATCAGGCAGCCACGCAGGGACTTGTGCTTGCCGTGATTCATGGCGTTGTTATGACAGTCTGCTGTATTACGATCATGCCGGTTTTCCTTCGGATGTTCACTTCATCCGAAGCGGTCATTGAACTTGGCGTCCGCTATTCTGTCGTTGCGTTCGCCTTTACACTCATTGTTACCGTCAGCATGGTGTTTGAGAAACTGTTCCAGGCAGTAGGAAACATGAAAACGGCCATGATCAGCCTGATGTGCGGGTGCATCACAAACATTGTCTTGGACCCCGTTCTGATTTTTGGCTATGGCCCATTCCCGGAAATGGGGATTGAAGGCGCTGCACTGGCAACCGGCATCGGGCAGGCTCTGACGCTTGCGATTTACCTTGTAGTCTATCTTGTGCGGCCAATTCGCGTGCATATCCGCAGGCAGTACATTCTGCCCAGCAAAAAGATGGTCATAAAGCTATACTCCATCGGCATTCCCGCAACCCTGAATCTTGCGCTTCCGTCTCTTTTGATTTCGGCGCTCAATGCGATTTTGGCGGCCTATTCCGAAGTGTATATTCTGGTTTTAGGAATCTATTACAAATTGCAGACCTTTATCTATCTGCCAGCGAATGGCATTGTGCAGGGGATGCGCCCCCTGATCGGCTATAACTACGGCGCGGGGGAGCACAAACGGGTCAGCCAGATCTTTAAGATCGTTTTGTGCATGAGTGGCATCATTATGGTGTTTGGGACAGTAATATGTCTGCTGATCCCCGGACAGTTGATGGGGCTGTTTACCCACACAGAAGCGACGATTCAGGCCGGGGAAACCGCCTTACGCATCATCGGGGCCGGGTTTATCGTCTCGGCGGTTTCTGTTACCTCTTCCGGCGCATTGGAGGGACTTGGGAAAGGAACTCCCTCCTTACTGATTTCCCTTTGCCGGTATGTAGTGGTCATCATCCCGGCTGCGTTTTTACTCAGCAGGTTTTTCGGAGCGGTTGGCGTCTGGAATGCGTTTTGGGTCACGGAAGTGATCGCCGCGGTCATTTCCCTTATCATTTACCGCAAGGCGATTGCAAAACCTGTGACGGCGGTCCGAAAGGATTGAATGCCTATACTATTTCAAGTGGCATTTTCCCGAAATATTTGAACGGAGAAAATATCATCTCCGTTCCGCTTGCAGAAAATGAAACAATGCATATTGGATATGTGCTGAATGAAAATCAGGAATTGAGTGAACTTGGAAAAAGCTATCTGGAAGAATTACGGAAATATGCTCCAGTCAATCCATAGTCATAGGCTATGGATAATCATATAAAATAGGTGTTATGTATGTACCGCTGTTTGCTGATATAATAACAGCAGAAAGGTGGTTAATGATTATGCCTATGGCGGTACTGAGCAATTTTCTGATTTATTGTGTTGTAAATGCCTTTACACCGGGACCGGGAAATATTCTGGCATTAAATACCGTAACAAACTATGGATATAAAAAAGGAAAGCCGCTGTTCTTTGGAATTTTTGCAGGCTACTATGTCGTACAAATCTTATGTGCAATTTTTGTATATGGGGTTAATTCTTTGCTTCCAAATGTAATGAAAGTGATGAAGTACATCGGAGCAACCTATATCCTGTGGCTTGCGATACATATTGTTTTCAGCAAGCCGTCAACAGAAAACGCAGAGCAATCGGCATCGTTTCTAAAAGGCTTCATGCTGCAATTTGTCAATGTGAAGATCTATATGTTCGGAGTTACCGCATTAACGGGTTATGTTGTAGGATATATGTCCTCTTTTCCGGTTTTGCTGTTTTTTGAGCTGGTTATTGCAACGATCGGAACGATCGCAACCTGTACTTGGATTGGTTTAGGCGTACTGATTCAGAAGTTTTATCTGCGGCATTTCCGTGTGATTAACATTATCCTTGCACTAACATTACTGGAGTGTATTTGGGGAATGTTAAGATAATTGTTGCTTTGAGAGCAATTCTAATTAACAAATTCCAGTTTGTCGATCTACGGCAGCCTTTCAATAGGCTGCCGTATTCGCTTTTCGAAAGATTTTCATTTGTACATTTGCTAGGATGCGCATCTGCGGATACAATGGAGGCAGAAAGGAATGGAGGTGCTGCAAATGTTCCGCCGCAAAGCAGAGAAACGAATGGTTGAGCTGTCCCCTAACGAGGCACGGCTGATGCGGGAAGCGCTTCTTGCTTTTCGCAACAAGCTTCTTTCTGCCGGAAAGCCGACAGAGGATGTGAACGAGCTGATTATCAAGGTGATGAAATGAGGTGAGCGATTATGAAGAAAATCCCGACGCTCTTTGAGCGGGTATTTGACAACCATCATAAAGTCGACATTAACAACAAGGTTCATCCCGGCATGGAATGGGTTCTGTGCGGAGAAGGCACAGCAACCGAAAAAATTGACGGCAGCTGCTGCGCAGTGATAGGCGGAGTTTTTTACAAAAGATACGATGCAAAGCGCGGCAAGATTCCGCCGGCGAATGCGATTCCCTGCTGCGACCCGGACCCCATAACCGGCCACTGGCCGCACTGGGTTCCCGTGGACGAGAGCGACAAGAGCAATATCTGGTTCATGGAAGCCCATCGCAATGCCGGCTGTCCTACGGAGGAAGGCACTTACGAAGCAATCGGCCCGCATTTCCGAGCAAACCCATATGGACTTGAAAAAGATGTGATTGAGAAACACGGTATTCGCATTTTGCCGGATGTGCCGAGAAATTTCGAGGGAATTCGTGATTACCTTGAGAAGCACAACATCGAGGGCATCGTATTTTGGAAGGATGGACAGCCGCAGTGCAAGATTAAGCGCAGTGATTTCGGGTTTCCGTGGGGGGAATGACAGGTACCATCTGTTCAGTCGCCTGATTTGAAATCAGGGGCTATTGCGTGAATGGTGAAAGCCTGTTGCAGACACGCATAATTGCTGCTCATATAGGCTAAAATACAATTGCATCGTATTTTAGCCTAAAAACTATTGATTTTTCCTCTCTCTTAGGCTATAATAAAGGTGCATCGTATTTTAGCCTAAAGGAGGCGGAGCAATGTATATTGAGAGACAGCTTGAAAAGAAGTTTATTGCAATCAATGAGGAGTATGCTTGTGTGCTGCTGACCGGCCCGCGTCAGGTCGGAAAATCCACCATGCTGCGGCATCTGATGGAGGGGACGGCACGAGCCGAGGTTTCGCTGGACGATTTGGAGGAGCGCAGACTTGCCAAAACCGATCCTGCAATGTTCTTGAAGCTGCACCCCGCGCCGGTTCTCATCGATGAGGTTCAGTATGCACCGGAGCTGTTTTCGTATATCAAGATCGCTGTGGATAATGGCGCTGCACCCGGCTCCTATTGGCTGACCGGCTCTCAGGCGTATCGCCTGATGGAGCTGGCACAGGAGTCGCTGGCCGGAAGAACCGCCATTCTTCATATGTCGGCACTGTCACAATCGGAGCTTTGCGGTGCAATGGAGGTTTCACCCTTTTCGTTGGAGCTTGACGAATTGCAGAAGCGCAAGGCTTTGCTTTCCCCTGCCACACCGAACGAGGTCTATCAGAGGATTTGGGACGGCGCACTCCCCGGCCACAGGAGCGGTAAGTATAAAGACCGGGATGTGTTTTACAGCAGCTATATTCAGACCTATATCGACCGGGATGTGACCACCGACATTCCCGGTGTGGATAAGGTGATGTTTGCCGACTTCATTCGTGCGGCCGCCTGCAGGAGCGGCCAGATGCTGAACCTGCACGACATTGCCGGGGATGTGGGCGTCAGTGACGATACCGCAAAGCGCTGGATGAAGGAGCTTGAAAAATCGGGAATCGTGTTCTTCCTGCACCCCTACTCCAACAACCTTTTGAAGCGGACGATCAAAACGCCGAAGATGTATTTCTTCGATACAGGGCTGGTCTCCTATCTGACCCGGTACTCAAGCCCCGAAATTTTGATGAATGGCGCAATCAACGGAGCAATCTTAGAAAACTATGTTGTGTCGGAAATCATAAAAACCTACAGCAACAGCGCTAAGGACTGTCTGCTGCATTATTACCGGGACAAGAACAGCAACGAGATCGACTTGATTATGGAGAGCGACGGTCAGCTGCACCCCATCGAGATCAAAAAAAGCATCAACCCGCCCACACAAATTACGGGCGCGTTCAAGCTGCTGGACAAAGCCTCCGTACCGAGAGGAACAGGCGCGATCATCTGCCTTCGGGAGACATTGAGCGCAATCGACAGCAGCACATACATTGTCCCCGTGTGGATGATCTGATTTCGTTCCAAAAAATATTCTATACACAGCCGCTTGGTTTCAGCGAGAAATCAAGCGGCTTTTTCTATAGAGCGTGTTATCTCAAAAACATAAATGAAGGAGGAAACAAAATGACAAACGAAGAACTGAACACCGCTTTGTATAAGAAGGTGTTCGCAGAACAGGAGAAGTATCGGGAGTGGCTGCTTTCCCAGCCGCCCGACGAAATCCTGAACCACTGCTACGAGTACACGGTACGGGAGGACATTGTGCTGACGCTGGAGGAATACGACCTATCCGATAAGCAGTGCAAGGCGCTCCTGAAGTCGCCCAGTCCCCTTGCGGATGTGTTCAAGGACTTCGAAAAGCGGGAGACCGACCACATGGACAACATCCGTGACACCATCGAGTGCCGAGCCAATGCGGTCATCCGGGCCGATTTTCTGAGAGACCGGCGTGAAGCGAGGTGATGCGCTATGCGCTATATTGCTGCGGAGGATGTTGCCAAGGCCAAGGAAATGGACCTTTTGACTTACCTCCGCAATTATGAACCGCAGGAGCTTGTCCATGTGTCCGGAAACACCTACTGCACCAGAAAGCACGACTCCTTGCGAATCAGCAACGGCAAGTGGTGCTGGTTCTCCCAGGGAATCGGCGGCAGATCGGCGCTGGACTATCTCATCAAGGTAAAGGGCATTCCTTTCACGCAGGCAGCAGAAATCATTCTCGGACGGGAGACGGAAAAGCCTCCCGTTTTCTATCGTCAGAAGGAACGAAAACACACGGAACTGCTGATGCCGGAGCTGTCCGAAACAACAGACCGCGTAGAGAAATATCTGTATGGTCGAGGGATTCACCCGGTTATTATCCGCTATTGCCTGGATAACAGGATGCTCTTTGAGTCAGCAGATTTCCACAGTGCGGTGTTCATGGGATACGACAAGGACGGCAAGGCAAGATATGGCGCTCTGCGCAGCACCGTCAGCAGCTATAAGGGCGAGCTGACCGGCAGTGACAAGCACTTCTCTTTTTTCTTGGAGGGAAAGCCGAATGCGGAGCACATTCATGTGTTTGAATCCGCCATTAACCTGCTGAGCTTTGCAACCTTGATGCTGCTTGCCGGGCGCGACTGGAAAAGTGAAACCTATTTGTCTTTAGCCGGTGTGTTCCAGACCAAACGAGAGAATGTTGTGCCGGTGGCCTTGAGCAGATTTCTTGACGAGCACCCATCCGTCCGCAAAATCCATCTTCATTTGGACAACGACGCCGTCGGACGAGGTGCTGTGAAAGGAATTGTTGGCGGACTGCAAGGAAGGTATCAGGTCTATGACGAGCCGCCCTCCCGTGGAAAAGATGTAAATGACGAGCTGAAAATCCGTGTGGGACTTATGAGAGAAAGAAAGGAGCGGGAACGCACATGAACATTGCAATTTATCAGATCAACCAGGACCGGGACGAGAACAATGTGGCCTTCTTGAACTATGAAAATCTGGAGCGCTTTCAGGGCTCTGCTGAGCTTCGCAGCGAGACCTACGACAAGGTGTTCGAGGGCGAGGTGGAATGCGGCACCCTGGAAGAAGTGTACCAGATGTTCAACCTTGACCATCCGGACGGATACCGGGGCAGGTCCCTTTCCGTTTCGGATGTGGTTGAGGTCGTAGGTGAGGAAAAATCCACCTTCCATTTTTGCGACAGTATCGGCTTTCGGGAAGTGGATTTTGACCCGGATATGACCGAGCCCCTGAAAGAGAAGAAAATCAAAGTGGTGCTCTGTGAACCGGGCAAGGTCGCCAGAGTTGCAGAGATCGGCACGGAGCTTTCCGATTTGCAGAGGGTGGTCGGCGGGCTGATCGAGCCCTATTATCCCTTTGAAGAGCAGGTCTGCATCGTCTGCAACGACGAGGGCAAGTACAACGGCATGCGGCCCTGCCGAGCCATCTACGGAGAAGGCAGGGAGATGATGGACATTATCTTCGGCCCCTTTTCCATCTGCGATTGCAGCACGCCGTACTTTGGCTCCCTCAACAAGGAGCAGCTGGAACGCTACACGAAGCAGTTCCAGAATCCGGAGCGCTTCTTTCGGGTCGGCGGGGAAATCAAGGCCGTCCCCTATAAGCCCGAAAAGGACCACGA
>NZ_JACRSN010000023.1 GCF_014384705.1 Yeguia hominis | reverse complement strand
TCTGATTGCAAAAGAAGCAATGGCTTTGCAGGAAGGAGATGTTGCCTGATTGACTTTACGCACAGCTATGCGCTTTGGAGATTTTTCAAAAAATATCTCAAAACCACTTGACAGAAGGGTGAAATCGTCCGTGACATCGGCGGTTTGTTGGAGAGCAAGGGCTATGAGGTGCGTGTCCTTGACCTAATCAATATGCACCGCAGCCATTGCTACAATCCCTTTGTGTATCTGCGCAACGACAATGATGTGCAGCGTTTGGTAACGAATCTGTTTAAGGCAACTACGCCAAAAGGCTCACAGTCGCAAGACCCGTTCTGGGATACGGCGGCAAGTATGCTGCTTCTTGCATTGGTGTTTTATCTCAAATACGAAGCTCCGCCCGACGAGCAGAATTTTCCTATGGTTATGGAGTTGCTTCGTGCAGGTGAAGTCCGTGAGGACGACGACAGCTATGTAAGCCCTCTGGACGAGCTGTTTGACCGTCTGGAAATGATAAACCCAGAGCATATCGCCCTCAAGTATTACAGGGATTATCACTCTGGCTCGGCAAAGACCTTAAAGAGTATTCAAATCACGCTTGCCGCAAGGCTTGAAAAATTTAATCTGGAGAGCCTTGCGGGGCTTACCGCCACCGATGAGCTTGACCTGCCGAGTCTGGGAGAAAAGAAAGTCGCTTTGTTTGCCTTGATACCCGACAATGATACGAGCTTTAACTTCCTTGTCAGTATCCTTTATACGCAGCTCTTTCAACAGCTCTTTTATCTGGCAGACCATAAATACGGCGGCAGCCTGCCCGTGCATTGCCACTTTATAATGGACGAATTTGCGAATGTATCGCTGCCCGATGACTTCGATAAGATTTTGTCCGTTATGCGTTCCAGAGGGGTGTCGGTGTCCATTATCCTGCAAAATCTGGCGCAGCTCAAAGCCCTTTTCGAGAAGCAATGGGAAAGCATCGTAGGCAACTGCGATGAATTTCTTTACCTCGGCGGCAATGAGCAAAGCACCCACAAATATGTGTCGGAGCTGCTCGGCAAGGAAACCATTGATACCAACACCTACGGAAAAAGCTCTGGGCGAAGCGGAAACTATTCGACCAACTATCAAATATCGGGGCGTGAGCTTATGACCCCAGACGAAGTGCGTATGCTTGATAACCGCTACGCACTTCTTTTTATTCGGGGAGAACGCCCCGTAATGGACTTCAAATATGACATTATGAAGCACCCGAATGTGAAGCTGACTGCTGATGGAGGGCAGCCACCGTATATTCACGGAGAGCCGACGCAGGTAGTTGCAACCCTTGTGTTTGACAGCGATATTCCTCAAAGCGCCGTAAGCATAAACGCTGTCAGCACTTCCTACGAGCTTCTGTCCGATGAGGACTTGGAAGAAATATTCAACATCTAAAAGGAGGATTTATCTATGAAACTTTTTAAGAACAATGAGGGCAAGAAAACCGAAAAGCTGCCGATGTCTGGCAAGGTCAGAAAGGGGTTCCGCTTTTACTGCACAGCAGTAATGGCATTGACCTTTGTTGTGGGAACATCCGTGACCGCTTTTGCGGCGAATGACCCTATTGCCGTAGTCAATAACCTGTCCGACTTCATTTTCGGTCTGGTAAGAGCTGTTGGTATGATTATGCTCGGCTTCGGTATTGTGCAAATTGGTCTGTCCCTCAAATCTCACGACCCGTCCCAGAGAGCAAACGGCTTTTTGACCCTTGCGGGCGGCGTGGTCATTACCTTTGCAAAGGAAATCTTGACCCTTATCACAGGCTGAGAGAACAACAGAATGACACAAGACTGACGGTAACGGGGGCAGATCCGCTTTGCGGAATTGCCCCCGTTATCCAAATCAATAAGGAGGTGGTCGAATGTCTGATAATTGGATTGTGCAGAACTTGGAGAACGCTCTTGAAACTTGGAATGAGAAGCTGTCGGAGATATGGCAACTCATTACCCAATCCCCAGAGAGCTTTAAGGGCGGCACGATATGGAATGTTATCGTAAATATACACGGCGCAGTGCAGGCAATCGGGCTTGCGTTGCTCGTTCTCTTTTTTGTCGTAGGCGTAATGCGTACCTGCGGCAGCTTTGCAGAGGTCAAGAAACCAGAACACGCATTAAAACTGTTTATCCGCTTCGCCCTTGCCAAAGGTGCTGTGACCTATGGCTTGGAGCTGATGATGGCTCTTTTCAATATCGTACAGGGACTTATTTCAACCATTATGAACGCCGCAGGCTTCGGAACGGCACAGCAGACGGTATTACCGTCGGAAATCGTGACCGCCGTTGAGGACTGCGGCTTTTTCGAGAGTATCCCGTTATGGGCGGTCACGCTGATAGGCGGTCTGTTTATTACGGTACTGTCGTTCATTATGATTATGTCGGTGTACGGCAGATTTTTTAAGCTGTACCTTTATACCGCCATTGCCCCTGTTCCGCTTTCTACTTTTGCGGGAGAGCCGAGCCAGAGTGTCGGCAAGAGCTTTATCAAGAGCTATGCCGCCGTGTGTCTGGAGGGCGCAATCATTGTGCTTGCCTGCATCATCTTTTCGCTCTTTGCGGCTTCACCCCCTGCGGTTGACCCAAATGCTGCGGCTGTGTCTATGGTATGGAGCTATATCGGAGAGCTTGTATTTAATATGCTCGTCCTTGTCGGTGCGGTCAAAATGTCCGACCGTGTTGTAAGAGAAATGATGGGCTTATAAAGGAGGTTCGACGAATTGGAAGTTAAGATAAACAAGGAAATCCGTAATTACACGGAGAGTATGTTTTTCGGACTGTCTTTGCGGCAGTTCGTTTTTTCGGTACTTGCCTGCGGAGTGGCGGTCGGGCTGTATTTTCTGCTGCGCCCGCACTTCGGAACGGAAACTCTCAGTTGGGTATGTATCCTCGGTGCTGCGCCTTTTGCGCTGATGGGCGCTTTATCAAATACAACGGGATGAACGCCGAGCAGTTTTTCTGGGCGTGGATTAAATCGGAGTTCCTTATGCCGAAAAAGCTGATGTTTCACCCCGATAATCTCTACTATGAAACGCTGAAAGCAACAATTCAAAATCACGAAAAGGAGGCGTTGAAGAACAATGCTTAAAACACTCAAAAACCTGTTCAAACAGGACAAGGAGAAGTTTGTCGTGCCGAAATCGGTACAGAGCGTTATCCCAATTAAAACTATCTGGGAGGACGGTATCTTCCTTGTCGGCAAGAACAAGTACGCTAAGACATTCAAATTTGAGGACATCAATTACGCCGTAGCAAGCCGTGAGGATAAGGAAGCAATGTTCCTTGAATACTCGGAGCTGCTTAATTCTCTTGACAGCGGAGCTACTACGAAAATCACTATCAATAACCGCCGCTTAAACAAAGCGGACTTTGAACAGACGATACTCATTCCTATGGCTGATGACGCTCTGGATAAGTATCGCAAGGAATATAACAAGATGCTCCTTGATAAAGCGACGGGAGCAAACTCCATTGTGCAGGACAAGTATGTGACGGTATCTGTCAACAAGAAAAACATTGAGGAAGCCCGAAACTATTTCGCCCGTGTGGGCGCTGACCTTATTGCACACTTTTCCCGTCTGGGGTCACGCTGCGTAGAGCTTGAAGCCGAAGAAAAGCTCCGTATTTTTCACGACTTTTACCGCACAGGTGAAGAAACGGCGTTCCGTTTCGATATTTCCCAGACGATGCGAAAGGGTCACGACTTCAAGGACTTTATCTGCCCCGACACCTTTGAATTTGAAAAGGACTGTTTCAGAATGGGTGACAGATACGGGCGTGTGATTTTTCTCAGAGAATACGCCGCCTATATCAAGGACAGTATGGTAGCGGAGCTTTGTGAGCTGAACAGAAATATGATGCTCTCCGTTGACATTATTCCCGTTCCCACAGATGAAGCCGTGCGAGAGGTGGAGAACCGCTTGCTCGGTGTGGAAACCAACATCACGAATTGGCAGCGAAAGCAAAACCAGAACAACAACTTTTCTGCCGTTGTGCCGTATGACTTGGAGCAGCAGCGAAAAGAAAGCAAGGAGTTCCTTGATGACCTTACGACCCGTGACCAGAGAATGATGTTCGCTGTGCTGACTATGGTGCATACGGCTGACAGCAAGGAGCAGCTTGACAGCGACACCGAAGCGTTGCTCACAACTGCCAGAAAGCACTTGTGTCAGTTTGCCGTGCTGAAATACCAGCAGATGGACGGCTTAAATACGGTGCTGCCTTTCGGCGTGCGAAAGATTGACGCCCTGCGTACCCTTACTACGGAAAGTCTTGCGGTGTTTATTCCGTTTCGGGTGCAGGAAATCTATCACGAGAACGGCGTTTATTACGGGCAGAATGTAATCAGCAAGAATATGATTATCGCCAACCGCCGCCACCTGCTCAACGGTAATTCCTTTATCCTCGGCGTGTCGGGTGCAGGCAAATCCTTTACGGCAAAGGAAGAAATGACGAACATCATTCTGACCGACCCCAACGCCGATATTATCATTATTGACCCAGAGCGAGAGTATTCGCCGCTTGTTAAGGCAATGCAGGGCGAGGTCATTCACATCTCAGCAACGAGCGAAAACCATATCAACGCTATGGATATGAACTCCGATTACGGTGACGGTGCTAACCCCGTTATCTTGAAATCGGAGTTTATTTTGTCCCTTTGCGAACAGCTCATCGGCGGCAGCAGTCTTGGCGCAAAGCAGAAATCCATCATTGACCGCTGTACCGCTTCGGTGTATCGGTATTATCAGCAAGGCAACTATATGGGAACGCCGCCGACCTTGCAGGACTTCCGTGAGGAGCTGTTGAAGCAGGACGAGCCAGAAGCACAGGAAATCGCCCTTGCCATTGAGCTTTTCACGGACGGCTCTCTTAACACTTTTGCAAAGCATACGAATGTGGATACCCACAGCCGCCTTATCTGCTATGACATTCTGGATTTGGGCAAGCAGTTACAGCCTATCGGTATGCTTGTTGTTCTTGACAGCATCTTGAACCGTATTACCCAGAACAGAGCCAAAGGCAGAAACACTTTCATCTTCATTGATGAGATTTATCTGCTCTTTCAGCACGAATACTCCGCCAACTTCCTCTTTACGCTCTGGAAAAGAGTAAGAAAATACGGTGCGTACTGCACAGGTATCACGCAGAATGTGGACGACCTTTTGCAGAGCCACACGGCAAGAACAATGCTTGCCAACAGCGAGTTTATCATTATGCTCAATCAAGCGTCCACAGACCGTATCGAGCTTGCCAAGCTCCTTAATATCTCCGACCTTCAGCTTAGTTATATCACGAATGTCGGCGCAGGACAGGGGCTTCTCAAGGTCGGCAGCTCTCTTGTGCCGTTTGTCAACAAGTTCCCCCGCAATACCGAGCTTTATAAGTTGATGACGACCAAGTTCGGAGAGGTGTAAAATGCAGAAATTGCGGTGTTCGTGTCGTATCGTGAGAGGTTAGCAGAAATAATCATGTTGATTAGTGCGAGAATTCAAGGAAATTTCATTGATTTTTACACGAACATCTGCTATACTATGGTCAGTACCTTTAAGGAGGACTGCTTATGTATAGAAAGATTATGGGCTTCTTGGAAGCTTGGAAAGAAAACGAACACCGCAAGCCCCTTATTTTACAGGGCGCAAGACAGGTCGGAAAGACCTATTCCATTCTGGAGTTCGGGCGCACCCATTACGAAAATGTGGCATACTTCAACTTTGAAACCAATCCAAAGCTGAACGAAACCTTTGAGGAAAACATCAGCCCCGATTATCTGATACCGATTTTGTCCCATATCGCAGGTCAGACTATCGTAAAGGAAAAAACGCTGATAGTCTTTGATGAGGTGCAGCTTTGCGAAAGGGCTTTGACCTCGCTCAAATATTTTTGCGAGAACGCTCCAGATTATCACATCATCGTCGCAGGCAGCTTGCTCGGTGTTGCGGTCAACAGAGCAAAATTCTCTTTCCCCGTAGGAAAGGTCGATATGAAAACGCTCTATCCTATGGATATGGAGGAATTTATGTTGGCGCTCGGTGAGGACGATTTGGTGGAGCAGATTAAAAAGTGCTTCCAAACCGATACGCCGCTGCCGTCTGCCTTGCACGATGCCGCAATGCAGCTTTACCGTCAGTATCTTGTGGTCGGCGGTATGCCAGAGTGCGTGATGCAGTTTGCCGAAACAAAGGATTATATCCTTGTCCGCCATACGCAGGATACGATACTTGCAAGCTATCTCAACGATATGAGCAAGTATAACAACTTGAATGAAATCAAGAAAACCAGACTTGCCTATGATAACATTACCGTTCAGCTTTCAAAGAAGAATACCCGTTTCCAATATAAGCTGATTAAGAAAGGCGGACGGGCATCCGAATTTGAAAATGCGATTGAATGGCTCTGCCTGTCTGGTATCGTGTCACAGGTCTACAAGGTGGAGCAAATCAAAAAGCCTCTTGAAAACTACCGTGATATTGATGCGTTCAAGATTTATGTGTCCGACTTAGGATTGCTTTGCGCCAAGAAAGACTTAGCCGCTAATGACATTCTCTATATGGTTGAGGAAATCAACGATTTCAAGGGCGGTATGGCGGAGAACTATGTCAATGTGCAGCTCTCCATTAACGGCTACCACACCTACTATTGGGAGTCCGAGCGTGGAGCTGAAATTGATTTTATCATTCAGCGTGACGGACAGCTCATTCCCATTGAGGTCAAATCTGCTGACAACACCAGAGCCAAGAGCTTAAAGGTCTATATGGACACCTACAAGCCCGCTTATGCTATCAAGCTCTCTGCCAAAAACTTCGGCTTTGAGGACAATAAAAAAATCGTTCCTCTCTATGCCGCATTTTGTATCTGAAATCAATATTTTGGCGATAACGCTCACAGAAAATGTGGGCGTTATTTTTTGCCCCTAAAACAGAATAAGAAAGGATAACTCTTATGAAGAAATATACGAAAATCATCTGTATGGTTGCTGCCGTGTGCCTGTTAGGTGCGGCGGCTTTTTGCGGCTTCCGTATTTGCAGCCACTATGCACACGAAAGTGAGCAGGAAGAAGTCTTTGAGAAAATTGCCGAGGTTGTGGAACAGGCGCAGACAGGCGAAAGCGAAACTGCCGATGTTCTGCTCACGGAGGAGGAAACCGTGCTTGCGGAATACGGCGAGTTGTATCTGCAAAATACGGATATGGTCGGTTGGCTTTCGATTGCCGGCACGAATATCAACTATCCCGTAATGCAGACCCCGAACAACCCCAATTATTATCTGAAGCACAATTTTGAAAAGGAGTACAGCGATTTAGGTACTCCGTATGTGCAGGAAAATTGCGACCTATTGACGAGCGATAACCTTGTTATTTACGGTCATCACATCAAGGGGCAAAAGATGTTCGGCGCATTGGAGAATTACAAGAGCAAGGATTTTTACGAGGAACACAAGACCGTTTGCTTTGATACCCTTACCAAACGGGGTGAGTATGAAATCATTGCCGTGTTCAAAACGGTTGCGTACAGCTCAGAGGGCTTCCGCTACTACGATTTTGTAGACGCAGAGGACGAAAACGATTTTAACGCTTATATCGCCAAGTGCAAGGAGCTTGCCCTGTACGATACAGGTGTGACCGCCGAATACGGCGACAGGCTTATTACGCTTTCAACCTGCGAATACTCCGCACAAAACGGCAGGCTTGTTGTAGTGGCAAAAAAGGTTGCCTAATATCTGTACCGCTTCAAGGAAAGGAGGCTTTTAATGGCTGATATAAAAACCAGAGATGCGGTCAAAGGCACGATAAAGACCATAGACAAAGCCGCCATTGCTACCGAGCGTATGAAGTCCGCTTATGCAAAAACAAAGGATAAGGCGGAACAAGGCTGCTATACTGATGAAAGCTCCGCTACGGAATATGCTGCTGACAGGCTTTCCTACGGAGCTGACCGTATCAAGGACGAGGGTATCCACCAATTCAACAAGCAAGGTCAAAAGGCGGTCAAGGAAACAAGGGAAAATATCGGCAAGGCAAAGGATAAAATATCGTCCTACAAGCAGAAAAAGGCGGCAAAAGCCGCCGAACAGAATAACAACGGCTTGCAGATCCGTCACGGGGCTACAAGCCGTTCCTCTGCTCCCGATAGCACCCAAAGGGCAAAATCTCAGTTTATCAAGACCCGACAGCAAGGCAAAAAGACGGTCAAGACCACCGCCCGAAATACAGAAAAGACGGTCAAGGCGACCGCAAAAGGCACGGTCAAGACCACCCAGAAAAGCGTTAAGACTGCACAGGCTACCTCTAAGGCAGCTATCAAAACAGCCGAGCATACCGCCAAAGCAACGAAGGCAGCGGCAAAGGCTTCGGCAAAAGCGGCTCAAAGAGCTGCACAGGCGGCAAAAGCCACCGCCAAGGCTACGGTTGCTGCGGTGAAAGCGGCGGTAAAAGCTACGATTGCCGCAGTTAAGGCGATTATTGCAGGCGTCAAGGCGCTTGTAGCCGCCATTGCCGCAGGCGGTTGGATTGCCGTCGTGATTATAATTGTTATCTGTCTGATTGCCTTGATTGCAGGCTCGGTGTTCGGCATTTTCTTTTCGGGCGAGGACTCTGGAAACGGTATGACAATGCAGAGTGTTGTCCGAGAAATCAATGCCGAATACGATACCCGTCTTGACGAAATCCAAGGCAGCACGACCTATGATGTTCTGGAAATGTCGGGCAGCCGTGCGGTCTGGAAAGAGGTGCTTGCGGTCTATTCCGTAAAGACTGCTACCGACCCAGACAATCCGCAGGAAGTGGCAACGATGGACGAGGGCAAAAAGCAGCTTCTATCGGGTATTTTCTGGGAGATGAACGAAATCAGCAGCAGAACGGAAAGCAAGACCGAAACCGTCATAACCGAGAGCGACGACGGTCACGGGAACATCGTGCAGACGGAAACCACCGTTACACGGACTTATCTGTATATCACGGTCAGTCACAAGACCGCCGATGAAATGGCAGACCTATACGGCTTTAATGAGGAACAGCGACAGCAGCTATCGGAATTACTTGCCGAGGAAAACAATTCGCTCTGGTCTGCGGTGCTTTATGGTATCTCCGTTGGTGACGGCGAAATCGTGACCGTTGCTTTGTCGCAGGTCGGCAATGTGGGCGGTCAGCCCTATTGGTCTTGGTACGGCTTTGACGGGCGTGTAGAATGGTGCGCTTGTTATGTGAGTTGGTGTGCGAATGAATGCGGCTATATCGACAGCGGCGTGATACCGAAATTCGCAGGCTGCGCTAATGGGGTGCAATGGTTCAAAGACCGTGGGCAATGGCAGGACAGCAGCTTTGAGCCGTCGGCAGGTCAAATCATCTTCTTTGATTGGGAGTGCGACGGCGAGGTTGACCACGTGGGCATTGTAGAGAAGTGCGAAAACGGCATTGTCTACACCGTTGAGGGTAACTCTGGCGACGCTTGCAGGCAGAAGCAATACGCTGTCGGCAGCAGCGTTATTTACGGATACGGTATCCCTGCCTATTAAAAAAGGGCAAAAGAAAAACAGAGGTTTTTCTTTCCTCTGTTTACTCTTTTGCCTTACATAAACCGTTGGCAGTTGCTTCTACAATGGACAGTTCTTTATCATCTAAATTGTCGAGCTGTGCGTCTAAGCGTCTGCGGGCGGAACTTTTATTGACTTCCTTATTGGGGAATATGTATTCGTCAACCGAAATGTTGAACATCGTCACAAGCTGAATAAACAACTCCAGACTCGGCTTTTGCCCCTCATTTTCAATCGCCTGTAAATGCCTTGGGTCGTAGTCAACGATACGGGCAAGCTGCTCTCTCGTCATACCCTGTGCTGTTCTGGCTTTTTTGATAGCCAGACCGATTGGCATAAAATCGAAGTCAAAATCATTATTTCTTTCGTCCATAAGCTCACCACCTTGTACCTGTAAAATCGTACTATATATATTTTACAGAAACGAGGCTTCTTATGAAACGGTCTGAAATCTCTTGCAATAGGATATTAAACCTCTTATATCAGGCGATTAAAGTTCATAATTGCATACTTGATACTGCTCGGCAAATCAATTATAATAAATGTTGTCATACCGTGTCAGGTTTTTGATGGTATCTTATTATCAAAGGAGAATAAGACAATGCAGGAAAGCAGGTTGTTTAAGATAGTATATCACTTACTTGATAAAGGTCGGGCTACTGCCTCAGAACTGGCAGAAAAGTTTGAAGTATCTGTAAGAACGATTTATAGAGATATTGACGCTCTAAGCGGCGCAGGTATTCCTATTTATGCGGAAGCGGGGCGAAATGGCGGCATTTATTTAATGAATGACTTTGTTATGGATAAAGCTGTGCTTACCGAAGAAGAAAAGCGAGAAATTCTAACAGCCTTGCATAGCATCAATTCCACAAGCAATATTGACAACAGCCAAATACTGCAAAAACTCTCTGCGATATTTAATGTCGGTTCAGAAAGCTGGCTTGAAGTGGATTTTTCCAGATGGGGCAATAACGGAACTGATAATACAAAATTTGAATTGCTGAAATCGGCAGTAATTCAACAAAGGTGCGTGAAAATAACCTACGCCAACTCCTATGGAACGATTAGCGAGAGAATTATCCAACCGTTAAAAGTGTTATATAAATCTATATCGTGGTATTTGAAAGCGTACTGTACGGAAAAACAGGACTATCGCATTTTTAAGCTGACTCGCATTATAACATTGGAAGTGCTTGCAGACACTTTTGATAAAAAGTCTTTTCCAGAATTAGATGAGATGTCGGGGCAAGTTTATAGTACAATCGTACTGCGCTTTGCCAAAGAAATCTCGTATCGTGTTTATGATGAATTTGATAATACTCAAATAAGCACAGAAGAAAATGGGGATTTAATCGTATCTGTTGAAATGCCAGAAGATGAATGGTTAATCGGGTATTTGTTATCATTCGGAACACAGGTGGATATTGTAGAGCCTGCGCATCTCAAGGACATCGTTGCAAAGCAGGCGAAAAGTATCTATGAAAAATATAAATCTTGACACAGGGTGTCAGTATAAGTGTGGTACAATCTACTCACAAATTAGAATAAATAGAGATTTATAAGGAGAACATTATGGCTTTCGATTTCAAAAAAGAATACAAAGAATTTTATATGCCGAAGAACAAACCAGAGATTGTTACTGTTCCGAAGGCTAACTACATTGCTGTACGAGGAAAAGGCAATCCTAACGAGATTGACGGCGCTTATCAGCAGGCAATCAGCATCCTATACGCTGTTGCTTACACGCTGAAAATGAGCTATAAAACAGAACATAAAATCGAGGGCTTTTTTGAGTATGTTGTTCCTCCGCTGGAGGGCTTTTGGTGGCAGGATAATGTTGATGGTATAGACTACGCCGATAAAGCTGCATTTAACTGGATTTCTGTCATTCGACTGCCCGAATTTATTACTAAAAAGGATTTTGAATGGGCGGTAGAAACCGCATCCGAAAAGAAAAAGCTCGACTGCTCATCGGCGGAATTTCTGACCGTTGATGAGGGCTTGTGTGTTCAAATAATGCACATAGGCGCATTTGACGATGAACCGCAAACGGTAGCGTTAATGGATGAATATATAGCGCAGAACGGTTATGAAAATGATATAACCGAAAGCCGATTGCATCACGAAATTTACTTATCAGATGCACGGAAAGTAGCACCAGAAAAATGGAAAACCGTTATTCGCCATCCAATTAAAAGGTCAAGGCAAAAAAATATTTAAAAACCTATTGACTCTGACGCTGCGTCATAGTTTAGAATGATATTACACGGAAAGGAGTGATAAATATGCGAACAGTAAAAGAGGTTAGCAAACTAACAGGTGTTAGTGTGCGCACACTACACTATTATGATGCCATTGGTCTTTTAGAGCCTACAAAAGTAACTGATGCAGGCTACCGAATGTATGACGATACATCCCTTAGCCGTTTGCAAAACATTCTGTTGTTTCGTGAATTGCAATTTCCTCTAAAAGAAATTAAAGAAATTCTTGATAGTCCTAATTTTAATCAAGAGGAAGCAATAGCGCAGCAAATCAAACTGTTAGAATTGCAATATAAGCATATAGGCGAGCTTATTTCCTTTGCCCGTGAAATTCAAACTAAAGGAGTAAAGACAATGAATTTTGAAGTTTTTGATGCGAAAGAAATTGAACAATACAAGGCGGAAGTCAAATCAAAATGGGGAAATTCTAAAGCATATCAAGAGTATGAACAACGAGCTGTTTCTCACAGTGAACACAACTATCATAAATTTGCCAATGAGATTATGTCGTTGTTCACCGAGTTAGGAGCGATGAAGCAATTGCCCCCTACAGATAAGGCTGTTCAAGAAAAAGTAGCTGCTTTGCAATCCTATATAAATGAAAACTTCTATACTTGCAGCAATGACATTTTAAAAGGTTTGGGCGAAATGTATGTCTGTGATGACCGGTTTAAGAAAAACATTGACCGTGTTAGCGGAGAAGGAACAGCGGAGTTTGTAAGAGAGGCAATTTTCATTTATTGTGATAAGTAAAGCTTGAATATGAATGCCAATGAATATCTTACTCCACCCGAAGTAGAGTCCCGTTAAAGAGTGAATTTCGGACATATCAACCATTGGTTCCTGTTAAAAATCGTCATACGGCGATATAGTGGATGTAAGAAAGGAGGTGCTCCTCATGGAACAGGAGAAAATTGGAAAATTCATAGCTTCCTGTCGGAAGGAGCAAGGTTTCACACAAGCTGTTCTTGCGGAGAAACTTGGCATCACAGACCGTGCCGTATCAAAATGGGAAACTGGACGGAGTCTGCCAGATGCAGCCATTATGCCAGAACTATGTGACCTGCTAAAAATAAACCTAAGCGAGCTTTTCAGTGGGGAGCGAATCGCAATGGAGAACTACAAGGAAACTTCGGATGCTTTGCTCTTGGAGATGAAGAAGCAGGAGGAATCGTTAAATAAATGGATTCTGCATCTGGAGAAGCTTCTTATCTCAATGGCGATTGTTGTATCTCTCACTATGATACTTGTCGGATGCTATTTGATGAAAGACCATCTTGCCCTCGGAATCGCTTTATTGGCATTTGGAGCTGCGGTAGTTTTCGCCACTTGCTTTGTAGGAGTAAGAATTGAGCACGATACGGGATACTACGAATGCCCTGTATGCAAAAAAAGATATGTACCGACAATGAAAGCTGTTGTTATGGCGCTGCATAGCGGCACATCAAGAAAGATGAAATGCCCATACTGCGGAAACAAATCGTATCATAAAAAGGTTCTTACAAAGTAATTACAAATTCCAGTTTGTCAAGCGGAATTCGCTGTTTGTGGGGAAGCATTCTCATGAAAAATGCGCTATACTTTTCTTCGGAGGGATATAAAAATGGATCAAATCAAAATCGGAAAATTCATAGCCGCCCTGCGAAAAGAGAAAGGTTTGACGCAAGAGCAGCTCGGAGAAAAGCTCGGCGTGACCAACAAAACCATTTCTCGTTGGGAGAATGGAAACTATATGCCAGATGTTGAAATGCTGGCGCTGCTTTCAAAGGAATTCGGCGTAAGTATTAACGAGCTTATAAGCGGTGAACGGCTTTTGGCGGAGGACTTCCAGAAAGCCGCTGACGATAATCTTGTTACGGCGCTGAACAACAGCACCTTTACGCTGAAAGAAAAGATAGCGTTTTTTAAGAAGAAATGGTTGCACGAACATATCTCAACTATCGCCCTGTGCATTGTGGCGTGGATAGGTATTATAATATGGACAGCGCTGAAATTACGAGGAAGCGACTCTTATGCGATTTTGGGTGCAATAGGCAGTATGCTTGCTATACTTTTCTATGTGGTACTGTATAACCGTATGATGGTATATGTGGAGAACCACGCATATCGGGCAACGCCATACAAGGAAACCGAAACGAAAAACTAACCTTGATAAATCCAAAGTAGTTGAATGCTGTCTGAGTATTGGCAGCAAAGAGTTTGTGAACTTTTTGTTTTCCTCTTGACAAAACGGGTCTACAAGTGTTAGACTATAAGCAAAGGTCTAATGCTTGTAGACCCGCAAGGAGGATTATAATGAAAAATTACAAACTTGGAGATATGGAACTGGAGTTTGCCAACTTAATTTGGGAGAATGAGCCTATTTCCTCTGGAGGCTTGGTTCAGCTTTGTGAGCAGAAATTCTCTTGGAAGAAATCCACCACATATACGATGCTGAAGCGTCTTTGTGATAAGGGCATTTTTCAAAACAATTCGGGCAATGTCGTTTCTGTCCTTTCAAAGCAGGAGTGGTTTACGAAGCAAAGTGAGGGCTTCGTGGAAGAAACATTCAACGGTTCTCTGCCACAATTCTTAGTGGCGTTTACCCGCCGCAAAAAGCTCTCAAAGCAGGAAATCGCTGAGATACAGAAAATCATCGACCAAAATGTAGAGGAATGACTATGAGCGACAAAGTATTTCTCGATATTGTAAATATGAGTATTACGGGCAGCTTTGCTATCTTAATTATTATGTTGGCACGGTTGCTGCTGAAAAAAGCTCCAAAGGTTTTCTCCTACGCATTATGGTTTGTTGCCTTTTTCCGTCTGCTTGTACCCGTTTCCTTTGAAAGCGTTTTGAGCATATTGCCGTTCAACACCACGCCGCTTTCTACGGATATGCTTTATATTGAAACCCCTTATGTGGAAACGGGTATAAAAGCAATAGACAGCGTAATCAACCCTGTTGTAGCAACTGAGGTTTTCGATTCTACCGCAAATGTATATCAGATATTTACCTTTTGGGGGAAGATTATATGGTTCATCGGCGTTTGTGCGTTTTGCCTGTATAGCATACGCTCATATTCCAAACTCAAAAAGAAATTACAGAGTGCCGTCCTTCTTCGGGATAATATTTATATTTCGCAAGTAGTCGGCACGCCCTTTGCGCTTGGATTGCGAAATCCAAAAATATACTTGCCGAGCAATTTGGCTGACGCACAGGAATATGTAATTGCCCACGAACAGACGCATCTCGCTCGGCGTGATAACCTTGCGAAGATATTAGGATATGTTGTTCTTATCCTGCATTGGTTTAACCCTCTTGTGTGGCTTGCGTTCAAGCTGTTCGTTACCGATATGGAAATGTCCTGCGATGAAAGCGTAATCAGAAATTCAAAGGAGGACATTCGCAAAGAATACAGCCGGTCGCTTTTAGAGCTTTCTATTGAAAAAAGCACACTTGGCATACCGATGGCGTTTGCCGAGGGAAATCCCAAAGAAAGGATAAAGAATGTTATGAAATCAAACACGAAAAAAATAATTGGATTTGCAGGTTTAGGGGCGGTAATTTTAATTGTGGTCATTGCAATATGCCTTATTCCTAACCGTCCGCAGTATGCGACGGCAAAGCAAACTATTACTGAAATCAACGCAATTGCAACTCCGTCTGCAACGCACGCCGAAATTAAAACTGCCGACGGGAACAAAACCATTACAGACAGCGCATATTTCAATGAACTGTTGACCTTTGTTGAAGGTATTGAGATCAACACGAAAGAAGTTAAGAGAGGCTCTTGGATTGACAGCGAGGAAAATAACAAGATTACATTTTACCGAGCAGACAATTCTATGGACTCCATAATCAGTTTCACTTCCGATTATTCTAAGATTTGGATTGAAACAAGCGCAACGATTTCTTTCACATATAGTGTCAAAGACCCAGCAGAAGTGCAAAAGGGACTTGCAGCTTTCCTTGGCAACAATAGCTAAGGCAATCTTGCGTTTGTGACTCGGAGGAAATATGCCTAATGCAAAAAGAAAAATTTATACTATGCCCCGTCTGCGGCAACAAAACAAGAGTACAGATACGGGAGGATACAGAGCTAAAGAATTTTCCCCTGTTCTGTCCCAAGTGCCATAAGCAGACCTTGATAAATGCAAAGCAACTGAATATCACAACAGCAGAAGTGCCAGACGCTAAGACGCAGAGCCGATGAACCTGTGAGATACCTCACAGCTCGTCGGCTCTTTTTTCATCAATAAATTTGGCAGCACAGCCCACCAAATAAAAAAAACGGTGCTTTGGTGGGCTGCTCTGTCACGCCCAAACAAAAATAGCTCAGCCCTCTAAGCCCGTTTAAGGTTTGGAGGGATTTTTTATGTGTTGGTCTAATATGACCGCAACGCTGCTCATCAGAAGCAGCGGATACATATAGAGTGTCACGCATGAACGAGGATAAGCTGTTAAAAAAATCCTCGCCTGTTCGTGGCACTTTTATGGTTTTCAAATAGAGATTTCATTTCTATGCCGTAGGTATAGTTATGCTTATTGCCGCAGAGGTCTTTGTACCTTTGCGGCTTTTTGCTTGTCCTGCTTCTCTTTGATACAGGACAAGCCCGCATCTGGCGTTGGTTGTCGCAGTCCGCCCGCCAGTCTGAGTTTTCAAAAAATTCAGATTGGAGGAAACAGTATGGCGTACAACAAAGCCAGAGAAGAAAAGAAATGGCGGCTATGGAAAGAAGCCGAAGAAAAACAGTTGCGGAGTTTGGGTGTCAGCGAGAAAGACATAGAAAAGCTCCGTGTTCACGATTGGGCGATTTTCAATTCCGACAGGCGTTACTATCAGCGTATGCAAGAAACAGGTACATACCTTGAAGAAGTCGCAGCGGATATGACACAGCCCGAAATAAACACGGTTGAGGACTTTCTGGATAACATCGAAAATCAGCAGCTCTATCAAGTGCTGATTAAGGTGGATAGGCTTACTCTGCATATCGCTTTTATGAAAGTACAGGGATATTCTACCCGTGAAATTGCATCGTATCTGCGTATCACGGAGAAAGCCGTTTACAGGCGATTGGACAGGCTCAAAGAAAAAATCCAAAAAATTTTTGAGTAGAGGGGAAAATTGAGCGTTCCCACGGGCTACAGGGTGAGAGGACAAAACCTCTCGCCCTGTTTTCCTTTGTGTGGCGAAAACGGGATTGCTCTTTGAAAACCGAATACCCATTCGCCAAATACCTTCTCTTTGTGATTGTGATAAGCATAAGCGTGTCGAGAGGTACGCCATAACCTGCCGTAAAGCAGAGAGCGACAACTACCTACTCAAAATATCGGGCAGCTCCCGATTTCGCCATAACCCACAAAGAGGACAATGATACTCCCGTCCAGTCACAGTCCGAGCGTGATAAAACCGTCGCAGGCAATGAGGGCGGCTCTGTCAGAACGACAGTTGGGGTGAAACTCCCGTGGCGTCAGTTCGCTGCTGACCGTTTGGCGACTTCCCAATAGCATTTCGGGGTGTCGAGGACAAATTGAAATGCTTTCTCATAGCAGCCAGACGCAAGGCGGTCAAAAGAACAGAGATATTGTTTATGCTCTCCCGACCTTAAATACTTCCTTGTGTTTGGCTGCCTACATAGGCAGAAAACCTCTGTCTAAATCATATTGGGAGGTCAAACACAATGGAATTGACTATCAAGCGTGGCGACATTTATTATGCGGAGCTAAATCCCGTTATCGGCTCTGAACAGGGCGGCACAAGACCTGTACTTATCATTTCCAACGATATAGGCAACAAGCATAGCCCTACGGTCATTATCGCCCCTATCACAAGTCGGGTACACACAAAAGCAAAATTACCTACGCACACCTTAATTAAAGACTTCGACGGTCTGGATAAGAACTCAATTATATTGTTTGAACAAATCCGCACCATAGACAAGCAACGCCTGCGAGAGTACTTAGGAACTCTTGACAGGCGTTTTATTCATTGCGCAGACAAAGCTCTCGCTATCAGCATCGGGCTTGCAAAAAAGGATTAGCTCTCTCGTTATACGGTACAAGCGGTAGCTCATATATTTTAGAAACGAGGGAGGTGTTG
This sequence comes from Yeguia hominis, assembly GCF_014384705.1. Lineage (GTDB taxonomy): Bacteria > Bacillota > Clostridia > Oscillospirales > Acutalibacteraceae > Yeguia > Yeguia hominis. Next base: position 26,144 of record NZ_JACRSN010000023.1, on the reverse strand, counting down.
CGGCTGTTGCATAGAGAATTTGTTTATGTTGGCGACCCTGTTCCAGAATTAAACGAGCAGGAACACGCTGCGTTCCTTATGAATATCCAAAAGTCGATACTCCTTTCTTTGGAGAAAAGAAAGCTGCTGACACATTCTCAGCGGGAACGCTGTTTGGTCGAGCTTGAAAAGCAATATAGCAGGGAGCCAAAAAGCAGACGCCGAGCATAACGCTTGGCGTTTTTACATAGCCGAGTGAAAAAACAAATTTGCACATTCGACACCGCACTCTCTTTTTTCTATAATTAAATACAGTAACAAAGTTTACTGAGAAAGGAGCTTCGCTATGATAAATAGATATGAACGCCTAAACCAAGAGCTGAAGATGGTTGAAACAAAAAGAAAGGTAGCTGCATACTGCCGTGTTTCAACGGACAACGAAGACCAAGCCAATTCGTTTGAAAGCCAGCAGCGGTATTTCAGACAGTATATTGAGCGCAATCCCGATTGGGAGCTTTATGAGATTTTTGCCGATGAGGGCATTTCTGGCACGAACACAAAGAAGCGCAAAGAGTTTAACCGTATGATAGCGTGCGCCAAGAATGGCGACTTTGATTTGATTATCACCAAGGAGATTTCCCGTTTTGCGAGAAACACCCTTGATAGTATATATTACACCCGTGAATTGAAAAAGCACGGCGTCGGTGTTATATTTATGAATGACAATATCAACACCTTAGACGGCGATGCAGAGCTTCGTCTGGCGATTATGTCCTCTATTGCACAGGAAGAAAGCCGCAAGACTTCCGAGCGTGTGAAGTGGGGACAAAAACGCCAGATGGAACAAGGCGTTGTGTTCGGCAGAAGTATGTTGGGCTACGATGTCGAGGGCGGCAAAATGACCATTAACGAGGAAGGCGCAAAGGTTGTACGCCTTATCTTCCATAAGTTTGTCAATGAGGGCAAAGGAACGCACGTCATCGCCCGTGAGCTTCGTGAGGAAGGTATCAGCCCTATGCGGGTCAAGGAATGGAGCAACACGGTCATTCTGCGAGTGATACGCAACGAGAAATACTGCGGCGATTTGGTGCAGAAAAAGACCTATACGCCAGACTTCCTATCTCACGAAAAGAAATACAACCGTGGGCAAGAGGAATTTGTTATCATTAAAGACCATCACGAGCCGATTATCTCCCGTGAACTGTTCGATGAAGCAAACCGCATTTTAGATGCAAAGTCACTTTCGCAGGAGGGCAAGGCGAAGCACTCTAACCGCTATCCGTTCTCTGGTAAAATCAAATGCGGCTGCTGCGGCTCAAGCTATGTGGCAAGGTATAAAACCAGAAAGGACGGCAGCCGATACAAGGCGTGGCGCTGTAATGAAGCCGCAAAACACGGTAGCCCCCATATCGACAAAGCGGGAAACCAAGTCGGCTGTACGGGCTTGTCTATCCGCAATGAGGATGCGACCCACATTATGTATCTCGTAACCAAGAGCCTTAAATACAACAGGAACAAAATCATAAATAACCTAACTGCCGTCATTCAATCCATTATTGCTATGGATACGACGGGTACAGATGTCCTAAAGCTGCAAGAGCAGATTAAGAAGATTGAGGGCAAGCGGGCTAATCTGATTGACCTGTATATGTCCAATCTGATTAACAAGGACGAATTTACCGCCACCCGTGCAAGCTGCGATGCGGAAATCGAGGAGCTTCAATCTATCATCGAAAGCGTGGATAAGCAGCGTGAAATGATTGAGCAGCAACAGCAGCTCCTAAAAGAAATTGAGGATGCAATCAAAGAGATTGTCAGCGGTGTGGAGTACGAAGATGAATTCTATAAGCACATTTTAGACAAGATGGTAGTTCAAGATAAGGACAACATAGATGTATATCTGAATTTACTTCCTATGAAGTGGAGCTATACGGTTGCAAAAGCATCAAAAAAAGCCGTAGCCTCTGAATGGAACATTTCAGAGGCTTCTCTACCGATATCTGTCAAAATCGCTTTGAGCTCCGGATACGGCATCGTATAGCGCTGGCTCAGATAGCGCAAAGATGCACCGAGCTCCCCGTGGGGCCCGCCGTACTGTGCGGCGATTAGCTTTGCGAGAGCCGGATTCGGATTTTTGATGTTAATCGGATACTGTAGCCGCTTTTCGTAAGTCCACATCAGTCCTCATCCTCCTCTTGGCTGCTCTCCCAGGGCCATGGGCCGGTGATCCAGGCCCAGCGGCTCGTGTTTGCGCTGTTTTCGTTAATCGGGCCGTAAGTTTCTTCGTACTTGCTGACGAGTTCCGCTGTTTTTTCACGGACTTCCCGCAGCTTTTTAGCAGCATCCCGGTTGGCCGGGTGCGTATCGAGAAAAATATGCAGTTCCCACTCGGCAAATTGTTGTGCACGGATTTGCCGCATGAGTCTCATCTGTTCATTCATCGCGGTTCAACCTGCCTTCCGTAAAACGGTTTGTCGAGTTCCGGGAAAAGCGTTCCGTTATCCAGTGCTTTTTCCGGGGTATACACTTTTGAAAATTGCTGAAATGGCACATAGGCCATTGCGACTACCATATTTTCTGGCAGCGGCGCCATGGTGTTGTCTCCATTTCTGGAAAGCGCGCAGGCTCCGCCGGTGCATCCTTCAGAATTCATCGCTTCAAACTCCTTTCTGTGTTTCCATTCATTATCAAATTATGCAGGGATGTCCGGATGTGTGCGATTCTTGACAAAGCGCAGCGTCCATGTTTTAATCAAAAGCAGAAAATGGAAACAGAGAGGATTTGTCTTGATCATGAAACGGCAAAAGACCGGAAAAATTTTTTACGGCTGGTACATCGTCCTTGCCGGCATGGTGATTTTCAGCGCAATTATGGGGATTATCGGCAACTGCATCAGCCTGTTTCTCGTTCCGGTCTGCCGGGATCTCGGATTTTCCCGAAAAGCCATGGGTGCCAATCAAACAATCATCTTTGGCTGCACCGCGCTTTTTTCCTTTTTTGCCGGAAAATTCTTTGAAACATTTAATTCCAAACGCGTTCTGCAGGTCTGCGGAATTGTAGCCGGCGTCGCGTATTTTTCCTATTCTTTCGCGACAAAGCTCTGGCAATTTTATCTGCTTTCCACGCTCTGCGGATTCTGTTTTGCCGCCATGACAATTGTGCCGATGTCGATGATCATCAACAACTGGTTTCACCAAAAAAGCGGTGTTGCGCTTGGAATCACCTTTATGGGCAGCGGTGTCGGCGGCATGGTTTTTAATTTTATTGCCGGCGGATGCATGGAAGCGTTCGGCTGGCGCGCAGCTTACCGCATTTTGGCCGGGCTCATGCTTTTGCTTGTCCTGCCCTGCGTATTCCGGGTCATCTATGTCCACCCGGAGGAAATCGGTCTGCTTCCATACGGTGAAAAAAGCGCAGAAACAGCTGCAGCTGCTACGCTGACCGGACTGACGCTCAAAGAAGCGCTATGCCGGCCGTATTTCTGGATTCACTGCATCTGCTATACCGTTTTTGGCTTTACGAACAACACGGTTGCAACCACCATCGCACCGCATCTAAACGATATTGGCGCACCGGCTGTGTTCTGTACCGCCGCGATTGCCTGCAGCATGGGAATGTTGGCAGTCGGAAAATTTGCGGTTGGAAAAATGCTTGATCGGCTCTCCCCCAGATGCATTTTCTGCTTTGCTTACGGCGCGGTCTGCATGGGGCTGTTGTCGCTGATTCTCGCAAAAAAGTCGCTGCTTTTTATCTTCCCGATTGTTCTCGGCATGGGTTTCGGATGTCCGTTTGGAACACTTGGCGGCGCTTATCTGACCCGCACCTTTTTCGGACAACGGGACTATGTTACCATCGTTGGGATTTTCTCTGCACTCGGCTATTTGGGCGGCATGCTCTCTCCGCTTTTAAACGGCGCGGTCTTTGACGCGCTTGGCAGCTATGAGCCGACGCTCTGGGTGCAAATGCTCCTATCGGTTTTCTCTCTTCTGCTGTGCTGCTTTGCGGCAACCCGCAAAAGCCAGGTTTCCGCACAGGCGTAAAAAATTACGGTTCTAAACGTGCCGCGCGTTTGAACAGACATAAACAGACACGTTTCATATGGTATCTCGAGAACCCCGGCGCATTAAGCCACGCACGCGTCCTGCCCCGGCAAACAATTGGGGAACTTTCGGGCTGCGGTAAAATTCCGGAATAATTCCAATTTGCAATTAAAAATGTAGTATTCTGGTGTATTTTGGGAATAATAGAACCTGCTATCATGAAATCAGGAGGAATGGATTATGGAAATCGTAACGTTAACTGCAGATAATTTTGATGAAGAGGCCGTCCATACAACCGATTTGGTGCTCATCGACTTTTGGGCTTCCTGGTGCGGCCCCTGCCGGATGCTCTCGCCGGTCATCGAAGAAATTGCGCAGCAGGCGCCTGCCGGCGTTAAGGTGTGCAAGGTCAATGTGGATGACGAACACGAACTGGCCGCCAAATTTGGTGTGATGAGCATTCCGATGCTGGTTGTTCTGAAAAACGGCGCCGTTGCCGCCAGCACGGTCGGTGTACAGCCGAAGGCCGCTATTCTGGAGCTTCTGGAACGCGCCAAAGGGTAATTGCACTTGACGGATTTCTAGATTCCGGTATAATGGAAGCAATATCATTTTGAAATTACGATCATTTGAGGAGATGGAAAAGCAATGAGTGAAAGCTGCGGACATGACTGCGGAAGCTGCAGTGCCAATTGTTCAGAACGTTCCGGCGGAATTCCCAAAGAGCAACTCCATGAGGGCAGCTCTGTCAAGAAGGTCATCGGAATTGTCAGCGGAAAAGGCGGCGTCGGCAAATCGATGGTCACCTCCATGCTGGCGGTAACCATGAACCGCCGGGGTCACCGCACCGCAATTCTTGACGCGGATATTACCGGTCCGTCGATTCCCAAAGCATTCGGATTGAAAGAAAAAGCAAAAGGAAGCGAACTCGGCATTTTTCCGGTGCGCAGCAAAATGGGCATCGATGTGATGTCGGTGAATCTGCTGCTTCCGAACGACACCGATCCGGTTGTCTGGCGCGGACCGATTATCGCGGGCACGGTCAAGCAGTTCTGGACGGATGTCCTCTGGGATCAGGTCGACTATATGTTCATCGATATGCCTCCCGGAACCGGCGACGTTCCGCTGACGGTATTTCAGTCTATTCCGGTTGACGGCATCGTGATTGTCACTTCGCCGCAGGAGCTGGTCTCCATGATTGTCGCAAAGGCGGTAAAAATGGCGCAAATGATGAACATCCCTGTTTTGGGCATTGTCGAAAACATGTCCTATTTTCAGTGTCCGAACTGCGGAGAAAAACACCATGTATTCGGCGACAGCCATATTGACGCGATCGCTTCTCAGTTTGATATTGATACCGTCGCAAAGCTGCCGATCGATCCGGCAATTGCTTCAATTGCCGACAAGGGCATGATTGAACTTTTTGAAGGCGACTGGCTGGAAGACCTGGCAACAATGCTCGAATAATCACCTGTCTTTGCGGCTTTCAGAATGATGGTTTCGGAACCTTCGGCGTACTCGCTCTAAACAATGGAATCCGAACAGACACCTGAAAGCGTATGCTTCAAAAACCAAAAACGCGCGCTACTGCAATCTTTGTAAGAAAGCAGCAGGGCGTGTTTTTTTGTTTTCCTCATAAAATACCCGGCGTTTTGTCTGCCCCGTTCCGGGTTGTCAGCAAACAAACAGCGCTGTGCAGTCCGACGGTTTTCGGGGTCTGCAGCCGCACAAACAAACTGCCGGTCTGCTTTTTTGCACAGAATTTCTAAAAATTCCGCCCGGTCGGATTTTTTTACAAGCATCTAGCAAAAAAATTAGGCATCTTACCGAAAACGCCCAAAAATCAGGCAATGTTTCCCGCGTGTCTGATTTTTGGGCATTCGAAAAATCTTGTCTGTTGGCGCACAGAATCCGCGTTGCTATAATGGGTTACAGTAAATCAAGTGTGACAGAGAAAGGAGGGACGCACGATGCGATTTGTAAAGCAGGTCAAGGCAGCGTATATTGCGCTTTCGATTGCATTTGTCTGCATGGGGCTCTGCCTGCTCATCTGGCCGGGAATTTCTGCGGTTACGATCTGTTATGTTCTCGGCACGGCGTCGGTTTTATACGGTGTCATAAAGCTCTTCGGATATTTTTCAGAAGATCTTTATCAGCTGGCGTTCCAGTTCGATTTGGCAGCAGGAATTTTTATGTTGGTCATTGGAATTTTGCTTTTGTTCCACCCGGACAATGTCCTGACGCTTCTGCCGACGGTGATCGGGCTTTCGATCCTGATCGACAGCGTCCTAAAGCTGCAAACGGCTTTTGATGCAAAACATTTTGGAATGGATCGCTGGTGGATGATTCTGCTGCTCGCCATTGTCGCGGCTGTTTTCGGAATTCTGCTTCTGGCACATCCGTTTGAAAGCATGGAACTGCTCATGCGTCTGATGGGGATCACGATTCTGATCAGCGGAATTGAAAATCTCTGCGCAGCGTTTTACACCATCAAAGTCACGCGGCATGCCAAAAAAGAAACGCCGCAATATTATGACGTCACGGCACAATCAAAATGATTACCATAGAACACAGGAGGCTTTGAGAGAATGGTTCGGTTTGGAAATTGGATTGTACGGCACCGGGTTCTGATTTTAATCATCGGAGTCCTGCTTTTGATCCCGTCCGTCATCGGGATCCTGACGACCCGGGTCAATTACGATATGCTGACCTATTTGCCGGATGATATGGAAACCGTCATCGGCCAGGATATTTTGCTGGACGACTTTGGAAAAGGCGCGTTTTCCATGGTTATCGTCGAGGGTATGGATGCAAAAGATGTTTCGGCCCTCAAAGAAAAGATTGAAGAGGTCGATCATGTCGAATCGGTCATCTGGTATGATTCGATTGCAGATCTCTCCATCCCGATGGAATTTCTGCCGGAAAAATATTATGATGCGTTCAATTCCGGCGACGATACGCTGATGGCGGTATTCTTTGATACCTCCACAAGCGCCGATGAAACAATGGATGCAGTTCGGGAGATCCGGACGCTTGCCGGAGAAAAATGCTTTGTTTCCGGGATGTCCGCAATGGTCACAGACCTCAAGGATCTTTGCGAGCGCGAAGAACCGGTCTATGTCGGGATCGCCGTCCTGCTTGCTACGGTCGCCATGATGATCTTCATGGATTCCTGGATCATCCCGTTTGTCTTTCTTTTGAGCATCGGAATGGCGATTGTCGTAAATCTCGGATCGAATTTCCTGTTCGGAGAAATCTCTTACATCACGAAAGCGCTGGCGGCAGTTCTGCAGCTCGCCGTTACCATGGACTACTCCATCTTCTTGTGGCACAGCTACAACGAAGAGCTGGAAAAAGGAAAAGACAAAGAGATTGCCATGGGACGCGCGATTGCCAACACCTTAACCTCTGTTGTCGGCAGCTCCATTACCACCATCGCCGGATTCATTGCGCTTTGCTTCATGACCTATACGCTGGGGCTGGATCTTGGCCTTGTCATGGCAAAAGGTGTGTTGTTCGGTGTCATCGGCTGCGTCACAACGCTGCCCTCGCTGATTTTGATTCTTGATAAGCTCATTACCAAATCGCGGCACCGCTCGATCCTGCCGAAGTTTGAAAAGACCGCCAAAAAAATTATCAAGCTTGCACCGGTCTTTTTGATTGCCTTCCTTGTGATCCTTGTGCCGGCCATCTATGGATATTCGAACACCGAAGTCTATTATGATCTTGGCGAGACCTTGCCGGATGACATGGCATACGTCGTTGCAAACACCAAATTGCAGGAAACCTTTGATATGTCCTCCACGCACATGCTGCTTGTCGATGCCAATATGCCTGCAAAGGACGCAGAGGCCATGATGAAGGAAATCGACAACGTTAACGGCGTCAAGACAACGCTCGGATTTAACTCGCTTGTCGGAACTGCCATTCCGGAAGAACTCATTCCCGACAATCTGCGCGATCTTCTCAAGAGCGACAAATACCAGCTGATGCTGATCAACTCCGAATACAAAGTCGCAACCGACAACGTCAACCAGCAGATCGACGCGATCAACACCATCGTCCATAAATATGACGCAAACGGCATGCTGATCGGCGAGGCTCCCTGCACAAAGGACATGATCGAAATCACAGATCACGACTTTAAGGTTGTCGATATGATTTCCATTATTGCGATCTTTGTAATTATCGCCCTGGTTCTGCGGAGCGTTTCGCTGCCGGTGATTCTGGTTGCCGTAATCGAATTTGCAATCTTCATCAATCTTGGCATCCCCTATTTCACGAATGTTTCGCTTCCATTTATTGCGCCGATCTGCATCAGCACCATCCAGCTTGGTGCAACGGTCGACTATGCAATTCTGATGACCTCGCGTTACAAACGCGAACGCAGTCTCGGAAACGACAAGAAAACCTCTGTGACCACAGCGCTTTCTACCAGCATGCAGTCCATTATCGTCAGCGCGCTTGGATTCTTCTCGGCGACCTTCGGCGTTGCGCTTTACTCTGACGTCGATATCATCAGTTCCATGTGCATGCTGATGGCGCGCGGCGCAATCATCAGTATGGTATCCGTCATCCTGGTGCTGCCTGCGATGCTGATGCTGTTCGATAAACTGATCATTCATACGAGTCTTGGCTTCCGCAAAAAACAATCGGAAGCTGATGCGTGAGTAATACGACAGGAGGAATTTGGAATGCTTTTCGAACGATTCAAAAAACTTTCCGCGAAAAAAATGGTTGCGGTGCTGCTGACCCTTGTGATGATCAGCGGCATGATGGGCGCCGGCGTCTATGCGCTGAGCTCCAATACTGCGAAAACACCGGAAGAAGAAACGGCCGCTTCTTCCTCCTCGCAGAATCAGGAAACCGCCGCCGGTACTTCTGAAGCGGGCACGGCCGGCAAAACAGAAACGGTTTATGTCATGACCGGCGCAGACGGCAAAGTCAGCAACGTAATTGTCAGCGACTGGCTGAGCAACCCAACTGCTGAAAACCAGATCACCGACTATACGGAACTGACAGACGTCACAAACGTCAAGGGTGACGAAACCTATACCGTCGATGCAAAAGGCAACTACGTCTGGAATGCAGGCGGCAACGATATTTACTACCAGGGAAAAACCGACAAAGAACTTCCGGTCGCTGTCGACATCGAATACAAGCTCGACGGCAAAAAGATTTCCCCGAAGGACCTTGCCGGAAAGAGCGGCAATGTGACCATGCGCCTGAACTACACGAATAAAGAAAAGAAAACCGTGACGATTAACGGCAAAAAAGAGACGATCTATGTTCCCTTCATCATGGTCAGCGGCATCATTCTCGATAACGACATTTTCTCCAATGTGGAAGTGACAAACGGGAAATTCATCAACGACGGCGACCGCAGCATCGTGATGGGCATGGCAATGCCCGGCATGCAGGAAAGCCTCGGCATCGATCAAAAAGATCTCGAACTGCCCGACTATGTAGAGATCACAGCAGATGTCAAAGACTTTTCGCTTTCCACGGTGATGACCGTTGCGACAAATGATGTATTCAGCAGCCTCGACGGCAATTCGATCAACGAGAAAGAACTGAAAGACACCGCGAAAAAACTGACGGATGCAATGGATCAGCTTCTCGATGGCGTCTCTGCCCTCTATAGCGGAACCAGTGAACTGCGCAGCAAGAGCGGCGATCTCGTAGACGGCGTGGATGCCCTCACCGCCGGTGCATGGGATCTTCGCAACGGCGCCGGAACGCTTTATGCCGGTACAAAAGACCTGGAAGAAGGTGCAAACGAACTCAGCGACGGACTCGGAACGCTTTCCAGCAAGAGCGGCGAACTCAATGATGGCGCAAAACAGGTATTCACCTCTTTGCTTGCAGCAGCAGATTCGCAGCTGGCAGCAGCCGGCCTTACTCTGCCGAGTTTGACGGTGGACAATTATGATGAAGTTCTCTCCGGCGCGATTGCTTCCCTCGACGAAACGGCCGTCTACAACATGGCGTACAACACCGCGCTGAGCAAAGTGACCGCAGCGGTAGACGCAAGCGAAGCGGATATCCGTACAGGCGTTGAGAGCGCAGTCCGCAAGGCCGTGCTGGAAGCAGTTCTCAAACAGGTCGGCCAGGAAATGACGGCGGAAGATTACGAAAAAGCGGTTGCGGCCGGACTGATTCCGGAAGAGACACAGACCGCGATTGAACAGGCAGTTTCCGCACAGATGGCAAGCAGCAAAATCCAGGCCAAAATCGAACAGAATGTTGCAGCGCAGAAATCTGCGATCATCGATCAGAGGATGGCAAGCGATGAGGTTGTTTCCCAGATTAACGCAGCGGTTGAACAGGCTAAAACCGGCGCCAACAGCATCGCTGCTCTGAAGAATCAACTTGACAGCTATGCGGAGTTTTACAGCGGTGTTCTGGCATACACCGGCGGTGTTGACAAGGCATATGACGGCGTAAACGGCGGAGACAAGAGTCTTGTCAGCGGCACCAAAGCGCTGAAAGACGGTGCATCCGCACTCTACAACGGAACCGATACCCTATACAGCGGACTGGGTTCGCTCCAGAGCGGCAGCGGCGCACTGGTTGATGGCGTTGCAGCACTCGACGACGGTGCAAAAGCACTTTCGGACGGCCTCAAGGAATTCCAGTCAGAAGGCATCCAGAAGATCCTCGACTTCTTCGATGACAATATCGATGTCCTGGCAGAACGGCTCCAGGCGATCGTGGAAGTCTCGCAGGAATATCAGAACTTCGCCGGTATCTCTGCGGATATGGACGGCAGTGTGAAGTTCATCTTCCGGACAGAAGCCATTGGCGAATAACCGAGCTTTCCTGATACAAGATCTCAAAAAATGTCCGCCGGCAAGCATGAAACACTGCTTCACCGGCGGATTTTTTAATTGATATCAACCATTTGCGTCTAGAAATTGACAACGAACGGTCTGCACTCTTTGTTTTTTTAATTCTGTACCAAAGTTTTTCTATTGTGAGTCCCGCAAATTGATAAGGTAAGATAAGTTGCGCAAATTGAAAAGAGGATAAAAGAAGACATCGCTTGCAGGCTCTGGTAGAATGAAGTCACAACACAAACATTCGAAAGGAGACAGCAAACGATGTCAGAGAAAATTGTACAGCTGAATGAGGAACTAATCAAGGGGTAGATCAGGGAATTGGTCCGAAGCAGCGCGGAAGAAACCCTGAACGAGCTGCTGGAAAAGGAGGCGGAGTCCCTGACGCAGGCGGCCCGCTGCGAGCGCAGCGAGGCCCGTCAGGGTTATCGCAGCGGCCACTATGACCGGAACCTCACCACGACCTCCGGCGATGTCACGCTCCATATGCCGTGGCTCAAGGGCGTATCCTTCGAGACGGCCATCATCGAGCGGTATCGCCGCCGGGAGAGCAGCGTGGAGGAGGCCCTCATCGAGATGTACCTAGCTGGCGTTTCCGTGCGCCGTGTGGAGAACATCACCGAGGCTCTGTGGGACAGCAAGGTCTCGCCTGCCACCGTCAGCGAACTGAACAAGAAAGCCTGCGTCCGCATTGAAGACTGGCGGAACCGTCCTTTGCAGGGCGGACGCTATCCGTATGTCTACGTGGACGGCATCTGCCTGCGCCGCAACTGGGGCGGAGAATACGAAAATGCTGCCATTCCGGCGGCAATTGCCGTGAATGAGGACGGGTTTCGTGAGGTTCCGGGCGCTGCCGAGGGGATGAAAGAGGACAAGGCCAGCTGGGTCAGCTTCTTCCAGTGGCTCCGTGGCCGCGGTTTGGACGGCGTAAAGCTCATCGTCGGCGACAAATGCATGGGGATGCTGGAGGCCGTGGGCGAAGTATTCCCAGATGCCAAATACCAGCGCTGCATCGTGCATTTCTGCCGCAATGTTTTCTCCGTTGTGCCAAAATCAAAGGTTAAGATTGCAGCGAAAATGCTCAAGGCGATCCATGCGCAGGAGAGCAAGAAAGTCTCCCGCGAGAAGACAAGAGCTGTCGTTGCCGAGCTGAGAGCGATGAAGCTGAAGGAGGCTGCCAAGAAGGTTGAGGACGGCATCGAGGAGACGCTGACCTGCTGTGGTTTTCCCGGCGAGCACTGGACGCGTATCCGCACCAACAATGTGATTGAACGGCTGAACCGTGAGATCCGCCGCAGGGCGCGTGCGGCGGGAACGTTCCCCGATGGGAACTCTGCGCTGATGCTGGTCTGTGCAAGGCTGCGTCATGTGGCGGGAACGCAGCGGGGCAACAAGAAGCACATGAATATGAAGCATCTGGAGGCGGCTTTGAACGACGTCCCTATTGCCGGCTGACTTCTCATTCAGCCGGAGTCTGCAAACCTTTTTGCGCATAATTCTTGACAGTACCCCACCTCGGAAAAGAGGCTGTGGCAGGGGTAAATACTCCATATTCACATGCTTTCCTGCGCTGTAAGGGCTACGTTCTGTTCCTTGTTTGAGGTCGGGGGGGCGCGGGGCGCGAAGCCTCGCAAAAGTCGACAGTGAACGCCGCGCAAGTGCAGACGGTTTTGCCGCTAAAATGAAGCGGACAAAAGCGGGGTGCAGGGTTTACTAATCCTGTTCCCCGTTTTCGGCGACGAAAAGGCAGCGGCAAAAATCCGGACGGTCAAGGGTTTAAGAGTGGAGATTTTTTCGCACTGTGCGCAAAAAAACGACTCGTCCCTTGACGGTCCGGATAGTCGGAGCGGATGAGGTATATCTTGGCTGCAAACTGCGAAAGAGGAAGAAAACTCATAGAGCTATGCTAAAATTGAAATGGTTGGTCATAAAGCGTTTTGTCAAGCGCTTTTTTATTAACGGTTTTCTTTTGTTGAGCGGTAGAATCGTGCATATTTTTCTGCTATAATCAAGATAGCGCGAATTTCTATGCGGTATTTATTTTTTGTCAAGGCGCAACAAAATGTTGCGCAGATGTAAGCTAAATAGTATGGTTTGCTGCATGCCTTGTCTATACAATAAAGACGATATCGAAAATGAGGTCGGATAAATGGAAAATCGAATTGGTGAAACACTACGCAATCTCCGTATGCGGCACAACATGTCCCAAGAAACCCTTGCTGAAAGCCTCTATGTTTCCCGACAGGCTGTTTCAAATTGGGAAAATGGAAAAACACAACCCGATGCTGATATGCTTATAAGAATTAGCTCCTTGTTTCAAGTTTCTCTTGATGAAATCATAAGTGATGGTCAATCGAAAGGTCTGGTTGAAAAAAACCAAAAAGGACTGATAATTTGCGGAGCAAGCACACTGCTTTGCATAGTTCATTTTGTCATGGCTCTTACTGGAAAAATCAATATTATTGGAGTGATTGTATCGGTTTTATTGGCCGATATAATTTCACTCATTATGTATTTTGCTTTTGAGAGCAGTATTAAAAACAATGATTTTTCAATGATTGCCGGTTATAAAAAGTCAGAAAGCAGCAATTTTCCAAAGATTACAAAGCAACTGCGTATTATGAGCCTGCTGGTTGGCATTTTTGCACTTGCACTGAATGTTTTGTATGTGCCTATTTACTTTGCAGACAGAGAGTTGCACATGAAGATCAGCATGATATATATGCTTGTTTTCATCGTTGGGGTTATCACATTTGTTATTACAGTAAACTACAAATACAAGAAATCTGGTCAATCCCAAATTCTGTAGACACTATTTCTGAATTTGGGCTATGAGCCTGTATCGTATCGAGACCGTCCCATACTTTGTGTAAACCTCCACTGTGGTGTATAATAGAAGCACCACAGTGGAGGTTTTACAATGGCAAGAAAGAAACGCACCCCGGAAGAAAATGCCCGCAGGGAAAAGATCAGAGAGCTGCTGCAGATGGCGAACATCGGCAGCATGGACGACATTCAGAGCCTGTTCAAGGAAACGATTGCCGAATTTATGGAAAACGGCCTTGATGCGGAGCTGGACGACGAACTGGGCTGCAGCAGGTACGACTATAAAACCAAGGACACGGACAACAGCCGGAACGGGCACAGCAGCAAAACGCTGCGAACCGGCTTCGGCGATGTGGAGATATCCGTGCCCCGGGATCGTAAGGGCGAATTTGAGCCTCAGGTGCTGAGGAAAAACCAGACCAGTATCAGTCAGGACATCGAGGAGAAGATCCTGTCCATGTACGCCAAGGGCATGACAACATTGGATATTGCGGTTCACATTCGGGATATCTGCGGCGTATAGGTATCCGACACGACCGTGAGCCGTATTACGGACAAGATTCTCCCCATCGCAAAAGAATGGCAGCAGAGGCCGCTGGAAATCGTCTACGCAGTGGTTTTCATGGACGCCATCCACTACCATGTCCGCAGCGAAGGCCAAATTGTGAAGAAGGCTGTCTATATCGCCATCGGCATTGATCTGGACGGCAGGAAAGACGTTCCGGGCATGCGGGTCGGTGAAAATGAAAGCGCCAAATACTGGGCAACGGTACTCAACAGCCTGAAAAACCGCGGAATTGAGGACATTTTCATCGCCTGCACAGACAATCTGACCGGGTTTTCTGCAGCGATTGAAGCGGTGTTCCCCAAAACGGAAATCCAGAACTGTATCATCCATCAGCTCCGAAATTCCAACAAATATGTGTCCTGCAAGGACATAAAGGCGCTCATGGCAGATTTGAAGGCAGTCTATGCCGCAGCGAATGAGACTGCTGCGCTGGATGCTCTGGATACCTTTGCGGAGAAATGGGACAAAAAATACCCGAAAATTGCCCAGTCCCGGCGGGAGAATTGGCCCAACCTGAGTACCTATTTCAAATACCCGCAGGAGGTGCGCCGTCTGATCCTATACGACCAATGCAATCGAGGGCTTTAACCGGCAGCTTCGGAAAGCAACCAAGGCAAAATCGGTATTTCCTACGGATGACAGCCTGCTGAAGATGCTGTATCTGGCCATGATGGATATTACGAAGAAATGGGCCGGAAGACGGCAGGACTGGAGCCTGATCCATGCGCAGCCGGCCGTGTTCTTTGCCGGCCGTATGCCGGATTGACCGACTCTGCACGCCGGTATGTCAAGGGCGGAGGCTGACGTCTCCGCCCTTGACATACCCTCGAAGCGCTGTTATTTTATAGACAAGGCGGGAGCAGCTTACGCCGCTCCCGCCTTAAAATTATTTTGCTCTATTTTGCACCACGATTTAGCGTTTACACAGAATTTGGGATTGACCCCGAACGCTCATCCGCGACATGCGCCGCAGGAACCCGACCCTAGGCATGATCGAACTTTGGCACCGCCTGTGGCAGCGCGGCTATACACGCTGTCCGGAAAGTCTGTTCCGTGTCATGCGTAAAATGGGTCTGTTTCCCGCCGAAAAGCCCAAAAAGACATACAAGTCCAAGCCGTATGAGCAGATAACCTATCCCGGCGAGCGCGTTCAGGTCGACGTGAAGGTCGTGCCGCGCAGCTGTATCGCAGATCCGAACCTTCGGCTGTTCCAGTACACCGCCATTGACGAGTTCACGCGCCTGCGTTTCCTCGCCGCCTATCCGGAGCAGTCTACCTATTCCTCGGCGGATTTCCTGCGCAGACTGAAAGTGTGGTATATGCGCCGCGGCATCAAGGTGGAATGTGTCCAGACAGACAACGGCTTTGAGTTTACGAACCGCTTTTCTGGCAGCAATCGCGACTTACCGACGCTGTTTGAAAAGACTGCCGCTGAGCTGGGCGTTCGCCACAAGCGCATTCGTCCGTATACCCCGCGCCACAACGGCAAGGTCGAGCGCAACCGCCGCGAGGATCAGAAGCGTTTTTACTCCTGCCACGCTTTCTATTCTCTGGATGATTTCACAAAGCAGCTTGCCGTTCACAATCGTCGCTCTAACAACTTACCCATGAGACCCCTCCGCCGGCTTTCTCCCTCCGAGTTCGCTGTCCATTTTGTTTGACAAACCTACAATTGGCGTACAAAATCGTGCTTCTTTGAATTTATTGCGGATTTTTGTGTTTAATTTTTTCAATATCAACCTTTTGTTGGCCCTTTATTGAGGCATACAACGAACTTTCGCATGCTGCCCGAAACCCCGGTACTGCAAACAAAAAAAGAGCATCGGTACAGCCTATTTAACTGCTCCGATGCTCCGTTTAGCTACTTTTGCTGTTTTTTCCATCATTATCATTATGGCGTTTTTATCCCCGAAAAAGAAAGAACGAACTTTGTCATGGTAGACAAAAGTTCGTTCTTTCGTGGCAGCAGTTGCTAATAATGATACGGTTTCATAGCGTTTCAAAAGGTTTCACTTGAAAATGAAACCTATCCACAGAAATGAAACCATCTGCGGGGTTATTAGGGACCCATAAAGGAGATCAGGTTATATCCCTTCTCTTTGCCGACTTTGAGCATATGCTCCATCCGGTAGAGGAAACGCTGATAAAAATCAACAACGAGCGCCTCTGCGGTATCATCCTCTGTGGGTCTATTGGCATTGTACTCTGCGACCTCTTCTGCGGTTAGGTTTTTAGCATATACCAACTGGTAGGTTGCGGTGCCTCTCTTTATTTTCAGTTTTTGGGTGTATTCTGTCTCTCTTCCAGAACTCAACGCATCAACGGTATCCTCAATGTCCTTTAAGATCAGTGCCATCGAATCGAATGTAAAAAAGTTATGCTCTAAGTACCATTCAAAGCCGGAAACATCTTTTCGCTTCTTGTTTTCTGTCAGTTCCTCATCGAAATATTTGTAGAGAAACGGTGTGAGGTATTGTGCAACGTCATCCTCTTCAATCGAAATCTCTGCACTTCTCATTTCTGCAACGCTATCCAGATCAGCGGTATTCTCAAAGTCAATGACCCGCACGGGCATAATCCAAAAATAAGACGAACTATCGTGACCATCGACAATGCCGATTTCTCTCTTGAAAATGTCTCTGCCGATGATGGCAAAAGAGAGATTCTTTATTTGAGTGAGAACCTGGTTGCTATTATGGTGATTGGTGGTGGCATCCTCCAGCAGTTTCTGCAATTTTTCAAACGATTTATGGCAGATGTCCGACTCCAACAAAAGCCGGTGTATAGTATGGTAAATGGCATAGTCAGCCATATATTTTGGATAATCCTCTTTGAGCAAATCCAGCATATCTCTGATGCACAGTTGGGATGAATTGCATAAACGCATAAAATCTGTTTCCTTTTTTGGAAAAACACCCTTCATGGCATCAACAAGTTCTTCTCTGCTTACATCAGGGTAGTTGGAGATGGTAAGATGATCGTTTCCGGCATTGCTGTGTTTTCTCCACCATTTATATTTGGGGTTGTAAATATAGTAAAGATACCCACCGCGGGTTATAAATATCATATTTTCTTCCGGGAACTTTACTGCTTCGATAGTATCGAACAATTTCATAGTTCATCACCAACCTTCCTTTTTAGGAATTCCATGTGTTTGCCCTCTTTGTGAGGCAAAACCTTGTAATCCAAAGGATTATAAATTTTATCTGAAAGCTGGATTTCGATGTCAGAATATTCTGTAGCCGCCATATACAAGTGTCCTTCTGGGAAATCAAGGCGAACTGCGGACAGAATACTTTGGTCATAAATCCATGTGGTTTTGACCGGTTGCTGTAATGGATACTGACGTGTGTATTCAATAAGCAATTTCTTGGTACAAGGGCAAATACCAAACTGGTATCTGTCGGCTGTTCCAGGACGGAGATAGAGAAGGTATGCTGCATCATCACAGAAGAGAGCAATAGCATCCTCGCTATATTCCGTGACGGTGCTGGCAAAGGTGCGACCGCTTATGGCGCAGAAACTCTCGATACGGAGTTGCTCGACATTCACTTTTTTGCTGTCAGCCAGTATATCAAAAGTGCCGACTCGTTTTCTGTCTCCAATATCGCGGCTTGCAAAAAACAGCCGTTTTCCGTTACTAAACTCGAAATAACAGATGGTTGTGCCAATGTACTGCACTTCTTTCAGCGCAGTACCAATAAGAGAGGAAAATGCTGCAGTAACATCTGCAAGGTCGTTCTTTTTGTCATCAGCGTATACCGGGTTTACCACAAAATCGGTATAGCAGCTGACTACCAGGGGCTTGTCCTCAAACCACAGGATGAGCGGTTCGGAATACACAGAAACAGCACCCTCGTCATATAGAGCGGGTTTGCCGCCAACATTGACGGCAGAAACAGCGGTAAGTGGTTTCCCAATACAAGCAAAGTAATTGTCTATGGCATTGTAATCCTTGCCTGCAATATTAGCCTCTGTCATAGCATAATAGGCTTCAAGTGTATTTGCCCAGGCATAGTCCTTGTCCACCATCCAGGCACCAGAAAGATTCCAGCTGATGCTTCCAAGCAGACCCTCTGGTTCTTCGTTGGGATCATCGTCACTGGTTCTGTATTTGACGGGGGCTCCGGCATTCATAAGAACCTTGGCAGCCTCCAAAACGTAATGATCGTACGATGACCAACAAAGCGAATGAAGCGCCAGACCACCATTTAACCCGTTATTTGCAGAAACATCATAACCGCAAGCGAGAAAGTGACGGACAACATCTGCCAGGATGAACCCACGCTTGTAAAATTCTCCATCCATAATAAACTCTGACAGAATTGTCTCTTCATAATGCTCATCATAGGCATTGATATCCTCTAAGCCCTTCAGAACAGAATCGAAGGCATCCCAATCTATAGGTGTTTGGTCTGTAATTGCTGAAAGTTTGCTGACGGAGTCGCTTATGACATTACTCATCGTGTTCTCCTCATATCCGGCGTGATAAATGCTTTTCTTGGTTTACAATAGCATTCTATCACGGTAGGTGTCCTATAAAACGGACTTTAGTACAGTGTATCATAACAATGTAAACATTTCTATCAACAAAAAAGGCGGGGCTTATTCAGCCCCAACCCCGATGTCTGTTCCGTCCTTAAAGCGGAATGTGATTCTGTTATCTGCGTGTACCGTTGCCGTATCCAACAGCGTGAGCCATAATCCTTCGTCCCAGGTCCCAAGGACGAGGGGCTGTTCTATTATTGAGCTAATGAAAATCCATAGGTCTCGGTCACGCTGCATCCGGCTTTCACGCTCGGCGGTAGCTTTGTTCAGCCGATCCACCGCTTTCTCATACCGCTTAATCAGTCGGTTGTATTTTTTGTTGTATTCCTCCTGGGACTGCTGCGTGGTGGTATTCTCCTTGATGCGCTGGTTGACCAGTCCGGCAACAACCTGAATTTCTTCGTTCAGAGCATCAATCTCTGCATCCAGTTTGGAGTAGTCGGAGGCAATAATCGACCGCATTACCTCACAGGCTTGGATGACCTGCTCTCGGTCGCCCATCAGCTGATTGTATGCCTGGAGGAACATCCGCTGAATGCCCTCTGTGGTGAGGGCTGGTGTTCCGCACTTGGCTTCGCCGTTGAATTTGCCGTTGCACCGCCACACCTCTCTGCGGTATGCATCCGTGGAGTGCCACACCTTTTTGCCATAAAAGCCACCGCAGTCACCGCAAATCAGTTTGCTGGCAAAAATGCTCGAACCGCTGTAGGAACGCCCCAGGCTCTGTCGGCGGGCAATCTCTGCCTGCACTCGGTCGAAGTCCATTGCGGAGATGATTGCCGGATGGCTACCTTCCACATAATACTGCAGAACTTCGCCTTTGTTGACTTTTTGCTTTTTGGTGAGAAAATCCACCGTGAATTTTTTCTGGTCCGAGTGACAGGAGTCGAACCTGCGGCCTCTTGAACCCCATTCATTAACAAATCGGCTTAAACACTAAGTTTTTTAATAATCAGTGTGTAATAAACGTGTAATAGGATTTCAAAATAAAATCGCCGTATCTCTTTCCTCAAGAGATGCGGTTTTTATTTTTGCACAAAAAACTTTATAAATGTTTGTGCGCTTTAAGTCTTGTTTTGTACGGCACAGTGCCGTACAATATAAATCACAGGAAAGATAAAAGAAAAGGCCAATGGCCGGGAGGGAAAATAATATGGCACGCGTAAAAATCACTCTTACTTGCACTCGCTGTGGAAAACCGTTCGAACATATTCACATGTGCCGCAATTCCAGTGATGCCGCCTCTTATGAAGAATGGGCAAAAGAAAATATCACTACATGCCCCGCTTGCTACGCTGCCGCAAAGGAATCCGAGAAAAGCGCTAAATTAGAAAGCTATATTGCCAGCTTTAGCGAGAAGCATCCTCTGCCGATGATCTCCGGCGTTTCCGAAAAACAGACGGCATATGCATCCTCTCTCCGCAAGCGCTTTATCTCCGAAGAATTGGCATCTCGTGAATTCAATATTAATCGCTTTCTCGCGCTGGCTGAAAAGCTTCATCCCGAAAACTGCAGCGAATCCGCAATTACTACGCTGAAAGTTGCCGCCGAAAAAGAAGGCAAGCCCTTCGATAAATGGTTTGCCGGCTACCGCCTTGAATATCTCAAGCGCAATTGCAGCCTTGCATCTGCTGATGATGCAGCAAAAATTGAAATGATTTTTTCCGAAAGCAATGCCTCTAAAATCATTGATGCCCTTCGCTGATGGCGTAAAAAGAAAGGAGAATAAATTATGATTGCTCACCTCTACAAAATCCCGTCCACCTTCCGCAATGTTCCAGATATGATTAAGATTCGAGCAAAGCCGCGCGCAAAATATCCGGGCACCTGGCGGCACACAGAGCTTTCTCTCCCCGATACGCTCCGAGTGATCGTAGATGATGAAGGCGATGGGCACTTGCTTACCGTCCCCGGCAATGAGATTATTTCCAGCGTATATGAGGAAGAGCCCGAACACATCGAAGGAAATGACCTCGTTAGCTGCATTAACGTATTTGATGATGCAGGAAATATTCTTCTGCGTTGTAAAGTAATCTGGAGGTGAAAAAATGGTAAGAACCGGACGCCTTGAAATCCGGATCACGCCGGAACTCAAAGCCCAAGTACAAGCCGCTGCTGAAGCCGAAAGCCGCACCACTTCCAACTATATAGAAAATTTAATCAAAGCGGCAATGAAAGAAAAATATAAAAATTAAAAAATCGCGGAGACGCCCACCGGACGCCTCCGCTTTTTCTTTACTTATTTCTTTTCTTCCTTCACAATGGTAGAATAGCCATCCTTTTTCAGCTTCTTCTCCATTGCTTCGGCGTTTTTCTTTTCGCTGAATGCGCCAACTTGTACCCGATAAATGGTATCTTTTTTCGCCGGAGCAGCCGCAGGCTTCTCTTTGATGTAAGATTTCCCGTCCGCTTTGCAAATGCCCTTTGCAATCGCTTCTCCGATCTTATTTACATTCGCCACAATCCACTTTGCGAGGTCTGCGCTGTCGTGGAATTCGCATTCACAATAAACGCTAACGGCTGCTGTATCGCTCAATTCTGACGGCATATAGTTTCCTGCGGTCATTTCGGTGCCAACCCTCACGCCGTAGCCTTTTTTTCCGGTACTCAACGCAAGCAGCGCATCATATACCGGCTGCGCATATTTCATATTGCCAGATTCTTTCGAATATACCATCACAAGCGGCCCTTTGCCGCCGCCGGCATTCGTGTGAATCGGAATATGAATATCCGCGCCCCATTTATTGGATTCCGCGATAGATTTGCTCATATCCTGCCCCTTTGGCGCACGCTTTACTTCATACCCATTGCGCCGAAGGTGCTTTTCTGCTGCCGCCGCAATCCGGTTGCACTGCTCCATTTCGTTCGTGTTCTGGCCTTTGTACAGGTTGCCGTTCTGGTTACTGGGAGATAGATAAATTTTCTTTGCCATATAATTACTTCCCTTCTAAATCTTCAATTCGATGATTGATTACTTTGATCTGTTCCTCAACAACAGGAATCCGCTTTGCAAAGTGGTTATGTTCCCGCACCTCGCGGGTTAGTTCCTCGATTTTAACCTCTGTCACCTTCTGGCTGGTTTTAATCCCGGAAAATACCCCGATTGCAGACCCAATGAGCGCCAGCCCTCCGGTAATCAGTGCTACAAGAATATCATTCATCTCACTTCTCCCCATTCGGCTTATCGTATTTCATGGCGTTTGCGGAATCGGACAGGCCCGTTGTGGTTGGATCGCCGATCAGATTCCAGATTGATACAAGCACCGACACCACAATTACCGGGCTTTTAACAGCCTCTAGCAACACATTTCCAAGCGCCGCCCAGCTAGTAATATCCTCCCAACGAAGCCCCAGCGCGGCCAGCATCGGCAGGAAAATGGCTACTGCAAGGTTCGCCCAGAATACCGGATTTTTAAATCTCACTTTCCAATTGATTTTCATGGTAAATCCTCCCGTATTTCATAAAATAAGGGGACAGGACTGCACGTTCCTGCCCCCTATTTCATTGTACCGGATTAACAGAGGTCATTTCACCCTGGATTAGTTCCACGGCGCGTCCTGAATCTCTTTCTCTCCGTAATTCTGGTAATAATAAAGCGCGTCCTTTTGCTTTTTGGTAAGGTCGAGCCCGTCAAGCACTTCCAGAACCTTTGCTTTTTTGGATCCGGGAATTGTGTTGCCGTCCGAATCCTGATCGCTTTCCAGGTTTCGAATGGATGCGCGGAACAAAATAAACATTTCAACCGGAATGTTATATTTGGTTTCCGCTTCCTGCGCATTGAGAATCCATTTGTCGTCCGGAACATATTCCGCCGCAATTTCCATTTTCGACAACGCGGTTGCGTAAAGGTATGCGTTCTTCACCATATACACCTTTGTCGCGTCATCTAGGTCTGTATACCCATTCAGATTGATCATGTCGTCAAGGATCTCATAGGACAGCTGTCCGCGCAGCTTTGAATACAGCGTATATTCTTTTGCGGTAAGGTTCTTGCGCTCCCCATTCACCGCAAATGCTTTTTCTGCGCGCTTTGGCAAAACAGATTTTTCTTTTGTCCGTTCGTAAACATCCCCAATCTCCGTTTCGACCGCATTGCTGTCGAGTGTATCAAAATAGCCTGGGGAGAGGAAGTTTTCGAAGGCTCTCAGCAAAACGTTCGGATCTTCCTGTTCTTCTCCCCAAACGTTCAGCCGCGGCTGATTTAAAAAAGAAAGCCCCGGCGTTTTGCTGATAACCCGCTGCAGGAAATACTGTACTTCCGGCAATAGCCATTTGTTGTTTTTGTCTGTATACGTCGTGCGCTGGTTCTGATCTATCGTTCTGGCAATCTGCCCGCCAAGAGTCGGAAACGCCTGCTGCAGATAACTTGACACCGCCTCCACGCCGATTGCTGTCAGTTTGTTGTCCTGGTAGCTTACAGAATCAATCATACTGTTCAGCCCGTCCAGCATGGAAAGATTAAACATGGGTTCTGTGATATTCAGCAAAGCCTCGGAAACATCTGAAAACGTCAGATTTTCCATTCCTTTTTCAAGCGCAGACATAAGCTCCACGCCGATAAAAAGCGGCATCGAAAGCGGAGCCATCCAGTCAACGGTATAAGAGGTATCGCCAATTTTTACAGAATAAACCTGCTCACCCTGTAGTTTCGCAAACGCCTCTTCGTCATCGTCGTCAAATCCGCCGCGAATCATACCGAGCGACCGCAGCGCCATGCCGACCGCCATAATTGCCGTACCAGTCAGACCAGAAGCAATCCCGTCAATAAATTCATTTGCTGTAATCTTTCCGGTTTTTAAATCGTAAACACCCTTTGAAAGCGTTTTCAAAAGGCCTGCCGGGCTGTATTCGATGCCGCGCCTGAGAATGTTGATTGGCGTTTTCTTAAACGGCAGAACCGCCTCGATCGCCCATCCAAATCCTTTTGTTTTGGAGCTGCGGGAAAGCCATTGTGCAACCGCAGAAAAATCTCTGTAAGTTGCTTTTTGCGCTTCGCGAATTGCATAGAGCCGCGCCTTCTCAAGAGCATCGCTTCCTTCCCGCAGCTGAATCGTGTCGAGCTGATTTGCCTGCAGATATTGTGCCAGCGAAGAAATATAGTACCGCTTGAGAAAAAGAACATCCTCTTTTTCCAGCATTTGAGAGTTAAATTGCCGGGCCTTCTCGAGCCATCGGGTTTGAAACACGCGCTTTTGATCTATAATCTCGTTATAAGCATTCATTTTTCCGCCTGAGGCCAGTACATCCTCTACCTTCTGAAAATCCGTGCGAGCAAAATCCCGATACTCTTTTTTTGCATAAACCGCCTTTGTCCGATTCTTCCGTAAAAAAACCTTTTCCATGCCCGCAGCAATTACATTTTTCATTTTAACCGCCGGCATAAACACCGCATTCCCGATCAGATTTCGAATGTGCGTTTTGGGATTTCCAAGCATAGCCAAATACCGCCAGGCATTCCACTTGTCCACCCAAGTTGAAGGAAGTTGTTCGGCGAGACTTTTCATAATTTCCTGTACTACCCGGTCATAGTCCTCTGCCGGCGCTTTTAAAAGCTTCTCGCCAAGCGCTGGATCAATTTGGATTTGCGGGACGTCGCCTTTTTTCTTTGCAAACCGATTCAGCAGGTCCTTGTTCAGGTTTTCTGTTACCTTTTGCAAATAATAGAGCTCGCCAAGGTGCTTTACTTCTGGCTTGTCCAAGCGTTTAAGCATACTCAGCGCCTGGACAGTCTGCCCGGCGCGGGTCCCTTCCGCTGCCAGTTCGGCGGTCAATCGAAGGGCGTCCGCTACCCTTCCGCTTTGCGCTGCTTCCTGCAGCAAATACTCCGCAAGTGCAATTTGATTTTTCCCTGCGGGGCGGTCGCCTTTTACGACTGCGGCCCACTCATTCATGCCGCCCTCATATCCGTTGACATTCAGATACCGCTTCGCCCATTCCATGGATTCCTTATTGGATACCGGCGTATATGAAAACCGCTCCCGCAAAAGGTCTTTTTGAATTTCGGGCACCATGCCGTCCGTGATTGCGCCGCTTTCCAGAACAGTGCGCACCGTCTGGCGAACCCGCTTATCGTCTGAGGTTTGTTTTGGTACAGAAACTTCGCGCACCCGCTTTTCGCCCGGGCGGATCCGCCCGTACTTTTCAACAAGCCGATCAACCTCTTGACTGACTGCACGGCGCATCACTGCTTGCAATTCCGGCGACGCACTTCTTTTGTCCAATCGCGGCAGCCATTCCGAAAGACGCTTTTCCCGAATATTAATATACTCCGTAATCCGCGAAAGATCTGCGCGTGAGGTTGCCGCATCCCGCTTTTCTTCCAGCGCGTCGATCTCCTCATATAACGCATGGACGTTCTCTGCCGCCTCTTTGTAAAGGCTTACCGCCTGCGATTCTAAGCTGCTTTCGGTCAATGTGCCGATCGCATTTTTCAAAAGCTTGTAGTCCGACATGGCCGTGATTTTCCGAAATTCCCGCCGGACTTCCGGTCGAAACGCCGAAGCGTCCAGATCGGTTTCTCGGTAGCCTTCGCTTTCATTCTCCGGCGTGGTGTCATTGAGGCTGTACCGAATATCCGGATTTTTCGCGTCAAATGTGCCGATGTTATCGGTGGCGGATTTGATTTGGTTGGGTTCGAACGCAACCGCCATTTGAACGGTTCCATCATTTAACAGAATACCATCCGCTTTTTGTTCTTCTGCTTCATCAAGAATTGCACCTTGATACGCATCCCATACATCAATAACATCATTATTTCTGAAAACATTTCCATATCCGTTTTTCAATGCATAGGCCTTGTTAAAAATCAAAGGCTTTTTGATGCTCAAATATACAGGAATCACTTCGCCTTTTCTAGATTCACCAAAGTCTGGCGTTGCGTAATCATTTGCAATGCCCTTATGATCCACAAAGAAAAATCCGACCTCGTCAAAAGAAAATCTACTTCCGATAAAATCTTTTCGGAACTCATGAAGTCCATTCGCTAATGTCCCGTGATACATCACCTTTGGCGTCCCGTCCGCATTCACAACCTTACTCGCCTTTTCCGGATGGTTCTGCCAGTCCCCAAACCAACGCTTGAATTGCTGACTCTGCGTAATATGGGAAATTTTTCTGTTGATTTTTTCATCGATCCTGCGTATAATAATGTTAGAGCTATCGCGGGAAAGGATGGCGGGCAATTGTTGCCCGAGACCCTTTACATCTCGGATGGCTCTTTTTTTATTTAGATAATAGAATCCTATATCTCCGGTATTTTCCCTTGCCTTTGCTTCATCTATAAACTTTTCAAAATTGGCACGGTTAAAATATGTTGAAACGAGATTAACATCAATTCGTTTTTT
>NZ_JACRSN010000022.1 GCF_014384705.1 Yeguia hominis | reverse complement strand
CTACAACCATTCTCTTGAACTCCGGCGTATATCGTTTGTTTGGTACTCCTTTTGGCATAGCAAAACACCCCACTTGTTAGATAGTATATCATACTGTCTAACAAATGGGGTGCTGTTCACATCTCGCAAAGCCGGGATTTTTGTCATGGTTCGGTAACTTCTATACGGTCAAATTTATGTGGATGAAAAAATCGCGGCAAATCCGAAGATTTGTCGCGACGTGGCGCGCTTGAAGGGACTCGAACCCCCGACCTACTGGTTCGTAGCCAGTCACTCTATCCAGCTGAGCTACAAGCGCACATTCAAACCAATTAGGAATGAAAGCTTATTTATTATAAGCGATATGGATTGAAAAGTCAAGCGGTTTTTGAAAAAACATAGAATGAAAAATGAAAATTTCACCGGCAGTAAAAAAGCCGGGAAATCCGGAAAAGAATTTGCCTTTCTTCTGAAAAAGCGTTATACTAAAATATACGCATATTTTTTATAAGGAGAGACTTACGCTTGCAACAGACACAGACAAATAAAATGGGAACGAAGCCCATATTTCCGCTTTTAATTACAATGTCGCTTCCCGCCATCCTTTCGATGACGGTGCAGGCGATGTACAATATCGTAGACAGCTATTTTGTTGCGAAAATCAGCGAAAATGCATTAACGGCCGTTTCGCTTGCTTTTCCGATTCAAAACCTGATTATTGCATTTGCGTGCGGGATAGGCGTCGGAGTCAATTCCCTGCTCGCCCGAAAACTCGGGGAAGGAAAAGACCGGGAGGCCGGCGATGTTGCGGTGCATGGCCTGATTTTATCCGTGCTTGTGGCGATTGTTTTTGCCCTTCTCGGCTGGCTCTTTTCCGGTGCGTTTTTCAGAGCGTTTACGGACATTCCGGACATTCTGGAAATGGGAGAAAGCTATCTGTCCATTGTTTGCATTTTTTCGTTTGGCATATTTATCGAAATTATTTTTGAAAAAACGCTGCAGGCAACCGGAAATATGATTTGGCCGATGATTTTTCAGCTGATTGGTGCGATCACCAATATTATTTTGGATCCGATTTTCATCTTCGGTTACTGCGGGATGCCGAAAATGGGAGTTACCGGCGCAGCGGTCGCAACTGTGGCCGGACAAATTTTATCAGCGGTAGTTGCAGCGGTCGTCATGTTTACGCAGAAACATGCAGTCAAACTGCATTTCCGGGGATTTCGCATGCATGGGGAAATGGTCCGGGATATTTGCGCGGTTGGAGTGCCTTCGACCATTATGATGTCAATTTCTTCGATCATGACAACACTGATGAATTCCATTCTGATTTCGTTCACTGAAACAGCAGTTGCGGTTTTTGGCGTCTACTTTAAGCTGCAGTCGCTGATCTTTATGCCGGTGTTTGGCGTGACGAACGGATGTATGCCGATTATGGGATATAATTACGGCGCCAGAAAGCGCAAGCGTCTGATGGCGACCCTCTGGTACGGGATTCTTGTGTGCGGCGCCATCATGGCGGTGGGAACGGCAATCTTCTTAGTGATTCCGGATCAGATGCTGTTACTCTTCAATGCTTCTGCTGAAATGGTGAAAATCGGGGTTCCGGCGCTGCGCATAATTTGCCTCTGTTTTATACCGGCTGCGCTTGGAATTATGTTTTCGACGTTGTTCCAGGCGGTGGGCAATGGGCTTTACAGCCTGATCGTTTCGGTCCTGCGGCAGCTGGTTGCACTGGTTCCGCTGGCGTATCTGCTCTCGAAAATCGGCGGACTGATGCTGCTTTGGTATTCCTTCCCGCTTGCAGAAATTGTATCGCTGATTGCGAGCCTTCTTCTGATGCGGCACCTGTACAAAAAGAATATTCGTGGGTTGGATATTGAAGAGCAGGCGGAGGAAACCGTGGAGCTTACAGCAGAATTCATAGAAAGCCAAAGCTAAATTCTGCTTGCAGAAGGCTTGTCACGTGGTTTTGAAAAGGGTATAATAAAAACGTGTATCGGACTGGCAAAAAACGTCGGTCCTGACGAACGCAAAGAATGCAATGTCAGCCGGGCTACCGGCGGCATCTATTTCCGAAAGGATGAAAACAGAGGATGAAAACGGTTTTGAAATCGGCAATGGCAGTTTTATTGGCGGCAGTTTTACTTCTCGGCGCGATCGGCTGTTCGTCAGGCGATCAAACCTGGTCTGCAAAGAGCGGAGATACGACGCTTTCGATCGGAAGTTATATTTATTTTCTGGCGGTAGCCAGCAGCGACGCGGCGAAATTGGTGGAAGACAGCGACCAGCCTGTCCTGAAGCAGACTGTGGAGGGCGAAGACGCGGAGACTTGGATCCGCAACAAGGCGGAATATTATGTCAAGTACTATTTCGCAATTTTGAAAATGATGAATGCCCGCGGCATTACGCTGACAGAGGAAGAGAAAAACGCGGCTGCAACACAGGCTGCATATTATTGGAACCAGTCGAGTTCCCAGATGGAAGGCTATGGAATTGCACTGGCGTCTTATACCACGGCAACTGCAGAACAGAGCCAGATGATTACGAAGCTTTTCCAGAATATTTACGGGAAAGGCGGCGAAAAAGAGGTTCCGGACAGCGATCTGCAAACCTATTTTGAAGATAACTATGCTTCTTATGCATATCTTGCGCAGTATCTCTTTACGTACGGCGAAGATGGAAAAGCGACAGCCATGGATGATGATCAAAAGGCAGCTGTCAAAAAAGAGCTGGAAGGCTACATCGAGCGCTATAATAACGGTTCCATGACACTGGATGAGGTTGTGGAAGCGTATAAGAAGACGGAATATTATCAGGCGCTCCACACGGATGACACTGAGAGCACAGAAGTGCTGAAAGAGTCCGTAGAAAAGCTTACGGAGGATTCCACGATCGGCGCAGCAGTGTTGGGCATTGAAGCGGGCAAAGCGGCGCTTGCGGATCTCTCCGGTTCCGGCGCATATTATGTGGTGTTCCGGCACGACATCAAGGAAAAAACCGCAGAGTGGCTTGCGGATGAAACAGACCGCAATGAGTTGCTTTCCGGGCTGAAAAATGAAGAGTTCCAGGCCATGGTAGAAGATGAGATTGCGTCTGTGGAAGTGGAATTCAATACAGGTGCGATGCAGGCACAGAAGGTTTCGAAGTTCTTCAAATAACAGAACTTCTTGGCTTGCCCAGCAAACGGTTTTTGTGCCAGCCGTGCTTTATACGGATGGAATCACAGGGGAAATAAAATACCAATAGACAAGCATCCCCCGCAGATACCCGAAATGGATCTGCGTGGGATGCTTTTTGATTTATAGGGAGACAATCCTTGTAGTGAAAGTTGGAAAGTAAAACGCTGATTTTCTGGATCAACCGCACAGACACTTCCGAGAGTGCATTTGCAGGTCGGAAGCGTCTGTGCAGATCGATCTTTTCTGGATATCTGAAAAAGGAGATGTAGTTTTTGTAAGTGAAAAGATACCGGAAAATGCTGATTTTTTTAAAATGAATTTGATCCAACCGCCCGCGAAATCCATTCTTACAGGAACGCGGTACAACGTTTTCTGCGCTTCCTGGAAAGGCAGAAAGCTTCTCCGCGTAAAAGAAGCGCCAAAGGAATCCGAAAGCAGAATTTGGACGCAATTATACGGCCGTAAAGCACCAATCGGGCGCCCGAAATCCGGTTACAAAGCTTTCGGGCGCCTTCTTCAGAAGGCTCAAAACATGGAATGAACTTTTTAAAAAATTGTCTTATTTCGCGCTGTCGACTGCGTTCATAAAGCGGCGCTGATAGGAAACAACCTGATTTGCAGAGGTAAACCGTGCGAGATACTGCGGTTCTGCTGTGATAATGACGCGATCCGCGACATCACGGTAAGCATATTCTGCGAGTAAGCGGTCGATATCCGGATAGTTGTATTCGCCCTCCATGGAGCAGATAATCAAACGGGTATCGCGCAGGTTGGTGTTGCGCAGGAGCAGGAGGTTGTGGCGAACGCCGTCCAAGCCGTCTGCACCTGCATCGTTTTCGATATTGCGATATGCGACGATATCCTTCGCGATTTTGAGAACGTCGAAAAGGCTGCGGTCTGTTTCGGTTTTGCTGAGATAATCATTTGCAAGGAAGAAGGTGCGCAGCTCTTCCAGATACCGAACTTCGCCGGTCAGATTGTAGATGTCCAGAAGCTGCTTGATTTTTGACGTCTGCTTTGCACGGTGACGGATGAAGCTGTTGATGAAATACGGCTTTGCCTGAAGCGCCATTGCGGTCTGATAGGGCTCAAACATTAGGGTATAGTTGATCCGGTAGCCATGCTCTCTCAGGCGCAGAGCAAGATTGTGGCCGCGCAGCGCGCCTGCAGTGGTTGCCTGGTCGAAGCGGGTATCAAGATGTTTATCGCCGGACAGAAGCTGGGGGACATTTTCCGGGTTAACCGGTCCGGTGTGCGGAACCTTGACGACGAGCCGGTACTCAGAGAGAATCTCTTTGAAGCGCTCACACTCTTCGAGAATTTTAGAAAAATCTTCCTCAAACGGATTGTTCAGCTCAACGCTGATGTCGCAGCCCGGTCCGAGAATCCGGCCAAGTTCGGTCATGACTTCGTCACGGGTTTTAAAACGGTTGCCGACGTTGGCCTCCGGATTATTGATGAAAAGATCGTAGACGATTCCGGGATTGCAGGTCAGGTTTCCGAGAAGCGGCGCAATCGGCGCCACCTCATGGGGGTTCGCAGAGTCCGCGGAGAAAATTACGCCGGTCGGACGTTTTACGCCATTCTTATCGTACGAAATATCCCGGACAAGATCGGTCAAAAGCAGGCCGTCTGCTTCCAGGGTGCTTTCAATCCGGAATCCTGCAGGAATTTCCCCATCAGCCGGGTGGAATGTCTCAATGACATCGCGGAAACGATCGGTAACGCCAAGATAGCGCACCTTTCCGTTTAACTGCACATAATCTGCGGCACTGAGTAAAATCGATGCAATGCGATTGACAGCAGATTCCAGCCCTTTGGCCGGAGCAGCGTTGAGCGCCTGGAGCGGATAGTTGATATGAACCGTGCCTTCGCCGGAAGAAAGATCGTTGACTGTCATCCTATAAAATCCTCCCAAATTGAACATTATATTATGTCTTGTATATACAAGACATAACGCATAGAGAAGTTTGTCAAGTCTTATTTTTAGAAAATAAAAAATTTTTTCTATTTTGACAAAAAAGAAGAAAGCCGGGCGATTCCCCGGCTTTCTAAGATAAAAAATGACATTAAAAAAATGACATTTAAAAGGAAAGGTGGAGACGGATTTTATCTCCGCGGAAAATGACTTTGGAAAACTCATAAACCCGGTCTTCTTGTGTCAGAATGGTGTCCTCCAACAAGAGAAGCGGATGTCCAACCTGTACAGAAAGAAGGCGCGCCTCTTCTTTGGTTGCAGCGACAGATTCGAGGGTTTCTGTTGTTTTGGCAGGCATCAAGCCGTAGCTTTGGCTGAGAATAACGCAGAGCTGCTCCCGCTCCAAGGATTGTTGGTCCAGATCCGGACATAGAATCGCCGGAATATAAGACACGTGCAGGCTGAGCGGAACGCCTTTAATATAACGCAGGCGTTTGATGACAAAAAACGGGGTATCGGTGGGAATGCTGAAGCGCGCGGCAATATTGCTGGAAACAGTCTCCTTTTCAATAGAAATCAGCTTTGTGGAAACCTCATAGCCTTTCTTTTCCAGCTGCTCGCGAATTCCGGCGTAGGAAAGCGGATTTGCAGAAATTTTTTGCGGTTTGACAAAGGTTCCTTTGCCCGGGATCCGCTCCAGAAGATCTTCGTGCACCAGTTTGGTGATGACATTGCGCACGGTCATTCGGCTGATTCCACACAGCGCGCTGAGCCCATTTTCGGAAGGAATCATTTGTCCAGGACTCCATTCGCCGCTGTCCAGCTTTTCCCGGAGAATATTTTCCATTTGGACATGTAGTGGGATGGGGCTTGTGCGATCCAGCATGATATTTAGCTCCTATTGCGTATTTTTCGATACATCAAGAAGAGAGGCATCGTAAATTTTTGGGGGTCAGAGGTGTATTCTGCGCAAAAAACACAGAAGCAGACAACCCGGCCCTCCGTACAACCGTCAAAAATTGTGAAAATGCTTGACAAGATTGTGCGGATGATATGCTATACAACTGTATACAAGTATATAACTTTATTAAACTCATGCTTACAGTTTAAATCATTTTTTGAAAAAATACAAGATGCAGCCGCCTTTTCGTTCAGAAAACTTTAGAAAGTTTCCTTTAAAACATATAAAACATAAAAATGGAACAATATGCGAAAGTGCGGGACGCTTCATGCGGCCGGGAGCTTCTTTTCTCGAATGATTTGCAGCTGTATGGATAGAGAATTTTGGTTTGGATCAACATGCGCAAAAGTCAAGAACCCCATTTGTGGTAAGGAATGTAGAAAATTCCCTGTGTGATGAGTCAGGATAATGGAAAGAGAGTGGTGATGATTTGGAACCGGTAATGAAACGATTGACGAATCTCTGTGATGGGGATGCAGATTTGAAACGCCTGACGACAGCCTATCTGCAGGATGACCGCAATGATTATGTTCGGCATTCGGCGGAGCTGTTTCAGTTGGTGCGCCAAATGGACGCGCGCTATCAGAACCACGGTCTGGTTCTGGCGTTGTCCTTCGGCGGCTCTAATACGAAGTTGATTCTGGCTTCGACAGAAAACGGAAATCTCCATGTGCATCACATGCGTGCGCTGAAAAGCCCGCCGAAAAAGATTCATCTATATTCCCCAGCACCCGGCCAAAATGCCGAATATTGATGGACTGCTTGCGCGTTGTCCGGCGGACTTTATGGAAGATATGAATTTTCACAACAACATGCAGCGCTATTTCTCTTCACGCGGGATGAAGATGCCGTGGCTGTACTATCAGGCGGATCCGATCGCAGCGCACATTGGCGGAGTCAGCCAGGTTGTGGGCTTAAAGCCCGATGAGCAAACCTTTTTGCTGGTCTGCGGAACCGGAATGGCAACTGCGGATGAGCAAATCAGCAGGGTTATCAGCCGGACGCCGATTATGACCATGGATGAAGAACTGTTTCCCAAGGAAGAAACGGAAGGCTATATTTATGAATCCGGATGCTCCGGCCTTTTGTTTTATGGCCTGATGCGCCGGGCAATCAATTTACGGAAAAAGGAGCCGGGAACGGCGCTGCAGACGTTTCCGGCAGAGCAGCATTTTGCATCGTCCAATGACTCTGCGCTGGTTTCTTGGATTTGGGAGTCGACAATTGACGAACAGGCGTTTCGCCATGAGCGGCTGCAGGAGCTGCGTGCAGCGGTCACGAAGGAGGCCTTTTCAGAACTGCAGACACTTGCGTCCCTGCTAATGCAGCGGCTGCATATTACGCTTGCCAATGCGATCCTCGCGACGGCTGTAAAGATGAACAGAGATCGCGGATTCCATTCGTATTATGTGGTCTTCGAAGGAAACGTTGCGCTGAATCCGCATTCGTTCCCCGAAGTTGTCCAGGAGGTCCAAAAACGGTTGCAAAATACGGCGCTGTTTGCGGAACTCGGCGTACCGGTGCCGGTAGTGGATCTGGTGCAGAGACCGATGCGGGAAGTGTTTTTTGCGCCGGAAATTCCGATAGAGACCCGCAAAAAGATGGAAATCTCTTTGATTGGAACAGCAATTCTCGGAATTACGGATGCGGTCTTGCATGCGCCTTGCAATGGTGCTTTTTGACACCTGCTTTTTTAAAAGGAAAAACCGGGTCAAAGCGGTACAAAATGGCAGAAACGCCCGCGCTTAAGGAAACCGAATACATATTCTCCCTCTGGATTGGAATACTGTAGATGCAGACTCAAGGAGAGGAGGAAGCGGGTGCATGAAACGGGCGCCTGCCTTTGCCAATGATGACCATCATCCTTTGCGGGAAGCCCTCCGACGCAGCGGTTTCGTCCTGGCTGATTCCGGTCCTGTCGTCGTATGGCGGTGTGCAATACTTTTGCGGAGGCCGAATCGGCGGGGATCGTGAGGCGCGGTATTTACTTTTGGATTGCGAACGGCTGCCGGACAGCGCTCTGGAAAGTGGAATTTTACTTTTTAAAAAAAGCTTTCGATTTTACGGAGAAAAAAAGGCGATTGCCGGCTTGGTGCCGGTGTTTTCCTCGAGTCATACCGGCGCGGCCGTGTTTTTGAAAGGAACCGGACTGTCGGCAATTACGTATGGAATGTCCAACAAGGACACGATCAGTCTTGCTGGTTTGGATGATGCGGGCGCCTCTGTAAGCATTCAGCGTACGGTCCGGGCGCTGGACGGGACGGAGATTGAGCCCGGCGATATCCGGGTGCGGCTGAAAAAACCGCATTCTGCAGAGCAGGTCTTGCTGCTTTCGACAGTTTTGTTGCTATGCGGCGAAACGCCGGAATTTCGTTTTTAAAACACAGTAAAAAGGAAAGCCAACGCTTGAAAACAAGCGTTGGCTTTTTTGCGTAGAGGCCGCTGCAACCGAGTTATTCCATTACGAGATCCGGGTTTTCGGAGAAGTGCTTGAGCATAACAATGGGGTCGCAAGTAGAGGGGTTTGTAAAGGTGACGCCTGCTTTGGCGGCATCCTCCGATACAAAGAATTCGTCGTTGGTCAGCTGGCCGAACCGAATCATGGCAGGAGATTCGATCTCCCAGACACCGCAGGTTCCGTGGCCCTGGATGGTGATGAATCCGTAGGCGGCGCTGTCTTTAATGGTAACGGTTGCACCCGGAAGAATGGTCAGACGTTTGGCGCAGACTGTCGGGCACTTGTAGCAGATCCATTCTTCTACATAGCCTTCTTTCTGCATTTCTTCCATCGGACGAACCGGCTTCGGCGCCATAAAGCGGTGCTTGTGGAATTCCGGATCCACGTTGGTGTCCCAATCGATGACATCGATCAGGTAATCGTAGTTGCCAACCTCCTCCGGCGGGGTGTTCTTCCAAAGAAGATCCTCGCTGACGACATGGTGTCCGTACAAAACGGACTGGTACATTGCATAGACGTCAGAAGCAAACTGCGGCTCATAGGTGCAGAGACTGCCCGGCGCATGCAGAACTCCCGGCGGAACGTCCCATCCGGTATCGAGTGTCAGTTTATACGCTTTGGCGCAGTCTAACAGCTGATTGTCGCCTTTTGTGAAGTTTTTGAGGACCTCTTTGACGTCTTCTTTGGTGACATCCTCATTCAGACCAAAGAAGGTGCAGGCGAATTCTCCGTTATTGTTGTTGTGCTGTGCGGGGAAGAAGTACATTTCGGGTTTTCCGGATGCGCCGACGCGGGCGGCGTGTGCTTCTCGATGGTGAATGTGATGCGGCAGCGGCCCGAGGTTGTCAAAAAACTTGGAGAACATCGGCCAGCGTCCGTATTTGTCCCACAGTGCTTTTCCGATGAGCTTGTCTTTCAGCTCTGCGACGGCATCCTTTAAAAGGACCTGCATTTTTCCGTCGGCAGAAACGATATAGCTCAGTCCTTCGTCGGGCGGTGTTCCGGGTCCGTTGTCAGCAGGCGTCGTGGAAGCAAACCAGCGTTCGTCAATCGCACCGCGCTTTGTTCCGTAGACATACAAATCCCGGGGATCCAGTTTCAGACGCTGTCCAGGACGGCAGAAAGAACGCGGAACCCAGGCGGGCTTCAGACGAAGAATGCCTTTGCCTTCGGTTAAAAGCGTCTCATAAATATTGGCCATGAACATCAAACTCCTTTGCATTTTATTTTGATTGATTTCCACATCAAAAAAACGTTTTACTAAACGAGGCTATTATAACAGCTTGCTTTTTGTCTGTCAACAGAAAATTTCAACTTGGGTTAAATTTATAAATTCAAAAAAATTTTTTGTATTTTTTCAATGCTTATGTTGACAACTAGATGGAAATGGTGTAAATTAAATGCAACGAAAAGAGTTTGTGATTTGTTTTTTGGCGAATATGATATTCGTGGCTAAAAAACAAAATTTGGCTTTTTTACAAAAAGTTAAAACGTGTTCTGTAAATTTTTCGGTGTTTGAAAAAACGTTTTTCAAGGAATCATCCGAATTTTTTGAAAATGCAAGGACTTTTTCGCAGGAGGGAACTTCGTATGAAACGATATACAGCCGTACAAATTGGGCTTGGCAACCGTGGCGTCACCCATATCAAGGGCTTTTTACAAATGCAGGATCGCATCCATTTGACTGGAATCTGCGATGTGCTTCCGGAACGTGTGGAGACGATCGGTACGGCGTTTGACATCCCGAAAACTGCTTGGTATACCGATGCCGAAGCATTGGTAAAGGCAACGCGGCCGGAGATTTTGTCCTTTTGTACGTTGCCATCCGTTCGTCTGGAAATGATCGAATTGGCCGTTCGGTATGGCGTAAAAGCGATCTGTATGGAAAAGCCGATGGCAACCTCTCTGCACGAAGCCAAAAAAATGGTGGAGCTCTGCGAGGCGCACGGCATCAAAGCGGTGGTTTGTCATCAGCATAAATATTTGAAAAATTTCAGAAAACTGCGTGAAATTCTGGAAAGCGGAGAGCTCGGAGAGGTGCAGCGGATTAACGCGGAATGTCAGGCGTGGCTGTCACAGCTCGGAACGCATTATATGGACTATGTGATTTGGGCCAATCACGGAATTGGACCGGTCAGCGTTGTCGGCCATGTACATGGCAGGCAATTGCTTGCCGACACACACCCGTCTCCCGACTATTTCCTCGGAGAGATGGTGCTCGGCAACGGCGTTCGATCCACGCTGCAATTCGGATATTTTACCCGTCCGTTCCACCATCACCGGGAAAATTATGAAAAGGGAGACTATCCCATCGAGTTTTGGGAAGACGATCGTCTGACGGTTTACGGAACAACCGGTTATGTATGGGCGGAGTGCAGCGGCTGCTGGGGCGCCTGCACGGCAAAGACCGGCGGAAACGTGATTGGTGGCCGCGAAAATGGTTTCAAAGACGAACTTGAACAGCCGGAGGCGCAGCTTACATATACCGAAGATTTGATCCGTTGGCTGGATGGAGAAATCGCTTCTCATCCGTGCAACATTCGGCAAGCCTATGAAGGCTATGCTGCGTTGGAAGCCATGGAAATCAGCGCATTGGAACACCGTCGGGTGGATCTTCCGCTGGAGCCTTTGCCGAAGGCGGATATCAACGAAAGGCTATCGGCAGAATTGCCGGATGTGCCGCGCCGGACGCTTCCGAAACAGGAATCCAGTATGGGGGATTCGGTCTTTTCAAAATAGGGAAGGCTGACGTTTCCTTGGAAAAGCAGAGCACTGTACCCAAATGATACCATTTAGAACAGCAAACCAATAAAAAACAGCCCCTCAAAAGGGAGCTGTTTGTTATAAAAAATATCATGTTCCGAAAGGTATATTCTTTGGAACAAGCAAACCGGAAGGACCCCGCCATGCATAAGGATTTTCAGATTTTTTGAAATCCGTCCAGCTGTTATGGGGCCTGAAAAAAAGAAGGAGGACAGTCTGGAATGGATAAGAATTTAGTCGGAAAATATGGAGTCGGGCGTTGGTTCCTGTTCCTGCTTCTGATCATTCTGCTAATCGTGTCGTTTTTCCCCCTTGTCTGGATGTTCTTTGGAGCATTCAAAACCAACAATGAGATTTACCAGACCCCTTTGGCGTTTCCGAAGTCCTATGATTTTTCGGTTTTTCCGGAGGCTTGGAAAAAAGCTTCCTTCGGAATTGCGCTTTATAACAGCTTTTTCATCGCAATCATCACGGTGGTTGCCATCTTGATTTTTTCCAGTATGGCGGCGTATGCATTTGCGATGATGCAGTTCCGTTTTAAAAATGTACTGTATCTCGTGGTTTTGGCAGGCCAGATGATTTCGGCGCAGATTATTCTGATTCCGCTGTTTTCCCTGTTTAAAGGCATGAGTTTGCTCAACAATCGCTGGTCTGCAATTTTTGCATATACGGCAATCGGAATTCCGCTTTCCGTTCTGCTTTTGCGCAACAGCTTCCAGGAGGTTCCCAAAGATATTTATGAGTCGGCGAAAATCGACGGCTGCAACAGCTTCCGGTTTTACTTACAGTTTATGCTTCCGCTGAGCAAACCCGGCATTTCCACAGTGATTATCTATCAGGCCTTGTTTGCTTGGAACGAGTACATCTTTGCGCTAACATTCCTCAATTCAAATGATGTGAAAACCATTCCGCTTTCCCTGACCGTATTTGTCGGCCGGTATGCGTCGGATTGGCCGA
Source organism: Yeguia hominis (assembly GCF_014384705.1). Lineage (GTDB taxonomy): Bacteria > Bacillota > Clostridia > Oscillospirales > Acutalibacteraceae > Yeguia > Yeguia hominis. The sequence continues at coordinate 33,164 of NZ_JACRSN010000022.1, read as the reverse complement.
AAATTTTCTCCATTCTGACACTCTCCGTGCTGCCGCTGATGATTCTGTATTTGATTCTGCAAAAATATTTTATCCGCGGTCTGACGGCCGGCGCAGTCAAAGGTTAAAGAAAGGAGTGAGCCAGTCATGCTGAAAAGAAAACTGCATCCGCTCCGGACTGCGGAGCCGTACCTGTACCTGATTCCGTCGCTAATTTTACTGTGCGTCTTTTTATTCTATCCGATGCTGGATTCGTTCCGGATTTCCCTCACGGACTGGAACGGTTTAGCAGAGGCCAATTTTATTGGAGTTCAGAATTTTGCCAAACTCTTCAAGAGCGATGATTTTTGGACTTCCATCAAGATTACCTTCATTTGGGTCGCGATGTCGGTGGTGATTTTGCCGCTGACCGGACTGATCTATGCGATCATGGTGGAATACCTCTCCCCGAACCGTGCTGTTTCCGGCGTGTTCCGGACGGTTCTCTTTATGCCGATGATGATGTCTTATGTTTCCATCGCACTTTTGTGGCAGCTGATTTATGACCCGAACCTCGGACTAATCAACAGCGTGCTCAGCGTATTCGGACTGATCGACCCGATTAACCCGATTCAGTATCTGAGCAATGTGGATACAGCGCTGTTCTGGACGTTTGTACCGGTTATCTGGCAGTGGTCCGGATTTGGAATGGTGATGACCTGTGCAGCGATGATGAATATTCCACCGGATCTTCTGGAGGCTGCCTCCATCGACGGTGCCGGACGCTTTCGGACATTCTGGCACGTTGTCCTGCCGCTGTTGATGCCGACCGTGCTCAGCGGTTCCGCAATTAACCTGATTGGCGGCTTTAAGGCGTTTGATATCATCTATGTCATGACGCAGGGCGGCCCCGGAATTGCGACAAAAACGACATCCATTCTGATGTACCGCATTGCCTTTACAGAGAACCGGTTTGGTTATGGCTGTGCAATTGCCGTTGTGCTGTTTGTGCTGATTCTGGTGTTTACCGCAATTTTCAACCGTTTCCGCGACTATGTGGATCGCAAAGTCGGAAACGCATAAGTCTGTCAAGAATACCTGGTTTTGGTATTCATTATAAAATTGGCCCGACATGGGCTACGATTTAAGGAGGTAAGCAAATGTTCAAGAAATTCATTTCCGTGTTGGCGCTTGCCCTTGCCGTACTGATGGTATTTGGCGCATGCGCGAGCAACACCCCTGCTTCGTCGGCAGCGTCGTCCGAAGCGGCATCCAGCGATAGCAGTGCATCTGCAGAGGAATCCTCTGAGGCTTCTGCAACCGGCGAGGTTACCAAAATCACCGCGTGGCTGAATGCGCCGCTGGAGAACGAGATGAGCTACTACGAGGACTTCAGCAAAGCGTTCCCGCAGTACGAAATCGAATACACACTCTATCAGGATGATGAGCTGAAAGAGCAGACCACCATTGCGGTGCAGGCAGGCACGGCGCCGACCATCCTTCGTCCGAAGGTAGGTTCGCAGCTCAACGATCTCTATGCAGCCGGCGCACTCGCGAATTTGGATGCGTATTCCGAGCAGTATGGCTGGAAAGAGATGAGCTTCGATGATATCTATGACGCCTGCTCAAAGGACGGCTCTCTGTATGCCGTTGCCCGTTCTACAGGCGGCTACTGGAACACGCTCTATTACAACGAGAAATACAATCAGGAATTGGGTCTTGGCCTTACGCCGGACACCGAACTGACACTGGACGAATTTATCGCGCTGAATGAAAAGCTGAACGCGGCTGGCCACCAGTCCCTGTCTCTCGGTTTACTGGATCGTTGGCCTGGCGTGATCCTCATGGGCGACCTGTTCATGCAGATTGCGACGCCGCAAATCATTGATGATCTGAACAGCGGTGCGGTTACATGGGACAATTCCGACGAAGTCATCCAGGTTTTCACAGCGCTGCAGAAGCTCGGTCAGAGCGGTTCTTTGATCGCTGGTTGGGAAACGTCCGACCACATGAGCGTCAACCAGGCATGGGCCGGCGGGAAAACGATGTTCATGTACTGCGGTACCTGGTGGCCGGAGTCCATCACCGATGGATTCGATGGCGTTCCCTTTGAAGTTCACTCCATGGCGCTGCCGTCGATCGACGACGACAAATCGCTGAAGGGCCAGATGTTCTTTGCAAACGATGCATATGCAGTCAATTCTGCAGCAACTGACGCAGAGAAAGACGCGGCGGCTTGCTGGATCGATTACACCTTCAATCTGACCGGTATGGAGAAGAAGTTCGAGGATGCCCCGATCTATACGGTCAACAAGACGTTCAACGAAAAAATTCAGGCAGGTGAGTATGAGATAAAGGATCTCTTCAAGGAGCACACCTTTGCACGCCAGATGGATCTCCCGCAGATGAACTATGCAGACTGGGCGTTTGATACTTCTGTGATTGAGGAACTCAAGCTCCGGATCTTCGATCTGATGTCTGGAACCATCACGCCAGAACAGGCCGCAGCTTCTGTCGCTGCTGTGAAGGCGGAACTGAATTAAACGTTTCTGTATAACGGAAAAATACAGCGGACAGCCTTCCGGATCTTGCGCTATCCGGGAGGCTGTCTCCTTCGATAAGTGTTGTCTTTGTTGCGTTGCTATGTTACAATGAACGAATGTAAAAAACGTTTTTTTATGGAATTCAAAAAGATAGGACTTGAGAGTGAAAGATGGCAACGATTAAAGATGTAGCAAAGCGCGCAGGGGTATCCATTTCCACAGTTTCCAATGTAATCAACAGCTCCAAGTATGTCAGCGAAGAGCTGAAACAGCGCGTCAATCAGGCGATTGCGGAGCTGAATTACAGGGTGGATGTAACCGCGCGGAATATGAAAACCCGAACCACCAAAACAATCGGTGTTGTCGTAAACTCTATCGGGTCGATTTTTATTCCGCAGGTGATGAATGGAATCCAGAACTATGCTTCCAAACGCGGATATCAGATTTTGTTTTACGCTTCGGATTTTATTTTCGAAAAAGAGAAGCGCTGTGTTTCCCTTTTACTGGACAACAAGGTCGACGGGATCATTATTGATACCGTGGCGAGCTACAAGGAAAAAAGTTATTTCGAGTACTTGGCAAATTTGAAAACCGGCGATAAAAACGTATTTGTTGTAAGTCTGGAACGGAATTTAATGCGGTACGGCATTTATTCGGTTCATGTCAACAATCTCCTCGGCGGAAAAATGGCGACGGAGTACTTAATTGAAAAAGGTTGTAGGGATATTGCCGTCATATCGGGCCCTAACTCCATGGACGTAATTTACGACCGTCTTTGCGGGTACAAAGAGGCGCTGCAGGAAGCAGGACTGCCCTATCACGCGGATCGGATCGAATTTGGAGATTACACCACACTCAGCGGATATCTTGCTATGAAGCGGTTCATTACCAACGCCGTCCATTTCGATGGTGTGTTTTCCTGCAATGACCAGATGGCAATCGGTGCGCTGAAGGCGCTCAAAGAGAGCGGACTCGAAATTCCGGATGCGATCAAGCTGATCGGGTTTGATAATACCTATGTTTCCTCTATTGCAGTCCCTGCACTGACCACGATCAATGTTCCGAAGTTTCGGATGGGCGTTGTTGCCGCACAAAAACTGGTGGACATGATTGAAGGAAATCTCGAAGAAGGGGAATGCTCCTATGAAATCCCCGTTAACCTGATTAAACGCATGACAACCGATGCGGACAGTGACAACGGAATTGAACTGGAATGGTAATTTTATATGAAGATTTAGGAGGATCGTTTATGGGAAAATGGTATCAAAATAAGTTGCGCAGAACCCTTTTGGATATGCATATTCCGGATTGGAACGACGAATTTATGCGTTCCTTTGACCCGGAGACTTATTTTAAAGCCTTAAAGACAGCGAATGTCAATGCTCCGATGATCTATGTGCAGGCACATACCGGACTTTGCTATTGGCCGACAAAAGTCGGTACCATGCACAAGGGCTTCGTCGGCTGCGAAGATAAAATGAAACATCTTTTTGATTTGTGCAATGCGGACGGCATGAGCACGATCCTCTATTACAGCCTGATTTATAATACAGAAGAATATTTCAAGCATCCGCAGTGGCAGATGCGGGATGTCGAAGGCCGCGGGTGTACCTTTAAGGGCTCCCGGTATGGACTCTGCTGCCCGAATAATATGGAATACCGCGCATTTGTAGCGGCGCAGATTGCAGAATTCCTCGACTATTTTACCTGTGACGGTGTGTTCTTTGATATGCCGTTTTGGCCGATGGTCTGCTACTGCGATTCCTGCCGGGCCCGTTGGGAGAAAGAAGTTGGCGGAGAGATGCCGACGATCGTGGATTGGAACGACCCGCGCTGGAGAACCTTCCATGAGAAGCTGAATGTCTGGATGGGCGAGTTTGCGCAGTTTGCAACGGATGAGGTCAAAAGGCGGAAACCGGAAGTCTCGGTTGAGCATCAGTTTGGCCCGTCAATGCACTATTGGCGCTTTGGCCAGAATGAATTGATTGCAAAAGCAAGCGATTATATCGGTACCGATCTTTACGGCGGAATCGAACAGCAGTCGTTTGCCTGCAAGGCCTGGTATCATCTGACCTCCAATCAGCCGTTCCAGTATATGACTTCGCGCTGCTACCCGACGCTTGCAGAACATACGACAACAAAGTCGCCGGATCTGCTGCGGCTTTGCGTGTTTATGACATATGCGCATCACGGCGCGGCGCTTCTGATCGATGCAATCGATCCGATTGGAACGATTGATCCGCGCGTCTATGAAAAAATGGGTAAAATTTATCGGGAAAGTGAGCAGTATGAACCGTACCTCAAGCGTGGAGAGATGGTTCACAATGTCTCTCTTTATTACGATCTGAACGGGAAGATGGACGCCGAAAACAACGGTTATTCCACAGATTCTCCGCAAAACGCCAATACAGAGATGGATAAAGTTGAATTCCCGCATGCCGGTGCCATTATGGGTGCTGCCAATGCGCTGCGGAAACATCACATCCCCTACGGCGTGATCAATAACGGCCGGCTGGATTTGATCGAACGTGCCGATGTCCTGGTGATTCCGGATGATCCCGGCATGAAAGCGCCGGCCTGTGAAGCGGTCAAGAAATATGTCGAAAACGGCGGAAAGCTCTATTTCAGCGGGCATTCTGCGCCGGAACTTCTGAAAGAATTCTTCGGCGTTTCGTTTGACGGATTTACGGAAGAAAACTTTACATACATGGCGCCGACAGAGGGCTCCGACATTTTCCTCGGCGAATTTACAAAAGCGCATCCGCTGCCGGTTGAGAAGCGGGCTGCAAAGGTTACAGGAACGCCGAAGGGCGAGGTCCTGGCCACCATCACGCTGCCGTATTCTGTCCCGACTCCGAAACTGACGTTCCCGCTGGATTACTACGGAGCGCCGTTCCAGGGATATGACCGCGAGCAGCGCTACGGTTCCATTCATTCGAATCCGCCGAGCCACCTGACAACCGATATGCCGGGAATTCTGAAAGCGCAGTATGGAAACGGCACAGTGATTTGGAGCGCATTACCGATTGAGGGCGTAATCTGCCCGCAGCACAGCGAAATTTTTGCCGGAATCATCCGGGAATTGATGGGAGAAAAGCCGTTTGCATTTGGTGCAAATGCAGCGGATTCCGTGGAATGCATCCTGTTTGAAGACGGAGACGAAAAACTCCTGAGCCTTGTGAATTTGCAGGAGGATTTCCATACCATGCCTGCGGTCGACACGGAAGTCTGGGTTGCGTCTGATCGGGCGCCCAAGGCAGTTTGCAGTCTGCCGGACGAAAAGCCGGTCGCGTACCGCTATGAGGACGGCAAGGTGAAGATTTTCATTGACCGATTCAAGCAGTTCCGGATGTTCGCATTCCGGTTTTAAAAAGCCTGATTTCACAAGGAAAGGACGGTGAGGGAGAGACGTTTCTTTCGGATTTTTCTGAGCGTTTGTGGAATTCAAAAAGGACTCTCTCTTTTAAAATATGAAACTATTGGTGCTGAAGCAGCCGGGTATGCCGCAGTCTCCCGGCTGTGAGGAAATGCTTGCGGAATTGGCGAAAAAAGCCGAGCTCGTCATCGCCAGCACAGAAGAAATTCGTTCCGGCGCGGCAACCGGAGAATATTTCTATAACGCGCACGGTGCGCATTATCCGATTGAACTCGAAGACGCGCTGTTTGACTTTTTTGCGCAGGGCGGCGGTTTGCTGCACATCGGCGGAATGCCGTTTGACAAGGCGATGACTTGTGAAAACGGAGAGTGGCACGAGGTTGTCCGCACGTTGGGGGATCTGCGCAACCACGAAGGCTGGGGCCGTCTTTCCATGCCGATGGACGTTTTTCGCGCACGGCTTGGGCTTACGCCGTACTCTCCGGCGTTTTCGGACGTTGCCTATGACTGGAAGCAGTCATTTGACCGGGAGCTGGTGGGCGATGTCCAACTGCGCAGCTGTATGCCGGAGCGCAGTGTGAATTTGACAACGACGGTTCCTTTGGAACTGACACATCCGGAGTTGGAACTGATTGACAGCCGGTCTTATCACGGACGTCCGATTTGCCGGGATACGATCCCCGCGGGTTGGGTCGTTGCACCGGATGGCAGAAAGCTGATGCCGTCTCTCTTGTTGACTAAATATTGGGGAAACCCCTATAACAAAGATCAGAGCATCCTTCCGCGGCCGTGGGCAATTTTTACGGGTGTTCTCGATGAAAAACTGCCGGACGCAGTTGTCGATGCAATGCTGCGCTGGCTTGCACTGCCTGCGGTTCTCGAAAACATTGATCTGCCGTTTGCAACCCTGCACAGCGGTGATACGGTTTCCGTTACCCCGACGCTTCACGGAACACTGCCGGAAGGCTGGCATGTTCGTGCGTTGCGGTCGGCACAAACCCGGGACGAAGTGCGCGAAAAAAAGCCGGTTGCGTGGAAGCCTGTGGACGGCGCGCTGGAAGTCTCGTTCTGCAAAGATGTTTTATTGCAGCCGGTTCGGTTTGAATTGGTGGATTCCAAAGGCGCCGTTCGGGATTTTACAGAGTCGGCTCTGGCAACCTGGGATCCTGAGAGCCTGAAAAAGACCCGGCGACTGACGGCGGATGGCTGCTATTTTGCGGAAAGCCGGGATGGCAAGACCGTTGCATCCTCCCGCTGGATCAACGGTACAAACTGGCAGGATCGCGCGCAATATTCCCTGACCTGGCACAATCCCAATCCGCTGCGGATTGCCGGAGATGCGGCGGAGCTCCGGGAAGAGGGTATGGTGATCATTCGTACCCACTATTTCATGCCCGGCTGGTTCCGCGTGATGCCCGGTGAGATTTTTGCGGAAACCCATGGGGATTTTTACCGTTCCTTTGAAAAGGGACCGGAGATTTCAGAGCGCCATCTGCGTGCAATTGAGGCGCATGTCGCCGTGTTTTCCAACATGGATTTGATCTTGATGCCGACAGTATATACACAAACCGGTCCGGAGATGGCAAACCCGGCACACTGGGTTGGCAGTTCGCGCATGACGATGGTCAAAGCCTACCGGAAAGCGCAGTTTGCATTTGCCAACCAGATCATGGACCGGCTGGGAGATTGTGCTTCTATTACCTGGGATATCTGCAATGAAAAGGATACCGAGATGTATCCGGCTTCGGAATGGCTGACGGAAATGCGCAAAATCTGGGGCAGAACCGGACAGATGATCGGGATCGGGGCATATTCCGCCGGTGAAAGCATGGCGCTCGGCGAAGCTGCGGATTGGCAGTCAGAGCATGTCCCATGCTGCAAAACGAAGGATTCCTTCCGTACCGGCAAACCGTGCCTGCTGCAGGAAGCCTGGGTGCCGACACCGGCAACGCCGGCCGGAGAGCGCGATCTTGAAGATCACCTCAGCAAAAGTTTTGCCTGGACACTGAAATTTGGCGGCTGCGGTCTGATGCCCTGGAACTGGAATATGAGCATGGTCAACTGGCGGTATAAAGTCGGTTTTGTTGACTACTGGGATCTGGAACTTGGCTGCTGCGCGCATCCGGACGGAACACCGCGGCACGGCCTGATGGTCATGCGCAACTGGGCGACACTGCTCAATGGGCTTTCGTTTGATCAGTCGGCCAACGAACAGATTGTGTTTATCTATCCCAAAACCTGCCTGATTGGCGGCGGTTATGAATATGCGGCTTATCTGCGTGAGCAGAAAATTCCGTTTAAGGGTGTCAACGACCGGGATTTTGCAACGTGCGATCTGCGCCATACGAAGGCGGTTTTCGCGCCGTATTATGCGCTCGGATATGCAGAAGGAACCTGGCAGCGCCTGCGGAAATTCGCAGCGGACGGCGGTCTGGTCTTTGCGCACAATGACAATATGCAGCTGGATGAAAACGGCGAATTTGCCCGCCATCGTGAAATTCCGGAATTGCCCGGAGTGGAACAGGTCGGAAAAGGCCGGATTCGCTGGCATATGGGCTTTAATGAGAGCGACCCGCTGTCTCTTTGCGATCCCAAATTGCTGCATAGTCTGGATCTTTTCTACCGGGATGACGAATGCATTCCGCTGAAGAACGGTAAAATCCGCCTGACAGAGCGGTTGAGCACGGACGAAAAAACGATGCCGACAGACTGGATCCCGGATGATCCGCTGCCGCCGCGGAAGATTCCGATCAAAATTGAAGTGGAAAACGAGACCGGAGAAGTTGTCCGCGGTTGGGCAAAAGAGCGGCAAACGCTGCAGATGTGCGGTGTTTCTGTTACCGGAGAGCGTCCGTTCTTTGTCATAAAGACCGGAGAAGGGACGCTGGTTGCGGCGGGAACCGATCTGGAAATCCGTGCAAAACAGGATCTGGATCTGAAACTTGTGGACTATACGGTTGCCGGAGAGACGCTTCCGCTTGCCTGTGATGCGCATCTTCGCACGACCTCGTTCCTGGGCGGGGTTACGGTTCATCAGGACGGATGGCACAGTCTGCACTGGGTTCAGATTACAGTAAAATAATTTGATGCTTCCCGAAAGGCGGCAGCCCGGCAGGGTTGCCGCCTTTTTAAATGATGAAAAACAGAAAGTGAGGGAACCCGCGTGGCTTGGTATGAAAAGAATTATCGACGCAACCTGATTGATATGCATATTGAGGATTGGGATGACTCCTTTATGGCTTCCTTCGATCCGGAAAAATATGTCGCAATGCTGCAAAAGGCAAATGTTTCCTGTGCAATGGTGTATGCCAATTCCCATGTCGGCTATTGCTATTGGCCGACAAAAAACGGGAAAATGCATCCTGGACTTCACGGACGCGATATTTTCGGAGAAGTTGTGGATCGCTGCCATAAAGCGGGGATGGATGTCATTCTGTACTATACGCTGATCTATGACAACTGGGCTTATGCGCAGGGGCCGGAATGGCGAATTTTACGCGAGGACGGAAAGAATTCCCGCGAAGTAAACGGAACCTCCTGGGTGGATATCAATGTCGGCCGATATGGCGTGTGCTGTCCAAATTCCACGCAGTATCGGGACTACGTTGAAAAGCAGCTGACAGAGCTTGCGCATGCGTATGACTTTGAAGGCGTGTTTCTGGACATGACGTTCTGGCCGGATGTCTGCTACTGCGACCATTGCAAGCGTCGTTATGAAACGGAAGTCGGTGGGCAGATGCCGCGCGTCGTCGACTGGTCGGATCCGGTTTGGACCCGCTTCCAGGAAAAGCGCGAAGAATGGCTGATCGAGTTCCAAACGTTTGCGACGGGTGTTTTGAAACGGGAAAAGCCCGGTGTCAGCACGAACCATCAGTTTTCTACGGTAACACAGGGTTGGGTGCGCGGCGTATCCGAAAAGCATCGTCTGGCCTGTGATTATGTCGGCGGTGACTTTTATGCCGGGTTGCCGGAGCAGTCGTTTATCTGCAAGCTGTTCTATTCCATGACGGGAAGCTATGAATTCCATACCTCCCGCTGCACAGACCTGCGCGACCATACGACCAACAAGTCCAAAAGCGCGCTGGAACAGCAGGCTGCGATTGCGCTGGCGCACAACGGTGCGTTCCTGTTTATCGATGCGATTGATCCGACCGGGACGCTCAATCCGGCGGTCTATGAGACGGTAGGACCGATTTTCAAAAATTTTGAACGCCATGAACCATTCCTCGGCGGAAAAATGTGTCAGGACGTCGCGGTTTATTTCGATCTCAATTCCAAAATGAGCTTTGAAAATAACGGAAAACCGGTTCTTGCATGCAGCCAGATGCGCCCGGATATGCCGCATTTGACTGCGGCAGTCGGTGCAGCCAGAATTTTCAAAGAGGCGCATGTTCCTTATGGCGTGGTCAGCAAGCATAATTTTAAAGACGCGCTGGACAAGTATCAGGTTATCGTTTTGCCAAATGTTTTACAGCTGCAGGCCGATGCGGCGGAAGATCTGCGGCGTTATGTCCGGAAAGGCGGCTGTGTCTACGCGAGCGGCTATACGAGCACTGCTCTTTTGGGCGATGTGTTTGGTGTTGAAAAAATCGGGCTGACCAAAGAAGACATCACATACATTGCGCCTACAGCTGCGGGGCAGACACTGCTTCCGATGGGAAGCGAGAAGTACCCGATCGCGGTTTGCGACCAGCAGCAGCTTGTAACGGCAGCTGCAGATGCGACGGTGCTTGCAACAACGACGCTGCCGTATACGGTTCCCAGTGATCATAGTAAATTTGCCTCTATTCATTCGGATCCCCCGGGAATTCCGCTTGAAAATCCGGCGGTGGTTCTGCATTCTTACGGAAAAGGCCGCGTCATCTGGACGGCGGCGCCGCTGGAGAGCATGGGGCAGGAAAGCCAGGATCAGGCAGTGTTGTCTTTGGTTCGTTCTCTGCTTGGCAAACCTTGCGCGTTTTCGATGGAAGCGCCGCCTGCAGTGGAAGCAGTTGAATTCTGGCAGGAGGATCACGACCGTGCGATTGTAACGCTGATTAACCTGCAGACGCTGACGCCGCCGGTTCCGGTGCACGACATCCGGCTGACGGTAAACCTGAACGGCAAAACCCTGAAGCGCGCCTGCCTGCTGCCGGATTGCGTGCCGGTCGAAGCGGAAATCCGGGACGGCACAGCGACGGTTTCCATGCCGCCGCTTGCGATTGAGCAGATGATCGCGTTTGAGTTTGAGCCTGCAGGAAAAGCCTGATCGACAGTCTGAGATATCAAATAAGAATGCCGCTACCTGCTTTTTTCAGGCAGCGGCATTTTCCTTTTTAAAGCGTATCGAAATTGGATAGGTTCAGGATGAGAATTCCGGCGGCAGAATCACAAGCACTTGGGAAGCAAGCGCCTGGTAACGGTCTTCGGCCAATTCTTTGGGATAAGAAACCTGCGCGCCCTCTCCGGTTGGATCATTGAAATCGTAAGCGTCTTTGTCATATCCTGTCAGAACCAGACAGTGTTCTCCGCTGATCCAGGTAAATTGGTTTCCGTCAGGAAGTACCCAGGAATCTCCTGTGCCCGGCTCTTGCATGCCGACAGTTGCCCAGATTAAAACCGGGATTCCGTTTGAGAGATAGGTTTGCGCAAGGCTTGAAAGCGGTTGTCCGCTTACCGTTTGCAGCGTATAACCTTCCGGCAAAAACGTGGAAAGCGTTTCTGCAAGAACCGGTACGTAGCAGCCGAAGCTGCTTTCTGCATAAGGCGTTCCGATAAAGGCTTCGTTGGGGTTCGGACCGTGCCAAAGGCCGGTGTCGTCTTGCGCAATCGATCCTTTTGGCAATGCGGCAATGACCGCATCGACGGAAGCGGAAATTTTCCAATATTGAAGCAGCATGGTTGCGCTGACAACTTCACAGCCTGTGGGGTACTCGGTGCCCTGTCCCAAAAGGGGGACGGAGAGAAGGTGGCTTCCGGTATCCGCCGACGCAGGCTCTCCTTCTGGCTGAAGCTGTGTTTGTAAGGCCTGAAAAGATACCGGAGCGCCGGATACAGCCATTGCAACGGCGGCGCAACACACGGCAAGCAGCAGGAAGGTAGTGGCAAGCCAACAGGCGGCCGGGTGGCGGACTCTTCTTCGACGCGACTTCATAATAGAACAACACCTGCAATTTTGTGTTTGGTAATGGAGTGATTTTATTATGACGGCAATCCGGAAAAGAAGTCTCCTCAAAAAAGCAAAAAAAACGGCAAAAAATCGGACAGAGACGAAGCCTGCATTCGGAACATTGAGTCGTGCAGATTCCGACGCGTGTTCTCTTTTTGCATGTGTTTTTCCGAAAGCAGAGTGGCTGTTTACACAGAAAGCGCATGGCTTACCGAAACACTGAGCGTTGTATTGCGAAACAATCGTTTTTGCCAGGCCGGAATGCAAAAAAATCCCGACCAAAAGCGGGATCGCTTCTGGTCGGGAAAATGCGATAGAGCGTTATTCTGCGAGGCTTTTTCCGGTCATTTCCGCGGGCTGCGGCAGGCCGAGAATTTTCAGCATGGTGGGTGCGATGTCGGCAAGACGGCCGCCCTCACGCAGTTTGCAGGGATATCCAATCACGCAGAAAGGAACCGGGTTCGTGGAATGCGCTGTGAACGGAGAACCGTCCGGCTCATACATCTTGTCGGCATTGCCGTGGTCTGCGGTAATGAGCGCCACGCCGCCTTTGGCAAGAATCGCGTCGACAACTTTTCCGACACAGACATCCACGGTCTCCGCAGCAGCTTTCGCAGCGTCGAAAACACCGGTATGGCCAACCATGTCGCAGTTTGCATAGTTGAGGATGATCACGTCGTACTTGTCTTCAGCGATGCACCCGAGCAGGGTATCGGTTACTTCATAAGCGCTCATTTCAGGCTTAAGGTCATAGGTCGCGACCTTTGGCGAATTGATCAGCTTCCGATCCTCATTCGGATACTGCTTTTCCACGCCGCCGTTAAAGAAGAAGGTTACATGCGCATATTTTTCCGTTTCTGCAATTCGCAGCTGGGTCAGGCCCTTGTCGGAAATATATTTGCCGAAGGTGTTCTCCAAAGACTGCGGCTTAAATGCAACTTCCACATTGGGCATGGTCGCATCGTACTGCGTCATGCAGACATAGTGTACGGGAAAATAGCCCTTTTTGCGCACAAAGCCCTGAAAATCCGGGTCGACAAACGTGCGGGTGATCTCACGGGCGCGATCCGGCCGGAAGTTAAAGAAGATGATGGAGTCATTTGCGCCGATTTCTGCGCCTTCTGTGCAGACGGTCGGAACAACGAATTCGTCTGTGACGTCGTTTTTGTAAGATTCCTCTACCGCGCAGACCGGGCAATCTGCTTTGAGACCCTCGCCGTAAACCATAGCAGCATAGGCTTTTTCTACACGATCCCAACGGTTGTCACGATCCATGGCATAGTAACGGCCCATTACGGTTGCAATTTCGCCGACTCCGATTTCTTTCAGCTTTTCGCCGAGCTCTGCGACATATTCTTTTCCGGAAGTCGGCGGAACATCGCGTCCGTCCAGCAAAGCGTGGACATAGACCTTTTTCAGTCCGCGGCGTTTTGCCAGTTCGACAAGCGCGTAAAGATGAGAATTGTGGCTGTGTACACCACCGTCAGAAAGCAATCCGATCAGATGCAGCGCAGTTCCGTTTTTCACAGCACTGTCGATTGCGCCGAGGAATGCCTCGTTCTGGAAGAAATCGCCGTCCGCGATAGATTTGGTAATGCGGGTCAATTCCTGATAGACAATTCGGCCGGCGCCGATATTGGTGTGACCAACTTCTGAGTTGCCCATCTGGCCGTCCGGCAGTCCGACATCCATGCCGGATGCACCGATCTGTGTGCAGGGGTTCTCACGGAACAGGCGGTCAAGATTCGGCGTATTGGCAGCGGCAATCGCGTTCCCTTCCGGGGGAGCAATGCCGAAACCGTCCATAATAATCAAAATAAGGGGCTTTTTCATGTTCTTCCTTCTTTCCAGACACAAATCAACCGATTTTGTCCTGTTTCTTAAAACGCTCCCGTGCAGCATGTGGCACGGGAGCGTTGGTTTGGCGGTTCGTCATGCAGGACGGTGCCGGAACTTTCCAAAAAGCGAAAGCACCCGTGGCCGTCCCTGCGAAAAACGTCCCTTAGCCCTTGGTAGCAGCGTCAACAATTGCTGCGAAGTCCGGAGCTTTCAGAGAAGCGCCGCCGATCAGGCCGCCGTCAACATCCGGGCGAGAGAGGAGTTCTGCTGCGTTCTTTGCGTTCATCGATCCACCGTACTGGATGGTCAGTGCGTTTGCAGCGTCTTCATCATAAAGGCCGGCAACAACATTGCGGATCATGGCGCAAACTTCGTTTGCCTGGTCAGCTGTTGCGGTGCGGCCGGTACCGATTGCCCAAACCGGCTCGTAAGCGATGATGATGCGCTTGAGTTCTTCTTTGGAAACGCCCTGCAGTGCGACTTTGGTCTGCATTGCCACGATTTCGTCCGTGATGCCCATCTCGCGCTGTTCCAGATATTCTCCAACGCAGAGGATGACAGTCAAACCGGCATCAAGTGCGCCGCGGGTGCGCTTCTGTACGGTTTCGTCCGTGTCGCCGAAATAGGTGCGGCGTTCGCTGTGGCCGATGATGACATACGGTACGCCGATATCAGCGAGCATTTTTGCGGAGATTTCTCCGGTGAACGCACCGGACTCTGCCCAGTAGCAGTTTTCAGCGCCGATTTTGATGTTGGTGCCTTTTGTGGCTTCAAGCGCAGCGTACAGATCGATAAACGGAACGCACGCGACGACATCACAGCCGGCGTCTTTCACCAGCGGTGCGATTTCATTCAGAAGCGCAGTTGCTTCCTGCGGGTTTTTGTTCATTTTCCAGTTGCCGGCAATGACGGCTTTTCTCAGGCTTTTGTTCATAACAGAAAATCCCCTTTCCAGAATGGTTTCTATCCGGCGGGGCAAAGAAGCTTGTCCCGCCGGTCATTGGAAAAATTAGTCCTTGTCGTTGAGGCAGGCGATACCCGGAAGCTCTTTGCCCTCCAGAAACTCGAGGGAAGCGCCGCCGCCGGTGGAGATGTGCGTCATCTTGTCGGCAAATCCGAGCTTTACGACAGCCGCAGCGGAATCACCGCCGCCGATGATGGAGATTGCGCCGCTCTCAGCAACAGCCTTTGCAACTGCGATGGTGCCGTTTGCAAAATTCGGCCATTCGGAAACGCCCATCGGTCCGTTCCAGACCACGGTGCCAGCGCCGCGGATCGCGTCTGCAAAGAGTTCCTGGGTTTTCGGTCCAATGTCGAGACCCATCCAGCCGTCCGGGATTTGATCGGAAGCGGCGATCTGATGCGCAGCATCCTCTGCATAACGGTCTGCAACGACGTTATCCTGCGGAATGAGGAAGTTGACGCCCTTTGCTTTCGCCTGTGCCATCATATCTTTTGCAAGTTCAACCTTGTCGTTTTCGCACAGAGAAGCGCCGATGGAATAACCGAGCGCTTTGAGGAACGTATAAGCCATGCCGCCGCCGATGATGAGCGTGTCCACCTTATCGAGCAGGTTGCTGATGACGCCGATCTTATCGGAAACCTTTGCACCGCCGAGAATGGCCACAAACGGACGCTTCGGGTTGGCAAGTGCGCCGCCCATCACGGAAATTTCTTTTTGAATCAGAAATCCGCAAACAGCGGGGGAGAGGTAATCGGCAACGCCGGCAGTGGAAGCATGGGCACGGTGTGCAGTGCCAAATGCGTCGTTGACGTAGATTTCCGCCATGGAAGCGAGCTCTTTGGCGAATGCCGGATCATTTTTCTTTTCTTCTTTGTGGAAGCGGACGTTTTCGAGCAGCTCGACTTCGCCGTCTTTCAAGGAAGCGGCAATGCTCTTTGCGCTTTCGCCGATGACATCCTTGGCCATCTTGACTTCCTGGCCAAGTGCCTTGGAGAGATAGTCGGCGACCGGCTTCATGGAGAACTTCATGTCAAAGCCATCCTTCGGGCGGCCAAGATGCGAGCAAAGAATGACACGGGCATGATGATCCACCAGGTACCGGATGGTTTTCAGCGCTTCATTGATGCGCTTCGGGTCGGAAATGTTGCCCTCTGAATCAAAGGGAACGTTAAAATCGCAGCGTACCAGTACGCGCTTTCCGCTGACGTCGATATCCTCGACACTTTTTTTGTTCAGGTAATTCACGTTCAATGCACTCCTGTCTCTTTGAAAATGTTGAAAAAACAAATCAATTCCACCGTTTATTATACCCCCAAATAGGCGCAGTTGCAAGCGGTGGAAGCAAAATATTACCAGCTAAATTCCCGAAGTTTTCCCTCGCACTGCAGCGCCGGGTAGTGCCATTGCCGAAGCGCCTCATAGACGCCGATTGCGACAGAATTGGAAAGGTTCAGGCTGCGCGCATCCGAGATCATAGGAATTCGTACGCAGCGGTCCGGGTTTTCATGTAGGAGCGCTTCCGGCAGCCCGGCGGTCTCTTTTCCGAAAACCAGGTAGCAGCCGTCCGGATAAGAGACTTCTGAGTGTATATGCGGCGCTTTTGTGGAAAAATAGAAAAAGTTCCCGCTGTTTTTTGCAAAGAAATCCGCGAGATTTTCATAATAGGTGATGTCCAGAAGATGCCAGTAATCCAGACCCGCACGCTTTAGTTTTCGGTCGTCGATTGTAAATCCCATCGGACCGACAAGATGCAGCCGTGCGCCGGTTGCGGCACAGGTTCGTGCAACATTGCCGGTGTTTTGTGGAATTTCCGGTTCTACCATCACAATGTTTAAAACAGCCATGTTTTTTGGATCCGCGCACCAAAGCACGGATCTGCCCGCCTCCTTTAATGTTGGTTCGGAGAAAAAAGAATATTCGCGAAAGGAAAGGAAATGCTAATGGACGGAATGCAGAGAGTCATTCAGCTGATGAATCTTTTATGGAGGATGTATGAGATGTATAAACGCAGTATGACGATGACCAAAGGCGTCTGCATTGGCGTGCTTGCCGGCGCAGCCGCGACAGCCATCGGAACACAGATGATGAAGGACAAAAAACATCTGAAGAAAAATGCCAACAAAGCGCTGCACGCAATGGGTGATTTTGTCGGCAACATGGAAACAATGTTTAAAGGATAATCCAAAGCGAAAAAAGAGTCAAGGCCGCCGGCGTTTGTACCGGCGGCCTTGATAATAGTTGCAAATTGTTTTTTACACTTCCAATGGAGTGGCAGGCTTTCGCCCGAAACGTAAAACGGCATCAAACGGTCGTGAAAATATTTTTAGCGACAACAAAACTGCAGAGGCGACTGCAATCAGCAGCAGCGCAGGTTTCCAAAAAGTTGGCCCTAAAGTGTTTTCCAGCCATGGCACCAGATTTAGATAAATGAGTACATAGAACAACGGCTTATGCAGAAAATAAACCTGAAGTGTCCGCGTTCCAAATTGACTGATGATGGGAATCATACAAGTTGGTGTCAAAATTAAGATGGAAGCCCCCATAACGGTGGAAATGCTATAACAGAGAAGACGGTGAAAAAAGCTGCAACCAGGCAAGGCTATTTTGGCATAAGGAAGTCGTCCGGAAAACAGTCCGCGTAATGGATAGACAAGCTCCCGCTTGAAAAAGCATAGCAGCAGAAAGCTAAACACCAAAATGAAAGCCGGTATTCTTAGAAGTTTGTTCTGTAGGAATGTCTCGAGCCGTTCCGGCGTAAAAAAGTATCCCGCAAGAAAATAAGGGAAAAAGACGAGGATTCTTGAAAGATAAAAGAAGTCGGAGACCAAAATATCATAACCGGCAAAGCAGGCAAATAGAATGCAGAATGGAAGCAAAATGCGCGGATTTATAGAACGAAGCAGCCACGCAAGACCGAGAAAAGCTGCGAGTACAAATAGATACCAAGGAACGCTTGAATCTGCAAACAATTCAAATGGGGGATGCCTTCCGAATAGGCGTCTGATGAGAAAAATCGCGGCTTTCAGCGCATAACCAAGGAGAAGATATAGAAAGATCTTTCTTGCGCTGAAGGTGTCTGTTCGTGTAAAAAGCCCGGAGACAAAGAGAAAGAGCGGCATATGAAACGAATAAATAAACAGAAACAGGCTCTGAAAAACTTTGGATTGTTCGTCGAACGGATCGATAAAATGTCCGGTAACGACTAGGAGAATGAGAAAAAATTTCAAATTATCATAGCGGAATACCCGAGAAGAGACAGAACCGGATGCTTGCATAAAGAACCTCCTGAAAAATTGTGGTTTATCTGGCAAATTCAAAAAATACGCCGTTACCGATCTAGATACGGTCAAGGCGTCCAGTTTGACCAAGGCGCCGCGCTTACCGTTCTTGTACAGTTCCGTTAAAGGGCTTTCCGTCTTTCCACTCTCCAGAGAAAATCGGCTCGCCGGTACTGTCAAAGGAAACGCCGGCGCCTTCGCGTTTACCGTTTCGGAAATGGCCGCTATACAGAGGCCGGCCGTCTGCACTGAAAAGCGTGCCGAAACCGGAAACCGGATCGCCGGAAAGCTTTCCGATCAGTACCGTGTGATCTTCCGGGAACCAGCGGACTTCCAATGTTCGATGAACGCCGTTTTCGGATACGCCAAAGCTATGGAGCAGGCCGTCTCCGCCAAACACGGCGCTGGGCCCCTGCGGCATTCCTGCGTTCCAATTTCCAACGTGAATGCCGCCGGTTTCGCGCCGGAAGGAGACGCCGGTGCCTTCTTTTTTGCCGTTTTTCCATTGCCCGATATAGCAGGGTTGTCCATCCTTATAGTAATAGGCGCCGTAGCCGTCGCGGACACCGTCCCGATATTCCCCTTCATAAGCGGTCATTCCGTTGCGCTGTTCCGTGCGTCCGCGTCCGTGCCGTTCTCCGGCTTTGTTCAGCGCGCCGCGGTATTGATATTCTTTATCAATATCTACCGAAGATGCTTCTTCGCTGACGTCCCATCCGGAAACAGGCAGTGCAGCGGCAGGCTCCGGTTCCCAGGCCGGGATGGCATCGACCTTTCCTTCTAGAATTTCTGCGAGCAAAACCTTCCGTTTTTCTGCAGCCAGTTCCTCGCGGTAATAGCAGTAATCGATTCCGCCGTAATTGGCATAGAAACACGGTTCCCCGACGACCGCGTTCAGATAGCTGTTGATACGGGTGCCCATTTCAGTCGGACAGGCATACAGCGGTCCCTTTTGATACCCTCTGCGGGTGCGGTCATATTCCGTCAGAAGAATGCCGTTGCTTTCTTCCGCCGGAGAGACCACCGCGATCGGTCGGGTGGGGTTTCCCTCTGAAAAATAAGCGGTTTTCAGCCAGATATGGGAATTGCTGTATGTGGATTTTGACAGGATGCTGCCGTTTAAATTCCGGACAACAATACTATATCCGTTTTTTTGCGGGTAAGCCTTTTCCAGGGCAATTTTTCCGGATCGCAATTCCCACTTTAAACGCTTGCGTCCAAGCGCGCCGGCATAGACTGTTTCCAGACCGGCGATATAGGCGGAACCGCGAAGCCGGGACGCCCGCTGTTCTTCAAAAAATTGTTTGCGTGCCTGATAGAGCGGGCCGTGAAACAAAACGGCATTGTCTTTCCCCGGGAAATAGATACTGTAAAAGGTCGGGAATCCAAATTCCTGCGGCATGTTTTTGCCTCCTTGTTGTTTGGTGGATCCAGAACCGTATTGAGTCAAAAATGTAGCGCAAAGTTGTTTTGATGCGATCAAACTTTGCGGGTTTGAATGGTCGACAAGATTTCCTATATTTTATCATACCGCAGGGGAAAATGGTAGTGCTCAAATCGGATTTTTTGCATCCGGCACAGGCTCTCTGTTTAGCAAAGCGTTGTCCCGGGATAGTACCAGGCAAGAATTTCTTCACAAGCCATTCCCTGAGAGGCGAGGTAGTTGGCGCCGTTCTGACTCATACCAACGCCATGGCCCCATCCGCGAACATCAAAAACAGCCATGCCGTTGTCAAAGGCAAGCGTAAAATTTTGAGAGCGCAGAGAAAAAAGCGTCCGCACTTCTCCTCCGGTCAGGGTTACGCCGCCAATCGTTATTTCTGTTACAGCGCCTGCGTCGGTACGTTTGATCTCCTGAACCCAGGTCTCACTTTCGGCGCCCAGAACCGCATCCGGATAGGCGGAAAGGAACGTTTTTTGAAAGTCGGACTCCGTGAGCCTTACTTTGGTCCGATAGCCCGCCGCATAGGCGTCCCAAGGACTTGCGACCGGTTGCAGATAGCTGCGTTCTCCGCCCCAAATATCCGCGGAGGCTTCCGTGCTGCCGGCGGAAACAGCAAAATAAACTGCGGAAATCAGTTCGCCGTCGGACTTTAGCGTT
The DNA here is from genome assembly GCF_014384705.1 of Yeguia hominis. GTDB lineage: Bacteria > Bacillota > Clostridia > Oscillospirales > Acutalibacteraceae > Yeguia > Yeguia hominis. The sequence continues at coordinate 12,957 of NZ_JACRSN010000022.1, read as the reverse complement.
TTGCCGAAGATGGTATCGACTACGTCGGTCAGACGTGCATAATAATCGTCAAAGTTTTCTCCCCATCGCTCCTGCATTTGCTCTTTGGTTGTATAAATATACCAGTCTTTAGTATTGACGGAAAAATCGGCGCCGTGCAGGGATGCATCCGGGTTTTGGCGCGCTTCCTGGCGCAGTTTGCTGTAGCAGGTATACGCGGCAATCCCCTGTGCTTTGAGCGCTTCTTTTTCGTATAGCAGCGGCATTTCGGTCACGATCGCGCCATACAAAAAGTCCCGGTCACTGACCGTCAAAAGATCTCCGGTGGCATCATCCAGCAGAAGAAAGACGCCAGAATCCATAGCGTCAGATGCAACCGGCTCTGGCAGAGAGGAGGACGCCGCCGGTGCAGGTGGCGCCGAGGTGGATTCAGAAGCGGGGTCGGCACCCGAAGCGGGGCGCTGTCCGCCGGCCATTGCGGGCAAAAAAATGAGCAATACCAACAAGAATATTGGAAAGATTATACGCCTTTTCATGTTTCCATCATCCTTTCTGTTTTCTGTGTGTGATTGCGCGTTTTTTCTTGACTTTCCTAGAGCAGTGTTATAAAATTAATAAATTAACAAGGGCGTTTTTTCGTTGGTTTGCAGAACAAATGAAACTTTATTTATGCAAGCTAATTTGAATAAAAATACGATATAACAAAAAATTGCTGTGTTTTTGGAATGTCTGTGTAGAACTAGGGCCGCACAGGCGTTTTTCAAAAAGGGCAGATGCAAAATTTGAGATACTCTTTTTGGATAGGAGGCTTTTCGTATGGATGAACTGTTTACGGGAAAAGAACACCTTTTGGCGCAAGGACTCGCGCATGATGTTGCGGAGTATAGCCAGATTGAACCGGAGCTCTTTGATAAATATCAGGTTAAGCGCGGTCTGCGAAATATTGACGGAACCGGTGTGATGGCCGGTTTGACCAACATCTGCAATGTGCACGGATACCTGATCAATGACGGCGAACGGATCGCCGACGAAGGCCGCCTGACGTATCGCGGGATCGATGTGCGGGATATTGTAAACGGGTGCCTTGCCGACGGACACTTCGGATTTGAAGAGGTTGTCTGGCTGCTTTTGTTTGGAAAACTTCCCACGCAGGCAGAACTGGATACGCTGTGCGATCTGCTTTACGAGTACCGGGAGTTGCCGGAATATTTTGCAGAGGATATGATCATCAAGGCGCCTTCCAAGAATATTATGAATAAGCTCGCGCGTTCTGTGCTGGCGCTGTATTCTTATGATGACAATCCGGACGACACCTCTCTGAGCAACTGTGTCCGGCAGTCTTTGCAGCTGATTGCACGGATGCCGACCATTATGACCTATGCGTATCAGGTCAAACGCAGGCATTTTGATAAGAAGAGCATGTATTTCCACCCGATTAATCCAGAATATCGGACTGCACAGTCCATTCTGAACGCAATCCGGCCCAATAAAAAATTTACAGAGGACGAAGCGCGTCTTTTGGATTTGTGCCTGATTGTCCACGCAGAGCATGGCGGCGGAAACAACTCGACATTTTCCTGCCGTGTGCTTTCTTCTTCCGGCACGGACACCTATTCGGCGGTTTCGGCGGCAATCGGCAGCCTCAAAGGCCCCAAACACGGCGGCGCCAACCATCGCGTGATGATGATGATGGATGACCTCATGGCGAACGTCAAGGATTGGGAAAACGAGGACGAAGTTGCGGCATATCTCGTGCGCATTCTGCGCCGGGAAGTCGGGGACCATTCCGGACTGATTTATGGAATGGGACATGCGGTATATACCAAATCGGATCCGCGTGCAGTCATCCTCAAGGAGCAGGCCTCCAAAATTGTGGCGCAGCATGGAATGGAGCGGGAATTCCGCCTGTTTGAGTTGGTGGAGCGGCTCTCTCCGCAGGTCTTTGCGGCGGAGCGCGGAAACACAAAAGAAATCTGTGCGAACGTGGACTTTTATTCCGGGCTGGTTTATCGGATGCTCCGGATCCCGGACGATCTGTTTACGCCGATGTTTGCAATTGCAAGAGTACCGGGATGGTGTGCGCACCGTATTGAGGAAATCACCACAAACGGACGGATTATGCGTCCGGCATACCGTTCGCTTTCGAAGAGTAAAGAATACGTGCCAATTTCGGAAAGGTAAGGGATGCCGTTATCAAAAGGCTGTGGATTTTGTTTTCCGTTTCACTTTGCCTGCTTGTACCGTTTCGGTTCGTACAGCTGATTTTATGGACAGAGGCGGATACCGGGTTTTTGACCGACGGGCTTCTTTCCAAAAGCATCTTGTTTGGGGGACTGCTTTTGGTGCTCCTCCTTCTTATTCTTATGAGCGCGAAATGCAAAAATTTCCCCGAATCGTACAGACCCGTGAAAAACTTTTCGGTAACGGTCGCGGCTGTTTTAGCCGGTGCGGCGATTATTTTGAAATCGATATATGAAATTTATGAAGTTGCGGTCTTGGGTGTCCATGGTGTTTCCGGGACTTTTACAGACGGACATCCGGCCTTTTCTGTAGCGCTTTCGGTGCTGGGCCTGGTTGCCGCAATGATGTTTTTCGTAATTGCGGGAAATTTCGGTTCCGGCAGCAACACCTTTCAGGCGCTTCCGATTTTGGCGCTGCTCATTCCGCTTTGGCACTGCTACAATCTGATCATTCAGTTTGTATCGACTGTTTCGGGTGCAAGCGTTGCAGAAAACGCGCTGGAAGTTTTGACGCTGGTGTTTGCGCTATTGTTCCTGTTCTTTCAGGCGGAACTGCTTGCCGGGATGGATCCGGCGCGCGCAGTCCGGCGGTGTTTTCTGTTTGGATTCCCGGCGGTCTTGTTTGCAATGTTGTCGTCGCTTCCGGTGTGTGTGATGTATGCACTTCAGATGCCGGTTGCATCTTCCTTCTCCATGTTTTTACACCTTGCCAATCTGTGTATTGCGCTCTATATTTTTGCGTTCCTGATTGCGCTGACCCGGAACGTCGATACAGGGGCAGAAGCGCCGGTTTTAGATCCTGCTTTCGGATATTCGGATGGGTTGCCCGAGAATGCGGCGGAGCGCGCGGTTTCTCCGGAACCGCAGCCGGATTCTCTTTTAGAAAAGGCAGCACCTTCTGTTCCGGCGGAATTTCAAAATCAGAGGGACGTAAAGCCCGCAGAAGAAGCGCCGCGCCCGAAAGTACCGGCCGCAGAACCCGTGCCGCCCGAATCGGTTCCGCAACCAGAACCGATACCGGCAAAGATCCAGCCGGAGCGGTCACAGCCGAAACCGGTGCCGTCTGAACCGGAGGTACGGACTTCCGTTCAGAATCAGCAAAGTCAAACGGAAAATCCGGAGATCCCGGCGCAGGAGAAACCCGAAGCGGATGCGCGCAGAGCGCGGATTGACCGGCTTTATGAGACCCTGATGCAGGAGCGCAGAGAAGCCCGTTCACAGGAAAAGAAGCTCTGAGTTTAGAATGTTCCTGTTTTTAGAGCCGCCAAAACAAAAAGGCAAACTTCCGCAGGGCCGGAATGAAGGGAGCCCAAAAAGAGAGACCATATTTTCAGCTGAAAACTGTTTAAGCAGCCGAAAGGGCTTGCTGTCTGTGAAGTGCAGGCGGCAAGCCTTTTAATTTTGCCTTGCTTCGTCTGTTCTTGCAGGAATTCAAATATGCAATTCGTTCTTGTCTGAAGGGTTCTATAGACTGGATTTTTTGCAGGTAGAACGTTCGCTTTTCAGTAGACCAAAGACGTTTTCAATTCCTGTATTGTCCATACAGCTTCCTTTGCGGCGCATGCTCTGTTGGATGCCCTTGTTTTGAGGATTCGCTGGTATTGTTTGTTCTGGTAATTTGTCCAGCTTGCTGAATCAAATGCAGAATGATGAAGGCTGGCTGACACATTTGGCTGCGGGCATAGGGCCCAATCGGAAATCCCGTCAGTCGATTCCCTTCATCATAAAGGAAAAGCGAAGGCTGATACACCCTTGCTTATCGTATTGCTAATTGGAATTCAACTCAAAATCTTTCCGGATGGGATTCAGATTCTTCATATAAAAGCAGCTTGTGCTCGATTTTTCATAAAAATGACGAATTAGGAACAATTGTGTTTAAAATTAATTAGAAATTTCATAAATAATTGCAAGATTATATGTCGAAATAGCAATAAATATATTGCATTTTGAAATATTACTGTGTATTATAATAATATAAAGCTTCGATCCTATTTGGATCGATCATAAAATTTTTGTTTTAAAAGGAGGAAACCACGCTATGAAAAGAGTTCTTTCCATCGTCCTCGCACTGATGCTCTGCTTGTCGGTTCTGGCTGGATGCACAAGCTCTACATCCACGTCATCTGTAGCATCGGAGAGCACGGAGAGCAGCAGTAAGCCCAGTTCTGAAGATAGCTCTGAGCCTGCTTCCAGCGAGGGAGAAAGTACATCGGCGTCTAATTTTTCCGGAACGCTTGATGTTTGGCATTACTTCTCCTCTAACGCAGAGGTGAACGGCATGGCGAAGATTGGCAAGGAATTTATGGCTGCCAATCCCGACGTAACCGTCAGCATTACCCAGTTTCCGCGTGAAGAGCTCATTAAGCAGTACACAATGGGTGCAGTGTCCAGTGACCTGCCGGATATCGGCATGATGGATAACCCTGAAATGCCCGCTTACATTGAGATGGGCATCTGCGCAGATGTCACGGAGTATTTTAATGCGTGGGAGGAATCTCAGTACTTCTATGAGGGCCCGCTCAACTCCTGCAAATCCGGGGACAAGGTTTACGGCCTTCCGCACAATTCCAACTGCCTTGAGCTTTTTTATGATGTGGACGCGCTTGAGGAGGCTGGCGTTACGCCGCCGACGACTTGGGATGAGTTGACCGCTGCTTGCGCAACGCTCAAAGAGAAATTCCCGGACAAGTATCCGCTTGCTTTAAGCGCAATCAACAACGAGGAAGGTACTTTCCAGTTCATGCCGTTCCTGCTCTCTACGGGCGCTACGATTGATGATCTCGCTTCTGAGGGTGCAATCAAGGCAATTACTCTTTGGAAAGATTATGTCGACAACGGGTATATTCCCAAAGACGTGATCAGTTGGGGCCAGGGCGATGTCAACACGCAGTTTATGTCCGGCAATGTGATCATGCAGGTTAACGGACCGTGGAACATCTCGACCCTCAACGCTGACGCCCCGGATAAGAATTGGAACGTCTGCCTGCTGCCGAAGGACAAGGAGTATGCTTCTGTGCTCGGCGGTGAAAACTTTGCAGTCACGACCGGATGTGAAAATCTTGATCTTGGATGGGCTTTCCTGAGCACACAGTGCAGTGGCAAAAATACTGCGGAGTTCTGTGCGGCGGTCGGAAAGTTCTGCCCGCGCAGTGATGGAAATGAATACAGCGATGTTTGGTCGACTGATCCGATTCTGGGCGTGTTCAACGAAGGCATGCAGTATGCAATGCCGCGTGGACCGCATCCGAAATGGAATGAGTTCTCCGGCGTCATCAGCGGTACAATCCAGGAGGTTCTGACCGGAGCGAAAGAGCCGGCACAGGCAATGCAGGATGCACAGGCCAAGGCTGCCCAGATCATGGGCTAACTGAGAGTTCCTGAATTTATTCTGCTCTGCTTTTAAGGATGCAGTGCTGGGGCGGGCAAAATGATGCCCGCCCTCTTTTTAAACAAACGGCTTCCGAGAAAGCGGATGGGAATCGGAGGTGCATGATGAAAAAAATTTTTTCCAAACGGCGGGAATCGCTGACTGGTGCGGCGTTTGTTTATCCCGGCTTAATTTACATGATGCTTTTAATCGGATATCCGATTGTATATAATTTTATAATCAGCTTTCAATATATGGATGTCACGACCGTAAAGAGCGGAAATGCGGAGTGGGTAGGCTTTGAGAACTATAGCACCCTCTTCCGCGACGATATTCTCCTGAAAGTTATGGGGCAGACGTTTACCTTTACTTTCTGGTGTATTCTGTTCCAATTCGGGATCGGCCTGCTGCTTGCAATCTTCTTCAATCAGAAATTTGCGGCTGCCAAAGCTGTGCGCGGGCTCCTGCTGGTGGTTTGGGTTGTCCCGATGACTGTTACGGCGTTCATCTTTAAATTTATGTTTCAGACTGACGGCGGGCTGTTCAACGTCCTCCTTTCCGTCATTGATGTTGCCCCGGTGAGTTGGCTGACCAGCGAGTCGTGGGCAATGTTCTCCGTGATTTTTACAAACTGCTGGGTTGGAATTCCCTTTAACATGATCCTTCTGGTTGCCGGTCTCAACGGCATTTCGCAGGACATCTATGAGAGCGCGTCTATCGACGGTGCAAACGGGATTATGAAGTTCTTCAAGATTACGCTCCCGATGCTCAAACCGGCGATCATATCCGTTTTAATTCTAGGGGTCATCTACACGTTCAAGGTGTTTGATCTGGTACAGGTAATGACTTTTGGCGGACCTGTCAATTCGACGCACCTGCTTTCGACATATTCATACCGCCTGGCATTCGCAGAGTATCGTTTTAGTGAGGGCGCGGCGGTTGCCAACATTCTCTTCATCTGTCTCCTGCTGGTTGCATTGCTCTATCTGGGCCTGATAAAAAAGGAAGAGGAGGAGATTTGAGTCGTGAAAAAACGTGCTGTTCCGATTATTATGAATATTGTCTCCGTTATGCTTGCGGTTATCATGCTGTTCCCGATCCTCTGGATCATGCTGAATTCCTTTAAGCCGGAGCCAGAGGTTTTTGCGAAGCCGATCACACTTCTGCCGAAGGTTTGGACAGGTGTTGCTTACTCCCAGTATCTGGTAGAAAACAACATCATACGTGCTTATATGAATACCTTTATCGTTGCGTCCGCTTCTTTGGTTGTTGGTATGATTTTTGGTGTATGCTCCGCATATGGCCTTGCGCGCTTTAAAATGCGAACCAGCAGGCTTGTTTTGATACTCTTCCTCGTGACGCAGATGCTGCCGTCGTCTTTGATGTTGACACCACTGTATCTCAATTTCAGCAAGATTAGACTTCTCAATACATATTGGGCTCCGATTCTTGCGATTGCGACAATCAGCATTCCTTTTGTTGTAGTTATCACGCGTCCGTTTTTCCTCAATCTCCCGAAAGGAATTGACGATGCGGCGCGGATCGACGGCTGCAATGCGTTTACAGCCTTCATCCGTGTGATGCTTCCAATTGCGAAATCTGGTATCGTTACGGCAGCGGCACTGGCGTTTATCTTCGGTTGGAATGATCTTATGTATAACATGACCTTCAATACGAAAGTGGAGCTTCGACCGCTGACCTCTATTATATACAACCTCATGCCTAAGGGAGGAATTAAGTGGGCTGGCGTTATGGCGCTTGCAACAGCGTCTGTTGTCCCAATTATTATTTTGTTCCTAGTGCTGCAGAATTACATTATCAGCGGTCTTGCCGCAGGTGCGGTGAAAGAATAAAATTAAAATGTGTTTCTGGAGCTTTTGCAGCTTTTTTCTAAAATATACGTCGTATTTTCATGGCTTTTCGGAAAGCGCAAAATTGTCTGCTGAGAATCACAAATAACGCAGAATTTTTTGTGTGTGATTTCGTTATGACAAGTTAAAATGTTTTATTTTTAGGAGGATGGTTATGAAATTCACAGATGGACTTTGGCTGAAAAAAAGCGGCACGAGTCTGCACCGCGCACATGACATGTGGCGTTACCGTATTGAGGGTGATGAGATTGAGGTCTTGGTTCCCTGCCGGGAAATTCGCGGAATGCACGACACTACGGAGGGTTCCTGTTTGACATTTCGGTTTTCTGCACCGCGTACAGATATGATTTCCGTGAAGGTGCTTCATTATGCCGGACGCATCAAGCGCGGACCGTATTTTGGTTTGGATCTGGATAAACCTGCGGTGGACATTGTGGACAGTGAAGATACCATCACGATGACAAGCGGGAAGCTGCAGGCTGTCCTCTGCAAAAAGGGCAATTTCGGGTATCACTTCTACTACGACGGAAAGCCTCTCACTTGGGCCGGCAATCGTGGCACGGCTTATGTGACGGATGTTGATTATGAAGCAGATCAGCGCTGTGACTACAATGCAAATCCGCCATACCCCTACAGAAAAGAAACATATGTGCGGGAGGCACTGTCTCTGGATGTCGGGGAGTATATTTATGGCTTCGGTGAACATTTTACTCCAATTGTGAAAAATGGGCAGTCTATCGATATCTGGAACCGTGACGGCGGCTCCGCTTCCGATCAGGCATACAAAAATGTTCCATTTTATCTCTCAAACAAGGGTTACGGCGTATTTGTCAATACACCGGACAGAGTGGAGTTTGAAGTCGGAAGTGCTAGCGTTCGAAATGTGGAATTCAGTGTAGAGGGCGAAGAGCTCGAATACATCGTGATTGGTGGCGGCTCCCCAAAAAAGGTGCTTTCTTACTACACTGCACTGACCGGAAGAACACCGGTTCCGCCCGCGTGGAGTTTCGGCTTGTGGCTCTCGACTAGTTGGGAACCGGATTCCAGTGCAGAGATCACGATGGATTTCGTCAATGGAATGGCTGACCGTGATATCCCGCTGAGCGTGTTCCATTTTGATGCGCGTTGGATGGACGACTTTAACTGTTGCGATTTTATCTGGGCGGATCGTTTCGGCGATGCGCCGGAGATGCTCCGAAAAATCCACGAGAAAGGCGTAAAAGTTTGCTGCTGGATTAACCCCTATGTTGCACAGCAGTCCCGTCTCTTTCCAGAGGGCGCGGAGAATGGATACTTTATTAAGCGGCAGGATGGCAGCGTCTGGCAGAGTGACAATTGGATGGCCGGAATGGCGGTCGTAGATTTTACCAACCCGGCGGCCTGCAAATGGTATGCAGACCGCCTCGGCGAGATCATCGATATGGGCGTTGACTGTATCAAGACAGACTTCGGGGAGAGAATTCCGACGGACGTTATCTATTTCGACGGTTCTGACCCCCGAAAAATGCACAACTATTATCCGTATCTCTATAACAAGACCATCTTCGGCATGCTGGAAGAAAAGCGCGGCAAGGGGGAGGCAATCGTATTTTCGCGGTCTTCCACAACCGGTACGCAGCAATTTCCGGTCAATTGGGGCGGGGACAACGAGGCTACCTATATTTCCATGGCGGAAAGCCTGCGCGGCGGCCTCTCCTTCTGCCAGTCCGGCTTCGGATACTGGGCGCATGATATCAGCGGATTTGTCGGTACCGCCACACCGGATCTTTATAAGCGCTGGACTGCGTTCGGTATGCTCTCGACCCACAGTCGCTTGCATGGCATGTCCTCTTATCGTGTGCCGTGGTGCTTTGACGAGGAGGCCTGTGAAGTGCTCTCTTTCTTTACAAAGCTTAAATGCAGCCTGATGCCGTATCTTTTCGCAGGTGCTGTGAATGTCAACCTTGCCGGTGAACCACTGATGCGTGCTATGATGCTTGAATTTCCCGAGGATCAGACCTGCCTGATGCTCGACCGACAGTATATGCTCGGCGACAGTTTGCTGGTTGCACCCATTTTCCGAGAGGACGGCGTGGTAGAATTCTATGTGCCGGAAGGTGTGTGGACCAATTACATCAATGGCGAGCAGTTTGAGGGGGGAAAGTGGTATACACGCAAGTATGATTACTTCAATCTGCCACTGCTGGTTCGTGCAGGTGCGGTGATTGCGCGTGGTTCCGTGAATGCGAAACCGGATTACGATTATGCGAATGGCATAACCTATGAGGTGTTTTCGCTTGCAGACGGCCAAAAGGGCGGTTGTACGGTATATGATACCGCGTGTGCAGAAGCGGTCAAAATGGAAATCGTACGTAGCGGAAATCAGATGTCGGTCTCTGTTTCCGGACGCGATGCCGGAAAGCCCTGGGCGGTGCAGCTGCGCGGCGTAGACGGTGTACAGAAGATTGCACACGGTACAGCAGAGGCTTGCAAGAATGGCGTTTGCATCCGTGCGGCCGGAGATACTGTAATCATCACACTGTAATCCGTTAGGAAGTCATATGCAAGACAACAAAACGGCGGACAGGGAGACATGTATGCCGCCCTACCCATACCACGGTGTAAGAAGATCAAAACTATCTACACATACGGTGAAGGTGGGAATCTCGCAACCCGGAAGGAAGGCGGCTGCACGATGAACGCTGCCTCAAACGCCGTCATGCCGAAGGATCCCGCGCCCCACACCTATGAGGCACAAACGGAAAGGATTAGCTGGCGGCGTACAGTGGAAAGGCGATTGGGCAGATGGAATTTTGGGGAGATTTTGTACTGTGAGAAATGCAGTACTATCAATTCGAAATTTTAATGAAGTCAAGCGGAATTTTATTGTCTTTTTCAAGCGGATTTAGCAGGCAACGATACGATTTTGCACGACAAAAGGCCAAACGCCATTAAACAGTGGAATTAAGAGCGGCTGATTACCTAACTTTTTCAAACGATACCGCACGATAGAAAACGCATTCTGCAGCTCATAATTTGAGGGCCGCAGCTTCAAATCCTGCCATCCGCAATCAGCTTGTGCAATCAAAAAAGATCTTGCACCGGAAAAGGATAATGTACAATAACTTGCGCAAATTGAAACGAGCAAAAAAGAAGACATCGCTTGCAGGCTCTGGTAGAATGAAGTCACAACACAAACATTCGAAAGGAGACAGCAAACGATGTCCAAGAAAATTGTACAGCTAAATGAGGAACTAGTTAGGGGGCAGATCAAGGAATTGGTCCGAAGCAGCGTGGAAGAAACCCTGAACGAGCTGCTGGAAAAGGAGGCGGAGTCCCTGACGCAGGCGGCGCGCTGCGAGCGCAGCGAGGCCCGTCAGGGACTCCGCAGCGGCCACTATGACCGGAACCTCACCACGACCTCCGGCGATGTCACGCTCCATATGCCGCGGCGCAAGGGCGTGTCCTTCGAGACGGCCGTCATCGAGCGGTATCGCCGCCGGGAGAGCAGCGTGGAGGAGGCCCTCATTGAGATGTACTTAGCTGGCGTTTCCGTGCGCCGTGTGGAAGACATCACCGAAGCCCTGTGGGGCAGCAAGGTCTCGCCTGCCACCGTCAGCGAGCTGAACAAGAAAGCCTACATGACTGGCGGAACCGGCCTTTGCAGGGCGGACGGTATCCGTATGTCTACGTAGCCGGCATCTACCTGCGCCGCAACTGGGGTGGAGAATACGAAAATGTCGCCATTCTGACGGCAATTGCCGTGAATGAGGACGGGTTTCGTGAGGTTCCGGGCGCTGCCGAGGGGATGAAAGAGGACAAGGCCAGCTGGGTCAGCTTCTTCCAGTGGCTCCGTGGCCGCGGTTTGGACGGCGTAAAGCTCCTCGCCGGCGACAAGTGCATGGGGATGCTGGAGGCCGTGGGCGAAGTATTCCCAGATGCCAAATACCAGCGCTGCATCGTGCATTTCTACCGCAATGTTTTCTCTGCTGTGCCAAAATCAAAGGTCAAAATTGCAGCGAAAATGCTTAAGGCGATCCACGCGCAGGAGAGCAAGAAAGCCTCCTGCGAGAAGGCAAGAGCTGTCGTTGCCGAGTTAAAAACAATGAAGCTGAAGGAAGCCGCCAAGAAGGTTGAGGACGGCATCGAGGAGACGCTGACCTGCTGTGATTTTCCCAGCGAGCACTGGACGCGTATCCGCACCAACAATGTGATCGAACGGCTGAACCGTGAGATCCGCCGCAGGACGCGTGTGGCGGGAATGTTCCCCGATGGGAACTCTGCGCTGATGCTGGTCTGTGCAAGGCTGCGTCATGTGGCTGGAACGCAGTGGGGCAACAAGAAGCACATGAATATGAAGCATCTGGAGGCGGATTTGAACGACGTCCCTATTGCTGGCTGACTTCATTCAGCCGGAGTCTGCAAACCTTTTTGCGCATAAATCTTGACAGTACCCAGCACTGTCCTTATGGCTGAATATTGGCAATTGAAATATTTGTGATCTTTATTTTTCCTTCTGTGACAAATAACCCCAAAGAATTGCCAGGCTTGCCATAAACTCGAACACTCAGTGCGATGTCATCAATATACAACACAGAAATGGTATCATCAACGATCAGTCTAATTCTATATTCTTTCTCTGGAGTTAGTTCCACCGGCCGTTCCAAGCCAATATTCATACAAGCAAACCATGGCAAATTAGGATTCCTCTCAAACACCACTTTATTTTCCGGGACTGAAATAAAATACTGACAAGACTCGCCAGTATTTTCGTCCTCATAAAACCGGATGCCGAACGAACGAACTCCAGCAGAAATTTTAACATTTGCTTCTAATCGATAGGTGGTACCACATTCCTGGTATAGTATAACTTCTTTTCTTTTCACTGAACTGTCAATAAATAGATCCTCAAGAAAAACAGGTGAACTAAATGAGTTCCAAATAGTATCCGGTATTTTTACACCTAAAGAACCATCGTCGCGTTGACAAATTTCATGGGGCAGGAAAGTGCCTCCCCATTCAAAATTTTTTGTATCATCGCAATTTTCTTTGGTTGGAACCCAACCGAAAAGGACTCTCTGCCCGTTTAAACAAAATGTTCTTGCGGCAGAATAAGCGCGACTATCAAATGCGTCATCTTTTGGTGTAAGCCAAGGACCCTCCATACATCGACGATATTGTTCTAAGTTCAAGAGCATTCGATCATCCAGGGGATGCTATTTCTATTTTTTGTACAGAAGGCGACCTTGATGTATTTGCAGCAAGTTATGGTGTATTTTAACTTCATCCAATGTAGCGTTTCCAAAAGAAGAGTTAAAATTTCCGAGCAGTCTGAACCGCACTCCGTCAAGAGGACAGCGAAAAAATATAAAGTTTTCCCGGCCAGCTGGACTGTACCCAAGAAAACGGACAGTGAAAAAAAGCACCTCCTGTTGTAGAATAGAAACTACAACAGGAGGTGCAGTCATGTCGAGAGGAGATACGAAAGCAGAGGCGCTCAGCGAAGAAGTGTTCCGGCGAA
>NZ_JACRSN010000021.1 GCF_014384705.1 Yeguia hominis | reverse complement strand
AAATGAAGCAACGATACGGAAGGATATACGTGAGCAAGAGACGCACGATCAGATGATGGATAAAATCACAACAAAGGAATTGGAAGACCCTTTTAAGGGGCTGGCCAAGTAATCAGTCCACAATGGCTTGAACGAAGTGAAAGCCAGCGCCTAAAAGGCGCTGGCTGTATTAAGCCCTTATAGGGCTTTGTCAAGCCACCCCTTAGAGGGGTGGTCTTGACTTTTTGGGTTTGCGGAAAGGAATCCGGTCGGCAATGGAATATTGAGCCTTTCCGGCGTTTGTGCGGCGTTTAAATGATTGCAGATGTTACGCTGAAAATGTGCAGCGCATAGCTTTATTCGTATTGCGCGCGCGGACCGCCAATGTATTTGGGGCGTGTGTATGCGCAGAGGAGAATGGCCTGACCGATTTGCTTTTTTGAAATCCGCAGCGGAACGGCAACGTCTTTCAAATGCATTCCGATCATGGTGCCGCCGATATCCATACCTGCCTGTGCACGAATATGCTCAACAGCGACTGGCTGGCGCAGACTCCGGTAGGTAACGGTTGCAAAGGAACCGCCGGCTTTTGGCTGCGGAACCACCATCACCGGTTCGTAACCAAACGCTTCCGCGGCTTCTTTTTCCAGAATCAATGCGCGGTTTAAGTGCTCACAGCATTGTGCGGCAAGATAAATTCCATGCTCGCAAAGCACCGGATAGATTCCGTCAAATGCAGCCTTTGCTGTTTCACAGCTGGAGTTTTTTCCAATCCGGCCGCCGACCATCTCCGAAGAAGAACAGCCGACAACAAAGAGCGAACCGGCCTTTAACGGTGCAGCTTCGAGAATTTCCCGAACGGCGTCAGCCGCTTCCATTGTGATTTGTTCCAACATGTGAAAGCCTTCTTTCTTTAGTTGCTTTGTGCCGTAAACCGTGTTTTGAAGAAACTCGTTCTGCTAAGTGCAATGAGAACAACTTCTGAAATGACAATTCCGGCAACAGCCTGCACCAAATTGCTGGTGACACCCTCAACGGCGGCAAAGCCTTTTCCCATCAAGAGTGCGGAATAAAGGAAATAGCCCACCACCATAACGGCTTCTCCGAGAAGCGCCGCAATAAGGAATGGCAGTTTTGAAGTAGGATGCTTTTGAAGCAGCGTGCGTCCCACCAGCGCGGCACAAAGTGCAACGAGTGCTTTGATTACCAGCGTGCCGGGTGCGTAGAGCATGTATCCGGTGATTAAATCGGCCGCCATGGACCCGATTCCGGCAGCGGCAGCGCCCCATACCGGCCCCAGCAAAAATCCACAGAGCAAAACAACGGCGTCGCCCAGATGAATATAGCCGCCGAGTGGGGAGGGAATCTGGATGACAATCGTGGCCACCGTACATAGCGCAGCCAGAACGCCGGAGAGTGCCAGATTTCGAATTTGTTCAGATTTCATGAAAAAGGACCTCGCTTTTTTTACGGCGCAGATTACAGTCGAAAATAAGGCCGCTACGATTTAAATTTGGAGAACCGCCGCTTTTTTCAGCAAACTGCATCTGGAAAGCGGCGTGTGCTCCGGATAAAATTCCGGGTAAAACGGAAGTCGAACGTATTATAGCACAACGATCGATAAAAGTAAACGGACGGGAATATCCCGTCCGAAAATCCAGCAAATCGAATTTAAGCATTGACAAGAGAAGGCTCCAATGTGGATACTTCTAACAATGGTTTGCTGCCCTTTGGTACAGAAAACCGGATTGCACCGGGCACCGTGGAAATTTTGGCCTGTGCTGCACGAAAGATTTCACCGTCTGCGCAGATATCCAGCATCTCGCCTTCTTTTGGGGAAATTGTCAGCGCCGGGCATCGGTCGCATTCTACATATTGTTTGCCAAGCGGCGTATCTGCATAGGTGCCGCTCCGGTAATTTCCAACGAGACGAAGGAATTTCATACGGCTTAATTTATGCGCTAGACAGACTTCCAATAAGCCGTCATTTAAGATGGCGTTCGGTGCGCTTTTAAAGCCGCCTCCGCAAAAGCTGCCGTTTGCAATCGCGATCAGAAGCTGCTCGCCGCTGCAGATTTTTCCATTTTGGTAGTCGATTGTCAGGTGAAGGCCGAATTTTTGCATCAGCACCACGACAACACCGACAATGTAAGCCATAAAGCCGGTCAGAAAAGGCTTTTTCTTTAGACGGGCGGCTTCTGCAACAACAGAACAGTCAAAGCCAATATTGATCATGTTGATAGCATACCGGTCGTTGCAGTGAATCAGGTCCATGGGAATCACACTGCCGGCAATTTGTGCCTGTAAATCAGAAAAGCATTCCGGATTTGTAAAGCTCCGGATAAAATCGTTCCCGGTTCCAGTCGGAATACAGGCGACTTCCGCGTTTGCGAATCCGGCCGCACCGTTGACGACCTCGTTGAGCGTCCCGTCTCCGCCGCATGCGTAAAACCGGACAGCTTCGCCTTTTTGACAGGTGTTCCGAACAAATTGTGCAGCATCAGACGCAGAGGCTGTGACATAACACGTCGCCTGGAGCCCGAGTTCCGCGGCAATTTTTTCAATTGCAGGCCGCAGTGAGGCTTCCGCATTTCGGCTTCCGGCTGCGGGATTGATAACGAAAATGTGATGCATGGTGGAACACCCTCCGGTAAAAATTCTTCTATCTCAGAATAACAGGAAATGCGGGATTTTGCAAGAAAATGCAGGGGTTTCAGAGAAAATTCGGCATGAAAATTGATTTTTTGTCCGAAAAGCCGTATACTGAGGATAAACTGGAGAATGCAGGTCGATATTTCGCCTCGTTTTAGAAAAAACAATCGTTTTAGAAAAAACAATTTAGAAAGGCTGTGGCAGAATGATCGGACTCATCGGCGCAATGGAGATGGAAATCAGCGGCCTTGTCGCCTGTATGGAACAAACGCAGACCGAATCCGTGAGCGGAATCTTATTTTATATCGGAACCATTGAGGGGATGCCCTGTGTGGTTGCAAAATGCGGCGCCGGCAAGGTGAATGCGGCGATCTGTGCAGAAGCCATGATTTTAAAATATGCACCGGAAGCGGTCATCAATTTAGGCGTTGCGGGCGGCGTTGGCGCAGAAGTTAAAATCGGTGACGCTGTGATTGCTGATGCAGTCGTGCAGCACGATTTGGATACCACGGCCCTCGGAGAAGAACGGGGCTTTATTTCCGGGCTGGATACCGTCTATTTAAAGCCGGATTCATTGCTCAACCGTGCGCTGCAGGAGGCTGCCGAAACGGTTTATCCCGCGCGCGTCCATGTTGGTGTCATCGCAACAGGCGACCAGTTTATTGCAGGCGGAGACGCCCTGCATGCCATCGCGCAGGCCTTCCATGCACAGGCCTGTGAAATGGAGGGCGGCAGCATCGGGCACGTTTGCGCGATGAATCAGGTGCCGTTTGCAGTATTTCGTGCAATTTCAGACCAGGCCGATCATCACGCGGATCTGGATTTCCCGCAGTTTGCGCGGGAAGCATCTGCGCGTTCCAGCCGGCTGATTTGTACGTTCCTGAAAAATTGGAAGAACGCATAACCGCAGAACAGAAACAGGAGTGGGGCAGAGTGGAATTTTACGATATCTCAAGAGATTTGTTGTCCGCAGAGCCGTATCCGGGAGACCCAAAGCCGTATCTCGAACGAATCCGCAGTATGGAGGCGGGGGAAGACTACACGCTTTCTGCATTTTATGCCTGCTGTCACAGCGGTACGCATGCAGATGCGCCCAGCCACTATATCCTGGGCGGAAAAGATATCTCGGAACTTTCTTTGGACCATTGCTTCGGGCCGTGTACGCTTTTGACTGCCAGCGGTGTTTTGACCGGAGCACATATGGATCAGATTTTGCCCTATTGTGAAAAGCGAGTGTTGTTTCGTGGAGAAGGCAAGGCGTTTTTGACGCCGAGCGCTGCCTTTGCGCTATGCGATGCCGGTGTCCTTCTGGTTGGAACAGATGCGTGTTCGATTGCATCTCCGGACGCTGAAGAGGAAACCCATCGGGAATTTTTAGAGCGCGAAACCGTGATCTTAGAAGGGCTTTGCCTGGACGGCGTGCCGGACGGCCGATATCTGCTCGCTGCATTTCCCATAAAAATACACGGCGCGGAAGGTTCCCCTGTGCGCGCCGTGCTGATTAAAAGTGATAATACCGAATGACTGCGGTAACTTTTCCTAAAACGGTTGTCCTGTCCGAAATGATCGGATCGTAGGCGGGGTTTTCCGGCTGTAAGCGGATTGTCCCGCCTTTTTCTAAAAAATACCGCTTTACAGTTGCTTCATCATCGATGAGCGCAACCACAATATCGCCGTTGTTGGCGGTTTCGGATTTTTTGGCAATGACATAATCACCGTTTAAAATTCCGGCATCCCGCATGCTTTCCCCTTCGACAAGGAGCGCAAACAGGTTGTCCGGATTTTGCCCTTCTGCGGCGTATGGAATGCTCCCCAGCACTTCCTCTACTGCAAGAATCGGCATTCCTGCGGTGATTTTTCCGATGATCGGAACCTGCGCAATGGGCGGCGCACCTTTTAAGGAAATCGAACGGTTGAGTCCGGCTTCGCGTTCGATGTATCCGGCTTCTTCCAGCGCACACAGATGCGCATGAACCGTGGAGGTGGACTTTAACCCGGTTGCAGCGCAGATTTCCCGAACGCTTGGCGGAATTCCGTACTGTGCCCGTTCTTTCAGAAAAAGATAAATCCTTTTTTGACTTTCCGTTAACTGCTTCATAACGCAACCTCCTTTCTGCGTTTAGTATAGCATACTTTACACAAAGATGCAAACATTTGTTTGAAAAAAATTTGGCAAAGAGCATCTTCTTTTTTTACAGAAAATCAATTATAAATTCATGGAAAATTCACAGGTAATTTACAAACTGCCCGTGCAATTTGTATATAATAAACTTGTATTCAGACGATGGAGCCGCACCATACGAGAATACATGTTCTACCCTCCTCAATATACCCCTCGAGTTAAAGAAAAAGAACCGGACAAGTTGTCCGGTTCTTTTTCTTGTTCCATGGCATATTCTACGCAATTTGTGGCCAGAATAACACCAGAATAACAGCGGAGGTGCCATAGAATGAGCGATTTACATTATAAAAAAAACAAAAAGAAGTCCGGCGGAAAAGGCTTTTATATTGCACTCGGTATTTGCCTGATTGCAGTCGGCGCAGCAGCCTGGATGACGTATGATAACGTTGCGCAATACACCAAAATGCCGGAAGCAAGCGCAGAATCTTCCTCAGCTATAGAAACGGAAAATACACTGAGTGGAATTCCAAAGACACCGGAGTCAACCCCGACCCCGACTCCCAATCATGATGCCGATCTTACAATTGAGCCGGAAAGCTCTGATCCTTCGGAAGCGCCGGAATCTTCAGAGCCGCAACAGGAGGCAGTATCCGAACCGGATACCGGAGAGGCCGGCCTCATGTTTTCAGGTGCAGAGGAACAGCAGTTTATTTCTCCGGCCGGAAATACGGTTTTAAAAGCATTTAGCGGCGAAGAACTGGTCTATTCGGAAACCATGAAGGATTGGCGGGTTCATACCGGAATGGATTTGGCTGCAACAGCGGGCGACACGGTGCATTCTATCGGAAACGGTGTTGTGAAGGAATGGTATTCCGATGAAATGTACGGAAATGTTGCGGTGATTTCGTATGATGATCTGGATGTCTATTATTGCGGTCTGGGGGATACGGCGCTTGTCAAAGAGGGGCAGAATGTTGTAATTGGACAGGATATCGGCTCTATTGGCACAATGCCCTGTGAATCCATTGAACCAGCGCATTTGCATATCGGATTTCAGAAAAACGGGGAATGGATCGATCCGGCCGATCTGCTTCCCGGATAACCCATAATCTTGCCCTCGTCCAGAAATCGCTTAGGGGCAAACGGGCCTTGCCGGAAACGGCGGCCCAGATCCATAATGAAAATGTCATTCAATACAAATCCTCCTCTTGTAAATAGAGGGGGATTTGTGTTATAATTACAAATAACACGTGTGTCATATCCGTAAGAAAAACATAAAAATATTTTTCGATCGGCAAATTTAGATAAGAAAAACGGCCTACATACATAATAGAGAAAGGAGCAAAAAATGGACGTAAAAAGAATAATCAACGAGATGACGTTGGAAGAAAAAGCAGGAATGTGTTCGGGAAAAGACTCATGGAGACTGAAATCCGTGGAACGGTTAGGTGTGCCGGAGGTGATGGTGAGCGACGGCCCGCACGGGCTGCGCAAACAAATGGAAAAAGGGGATCACCTGGGGATGAATGACAGCATCCGCGCGGTGTGCTTCCCGACGGCATGCGCAACGGCGTGTTCGTTTGACCGGGAATTGCTGCATCGGCTGGGCGAGGCAATCGGAGAAGAATGCCAGGCGGAAAATGTGTCGGTGATTCTCGGACCGGCGGTGAATATCAAGCGTTCACCGCTGTGCGGCCGAAACTTTGAGTATTTTTCAGAGGATCCGTATCTGGCGTCGGAAATGGCGAAAAGCCATATTTGCGGCGTGCAGTCGAAGCATGTGGGAACCTCTATTAAGCATTTTGCAGCGAATAACCAGGAATACCGGAGAATGTCGTGTTCCTCCGAAATGGACGAACGAACCCTGCGGGAAATCTATCTGGCAGCGTTTGAGAGCGCAATCAAAGAAGCAAAGCCGTGGACGGTGATGTGCTCCTACAACCGAATCAACGGCGAATATGCGTCGGAGAGTCACCGCCTGCTGACGGAAATTCTGCGGGAGGAATGGGGCTTTGACGGGTATGTGATGTCGGACTGGGGCGCGGTAGCAGATCGCGTCACAGGCCTGAAAGCAGGGCTTGATCTGGAGATGCCGGCCAGCGGAGGCCTGACGGATGCAGAGATTGTAGAGGCAGTCCGAAATGGAAGCCTGGAAGAATCGGTGCTGGATCAGGCGGTGGAGCGAATCCTAAAAAAGATTGCGGCATATGCCGAAAACCGGCAAAAAGCAGAGTTTGCATTTGAGCGGCATCATGAACTGGCGCGGGAAATCGAGACAGAATCCGCTGTACTGCTGCGCAATGAAGACGGGATCCTGCCGCTGAAAGAAGACGCAAAGGCAGTTTTCATCGGTCTGTTTGCCAAAGAGCCGCGGTATCAGGGCGGCGGAAGCTCACATATCAATTCGTACCGGACGGGAAGCGCGTTGGAAGCAAAACCCGGTGTACGGTATGCACAGGGATATACGCTCGAAGATCAGCCGAACGAGGCGCTGTTGGCAGAAGCGGTGCAGGCGGCAAAAGAATCGGAAGTAGCGGTAATTTTCGCCGGTCTGCCGGATGCATTTGAATCGGAAGGCTATGACCGGAGCCATATGCGGATGCCGGAAAACCAGAATGAACTGATCCGGCGCGTAGCGGAAGTCCAGCCGAATACGGTCGTCGTGCTGCACAACGGCTCACCGATCGAGATTCCGTGGGAAAACGACGTCAAGGCGATTTTGGAAATGTATCTGGGAGGCCAGGCAGTCGGAGAAGCAGCGGTCGCCCTGCTGTACGGAAAAGCAAATCCGAGCGGCAAGCTGGCGGAAACGTTTCCGATGCGTTTGGAAGACAACCCATCCTACCTCAATTTCCCGGGTGATGGAAAAACAGTCACATACGCAGAAGGATTGTTTGTGGGCTATCGGTATTATGATGCGAAAAAGATGGCCGTCCGATACCCATTTGGGCACGGCCTTTCTTACACGACGTTTACATATCGGGATCTCAAACTGAGCCGAAAAACCATACAGGATACGGACACGCTGACCGTGACACTGCAGGTGAAAAACACGGGGAAGATGGCGGGCAAAGAGATTGTCCAGCTGTACGTGGCGGATCATACGAAAACAGCAGTCCGGCCGGAAAAAGAGCTGCGGAACTTCGTGAAGGTAGCGTTGGAGCCGGGCGAGGAGAAGACCATTGAAATGACGCTCACGAAGCGTGCGTTTGCGTGGTATGATCCGGAGCGGAAAGACTGGTATGCGTCGAGCGGAGAATATGAGATTCTGGTAGGAAGCTCATCGGCAAAGATTCTACTGCGCGAATGTGTGGAAATCACGGCAAGCCGGGCGCCGTCGCTGCGGATTGACAGCAACACGCCGATCGGAGACCTGCTGAAGGATCCGGCCCTCGCGCCGATCATTGCGGAATATCAGAAAAAGATTGCGGAAGCCTTCGGACAATCGGATTCGGAGGCATCGAAAGAAGCGATATCGGAGGAAATGACCTATCAGATGATTGTAAACCTTCCGCTGCGGTCGCTGCGGAGCTTCTTGCAGTTGCAGCCCGGTGAGTTGGAAGCGCTGGTAAAGCGTCTGCAGGAGGCAAGAAAAGAGGCCTGAAGCGTGCGTTTTTGCAACCGGTGACGGAAAATCTCTTCATAATGAAACGAT
The DNA here is from genome assembly GCF_014384705.1 of Yeguia hominis. Taxonomy (GTDB): domain Bacteria; phylum Bacillota; class Clostridia; order Oscillospirales; family Acutalibacteraceae; genus Yeguia; species Yeguia hominis. Next base: position 46,325 of record NZ_JACRSN010000021.1, on the reverse strand, counting down.
GAAAGCCTTTGCAGCATCCGAACGTTTGGTGCCGGAACCGGTGGATATTGCGGCCTGCAGTAAATTTGATGATGAGAAATGAAATCCAAAGAAGAGGTCCCCAGCCAGCACCATTTCGGTGCTGGCTGGGGACCTTTATGGGGGAATTTACACAAGAAAGGATTCTTGTTTTGCGAAAAAAGATTGACAGAAATTTTCAAAGATAATAAATTCAAAACAAAATAGCAATGTGTTCAAGAGAATATTTAAATAAAATCGCCAAAGTCTCGAAAAAAACGAAGAAAGAACTTCCATACCACGTCCGTTTTATACCGTTATGTCGGAAAATGAAACCGTACAGACGAATTAAAAAAAGATAAACAAATCGGAATTTTGAAAAAATAAAATGTACCCAATATCGGGTCGATAAAATGACGTTTTCCCAAACGTTACGGATAATCGAAAGCGCTATCCGCTTTTTGGCGGTTCATGAGGCTGCGCTTTATAAAAAATAGTGTAATGCCGATAGAGGGAAACAATAAAACGGGAAGGCGGTTTTGAATTCGAATTTTCATCAGGATGGGCAATCGAAGAGAATGATGCTTCAACTTCAATTTATGATAAGAATCTTTTTTCTCTATCAGATGAGAGGTTTGAAAGAAATCTGAATGATGTAAGCGGAAAAATAAGACGCATTTCACTTGCTGTAAACTTTGGACTTGGAAAAGAGATCTTTTGTTTTCCGCGGCAAAACGAACATGAGATTCAAAATATTTTCCCGTCAATCCTAGGCGTTCTAAAACAACATCACAAAATGCTTTTTATTCCAACAAGCCAAAAAGCAATTGGAAAAAACTTTCGCAGCATTTCGTTTGGTTTAAGCAGGGGTAATTGAGTACAAGTGAAAAATTGATCAACAAAAAATCAAACACATAACAACATAGAAAGAAATGACGCAAATATAAAAGCGTTTGCGTTTACTTGAAATAAAATAGCAAAATACATTCATATGAAATATACATTGACAGACGAGGTATATTGTGATACTATATAACTTGAAGGGGGATGGTTCCATGTCCATTGCATCGGATCTCATCCGTGGACACACGGATACGATCATTTTAGCGCACCTGATGCGCGGAGACAGCTATGGGTATCAAATCAATAAAGCGATCCGGCAGAAAACGGAAAATCAGTATGAACTGAAAGAGGCGACGCTTTACACCGCTTTTCGGCGTTTGGAGGAGCTGGGATATATTTCTTCCTATTGGGGAAATGAGACAACCGGCGCACGAAGGCGATATTATTCCATCACCGAATACGGAAGAGAGTGCTACAAGCGTCTGCGTGCAGACTGGGATGATGCCAAACGAATTATCGACCAATTAACCAGCGGGGAGGAGTAAGCATGTACGAACGACTGCGAACCTATATGGATGATCTTTTTTCAGAAGCACCCAATACCAGAAAAACAGCAGAATTAAAAGAAGAAATGCTGCAAAATCTGTATGACAAGTACCAAGACCTCCTTGCCGAAGGCAAGACAGAAGAAACGGCTTTTAACCTGGCAGTTGCCAGCGTGGGCGATATTAGCGGACTGCTTTCGGATTTGGAATCGGAGGGCAGCGGCAGACCAAATTCAGAAATCGAAAAGAGCCGCCGGCGGTCAGCACTGCTGGTTTCTATTGCAGTAATGCTTTATATTCTCTCAGTCATTCCGTGCATCTTGTTTGAGGATACGCTCATCGGGATTGTCCTGATGTTTATCATGATTGCGGTTGCAACCGGCCTGATTATTTATAACGGAATGACCAAAGAGAAATATATCCGTGCAGATGATACGGTTGTAGAAGAATTTCGGGAATGGAAAGCAGCCAATGCTTCGCGAAGGCGATCCATGAATGCGATTAACAGCGCAATCTGGTCGCTTACGGTTGCTGTATATTTGGTTGTCAGCTTTCTGACCTCTGCGTGGCAGATTACCTGGATCATTTTTTTGATCGGTACCGCGGTAACAGGTATGGTCAAGGCAATCTTTGATCTTGGAGGAAAGAGGTGATCGCGATATGAAAACATCAGCAATCATTCGAATTGTGATCTATGCATTTTTAGCGGTGCTTCTGGTCGGGATTTTATGTGTCGGAATTTTAAAGCCGGGCTGGATCCCAAGCAAGTTTATCATTCATACCGGCGGTCTGCAGAGTGAACTCGATTATCCGGACAGCGAAAGCTACACACGCGGCGGCGGCAGTGTCCAGCCGGATCTTGTCGAAAAAATCGAAGTACATTGGGGCGCTGGAGAAGTTTTGATTTCGACTTATGACGGAGACCGGATCCGGTTTTCGGAAACAGCGGACTCCAAGCTTTCGGAAGACGAGGAAATGCGGTATCTTATCCGCGACGGAAAACTGTTTATACAGCACAGAAAGCCTTTTTCATTTTTCGGAATCGGGGAAGCGTATAAACAGAAAACTCTGACGCTTGAAATTCCGGCCTCTATGACAAAAGCTTCGGCTTTGCAGGAATTGAAACTGGAAACCATATCAGCCAGCATGACCGCAAACGATCTCGCGGCACAAGACCTGCGGATCAACACGACTTCCGGCGACCTTTCCCTGACGCACGCGGTCTGTGATACAGCTGAACTGGAGACAACCAGCGGCAATATAACGGCAAATGATCTGACCGCCCAGGAACTTACCGTCGATGCGGTTAGCGGGGAAATCTCCCTTGACGGTGATTTTTCAAAGATTTCTGCAGAAGCGGTATCCGGCGATATGGAAATCAGCAGCAAAATCTGTCCGGAGGCTGTAGAAATGGATTCTGTCAGCGGAAATCTCACGCTGCTGATTCCGGAAAATGACGGTTTTACGACGGGATTTGAATCGGTCAGCGGTGACTTTTTCTGTGAGTTCTCGACGCAAAACAGCAAACATTCTTGCCTCTATAAAAATGGAGAAGCAGAATTTCGGATGGAAACCGTCAGCGGCGATATGCAGATTAAGCGGATTGGCTAATTTTGTTTTAGAATTTCTGCACTGAGAACCAGGGCAAACAGCGTCCATAACCAATAAGGCAGCAGTAAAATGCCGGCAGGTTTGCTGCAGCGGAAGAAGAAAATTACGGTCAATGTGACTGCAGTTGCCAGTAAAATGATCCAGATGAACGCAAATTCAAGCGCGCCGAGCTTGAAAAAGAGAAGCGGCCACAGGACATTGATTCCGAGCTGCAAACAGTATAGGTAAATTGCGTTTGCGCGTGTGCGTTCCGGACAGTCTGCAGTGAAAATCAGATACGAAGCAACGCCCATCAGCAGATACAGGATCGTCCAGACGATCGGAAAAACCACAGCAGGCGGCGCAAACGCTGGACGCTCCAATATTTCGTAGAGACGAAAATCGTTTCGGACAAAATAAGCGGAAAGCCCACCGGCTGCCAATGGAATCACGAGACAGAGAAGCAGTGTTTTTAGCTGAATCCGAATTGAATGGGACTGCATAATCGGTTCCTCCTAAAATCAAAATACAGATAGCCTGCCCGGTGATGGATTCCGCGGCAGGCTATCTATATATTTATTCTGAAAATAAATTGTGTATGCCAAGGTAAAATCAGTGTGATTTTGAGATCGAACACCTTTTCAAATCGAGAATATTTTAGAAATCTCAGGGCTTTGATGCATAAACACACGGTTTCTGTAAAAAATGCAGAATAAAAATTCTTTTCTATTGCGGGGGAATGTGTTATAATAACCTCAAACCCATGCTGCGCATGGTGGACGGCGTTGCCGTACATGCAAAGCATTTGCTTTGCTGTTTGAGAACATTTTGCCGGGGCATAATAACCTCAAAACGTCATGCTTGCGCATAGCGGACGGCGCACCGGCACCGAGATTCTTTGGGGCAGAAAGAACGTATTTTAGCGAAATCATTTGCGTGACTGCATTTTTTCGATTTTCTTTTATGATCGATTGAATAGAACGTAACAAGGGAAGTGAATCGTTTTTTATGACGAACATTGCATACCGCACCATTGGGGATGGTGTGGCATTCCGCAGTATTCCGGATTGCAAATTTAAAACAATGCGGATTTCGATGCATCTCTTTTTGCCGCTGTGCTGGGAAACGGCTGCAGCCAATGCGCTGCTTCCGTTCCTTCTGAGCAGAACCTCCCGGGAGTATCCGGATTATACAAAGCTCGGGGAGCATCTCGCGGATCTGTACGGCGCGGCACTGCATGCCGACGTTCAGAAGGTCGGGGACATGCAGGTGCTGTCTATTTCTGCTTCGGGGATTTCCGACCGGTATGCCCTGAACGGCGAACACATTTCCGCAGAGCTCGCAAAGCTTTTGTGCAGCGTGTGGTTTGATCCGCTTTTTGATGCGGACGGACAATTTCCGGAGGACGGATTTCAGCTTGAAAAACGGCAGACGCTGGAGATGATCGACTCGGAATTCAGCGACAAACGGATGTATGCCAAACAGCGCTGCACCCAGATCATGTGCGCACAGGAACCTTATGGCATTCCGCGTTACGGTTCCCGCGAAGCTGTGGAGGCGCTTACGCGTGAGGAGCTCAAAAAAACATGGGAAACCGCGATTCAAACCGCACGGATCGAAATTCTGGCGATTGGCGACTGCAATCCGGAAGAAATCCGACCGGTTTTTGAAACAGCGGTTGCCAATTGCAAGAGAACCCCGCGGGACGTGCACCCGATGCAGGTGGTAAAAACCGTGTCGGAAGTCAAAGAAGAGACCGAGCAGATGGCGGTTGCACAGTCCAAGCTGGTGATGGGCTTCCGTCTAGGCGCTTCTGCTGCCGAAGAGGATGCTTTTTCCTCCATCCGGCTGATGGTTGCCATTTTAGGCGGTACTGCGCACTCAAAGCTCTTTTTAAATGTACGGGAAAAACTCAGTCTCTGCTATTACTGTGCAGCTGGCGCAGACGGCAACAAGGGAATTATGATGGTTGACAGTGGGGTAGAGACACAAAATATCAGCCGGGCACGAGAAGAAATTCTTGCCCAGCTTGCGAGCATTCGCAGCGGAGATTTTACAGATGAAGAAATCGATGCCGCAAAGATGAGTTTGTGCAATTCTTACCGTACAGTCGGCGACTATATCAGCGGGCTGGAAGGCTGGTATCTCGTGCGTACGTTCCAGGATCAAATCCGCACGCCCGAGGAAACTGCAGCACGTATTTCTGCGGTCACACGTGAGGAAATCATCGCGGCAGCCAAGCGAACAGCGCTGGATACTGTTTATATTCTGACAGGAGGTGCCGCACAATGACAGCAGAGATCATCGAAAGCAAACGTGCCGGCGACCGCTATTATCGGCTCCAGCATCCTTCCGGGCTGCTGATTCAGGTCTATCCCAAAAAGGACAGCCACAGCACCTATGCGATTTTCGGAACGCGTTATGGATCCATCGATACGCGCTTTCAGCGTTCGGATGCAGACACACCGGAAGAAACACCGGCCGGAATTGCGCATTTTCTCGAGCATAAGCTGTTTGAAAGCGAAGACGGCGACGCTTTTCTGCGTTATGCCAAAACCGGCGCTTCTGCCAATGCCTATACGTCCTTTGACATGACGTGTTATCTCTTTTCCTGCACGGAGCATGTCTATGAATCGCTGGAAATCCTGCTTGACTTTGTACAGTCTCCTTACTTTACAGAACAGACCGTACAGAAAGAGCAGGGAATTATCGGACAGGAAATCCGGATGTATGACGACGATCCGCAGTGGCGCGTGATGTTCAATATGCTTTGCGGCATGTACGAAAAACATCCGGTTCGCACGGACATTGCCGGTACGGTTGAGAGTATTGCCGAAATTACGCCGGCGTATCTTTACGACTGTTATCATACGTTCTATAATCTGCACAATATGACGCTTTGTGTTGCCGGAAATATTGACCCGGAAAAGGTCTTTGCACTGGCAGACAAGATGCTCAAGCCTTCAGAGCCGGTTTCTGTTTCCCGGATTTTTGAGGAAGAACCCCGTACGGTGCAAAAACACCGCGTGGAGCAGGCGCTTTCGGTGGCGGTTCCGCTCTTTGAACTTGGATTTAAAGAAGAGGCCGGAAAGGCGCGCGCTTCTGAAAAGGTAATTGCAGCAACCCAGATTTTATTGGAGCTTTTCGCTTCGGATGCTTCACCGCTGTTCCGCAGGCTGCTGGATCATGGGCTTGTGAATGAATCGTCTTTTGGGACCGAATATTTCGAGGGTTCTGGATTTGCAGCGGTCATTTTTTCAGGAGAATCAAACGATCCGGACGCCGTCGCACGGGAGATTTTCGCGGAGGCAGACCGGTTGAGAGCATCCGGGATCCCGAAAGAGTCGTTTGCGCGCGCGAAAAAAGCGGTTTACGGCAGAAATATTGCGTCGCTAAACAGCGCGGAAAACCTCGCAAATTCGATTGTTTCCCTCACCTTTGCCGGAAGAGAGCTGTTCCGGTATCTCGACGCCATTGCCGCTGTAACGCTGGAAGACGTCACAGCGCGCCTGGCAAAAAGTATTCAGAAAAAGTATGCAACACTTTCCGTGATCCGTCCGTTTGCGGAAGGTGAAAAAAATCAGGAGGAACAGTTATGACGTATCATGTGCAATTTCCGGGGCTCGGAATCGATACGACCGTAAATACTGACGCCTTTCATATCGGAGATTTTACCATCAAATGGTATGGGGTCATCATTGCGGTCGGATTTTTGCTCGCGTTTCTTTATGCATTATCCAGCTGTAAAAAAATGAATATCAACCAGGATCGTTTGCTCGATGTGGTTATCGTCGGCATTCTCGTCGGTGTTGTCGGCGCACGTCTTTACTATGTCGCATTTTATCCCGGCGACATGTACATAAAAGATCCGAAAAGCATTCTGTATATCTGGAATGGCGGACTTGCGATTTACGGCGGAATTATCGGCGGATTGCTCGGCGGCGCGGTGATGGCGAAAATCCGCAAGCTGAAAATTTTCGCAGTGCTGGATGTCGCGTCTCTCGGATTTTTGATCGGTCAGGGAATTGGACGCTGGGGAAATTTTGTCAATCAGGAAGCCTTCGGCACCAAAACAACGGTTCCCTGGAGAATGTACAGTGAAAATACAGAAGCAGTTGTTGGAGGTGCGGCGCACCCCTGCTTTTTCTATGAGTCCGTTTGGTGCCTGCTGGGCTTTTTGCTGCTGCACTTCTTTACCCGCAAATTGCGCCGCTATGACGGACAGACGTTTCTGCTCTATCTGATCTGGTATGGCGTTGGCCGTTTCTTTATTGAAGGCATGCGCACGGACAGCCTGATTGCGTTTGCGAATATTCGGGTTTCGCAGCTCGTGGCCGCTGTGACAGTACTGGCGAGTATCGTGCTTTTGATTGTTTTCCGGAAGCGGACATCCTTGCTCGGCTGCGGCAATGCGGCGGTTATGGAACTGAACCGGATTTCAGACGAAATTCCGGAAGATGAAATCAATGAACCGGATATCGAACCGGAATTCGGAACCATTTTTGGCGATCTCGGTTATGAAGAAGCAGCGGAAGCTGACCATGCAGACGATTCAGCGTCTGCTCCGGAAACGCAGGAAGCGTCAGAAGACGCCGAACCGAAACCTGCAGAAGAAGAGCAGACGGACGACGAAAAAACCGAAGAAGAAACCGGAGAATAAATTGGCATAGAAAAAGGCTTTGGCTGCGGATGGGTGGTCTGCGGTCAAGGCCATCTTCCGGATTAAAATCCGTGTTTTTCTGGAACGAAAAACAAAACAAGGGATGGAATTGGATTGGGTCAGCTTTTAGAAAGCATCAACGCGCCAGAAGATCTGAAAAAAATTCCCGTATCGGAACTTCCAGATCTTTGCGCGGAGATTCGCCGGCAGATCTTACAGACGGTATCAGAAAACGGCGGGCACTTAGCCTCCAATTTGGGGGCAGTGGAACTCACCGTTGCGCTGCACCGGACGTTTGATGTGCCGCAGGATGTGATTATCTGGGACGTCGGCCACCAGGCATATACGCATAAACTCTTGACCGGCCGTCGGGAACAGTTTGGAACGATTCGGAAAAAGGACGGGCTTTCCGGGTTTCCAAACCGGGAAGAAAGTGTGTGCGATGCATTTTCAGTCGGACATGCCAGCACATCTATTTCGGCAGCGCTCGGATTTGCGACGGCAAAGGCGCTTCGAAAGGAAGAAGGGCATGTTGTTGCCGTGATCGGGGACGGCGCGCTGACAGGCGGGCTTGCCTATGAGGGGCTGAACAATGCAGGGCGGCTGCACCGGAACTTTATTGTCATTTTGAATGATAACGAGATGTCGATCTCCCGAAACGTGGGGTCCATCTCGCGCTATCTGGCGCATATCCGGACAACACCGGGATATTTGCGTGCCAAGGGAAATGTCGAAACAATCCTCGACCATATTCCAAAACTCGGGAAGCCGCTGCACCACGGGATGACCCGAATGAAAAACCTGGTCAAGCATATCATCTACGGCAGTAATTTTTTTGAAAATCTGGGCTTTACCTATTATGGGCCTTTTGACGGGCACGATGTCCGGGAACTTACCGAAGTTCTTGAAAATGCCAAAAAAATCAACAAACCGGTTCTTTTGCATGTGTTGACATCCAAGGGGAAAGGTTACCCTTACGCGGAAGATGACCCAGGATTGTTTCATGGACTCTCCGGATTTGATCTCAATACGGGAAAAATGCAGAAAGCAACTCCTTCCTTCTCCAGCGTATTTGACGCTACGCTTTGCGAGATCGCCGGCGGAGACGATCGAATTTGTGCGGTTACAGCCGCAATGAAGGCGGGAACCGGTCTGACAGAGTTTGCCCGGAAATACCCAAAGCGCTTTTTTGATACCGGAATTGCAGAGGAGCATGCGCTGACGTTTTCCGGCGCGTTGGCCGCCGGAAATATGCATCCGGTTTTTGCAGTCTATTCCACATTTTTGCAGCGCAGTTACGACCAGATTCTGCATGACGCCGCGCTGCAGCATGTCGACCTGACGCTGGCAATTGACCGCGCTGGTGTGGTCGGAGATGACGGCGAGACCCATCAGGGTGTCTTCGACGCGGCATTCCTCAATACAGTGCCCGGCGCGACTGTCTATTCGCCGGCGTATTTTGATGAACTGCGTTTGGCGCTGCAAAACTCGATTTACCAGTGTAAAGGTGTATCGGCGGTTCGATATCCGCGTGGCGGAGAGGGGTACCGTCCGGCTGATTTTACACTTTCACGCGAGCCTTATCAGGTCTATGGCTCGCAAACTTCGAAAAGGATGCTTGTCACATACGGCCGGCTTTTCTCCGCCGCGTGTCTTGCACAAAAGGCGCTGCGGGAAAACGGGATTGAGATTGCTGTTTTGAAGCTCAATCGGATTCGGCCGCTGGATCCGGCGGCAGCCAAGACGGCGTCCAGCGCGGAAGAGATCTTCTTCTTTGAGGAGGGCATCCGCCAGGGCGGTGTCGGCGAAGCGTTTGCGGATCAGCTGCTGAGTTGTGGATTTCCCGGGAAATTTCACCTATATGCAATTGACAATACGTTTGTAAAACATGCTTCTGTTTCAGAAACGCTCCACGCGTTGGGCCTTGACGAGGCAGGCATGGAATCAGCGATTCAGCAGGAAATCCTGCAAATACAAAATCGGACGGAGAAACAAAAAATTGGCTGAGAAAAAAAGACTGGACGCGCTCGTATTTGAGCTCGGCCTAACAGAGAGCAGAGAAAAGGCGCGGGCGCTGATTATGGCCGGCAGCGTCTATGTCGACCATCAGAAATCAGATAAGCCCGGTGCCATGATCCGGGAAGGCGCTGTGATAGAGGTGCGCGGAGAAACGCTGCCTTACGTCAGTCGCGGCGGACTGAAACTGGAAAAGGCGATGCAGATTTTTCCAATTTCCCTTTGCGAAAAGGTTTGTATGGATATCGGGGCTTCGACTGGCGGCTTTACAGACTGCATGCTGCAAAATGGCGCCGAACGCGTCTACGCGGTTGATGTCGGCTACGGTCAGCTGGCCTGGAAGCTGCGCACGGATCCGCGTGTTGTCAATCTTGAGCGCACAAACGTCCGCTACCTCACAGAAGAGCAGGTTCCGGAAAAACTCGCGTTTTTCAGCGTGGATGTTTCCTTTATTTCTTTAAAATTGGTGCTGCCTGTTGCATCCGCATTTCTCATGGATGGTGGGGAAGGCGTCTGTCTGATCAAACCACAGTTTGAGGCGGGCAGAGAGCATGTCGGAAAGAACGGCGTCGTGCGCGACCGTAAGGTGCATGAAGAAGTGATCCGCAAAGTCTGTGATTTTGCGCCTTCCTGCGGACTTTCACCGCAAGGACTTTCATTTTCGCCGGTAAAGGGTCCGAAAGGCAATATTGAATATTTACTGTTCGTTCAGAAGAATGCGCTGCCTTCTGCGGTTTCGGAGCAGGCGATTGCAGATACGGTGGCGCAATCCCATTTGACGCTCGATAGGAGTGACAGCAATTGAAGGCGGCTATTTTTCCCAATTTGACCAAACGCGATGCGAAAATGCGCACGACAATTATCGCAAACCGGCTGACGCAGCTCGGCGCGCGGGTGATGATGCATGCCGCAATGAAGCCCTATTTTGCGGGCGCCGATATCCTGTTTTATAATGATCTGGAAGATTTGCTGATCGATTGCGACGTTGTGATTCCGGTTGGCGGTGACGGGACCATTATCCACACTGCACGGCAGGCTGCGGAAAAAGGCAAACCGGTTTTGGGCATCAATGTCGGCAGGGTCGGCTATGTTGCAGGACTTGAAGTCGATGAACTTGACCGTCTGCGCGACCTTGTCCAGGGAAATTACCAGATTGAAAACCGGATGATGCTCAATATTTCTCTGTTCCGGGACGGAAAACCGGTTTTTTATCGTGCGCTCAATGATATTGTCATCGCGCGCGGTGCGCTTTCTCGAATTTTGGATTTCAGCGTGTCTTTTAACGGCAATAACATTTGCAGCTATCGCGCGGATGGACTGATCTTTTCAACACCGACCGGGTCGACCGCCTATTCTCTTGCGGCAGGCGGACCGGTGATTGATCCGTCGATGGAGTGCATCATTTTAACGCCAATCTGCCCGCATGCGCTTTTTACACGGACAGTGGTCTTTAACCCGGATGCTAAACTCAGCGTACACGCAAGACCGAATACGGACAGCGAAATTTTCCTGACGGTGGACGGAGAGAATTCCCTCCAGATTCAGCCCGGGGAAATGATGACGGTGCGGCGTTCCTCCTTATCCGTCGGGCTGATCCAACTGAAAAAGCGCGATTTTTACGAGGTGGTTACAGAAAAGCTTGCAGGGAGGCGGGGATAAACCATGAAAACACGGCGGCATGAAAAAATTCTAGAACTGATTAGCGCATACGATATCGACACTCAGGATGAATTGCTCAAACGGCTGTCTGAAGCCGGATTTGATGTAACACAGGCAACTATTTCCCGCGATATCAAGGAATTGCGTCTTGTTAAAACGCTTTCCAGCACGGGAAGGTATAAATACGCAACCGGAAAACCTCTGTCTCACGATATTTCTGCAAAGTTTTATTCCCTTTTTGCCGATTCTGTCCTCTCCGTGATGGAGGCGTGCAATCTCGTTGTGATTAAAACGATGACCGGAATGGCGCAGGCGGTGTGCGCCTCGATGGATCCGCTGGAATGGAAGGGAATTGTCGGGACACTTGCCGGCGAAGATACGATTTTTGTGGCCTGCGCCAGCAATGCGGCGGCGCAGGAAGTTGTGCAGGAACTAAAAAAACTCGTAATTAAAAGGTAAAGGTGGCGTTTGGCTTGCTGCGTGATCTCTTTATCGAAAATATTGCGGTGATTGAGAAGGCTGAAATCCCGTTTCAACCTGGTTTTAATGTCCTGACCGGCGAAACCGGCGCAGGAAAATCCATTGTAATCGACTCTATTAACGCCATTATGGGCGGCCGCACCTCGCGTGACCTGGTGCGAACCGGTGCGCGCGCTGCATTTGTCAGCGCCATGTTTTCAGGGATTGGCGAGGCGGCGACAGAAACGCTTGCGAGTCTCGGCTATTCTCCGGAAGAGGACGGCACGCTGCTGCTGCAGCGGGAGATCCGCCCGGAAGGAAAGACCACCTGCCGGATTAACGGCCGTCCGGCCTCTGTATCCATTTTTCGGACACTAGCTCCGTTTTTAATTTCGATTCAGGGCCAGCACGAAAGTTATGATCTGCTTTCGCCGGAAACGCATATGAACTATATTGATGCAGTCGGCGGATACAAGGATCTGAAGGCGGAATACCGCAAGGCGTATGAGACACTCAAACGGATCGGGAAAGAACTCGATGATACCGATCTCGATGAATCCCAAAAAGCCCGCAGGATGGACATTTTGACATATCAGATCAATGAGCTGGAAGCTGCGAACCTTCGGCTTGGTGAAAAAGAGGAGCTGATCGCCCGGAAAGCAAGGATTCAAAACGGAGAGCAAATTGCAAAAGCGCTGGCATTTGCGATTGCTGCGATGGACGGCACCGAAGAGGGCGGCGCATTGTCCGCTGTTTCTGACACGGCAGCGGCGCTGGAGCAGACGGAGCGCGTCTGTCCGGAACTTGCACCGGTTGCGGAAAAACTGCGGGAAGCAGAATACTTACTGGAAGACTGTGCCGCGGAAATTCGGCAGCAGGCTTCCCGAATGGAGTTTAACGAACAGGAACTCGATGAAATTGAAGAACGTCTGGACGTTTTGTACCGCCTTGGACTGAAATACGGTGCGAGCGAAGAAGAGATGCTGGCTTTTTTGGAGACCGCCCAAAAAGAGCGGGAATCTATCGTACTTTCCGACGAGAACCGCGAACGCCTGACTGCGGAATTCGAACAGGCCAAGGAACAGGCGGTTGCACTTGCGAAAGCGCTTTCTGCCAAACGCCGGACAACAGCTGCGGAGTTTGAAACACGCGTGATGGAGGAGCTGCGTTTTTTGGATATGCCGGGAGTCGTTTTTCAGGCGCAAAGGACGCGCTGTCCGCTCAATGCGTCGGGCTGCGATGAAATTCATTTCCTGATTTCCGTAAATCCGGGGGAAACGCCGAAACCGATTTCCAAAATTGCCTCCGGCGGCGAACTTTCCAGAATTATGCTGGCAATCAAGACGGTTCTTTCAGGAAAAGGCAGTACGGATACGATGATTTTTGACGAAGTGGATACCGGAATCAGCGGCAGTGCGGCGCAGAAGGTGGGGCAAAAGCTTAAAGAGACCGCCCGAAGCGCACAGGTGCTCTGTGTGACGCACTTGGCACAGATTGCAGCAATGGCGGATGCGCATTTTCGGATACAGAAAGAAGTCCATGACGGCAAAACGTTTACGCATGTAACGCCGCTTTCTTTTGAAGAACGGACGCAGGAACTTGCGCGGATTATGGGCGGGTCCGAGATTACCCCGCTAATGCTCAAAAATGCCGCGGAGATGATCCAGCGCGGAAAAAAGCTTTGAATTTTGCTTGACAAGTGCAGCCGAATTGGATAGAATGTACCTATCGGCTGCGATGGAAAGAGTACCACTGGAAATTGTCATTTCAGAGAACCGGCGGTTGGTGAAAGCCGGTAGGGCGTCCATTTGGGAAGTACATTCCGGAGCTGCACGGCTGAACCCGAAGGGCAGTAGGCTGTGCCGGAAAAGCGCACGTTATCGCGCTAGGGTATTGTTAGATACCCGCGAAGGCCGCGCAGTGTGAGCTGCCGGTAAACTGAGGTGGTACCGCGGAATTTTTCCGCCCTCTGCTCATTTTGGGCAGAGGGCGTTTTTTCTGTTTTGCGTCCGGATCGGCCCGGGGTTCCAATGCTGAAAAACAGAAAATTTTAGAAAAGGAGCTTCAAAATGGGATTATTTGAAGAACTCAAAGAACGTGGCTTTATTGCACAGATGACCAACGAAGAAAAGGTACGCGAGCTGATTAACGGAACGGGTGCGGTATTCTACATCGGATTTGACCCGACCGCAGACAGCCTGCATGTCGGACATTTTGTGCAGGTGATGGTGATGGCGCATATGCAGCGTGCCGGACATATTCCGATTGCGTTGTTTGGCGGCGGAACCGGCATGATCGGCGACCCTTCCGGAAAGAGTGATATGCGCAAGATGCTTACAAAAGAAGAAATTGCGCACAACATTGCTTGCTTTCAAAAGCAGATGTCCCGCCTGATTGACTTTTCAGAGGGGAAAGCGATCATGGCGAATAACGGAGATTGGCTGCTTGATTTGAATTATGTCAACTTCCTGCGCGAGGTTGGCGTGCATTTCTCGGTCAACCGGATGCTTGCTGCCGAATGCTATAAACAGCGTATGGAACGCGGCCTGACGTTTTTTGAGCTGAATTATATGCTGATGCAGAGCTATGATTTCCTGGAACTGAACCGGCGCTATAACTGCGTGATGGAGCTTGGCGGAGACGATCAGTGGAGCAATATCATCGGCGGCGTGGAGCTGGTCAGACGGTCGGCGCGTAAGGAAGTGTACGGCATGACGTTTACGCTTCTGACCACCAGTGAAGGCAAAAAAATGGGCAAAACCGAAAAGGGCGCAGTGTGGCTGGATCCGGAAAAGACTTCGCCTTTCGAATTTTACCAGTACTGGCGGAATGTTGAGGATGCGGATGTCATTCGCTGCCTGAATATCCTGACCTTTGTGCCGATTTCGGAAATCCGGGAATATGCAAAGCTGTCGGGCAGCGAATTGAATGTTGCCAAGGAGCGTTTGGCGTTTGAGGTAACGAAGCTGATTCACGGGGAAGAAGAAGCAGTAAAAGCGCAGCGCGCAGCGCGTGCGTTGTTTGGCGGCGGAAAAGACAGCGCGGATATGCCTTCCACAACGCTGACAGCTTCAGACTTCACGGACGGCGCCATTGCATTGACGGATTTGCTGATGAAAACCGGCTTAGCCGCTTCCAAAGGCGAAGGAAAACGTCTGATTGTCCAGGGCGGTGTTTCTGTCGACGATCAAAAAATGACTGATTCGATGGGAAGCGTTCCGCTTTCTGCGTTTGAAAAAGGACACGTCATGCTCCGAAAGGGCAAAAAAGTGTTCCACAAAGCGCTGCTTTCGGATTAAGGAAACTAAAAACAGCCTGAAAGGATTTTTATCGGATTTCTTTGATACCCGAATCAGGGACCATATCGGATAGAAAACGCGAGTCTGCTGTTCTGTAAAAGGGGAAACCAGCTGACAGAATAGACAAGCTGAAAAATGAATGCCGCGGGAATCTGAGAAGGCCCCATGGATAAACCCGAAAATCGGCTGTTGTTTTGTTTATAATTTTACCAAAATCGGTACAAGATAAAAATGCGGACAGGCGGAAAGCCTTTAGGCCTTCTGCTTGTCCGTTGTTTTTCCCACTTACAAATTTTACATTCTTGCATTTTGAAAACGGAAAGAGCGGAAAGGAGGCGCTGAAATGAAAAAAGGATGGTATTGGCCGCCAGTATGCACACTGGCGATTGGCCTTGTGATTTATGCGGCGTTTTCTTTGTTTCCATTTTCCAATTTGACCATTGCCTGGTGTGATATGAAACAACAGGTCATTCCGCTGCTCATTGAATTTAAGCAAATTCTCTCCGGGGAAGCGGACTTCTTTTTCAATTTTCAAAATGCAGGCGGCATGAATTTTTTCGGTCCATTTTTCTTCTTCCTTTCCAGCCCGTTTACGTTTCTGGTGGCGTTTGTGCCTGCGGAAGAAATTTACATGCTCGTCAATATTCTGGTGCTGCTGAAAATGGCGGTCGCGGCGTTGACGGCCGGATGCCTGTTTCGGTCGGTTTATCCTGTGCTTGGTACCGCGCAGTCTACGGCGCTCTCGGTTATGTATGCGTTTTCCGGTTATACGATGCTTTATTTTCAGAATCTCGTGTGGCTGGATATGCTGTATGTGTTTCCGCTGGTGCTGCTTGGGCTGATTCAGCTTGCGAAAACCGGAAAAATCTGGCTGTTTTTCTTCTCGTTTTGCGCAGCAATTGTCATTCAGTTTTATCTGACCTATATGGTGCTGCTTTTTGTATTGTTTGCTTCGGTTTTGTATGCGTACATTTGTATGCCGAAGGATGCGCGCAGCGTGTTCTTGTTTCGCTTTTCCGCTGCGATTCTGGCGGCGTTTCTCGTTACTGCCGTGGTGTGGATGCCGCTGATGGCACAATATGCTGCTTCCGCGCGGGCAACCGGCTTGCTGACCAGCTTGCTTACCGGCGGAATCTGGGCGCGCTGGGAGACAACGCTTACGACAGTCCTCTGCAATATGCTGATGTTTGCCGCCATTCCGATGCTGTTTTTCTTTCCGCGCAAAACGGAACAGATCCCGACGGTGCCGCTTCTGCTCTTTTTCATGATGCTCCTGCCGCTTGGCATCGAGCCTATCAACAAAATGTGGCACACCGGCAGCTACCAGGCCTTTCCGTCGCGTTACGGGTTTGTTACCGTCCTATGCGGACTAATTCTTGCAGCAGAAGCACTTTCCCGTCTTGACCGGTGGAATGCAGAGAAGCATTTGCCGGATTCGCTCGGAAAAAGAGTGCGATCCGTTTTTTTGCCGTGCTTAGGGCTGATTCTTTTTGCCCTTGCAGGGCTCGGCACAGTGCTGCTTGTAGGGGAACGCGAGGCGCTGACCGTCTATATGCGGCGGTTATGGCTGAATCAGTCGTTTCTTAAGGCCTTTCTGCAATTTGGATTTGTTGCGCTGATTTTATATTTGCTTTTGATGCTGCTTTATCGTTTCCGGATGCTGACGCGCCGCATGTTTACCGTGTTTTTATGCGCGGTTACGGTATGCGAATCCATGTTCTGCGGCTCGATTTTTCTCGGTTATGCCGGGAATGATATCACCTTTAATCGTGAGGTCTTTGATCTTTCCGGAAAAATTGAGGAGGACAGCCTTTACCGGGTAAAACTGCAAAAGAAATATTTCGACATCAATCTCATCGGCGCTTTGGGGTACGGTTCGCTCGGACATTACACCTCTTTTACGGATGCCGACACCATCAGCACCATGAAAAAGCTCGGTTATTCTTCCTATTGGATGGAAGTCAGTCCTGTTGGCGGGACAGAATTTTCGGATGCGATTCTCGGACAGCGCTATACCATTGACAGAATCGGGACGCTTTCGGACGGGGATGATCCGGTTTACACAAACGACCGGTTTGTAATCCGCAAAAATCCGGATGCATTTTCTGTCGGAATGGTTGTCGATGGATTCGAAGCGCTTCAGGCGGAAAATGGATTTCCACTTGCTGAAACAGAGCGGATTCCGGAGCAGAACGGGATCTTTCAGCGGCTTTTTCAAACGAACGAAACGCTTTTTGAAACCTATGAACCGGAAACCATGGCCAATCTGACGATGAGCTACGATACCGTTTATTCCTATCGCCGAACGGATGAGCTGCTGACGGGCATTTTATATTATCAGATTGACGTCAAAGGAACGCAAACACTGTATTTTGACTGCTTTAATGAAATTTCGGTCCGTCTGCGCGAGGTCATCAATGGCGGTTGCAATGTTTACGTGAACGGGGACCCGATTGAGACGGAATACCCCACGCAAAAAAACAACGGCATTCTGGAACTCGGAACATTTACCGATGAATCGGTTTTGGTGGAAATTGAACTGCTGAAGGATATCAATGCGCGTTCCTTCGGCGTGTATGGCTTGAAACACGAAACAATGGAGACTTATTTCCGCACGGTTTCCTGTCCGGCGCTTACGCAGAAAGGCAATACGCTCAGCGGCACTGCGACCGCTGAAAGAGCGGGACAGTATCTCTTTTTACCGATTCCGTACGGAACCGGATATTCCGCACACGTCAATGGCGAACCGGTCGAAATCTGCTGCGTATTTGACGGCTATCTGGCAATTCCCCTTGCACAAGGCGAGAATACGATTTCCGTTTCCTATATCCCGCCGGGGCTGATTGCCGGTGCGGCGATTTCTGTGATGGGAATTCTTATCCTGATTTGGCTGAAAAGGCAGAAACCAATGGTAAGCGCCTGCGAACAAAAGCTGAAACAGATTGTTTCATATGTGGTGACGGCTGCTTTTGCAATTGCGTTGTTTCTAATCTACTTTTTCCCACTTCTGGTGCGAATCATTGCTGCGCTCAAAACGTGAAAATATTGATATAAATTCGTAAAGAATGGTTCTTGTTTTTTGGTAAAGAGTATGATACCTTTAAAACAAGACCGTGAAAAAAGGGGAGGCGGCAAAATGATTTGTTTTGGAGGGCCTGTTTTTCCGGAACAGGAGGCCCTGGGGAGAGATCCGGAGCGGTATGCATATCTTGCGAAAAAAATGGGATATCGCGCCATTTATGCACCGTCCTATCTGCGCGAAGCAAAATCGGATGAAATTCGAAAGGCCAGGACGGTTTTTGAACGGGAAGGTCTGATTGTTGCAGAGGCTGGATATTGGGAGAATTTGCTGGATACCCGTCCGGAAATTCGCAAGAAAAACCGGCAGGAAATGCTGCAAACGTACCAGATGGCAGAAGAACTCGGCGCACTGTGTGTGGTCAATACGATTGGATTTTACTGTGAAGGAACCGGATGGTATCATCACAGCGCCGGAAATTTTGCGCCGCAGTATCTGGAAGAGGCCGCCCAAATGGCGCGGGACTTTATTGACGCTGTGCAACCGAAGCATACGGCGTTTACGTATGAAATGTTTATGTACTGCGGTCTGGATTCTCCGGAAGCGTATGCGCAGCTGATTCGCATGGTAGATCGGGAACACTTTGGCGCGCATGTCGATTATACCAATCTGATGGTTTCTCCGCGGGAAGTCTTTGCCGGCGCGGATATTATCCGGCGCTGCATCGAACTTTTTGCGGATCGGATTCTCTCTGTCCACGTAAAAGATGTCCGATTGGAAACACCGGCTCTGTCAACCCGGATTCTGGAAGCAGTGCCCGGCGAAGGGGTTGCGGATTTGACAGCTTTGCTGAAAGCCTGCGATGCGCTGCCGCAGGCCGTGCCGCTGATGCTCGAACATCTGGAAAAGGAAGACGAATATCAGCGCGGACTTGCCCGCTTAAAACAGCTTGCACAGGAAAACCACATTGACTATTAGTTTCGAAAGGCGGAAAAAACATGGAACGCTTAAAAGCCGGCGTCGTTGGAATGGGTTTTATGGGCTACGCGCATGTTGAGGCGCTTCGCCGTCTTGGTACCGTCGAGGTTGCAGCGATTGCATCCGGTTCCGGTGCGGAAAAACGGGCAAAAGCGCTCGGAATTTCCCAATGGTATGATTCTTATCAGGAGATGATTCTGCATGGGGGAATCGATGCCATTCACATTTGTACACCGAACGGTACGCACTATGCCATCGCAAAATTTGCGTTGGAGCACGGAGTCCACGTGCTCTGTGAAAAGCCGTTCACCGTGACCGTTTCAGAGGCCGAAGAACTCTGCGAACTCGCGAAAAAGACCGGTCTGCAAAATGCGGTGAATTTTCATAACCGCTTTTATCCGATGGCCAATACCATCCGGCAGAAAAACCTTGCAGGCGAATTCGGCAAGGTGCTGAGTGTCCAGGGCAGTTATCTGCAGGACTATATGCTGCACGATGATACATACAGTTGGCGTCTGGACGATACAAACGGCAAGACCCGCGTGGTGGGGGACATCGGCTCACACTGGATGGATCTCGCGGAATTTGTATCGCTCCACAAAATCACGGCGGTGCAGGCAATTTTTCAAACGGTCTATCCGGTGCGCCGGGTGCCGCTGAAGCCGGCTGCAACGTTTGAAAAGAATGATTCGGCGGCAGAGTACCGGCAGGTTCCGGTGACGACGGAAGATCAGGCCTGCCTGCTTTTGGAATTTGATCACGACGCGATCGGCAGCCTCGCGGTCTCTCAGGTGTTTGCAGGAAAAGATAATGAATTGCGGCTTCTCCTCAGCGGCAGCAAACAGTCTGCGCAGTGGAACTCTGAGAACTGTTGTAATTTAATTTTAGGAAATGCCGATCAGCCGAATCAGCTGGTTGCCAAAAATCCTGCACAGGCAGCGCCTGGCACCGCGTCGATGATTTCTTATCCGGCAGGTCACACAGAAGGCTATCCCGATGCGTTTAAGCAGTGCTTCCGGGCGTTTTATACATCCATTTTGAATCCGGGCGGCGATTACCCGTTTGCTACCTTTGCGGACGGCCTGCACAGTATGATTTTGCTCGACCGGATCTATCAGAGCGCACAGGAGCGGCGCTGGGTTGCGGTGCCGTGAGCGCGCATACATAATAAAAAA
This sequence comes from Yeguia hominis, assembly GCF_014384705.1. Taxonomy (GTDB): domain Bacteria; phylum Bacillota; class Clostridia; order Oscillospirales; family Acutalibacteraceae; genus Yeguia; species Yeguia hominis. Next base: position 26,085 of record NZ_JACRSN010000021.1, on the reverse strand, counting down.
GAGCCAGACCCGAGGCCGGTCTGGCATTTCAGAAATTGCAAAGCTGTGGTATTGCGATGTGCAAACCGCGTAGAGGATTATCTCTCGACCGGAACAAGAACGATGTTCGTTTCCGAATAAGACCGGATTTGTACCGCTTCATCCGTACCTTCCAAAACTTTGGAAGCACAGCTGCTGTAAGAATTGCGGAAGGGTTTCAGTAAATGCTGATAGGATTCTCTGGAACGAACTTCGCAGCGGATTTGCAGGTCAGGCGCAGCGGTTTCCAAAAAGAGTTCCTGTCTGGTACCATCAGAAGAGGGAACTTGTGTTTCTGCAGACGGCGAACCCAAAAAGAGGAAACAGAAGAGCATGCTGGCGCCGCAGATTAGCGCGGTGAATCCAAGTTCCGGCAATAAATTTTTGAGCGTTTGAACCGGGTGCAGTTGTTTCATAGAGCATGCTTCCTTTCCTTTCGCCTGATGATATGTTTATTTTCGCATGGCAACCGACAGCAAGTACCCTGAAAAATGCAAAAGAAATGCAAAAATTTAGAAATTCGTAAGGATTTTGTAAGAATTCCTGCAGAAATTTGCAATGTTTTTCGCGTTGAAAAATAAAATATTTTTTTGTTTTTCTCCCATTGACAGAAGCCCGTTTATAGCATAAGATTATGATGTTTCTCCACGTTCCATATCTCCACACGCGAAAGGACCAAAATGAGACTTGAATGTATCGAGGGCGTCTGATATGAAATTTTCTTTTCATGCTTATCTCAAACGGCTGCGGTCCTTTGCCACGAACGATATGGGCGGGATGATGCTGCTGTTCGGAATTGAAGGCATCTTTTTGCAGTTTGCAACATCTGTGAATAACTATGGGAACAATCTCTATGCGACGAATCTGGGCGCGACAGATTCTCAGATCGGCCTGATCCAGACGATCCCGAATATGATTACCGTGCTTTCGCTTTTGCCGATCGGCGTGATCACCAACCGGATGAAGTCTTCTAAACCGGTTTTGGTGACGCTCTTGCTCTTTTTGGGATTGATGTATATCGGGTATGCGACCGTGCCGGTTTTCGGGAAGCATCGAATGCTGTTTTTCTTTATTTTTCTGGGCATGACGGTCAGCACGCTGCAAACCTACAACGCGCAGTGGCAAACGTTTTTCGGAGATACGGTTCATCCGCATGCGCGTAATCTGGTTTACACGTTCCGCAACCGCTTTATGATGTTCGCCGGAACGATTACGCCGCTGATTTGCAGTTTGGCCATGTCTCCGGCTGAACTTCCGGAAGAGAAACTTCTTGTCCTGCGAATCTTTTATTATCTGTGCGGCGGCATGATGATTTTGCAGGCAATTGCTATTTTTAAAATTCGGGATGGCGAACGTTCACCGGAGCTGCTTGCAGAAATGAAAAAGTTTTCAGTGCAGGATGTCGGCTCCGTTTTGCGGCAGATGGTCGCAGACAAGCGGTTTTTATCCTTTTTTCTCGCCATGATGCTTTTCTATTTCGGCTGGCATCTGGATTGGAGTGTTATTTACATCATGCAGGTTCAGTACTGCGGCTACACGGAGGTGGAGCTGGGGTATTGGTGCTCGATCAGCTGCATTGTCCAGCTGTTATCTCTGGGATTCTGGTCCCGGCTCAACGGCAGGAAGAGCGTCTATTTTACCTTTATTTTTGCGATATCGGGACTCGTTGGCAGTTCCTTTTCGGTTGCGCTGACATTGCTGATGCCGGCTTCCTGCAGAATGCTGCTTCTGATGGTTCTGGTGAATCTTTCGACGATTCCGCAGACGGCGATCAATATTTGCGCGGTACAGATGCTGCTCAACTTTTCTCCAAAACGCAACCGCGCCATGATTATCAGTCTTTATACGATTGCGGTGACCTTGAGCAACAGCCTGATGCCCTATCTGGGCGTTCAGATTTACATTGCGCTCGGCTCGGATCATCAGGCCATCTTCTTGACTTTCCTCTTGATTCTGCTTGTGCGGACTGCGGCAATGCTCGTATTCTGGCGGCGTTACCGCAATATGAAACGCGACGGAACACTGCGCTCCGTGTGATGAATTTGAAATCTATCATTTGTATAGATGAATTTTTGGGGTTAGGAGTCGAAAAAATGAAACGTTCAGAAATCAATGCAATCCTTCGGGAAAACATCGCCTTTATTAAGGAGATGCATTTTTCTTTGCCGCCGTTTGCGTATTGGACGCCGGAAGAGTGGAAGGAAAAGGGACACGAATGCGATGAAATTCGCGATAACATGCTCGGCTGGGACATTACAGATTACGGCCTCGGCAATTATGAAAAAGTCGGTCTCTTTCTGTTTACAATCCGGAACGGCAACCTGAATAACCCGAAGTACCGCAAGCCTTATGCGGAAAAGCTGCTCATTTCCAATCCCGGACAGCTCTGCACCAACCACTTCCACTGGAACAAAATGGAAGATATCATCAACCGCGGCGGCGGAATTTTGATGATTCAGGTTTGGAATTCGGACGAGAACGAAGGACTCGCAGATACGCCGGTGCAGATCACTTTGGATGGCGTTGTCTCTGTTGTGGAAGCCGGTACAATCCTTCGTCTGCTGCCGGGTCAGAGCATCACGCTGCCTCCGCACCAGTATCATGCATTCTGGGCCGAAGAAGGGCACGGAAAGACGCTGATCGGCGAGGTCTCGATGGTCAACGACGACAACACGGATAACCGTTTTTATGAGCCGATGGGACGTTTTCCGAAAATTGAAGAAAACGAAGCGCCGCTCTATCTGTTGTGTAACGAATATCCTGCGGCAAAATAAATTTGCCGTATCAGGCGCAAACAAGCTTTTCGACCGGGTAATATCGTAATTTTTGCATTTTTTTTGCAGTTTAATAGAGACTCCATGCGGACAAATTCCATACACTAAAAGGGAACTGTGGGACCTTTTGAAAGGATTTGTTAGCATGGAGTTTTTAAATATGGGGGATAAGGCCGCCTGCGCAGAGTATGAAGCGTTTGTGGATGCACATCCAAACGGCGGATTTACGCAGTCCTTGCGCTGGACCGGCGTCAAAAAGAATTGGCGGCACGAGGCAGTGCTTGCAAGAGGAAAAGACGGCCGCTTGAACGGTACGGTGCTGGTTTTAATTCGCACGATTCCGCTGCTCGGTGTTTCTTTTTTGTATGCGCCGCACGGGCCTGTATGCGATTTCGACGATACAGCCGCACTGCGCGAACTGTTTAAGGGGATCCGGAAGCTTGCCGAAAAGTATCATGCCTATGAATTCCGAATGGATCCGTTTATCCGGGAAGAAGATGAAAAGCACATTGCAATTCTGCGCTCCTTTGGATTTTCTTTTTCTGCACATGCACCGGAGCTTGCGACCATTCAGGTTCGGCAGAACTACATGCTTTCCATTGCAGGGAAAACCGAGGAGGAGGTGTTAGCCTCCTTTCACAGCAAGTGGCGGTACAAAATTCGGCTTGCGGAACGCAAAGGCGTAACCTGCCGCGTATGCGGTCCGGAACGTCTGCATGATTTTTATCGTATGATGCAGGAAACCGGCAAACGGGATCATTTCTGTGTACGCAAAGAGCGGTATTTCCGCAGGATGATGGAATCGCTCGGGGATCACTGCCGACTCTTCCTCTGTTTTGATGCGGACGGAGAACCGCTTTCGGGCGCGATTTCCATACAATTTGCGGGTAAAACCTGCTATGTTTACGGCGCCTCCTCGAATCATAAACGGAATTTGATGCCGAATTACCTGATGCAATGGGAAATGATCCGTTGGGCAATTCAGTCCGGATGTGCCTGGTATGATTTTCAGGGAATTCCGTTTTACGATGACCCGACACACCAAAATTATGGTGTCTACCAGTTTAAAAGAGGCTTCAATGGCGAAATCGTGACGTATGCCGGAGAGTTTTTCTGTACCTTTTCGGAAAAGGCCAAAAAAACCGTCAATCAGGTGCGCAGAACGCTTTGCTGTCTGCGGTAACCGCATCCTTTCCTTGCACGAATGCCACTCTTGTGTTAGAATATAACCACACTGTACAATGGAAAGAGAGGGATTTTCTTTGCTGTTTCATGCGGATCAAAAACGGACAGAAGTCAAAACCAATATGCGCGGGGGAGACGGCACGGTTCGTTTGGATGCCTTTATGGAGACTTCTAAACTGCCGGTACACTATCGCCTGTTTTCTGAGCTAACTATTGAACCGGGCTGTTCCATCGGACGCCATGTTCATGAAGGTGAAAGCGAAATCTTTTATATTTTGGAGGGACAAGGTGTTCTCGATGACAATGGCACCGCGCGCACGGTTCAATGCGGAGATGTTTGCGTCTGCTATGACGGAGAAGCGCATGCAATCGCAAACCGTTCCGACAAAACGCTTCGCTTCCTTGCATGTATTGTGAAAAACGATTAATTCCAGAGCAAAAAGGAACCTGGACACTTGTGTATCTAGGTTCCTTTTTTTGTACGGAATTTTGTTTACGGATGTGAGAATGCTTGAAGGTTTTTCAAAATTATATTATAATAATGGCAATGCTTTTTTGCCTGCCGCCGCCCACAGAACAGTCTCCGGGAAATTCGGCAGAAACGTAAGCAGAACCGTCTTTGGACTGCGTTAAAAAGAAAATATCCATGCGTCTTTTTGCTGGCAATGCCTGCGAAAAAGCACGGTTGCGGGAAAGGATTTTTAGCCCATGTATCGACTGAAAAAGCAATGCGGAAACGCACGCCGCGGACAATTTGTTACCTGCCACGGAACGATTGAGACGCCGGCGTTCATGAATGTTGCCACCTGTGGTGCCATTAAAGGCGCGGTATCCGCCCTGGATTTAAAGGAAATCGGCTGCCAGGTGCAGCTTTGCAACACGTATCATCTGCATCTGCGGCCAGGTGACGAGACCGTAAAGGCGCTCGGCGGGTTGCATGCATTTACGAAATGGGACGGTCCGATCTTAACGGATAGCGGCGGATTCCAGGTGTTTTCTCTTGCAAAACTGCGGGATATTAAAGAGGAAGGCGTCACATTTGCTTCCCATATCGATGGGCATCGAATTTTCATGGGTCCGGAAGAAAGCATGCGGATTCAGTCAAACCTCGGATCCACGATTGCCATGGCCTTTGATGAATGTGTCGAGAATCCCGCAGAGTATGACTATGCGGCAAAATCTTGTGAACGGACGCTGCGCTGGCTGTATCGCTGCCGGGAGGAAATGGAGCGTCTGCGCGCGCTGCCGGATACCATTAACCCCAAACAGATGCTTTGGGGAATCAACCAGGGCTGCACCTTTGCGGATCTGCGCGTTCAGCATATGCGGGAAATCCGCAAGCTAAATCTGGACGGCTATGCAATCGGCGGATTGGCGGTTGGGGAGAGCGCAGAAGAAATGTACCAGATTATCGAGGCAGTTGAGCCGGAGATGCCGCAGGATAAAATTCGGTACCTGATGGGCGTGGGAACGCCTGTCAACATTCTGGAGGCTGTAAAACGCGGTGTGGACATTTTTGACTGCGTGATGCCGAGCCGGAACGCGCGTCACGGACATATCTTTACTTCCGAGGGATGCCGCAATCTGATGAACGCCAAATATGAGCGTGATTTGTCTCCGCTGGATCCGAACTGTGACTGTCCGGTCTGCCGTTCATTTTCGCGCGCTTATGTGCATCATCTGTTTAAGAGCGGAGAAATGCTCGCTATGCGTCTAAGTGTTCTGCACAACTTGTATTTCTATAACAATTTGATGAAGAAAATCCGGGATGCGCTGGATGAGGACCGGTTTGATGCATTTTACGAGGAAAATGTTTCCGTAATTGGAAAGAGAATTTGAGATTTCTCTTGCGTTTTTGCGGATTTTTTGCTATAATATTTAAGATTATTATGGAGGTGTGTTTGTCATCATGAACCATGTTTTACCTTTAACTTCTGCAGCGGCAACCCAAGAGGGCGGCGGCGGATCCATGTTTATCATGATCGGAATTTATGTTGTATTTTTTGCGATCCTTTACTTTATCTTTTTCCGTCCGCAGAATAAGCGGAAGAAAAAAGAAGAAGCCATGCGCAAAAATGCAGAAATCGGCGACGTGATCACCACGATCGGCGGCATTTGCGGACGAATTGTTGGCATCAAAGACGAAAACACGATTGTGATTGAAACAGGCTCTGATCGCAGCAAGCTGCAAATTAAGCGCTGGGCAATTGGAAGCGTCGAAACCGTTCACGATGACGCAGAATAAGCTGTCATAGATATTATCCCCTTCGCATACCTATGAAACAAATAGGTGCGAGGGGGATTTTTTTGTGAAAGAAAATCGAATCGGAGTTGGGAAACGGGTTTCGGGAGCAGCCATCCGATCGGTTATGATCGGCGCGCTAGCCGGCGCCTTTTTATGTGCAGCACTGATGACTGCATGTGCGGCAGGCTTTGCGGCATCCGGAAAGCTTCCGGGAAATCTGATTCATGGCATCATGCTGGTTTTGCTTGCCGGAAGCGGTTTTGTCGCCGGCAGTGTTTCGGCAAAACTTGCAAAAGAGCGCGGTATTCTATATGGCGGATTATCTGGTGGCGTATTAGCAGTAATTTGGCTGATCTGCAGTATTGCCATATTGGGGGAAATGCTCACAATTGGTGCGTTGACCAAAATTATGATTTTGCTTCTCAGCGGAACAATTGGCGGGATTCTGGCAGTAAATCGAAAACCCAAACGGCACGCGGTCGGAAAACCGCGGCGCAGAAAATAAGAACAGCCGTTTTATACCGGGGAAGAGGAGAGCACCGGATAAAGCGGCTTTTTTTGCACAAAAGCGATCTGTAAAGGCAGATGCTTTTACAGTATAACGCAAGCAGCTTTGTGTGCAGCGTGTGTGTATTTATACAATTATACGCCCTGTATTTTAATTTACATAATTATTGGTAGATTACATAATATTTCATAGAGCCTTTTACTGCATTTGCATAAAAATGAATTTCTTTGCGGATTTCCCTTGCGAAAACCCCAAAAAAGTATTATAGTATGGGTACTGCTTTTTGGAAGAGTGATGGTGAAAGATGTCTAGAATTCAGCTAGGTTTTTTAGGTGCCGGCAATATGGCAAGCGCAATTATCAATGGAATTTTATCTGCGGATATTTTCCCGAAATCCAGTATCCATATATACGATATTTCTGAAGAGAAATGCGCAGCGTTTCAAGAGAAGGGAATCACGGCGGAATCTGATCCGATACAGTTGACAGAATCCTGTGATATGATCTTTCTGGCTGTAAAACCGCAAAACATGGAAGAGCTTCTTTCTTCCATCCGTATATCTGGTATTGATTTGGGTGTAAAGATATTTACTTCCATCGCTGCTGGAATCTCCACTTCTTATATTCAGCAGACACTTGGCGTCGATTGTCCGGTTATCCGGGCGATGCCCAATACACCGCTCCTTATCGGACAGGGCGCCACGGCGCTGTGTAAGACCGCGAACGTACCGGATTCGATGTTTGATCTTGTTCACGGCATTTTTTCCTCCTGCGGAATGGTCCATGTGATCGATGAAGCACAGATGAACGCTGTGATCTCCGTCAATGGAAGCAGTCCCGCTTATATTTATCTTTTCGCAAAGGCTGCTGTCGACTATGCCGCCTCACAGGGGATTGATCCGTCTGTTTCCCTGCCGCTTTTCTGTCAGACCTTAAAGGGCAGTGCTGCGATGCTGACAGACAGCGGCCATACGCCGGAAGAACTCATTCGTATGGTTTCTTCTCCCGGTGGAACGACGCTTGCCGCCCTCGATGTGTTTTATCAGCATGATTTTTCCCAACTGGTTGCAGAGGCTATGGACGCCTGTACGCGCAGAGCTGGGGAAATCGGCAAATAATCGATTGGTGAATTTTCCATACGGTTTGTATGGGAAAGGCATGTTTCTCTTTTCCTTGCATACATATTGATAGAATTGCTTCGATAAGGATGTATGCATATGCGAATTTCTACGTTTCACGGATTTCCACGGCTGCCTAAACAGAGTCGCCCTTCTTCCGGTTCATTTCGGCTTGGAAATCTGCCATTTGGAACTGCTGTTTTGCAGTTTATTCGGGAACATGCCGCGATTTTATTGCAGACCTGCTTCCTTTGTGCCGGCTTAATTTGGGGTGCATCGTTTTCAAAGCATGCAGATGCTGCCCTTTTGGAACGCCTGGATTTTTTGTTTTTCAGCAGTATGCAATGCCGTTTTCACGGATCGGTTCCTGCTGTTTTGATTGCTTCGGCTGCCTCATCTTTTCTTTTTTTATTGGCATGTTTTCTTTTGGGCCTTTCCCTCTGGGGCACCGCCCTGATTCCGGTTGTTCCGTTTTTTCGCGGGTTCGGATTTGGGCTGGTTTCCGGGTACCTTTTGGTCACTTATGGGCTAAAAGGCGTTTTGTTTCAGCTTTTGGTCATCCTTCCGGGCGCATATCTGGGAATGATGGCGATTCTTTATGCGGCAAAAGAAGGATCGCATTTTTCCAGAAATCTGACCGGCCATTTTCTTCATAAGAATGAAAAACAATCGGAGCCAATCGCTTTTTCCCGATATTTTACGCGGTTTTGTCGGTTTTTATTATTAGCACTTGCAGCGGCTGCTATCGACGCATTAACGACATTGTGCTTTTCGGGGATGTTTTCTTTTTGATAAAAACAGGAGATGTAGAAACACATGAAAGAGTATTACGCAGAATTTGAGCAATATCTTTCTCAGGCAAAAAAAGTTTCCAAAAATACGCTCGATTCATATCTGCATGATATTGGGCAGTATCTTGCTTACTTGGACACGCAGGTATGCACGCCGCAGGCGGTTACGCCAAAGGCGCTGGAGGACTATATCGATACGCTAAAGGAATCGGGCCGTTCTGCTTCCACCATTACGCGGAATGTTGCCTCCATCCGTTGTTTTTATCAGTTTTTGATCGAACGGGGAGAGACGGACTCCAATCCGGCAAAGCTGCTTAAGCTCGATAAGGCGCCGAAAAAACTCCCGCAAATCCTTACCGGGCAGGAAATCGAACAGCTTTTGGCGCAACCCGATATTAAAGACGCCAAAGGCTGTCGGGACAAGGCGATGCTTGAATTGCTTTATGCGACCGGAATCCGGGTTTCAGAACTGATCGACCTGAATATCCAGGACATCAACCTTAGCCGCGGATTGTTGTTTTGCAGAGGCGGAAAATCGGAACGCGCGGTTCCGGTTTATGCAGCGGCGATTTCTGCTGTATCCGATTACATCTACCGTGTTCGCAATCTGATGATTACACCCGAAGGCGGAAACGCGCTCTTTATCAACCTGAACGGAACGCGTCTGACCCGTCAGGGGTTCTGGAAAATTGTTAAAGGGTATTCTGAAGCCGCCAAAATTGTAAAGGAAATTACGCCGCATACGCTTCGGCATTCGTTTGCGCTGCATTTGCTGGAAAATGGTGCAGATTTAAAGGACATTCAGCTGATGATGGGGCATGCAGATATTTCCTCAACACAGATTTATGTACAACTTCTGGACAATCATTTCAAAGAAGTGTATAATAATTGTCATCCTCGTGCCAAAATCGGGTGAATGACGGAAAACCAACCAAAGGAGTGTTTTAATTTGGGATTTTTTAGCGGGATTTTCGGTGCCAATTATACAAAGGAAGGGCCTGGCGTCAGCAAGGACGAGCCGCAGAAGCCACCGTTTATCCGATTTTTTCAGCTTTACTTCCGGAAATTCTGGAAACTGATTCAGCTGAATTTGATTTTCCTGGTTCCTGCGCTGGTGGTTGCGGTAATGATGGTGTTTCTTTATTTGGGATCGTTCCCAGTCAATTTGCCTGTCGGAGAAAACACCATCTCTGTTGATTTGTGGAAATGGTATGTCATGCCGCTTCCGCTGATTTTGTTGTCTCCGTTTGTTCCGGGACTCGCATATGTTACCAGAAACTATGTCCGCGAAGAGCACGCCTTTGTTTTTTCGGATTTTAAGGATGCTGTAAAAGGCAACTGGAAGTTCTTCCTGTTAAACGGCGTGATTACCTATCTGTGCTATTTCATTCTCTCCATCGCGCTTCGGTTTTATTCGGCGATGCTCAGCACCAATAAGGTAATGATCATTCCGTTTGCCATCAGCATTTTATTTGCGCTTCTGTTTTTGTTTGCGCAGTTTTACATTCCGGTTATGGCCATTACATTTGAACTCAAATTCCGTGAGATTTATAAGAACGGATTTATTTTTGCAGTCCTTGGTTTATGGCGCAATTTTCTGCTATTGATTGTTTTTGCAGCATTTGCGTTTTATGCGGTGTTTATTTCTCCAATCATGCTGCTGCTCGTGATTCTCCTTGTGCTGTTTTTCCTGCTTCTCGGGTTTTCGACGGCGATGTATACCGTGAACTTTGTCGTCTATCCGCTGATCGAAAAATATCTCTTAAAGCCGTATCTTGAGAAGGATCAGCCGGAAAAAGATACGGATGCAGCATCCGAAGAGGAGAATTCGCTCGAACGCAATGCGCTTGAGCCGAAGCAGTCTGAATTTGTCTATGTGAACGGAAAGCTGATTCGCAGAGAGGAAGCAGAGGGCACACAGGTTTTTGACGACCGGCAATAAGGGATGCGAGAGGAAATCTGTACAGGACAAAAATCCTGGCATTTGACCCAAAACGGAATTTCATGCATGAAAAATCCGCCGGTTGATCCGGCGGATTTTTTGAGTGGGCGTAAATGTGTTGGTTCCGCAATTTTTATTTTTTCGACAAATCCAACGCTGCGCGGGCAAGCATTCAGAACGTTCAGCGTACGAATCCATGATTTGGCCATGTGTCGACACATATAGATAAGTTCACCGATTTTGTCCCGTAAACGGAATGGGGTGGGAGGCCGCCTTTGATTTTACCGCTTTATGCACCTTTTCGTTCCTCAATTTGTTCTGCTTCGATTCGAAGCATCGTTTCAAACCTCTGCAATGTAAAGCCCTTTTCCGGCTAATGTCTCCGAAACTGCACGGACCGTTTCTTCATACTGTTGTTTGAAAATGACACCGACTCCTCCAATGATTGCCGTCAACGCCGTGTAAAGGACCGTAGAAGCGTACTCGTCAAAAAATTGCGCAAAAATGTTCATGGTTTTCTCCTTTCCTCGCCGGTGGTTCTTTTGTCACTTCACTTGAACTTGTATGCACGCTTTTAAAAAGGGCAGGAGCGTGTGGCAAATTCTTGCATTTTTCGTTGTTCGGTCTTGACGTGGCAATTATTGTATGTCATAACAAAAACAAGGATCGATTCTTTCGGTTTTTTGGAAGTGGATGACGGATTCATTTCGTGGTTGTTTTGGTGGTGATCTCCTGTCCGCTTATAGCGTAACAGGTTTTCTGTCAAAAAAGAATTGGTATTATTTGAGATTCCATGGTAATGTCTGGTAAATAATTATAAAATGCAGGGATATGATTGGCGAAATATGGTTGAAACGCTGGATCTGATTCGAAAATACCTTGCGGCATGCAAGGAACACACCGGAATGTCCTGGTCTGATTTATCTGCAATCACAAAACTTCCGGATTCAACCATCCGAAAAATTTTCAGCGGCGAAACAGCTGATCCGCGTTTGGAAACCATTTCCCTGATCGTTTCTGCAATGGGCGGCTCTCTGGACGCGATGCTGAGCGGTACCATAGACGAAGATCCGCCTAAGGAGGAAGATTCAGAGCTTTCGGCGTTAATCCTGCTGCGGGAATCTTACGAAAAACGGATCGCCGCTCTTCAAAATTCTTCGGAACAATTTATGCAGTCCCTGAAAAAGGATAAAATGCGCCTATTTACGATTGTTTGTATTTTGGCCGCTTTTTTGGTAGTGTTTTTGGTGATGGATTTAACGTTAGGTTCTGTAGGGTGGATTCGCTACTACATCGGAGCGGAACGCTTGTTTGCGACTTTGAAGCTTTTTCTCGCAAGTAATCCAGCGCCGGACGAACATCGCGCCTATCTGGCAGCGAATCGAAAATCGAAATTGGAAACACACGCGAACGTTTTCATGTGTACAGCCAACCGACTGCGGAGATGTACCGACTGGTTCTGAACAGTCCTTTCTCAAACATATACCGCAAGAAAACTTGCGATTACAAATCATTGATTTCTAGAAAGCGTGGCATTTTTCATGAATCGTCCAATTTAAACAAACATACAGAAAACACAGCATAAAACAGGCGTGGCATGATCACGTCTGTTTGTCGTATGTTTATTTAGAAAGGATCATATTTGTGAAACGAAATATTGCACTGATGTATGCCATTGCACTTTTTCAGGGCATGGTTTTTTATGCGCCGGTTGCAACGCGTTACCGGCAGGCACAAGGCGTTTCACTCTTTCAGATTACAATCATCGAAAGCGTTTCACTGGCTTTGTGTATTGTGTTAGAGCTTCCATGGGGAATGCTTTCCGATCGAATTGGATACCGCAAAACTATGATTTTGTGCTGCGGTCTCGACTTGGTTTCCAAAATCATCTTTTGGCGGGCGACGAGTTTTCTGGGATTTCTGTTGGAACGGATCCTTCTGAGCATTGTGATGACCGGTCTTTCCGGTGTGGATTCCAGCATGTTGTATCTTTCCTGTCGTGGAAAGGACAGCCAAAGGGTATTTGGAATTTACAACGCAATGGGGATGTGCGGGTTGTTACTTGCGGCCGGTGTTTTTTCGGGTTGGATTCAGGAACGATATTCCTTCGCGGCGTTTTTGACCATCCTTAGTTATGGCGCCGCCGCAGGATTGTCGCTCTTCCTGAAAGAGGTCAAATCCCCGGATCCTACTCGTACAAAACCGGAATTCTTTCGGAAAACGGTTCAGAGTACCCTTGGAAACCGTCAGATTTTGTTTTTCCTGATTGCGGCTGCATGTTTATCAGAAGCGCACCAGACCATCACGGTGTTTTTAAGCCAGGTTCAATTTACACACTGCGGAATGCCGGATCGCACAATCGGTATCCTCTATATCCTAACCACTGTTTTAGGGTTGTGCAGTGTCTGGTCATCTGCGCTTACCAAAAGGATTGGAATTCGGCGCACGCTCTCTTTGCTTTGTGGGGGAGCTGTTTTCGCATGTATTACAGAATCGTTTGCGAAGTCCGCTGTCCCGTCTGTTTCAGGAATTCTGATGCTCCGCGCAGCAAACAGCCTTTTTCGTCCGCTGCAGACTGAATTGCAGAACCGCCAGATTCAGTCGGAAAACCGTGCGACCGCGCTGAGCATTCACGCGATGGTTATGGACAGTATCGGAATCCTGACAAATTTGTGCTTTGGCGCAATTGCCGCATGGAATCTTTCTTATGCGTTCGGATTCGGCGGCCTGATTTGTCTGTTCGGCTGGATTCTATTTCAGAAATGGCGAAGCTCTATGCCGAATTCCTTTTGCGGTGAGGTGCGCGAAGCGCGCAGAAGAGGCCATTTTTCGGAACATTGAGCTGTCTGGTTTGGAAGAGAAAATTGATGCTATGAAAACCATCTTTTTCATGGTATACTAAAAGAAAAAGAAATGAAAAAGGAGCGCGTCGTTTATGAGCAGAACCAAGCGGTCAACCTATTTTCTGATTGCCGTGATTGCAGCGCTGGGCGGAATCATCATGAAATTGCTGTCGGAACGGGAAAACGAAGGTGCCTTTTTGCCCGGTTCAGATGGGGACAGCGGTGCGGCGCCATTTTGCGAGGTCGCTCGTTTGCAGCGCGTGCATCGGTTTCATTGCGCGTCAGGTGTGTTTTCTGCAATTGCTGCAATCAATCTTGCGATCTTTGCTGGTTTGCGAAAAAAGGACCGGGATCAGTAAACGGAATCCTATCTATTCTCTTTGTCATTCTGTAAGGTGCATAGAAGCCAGGGGAGAGTCGACCTTTTTTAATCTGAAAGCTTCACTGTCATGCATCTTTGCAGCGTGGGGTTCTATGCGCAATTTTATTTTGAACGCTTCTTAACCAATAAAAGAAGTCCTTCTGATGCATTTTTTCGATCAGAAGGACTTCTTCTTTTTCTATGCGTTTTTCTGCCTGCAAAACAGCGAATCAATATCGGATAAAACCGACAGCGCCATTTGTGATATCAAAAAGCAAAATGAAAACCAAGATTCCAACCAAAACGCAGGAAATGGTAACTAGCAATTTGATATACCGATTTTTCTCCGCAACGACTCGCTCATACAGCGTGATGAGCGGAGATAAATCAGCGGTTGTGTCGTTATTGTCGGATGCCGCATGTAATCCGGTCATCTGGTCGAGCGAGCCTCCCATTGCTTTTACAATTGCACTGATCGTATCGAAGCTAGGATTGTCAGTCTGCCCGGAAAGAATCCTGCTGATGGTGCTTTCCGGAATTCCGCTCAATTCCGAAATCTGCTTGGTTGTCAGATTCCTTTCGAGCTTTAGCTTTTTTAAATCTTCCGCTTTCATAAATCGGTCACTCTCTCCTTTTTTACCTCTATAACAAGTCCTTTTGCGGGCTTTTTGTCAAATTTGTTGAATTTGAATGCATATTTGCAAATTTGGAGACAAAAATTGCATGGTTGCAAGCGAATTTCAGATCTGCGTATTTACAAAACTTTGATGTCTCTCTAAAATAAAATTGTAAAAAACAAAAACAAAATATTGCGATGTAGGCCAAAACACATACAATATGGAAAGGATGAAAAATCATGCAGCAGTTACAAGCATGCACGTTTGTCAATCAGTATTCCGAAATTGAGGGCTTTCAGGAACGCAGGACAGTAACGTACTCTGCAAAAGCGCTTCCGAACGGAATCCATCTTTCAGTGCAACAAGAAGACAAATCTGATACCTGTTCAGAAGCATGTGTATGTTCCTCAACATCTTTTGAGAAAGCCGCATCATTTTTGAAATACATTTGTGAAAACAGCATTGGAATTGGTTCTTGGTATGATGTCCTTCGTGACATGGGTGCTACATTCACAATTGTCTGAATCTGAGTCCAATAAAAAAGTTTCACCCAATATCCGATCTGAAAAGTTCGGAATATTGGGTGCTTCTGATTTTATTATATTATCGCGGTAGCAAACATCGCAAAGACATTCATATAAAAACCAGAAGCCAAATCATGTTGTGCATGCATGGAAATGTCGTGTTTAAAGTCCGGATAGTCCGCATAACCAAATTGAGTTGGGACTACAGGAGATTTGACATGTTATTATATTATTATTATAATACTGTAAATGGTAAAAGACAAGGGAGTCTCCGGGATAATTTTGCTTTTTTCAGGCAAAAAATCTATTGCTTGGCATAAAAAGAATGAAGTGGTTATGCATGGATATTTGGAAAAAGCTATATTTGATGGCAAAAGAAGAATATCACCCGGAAAGTGTTAGCCCTTTTATCGAGGCACATCATGTGGTCTGCGCGCTCGAAAGCGAAAACAGTGAAATTTATACGGGATTTTGCATCGAAAGCTGCAGCGGGGTTTTAGATCTATGTGCGGAACGCGTTGCTGCACTCAAAATGTACCTGCTGAGCGGACAAACCAAAGTCAAAAGACTGATCGCCTTTCGGGATCGTGCGCCTTACGGCGGCGGCAGCGGCATGCCTTGCGGTGCATGCCGAGAATTCTTTTATCAGCTAAACGCTGCAAACGCCGATCTTGAAATCATGGTTGATTATGCGGCGCGGGAAACCATCACGCTGCGGGAGCTTCTTCCAAAATGGTGGGGAGAAGAGCGAGCTGCAGCAGCGCAGAACGATTGAAAATGCGCGATTTTGATGATTTCCAATATTAAAAGGGAATTCTTCCATATTGATGATAGCAGAAATGAGAAAAAATATCAATCATTGGCAGAGATAAATTGATGTTTCAAACGAAATGGTAGATGGCAAACTATTTATTCAAAAACGCTTGCCTCCTGCAGACGCTTTACCAGCGCTTCCCACTCACCGGGCTGCAACTGCAAGAAGCTCCGCAGAGGAGCTTTTATAGCCACCTAGCGTTCCGTTTCTCTTACTTAAATGTGAACCGAAAGAAAAATATAAGAAACAGCGTACAAAGATGCCGGCAATTCATCAATTCATCATTGTCCATACATATGTTCCCGGCGGCGATACCGCTCGATGATGGCCGTCTCGAAGGACACGCCCTTGAGCCGCGGCATATGGAGCGTGACATTGCCGGAGGTCGTGGTGAGGTTCCGGTCATAGCGGCCGCTGCGATAGCCCTGACGAGCCTCGCTGCGCTCGCAGCGGGCCGCCTGCGTCAGGGACTATGCCTCTTTTTCCAGCAGCTCGTTCAGGGTTTCTTCCACGCTGCTTCGGACCAATTCCTTGATCTGCCCCTTGATTAGTTCCTCATTTAGCTGTACAATTTTCTCGGACATCGTTTGCTGTCTCCTTTCAGAATATTTGTGCTGTGACTTCATTCTGCCAGAGCCTGCAAGCGATGTCTTCTTTTTGGCTCGTTTCAATTTGCGCAGCTTATCTTACCTTATCATTCTCCGTTCTTCATCGGTATCCAATGCAAGCAATCATCCGTGCTTTCATTTGCTCAAAAAACCGCAGCCCGATACCCCCGGGACTGCGGTTCATTTTTTATTTAGCAAGATGGCGGATCCGTCGTTTGCGGGTTTTCTTCTGCCGTGTGTTCTTTTTCATCCAGAATGTCTGCAGCGTCTGCAGAAGGGGAGAGAGGCGGACGTTTTAACACATGAATGATCCCTTCATCATCCAGGTTTTTAATCAGCGCAATGGTCACCGGAAGACCGACAAGTCCAAATCCACCGAACAATCCTGCGCCAACAATCATGCTGACCAGCGTCACAATCGGATGCAGTCCGACCTGTGTACCGACAATTTTGGGCTCTATAATATTCCGGATAATCGTAATGACAATGTAGAGCAGAATGAGTCCCAATGCAGTGAGGTATTCTCCTTGTACGAGGCTAATAACAGACCATGGAATCAAAAACAGGCCGCTGCCGATAATCGGAAGAATATCAAAAAATGCAATCACAGCGGCAATCAAAAGCGCATTGGAAATACGGATAATCGATAGCCCGATAAAGAGTTCTGAAAAGGTAATCAGCAAAACCAGGGCATAGGAACGAATGTATTTTCCGAGTGTTTTTCCAAGCTGCCGCTTGACAGAAAACAGAAAGTTTCTGGTCTTTTCCGGAATTTGATTCGAGAGAAAGCTGGTGATAACATAGTAATCCGTTGTGATAAAAAATGTGGAAATAATGGTAATCAAAATATTGATCAGAATGCCGGGGACAGAGGTCGCATATTTTGTGATGCTGCCGACCAGCTTCATGGAAACACTTGAAACCGCGTCACCGAGAGATTTGCTGAGATTTTCAAAAATAGAATCCACAGCGGTTACCAGACTGGGATCAACACGCTTTACGGAATTTTCCAATGCATTAAAAAATTCATTTAGCGAAGGCTCCAGATTTTTTGTATAAAAAGAGGGCAGCTGCAGTAAAAGATCTTTTGCGGAATCGAAAAGCTTAATCACAAGAAGGACGGCTAAAACACCGACGGTTCCATAGAACAGAAGAACGGTCAAAATGGAAATCAGATTTCGGTTGATTTTGGTTTTTGTGTGAATCAAATTAATCAGTGGTTTTACCAGCAACGAAATCAATAGCGCAATCACAAACGGCATGACTAAATGAATAGCATACCGAAAGAACAAAAAAACAATTCCAAAAATCAAGGCAAAATAGATGCAGTTGATAATAAATGTACGGCGCTTTTGGGTGCGCATTTGCGGTTCCATGATTGGCAACATTCCCTTTATTTTTTTGATTTGACTTTTGCCAGCGGACTTGCATTTACAGCATTTTCCATCTGCTTGTCCGAAAGATGGGTATAGATTTCCGTGGTGCCTAAATTTTCGTGGCCAAGAATGTCTTTTAGCACCCGGATGTCAACGTGTCCATATTGATACATCAGGGTTGCAGCAGTATGGCGCAGTTTATGAACAGAATATCCGCCGCTTTTCAGATCAATTTCTCCCAGATATTTCTTAACAAGATATTGAACCGTCTTCGGGCTGATTCGTTTGCGCTGCTTGCTGATAAACAGCGCGTCACGGTCTCTGAGTCCTTCATGCGGTCGAACGGCAAGATAACGCTGAATTGCTGTTTTGCAGGCATCATTTAGATACACAATGCGTTCTTTGTTGCCCTTACCGACAACCCGGATCACCGTAGCGTCTTTGCGAATGTCAGACAAATTTAGCCCCACAAGCTCAGAAAGCCGCATGCCGCAGTTTAAAAAGAGCGTAATCATGCAATAATCGCGCTCTTTATAAGGGCCATCAATGGCATTTAGAAGTTCTAGACTTTGCTCTAAGGTCAAATATTTTGGAAGCGATTTCTTCTGTTTGGGGGATTCCAGCTGCTGCAGAGGGCTGACGTCCATAAGATGCTTTTGATTCGTCAAAAACTTGTAGAACATCCGAAGACTGGAGGTTTTTCTTTGTCGGGAGGCAGCATGGTTATCGCGCTCAGAAATCAGAAAATTCATATATTCAAACACTTGTGTTAAGGTAACGGATGTGATCATTTCTTCCGTCACATCTGCAATGGAGATTTCCTGAAACGGCGTATCTGGCGAAACGCTGCCATTGGTATATTTTAAGTAACGAAAAAAAGTGCGCAAATCCAGATAGTATTCGGTAACTGTCTTGGGAGAACGTCCTTTTACTGTGCTTTGATAACCGAGAAATTCACGCACCAAGGCCGGTGCTTCAGAAAAGAGATCCTGCTTCATTCGGCAATTAGCCCCTTATTGTGGATTCTATCTTTGATTGTAATGGAAACCATAGGAAAATGCAAGAAATTTTCAGTTATAAAGTTATAAAAAGATCATTGAGCAGTTGGAAGCGTTACGCATAGCAGAACAAATCTTCGAGTAATCGTTGTGTTCCATTTGACGGTAAGGAAAGATCGAACGATGCAGAAACAAAACCTGAACCAGCTTGTGGGCCGACTGCAGTGCGGATCGGTATACCAGATGATACAGCAGCAAAGATAATCGACATTCAAATTCTTATAGTAAAAGGCCGGCTATAACGGACGCATCTTTTGCCGTACGAAGTAAAGAAAAGAGGAACGATATGATGAAGGAAAAAGCAATCATTAATAAAGCACGGAATAAACAAGCAATGATAATCATTCTACCGCTCCATGATCTAATATCTATTATACAAAATGAATATTTTGTATAATTAAGGGAGCACCCAAAGCATTTTTCCGCACGCTGACGCTCGAACGGCTGGTAAATTGGACCTTTGTAACCCTGTGTGGGCCTGTGGCCAGACTTAGCAAAGTGGGTTTCTGCGTGCTTCTGAGGCCAGTTACGCTCTGTGCGCTTTTTTATTACGATATATATTTGACTATCGACGCGAAACAGCAATCCACAGACTAAGGCTGATATCTTGGATATTCAGGCCGATCAGTTCGAAAACCAAATTTCGTTTGCATAAAGCAATTTCAAGCATCGCCCTCAGCTTTTATTGCGCATTAAGTTTACAAGCAGATCTTCGATAATTAATTTATCTATCAAGTATCAGACCAAAACTAATTTTAAAGTTCATTTCCCGATTGGCCTGCAGATTCATCTTCCTTTGTTTGCATTGTTCATATGCGGTTGGCTTCAACTTCAAAATGTTGGAAAACATAAAAACAAGATTCGGAATCTTTCAATCAACGCAATTGACGCAAAGAAATTTCTTAAAATAAATAAGCTCCTATAAACCCGCAATTGTTTTTTGCTAGCTTATTCGGAGCGTTTTCTCATGATTTTTTTCTTTCTATTTATTTTTATATTATAGCTACCGATATCCTGCGTTCTTCAAAATTTCTTTATTTTATCAGGTTTGTACCCAGACTGATGCCACGGAATCTGCAGCGCCATAAAAATTGCATAAAAACTTATGATTCCCGCAACGCGACCGCTGGATCCAATTTGGATGCTTTCGCTGCCGGATAAACGCCAAATACACCTCCGATTAAAACGGATCCCCAAAACGTCCCAATTAAAACGGAAAAATTTGGTATTAACTGCACTTGCAAAATAGTTGCTCCAATCCAGGAAATTCCTACTCCGACCAAGATGCCAACCATGCTGCCAAACGCCGTAACCAGCATTGCTTCTGCTAAAAACTCCTGCAAAATACGCGATCGTTTTGCGCCGATCGATTTTTTGATTCCAATTTCTTTCGTACGTTCACTGACAGAAACCAACATGACCGTCATAATTCCCAGTCCGGACACGAGTAATGAAATTGCACCGATTACAATAAGCACCAGCGTTACCATCTCCAAAATATTCAAGAGCTGGTCACGTTGATTAGAAAGGTTTGTGATGATATATCCGTGCGTTGTTTGGCTTTTGCGATCCAATTTCTGCGAAATAAGGTTTCCAGCCTGAACCGGATCCGCATTTTCGGTTGCTTTTACGGCGATTCGGTCGAAATCATTTCGCTGTGTCAATGCCTGTAGGGTTGATACCGGTACATAAACAAACGATGGGACATAATTTCCAATGAGATTTTGGAGTAAACCGCCTCCGGTCTTTACAACGCCGATCACCTCAAATGCTTGTTGTGTGCCCATACAATTTAAATAGATTGTTTTGCCCACAATATTGTCCCGGAAATAAAATGCTTTTGCAATTTCTGCATCCACCAAACAAACCTGATTTTGGGACTGAATATCAAACTTTGTGAGCGTTCGGCCGTATAAAGGCTGGATCGATACAATATCATCCGCTGTTTCATCAACACCCCAAAGCAACACATCTTCTTCCACATCTCGATGCGAGACATTGCCGTTATATACCAGGATTGGAGAAGCATCTTGTACATCTGTTTCATTTTTGACAAGGGTCAGATCCTCTGACAATAATTTTCCGGTGGAATTGGTTTCAGAATCGACCGCAATTGTAAAACCGCCCATTCCCATATTGTCAAGTTCCGTGCTCAAAATCGCTGTGCCGCATTCTCCGATGCTTCCGATCACAATGACAGCAGCCGCTCCAATCGCTACAGAAGAAATTGTTAAAATACTGCGCCCTTTTTTATGACGCAGATTTCGAAACGCATTGCGAAAAAGATCAAAAATCACGTCACTGCTCCTCCTGACAAATAAAAACATGTGTTCCGTCAGAAACCAAATCCGGCTGCAGAACAATCTGGTCTTTTTCTGAAATTCCATCCAGAATTTCAAATCCATTACTGAATTCTTTTCCGGTAATCACCGGTGTTTGAACGGCACGTCCGTCTTGTATTGTATACACGTATTCCTTGCCAAATTCATCAGCCTTTACGGTTTCGTATGGCAAAATCAAGCTCTGTTTTTCTTGTGAAGTAATAATCTTTACAGATGAAGTGAGCCCAGGCTTTAATTCTGCTGCGGGATGATCGATCCGAACCAATACCTCCACACTTGTATCGCCGCCTGCTGATGAGGCGCTTTGAACTGCTTCCGAGGAAATTTCAGAGACGGTACCAGTGTAGGTGTTTTGAAATCCACTTCCGGTAATTCTCGTTTTTTGTCCGGTTTTAACGGCGCTGATATTCGCTTCATTCACAAAAAGACGGACCTGCATTTCATCAGAATTGGCAATTACAAATGCTTTTTCTCCTGGATATAGAAATTCACCAGCTTTCGCTCGAACAGAAACCACTGTTCCGGAAACCGGCGCTTGAATCTCCAGCAAGTGGTCTGTAAGATACGTAAGTTCGGAAGAAGTACCGGTCGCAGAATATCCTCGCATAAGAACATCTCCCTTGCTCACCGTACATCCACTGGCGGCGAGGACTTCATCTGTTAAGGTTGCAGACTTTGCATATATTGGCTTTTCGTTTGTGTATTCTATATTACCTGTACAGGATACATACTCGACTCCTTGTGCAAAACCAGCTGTAACAGCATCAACCTTTACAATTGAATTTTTGTAAAACACACCCGCATATCCGATCAGTAAAATGCAGCACACCGTGACCAGGATCAGCATGACGGCTTTTTTCATCCACCCTTTTCCTCCCTGCTTTCTAAAATTTCTCAACAGCCTTTATTTTATGATTGCGCATCAAAATTATGATCCTTTTCTCGCGAATATTTCCGCACATCCAATCACACACTATGGACAGAAAAAAACCGCACCAGCAAAAGCTGATGCGGCAAAAAAGGCCATGGGATCTATGAGAAGGGTGGTTTTTGCTTGTGGGGTTCATTCCGTGCAATGAAGATTGCGTCTACCAGAAGGAAGGGTACTGCTGTTTGGAAACGCCAACGCTGATCACCAATCACACTGGAGGATGCGTGCATAAAATTGACTTAAAACACGCTGCTGCTCCCCCAACTATTCTGCGGCAGCCTCAAAGGCCTCCCGAACCGTTTTTACACCAATAATTTCAAAACTGTCGTTCGCCGGCAAATTTCTTCCCTTTTGATTATAGTACGGAAGAATACAACGCCGGAAGCCCAAACGATGTGCCTCGGCGATACGCTGTTCTGCGTGTGTGACGGTGCGGATTTCTCCGGTCAGGCCAATTTCTCCGAACACTATCGTGTCGCTGCGGATGGCCGTATCCTTCAAGCTGGAAACAAGCGCCATGGCGACCGCCAGATCGACAGCCGGTTCATCGAGCCGCAATCCGCCGACCACATTCACATAGGTATCTAAATTCGAGAAATAGTAGCCGGCGCGTTTTTCCAAAACAGCCAGCAAGAGCGACATGCGGTTATAATCAAATCCGGTAGACATTCTTCGCGGATTTCCGAAACTGGTCGTCGTTGCCAGGCCCTGAATTTCCGCGAGCAATGGGCGCGTTCCTTCGATAATACAGGTCACACAGGTGCCGCTGACATGCTCCGGACGTCCGGAAAGCATCACAGAGGATGGATTTTCCACCTGCTTTAACCCGTCATTTCCCATGTCAAAAACACCGATTTCATTCGTTGGACCATACCGATTTTTGACTGCGCGCAGAATCCGGTATGTATGCTGCCGGTCACCTTCAAAATACAGAACCGCATCTACAATGTGTTCCAATACCTTCGGACCGGCAATTGCCCCTTCTTTGTTCACGTGTCCGACAATAATTGCCGGAATGTCCATCGCCTTTGAAACACGCATAATGGCATTCGTACATTCCCGAACCTGCGAAACGCTTCCCGGCGAAGAGGAAAGCTCAGAAAGGTTCATCGTCTGAATCGAGTCTACCATAATCAGATCGGGCTTTTCCGCAATCACCTCATTGAGAATATGTCCCAGATCCGTTTCGGCCAGCACATAAAGATTTTGGCTGGAAACGCCGAGTCTTCCTGCACGCAGACGGATCTGCCGTTTGGATTCCTCACCGGTGATATATAAAAGCTTGAGACTATTTCCGAGATATTCACAAATTTGCAGCAGGATGGTCGATTTGCCGATTCCGGGATCTCCGCTGATCAGAATGAGCGACCCCTTTACAATGCCTCCGCCCAGTACACGATCCAATTCACTCAGACCCGTATGATACCGTGATTCCGACTCTGTACTGATTTCTGAGATTCGAATCGGTGCAGACGTACGCGCTTTGCTGCCGGAAGCAGATACGCCAAGTGTCCCTTTTTTGGCCGGCGCATCCTGCATGACTTCTTCCATGGTATTCCATTCCCGGCATCCAGGACATTGTCCAAACCATTTCGGAGACTCAAATCCGCACTCTGAACAAATAAAAATCGTTTTCTGTTTTGCAGGCATCGCATTACCGCCTTCATTCTTTTTCCAATTTCCCCGGAATTTAAACATCGCAATTACCGAATTTGGTGAAAAAACACCGCGCGCAAAGGAAGAAAACTGCTAGAGCAACCGACATTTCCTCCCCAAACATGTGTTTCCGGAAGACATATTTATTATATCGAATTTTTGTATTCAAAACAAGTCTGCTCGCTCTGCTTTTCCTTTCCATTTAATTTACGATATAGCATCACATCTGCGGTGCTTCAGCAGCCGCAAAATAATCTAAAATCCCACAGTAAATGGAAAATGCCATTTGCTTCTGATAGGCTTCATCAGAAAGTTTGGCTGCCTCTTCCGGATTGGAAAGAAAGCCGCATTCTACAATGACAGCCGGACACTGTGCGTTCCGTAAAAGATAGATCGACTCCCCCGCCGGTTTGATTTCCCGCTTGTTTTCCGGTTGGAGCAGCGAAACAATCCGATTTTGAATCGCGGAAGAAAGCGTTTCGCTTTCCGGAAGATTCGTGGAATAGAAAATTTGCGCGCCGCTATATTGCGGCTCCGTAAAAAAATTTTGGTGGATGCTGATCAGCATTGGATTTTGTGTTTCCTCGAGGAGCTTCCTCCGGTTATGTAGATCGGAGACCTTCCGTTCGCGGACACTGGAAAGTGATTTTTCGCCTAAATCAACATCTGCATCCCGTGTCATGACGACCTGAAACCCGGATGCTTCCAATAAATTCTGCAAAACAAGCGTAATAGAAAGATTGACCTCTTTTTCCAGCATTCCGCTAGCCGCAGCCGCTCCGCCGTCCTCCCCGCCATGACCGGCGTCTAAAACAATCCGTGGCGCAGGCATCTCCGCAGAAAGCGCGCCCGCCTCTTTGGCAATCCTTTTATAAGAAAATGCAGTCAGCACCGAAAACAGAATACATAATCCGACAAACAAGAAAACCACCGCACTCCAAAGAACCCGGCTGCCGCGAATACAGCAATGCATGCTCCTCTCCCCCTTTTTAGGTAGCGTTCTTTCCTATCTATATGTCCTGTTTTAAGGTTCCATGCGTTTTTCTGCGAGCATGACATTAACTTGCACAAGGAGGTCATCAAAATGGTTTGCGGCTATCTCGCCAAGCAAGTCGGCCGAAACATGTCTCATGGAACGTTTTAACTTGTAAAATTTTAAATTACGTGCTGTTTACACAAAGTATGGGATGGTCTCGTGCATGCGAATCCGGAGCTTCGGCTGTTCCAGTACACCGCCATTGACGAGTTCACGCGCCTGCGTTTCCTCGCCGCCTATCCGGAGCAGTCTGCCTATTCCTCGGCGGACTTCCTTCGCAGACTGACAGTGTGGTATGCGCGCCGCGGCATCAAGGCGGAGTGTGTCCAGACGGACAACGGCTTCGAGTTTACGAACCGCTTTTCTGGCAGCAATCGCGACTTACCGACGCTATTTGAAAAGACTGCCGCTGAGCTGGGCGTTCGGCACAAGCTCATTCGCCCGTATACCCCGCGCCACAACGGCAAGGTCGAGCGCAACCGCCGCGAGGATCAGAAACGTTTTTACTCCTGCCACGCTTTCTATTCTCTGGATGATTTCACAAAGCAGCTTGCCGTTCACAATCGTCGCTCTAACAACTTACCCATGAGACCACTCCGCTGGCTCTCTCCCTCCGAGTTCGCTGTCCATTTTGTTTGACAAACCTACAATTGGCGTACAAAATCGTGCTTCTTTGAATTTATTGCGGATTTTTGTGTTTAATTTTTTCAATATCCACCTTTTGGGTACTGTCAAGATTTATGCGCATAATTATTTGCAGACTTCGGCTTAATGAAGTCAACCGGCAATAGGGACGTCGTTCAAAGCCGCCTCCAGATGCTTCATATTCATGTGCTTCTTGTTGCCCCGCTGCGTTTCCGCCACATGACGCAGCCTTGCACAGACCAGCATCAGCGCAGAGTTCCCATCGGGGAACGTTCCCACCACACGCGTCCTGCGGCGGATCTCACGGTTCAGCCGTTCGATCGCATTGTTGGTGCGGATACGCGTCCAGTGCTCGCTGGGAAAATCGCAGTAGGTCAGCGTCTCCTCAATGCCGTTCTCGACCTTCTTGGCAGCCTCCTTCAGCTTCATCGCTCTCAGCTCGGCAACGACAGCTCTTGTCTTCTCGCGGGAGACTTTCTTGCTCTCCTGCGCGTGGATCGCCTTGAGCATTTTCGCTGCAATTTTGACCTTTGATTTTGGCACAACAGAGAAGACATTGCGGTAGAAATGCACGGTGCAGCGCTGGTATTTGGCCTCCGGAAACACTTCGCCCACGGCCTCCAGCATCCCCATGCACTTGTCGCCGACGAGGAGCTTTACGCCGTCCAAACCGCGCCCGCGCAGCCACTGGAAG
>NZ_JACRSN010000020.1 GCF_014384705.1 Yeguia hominis | reverse complement strand
AAATGAAGCAACGATACGGAAGGATATACGTGAGCAAGAGACGCACGATCAGATGATGGATAAAATCACAACAAAGGAATTGGAAGACCCTTTTAAGGGGCTGGCCAAGTAATCAGTCCGCAATGGCTTGAACGAAGTGAAAGCCAGCGTCTTTTAGGCGCTGGCTGTATTAAGCCCTTATAGGGCTTTGTCAAGCCACCCCTTAGAGGGATGGTCTTGACTTTTTAGTGACTATCCATTGGCGTGGGAACGTCGCAGTATGAAATGCACCGTCGGGGTCTCTGTTTAAACTACGTTTTTCATTGCGTCAGCTTGCGGATGACGCCGTTGAGAAACACCGCCATCTTTTTCGGCGACTGCCGGTTCTCTCGATTCAGCCACTCTCGTATCACCGCATAGCCGCCCTGATAGAAGAAAAGGCAAAGCTCATCCCGTTCTTCCTCGGTAAAGGTGTCCGGGATCGCCATGTCAAGCTGGCGCCGGATAGTGGGCAGATCGAACAGCTTGGTTGAAAAGTCCTTATCCGGCAGGGCGTTGATGAGCACCTTGAAATGCTCCTCATCAGCAAGCAGCGCCTCCAGCATCCGGCATAGACAGTCTTCGCCATCGGATGCATTGTCGGATAGGATCTCCTCCAGCTTGCGGAAGCAGTCATTCTCAATGTCGGTCAACAGATCGCTCTGACTGCCGTAATACTTATAAAAGGTCACACGGTTAAGCTGTGCCTTGGCGCACAGCTCATAGATGGTGATTTTCTCAAGCGGCTTTTCTTTCAGGAGCGTTATCAGTGCATTTTTCAGCAGCATCTTGCTCAGCCGCACTCTTTGATTCTCCATACGCACTCCTTCTGCTAACAAATGGCTCGTAGTTGTTTACTTCCAATCATAAACAGCACGTCTTGTTTGCATCGCGATTATTTAAAGTAAACAGTCTGTTGACTTTATACTTTAATGTAATTATATTTCAAGCATAGAGATTTGTCAACAACCACGCAGGAGGGACACCTATGAAGCGACTGTCAAGCTTTATTGTAAACAAACGGATCTTTATTCTTACCATCATGCTGATACTGACCGCAGCTTGCGGGTTTCTGATTCCGCAGGTCGGCGTGAATTCGGATATGACCAAATATCTGCCCAACGATTCGCAGATGCGGCAGGGAATTTCTCTTATGGAGGAGGAATTTCCGGAGGAGAATGCAGCCTACACAATTCGCGTAATGTTCCGCGGGCTGAGCGATGACAAAAAGATGGAGCTGAAGGATGCGCTTGCCACGGTTAAAAATGTAGAGAGTGTTTCCTTTGATCCGGATAGCAGCGACTACAACAGCGGTGAATACACCCTCTACATCCTCAATACCCAATACGGATATGACACCGAGGAAGAAACCGCCATTGAAGAACAGGTGGCAGAGGCGTATTCCGATTATGACCTTACGATAAAGAACAATGATACTTCATCGCCGGACATTCCGTTTTCTGTCTATCTGGCGGCGTTTGGGATCATTCTGATTGTTCTGCTTATCTCCTGCGGCTCGTACTTTGAGCCGGTACTGTTCCTTATCACTATCGGTGTTGCCGTTGTGCTGAACCTGGGCACGAATTATTTCCTCGGCGAGATATCAGATGTCAGCTTCGGAATCGCGGCGGTGCTGCAGCTTGCGCTGTCGATGGACTATTCCATTATCTTAATGAATCGCTACCGGCAAGAGCTTAAAAAGACCGATGACCGCAAGGAAGCAATGAAGAGCGCATTGCGTGCAGCCTTTGGCTCAATTACCGGCAGCGCCGTCACCACCATCGTCGGACTCTTGGTGCTTGTCTTTATGAGCTTTAAGATCGGCGCGGATATCGGCGTTGTGCTGGCAAAGGGCGTTGCATTCAGCATGCTTTGCGTGTTCACGGTTCTGCCGGCACTCATCCTGATGTCGCACAGGCTGATTGAAAAGACCGAGAAGAGAAAGCGGGCAGAGAACGCGGATAAAAAGTGCCTCGCAGCTGCGCTGGGCAAATTCAGCTATCGTTTCTGTAAGGTGATTGCCGTTTTGTTTGTGGTGCTGTTTGTCGGCACGGGCTATCTGCAGTACGGCACGAAAACCGTCTACACGCTGGCTGAAAAGGATCCGATCGCCAACATTTTCCCAAAAGACAACACAATTGTCCTGCTGTATGACAACGCAGATGAGGATAAAATTCCGGAAATTGCATCGGCAATGGAGGGAAAGGACGGCGTGACGAGCGTGCTTTCCTATCCTACGACCATAGGCAAACAATGCACCGTCGATGAGATGACGGAACTGCTCTCAGATTTGGGCGGCAACCTGAAGGCGGATGCAGGGTTGTTGAATATCGCATTCTACCGCTATGGTACAAAGGGACAGACAGAACCCATGACGCTGTCCGCTTTTGTTGAGTTTCTCTCAGATACCGTGGCTGCCGACCCTTTGTTTTCCGACTACATCGACGAAACCGCCGCGGCACAGCTTGCGGAGCTGAAGCCCTTAACCGATAAGGAGGCGCTGAGCACACCCCTGCCGTCCGCCGCTTTGGCGCAGAGTCTCGGTATGGATGAGGGGCAGGTCACACAGCTCTTTATGCTCCGCTACGGTATGGAGTACACACCGGATAAGACCATGTCTCTGTATGAATTTGTTTCCTTCCTGACGGAAAATGTTCTGCCGAATCCGGAATATGCCGCAATGTTTGATGATACGGCAAAGGGAAAGCTGTATCAGACCAAGGTCATCGCCGATGCCGTGGTAAACGACAAGGAATTCACGGCGAAGGAGATGGCGGACTTACTCGGAGAAATGGGCAATCAATTCGATGAGAACACGGTGGAGCTGCTCTATCTGTACCACGGGAGCATGAAGCAGACCGATACAGAGTACACCATGTCTCCGGCTCAGTTGGTTGAATATCTTGAAACACTGTGCAGCGATCCGTCCTTCTCCTCTTTGCTGACGGCTGAACAGAAGGACGGAATCAGCAAGGCCAAAACGCAGCTCGACGACGGTACAGCGCAGCTCAAAGGCGAACGGTATTCCCGCCTGACCATTACCACCAAGCTGCCGGTCGAATCGGAGAAAACCTCGGCATTTGTCAAGGAACTGTCTGCATTGTGCGACGAAAAGCTGCCCGGCGAGCACTATCTCATCGGCAACAGCATAATGGTTGATGAAATGGAGTCCGGATTTGGGCGAGAGCAGCTGGTTATCACGCTGCTTACTGCGGTATCCATTTTTATCGTGGTGGCGCTGACCTTCCGTTCTCTTGCCGTCCCGGCAATCCTCGTGCTGATTGTTCAGTGCGGCGTATTCATCACCGTCTCGGCACTGGGAGCGATCGGCGGCTCAATGTACTATCTGGCACTGCTGATTGTGGAATGCATCCTTATGGGTGCGACCATCGACTATGGAATTTTGTTTACCAGCTATTACCGTGAAATGCGGGCAACGCTCCCTATAAGCGAGGCGCTGATTGCTGCATACAAAGGCAGTATCCACACGATCCTTACCTCCGGCACCATTATGGTGCTCATTACGGCGGTGATCGGTCCGCTGTTCGGCAACCCCACCATTGAGCAGATTGTCCGCACGTTGTCGGTGGGCTGCGCCTCAGCCATGTTCCTGATCCTGTTCCTCCTGCCCGGAATTATTGCTTTGTGCGACAGGGCTGTAGTTGGAAAAAACAAAAAAGAAAAAGGCGAATAGTTTTATGTATGGGAAGGAGCCTGCGGTGTGCCGCAGACTCCTTCTGACATTCAAAGGCTATGGAATCCCCCATTAAAAATCCAAATATGTTTTTTGCTTGTCAAATTAGAAGAATAGATTGCCCTTTGGGATTCTCACAGCAACTTTTATCGCCATCATGGCGTTTTCTGCGTGGAAGATCTGGGAAATTCGTTCCGAGTACCGCGTGGGGGAAGATGCGTATGACGATATCAGCCACATGGTTTCGCTTCCTCCGAAAACTGCTGTGCCACAGCCTTCTGCTACCAGCGAGTCTGGCGGGGCAGAAACACAACCGGATGAGGACGACACAATTTGGCCTGAGGCGGATTTTGCTGCACTGCGTGAGATCAACCCTGATATCGTTGCCTGGATCTACATTGAGGGAACGGAGATCAATTATCCGGTTGTGCAGGGAGAGGATAACGACTATTATTTGAAGCACCTGTTCACTGGCGAATGGAACGGATCCGGCTGTATCTTTCTGGATTCCCGAAATGATGCAAGCTTCGCCGACCGGCACTCCATTATTTATGGACACCACAGGAAGAACGGCACAATGTTTACGGGCCTTGACAAATACAAGAAGCAGGAATTCTTTGACGATCATCCGGTTGCGCTGCTGATAACACCGGAGAAAAGCGATAAAGTGGAGTTCTTCGCGGGGTATGTTGCCGCACCACAGGACGATGCGTGGGAAGTCGGCTTTACGGATGCGGAGTTTGAAGTATGGCTTAGAAAAGCAGTCAACCGTTCCTGCTTTTCCGGCGAAATTACTCCCGATGTATCCGATCGCATTCTTACGCTCTCTACATGCAGCTATGAGTTCGCTGATGCTCGTTTTGTGCTGGCAGGAGCACTTCGATAAAAAACGTTTGTGCCGGAGAAGACACCACTGCAGGGCAGAGCAACACCTGAGAAAAAACATCGAAGTAATCAGCCTGAACCGTAATATTTTCAAAACCCCTCTTGAAAAAGTGCCAACTTTTTCGTATAATAAAATTGCCACTTATAAGGAGCGAGGAAGAAAGACTCGGCTTGAAAGTGCATCCGCCCGGCGTTGAGTTTGAAATTGCTGTATAGAGACAGCCAAGGAAAGTGGGAAAACACGATCAGACGCGGCGGCCATTCGTGATGGAAAACTGTTTCCGTCTTTCGGCATATATTTCATCGCAGTTTCTGTTAAGAAGTTCCAGGCCGGGAGGGAGAACATCCCTGTGTAAAAGGGCTTTTTGACGAGGAATATGACAACAATAAAGATGATTCATTGATAGAAAGGAGGCTGCTGCCATGTTTATCGTTTTTCGTACCTGGTTCGGCTTTGTGCGAATGCAATATTGGTGCAGCTTCCTCAGTAGGAGTTGTCAAAACCAAATCAGGATTAGCGGCGCATAAGCTGGACCGAGCGGTCTGCTTGTGCGCTTTTCTTTTTTGCACACGAAGTAAGTTTGGGAATCGAGCGCTCTCGCCATAACGGAAAAACACGAACCGTGTTACGATGGTTCTTTGTTTACCTATTGAGATCAGGCAGTGCGAAGGAGGCAGGAGATGTAGGCGGTATCATAACATGAGATGCCTATAGAAAAGACGGCGGTGTATTCAGGGTGCTTATCCTTGTCCATTTGTTGTTTTCAGAAAACAATAACGACGGGCGCATAGGACGGCACGTTAGAGAATCTCCTCTGTATCAATAAAGAAGGCGGTAAGAGCCCTCCTGCTCCGTTCAAGCCTGTATTTTCTCGCTCCTTTGAGATAATGAGAATGTGCGGCCGTACAGGATAGAGCAAGGAGGGCTTTTAATGAAAATTGCCATCGGAATGATTGTGCGGAATCTTATATCTGCGCATCCGCTGACAAACTTTCTGGATAATGCCGAGAAGTATGATCACCCGATTGAAGCGTGATTGCCGTATACTCTCATGAGGCTGATCCGGAGGCGATTTAAGAATTGCAGCGCAAGGCGAAGGTTTCTCTGATCCGGCTTCAGAACTACGAAAGAGCGCATATGATTTTGAAGCGGATCGGCGTCCGATTCTCATCCATTCAGCAGCTTTTGTTCTGCCCGTTGATTGATACGCACGGACTGATTCCTTATGGCTTTAATCGGAATCAGGTGCTGATGGAAGCGCTGTTTACAGGCATGGACTACCTGATTTTTGTGGTTCGGATGTGCAGCCGCGCGTGCTGCGCCAAATGCCTGACGGGACACCCCGGTTTGAGGAAATAGCCTTTATCGGAGCGCATCTATATGGGATGTCTCTGGGCGCGACCGTTACCAGCAGCGATTACAGCGGATACAACATCCTGCCTCCGGCTTCCTTTGAGGGGATGACAGATCTGCTCTGGGGACTCCATAAGGAGGATATGTCGGAGTTTTGGCAAAGCAGCGAGATCCACGGCGGACTTATTGTACAGGAAGCCGAGGCATCTAATCTGCAGCCCACCACAAAGGTTTTGGGCGGAAACATGGGCATCCGCATGAGCACATTGACGATGCTTCCGCCGTTTTTCTCGCCTTACTATTTTTACAATAAGACGCCGCTCCTCGCCAGAGGGGAGGATACGCTCATGGGGTTGGCAGCATCTCGGAGCCATATTAAATTTCTGGACATCCAAACGCCCATTTTTCATGATACATATGGGGACTATCCCAAAATTCCGGATCTCCAAAACAACAGCAGTGTTCGCGACAGGCTCTACTATGCCTGTACGGGCTGGATCGACCGCAATGTGTTTTTCCGTTGGAAGACGGGACATGCTCCCACAGAGTTTACCAAGAGAAATCGGCAGTTGGCAGATGGAGCGAAAGCACGATACCGGTATACAAACGACAGACGGTTTTTGTATCTTCCGGATATCCAGTCCTCAGCGGAGGCGTGGCTGCTGGATATGGTGAAACAGCATCAGAAAACGAAGGAGGCATGGGCTGAGTTAACAGAAAGGTGGTTTGGACGATGAGAATATTGCTGATCAACCATTTCCCGCTGGAAGGATCGGGAAGCGGCATCTACACCAAGAATATTGCGCTGCATCTGCACAAGCGCGGACATGAGGTTGCTGTTGTTTTTCCTGAGAACCAGCCGTTCCCTATGCTGCCCGGGATCCAAATGTATCCGGTGATGTTTTCAAAGGGTAAAATGCAGGGAGGTGAGCTCCCCTTTAATTTTCCTTGCTTTACCACACATCCTCAGAGCCGGACTACATTTGCGGATCTCGGTATCGGGCAGTTGACGAGGTATCTTACTGTGTTCTCT
The DNA here is from genome assembly GCF_014384705.1 of Yeguia hominis. Taxonomy (GTDB): domain Bacteria; phylum Bacillota; class Clostridia; order Oscillospirales; family Acutalibacteraceae; genus Yeguia; species Yeguia hominis. Next base: position 60,674 of record NZ_JACRSN010000020.1, on the reverse strand, counting down.
GCTGCTTTGAGACAGGCAGTACAGGAGTTTCAACCGGATATCATTCATGCACAGCACGCATGGGTTCTCTCCTGGCTGGCTTCCCTGTGCAGCCTTCCTCTGGTCATAACCATACATGGGACGGAGCTGATGGGCTGCAAAAAGTGGCCAGCCTTTCGGAGCTTTGCAGAGGAGGCTGTCGCGGGAAGCACAAAAGTACTGGCCATCTCCGCAAACAATCGGGATCTTGCGCTTGAGCAACTCCCAATGGCGGCGGACAAGCTTCTGCTGTTGCCCAACGGATACAATGAGGACATTTTCTATCGGGAAGAAGTGGACAGGGAAGCGCTTTTCGATTCGCTCGGCCTTTCTTATTGCGGAGAGTATGTCATTCTGTTTGTTGGAAAGCTGGCAGCCTTTAAGGGCGTGGACACATTGTTGCGCACGGCGCGCCGCTATGAGTGGCTGGCGGATCGGGAGTTCATCACACTGATTGCCGGCGACGGCGAGGAACGGGAGCGATTGTCAGAGCTGCACAAGCAGCTTGGTCTGAGGAACACCTTCTTCCTTGGCAACCAGAAGCAGGACGAGCTGCGGCGGCTCTACAATGCGGCGGATGTTTTTGTAATGCCCTCCCGCCGTGAGCCATTCGGCCTTGTTGCCTTGGAGGCGATGGCCTGCGGACTGCCTGTTGTCGGCTCCAATGAAGGCGGTCTGCCGGAGTTTATCAGCAGTCAAGAGGGAACATTGGTCTCTCCGGAGGACGAGGAAGCTTTCTGCACTGCGATCTTGAATGAACTGACGAGACATCATACAGAGCCGGAGCGGCGTGACATCATCGCACGCTATGTCAGCAGCAATTTTGCGCAGGCACAGTTCGTGGCAAAGCTGGAGCAGGTCTATCAACGCGCTGTAAGAGATTTTTCGGACTAAGGAGGGCGAGCCGTATGAGGAAAACCATGATAATCCCCACCTGCTGGTGCCGCAAAACAGGCGACCCCTGGCAGGAGGGGGACGCCGTCTATGACCATCCCACCCCGGTGGATCAGGAGGGAACGCTGGAGCGTACTTTAGTCAGCATGAAGCAGTTCCATGAAAAAGACTTCAAGCTGGTGATTTTGATCTGTCCCCACCACCCCGGAGGTGGAGGCTGCTGCCTACGAGAAGGTACTTCGTATCGTGGGCCGGGCGCAGCTGAGTGCGGAGACATACCTGTTTACTGCGGGAGACCTGTGCGAGATAGCGGGGATTCTGCGTAAAGCCGGACTGAACGACCGGGGTGCACAGCTTCTGTCCATGTTCGGATACTCAAATGTGCGCAACATCTGCCTGCTGGCCGCCTCCATCCTGACGGCGGACGCTGCTCTGCTCATCGACGATGATGAAATTTTCGAACTGCCGGACTTTGTGCCGCGCTCGCTGGAATTCTTGGGCAGAAGAGTCTACGGAGACATCGTGCACGGCGTTGCCGGCTACTGCCTGAACAGTAAGGGGCAGTATTACGACGATGTAAGCCCAGAGCCGTGGATGACCTATTGGGACCGCTTCGGCTGCAAGGCGCGCGCCTTTGATCAAATCATCGGCAGCGGACCGCGGCTCAAGCGCACGCCTTTTGCCTTCGGCGGAGCCATGATCCTGCACAGAGAGCTTTTCGAGTGTGTACCCTTTGATCCCCTTGTAACCCGGGGTGAGGATGTGGATTATCTTAAGCCGGATTTTCGGCTTCAGCTTCTTTCTGGATAATACCCTGTCTGTCAAGCATCTGCCGCAGCCCAAGTTCCCCCCAAGTGGAAGCGTCTGTGGGAGGATATTTACCGTTTTGTATATCAGCGCGCCAAAATGCAGTCTCAGCACAAAACAGGGAATCTTGTCCATATCAGCCCGGAGGACTTTGACCCCTATCCCGGGGAATTCCTCAAGCCGGATCTGGACGAGAAGATCTATCGAAGCAGCAGGATGCTCTCATCGCAGGATCTTGCAAATAGCGATCCTGACGCCGCTATGGAAGCCATGCGGAACATCTATATTGCCAAGCACAATGCCCCGCCCGCCTTTGACGCCTTCCGTGCCTATCTGGACACCCAAACACAATGGGAGAGGCTCATCCGCCTTGTATGGCAGGAGCGATACGCCGTCCGCGCCGCTGGAGATCGCGGATCTCACGCCGGGCAGCTTCCTAGGAGAAAATTGCCTTTCCCGCAGCGTGTTCCGCCTCAGCGGGACGGCGGCGGAGTTCACCGAACTGCTGTGCATCTCCAGAGGGCGATTGAAGGCTCTGCCGGAAGAGCACCCCGCCATCGGCGTCAAGCTGCTCCAGTGCTTCCTCGCCAGCCTGTCCGAGAAGATCATGCGCTCCAACGAGCTGCGGAGGGAAGCGGAAGCGTATGACCATAATGCAGTCAATGGGATTACGGAGGAATGAGCACGGAGGATCCGCCATCTAATAACCCTCGAAGCTTCGGCCATGCCGCGCCAGATCGGCGCAGTGGGTGCATGGAAAGCACATTATTATTACAGAAAGGAACGGAGGATTATCAATGCCTTGGAGTCGCGAACTCAAACATAACATTACGGATGTGGCACGGCTGCAAGCACAGCTTGGCCTGAATGCTTCGGAAATAGAACAGCTGCAAGAACTGTGTGAACATTTTCCAATGTCGATCACTCGTCACTACTTGCAGCAGATTGATTGGAGCGATCCATCGGATCCCATCCGAAAAATGTGCGTTCCAACCTTTTTTGAAGCGGACCAAAGCGGGGCGTTTGATACCAGCGGTGAAGCGAGCAACACCGTATGTGAAGGTGTGCAGCACAAGTATCGGCAAAGCGCTCTTGTTCTGACGACCAATCGCTGCGCCATGTATTGCCGCCACTGTTTTCGCAAACGGTTGGTCGGTTCTTCGGACGAAGAAATTGCCCGCAGCTTTTTCAAAGTGGTGGACTATGTTCATGACCATAAAGAGATTTCTAATGTCATTCTGAGTGGTGGCGATGCCTTGATGCTTCCGACAAAAACGCTTTCGCACTATCTGCTCGCTTTTGTAGAGATGGAGCATCTGGATCTGATACGCATTGCCACGCGGATTCCCGTGGTTCTCCCTACAAGAATTACAGAAGATACAGAGCTTCAGGATGCGCTGCGATCCTATGGCAGAAAAAAGCAGATTTATGTGGTCACACAATTCAATCACCCCAGAGAGCTGACGGAGAAATCCATAGCCGCAGTAAGAGTTCTGCGTGAATGCGGCACGGTGATAAAAAATCAGACTGTATTGCTCAAGGGTGTGAACGATGATCCTGCCGTATTGGGTTCGCTTCTTCGAAAACTGACGGCCTGCGGTGCAGTTCCTTACTATGTATTTCAGTGCCGCCCGGTTACCGGTGTTAAAAACTCCTTTCAAGTCCCGCTTTCTCTGGGCTATGACATTGTGGAGGGTGCAAAGGCCATGCAAAACGGACAGGGTAAATGTCTGAAATACTGTATGTCCCATCCACGGGGGAAGATCGAAATTGCGGGGAAACTGGAGGATGGCGCGATGCTTTTCAAGTTTCATCAGGCAAAGCATGACCATGATGCCGGACGGATTTTTACAAGAAAGCTTCCGAAGGAGGAAACATGGCTTCCGGACAATCTCTGATGTTTTGGTATGAGAATTTTCTAATGGTATGCCAAAACCGCAGGAGCCGAGAGATCCGTAGATCCATTTAATAGCGAAGGACTCATACCTGAAAAAGGAGGCATGAGAAGATGCGGAAGATATTGGCGGCAGCATTGGCTGTTTTCCTTCTTATTTCTCTTTCCGCCTGCTCTGGTGAAAAAGGAATACTGTGTGGCGTGGAAACGGATTATCCCGTGATGATTATGGTAAACGGGACGCTATATTACGGCTCCGCGAGCCGATATGAGGGAGCCGTGGACGAGACTGCCGTTAAAACAATTACTTCCTATACGGATGCCGTACCGAAAAAGGACGGCGAATGCAATTTTGACCGCAGTCTGAAAACAAAATACATCCTGACGGAGCAGGGGCTTGTCGTGCTCTGGAATGGAGAATGGCGGCTGTTTCGCGCGGAGGGGCAGGACGTTGATCCGAATGTTCCTGCCGGAAAAATCCGCTTTGATAGCGGCGGAATCTATGAAGACAGCACCCCGGTCATCGAACGGCACACTTTCCGTATATATGTCAATTTCGATATGGAATGAGGCGGCGGGACAATCACATATATGCTCTTTTGGGCAACCAATATCACCTATATTCCCGCAGCTAAGGGAATGGTGTATCTGTGTGCCGTACTGGATCTGTGCGGAAAAATGCTGCCGGCTTACCGGATCGGCGGTGATATGACCGCTCCGCTGGTGACGGATACCGTTCGGGATGCCTGTAAAAAAGAGAAGGCCGCTGATGGACGAATCCTCCACAGCGGCCAAGGGTCACAATACACATCCCAAGCATACTTTGACCTAAGCCAAGAATACCATTCAGCCGTCGATGTCCAGCCCCGGATGCCCTTATGACAATGCGGCAATGGAAAATTTTTTCGGGACGCTGAAAACAGAGTGCCTGTATCGGAGAAAATTTTCGTGCCGGGCTGAAGTCGAACAGGCGGTGGCGGAGTATGTGCGATTCTGCAACTATGAGCGGATCAACCTGAAAAACGGCCTCACTCCGTTTGAAATCCGGAGCAAGGCCGTGTAATTCGCCGCTATTCTGCGACTGGGCGCTTTTTTGTTTGTCTGCTAAACGGGGAACAGTCCAGATTGTTTTTTACTTGATGCACTTTTTATTATACAATAAAAATAGATATGTGCTGCAATGTAAAACATGAGACGGCGAAAAGGGAATATCCGAATGTTGATGTGTATGATGCGGCACAGCAGCGTTTTCGCTTTCTGTTCCGTGAATTTGAAAGAAATCAGGGTGGTTGATGAAGTTCAAGGAGAGGAGGCAAAAGCATGCAATCCAATTGGAATTCTAAACGGGATTGGCTTCTGTTCCGAAACAAGATTGCCGGATGGCAGGAGGCTTATATCGGGAGGCTGAACAAGGAATATATCGAATTGTTGCGTGGAGACGGTTCCGAAGCTGATAAGTTTTGGGAGTTATGCAAGCGCATCCGTGAGGATAGACGCTGTGCCGGCGTGCAGATCTCCATGAGAGGATCGGATCCTCTTCCAATCATCTGCCGTATGATCCATGAGGGAGTGATCACACTCGGCGATCTCGACGAGTTCAGCGACGAACTGCGGGAATCGGTGGCGACAATTACGGAGCCGCATAGGGACATATAAAAAGGAAACTTGATACATAAATCATCGACCCGTAGGCGCGATTGATACCGCAAAGCCAACAGGCCATATACACAGGGCATCGGCTTTGCGCAGCAAGGCCGGTGCCCTGTCGCCATTTTATAAACCATGTTGAACAGGAGGCTAGTTCATGTCTTATCTGCTCTATATGAAACGCTCATTCACGCGCGCCTCCCGCCGTCATGCGGTGCTGTTTGCGGTGCTGACCTGCGCGTTTCTGCTGCCGCTGCTGATCTCCATTTACCGGGACAGCAATGCCTGGGGCACACGGCAATATCTTCTTGTCCGTTCCGCGGGGGAAACCTATCACATTGGGAACGCAACGGAAGCGGACGTGCCATATTTTGAGGGTATCCGCGGACTGTCCGCGCCCGTTTATCGTGACGGCACCATCTATCTGCATATTCTGTCGGACGAGGAATGGAGAAATTCGGAGAGCGTGACCGTTTATAAAAACGAGATTCGAAAGCGTATGGAGGCATCGGACAATGAAGCCCTGCTCCCGACGGCGTTCAGCTATGAATACGCCCACGGGATATCCACTGATCCGTCCCATCTTTCGGGGCAGCGAATCCTTCTGCTCGTCAATTTGCTGGTCATTCTGCTCTCGGTATCGGTGCTGCGTTCCGCTTACCGAAGTCACTTGAAGCGCTTTTCCTCTGACGTTGGGACGCTCCGCGCCTGCGGAGCCAGCCGCCGTCAGATCAGCGCCCTGTTTGCCGCGGAGCTTGCGGCGGTGTTCCTGCTCGCGGCGGCCTGCGCCGTGGTTATTTCCGTCGTATCGCTGAAAGCGCTGTTCACGGCGTTTCTTGAGATCCGCCACGACAGCCTCGCGTGGCTGATCTTTCATGTGGAGCCGATGAATATTCTGCTCCATCTGGCGGCTTTCTTCGTTACACTGGGACTGTCGCTGGACATGACCCTGCACCGATACAGCCGTGAGCCTGCGCGGGCGCTGCTGTATGATATGGAAAATGAGCAGAAGGTCAAGCGCGGACGAAAGCCCCTCCGACGGCGTTCCACCCCAGCGGCAACCCTCTGCGGCCTGTGGTGCAGCCGTGCGAACCGCAGCTTCCGTTCCTGCCTTGCTGTTTCCGTTCCCGTCATGGCGGTATTTCTGCTTCTATTCAACATCCTCACTGTTGCCTTGCAGGTCACGGGCGCGGAGGAGGAATGGGGGTTGAAGGTTTCCCGTTCCTCTCATGACGGAGAAGGCCTTTCTGCGGAGGATATATCGTATATTTCCGCTCTGGAGGGCGTGAAGCAGACGCGCCCCGTATATGAGCCGGACGGTTATATCCTGCTGCCAAAGTCCCCGGAGGAGGTAGAGACACCGCTGCGTATCCGACCGTGCAGCAGTCTTGGCGCGGCGTCTCAGACGCTTTCTAGGTATGAGATCGCCGTCAGCTGCAAAGCGGAACGCGGCGTCGGGGATGTACTGCGGCTTTGCCGGTCGGAAGCGTATTACGATGGAAACGGGGGTATCAAGCAGCCCGCATCGGAGGACGTGACCGTGCTGACGGTGACTGCGCTGACGGACACGAAGCCGTCCGGATGGGCGCTGGATATCTATGTAAGCGATGAGCTGTATGCGGACATCATCGCCTCAGAGCCGGCAACCGGCGTCGAGATCGCCCTGACCGATCCTGCCTTGAATGCGCAGGTGGAGACCGTCCTGCGGACGCACTTTGCAGGCGCGGAGTATGCTGTCACCAACCGTCAGTCGGGGTCGGATTTCCTGCGGGAGATGTCCTCCGGCGTGTATCTGCTGCTGGGGTACATCTTTGCGGTGCTGTTCCTGTTCATCCTGCTGATCCTCTATGTCCGGCTCTGCGACTACATCGAGGGCAGCCGCCCGCTGATCCGATCCTTTCACAGGATGGGCGCGTCAAAGCGGACGCTGTACCGCTCCTATATCCGGCAGGACGGGATCTCCGCCGCCGCTGCCGTTGCCGCGCCGTTTTTGATTAGCCTTCCGCTGACGGTGCTGCTGTGCGTATGGCAGAAAGCCCCGCTGCACCTTGACGGCGGGATGGTCGCAGTATACGCGGCTCTGGCGGCGCTGCTGCTGTTTACCTACTGGCATCCCGTACGCCGCTCGCTCAAGCGCGTACTACGTCCGCTATGATCATGCAGAAAGGAGATTTTCCGATGAATGCAGTGACTGTAAAAAATCTGACCAAGGTGTTCCGGCAGGGCGACGAGGATATCTACGCCGTGGATCACGTCAGCTTCACCGTTGCGCCGGGTGAAATGGTCGCCATCGTGGGGCAGTCCGGCTCCGGCAAGACCACCCTTCTGAACCTGATCGGCGGTATTGAGCATCCCACCTCCGGCAGCGTGGAGGTAGGCGGTGTGGACATTTGCTCCTCCGATGACGAGACGCTTTCCGGAATACGCAGACGGAAGCTCGGCTATATCTTTCAGGACTTCAACCTGATTCCCATTCTGACGGCGGAGGAGAACATCATCATGCCGCTGCTGCTGGACGGCAAAAAGCCGGATAAGACGAAGCTGCGGGAGCTGGCGGGCTTTTTGGGCATTGAGAACCGCCTGAAGCATCTGCCAGGTGAGCTGTCCGGCGGACAGAGGCAGCGCGTGACCATCGCCCGCGCCCTGATCAACGACCCGGTGATTCTCCTTGCTGACGAGCCCACCGGGAACCTTGACAAAAAGGCGGCAGACGAGATCATGGAGCTGCTGCTCGCCGTCAACCGCCGGGGAAATACCGTGCTGCTGGTGACGCATGAGCAGCGGTACGCCGACCTGTGCGGAAGAAAGATCGAAATCAGCGATGGGAAGATTTGAACTTTCACCCCCGATCAGAGCCGAGAAATCGGGCGAATAAATTTCTCAAATGAAACGGAAAGAGGTGCTTAGAATGAAAAAACAATGGATTGCCATATTCCTTTGCCTGTCGTTGTTAGCAACGGGGCTGCTGGGGCTGACCGGCTGCGCCGCAAAGGTGCAGGCGGATGACCTGATGAAGGGCATCACGCCGGAGAAGACTTCCGGAAGGGCGGCAGATGACGCCTTCAAAAACGGAGCGGCAGACTTCGCCGTCCGCCTGTTCCAGAACACGCGGGAGGAGGGAAAAAACAGCCTGATCTCGCCGCTGTCGGTTATGCTGGCGCTTTCCATGACCGCAAACGGCGCCAAGGGCGAGACCCTTGCGCAGATGGAAGTTCTGCTGGGCAGGGATATCCCGATCGATACGCTCAACGAATATCTCCATGCCTATGTCGGCAGTCTGCCATCCAGTGAAAAGACCAGGTTGACAATAGCCAATTCTATCTGGTTCAAGGACAGCGGCTTTACGGTGGAAGAGGATTTCCTGCAAAGAAACGCTGACTACTACGGTGCCGCGGCCTACAAGTCTGCCTTTGATGAAAAAACGCTGAGGGATATCAATAACTGGGTCAAGGAGAATACCGATGGTGTGATTGATAAGATCGTTGACCAGATGGATCCCTATGCCGTTATGTATCTTGTCAATACCGTGCTGTTCGATGCGGAGTGGCAGAATATCTACCGCAAGCATGAGGTGAGAGACGGAACCTTTACTGCTATCGACGGCGCAAAGAGAACCGTCTCCATGATGTACTCGAATGAGAGCCTTTATCTGGACGATGGGAAAGCGACCGGATTTCTCAAGCCCTATAAGAACGGCTACAGCTTCGCCGCGCTCCTCCCGAATGAGGGGGTTGCGCTGGATGATTACATCGCTTCCCTGACCGGTGAGGGCTTTCTCACCACAGTAAACAATGCGAAGGAAGTTCCTGTGGAGGCAGCCATGCCGAAGTTCTCTTATGACTACGGCATCGAGATGAGCGATGCGCTGAAAGCCCTCGGCATGACCGTACCGTTTGACGCGGAGCTTGCGGATTTTTCCGGCCTCGGACACCCGTCCGACGGCAACATTTATATCAGCCGTGTGCTCCACAAGGCATATATCGCCGTGGATGAAAAGGGCACGAAAGCTGGGGCGGCAACGGCTGTTGAGATAGCAGAAACCGGTGAAATGTTATCCATATATGCTGTGACACTTGACCGCCCGTTCGTCTATGCCATCATCGACGATGCCACCGGGCTGCCCATATTCATCGGCGCAGTTACGGACATTCAAAAGTAGTTTGAACTTAAGCAGCAGTCTATAAGTGAGGAGACGATGCATGTGAAAAAGAAAAGAACTGCGGGAGTTTTATGGATCCTGCTGCTGGCAGGAGTTTGTATACAGCCCGCCTATGCCAATTCCGCCCAGCGGCACTGGAGCGGTACGGACGGCACGGGCGCGGTCGTGACGGGAGAGGATTGCCCCATTGTGGTGGACAAAGAGCTTCTGACCTTCGATGTGCAGGAATTCCCAGAACAGGATTATCCGGATACGGACAGCTTCCTCGCCTATACCGGGAAAGTCACGGCAGAATATATCTTCCGCAATCCCGCCGACTATACGGTTACGGCCACGCTGGTTTTCCCGTTCGGTAATCCTCCACATTACGGAGAATACATCTATGACCATGCAACGGGTCGGCCGGTCGATGTTTCCGATACCCTAAAATACGGCGTTACGCTTGATGGAAAACCAGTAGAGGCGACCGTTCGGCACACCTTAAAGGCACGGCACACCTCGTTCTCCATCGAGGAGGATCTGCCGAAGCTGGCGGACAGCTATATCTCCGACAGCTTTTTCGATCCCGATCTGCCGGTCTGGGTGCAGAGGTATTCCGTCACGGGCATAGATAAAGAATACGGCGCAGCCACCGCCGCATTTGTCATAAATGCAGACAGCACAAAAACGCGGGTACTGTGCGAGGAGCAAACCGGCGGAGAGCGGCTTAGGGAGGGGGTTCGAGCCTCCTGCTGGGTACAAAACGGCGATACGATCACGGTGTATATCTTCGGCGAGCTGCCGAAGGAGGGGCTTGTATGGACGCTGTATGAAAACGGCGCCTGCGAAAAGGTTATCGAAGGCACAGTGTCGCCGGAGATTTCCGAGATGACCTTCAAGGACTATGCTCTCCGTGGCTATGACGAAAACTCCGGCATTCTGGAGTCTGACTGGTACAATGCTCAGGTCGAGCTTCTGCGGCGCAGTTCCGAAACATGGGGAAACGGTCTGATCCAGATCGAAGAGGGAGATTTTTCACTGATGCGATGGTATGAGTACACCCTCACGCTGGAGCCGGGGCAGGCGCTGAAAAACGCGGTGACAGCACCGGTGTATCCCGCCATTGATGCGGGCTATACACCGAGCCTCTATGCGTATACCTATCTGCTTTCCCCGGCAAAGACCTGGGCGCAGTTTGGAGAATTGGAAGTTGTGGTAAAAACACCCTATTACATGACGGAAAGCGGCATTGACGGCTTTACAAAGACGGACGGCGGGTATGCGCTGACCCTGCCGAGGTTGCCGGAAGGCGAGCTGACCTTTACGCTTTCCGAATCTGAGAAGCCGCAGCCCCCGAAGTGGTCGATCTTGTACCTTATGCCGACGGAGTTTATCATTGTACTGACGGCAGTACTTGCCGCCGTTGGCGCAGCCGTATTTCTGCTAAACCGCAGGAAGAAAAGAACAAAAATATAGAGAGAAAGGAAGGTGCGCCATGATGAAACGAAAGGTTTCCGCGATATGGGTGGTCGTTCTTGCCATAATTGCCATTGCCGCATGTGCATTTGCAGCGGTGACATATTATCGCTGCGAGAAGCAGCCGGAGCCGCAATTTCCGGAGAACGAGCTGCTTCGCATTCTTGACGCGGGAAGCGATGCCGAGGGAGTGGGCTTTGAGGTCATGCGCATTGGCGGCGGAAGTGTGAATCTCCGGCTCGACTTGCGCTGGAAAAACGATTCCGGCAGGACGATTGCCTATGGGCTGGCGTTTGAGCTGTATCAAATGGATAACGGGGCATGGCAAAAGGTCACACCCGCACGGCAGGTTGATTATCCCGCCACCCAGTACAGCCTTCCCAGCGGCATGGACAATGAACTCTCCTATGACCTGACGGCTCCGTATCACCTGATAGCCGGGGAACGATACCGTTTCCAGGCAGAGTTTCAGTATGAAAACGGAACAGAGTATTCCGAGCCGATGGCAAACTGGGTAGAGTTTGAAGTAAAAATGAATCTGCCGTATAAGGAGGCACAGCCCTCCGACCAAATCACCGTACCGGAGCTTCAAGTGAATGTTATGCCCGGGTCAATGGGTGAAACAGATGAAATCACGGCATCCCCCTACGCCTTCTACTGGCAGTCCCCGGAACCAAACGAGGATGGAACGATGAGCTCCATCATTGGATGCGGGTATGAGATCGGCGAAGAGACCTCTCTGCCGGAGATCACGGCAGCCGGCGAGGGACTTGTTTCCCACAGAAAGCCAAACGAGATCTGGTTATTTTTCGAGGTGCAGCCGGATACAATGCGTCCCCCAAAACGGCGGTGATGTTGAGACAATCACAGGCATTCTTCCGTATGACGGAGGATATGCGTTCGATCTGAAAAGCGGCAGCTTTGTTTACCGTGTGATTGCAGAATGGGACGATGGCAACCGTGTGGAATATGGTTTCATCGGGAAGTGGTTGTGATCCCGCGGCAATCAGAATAAAGGACTGACTATGATAAAGATACTATTGGTAGAAGACGATATAATTATCGTTGCAAGTTTGAGCGAATATCTGAACAGCGAAGGGTATCTTGTGCGAAGTGTATCCGGGCAGACGGCGGCCATGAAGCTGCTTGCGGAGGAAAAGGCAGATCTTGTGCTGCTGGATGTGTCCCTGGCGGAGGGCAACGGCTTTGCGGCGTGCAGGGCGATCAAGGCCGAATTTGATATCCCTGTTATTTTCCTTACCGCGTCCGGCGATGAGTTCAGCACTGTTACGGGCTTCGATCTGGGTGCCGACGATTACATTCCAAAGCCGTTTCGCCCGCGAGAGCTTATCTCCCGCATCCGAAATGTGCTCCGGCTCACCGGCAGCATGGGCAAAACGGTGAAGCTCGGCGATGTGGTGGTGGACACCGAAAAAGGCACGGCAGTGAAGAACAACAGGGACCTGTTCCTCTCTGCACTGGAATACCGCATTCTGCTGTTTTTTATCAACAATCGGGGAATCGTGCTTACCCGTGAGCGGCTTCTTGACGCCATCTGGGATGTTGCCGGCGAGTATGTCAATGACAATACGCTGACGGTGTACATCAAGCGGCTGCGGGAGAAGATTGAGGATGATCCCACCGACCCGAAGATCATTCTGACGGTTCGCGGGACAGGATATAGGGTGGACGCATGATGAAGCTGCTGAAAAACAAAGAGGTGCGAAAGGCACTGCTGTGGCAGCTGCTGCTCTCCGCAGCCGCCTGCGCAGTCTGCTTTTTCTTCGACATTCGCGCCGGGCTGACAGCCGCAGGGCTTTCTCTGCTCCTCATGCTGGTCTTCTGCATCAGCACTTATAAGAGGTATCAGAGGATTTCTTCCCTTGCGGATGATATCAATCAGGTTCTGCACGGCGACAGTTCGATCGATTTTGACAGCTATTCAGAGGGTGAGCTGAGCATCCTTCACAGTGAGATCTATAAGATGACCATACGCCTGCGTGAGCAGCAGCAAACGCTGACAAGGGAAAAGGCGTATCTTGCCGATTCTATCGCAGATATCTCTCACCAGGTCCGCACGCCCCTGACCTCTATCAATCTGCTGATTGGACTGCTGTCGGAGCCGAAGCTGACCGACGCGCGCAGGCAGCAGCTTATCCATGAGCTCTACGAGCAGCTCTCCCGCATCGACTGGCTGATCACCACGCTGCTGAAGATCTCACGGCTGGATGCCGGCACAGTGCAGTTCAAGCAGGAGCAGGTCAGTCTGGAAGCGCTGCTCAAAAAGTCCTGTGTGACCCTGCTCATTCCCATGGAGCTGCGCGGGCAGGAGCTGCTCATCCATGCGGACGGAGATTTCCGGGGGAATTTCTCGTGGACCTGCGAGGCCATCGGCAATATTGTGAAGAACTGCATGGAACACACCCCCGAGGGCGGCAGGATTGAGATTGATGCAACCGAAAACGCCCTGTATTCCGAAATTATAATTAAGGACAGCGGCACGGGCATTTCTCCGGAGGATCTGCCCCGCATCTTTGAGCGTTTCTATAAGGGCAAGGATTCCGACGGTAAAAGCTTTGGGATCGGGCTTGCACTGTCGCGCATGATCATAACCGGTCAGGGTGGAACGGTGAAGGCAGAGAACCGCAAGCCCGCAGGAGCAATGTTTTCCATCCGCTTTTATAAGGGAACCGTCTGACCGGCGGCTCCCTTTTTACTAGGGTGTATCTGAAAACTCCCAACGCACCCGGACAGCGGGCCTTTTTGCGCAGTGCTGCGTCATTTTTCCTTGAAATACGACAGTATTCCTGCGAAAAATTGTCTTGCTCAACGCAAATATCCCTCGCTGCCGGTCACATCATGAGCTTTCAGATACACCCTAAGTGACGGATCCGTCACCCGGGAGTCACCGCTGTGTCACCTTGACAAAATAGAATGAGGGTGTAAAAAGTGAAAGGAGCATCCCGATATGGAGATCTTGAGAGTGGAAAACCTGACAAAGGTATATGGCAAGGGCGAGAATGAGGTGCGGGCGCTGGACGGCGTTTCCTTTTCGGTGGAGAAAGGAGCGTTTGTCGCCGTGATCGGCCCCTCCGGCTCAGGCAAATCCACTCTGCTTCACATCCTCGGCGGCGTAGACCGGCCTACAGGCGGGAAGGTATTTATGGACGGCAAGGATGTGTACGCGCAGAACGAGGAACAGCTTGCCATCTTCCGCCGCCGTCAGGTGGGACTGATCTATCAGTTTTACAATCTCATTCCGGTACTCAATGTAACGGAAAACATCACGCTCCCCGTGCTTATGGACGGGCAAAAGGTAAACCGGGAAAGGCTCTCCGAGCTGATGACCACCCTGAAGCTCACCGGCCGGGAGAACCACCTGCCGAATCAGCTCTCCGGCGGCCAGCAGCAGCGGGTGTCCATCGGCCGGGCGCTGATGAACGCACCCGCCGTGGTGCTCGCCGACGAGCCCACCGGAAATCTTGACTCCAAAAGCAGCCGGGAGATCGTGGAGCTGCTGAAGGTTTCCAACGAAAAATACGGGCAGACCCTCCTTGTCATCACCCACGACGAGAGCATCGCCCTGCAGGCGGATCGAATCCTTTCCATTGAGGACGGGAAAATCACCAGAGACGAGGTGATCCGCAGATGAATGTTTTCAACAAGGTAACCTTAGAGAGCCTGAAGAAAAACAGGACAAGAACCATCGTCACAATCATCGGCATTATGCTCTCGGCGGCGATGATCTGCGCGTCTACCACCTTTGTCTCCAGCATGCAGAACTTCGTGCTGCGGTGCGAGATCTACAGCAGCGGAGACTGGCACGGAGCGGTCTATGACGCCGCATACAAGGACTATGAGGACATCCGCGATTCCGGCAAGGTTTCCTCCGCCGCCTGTGTGCAGGTTCTGGGTTATGCGAAAATCGACAGCGCCAACGAGCGCAAGCCCTATCTGTATGTGCTTGGCGGCGATGCGGCGTCCGGCTATTTTGAGACAATGCCGGTGCATCTCCTTTTGGGAACGCTGCCGAAGGATTCCACGGAAATCATCCTGCCGGAGCACCTGACATCAAACGGCAAGGAGAATTATAAGCTCGGCGACACCGTCACGCTTGATGTGGGTGACAGAATGCTTGACGGCCGGAGGCTGGGACAAGGCACACCCGTCTATACCTATGACAGCGAAACGCAGGCGGAGGTTATGAGCGGCGAAAGGCTCGAAAACACCGAAGCAAAAACATACACGGTGGTCGGCATCTATGAAAGACCCGCCTTTGAGGACTACGCCGCGCCCGGGTACACGGCGCTTACAGCAGCGGACAGGAGTTTTGCCGATTCGTCTCCGATTCATTGTTATTTCAAGCTGCACAGGCCCGCAGAGGTATTTGACTTCATGAAGGAAATGGGCTATACGCAAGAGTATGGCTATGCCTACAATACGAAGGTCCTGCTGTATTCCGGCGCGACCCGCTTTGATTCCTTTCTTACCGCGTTTTACAGTCTTGCCGCCATCATTATTGCTCTGATTATGTTCGGCTCCGTATCGCTCATCTATAACGCATTCTCCATTTCCGTTTCGGAGCGGACAAGGCAGTTCGGCCTGCTTTCCTCCGTGGGCGCCACCGGAAAGCAGTTTCGGAGAATGGTGCTGTTTGAGGCGCTTGCGGTCAGCGCCGTCGGGATTCCCCTGGGCATCCTGGTGGGCATCGGCGGTATCGGCATAACGCTGCTTCTGATCGGAGACAAATTCTCATCCATCGTCCGTGCGGACATTCCCATGCGGATCTGTGTTTCGTGGCAGGCTGTCGTCATTGCTGCGGCCATCGCACTGGTCACGGTTCTGATCTCGGCATGGATACCGTCCAAGAGGGCAACCGGAGTTTCCGCCGTGGAGGCGATCCGCCAGAGCATGGACATCAAGGTAAGCGGCAGACGCGTCCGAACCTCAAAGCTTGCCTACAAGCTGTTCGGACTTCCCGGCGTCCTTGCCGGCAAGCACTATAAACGCAACCGGAAAAAATACAGAACCACCGTTGTCAGCCTCTTTATGAGCATCGTCCTCTTTGTTTCTGCGGCGGCGTTCACCGACTACATGATGGAATCCGCTGAGGGAGGGCTGGCCTCCGATCAATTCGACCTGATCTACGCGGCGGAGTCGGACGCTTCCGCCGCCATGACACCCGATGCGCTTCTGGAGCTGCTTTTATCCGAGCAGAATGTCACCGGCGGCACCTATACCAAGAAACAGTTTTTGCAGGGCGATATTTCCCGTGAATATGTCACGGCAATGTTTGCCGACCGTTTTGCCGACTTCGGCATGGATCGTGAGGACGCAGCGCCGAAGGATCTCAGCATCTCCGGTTATCTGTACTTCGTCGCGGACGCCGAGTTCAACAGGTTACTGGAAAAGTACAACCTGAAGGAAGCGGATTACTATAACCGGGACAAGCCCCTGGGCATTGCCCTGGATCGCAACATTGAGTTTGACCGCCGGCTTGAGAAGTATGTCACGCTGGATACGCTCAAGGGCGATGGGTGCGTGATCGAGGGGCTTTACTATGTAGAGATCGACGGATATTACAGAAAAGACAGCCGGATCGATGAGAACGGCAATAAGGTTGTCCTCTATCAAAACAGAGACAACGAGAACGACATCATCGAGCTGCCCTACGAGGAATCCTTTGCAAAATACACGCTGCGATCCGAAAAAACCATTGAGGAGGCTCCGTTCTTTGTCAGCCGCAGCACACCGGTGGCCATCAATATGATCTATCCGTACAGCATGCTGGAGAGCGTGGTTCCCGAGGCGGCGCTGAATCAATTCCGTAATACAGAGTGTTTCCTCACCTCGAGCAATCACACCGCGAGCTTTGAAAATCTGGCCACCGTGCTGACGGAAAACGGTCTTAGCAGCCGGCAGCTTTTCGACTACGCCGCAAACGCCGAAACGAACTGGAATGTCGTGACCGTTATCCGGGTATTTGCCTACGGCTTTATCGTGCTGATCTCCCTAATTGCCGCGGCCAATGTGTTCAATACGATCTCCACGAATATCAGCCTGCGCCGCCGGGAGTTTGCCATGCTGAAATCGGTGGGCATGACGCAGAAGGGCTTCCGCAGGATGATGAACTACGAGTGCCTGCTGTACAGCTCCAAGGCGCTGCTTCTCGGCCTGCCGGTGTCCTGCGGCATTACATATCTCATCTACCGCACAGTCACAACGGCCTATGAAACCTCCTTCCATCTGCCGTGGGCAGCTATCGGCATCGCCGTACTGAGCGTGTTTCTGGTCGTATTCGCCACCATGATGTACGCAATGAGGAAAGTGAAAAAGGACAATCCCATCGACGCCTTGAAAAACGAGAATCTGTAAGGAGGAAAAGAAAATGTACAACAATGGAGCAACCGCACATGGGAAACTCAACTTGAAATCCCTGCTGATCTGCTGGCTGATCATTCTCGGCGGATACCTTATGATCCGCATGGTCTTTCTTGTCTTCGGGCTGCAGCTGCACCTGACTGCTCAGGGAGTCTGCCTTGCGCTGCTGCCGTACTGCTTCGGGGCGCTGTTTCTGTGGAAGCGCTGCAAGGAGCGCAAGCCACTGTTTTATGCGCTTGGCATCCTTCTCCCGGCTGTTGTCGAGAAACTGGCGCTGTATTTCCTTGGGGCGTATCTATGCGGGATTAGTCCATTCCGTGTCACGGCGGTCATGGAGGCAATTGGAACGGCCGAACCGTATACGGTACTCTTTACACGGATGCCGATGCGGTATGCAGTCAATCTGCTGTTCTTTAACTGGATATACATTCTTTGCGGCATCGCCTTCTCTGCACTCTGCTTTTTGGGCTTGTCCCTCTTGCAAAAGCGGGCGGTGGACGCTTGATTCAATCGGCTGTGAGGATTCCCGCATTGGCGGCGTAATGTAGTTTCTGTCCGAATCAGAGGAGTAAGGGGACGAAAATGTACTTTCCAAGCAACATGAATTTTCAGTATTTCTTTTTTGCAACCTATCCGGGGTATTTCTTACAGATCCTCCCCTTTGCTCTGCTCGCGGGGATTGTATATCTGATCATTCAGCACCATAAGAGAAACGCAATGCCGCTGAGCAAAAGAATCTTCGGAGCTTTGTTCGTCAGCTACATGACAGGACTGGTGGGCCTTGTGCTTGCGCTGGATGTGATCGGTCATGTTTGGTACCAACTGCTTTATCATTTGGAGGATGACGGCTTTGGGATCCGTATGTTTGCGTGGAACTGCAATTTCGTGCCGGATTTCTTCACGCATATCAACTCGGAAAAGATTGCCAATGTGGTGGTTTTTCTGCCGTTCGGTATTCTGTACCCTTTGGCAAAGCCAGAGGCGACATGGAAGAAAACCCTGTTGTCCGGATTCCTGTGTATCGTGGGTATAGAGATCCTTCAGCCGTTTTTCGGCAGGGCGTTTGACATCAACGATATTATCCTTGATATGATTGGCGTCATGATATCCGCCACTGCCTTATTTCTTTCGAAGCAATACTTTAAGAAGCAAACATAAGCCTAGAATCCGGGAGATCGCGCAGAAACTGGATATCTCCGACAAGCTGAACCGCAAGGTGGGCAAATTGTCCGGTGGAGAGCGGCAACGGATGGCGATCGCCCGTGCGATCGTCTGTGACCAGCCGATCATTCTTGCGGACGAACCCACCGGCTCACTGGACGCGGCGAACAAAACGAATGTCATGGATATCCTTATGCGGTTCTGCAAGGAAAGCGGCATGACGCTGATTATTGTTACGCACGATCCTTCGATTGCCGAACGCTGCGACAGGATCGTTCAGATGGCGGATGGCCGCATTGAGGGAAACGGGAAGCCTGCAATGTGCTAAAAGAAAAAGCTGGCGGAAATTTCTGCCGCCAGCTAATCTTCACAACAATATTATTATATAAGGAATTTGTGGTATGGTCAACGGTTTCTACGGCAAATGTTTTCTTTTTGTAGTGATGCACAGAATCCTTTTAGGGATTCCATACAGATTCCCACCTTGCGTTTTGCCGTAATATATGCTATCCTTTAATTACAGAAAGGGTGAGTCGAATGACCTGAGAAGTACCCCCAGCCGTTGGAGCATGGGGAAGATGGCACCGATAAGAAGCTGTAATCGCCTAATGAAAGCCGTCATAAACGGTCGGATCATCGCACTGCGGTATTTTATAAGGAGGGCGCAAGTTCAACAGACATGTAAGTGGTGCCATGAATCTGAAGAAAGCGAGGTATAAAAATGATGTTAGATATCAAGAATGAGGGATAGCCCTTGACTGCAGCGAGATTCAAGCAGTCAAGGGCTATCTTCGTTATAAGGAAAATTGTGACGGCGGCGGTAACGCTGCTTATTTTTTTGCTCTCATTTCGCGTCACTCTGCCGAAACAGAATAGACGGGCAGTGTCCTCCTGTCGTTTATTGAATGGGATGTACTATTCCGGGCTTGCTTAGTGAAGGCACAATATGCTATACTGTACACTACATAAGAGATGTGAAGCAAATGGCCTTTGCAGATGCAATTCTGAAACTGCGTAGCGAACGGAGCTGTCCCAGACGCAGTTTGCCAAAGAGTTGGGCGTCAGCTATACTTCCGTAAACCGATGGGAAAACGGAAGGTCTCTTCCGACAAAAATGATGCTCCTCGTGATCCGCAGCTACTGTGAAGAACATCATTTGGAATTCTCCTGTGAAGAAGTTGACTGCCTATCGTAAGAAAACCGCCAGTCCAGTACTGGCATGGAAAGCCAAGCGCGGCAGGCATCCGGATGCACATCTGAACTGCGATGGTGTTTTCCGACAACAATCCTAACGAAAGGTCTGACAAAACCAATGAATCAAAAAGAAGTCAATGAACTGCGTCGCCGTTGGAAGCCCGATAAGAATGCCGTCAGCCGTATTTACGGCTGTTTTGTCAACAGCAACCGTGAAATTATTGCAGATTTGGACGAGTCTCTTGGCATGATGCCGCAGGAGGAAGCTGAAAAATACCTTAGTCTGCTGAAAAAGACACTGTCGGGAACACTGGGGAAAAACCTGATAGATATCGTGTTTTCCACACAGCAGGTTATGGACGGCGAAGAGCATAAGCTGTTAATGGAACTGCGCGCATCCGATATGCGGGATAATCAGATCCGCCAGACTTTTTATCAGAAGGTCATTCAATCGCTGGATATGGGAGAGAGCAGCTATCTGCTGCTTTTGGCAAACGACCGCTATGATGTGCCCCGTCGGAGTCGGGATGCCCTGTGTACCGAGGACTCAGACGAGGTGTTTTCCTATATTCTGTGTGCGGTCTGCCCGGTTAAAACGGGAAAAACGGAATTGGGCTACTTCTCCGGAGATAACGAGTTTCATTGTGCCGCCAGTCAAACTGTCGCTGTGCCGGAGCTGGGCTTCCTGTTCCCGGCCTTTGATGACCGCAATACCAACATTTATAATGCCCTGTTCTACTCTCGCAAAGCCGGAGAATTGCACCACGAGTTCATTGATGCAGTATTCCATACCGATTTGCCTATGTCGGCCGCAGAACAAAGAGAAGCCTTTGAAGCTGCCTTGTCGGATGCGTTAGGAGGTTCTTGCAGCCTGAACATCATGCAGGCTGTCCATGAGCAGCTCACCGCAATGATTGAAGCACATCAGGAAGCAAAAAATCCTGAAACTCTTACGGTCAGCACCGTTGAGGTAAGTAAGATTCTACTGGACTGCGGTGCCTCAGAGGAGCAGGCGGAATCTTTTCAGACAGCTTGTGGAGAGTGGTTTGGCAAAGGAGCCGTTCTCAATCCGCTCAATCTGATTGACACAAAGAAAGTGGAACTCAAAACGGAGAGAATCTCGCTCTCTATCGATCCGGAATACAGTCATCTTGTAGAGGCAAAGGTCATCGATGGGCGAAAGGTGTTGATTGTTCCTGTGGAGGATCAGTTAGAATTCAATGGAGTTGCCGTTGCTGTCAACGCCAATGATGAAAATTGAAAACGCATACTGCTAAACGAAACCTCGGCAGTGCGTCAAAGGGGTGCTCTTACGGCACGGCGATATAGATTAGCAAGAAAACAGAAAAATATTGCGCTTACAGCGGCAGCCAAAATGTCGGGAGTTTCGCAGCCGACATTAAGTGCGTGGGAGGGAGAAAGGAAGAATCCCTCTGTGGACTCCCTAATTCAAATGTCCGAGCTTTACGGTGTGAGTGTGGATTATCTTCCGGGACTCCCGGAAGCTCGATATCATCGGGCAGATTTGATCCAGCCGGTTCCAGTGGAAATTTTGCCGGTTTTTCATGAGATGCCTGTCTTTTCAAACCGATATGGCCGGGCGATGGTAGATACAATAGAAGGAGAACTGCTTTTTGCAAACGGTATACGGATGCCGCCGAAGTGTACGCTTTGCCGCAGGCTTTTACAGCAACCGGTATAGTAACAGATATGCCGCTGCGAAAGAACGATATTGCCGGATACGACACCATATGGGTTGAGCCGATTTCCACGGATATTAGCCTGCGAAATGAGCTTCGCGGTTGGTATCATGTGAAGAAACGTTTTGTGGAAAATGAGGTGGGACAGCGGTTCGAATTTGATTTCTATGGCGCAAAATGGCTTGCCTTCGCAAACGGGCCGGGGAACGTATGAACGGGTTTCCCTGAAAGGAGTGCATCCAAAGAATAAAGCGCAGGTTCTTTTTATGTCCCAAGCCAATGCAGAATGAACTTGCTCTTTGCATTTAATATGCATCGAACGTCTGCCACATATGTCCTGACTACCGCTTTGATGCGCGCTGAGCTATTCAGCACAGAGGTTGTTGCACTTTTGTGACACTTTCCCTGCACTTTTGCGGGGGAATTTCGATGCCGCTTCTGGTATGATGTAGACAAGGTTGATAAACAACCCCAAATACTTCGAAAAGGAGCGTAACATACCATGAAGAAGAAAACAGTCTGGAGTCTTGTATTGGCCCTTGCATTGATGGTATCAGCCATTGGGGCATCGACCACCGCCTTTGCGGCCACCTCTGACACGGCAGAGCCTGCAACTGCCATCGCAACGGAAAATGAGGACGCAATTTGGGAGCAGATCGAGGTGGTGGAGGAAAAGAGCGACGCCATCTTCCAGAGAAACGCAGCGCTGTGGGAAAAGCTGGACGAAATCTGCAACGCCCTGCCTGACGACTACGACTTCACAAACTTTGACGAGGCAGCGTTTATCCGCAGCACCAATGCTCTGACGGAAGCGGAGAAGGAAACGCTTCTGGCGGACATCAAGGAGCTGAACGGCCTTGACGCTGAGATGGAGGCGCTGTATGCGCAGTTGCCCGACTGCGACAATATGCCGCTTTACGAGAAGGCACTGGAAAAGGCCGACCCCAAGGTGCTGGATGAGATCGACACCCTGGAGCAGGAGTATGACCGCGTCTGCGAAAAGCACGCCGACCTGTGGGACAAGGTAGATGAAGCGTACTTCAACCTGCCGGATGACTACGACTTCGACAACTACGATGAGGCCGCCTTCATCCGCAGCCTGAGCTTCCTGTCTGATGCGGAAAAGGACGCGCTGATCGCCGACTACAACCGTCTTACGGAGATCGACAGCCGGCTGTGCGAGCTGTACAATTCCATCTGGGGCAACACCGGCTGCGAAAGCGGCATCTGCCCCTTTTGACGGAAAGGTGATATTCTGATAGTATAAAATCAACATCGTGCCGATGCTGCGCCCACGCGCAGCATTTGGCGCTGCTTTCAAGGAGGACGCATGGGACATTCCATCTATCTGGCTGATGATGAAAAAAGCATACGAGAGTTGCTGCATAGCTTTCTTACAAGCGATGGATACACCGTGCGCTCCTTTGAAAGCGGAGACGCACTGCTGGAGGCGTTTCAGCAGGAGCCTGCGGATCTGGTGATTCTGGACATCATGATGCCCGGCACGGATGGACTTGCAGTGTGCAGAGAGCTGCGCACCGTTTCCGATATTCCCATCATCCTGCTTACGGCCAAGGACAGCGAGCTGGACTATGTTATGGGCATCAGCCAGGGCAGCGACGACTATCTCACGAAGCCCTTTCGCCCCACGATCCTGCTGATGAAGGTCAAGGCGCTGCTGCGCCGTGTGGAGATGGATCATGGGAAGGCCGCAGCGGCAGACGGCGAGCTGTGCTATGGGGACATCCGCTATTCCGCCACGGAAAATGCCGTCTTTTGCGGAACTGTGCCGGTAGGGCTGACTCAGACCGAACTGCGGCTGCTCAGCTATATGATGAAACAGCCGGAGAAGGCCTACTCCCGAGAGGAGCTGCTCAACGCGGTATGGGGTTTCAACTCGGAGGTAGAGACCCGCGTGACCGACGAAACGCTGCGCCGTATCCGAAAAAAGCTGCTGCAGGCGGGTAGTCGGGTCAGCGTGACCACGATATGGGGCTTCGGGTATAAGCTGAATGAGGCGGGAAGCGTATGAAAAACATCAAACAGCGGATCGTGTATCTGATCCTCGGCTCGGCTCTGCTGCTCTTTGCACTGTTTATGCTGGCGGTGAACCTCATTATACCTGCACACTTTGTGCGTGAGGCAAAAAAGGCGCTCATCAGCGAGGCACAGTACCAGAACCGCGCCATCCCCTATACCGGCGATGAATCCTTTTTTGACGATGAATGGAATGACGCGGAGGAGCACTTCCTTACGCCAAGCATCGTTTTTTTAGAGCTGGATAATACCAATCAATCAAGCGGTTGGAACAGGGACGCATATCGCCTGGAGAAAAAACTGCTGGAATACTGCAAGGGGCGGGATCTATCGCTCAACCAATGCTATACCTTCAAAACGGACAGGCATCACCTGATATTCATGTCCGTGCAGGAGGAGCAGGACGATTGGGAAAAGCCGTACTCCTACATCATGTACATAGACATCGGCCCGATCACGCGCTATATCGTAACGCTGAATTGGGTATTCTTCGCGGTGCTGCTTGCAATCTCCTCTATCATGTGCTTGCTGGGTTTCCGGTTTGGACGGGATATTGAAAACGAGGAAAAACGGCAGCAGACCTTCTTCCAGAACGCCTCCCACGAGCTGAAAACGCCGCTCATGGCGATACAGGGCTATGCGGAAGGCATACAGGCGGGCGTGATGGATGCAGGCACTTCTGCGGAGGTAATTTTAACAGAAAGCGACCGTATGGCAGAACTGGTGGATGAGCTTCTGGATATCTCGAAAATCGATATGGGCGGGCAGCAGCTTATGCTTTCCGAGGTAGATCTTCGGGAACTGCTCTACGACAGCCTTCGCACCGTAGAGCCGACTGCCACACAGTGCAGCATCGCCATTGTGCCAGATTTCCCTGAAGAACCCGTCATGATCAAATGTGACGACACACAGATGCGCAGGGCGGTTACAAATATACTGACCAACGGTCTGCGGTACGCCAACAGCGAGCTCCGTCTGACCTGCCGCCACGACAAGCGGAATGTAACGATCCGGATACAGGACGACGGGGACGGCATTGCCGCGGAAGACCTGCCCCACATCTTTGACCGTTTTTACATGGGGCGGAGCGGAAAATCCGGCATCGGTCTTGCTCTGACGAAGGAGATTATTCAACTGCATAAAGGGGAAATCCACGCTTACAACTGGGATAGTGGTGCTGTATTTGAGATAACGCTCCCGATTGCAAAATATCCCATATAAGCGGAGCGGAATTTCAAACCGCACCACACCCTCCAATAGGGATGTCATATGGAGAAAGGAGATTCAGAATGAAAAAGGCTCTGATCGTTGTAGATATGCAAAAGGATTTCGTGGACGGTGCACTGGGCTCCCCCGCAGCGGCAGCTATTGTTCCTGTGGCGGCAGAGAAGATTCGGGAATTTGATGGGGATACCATTCTGGTGACGCTGGACACCCATGACACAAACTATCCGCAAACGCTGGAGGGGCAGAAGCTGCCCATATCCCACTGCATCAAGGGTACACCTGGACATGCGCTGAACCAGGATGTTCAGATGGCGCTGGATGGAAAAACCTATATTCTTGTGGAAAAACACACATTTGGATCTTTTGAAGTTCCGAAGATTCTTACAGAGAAATACCCAGGAGAAACTCTGGAATTGGAGCTTCTCGGCCTGTGTACGGATATCTGTGTGATCTCCAATGCACTGATTCTCCGTGCGGCGTTCCCGGACGCAAAAATTACTGTGGCTGCCCGATGCTGTGCCGGTGTGACCGAAGAAACACATCGGGCAGCTCTCGCTGCAATGAAATGCTGCCAGATCGATGTGGATGAAGCGTAAGACGGCGTAAAAAGGCCGGTGTATTTCTCAAGGTTTTACTTGCGAAATGGTAGAATCCCTGCTATAATATTTATGTAAGTTTCAGAATTGCCACCGAGCAATCACAGTGAATGAGTAACACAGTGCCTGAGGATGAAAGTCTTCAGGCGCTTTTTTGTTTCTTCTGCCTCTCACAAACAGAGGCACAGACAGGGACGGCGGGGAGTGTGTGCTCCTCCCTGTCTACAATTTCATAACTGGGATCCCCGGATCCAAAAGCGTTCAGAGTACTTCGGTCCTTTGAACGCTTTTTCTATATAGATCGGAGCCTAACCGCTCCCTTACTCTTTATTCCGGGGAGCCTTTCGGCATACCCGTTCAGATAGATCTCACATGCAGAGATGCAGAAAGGAAATGCCTATGGAAGACGATTATATGACGGTGATCATCCCGTGTATTGCGGAGATTGCCGCCTCAGATACGCCTGAACGAGTCAAAAAGCTCCGCCTTGGAGCCGTTAGCGATTTTTGGCGGTATCTGCATTATTACCGGCAGCTTGGCTATCTGCCGAAACTGCTCTATGCCATTGCGGACAAGAAATGCCGGATGATAGGTTCCGCCACAACCAAGGCGGAGGTGCAAAAGCTGATCCGGCCCAATTGTCCGCACTATGACAGCCGGATTTATCCCGGATGCTTACAGTGTCCCGGAGGAAGAACTCATCTGTTGGAGTGAAACATCCCTGAAGGGGCCTCTGACCGCAGAGGTCTTTCAGCGGTATATGGAGCTTTTTAAGCAGGTGCTTCCGGAGGAAAGCCGCAGACTCGCGTTGTGAGGTGATGCAGATGGATAACATCGGGAATACCGAGCATGCGTTGACCTTTG
The DNA here is from genome assembly GCF_014384705.1 of Yeguia hominis. GTDB lineage: Bacteria > Bacillota > Clostridia > Oscillospirales > Acutalibacteraceae > Yeguia > Yeguia hominis. The sequence goes on along the minus strand of NZ_JACRSN010000020.1, from coordinate 34,640 downwards.
CGGCTCTGCGTGTTCACTACTATACCGGACGGAGCTGCCTTATTTCCGGTGAAGGCCGGAATAAGGTGTTTGGCTATCGGCACGGTGTGATGACCGATATCGGAGATCTAACGGAAGACGAATGGGCTCGGCTTGCAAAGCGGTTGATTGAACAGGCCGGTGAGCAGGAACTGTATGCTGAAATCTATGAAAGAAAACAAAATATGCAATCAACGCGATGCGGAGGAGCCGGTTTAATCGTACAAAAAACAAAAATCAGGGGAAACTGGATTTTCAGCTGCGTATTTTTTCAGAATATGCCCGGCTTGCCGATTCGAATTGTGAGACAATGGAGTGCTGGAGAACGTCCGCTTTTTCCCAATTCATGGCGGGAATATAGAAGGATTCCATCTGGTCATGCAGCAATTTTGCTGATTTTGCGGCAGAAATGGCTTCCTGCAGGAAAAGCTTTGCGGTGCGCCGATAAAAAGCCATGGTTTGTTTGCGCGCGCGCATCGCGTGCAGATCTGTAAAACGTGCTGCGTGAATTCGCCGGAAGACCGGTGCGTCGAGCCGATGCCAACGATTTGCGGTGGTAAAACCGAGATGTAAAGAGGGAATCAAGAGGTGCTCTAATTTCTTTTGCGGATTGAGCGGACAGGCGCAAGTGATGATGGGATACCCCGCCTGAAGCGCCTTTTCCCGGATTACGGAGAGAAAGACACCGGAGGCCGCGCCGGTTTCGTCCTCAATGGAATAAATGGTGTCACAGAGAGACGGGATGGTTTTTTCGAAAAAGACATGGCCTTCCGGTGTGACGGCACTTAAAAACCGGCGGGTTTCCGTTCCCGGGACGGCGGACTTTCGCCCGAACGTAAACGCCGCAATCCGATCAGCAGTATGGACAATTTTTGAAAAGTCGGTATATTCGGCGGCAATCTGCGCAGTTTCATTTAGGAAGACCGACGCTCCGCGGAGCAGGCTCCGGCAACGGGCATGCATAGCAGAGCAGGCATCTGTCAGACGGATGATTTCGGCAGCATCGCTGCGGAGAAGAGCCGAACGCATGCAGGCGCACAGATCAACAGTTTCTTCCCCGGCGCCCCAATAGCGCGGTTCCATGATGTGCGGAGCAGTGGCATCCAGGATGCAGAGCTTGAGGCGCGGACAGCGAAGACCGTCTAGTGAATTCGGGTCGGAGGAGCAACAGATGGCTTCTACCGGTTCCTCTAGAGCCACCATTGCGTGCAAGACAGCACGGATCAGCGTATTTTTTCCTGTACCGGGTCCGCTTTTGATCAGAAAGGCGTGCCATCCGGATTTTGCATCGTAGAGGTCGTCGAGATATCCGACAAAGCCGGAGGGCGTGTTGGCGCCGAGAAAGAAGCTGACAGGTTGGGTTTGTTCAAACATCAGAAAAGTCCTCCCATTCATCAAGACTGTCGGCAGGGAATGTATTTTGCCCCTGCTTCTACGCAAAAAATTCCTATAATTCATAGTATTCCGGTACAAATAAAGCGTTCCGGTGCCGGAAAGCAGGGTTTTCAAAACTTTTTCTTGCACAGACTTCTATAGAATGGTAAACTATACTATTGATAGCAGGAGGTGACCGGATGGAACGGCTGCGGACGATTTTTAAGAAACTCGTGAACCGGGAAACCATCTTATATGTGGTATTCGGCGTGCTGACAACGCTGATCAATCTTGCGGTTTTTGCCCTTTGCAGCAGGCTCTCCATCGCGTGGGAACTGGGAAACGGGATAGCCTGGATCGTTTCGGTTCTCTTTGCGTTTATCACCAACAAACTGTTTGTGTTTGAAAGCAAAAGCTTTCGGTTTGGAATCTTTTTGCGGGAACTGCTTTCTTTTTTTGCAGCCCGACTGTTTTCTCTCGCGGTGGAATATGCGGGACTATGGCTGCTGATTGATGTGCTTGGATGGAAAGAAATGCTCGCCAAGATCCTTATGAATATCGTGGTGATCATTCTGAATTATCTTTTGAGCAAGCTGCTGATTTTCAAAAAGCAGGCAGGGTAACGGAAAAATACCCGGGGCGGATTTGCCTGGGGAATCAGCATATAAAAACAAGAGACGGAGGAAAAGAACTATGTTGGCAACAGAAAAATCCATGGATCAAATTGTCGCGCTGTGTAAGGGACGCGGATTCGTGTATCCCGGCTCGGAGATTTACGGCGGACTCTCCAATACGTGGGATTACGGTCCGCTCGGTGTGGAATTCAAAAATAATGTCAAGCGTGCATGGCACAAAAAGTTTGTACAGGAAAGCCCATACAATGTTGGCCTCGATGCGGCGATTCTGATGAATCCGCAAACCTGGGTGGCATCCGGCCACGTCGGCGGCTTTTCGGATCCGCTGATGGACTGCAAAGACTGCAAAGCCCGGCATCGCGCGGATAAACTCATTGAGGACGCGGATGGCGTTACGGCGGACGGATGGTCCAACGAAGAAATGTTCCAGTACATCAAAGAGCATAACATCAAATGCCCGGCTTGCGGCAGCACAAACTTTACAGAGATCCGGAAATTCAACTTGATGTTTAAAACATTCCAGGGTGTTACAGAGGATTCGAAAAGTGAATTGTTCCTCCGTCCGGAAACAGCGCAGGGCATCTTTGTCAACTTCGCAAATATTCAGCGTACCACACGGAAGAAGATTCCGTTCGGTGTTGCACAAATCGGAAAGAGCTTCCGCAATGAGATTACGCCGGGCAACTTTACGTTCCGTACGCGTGAGTTTGAACAGATGGAACTGGAATTCTTCTGCAAACCGGATACAGATCTCGATTGGTTCTATTATTGGAAAGATTTCTGCAAAAACTGGCTCTTGTCGCTCGGCATGAAGGAAGAAAATATGCGTCTGCGCGATCATTCTGCCGAAGAGCTCTCCTTCTATTCCAAGGCGACAACGGATATTGAATTCTTGTTCCCGTTTGGTTGGGGTGAACTTTGGGGAATTGCAGACCGTACCGATTACGATCTGACCCAGCACATCAAACATTCCGGCAAGGCGCTGGATTATTTTGACCAGGAAGCAAACGAACGGTATGTCCCGTATGTCGTCGAGCCATCCTTGGGTGCTGACCGCGTTGCACTGGCGTTCCTGTGTGATGCTTACGATGAGGAAAAAGTAAGCGAAAATGATACCCGTGTGGTACTGCATCTCCATCCGTATTTGGCGCCGTACAAAGCGGCGGTTCTTCCGCTTTCCAAGAAGCTGGGAGAAAAAGCGCAGGCAGTTTATCAGACGCTTGCCAAACGGTTTATGGTCGAGTACGACGAGTCCGGTTCCATCGGCAAACGGTATCGCCGTCAGGATGAAATCGGAACGCCGTTCTGCATCACGTATGATTTCGACAGCGAGACTGATGGCTGTGTCACGGTTCGCGACCGCGATACCATGCAGCAGGAGCGCGTTGCAATCGAGAAGCTGGTCGATTACATCGCAGAAAAAGTAGATTTCTAAATTTCCCAATAAAAAAGATCCCGTTCAGAAGCAGCTGCTTCTAAACGGGATTTTTGCATATCAGAAATTGATTTTTGACTGGATTCCGAACGGCAGGCGTTGCAAATACCGGGAAGCCTGATTAAACAACCATTCCGCCGTTTACGCTAATGACCTGTCCGGTGAGATACCGGGCGGCAGAAGAAGCGAGAAAGAGCGCGGTTTGGGCGACATCTGCCGGAGACCCGCCTGTTCCAAGCGGAATTTCCTCAAACAGCAGCGCACGATCTTCATCGGAAAGGGTCCGGTTCATCTCGGTTTCAATAAATCCGGGCGCAATGCAGTTGACCCGGATTCCGGAAAGTCCGACTTCTTTTGCTAGCGCCTTTGTCAGCCCGATCACAGCGGCTTTGGAGGCGGAATAGGAAACCTCGCAGGACGCGCCAACCTGTCCCCACATCGAAGAGACGTTGAGAATGCAGCCTGATTTTCGGTGAATCATTTCCGGCAAGACGGCCTGACAGCAGTGAAAAACGCTGTCGAGGTTTACGCGGAGCATGTGACTCCAATCTGCTTCGGTCAGATCGGTAAAAAGCTTTTGTTGGGCAATGCCGGCATTGTTGATCAGAATATCGATCTGCCCGAACCGGCTGCGGACAGCGTTTACCATGGCAAAAACCGCCTCGCGGCAAGAAACGTCCGCCGAAAAGGCTTCGCAGATGCCGCCGAAGGCCCGGACTTCTGCACAGAGGGACAGCGCCTGTTCGTAGCTTTGATGGTAGTTTGCGGCAACCTGATAGCCCGCGCGCGCAAATGCAAGCGCGGTTTCCCGTCCGATTCCGCGGGATGCGCCGGTAATCAGAACGGTTTTATTCGGCATATCGTCTGGCCTCCGTATCGAGATTTCCGGTCAGGAGCATGATGGCGGTCAACGCAGCAGTCGGAGCCGTTTCCGTTCGGAGAATCCGCGGCCCAAGCGTTGCAAAATGCGCACCGAAGGATCGCGCAAGCGCTGCTTCGGACGGTGCAAATCCGCCTTCCGGCCCAATAAAAATGGAAAGTGTTTTACAAGGAAGCGTTGGAAGCAACTCTCGCAGATTCTCTCCGCCGCCTTCATAGAAGAACAGAACCGGTCCGTTTGCGCACGCTTCGTTCAGCGCACTGGAAAAAGAGGAGAGAGCCGAGACAACCGGAAGCTTTCCGCGTTCACACTGTTTGGCGGCCTCTGCGGCGATTTTTTCCCAGCGGAGCCGTTTCTTTTCAGCGGATTTCGGATCCGGACGGGAAATACAGCGTTCTGTCAAAACCGGAACAATTCGGGAAGCGCCGGTCTCAACGGCTTTTTGCACAATATGATCCATCTTATCCGCTTTTGGAAGGCCCTGATAGAGCGTAACCGTACAATCAGGCTCTCCGAGAGAAGGATGGCAGGATTCCACCGCTGCGGTCACATCGTCACCGAGAATGGAGGTGATGCGGCAGAGGTAGTCCTTTCCGTTGCCGTCGCAGAGCGTCAGCAAATCGCCCGTCTGCATACGCAGAGACCGGGCAATATGGCGGCCGTCCTCCCCGGAGAGAAAAACCGTCTCCTGTACAGCGGCATCGATAAAAAAACGAGGCATAATATCCCAGCTTTCCCAATAAAATACGATGCAGAAGCGCGAACTGCAGAAAACCGTGAACGCGCACTGCGGGAAATCGTTCGTTGCAAGAATAGCCTTATTATAACATGCGGCGCACAGGCTGGCAATGGCGCGCAAAGAAGAGAAACCGGGCTTTCCAGCGAAGGAAAGCCCGGTGATTACGCCTGTTTTAAATAATCGGCCAAAAAGAAAATGGCCTGTCGGTAGCCGTCCAGCCCAAGCCCGATAAAGGACTTGATGCAGGCCATTCCCGCGTAGGAAATCTGTCGGAAGTCTTCCCGCTTCCGGACATCGGAAATATGAACCTCCACAGCCGGAATGGAAACCGCCTTCAGCGCGTCCAGGATGGCGATGCTGGTGTGCGTATAAGCGGCAGGGTTGATGACAATTCCGTCATAAACACCGTAGGCCGCCTGGATCGCGTCGACAATGGCGCCCTCGTGATTCGACTGAAACGTATCGACGGAGACGCCGCAGTCCGAACCGGCTTTTTGCACCAGCGCGAGCAGGGCGTCATAGGATTCGCTGCCATAGACGGCCTTTTCACGAATGCCGAGTAAATTGATGTTGGGTCCGTTAAGAACGAGTAGCTTCATAAAAATCCTCCTCAATTGCAAGCGCAGCGGCCGGGACGGACGCATGATTACGGATGGTCTGATCGCTGGCAGCCTGATAGAAGGGCAGGCGCTCTTGTTCCATGACCGCCAGCGTTGCGGTATCTTTTGAGAGCGGGCGGCCTTCGGTAGCCAGATCGGAAAGTGCGCGGGTGAGCAGATAGACTCGCCCGTTTTGCCGTAAGGCGGCGACATTTTCCGGGAAAAGCGGCGCACCGCCGCCGGTGGCAATGACCTTTCCGGTCTGCTTTCCGCATTCCGCACAAATCGTGCGTTCGAGCTTTCGGAATTCAGCTTCTCCAAAGCGCGCAAAAATTTCCGGAATCCGCATGCCGGCAGATTTTTCGATCAGCAAATCGGTGTCGAGCAGTTCCCGGTTTAACCGTTCGGCAACCGCTGCGCCGACAGAGGATTTTCCGCTGCCGGGCATTCCGATCAGCACAATGTTTTCGGCCTCTGCAAGCAGTTCCCGCAGAACCGTTTCCGTGGTTTCTGTAGGAAGCGGAGTTCCCGTGAAAAGGCGGGAGGCCTCCACCGCCTGCGCGACAAGCATCGGCAGCCCGCCGGAGCAGGGAATTCCCAATGCCTGTGCATCGAGAATCAGCTGGGTGCGCAGGGGGTTGTAGACCACGTCGAGCACGCCGCAGCACAGGGGGAATTTCGAGAGATCCAGAAGACGGCCGCCATTATGCGGAAACATCCCGCAAGGCGTGGTGTTTACAAGAATTTGCGCATCTCCGGCTTTTTCGGAAACATTTTCGTAATGGATCGGGCCGTTTCGGGAGACCAAAACGGTTTCGCGTGCGCCGGCCTGCCGAACGGCATACGATACCGTCAGAGAGGTTCCGCCGGTACCGAGAATCAGAACTTTTTTGTCTTGAAAAGAGATCCCGGCCCGGGCAGCCATGGACAAAAATCCGGCGCTGTCCGTATTGTAGCCGTGCAGTAGGCCGTCCTTATCCCGCACCAGCGTATTGACACTGCCGATTGTCCGGGCAGTATCGGAGAGCGTATCGCAAAAGGGAATCACCGCTTTTTTGTAGGGAATGGTGACATTCATTCCGCGGTATTCCCCCTGCAGAAACGCGGCAAGCGCTTCCGGCGGGAGACTGTAAAGTGCATAATCGTAGTCGGCGATTCGATTGTGAATGCGTTTGGAATAGCTGTGCGAGAGCTTCTCCCCGATCAGACCGCAGATCATATGGCGACTGCCCCTTTTCATTAAGCTTCAGAATAATTCCCGAGGAACATGAACATCTCCGGTTCCTTGGAAAGGTCGCTCAGGAAATGAATCACTTCCGGAGAAATTACGGAAGCGTCGATGTCAAAATAGAACAGAAATTCAAAGTCTTTTCCCGGAATCGGCCGGCTTTCGAGTTTGGAAACATTCAGACCGAGCGCCGCGATTTTGGACATGAACGCATAGAGTGCACCCGGGCGGTGCGGCAGCGAGAGCATCAGGCTGATCTTATTGGAACCGGGGAAAATCCGCAGATCCTTGGTGATGCAGATGAAGCGGGTGAAATTGCTGTCGCTGTTCTGAATGTCATCGGAAAGAATGGAAAGTCCGTAAAGTTCCGCGCATTCATGAGAGGAAATTGCGGCGATGTCTTCTCGGTCGGAATCGGAGACCATTTTTGCGGCTGCAGCCGTGTTTTCACAAACTGTAATTTTGACATCTCCCAGCTGTTTTAAAAAGGCACTGCACTGGCCGAGCGCCTGTTCATGGGAGAAAATCTCTTTGATATCGGAAAGCTGTTTGCCGGGTTTCGCCAAAAGCGCATGGTCAATTTTGAGCTTTAGGCTGCGGACAATATGAAAATTGAAGTGCCGCATCAAATCATAGACTTCATTGACGCTTCCGTAGGAGCTGTTTTCAATCGGTAAAATTCCGAATTCGCAAAGCCCTTTTTCAACGGCCTGGAAGACGCCCTCAAATGTTTTGAAATATAGAATATTGGCGAAAGAAAAGAGCTTATCGCAGGCAATCTGCGAGTATGCGCCTTCCACCCCCTGGCAGGCAACGACACCCTTTGTCGGGAACAGCGCCGGCGTGTTTTGGACAGCTTCTGTAAGTTCGCGGGAAAGTGCGGTCTCTGTCGCGTTTAAGCTGTTCTGGTAAGCGCGGCTGACATCAAACAATGTGGAGAAGAGAACGCGTGCATAGCCGTCCAGCCCCTCGTCTGCCTGTTCTGAAACACGGCTGAGAATGCTGCGTTCCCGGCTTTTGACCTTGGTTCCAATGTGGTGGGCGGATTTGTATTCCGCGATTTTTGCACTGATCTGCATCCGTTGGTTGAAAAGCTCCATGAGCTGGTCGTCGATGCTGTCGATTTGTGCCCGATAATCTGTGAGATCCATGAGAAGTCCTCCTTCTAGTTTGATTCGCTGAGCAGAAGATCCAAAAGAACAGCGGCCGCTGCTGCTTCTACGCACGGAAGCGCCCGAACGGCAATGCAGGGGTCGTGCCGTCCTTTGATTTGCAGTTTGACCGGTTCCATACGGGAAAGGCTGACGGAATCCTGTTCCTGCGCAATGGAAGGGGTCGGCTTGATGGCGACGCGGAATACGATCGGCATGCCGGTAGAAATGCCGCCGAGAATGCCGCCGTGCCGGTTGGTTTGTGTGATAATTTGTCCCTCGCGGCAGCAATATGCGTCATTGTGTGCAGAGCCGCGCATTGCGGCTGCATCAAATCCGGCGCCAAATTCGACGCCGCGCACGGCCGGAATGCCGAACAAGGCCGCCGAAAGCCGGTTTTCTACACCGTCGAACATGGGGCCGCCGATACCGGCAGGGTATCCGGTTACGGCGCATTCAATGGTGCCGCCGACAGAATCGAGCGCCTTGCGGGCGTCGTCGATTTCCGCCTGCATTTTGATGCCGGCCTCCTCGCTGAGAACGGGAAACGATTTTTGGCAGAGTGAAGAGAGCAGCTCCGGCGTGACGGACGCCGCGTCGAACCGCCAGTCAGAAACCGGGCCGACAGAGGCGAGATGAGAGCCGACGAAAATGCCGCGTCGGCCGAGAATCTGCAGACAGATTCCCCCCGCGATGCAGAGCGGCGCAGTCAAACGTCCGGAGAAATGGCCGCCGCCGCGAATGTCCTGATAACCGTGATAGTGCAGAAAGGCCGGATAATCGGCGTGAGACGGCCGCGGAATATCCCGGAGATTCGCATAGTCAGAAGCGTGCATGTCCGTGTTCTGAATCACGGCGCAGAGCGGCGCGCCGGTCGTTTTGCCCGCCAAAACGCCGGAGAGAATCTGTGGGAGATCCGGTTCTTTCCGCGCGGTTGTCATCCGGTTTTGCCCCGGTGCGCGGCGGGCGAGAAATTGCTGCAAAACAGAGAGGTTGAGGGCCTCTCCGGCCGGCAGACCGTCGATCACGACGCCGATGGCCGGGCCGTGAGATTCTCCGAAAATGGAGATTTTAAGCTGTTTTCCGAATTCAGACGCCATGGACGATTCCTCCCAATTTCTGAAAATCGTGATAAAAATCCGGGTAAGATTTGTTGACGGCCTCCGCATTGCGGATCCGGACAGCGCTGCTGCACAAAAGGGCTGCGATTGCAGCGGCCATGGCGATGCGGTGATCGCCAAAGGAATCCACCGTCGCACCGTGGAGCGGCGCCCCGCCGTGAATTACCAGCGCGTCGGGCCGCTCTTCAATGGGGGCGCCCAGTGCGGTCAGCATGGCAGTGGTGGTCGATAACCGGTCGCTTTCCTTCAGACGCAGCCGGGCGGCATTGGCAAGAAGGGTTGTCCCGCTTGTTCCGCAGGCTGCGACCGCGAGAATCGGCACAAGATCCGGAATGCCGGAAACATCGATTTCCCGGCGTGCAGCAGCGCTTCGGAACTGCGCAAGAAGCGGCACAATGGCGCGATCGCCCTGCGCCGAATTGGGAGATAGACCGGTGACGGAAACAGAATGCCCAAACAGGGCGGCAGTCAGGAAAAAGGCCGCATTTGACCAATCGCCTTCTATAGAAAGGTTGCCCGGAGAGCGGTATGAAGATGCGCCGGAGATGCGGTATCCGGTTTCGGATACCGAAACGTCTACGCCAAACCGGCGAAGTGTTTGCAGCGTCATGTCCACATAAGCCGACGATTCCAGCCTTGCCGTGAGCTGAATCTCACTGTCCTCCGACAAAAGCGGTAACGCGAAGAGCAGACCGGAAAGGTATTGAGAGCTGATGTTCCCGGGAAGTGAAAAAATGCCGGGTGAAAGCGGACCGTATACCGTAAACGGAAGCGCCTGCTGCGAAAAGACGCATCCGTGCGCCTGCATCTGCGTGGTCAGCGGTGTAAGCGGCCGGTTTGGCAGGCGCCCATGCCCGAGAAATTTGCTTTCCGGACACAATACGGCAGCTACCGGCAGCAGAAACCGCAAGGTCGATCCGCTCTCTCCGCAGTCCAGAACGGCAGAGGCGGCGGGTTTGGAAATTGGCAGTACGCGGATTCCCTGCACGGCCGGCGAAAAGGCCGCGCCGAGCGCTGTCAGACAGGCGAGTGTTGCCCGGATATCCGCTGAAAGGGTGCGGATTTGGATCTCCGTGGGGCGGTCTGCCAGCGCGGCACAGATCAGTGCGCGGTGTGCAGCGGATTTCGAAGGCTGTGCCGGAATCGATCCGCATAACGTGGAGGGAGAAATTTCGAGATCCATCGGTTAGCCTCCTTTTTCAAGAAATCCGTCGGATAAAAAATCCCGCAGCTGTTCGAGCGGCATCGGACGCAAAACGCACCGCCCAAGTTCAGCGGGCACGACAAGCTGGATCGTATTGCCTGAACGTTTTTTGTCCGAAGCCATACCGGACAACAGGCACGAAAGCCCATAAGGCGAAACGGTGGGCAGCCCGCTCTGTTTTAGCAGAGCTTCCAGCGGCGCAGCGCATCCGGCGCACAATCCTTGTGCTTCCGCTGCACGGCTGACGACCGTCATTCCGATCGCGACCGCATGGCCGTGGGAAATCGAAAACTGACTTTGCTTTTCAATCGCATGCCCGACGGTGTGACCGAAATTGAGCAGCTGCCGCTCGCCGGTGTCGAACTCATCACGGGAGACAATCTGGCTTTTGATCTGTACGCAGCGCGTTACGGTGTCGGTCAATTTCGAAGTGAACCCGTCTTCCTGCAGGGAAGCAAATAAGTTCCGGTCGGCAATGACGCCGTATTTAATGGTTTCCGCCGCGCCGTCTGCAAAAATTTCCGGTGAGAGTGTTGCAAAGGTGTCGCAGTCACAAAGAACCAGCGACGGTTGCCAGAAGGCGCCGACGAGATTTTTCCCAGCCTCTAGGTTGACGCCGGTCTTTCCGCCGACAGAAGAGTCTACCGCTGCCAAAAAGGTTGTCGGAATCTGCACAAACCGAATTCCGCGCAAATAGCTTGCCGCACAGAAGCCTGTGAGATCGCCGGTGACACCGCCGCCGAGCGCGATGAGAATATCAGACCGCGTAACCTGATTCTGTGCGAGAAACGCAAGAATGTCGGCATAGGTCGAAAGGCTTTTGGAGGCCTCTCCATGCGGAAAAACATATCGGAGCACCCGGAAGCCGGCGCTTTTGAGCGAGTCGCACACGCAGTCTCCGTACAGTGTGTCGACGCGGTCATCGGTAATCACGGCGGCAGTGCATCGATTGACCGCTGTGCGGATGAATTTGCCGGTGTCCTGGAGCAGGCCGCGTCCGATGAGGACGTCATAAGATTTTCCGGTTCCCACCGTGACGCGCGTCATAAGGCAAGCTCCTTTTGGTTCAAAACGGCCTTGCGTTCCCTGCCTTCGCGCAGGAGAGCCTGAAGCGCCGGGGCGTCTTCTGCGGAAATTGCGTCGAGATAGCTTTGCAGGCGTTCAATCAGCCCGGCTACTTCCTCTGCGAGATAGTCCCTGTTTTCCAAAAACAGTTCTGTCCACATGGTCTCGTTCAGCGTTGCGACGCGAGTCATATCCTTAAAGCTTCCGGCGGAAAATCCGACGTGCGCCAGCGCGGAAGGACTTTTGACATAGGCGCTGGAGAGAACATGGGCGAGCTGAGAGGTGTAGGCGATAATGTGATCGTGCTCTTCCGGTGTGGAAAGTTTGATGGAGCCAAACCCGATGGAGAGAAAGAAAGTTTTGAGCTGTTCCAAAACGGCGATATCCACAAGCGGATCCGGAACCAAAATCATGGATGCGCCTTCAAAGAGCGTCCCTTTTGCAAAATCAAATCCGGAATGCTCAATTCCGGCCATCGGATGACCGCCGACAAAGGTGAAACCGTGCGCGCTTGCAAGCGGGAAAGCGGCGTTGCAGACCGGGCGCTTAATGCCGCAGCAATCCACGACGATGGTTCCGGGGCGGATGCGGTCTGCGTTTTCGCGCAGGAATGCGACGGTATCGTCCGGGTAGAGCGCAAGAATCAGAAGATCACAGGTTTCTATACGCGAATCTGTCAGTTCGCCATCAATTGCATCTATGAGTTTGGCCTTTAAAACGACCGGCTGACGGAGATCCCGACCATACACGGTGTGCTCCGTATGCATTTGAACGGTTTTTGCGAGAGATCCGCCGATCAGGCCCAGCCCGACAATTCCGATTTCCATGAAAAGCCTTCCTTTCTATCGTACGTTAAATTAAATTGCGTAGAAACGATTTGAAGAAACATCCAAAATCCAATTACCGGTGATAGGCGTATGGAAGAACCGCATGAACCGCCTTGACGACATCGTCGAACTGCTGCGGCGTCAGGGATTGTGCGCCATCGCAAAGTGCGTGCTGCGGATCGTTATGCACTTCGATGATCAGGCCGTCAGCGCCTGCGGCGGCCGAAGCAACTGCCATTGGCGGGACGAACCGGGAAATGCCGGTACTGTGGCTCGGATCGACAATAACCGGAAGATGGGAAAGACTTTTCAGTACCGGAATTGCCGAGATGTCCAGGGTGTTTCTGGTAGCAGTTTCGAATGTGCGGATTCCGCGTTCGCAGAGAATGACGTTGGGGTTTCCGCCCGCCATAATGTATTCTGCACTCATCAAAAGTTCCTGCAGGGTGCTCGAGAGACCTCTTTTTAAAAGGATCGGTTTTTTGATATGACCGAGTTCTTTCAGCAGCTCGAAATTTTGCATGTTTCTGGCACCGACCTGAATGACGTCGACGTCTTCAAACAGGTGAAGCTGGGAAAGATCCATGATTTCGGTGACAATGGGGAGACCGGTCTCTTTTTTCGCTTCCAAAAGCAGGGAAATGCCTTCGTCCCGAAGGCCCTGGAACGCGTATGGCGAGGTGCGCGGTTTGAACGCGCCGCCGCGCAGCAAAGTTGCGCCGGAGGCTTTGACGCTTTTGGCAATGCCGCAGATCTGTGCTTCAGATTCTACCGAACAGGGGCCGGCGATGATCTGAAAATTGCCGCCTCCAATTTTGACCCCGTGGACGTCGACAATGGTGTCCTGTGGATGGAATTTTCGGTTCGCATTTTTATAGGGCTCCTGAATCCGCTTGACATCCTCTACAATATCGAGCGCTTTGAGCAGATCAATATCCAGCAGAGAGGTGTCGCCGATCAGGCCGAGAATGGTTTGATGGATTCCTTTGCTGACGTGTACTTCGATGTCAAAGCTTTTCAGCCAGTTCATTAAGTTTTCCAGCTGGGAAGCATTCGGGTTTTCCTTTAATAATACGATCATGGTGCACTCCTCCTGTTTAAAATCTGGATTGGTTTCTGCTGCGCACGAATGGGGATAAGCGACAATAAAAAAGCTCCGCAGTGATTTCACTGCGGAGCGGTTTTTTCTGGTGTGTTCCTGTTTTTCAGCAGGTTCCCACGGAAAGCGCTTTGTTTGCAGCGAAACCCAAATAAGCCTTGCCCATAAAGTAAAAGGCAAAGCGAAAATAAAACACATATGCAGCTGTAAACAAACGGTTTTTCATGAGAAAAAACTCCATCCGTCACTTCAAATTTTCTTCATTCTAGCACATCCAAAATAGATTGTAAAGAATAAGTTTTGGGTTTGTACAGCTGAACAAAAGGGTGTTGTTTCAAATCGCCTTTTTGTCAGAAAAGGCGAGGAGACAGGCGGAAAATCGAAAGTGTCGGTGCAAAAGCCAGATGTCTTCTAGAAATGAATATTTTATGGGAAAAGAAGGCCGATTTTCCTTGACAAAATGTTACGATATATATATTATTAACATTGTGGTGTAAAAATAATCAAAAATTCACATTTTGATGTGAAAATGTGAATTTTAAATCAGAAGAAGGATGGAAATCAGCATGGAAAATGGACTGAAACAATTGGCAGCCATGTCAAACCGATATGGCGCAGACGCAGACTATGTCCTTGCCGGCGGCGGCAATACGTCCTATAAGGATGAGGATACCCTTTATATCAAGCCTTCCGGTGTGTCTTTGGCGGAAATCCGTCCGGAAGATTTTGTCGCGATGAACCGTGAATTGCTGACAGAGATGCTCAATGCGCAGTATCCGCAGGAAGATGAGGCGCGGGAAGCACTTGCTCTGGAAAAAATGATGGCGGCGGTGCGTGTGCCCGGGGCAAAGCGTCCCAGCGTGGAAACGCCGCTGCACAATTTATTCCCCTATCGTTTCGTTTTACATGTCCATCCGGCGCTGGTCAATGGTTTGACCTGCGGCATGGACGGCAAAAAAATTGCCGAGGAACTGTTCGGCGACAAAATTGTCTGGGTCGATTTTGTAAAGCCCGGGTATAGCCTCGCGAAATATTGCAAGGATGCTTTGGAAGCGCAGAAAGCCAAAACCGGCCGCAGCGCACAGATCCTGATTCTGCAGAATCACGGAATTTTCTATGCGGCGGACAGCGTGGAAGAAATCGATGCACTCAGCCAAAGCATAATGGATGCTCTGAAGGCACGCGTGCAGAAGACGCCTTCCTTTGCGCCGGCAGCGTTTTGTACCGAACGGGCGGTCGCGCTTGCACCGGCAATCCGGATGCTGGCTTCTCCGAACGGGCAGGCAATTGCGGAATTTGTGTGCAATGAGACCGCTGCGGCTTTCGCAGCGTCCAAAGAGGCGTTCCGTCCGCTGGAACAGCCGTTTTCTCCGGATCATATCGTCTATTGCAAGGCGTATCCGCTTTTTGTAAAGAAAGAAGAAGAACTGGAAGCACAGTATGAAACGCTAAAGGCTGCGTGGACGGCATATGAGACGAAAAACGGATATGCGCCGCGCGTAGTTGCGGTGGAAGGACTCGGGTTCTTTGTATGCGGTGCAGATCCCAAGGCGGTTCGGATCACGAAGGCGTTGCTGCGGGATGCCATGAAGGTTGCAGTTTACAGCGAAAGCTTCGGCGGCGCGCATCCGATGCTTCCGGAATTTGTTGACTTTATTGTGCATTGGGAAGTGGAGAGCTATCGCAGCAAGGTAAGCGCTTCTGCAGTATCTGCAAAACGTCTGCAGGGAAAAATTGCTGTTGTTACAGGCGGCGCGCAGGGCTTTGGAGAAGGCATTGCGCAGGCGATGGCCGATCAGGGCGCCTATCTGGTGGTCGCGGATCTGAATGCTGCGGGCGCAGAGGCCTGTGCCGAGGCGCTTTGTGCGAAGAATGGCGCCGGCCATGCAATTGCCGCCGCTGCCAATGTTGCAGAAGAAGATTCCGTCAAGGCCATGGTGGAAAAAACAGTTCTGACTTATGGCGGACTGGACGTGTTTGTCAGCTGCGCGGGAATTGTCCGGGCAGGCGACCTTGAGACGATGACCAAGAAAGTATTTGAATTGGTCACCTCGATCAACTATACCGCATATTTCCTCTGTGCAAAATATGCGAGTGCCGTGATGAAAATCCAGCACCGCTTTGCACCGGATTATTTTATGGACATTATCGAAATCAATTCGAAATCCGGCTTGCAGGGCAGCAGCAAGAACTTTGCTTATGCGGGCAGCAAATTTGGCGGTGTCGGCCTGACGCAGAGTTTTGCCTATGAACTTGCTCCGCAGAATATCAAGGTGAATGCGGTCTGCCCGGGCAACTTCTATGACGGTCCGCTGTGGTCGGATCCGGAGAAGGGGCTTTTCCGGCAGTATTTTGAGACGGGCAAGGTACCGGGTGCGAAAAGCATCGAGGAGGTCAAAACGTATTATGAGTCCAAAACACCGCTTCGCAGAGGGTGCCGGGTGCCGGATGTCGCACGGGCAATCTTCTATATTGTGGAGCAGGAATATGAGACCGGCCAGGCAGTACCTGTAACAGGCGGCCAGGCAATGCTCAACTGAGGAGGGCTGCAAGAGATGGAATACGATTCGTTGCTTTCGGCGCTGAACGCCAAAACACCGGAGGAGCGCCTTGCAGCGCTTCGAAAGCTGAAAGCTTTGCATGACAGCGGAATGCTTCCGCCGCCGGCAGAGGGAAACTATGTCAACAACCATATCCATACAACGTACTCCTTTTCGCCCTATTCTCCGACAAAGGCGGTCTACACGGCGTGGATGAACGGCCTGGTTACAGCGGGAATTATGGATCACGACTCTGTTGCGGGCGCAGAGGAATTTATCGAAGCGGGAAAAATTGTCGGAATTGCGACGACAGTTGCACTCGAATGCCGGATCAGCTTTGCCGATACGCCGTTTCGCGGACGCCGGCTGAATAATCCGGATCAGTGTACAGTGGCGTATGTCGGGCTGCATGGAATCCCGCATCAGAATCTGCACGAGGTCGAGGCTTTTATGGCGCCGCTGCGTGAAAAGCGCAACGTAAGAAACCGTAAAATGACCGATAATCTCAACCGCCTTTTGGCGGGAACGGGCATCGTGCTGGATTTTGACCGCGATATTCTTCCGCTTTCGGAAGCGAAGAACGGCGGCACGGTGACAGAGCGGCATCTGCTGTATGCGCTCAGCGGAAAGCTGATTGAGAAAGCGGGTAAGGGAGAAGCGCTGCTTGCCTTTTTGCAGGAGCACTTCGGAATCATTCCTTCCGGAAAGAATCACGTGCTGCTTTCGGATGCGGAAAATCCATTTTACGCCTATGATCTGCTCGGCGTGCTCAAGGCGAATTTCGTGGAGCAGTTTTACGTGGACGCAACCGAGGAATGCGCCACGATCGACGCGTTTACCGCGCTTGCGAAGAAAACCGGCGCAATTGCCGCTTACGCTTATCTCGGCGACGTGACAGATTCCGTGACTGGAGATAAAAAGGCGCAGACCTTTGAAGATGCGTTCCTGGATGCGCTCATTCCGGAAGTGCGCCGCCGCGGATTTAAGGCGGTGACGTATTCTCCGACCCGAAATACCTTCGAACAGATCGAGCGTCTGCATCGGCTCTGCGAAAAAGAAAACCTTTTCGAGGTCAGCGGGGAAGATATCAACTCTCCGCGGCAGTCCTTTAAGAACGACTTGGTGCTCTCGGAAAAATATTCCCGTCTGGTCACCTCGACCTGGGCGCTGATCGGACACGAACTTGCGGCGACAGCTTGCCTTTCGGATGCAATGTTCTCTGCGGAGACAGAAAAACGATACCCACAGATGCAGGATCGGGTTGCCCATTATTATGAGATCGGAATCCGGTCGGCGGACTAATTTTGGAAAGGAGAACTTGAAATGCCTAAAAAAGTATTGGCTTTTGACTTTGGTGCTTCCAGCGGCCGGGCGATGCTCGGTTCTTTCCAGAACGGAAAAATTGAATTTCGGGAAATTCATCGGTTTGAAAATAACCCGGTGTCCCTTAACGGGACGCTCTACTGGGATTTTCCTTATCTGTTTCAGCAGATTAAGGTCGGCATTACACAGGCAAAACAGGAAGGCGGCTTCGACAGCATTGCGATCGATACCTGGGGCGTCGACTTCGGTCTGATTGACCGGCATGGCGATCTTTTGCAGAATCCGGTGCATTACCGGGATCTGCGGACCGATCGCATGATGGAGGAAGTCTTTGCGGCCGTACCGCGCGAAGAAGTTTATCGGCAGACAGGGATCCAGTTTATGCGGATCAACAGCCTGTATCAGCTGATGTACCTTGCGAAGGAACGTCCGGAACTCTTAGAGAGAACGGAAAAAATCCTGTTTATGCCAGATCTGTTTTCTTATTTCCTGACCGGAAAAATCAGCGCGGAGTATACCATGGCGTCGACCACGCAGCTGATGAATCCGAATACCGGCGACTGGTGCTATGAGATGCTGGAAAAGCTGGGCATTCCGACACGGATTTTGCCGAAACTGCATGACGCGGGCACGATTTACGGAGAGCTTTCCGATGCAATCTGCGAAGAGCTGGACGTTCCGAAGGTGCCGGTCATTTCGGTTGCCGCGCACGATACGGCGTCCGCAGTAGCGGCAATTCCGACGAAGGAAAAAGATTTTATCTACATCAGCTGCGGAACCTGGTCACTGTTTGGAACCGAGCTTGAAAAACCTTGCATCAACGAAAAAACGCTGCACTATAATCTGACCAATGAAGGCGGAATCAACCGTACAACGCGTCTGCTCAAAAGCACAATGGGGCTTTGGTTGATTCAGGAATCCAGGCGGCAGTGGCGCAGGGAAGGCTTTGACGTAAGTTATCACGATCTGGAGGTTGCGGCGCTGGCAGCAGAGCCGTTCCGTTCCTTTATCGATCCGAATGCGCCGGAATTTGAAATGCCGGGCAATTTGCCGAACCGTGTGCGGGAATTCTGCAAACGGACCGGGCAGCCCGTTCCAGAGAACCGCGGAGAAGTGATGCGCTGTATCTATGAGAGCCTTGCCCTGAAACACCGCAGTTCGCTGGAAATGGTAGAAGATATCACCGGCCGGAACTATGAGACGATCCATGTGATCGGCGGCGGTGTTAAGGACGGTTTCCTCTGCCAGATTACGGCGAACGCCTGCAACAAAAAAGTGGTTGCGGGTCCGATGGAGGCGACTGTTACCGGAAATATTGCGGTACAGCTGATGACGCTCGGAGAATTTGAGAACCTTTCTCAGGTGCGTCAGGCGGTTGCCGCTTCTTCCAATACCAAAACGTATCTTCCGGCGGACTGCAAAAAATGGGACGCCGTATATGAGCGCTTTCTGCAATATCAGGCCTGATTTGGGAAACGCGCAGAAAGGGGAACTCTGCAGTGAGTTTTGAACGAAGACAGAAAATACTGGAACTTCTCCGGCAAAAGGGAGCTGTTTCCTTAAAGGAGCTTGAGAAGATTTTTACCGAGGTCTCCTCGATGACCTTACGCCGTGATTTGGAATATTTCGAGAACGCCGGAGAGGCGGTTCGCATCAAGGGCGGAATCCGATATATTAAATCGCTGCCGGGCGCAGGACGGGAAGACCTTTACGAACAGCGTCTGTCGCAGAATCAGGAATCCAAGAACCATATCGCGCGGATTGCGTCGGATTATATCAGCGCAGGACGGTCGATTTTCCTGGACTCCGGAACAACACTGATGACACTGGCGAAGAATTTGCCGGATATTCATCTTTCGATTCTGACCAGTGCGCCGAATATTGCCCTGGAAATTTCCAAGCGTTATGCACCGAGTGTCAATCTGATCGGCGGTCTTGTCAATCGGGAAACGCTTTCAGTTTCAGGTATGCAGTCCATCGATTTTGTGGAACATTTAAATTTCGATTTGGCTGTCATGGCGCCGTCTGCTTTTACAGTTGACGCGGGCTTTACCTGCGGAAATTACAGCGAGTGTGAACTGAAAAAGCGGATTGTAAAAAAGGCGAAAAAAACCATTATGCTTGCGGATTCCAGTAAATTTGGCCATACCATGCCGTTTACGTTTGCGATGCTGGAAGCGGTGGATGTTCTGATTACAGAAAAAGAGCCGCCGGCAGAACTTTTACAGGCGGCGCAGGCACAAAATGTGGAAATTCGTTGGGAATAACACGCTGATTACGCGCGAGAGGAAAGGGAGAGCCCGTTTTCCTGTCGTGCGCATGCAAATAAACAGAATCAGGAGGCACAGAAAACAAATGGCAACACCAGTAATGATGCCGAAAGTCGGAATTTCTGTTGAAAGCTGTATTCTGACAGAGTGGCACAAGAAAAAAGGGGACGCTGTAAAGGTCGGAGATCTGCTCTTTACATACGAAACCGACAAATCCACGATTGACGAGACTTCGGAAGCCGAAGGAATCCTTCTGGAGCAGTTCGCAAAAGAGGGCGACGATGTCCCGGTTATGACGAATGTCTGCGTCATCGGACAGGAAGGCGAGAGCACCGCAGAATTTGCTCCGGCGAAAGAAGAAGAGCCGGAGGAAGCCGCGGAAGAAGCGCCGGCTGCTGCTCCGGATACAACAGCTGCCAATGTACAGGCTGCGCCTTCTGCAGCAGCGTCGGGAGATGGGTTTGTCAAAGCCTCCCCGCGTGCAAAACATCTTGCAGAAAAGACCGGGACGGATCTGCGTTATGCAGCGCCGACCGGTGCGGAAGGCCGCGTCATCGAACGCGACGTCCGCACGCTGCTGGAAAAAGGACCGGCTGCAACCTATGCGGCCTCGGGTGCGTTTGCGGGTGCCGGCGGTACCGGCATTGGCGGACGGTTTGCTGTTGCGGATATCGGAACGGCTCCGGCAGCAGCGCCTGTAGCGGCAGAAGCGGCGCCGGAATACACCGATGAGAAGATGAGTGGAATCCGCAAGGCAATTGCAAAGTCCATGACGCTTTCTCTCACGACGATTCCGCAGCTGACGCACACCTTGACCTTTGATGCGACAGAAATCATGGCGCTTCGCAAAAAGCTCAAGGCCAATGCGGAAAAACTCAGCCTGAACAATATTACGCTCAATGATATTGTGCTGTTTGCGGTTTCCCGCGTGCTTGCAAAAGAAGAACACCGCGCGCTCAATGCGCACTATATTGGAAACGATATGATGCGGTTCTTTAAAGGCGTGCATCTGGGAATCGCAGTGGATACCCCCCGCGGCCTGATGGTTCCGACCATTCGCAATGCGGATCAAAAGTCGCTCAATGAAATCGCCGGAGAGGCCAAAGCACTGGCAGCATCCTGCCAGCAGGGCAATATCAATCCGGACCTTCTGACAGGCGCTTCCTTTACGGTTTCTAATGTCGGTTCTTTCGGCGTGGAGAGCTTTACGCCGGTAATCAATCCGCCGCAGACGGGTATCCTCGGCGTGGATACCATCACCACGCGTGTTCGTGAATCCGACGGCGCGCTTAAGGCGTATCCGGCGATGGGCCTTTCGCTCACCTATGACCACAGAGCAGTGGACGGTGCGCCGGCATCGAAATTCCTGGCAGAACTGAAATCGGTGCTGGAGAACTTCTCTGTTGCACTGTGCAAATAAGGCGGGAGGCAGCAAAATGGAACAATATGATCTGATTGTGCTGGGCGGCGGCCCGGCGGGATATAATGCGGCGGAACGCGCAGCGCACGGCGGGCTGAAGACCCTGCTGATTGAAAAAAATGCGCTCGGCGGCGTCTGCCTGAATGAAGGCTGCATTCCTTCGAAAACCCTGCTCAACTCCGCGAAAATGTACGACCACGCGCGCCACAGCGAGCAGTACGGCGTAACCGCAGAAAATGTTGTGCTTGATCACGTAAAAGTCGTTGCGCGGAAAAAGAAGGTTGTCAAAACGCTTGTTACCGGCGTTGCCGGAAAAATGAAGCGCGCTGGCGTAAAGGTGCTTTCCTGCGGCGGAGAAATCCTCGGGAAAACCGAATCCGGTATCGAAGTGAAAGCCGGCGAGGAAACGTATCTTGCGAAAAACCTGCTGATTGCGACCGGTTCTACTGCGGTGGTTCCGCCGATTCCCGGTCTGCGGGAAGGACTTGCAGCGGGCTTTGTCGTAACCAATCATGAAATCTTCGATTTGAACGAACTGTCCAAAAAGCTTGTTGTCATCGGCGGCGGTGTCATCGGTCTGGAAATGGCGTCCTATTTCAATTCGGCCGGCAGCGAGGTCACGGTGATCGAAATGCTGGACCATATTGCCGGGGAGACGGATCGGGAAATTTCCAAACTTCTGCTGGAGGCCTACCAGAAAAAAGGCGTGGCCTTCAAACTCGGCTGCAAAGTGACCGGCGTGGAGCAGGGAAAAGTGCTCTATGAGGAAAACGGTGCCAAAGCAGAAGCTGCGGCGGATGTGGTGCTTTGCTCCATCGGACGCCGGGCGGTGACAACCGGATACGGCCTTGAAAATCTGGGCGTCTATTTGGAACGCGGCGCAATTAAAACCGACGAGCAGATGCGGACCAATATTTCCGGCGTCTATGCGGCGGGCGATGTCAACGGCGTTTCCATGCTTGCACATACGGCATACCGCGAAGGAGAAGTTGCAGTCAACACCATGCTCGGAAAACCGGATCGCATGCGCTACTGTGCAATTCCGGGCGTAATTTATACCAATCCTGAAGTCGCGAGTGTCGGAGAAACCGAGGCATCGGCACAGAAAAAAGGATATGATGTCGGGGTTGTCAAGATGACAATGCGCGCGTCCGGCCGCTATATTGCGGAAAATGAAGGCGGAAACGGAATCTGCAAGATCGTATATGACAAACGGTACCATCGGGTGCTGGGTGTGCATATGATCGGTGGATATCCTTCTGAGAGCATCTATGGCGCCGCCATGATGATCGAAACGGAAATGCGGATCGCAGATCTGAAGGAAATCGTGTTCCCGCATCCGACGGTTTGCGAAGTGATTCGCGAAGCGCTGTTTGAAATTGACTGACAGGCAATCCGGGCAGGCGGCGGCAAATTCAGATGTTTTGCCGCCGGACCCATGAACTAGGAAAGAAAAGAGGATATCATTATGCC
This sequence comes from Yeguia hominis, assembly GCF_014384705.1. GTDB lineage: Bacteria > Bacillota > Clostridia > Oscillospirales > Acutalibacteraceae > Yeguia > Yeguia hominis. Next base: position 12,239 of record NZ_JACRSN010000020.1, on the reverse strand, counting down.
AAAATCACTGTTCATCGATCCGGAAAAGAACTTTGAAAAACGCGAAATCGTTCTGCAAGACATTCCGGTCTGCCATTACAACAAGACAGTGGCGGAAGAAAAAGAGAATTTTACAAAAGAAGAGCTCCTCGGCATGTATGAGGATATGGTTTCCATTCGGGAATTTGAAACCATGCTGATGACCATCAAGCAAAAGGGCAACTACAATGATAAGGAATTTACATATCCCGGTCCGGCGCATCTTGCGGCAGGCCAGGAAGCGACCGCAGTCGGCGAAGCCTTTTCACTCGGCGTGGATGATCTGATCTTCGGCAGCCACCGCAGCCACCACGAAGTCATCGCAAAAGGCCTTTCCGCCATTAAGAAGCTGCCGGATGAGAAGCTCATTGAAATCATGAAGAGCTTTAACGATGGCGTCAACTATGGCATTATCCAAAAATATTCCGGCGAAAAGACCGTCAAAGAGCAGGCGGAAGACTTCTTCATTTTCGGAATTATGAGCGAACTGTTTGCGAAGGACTGCGGGTTCTCCCGCGGACTGGGCGGCTCGATGCATGCATTCTTCCTGCCGTTCGGAATTTTCCCGAACAATGCAATCGTCGGCGGTTCCGGCCCGATTGCAACCGGCGCGGCGCTTTACAAAAAGTGCAATAAAAAAGACGGCGTCGTCGTCGCGAACCTGGGAGACGGTTCTGCTGCGCGCGGCCCGGTTTTTGAGGCCATGAACTTTGCTGCCATGCAGCAGTTCACAAAACTTTGGGAAGATGGCTATCGGGGCGGTTTGCCGGTGATCTTCAATTTCAGCAACAACCACTACGGCATGGGCGGTCAGACCAAGGGCGAGACCATGGCATACGGCGATCTGGTGCGTTTGGGCTGCATCTCCGAAAATCAGATGAATGCAGAACGTGTCAACGGCTGGAATCCGCTGGCTGTTATCGATGCATACCGCAGAAAGATCGCGGACATCAAGGCAGGAAACGGCCCGGTTCTGCTCGATATGGTGACGTATCGCTTCACCGGACACTCCACCTCCGACGCAATGTCCTACCGTACCAACGAGGAGCTTGAGGCATGGCAGCAGTACGACCCGCTGACGGTCTTCCCGAAGCAGATTGTCGACGCCGGCGTGGCGACGCAGGAAGAAGTCGACGCAATCCACGATAAGGCAATTGACCGCAATAAGAGAATGTTTATGCTGGCTTCTGATCTCGAGGTTGCGCCGTACACGGATTATAAAAAACATCCGGACTTCATCGAGAAATTCATGTTCTCCAATCAGAAAGTGGAGAAGATGGACGACCGTCCCTGCGAGGTCAACCATCCAAAAGAGGAAAATCCGCGCTATAAGAAAATCCAGACGCTCGCGCGGTACGCGTACGATGAGAAGGGCAAGGAAATTCCGAAGCTGAAGCTTTATAATATCCGCGACGGCCTGTTCGAAGCAATCTTTGATAAATACTATACCGATCCGACCCTGATTTCTTACGGTGAGGATGTGCGTGATTGGGGCGGCGCGTTTGCGGTATACCGCGGATTGACCGAAGCGCTTCCGCATCATCGGCTCTTTAATGCGCCGATTTCCGAATCTGCGATTGTCGGAACGGCAGTTGGATACGGAATGGCGGGCGGCCGTGCAATCGTCGAGCTGATGTATTGCGACTTTATCGGCTGCGCCGGAGATGAAATCTTCAACCAGCTTGCAAAATGGCAGTCGATGAGTGCGGGCGGCCTGAAAATGCCGGTTGTTTTGCGTGTTTCCGTTGGTTCCAAATACGGCGCGCAGCATTCTCAGGACTGGACAGCGCTCTGCGCACATATTCCGGGTCTTAAGGTTGTTTTCCCGGCGACGCCGTATGATGCAAAGGGCCTAATGACGGCAGCGCTCAACGGAACCGATCCGGTGGTGTTCTTTGAGAGCCAGCGTATTTATGATATGGGCGAGCGTTTCGTAAAGGACGGCGTGCCGAAGGAGTCCTACGAGGTTCCGTTTGGCGAGCCTGCAATCCGCAGAGAGGGGAAGGACATTACGATCCTGACCATTGGTTCTACCCTGTATACGGCAATCAAGGCAGCGGATCAGCTTCAGGAGAAATACGGAATTTCTGCGGAAATTATCGACGCGCGCAGCATTGTGCCGTTTAACTATGAAAAGGTTGTCGAATCCGTGAAGAAGACCGGCCGGATTGTGCTGGCAAGCGACGCCTGCACGCGCGGAAATATTCTCAACGATATGGCAGAAAACATCACGCAGCTTGCCTTTGATTATCTCGATGCACCTCCGGTGGTTGTCGGTGCGAAAAACTGGATTACGCCGGCGTTTGAATTCGACCACGAGTTCTTCCCGCAGCCGGAATGGATTCTCGACGCAATTCATGAGAAAATCCTCCCGCTTCCGGGCTACACAACCACACAGAATTTCACCAGCATGGAACTGCTCCGCAAGAGCAAGCTCGGTGTATAACTCGGAAAGAGAGAAAGGATGGTTCCATTGAAAACGAAAGCAGTTCGGATTTACGGTGCAAATGATTTGCGGCTTGAGGAATTTGACCTGCCGGAGATGCAGGACGACGAAATTTTAGCAAAAGTCGTTTCCGACAGTATCTGCATGTCCTCTTATAAGGCCTGCGTCCAGGGCGCTGCGCACAAGCGCGTCCCGGCGGACGTTGCAGAGCACCCGGTCATTATTGGACATGAATTCTGCGGCGAAATTCTGAAGGTCGGCAAACGCTGGGAAAACGATTATGCACCCGGCGATAAATTTGCCATCCAGCCGGCGATCAACCTGCCGGAAAATGTCCATGCAGCTCCGGGATATTCCTTCCCGTATATCGGCGGCGACGCGACCTATGTCGTGATTCCTGCTGCATTTATGGAGCGCGGATGCCTGCTCAAATATACCGGCGAAGCGTATTATTGCGGTTCGCTCGGGGAGCCGGTCAGCTGCATCATCGGCGGATTCCATGTAAACTATCACACTGCACCCGGCAGCTATGTCCACCAGATGGGCATCAAAGAAGGCGGCAAAATGGCACTGCTCGCCGGAGCAGGCCCGATGGGCCTCGGTGCGATTGATTATGCGATCCACTGCGACCGTCGACCGTCTCTGCTTGTGGTGACGGACATCGATGAAGCCCGGCTTTCCCGCGCAGCGTCAATCTATACGCCGGAGGAAGCGGCCAAAAACGGCGTGAAGCTGGTCTATACCGATACTTCAAAATATGCGGATCCTGTCGCAGAACTGCGTGCACTGGCAGACGGCGGATATGACGACGTGTATGTCTATGCGCCGGTCAAGCCGGTTGTAGAGCAGGGAAGCGCTATCCTCGGCCAGGACGGCTGCCTCAATTTCTTCGCCGGCCCGACCAATCCGCAGTTCTCCGCGGAATTCAACTTCTACAATGTGCATTATCTCTTTACGCACGTTGCGGGCAACAGCGGCGGAAACAATGACGACCTGATTGAAGCGTTGTCCATGATGTCGGAAGGCAAGATCAATCCGTCCTCTATGATTACGCACATCGGCGGACTCAACTGCGTGCCGGAAACCACAAAGACACTGCCGAAGATCCCGGGCGGAAAGAAGCTGATTTATACGCACATCGAGCTTCCGCTCACGGCAATTGCCGATTTTGCAGAATGCGGAAAAACCGATCCGCTGTTTGCAGCGCTGGATGAAATTGTCTCGCGGCATAACGGTCTGTGGTGCCCGGAAGCAGAACGGTATCTGCTTGCAAACGCCAAATCGGTCTGAAAATTCCGGCTTTAACAAATTTTTGCATGCGAATTTTGGGCCTGGAATCAAAAATGCCCTCCCAGCATGGGAGGGCATTTTTTGGTGGAAAAAGACTATGCGGCGTGCCTGGATTTCTCAAAAAAACGCAATGTGTTCGCCGCAGCGGAGGATTCTGACCGGAACGCCGGCGTCGGCAGCAGCTTCCCGAACCCAGTTCTCTCTGCAGCCGTTGATGGCGTAAAGATCGTGGTGCATCGGAATCAAGCAGGCGGCCTTGCAGCGTTTTGCGAGCTCGGCGGCTTCCCGGCAATTCGTGTTTCCGATAATATTTGCTGCAGTAAGATAGTAATCCCGGCCGTTTACCGGAAGCAACATAATGTCCGGGTGCAGTTCGGCAAGGCGTTCAGTCAGGCCGTCATAAAGACTTAAGTCTCCGCCGAAAAAGATTCGTTTGCCGCCACAGGAAATGAGATAGGAAAGTTCCTGATAGTTTCCGTTTTCATCCGTGTGCAGATCGGTATGCGCGCACGGAATCGGCAAAACGGTAAACGAACCTTCCGTGAAGGCTTCTTCCGCTTTGGCAGCAATCAAAGCCGAATCCGGAACGGAACAGGCAAGCGCCTGTTCCGAGACCGGTGCAGGCACTGCAATGCGGGCAGTACCGCCGGCCTGATAATAGGGAGAGAGTGTCCATGGGTCGAGGTGATCGCCATGGCCATGGGAAATCAGAATCAGATCCGGCCGAAGGTCGGCAAGCGTACAGGGAGGCGCATAGGCGCGCTTCCAGACGACGGATTCTGTAGAACACGTGCGATCAACATAATCGCTCAAACAGGGATCCGTGATCAGGCGGGAGCTGGAATATTCCAGGCAGAATCCTGCCTGTCCCCAGAAGGTCAGACGAATCACAAACATACACACCTTTCCATGATCGAATCTGCATAGGCAGAGCAGCCGTATGCGCGGTTTTCTGAAAGTGATTTTATTATAGTACGCAACCTTCTGAAAAACAAGATTTTCTGCGCCTATAGCGTAATTTCGCCTGCGTAATCTGTTGCGAAAATTTTTCGGACTTCCGCAATATCCGTGGTTTTCCCGAGTGCCCACATCAGCTTGGTTACCGCAGCTTCCGTTGTCATATCCCGCCCCTCGATGACGCCCGCGTCGGCGAGCGCTTTTCCGACGCGATAGATGGAAATATCGCTCCAATCGTAGAGGCATTGGCTGCATACGACGACGGCCACGCCACGCTCGACAAGGGCTTGGATTCCCTCGACGAGATCTCGCCGGGCAATATGCAGTCCGCCGGCGCCAAAGGTTTCGAGGACAAGACCCCTGCAATGCAGCTTCGGCAGCAAATCCAAAATACGCGGGTCGGTTCCGGGGAACAGTTTCAGCAGAAATACGGCGCTGCAGAGTGCAGCCTCGAGCGTGGTTTTGGCATCCGGGTGCCGGTCCTTCTGCGCAAAGTCCTCAATTGCAACGCCGTCCGCATAAATCCGCCCGCGATAGGGATAGTTTACGCTTGCAAACGCATCGAGACCCATGGAGCGGACTTTTACAGCGCGGCAGCCGCTGATAAGTTTGTAATGGAAGGCAAGGTTAACGCCCGGGATACCTGCTTCGACGGCTGCAAACGCAGTTGCAAGATTGGTGCGTCCGTCGCTCAGCGGAGAGGCAAGCGGAATTTGCGATCCGGTGAATACCACGCTTTTGTGCAGATTCCGCAGCATAAAGGTGACGGCGGCGCTGGTATAGGCCATCGTGTCGGTCCCATGGGTCACGACAATGCCATCGTAGTTTGGAAGTGCACGCTCAATTTCCTTTGCAATCAGAATCCATTCTTCGGGCTGGATGTTTGAGCTGTCGAGATTCAGAATCTGCCGGTGCGTAATCGAAAATCGGTTTGACAACGGTTCCAACGCCCGGAATAATTCTGCGGAATCCGCCTGCGGCGCAAGACCGCCGGTTTCCGGTTCGGAGACGATGGTTCCACCGGTTGAAAGCACCAACACATTTTTCAAGACAAATCGCCTTCTCTCATTCTTTTTTTCTATTCTCTGCCGAGATACCGAAAATAATCCCGGATTTTCTATTGCTTTTTCACAAGTTCTGGTATATGATAAACTAGTAAAAGATGTCCGTACAAATTTGTATGAGGGAGGATTCTGTTATGGACAATATTCCAAAGGTAAAACTTGGTATTATCGCCGTCAGCCGCGACTGTTTTGTGATTTCGCTTTCTGAACGTCGCAGAAAAGCAATCGTGGAGCAGGTGAAAGCTGCGGGAGGATGTATCAGCGAAGTAATGCATACCGTCGAAAATGAGACGGATATGCTCAGCGCGGTCAAAGAGGCTTCGGACGCCGGATGTAATGCACTGGTCGTTCTGCTCGGCAACTTTGGTCCGGAAATTCCGGAAACCATGATTCCGCGGTATTTTGACGGACCGATCATGTACATCGCTTCTGCAGAGGAAGCAGACAACAATCTGATCAGCGGACGCGGAGATGCATATTGCGGCATGCTGAACTGTTCCTACAATCTGGGACTGCGCCATGCGAAGGCCTTTATTCCGGAAGAACCGATCTGCACAGCAGAAGAAGCCGCTGTTCGGATTGCGGAATTCGTTCCGGTTGCCCGCGCCATTCTTGGCCTGCGGTCTTTCAAAATCTTCACGTTCGGACCGCGCCCTTATGATTTCTTTGCCTGCAATGCGCCGATTAAACCGCTCTATGATCTCGGGATCGAAGTGCAGGAGAATTCGGAATTGGATCTGCTCGTTTCCTATAAAGCACACGAAGGCGATCCCCGGATTCCGGATGTCGTCAAAGATATGGCGCAGGAACTGGGAAGCGGAAACCAGTATCCGGATTTCCTGACGCGTCTTGCGCAGTATGAACTGACGCTTCTGGATTGGGTGGAAAAGAACCGCGGCGCCAGCGAACACGTTGCCTTTGCCAATAAATGTTGGCCGGCTTTTCCGGAGCAGTTCGGATTTGAGCCCTGCTATGTCAACAGCCGCCTGACCGCACGCGGAATTCCGGTGGCCTGCGAAGTTGATATTTACGGTGCGCTGAGCGAGTATATCGGCGCCTGCATCACCGGCGACGCGGTGACGCTGCTTGATATCAACAATACAGTTCCGGCAAACCTGTATCAGTCGGAAATCCAGGGCAAGTACAATTATCAGCTTTCGGATACCTTTATGGGCTTCCACTGCGGCAATACTCCGGCCTGCAAGCTCAATGACGGATGCAAGCTGAATTACCAGTTGATTATGAACCGTCTGCAGGAAGGCGGCGCAGAGCCGAACTTTACGCGCGGAACGCTGGAAGGCGATATTATTCCGGGCGATATTACGTTCTATCGTCTGCAGGGAACAGCCGATGCCCGTCTGACCGCTTATATTGCGCAGGGCGAAGTTCTTCCGGTTGCACCGCACTCTTTCGGCGGAATTGGAATCTTTGCAATTCCGGAGATGGGCCGCTTCTATCGCCATGTTCTGGTGGAAAAACGCTATCCGCACCATGGCGCGGTTGCATTCGGTCACTATGGCAAGGCGCTCTTCTCGCTCTTTAGGTATCTCGGAATCGGCGATATTGCGTTTAACCAGCCGAAGGGTATGCTGTATCCTTCTGAAAATCCCTTTGCATAAAAGGAACGCTCGAAAGCGCGAATCATAAAAAGCCCGGCTTCGGCCGGGCTTTTTTGCGGCCGGATGTGCTGGGAAAAGCAAAAAATTATGAGCGTTTTATGAATTGTAAAAAAAGGCCTGTTAATTTATTCCGGTTTGCGATATAATAAAAATAATCCTACGGATGATACGCTTTCCGGGCAGCAAAAGCGTATTTTTCAAAATAACAAGCTGCCAGAGTATGGAGGGTTTTATGAGCTTTTTTGATACGATTGGCGGATCTGTTTCCAATGCTTTTAAATCGGTAGTGGAGAGAAACCGCAAGGCTGCTTTGATTAACCGCGTAAAGATTGTGATCAAGGCTGAGGAACAAAACGCGGAAAGAGCTTATATTGCGCTCGGAAAGTATTACTATCAGAACCTGCGCGATGAAACAAACGGAGATACAGAGCTTTATTGCGAACTTGCCGACCGCGCAAATAAACGGCTCGCCCGGGCGGGACAGCGCTTGACAGAATTGTTGGCGCCGGATGCTGTTTTGAAAGAGGATGAGGATCCGCTTGCAGGTGCAGACGATGTCGGATGTCCGGTTCCGGCCGAAGAGGATCCGTATGAGCCGATGAGCGAATTGACGCCGGAAGAAGACGTTCTGGATGGCGATGCGACAGAAGCTGCAGAAGAGTCCGAAGATGCCGAAACAGACGCGTCTTCTGCTTCCGAGGAGACGCAAGAGTCTCCCAAAGAGGCGGCGGACGATGCGGACGACGAAGTGATCCCCTGGGCATAAGAACTTTAAAACCGGATTCTATTAGAAAGTAACCAGAAATGCAAAAGCGGCCAGGCGGGCTTCTGTAATTCTGGATTGAGCGCATTCATGAAAAAAGTGTTATTGGGAATGAGCGGCGGAGTGGACAGTTCCGCCGCAGCGCTTGTATTACAGCGCGATGGATATGAAGTGACAGGCGTCACCCTGCAGATGCGGTCTGCTGCGCTGATGGGGAATGCCCCAGGGGGCTGTGCGTCGTCAGCGGATCTTGCGGACGCACGGGCAGTTGCCGCGCGGATTGGCATCGAACATCTGGCGCTCGATTTTACGGAATTATTTGAAAAAACCGTAGTGGATCGGTTTGTTTCCGAATATCTTGCCGGGCGGACGCCAAATCCCTGTATTTTCTGCAATCAAAACTTGAAATTCGGCGCGATGCTTGCGTATGCGCGGGAACATGGCTATGATTATGTGGCGACCGGTCATTACGCGGAAATCCGGCAAAATGATGCCGGACGCTGGACACTGCGGCGGTCTCCGAACGGAAAAGACCAGAGCTATGTGCTTTATTTCCTTTCCCAGTACCAGCTTGCGCACACGCTGATGCCGCTGTTTCCTTATACAAAACCGGAGGTCAGAAAAATTGCCGAAGAGGCAGGCCTTCCGGTTGCGAAAAAACCGGACAGCCAGGATATCTGTTTTGTAAAAGGGCAGCGTTATGCCGAGTTTTTAGAATCCTATACCGGCCAGCCGATGAAGTCCGGCGATTTTGTCGATGAAACCGGCGCAGTGCTCGGACGCCACAAAGGCATTCCCTATTATACGATCGGGCAGCGGAAAGGAATTGGCCTGAGCTTTCCGGAGCCGCGTTATGTTACGGAAATTGATGCGCAGCATAACCGGGTCGTTTTGGGAAAAGAAGGCAGTCAGTACCGAGCTGCATTGCTTGCGGATATGCTGAATTTTCTGCCGTTTGACCGGCTTTCAGGGCCAATTTCGGTCACAGCGAAAATCCGGTATCAGGCGCCGGCGGCGCCTGCAATGGTAACGCCCTACAAAGATGGACAAGTCCGCGTGGACTTTACAGAACCGCAGCGTTCTGTGACGCCCGGTCAGAGTGTGGTATTTTATCAAGGCGATGAACTGATCGGCGGCGGTACCATTCGGGCTGCTTTGTAATTCGATTTTGACAGGTCCGCAGACCATGCGGCCTTTTATGCCGCGCATTTGCGGCAAAGTCCTGTGTTTTTGAAAATGCCTGCTTTGCAGCAGAATCCCTATAGCGGCAAACTATAACAATGGAGGCTTTTACGATGTCCACTTGCGTGAATCGCGAAATCAGCTGTCCGCATTGCGGCGCACTGAAAAAAACGCCGATGTGGTCTGCGGTAACGGCGGATACCGATGCCGAGCTCCGCGTTCGGATTCTCAACGAAACGCTGTTTAACTGGAAATGCCCTTCCTGCGGCTATCTGGCGCAGCTGGCGTATCCTTGTCTTTACCATGACCGGGCAAGACGGTTTATGGTCTGTATTTCTCCGCGTGGAGATGCGCTTGCGAAACTAAACAAGGAAATTCCGGCGGCGACCCGCGATGTTAAAAAGCGCGCGGTAGGAACCCTAACGGAAATGAAAGAAAAAATCCTTTTGTTTGAGGCCGGACTGGATGACGTCGCGATGGAAATGGTCAAGCTTGCCATCACCAGTGTTTTGGAGAAAAAATGGGAGACCAAGGGCATCAAGGCGTATTTTCGTTCTGCGGACGCAGAGTCCGTTGACTTTGCAATTTATCGCCCGAACGCGAAAGAACCGATTTATCAGGGTACGCGTCTGGCTGCCTACGATCAAGCGTGTGCGGTCCTCAAAGACTTACAATTCCGGGAAGGCGCTGGGTTCTTAAAGGGAGATCGTAAACTTGCGCAGGAGCTTCTGACCGCATACCGGGATCAGAGTGCGTCCTGAACAGGGATCAGTAAAGCAGAGGAGTAGAAGTTTATGTGTGGAGTATGCGGCTTTACCGGTGAGATTCTCAACCGGGATGAAGTTTTGAAAAATATGACCGAGGTGATCACGCACCGCGGACCGGACAGCAGCGGCTTTTATACGGATGACGCGGTTTCGATGGGGTTCCGTCGGCTGAGCATCATCGATATCGCACAAACCGGCGATCAGCCGATTTACAACGAAGACCATACGCTGGTGCTCACGTTTAACGGGGAAATCTATAATTACAAGGACTTACGCGCGGAGCTGCTAGAAAAGGGACATGTGTTTACCACCAATACGGATTCGGAAGTTCTGATTCACGGGTTTGAAGAGTGGCAGGAGGGGCTTTTAAACCGCCTGCGCGGCATGTTCGGGTTTGCAATCTGGAATACAAAAGACCATTCGCTTTTCCTGGCGCGGGATTTCTTTGGAATCAAACCGATGCATTATACGACGGTCGGCGATCACTTTGTGTATGGATCCGAAATCAAAAGTATTTTGCAGTTTCCCGGCTTTGAGAAAAAATTTAACATGAATACCCTCAATAATTATCTTTCCTTTCAGTACGCCGTGCCGCCGGAGACCTTTTTTGAGGGCGTTTACTGCCTGATGCCGGCGCACTATCTGTGGTATCGCGACGGCAAAATTACCACACACCGCTACTGGGATCCGCTCTTCCATCCGGATGAAACGCTTACGGAAGAGGAAGCGGTCAACCGGATTGAGAAGGTATTTGAGGAGTCGGTCAGTGCGCACAAAATTTCCGATGTGGAAGTTGGATGCTTCCTTTCAAGCGGCGTGGATTCGAGTTATGTCTCCACCTATTTTGCGGATCAAAAAACCTTTACGGTTGGATTTGACTTTGGAGAAAAATATAACGAAATCGACTGGGCAAAACGCCTTTCCGAGCATATCGGCGTGGATCACCACTATAAGGTGATTTCTTCGGACGAATTCTGGGGAAATATCAAAAAAGTGCAGTATCATATGGATCAGCCGCTGGCGGATCCCTCCTGCATTGCGCTGTATTTTGTTTCGAAGCTTGCAAGCGAGTATGTAAAGGTCGTTCTTTCCGGCGAAGGCGCGGATGAGCTTTTCGGCGGATATCAGATTTACAACGAACCGCGCGTTTTCCATCTGTATCAGAAAATTTTGCCGCAGTGGCTGCGTACCGCGATGCGCAAGCTGGTGCAAAAGGTGCCGTTCCATTTCCGCGGCCAGAGTTTTGTCACGCGCGGAGAGCTTCCGACCAATGAGAAGTTCATCGGAAATGCGAAGATGTTTGGTTACGGAGAAAAGCAAAAGCTTTTGAAAGAGCCGCAATATGCCACCCGCCCGCAGGAGTTGACCAAAAAGTATTACGACAAAGTCAGCGATATGGACGAGGTTACGCGGATGCAGTATCTCGATATCAACATGTGGATGGTCGGCGATATTCTGCTCAAAGCGGATCGAATGAGCATGGCAAACTCATTGGAACTGCGTGTGCCGTTCCTCGACAAAGAGGTCTTCAAGGTTGCCTCGACGCTTCCAACCCGCCTGCGCGTCAACAAAAAGAACACCAAATACGCCATGCGTGAAGCCGCCATGCGCCATTTGCCGCAGGCAACCGCGCAGAAAGAAAAGCTCGGATTTCCGGTTCCGACGCGCGTCTGGCTGCGTGATGAAAAGTATTATCAGATCGTGAAGGATGCCTTTACATCTGAGATCGCAGAGAAGTTTTTCAATACTGAAGAGCTTGTAAAAATCCTCGATACGCATTACCACAACCGGCAGGATTACAGCCGCCGAATCTGGACACTCTTTATTTTCATCGTCTGGTATCAGATTTACTTTGAGGATGGCGGACATGAACCCGGAAATTTCCCGGACTTTTCCAAAAAATAATGCGCACAAATGTGCGCGCAGAACAAAACAAAAAAAGCAGCAGATTGGAATAAAAAATTTGATATGTACCCGGTTTTCTGGACACCGGCTTAAAAATGAATAATTAAGCTTCCATCATGGATGCTTCCCTGAATTTAGAGGGAGGCATCCATTTTGTTTTAGCTTGGATTCTGGTGTTATTGTAATAATCAATATACTCGGCAATCGCCTTAGAGAAGGATTCAAAGG
>NZ_JACRSN010000019.1 GCF_014384705.1 Yeguia hominis | reverse complement strand
AGCAAGAACTTTTGCTACCAGCTCATATTTTTCTTCTGCTGTCCACACCTTGTTCTGATTTTTATGTTGCAGTGCTTCTGGACCACAAGCATCTTCTGTTCGAACCCAAATCCGAACCGTATCGTGAAATCGCTTTTCCTTTACTCCGTCTGGTGTTTCTGGCCATTTCCCTTGTCGGTACAATTCCACGCACTTCTTCTTGTACTCGTAACTGTATCGCATAAAAATACCCCCAATACTGGGTGTCCAGTATTAGGGGTACATATCATCATGTGACCCTTTTGGGTTTCGTGGAGAACACCCGCTTTTTGAGACGCGGAGCAAACACAATAGACTTTTTGCCCTTGTGCAAATGACCTGTTCGGCAGACCGTTTTGATTTTGGCTGCAGGTCAAACCTTCTGTGGATGCATGTCCAGGGTGTGGCTGTTTGCAAAATGTCACGATGCATTTCAGTCAGAATATCAGCGGTGCGGACCGGCTCTGTGTGTTCCGGCGCGGGTAATTCATACGGGAAATTAAGCGAAATATTCTGTCGGATGGGGGATGGAAGCCCGTTCAACGGCCGACCCGCTGCGGCCGGAACCTGCGGGGGGCGCGAAAACGCAGTATAGCAGGCGCTATACCGTTTCCCGACAAAGGTTCGGCAAAGATGAAACCGCGAGCGCGCCCGCAAAAGTATTTGAGCGCGGTCCAGTCGAAAAAAATCCACAGATCAATAAATGGTGAATCCGCCGTCCACGACAAGGTCTTCGCCGGTAATCATGTTGGACTCCTTACAGGAGAGGAAGAGCACGGCTGCCGCGATTTCGTCGGTTTCTGCAAAGCGATGGGCAGGAATTTTTTCGATCATATCCGTTTTCACCTTACCTTGCCAGGCTTTTTCGCCCATATAGGTGTTGACAACTGTCGGTGCAACGCCGTTGACGTTGATGCCGTATTCAGCCCACTCCAGTGCGCAGACCTTGATCATGCTAACGAGCGCCGCCTTGCTCATGGTGTAGCCGACGTGTTTATTGATGGCGATAAAATCTGCCTGCGAAGTGATGCAGACAATTTTTCCGCCTTTGCCTTGCCGGATCATCTGATTGGCAACCGCCTGGCACACACGGAACACGCCGACTGCGTTGATCGCAAGGTGTTTTTCAATCGTGCTGATTTCGATTTCCTCAGCGCGGTAAAGATCCACAAAGCCGGGCATCGCCGCCAGAATGTTAACTTCCGAAAAGGCTTCCGCAACAGCAGCCATCATAGCATCGACGCTTTCCTGGCTGGTCACGTCGCATTTGACACCAATGGTTTTGACGCCGAACTCGCTTGCAATTGCTTCTGCAACTGCCGAACAGGTATCCTTGCAGTCGACAATCGCAACGTTTGCACCTTTTTTGGCGTACATGCGGGCAGTTGCTTCCCCGATTCCGCCGGCGCCGCCGACAACGATGGCAGACTTTCCGCTCAAATCAAAATCTCCGGTAACTTTTTCATATTGAATCATAAATAGTTCCTCCATACCTGATGATGATAGGTACAGTATAAATCAATTGACAAGAAAATGTAAAACTTTTCTATAATGATTTTAGATTCTAGTAGATTTGTTTCATTATGAACTGCAAATCTGCATGATTCATACAAAAAAGCGCACATGAACATGTGCGCTTTCGGTGTTTGTTTTATGTATCGGATTTCTGTTCATCCGCCTTACGGATCAGATTCCGCTGAATTTTGCCGCTGACCGTTTTCGGCAGTTCTTCGACAAATTCGACAATCCGCGGATATTTATAAGGCGCTGTCACGCGTTTGACGTGATTTTGCAGTTCCTTTTTCAGGTCATCGCTCGGCGAAAATCCACGTGCAAGCACAATGGTTGCCTTGACGACTTGTCCGCGCACCGGATCCGGCGCGGCGGTAATGGCGCATTCCAAAACACTCGGATGTTCCAGAAGCGCGCTTTCGACTTCGAACGGTCCGATCCGGTAGCCGGAGCATTTGATGACATCGTCGTTGCGTCCGACAAACCAGTAGTAGCCTTCCGCGTCGCGCCAGGCCATATCGCCGGTGTTGTAGGTGCCGTCGTGCCAACAGCGCAGCGTGGCCGCCTCGTCTTTATAATAACCGCGGAACAGGCCAACCGGGCCGTGTGTGCCGACATTGCGGATTGCAATGGAGCCGACGTTGCCGTCCTCGACAGAATCGCCGTTTTCGTCAATCAGGCTGATATCGAAGATGGGGTTCGGTTTTCCCATAGAACCGGGACGGACAGGGAAGAAGCCAAAGTTTGCGAGCATGACCGGCGTTTCACTCTGGCCGAAGCCTTCGTAGAGCGCAAGCCCGGTCAATTCCTTGATTTTGTAGTAGACTTCCGGATTCAAAGGCTCTCCGGCCACACCGGCATGTTTGATGAAGCTCAAATCGTAAGCGGAGAGATCCTCTTTAATGAGGAACCGGTAAATCGTTGCAGGCGCGCAGAAGGTGGTGGGGTGGAGGCGGAGAATCGCTTCCAGCATGCCGTGCGGCGTAAATTTTTCTGTATCATAGGCGCCGATTGCCGCACCGCAGATCCATTGCCCGTAAATTTTTCCCCAGGCAAATTTTGCCCAGCCGGAGTCGCTCTGCGTCAGATGCACCGTGTTCTCCTGCACCTGCTGCCAATAGCGCGCAGTGGTGATGTGGCCGAGCGGGAAGGTGAAATCATGCCAGACCATTTTCGGCATCCCGGTTGTTCCGGAAGAGAAATAGATCAGCATGCAGTCGTCGTTCTGCGGCGCATCTGCACCGGTCGGACGCGTCCAATCGGTGCTCTGGGCATAGAGTTCTTTGCCGTAATCGAGAAATGCCTGATCCGGATACTGATTCGGTCCAAGCGTCGCGATGATGGGCTTTTCCTTGCAGTCCGGCAGCGCCTTGACGATGTGTCCGACAATTTCTGCATCCGAGACACTGACGATCATTTTGACGTTGGCGGCGTTGCAGCGGTAGGAGATATCTTTCGGCGTCAGCTGGTAGGTTGCAGGAATGCAGATTGCGCCGAGCTTGCAAAGGCCGACAATCGAGAACCACACCTCCGGACGCTGCTTTAAAATCAGCATGACCACGTCGCCTTTGCGGATTCCGTGCGCCTTAAAGAAGTTGGCGGCCTGATTGCTCAGACGGCTGACATCGGGGAACGTATAAGACTTCATGACCGCCGAGTCATCCGTCCAAAGCAGCGCGAGCTTGTCCGGCTCTACGCGCGCCCACTCGTCGACGACGTCATATCCGAAGTTAAAAGTTTCCGGCACCTTAATGGTAAAATTTTGGCACAGGTCTTCATAGCTGTTAAAATCGGTTTTTGGACAAAATTTGCGAATTAAGTAATCCATTGCTGACATCCCCTTTATTCTTTAATCACCGTCAAAAAAGAGGCAGGACCGTCTACTGCCCGCTGCCCGTGGGGGAGTTCCGGATTAAAATAGATACAGTCGCCTTCTGATAAAATATGATCTTGTCCGCTGATGCTGATGCAGACCTTTCCGGAGAGAACATAGTTAAATTCCTGTCCGGAATGGCAGACCGGATCCTGCGGAAGATCGTTCGGGGAAAGGGTTACAAGCAAAGGCTGCATTTCCTTTCCGATAAAACCATGTGTCAGCCCGACACACGAATACCCGTAACGTGCAATTCCCGGCGCGCGGCCTCTGCGTGTGATAAAGTAGGAATTCATCCGGGGCGGCTCTCCGGTAATCAGTTCCGTAAAGTCAATTTGCAGAATTCCAGCGATATCATAGAGCGTGCTGATCGGAATATCGGTCTCTCCGCTTTCGTACTTCTGGTAGGTGTCCAGCGAGATATGAAGTCGGTTCGCCATCTCAAAGGAGCTGATTTCAAGAATTTCCCGCAGTTCGCGCATCCGCTGCGGAATTTCCAACAATTCTTTACGCATATTGACACAACCTTTCCGGTATCAATTTCCGGATTTCCAAAGATCCGGCAGGGAATTAAATTAAGGATAGCACACTTTTGCAGAGATTTCCATCCTTTTTGCGCAGGCTTTTCAAAACGAAATTCGGGTTTGTTGGTTTTCATAAAAAAAGAAAAAACGGCCGAAAAATTCCGACCGTTTTTTGAACATGTGTACGAACTTTGCGTTGTAAACGCTTAAAGCGAACAGGAACAGGCTTCACAATCCCCGATCGGTCCGATAATCGGCTCCGGATCGACGCCGATTTTGCGGTAGTAGTCCGCCAGTGCGGCTTTGATGGCCTGTTCTGCAAGGACAGAGCAGTGAACCTTCACAGGTGGAAGTCCGTCAAGCGCTTCCATAACGGCTTTATTCGTCACTTTGAGCGCTTCATCGACGGATTTGCCTTTAATCATTTCCGTCGCCATGGAGCTGGTCGCAATCGCAGCGCCGCAGCCGAAAGTCTTGAATTTGACATCCGTGATGATGTTGTTTTCAATTTTCAGGTACATCCGCATGATATCGCCGCATTTCGGGTTGCCGACTTCGCCGACACCGCTAGCATCCGGGATTTCCCCGACGTTTCTCGGATTGGAAAAATGGTCCATTACTTTTTCACTATATGCCATAACCGATACCTCACGATCTTTCGTATTTCACTTCTCCGGCAAGAATGTGTTCCCAAAGCGGGGACATGGAGCGGAGACGCTGAATGATGGGGGGGAGAACTTCCAAAATATAATCGATATCCTCTTCGGTGTTCTGGTCGCCGAGGGAAATCCGCAGCGAACCGTGTGCGACCTCATGCGGCAGACCAATTGCAAGCAGCACGTGGCTCGGATCAAGCGAGCCGGAGGTGCAGGCGGAGCCGGAGGACGCGCAGACGCCTTTCAGATCCAGCATCAACAGCAGCGATTCGCCTTCGACACCCTCAAAGCAAAGGCTGATGTTGCCGGGCAGACGGTGTTCCCGGCTGCCGTTGCAGTGGCTGCGGTCGATTTTCAAAAGACCGTCGATTAGGCGGTCACGCATTTTTGAGAGCCGTTCTGCGCGCGCTTCCATGGTGGCGCAGGCCTGTTCAATCGCAACGCCGAGGCCGACAATGCCGGCGACGTTTTCCGTTCCGGCGCGGTGGCCGCGTTCCTGGGCGCCGCCGTCGATGAGGTTCGGCAGCAGAATGCCTTTCCGGCAGTACATAGCGCCGACGCCTTTTGCAGCGTGTAGCTTGTGACCGGAGAGCGAGAGCAGGTCGATGTTCTGCTCTTTGACGTTGATCGGAACGTTTCCGGTGGCCTGTACCGCATCCGTATGGAAAAGCACATGATGCTTTTTGCAGATTGCGCCGATTTCCGGAATGGGCTGGATGGTTCCGATTTCGTTGTTGGCGTACATGACAGTGACCAGCGCGGTGTCCTCCCGGATGGCTGCTTCGAGTTCTTCCGGACGAACCAGTCCATCGCTGTGGACATCAAGATACGTTACCTCAAAGCCCTCTTTTTTCAGCGCATCCATCGTGTGCAGAACCGCGTGGTGTTCAAATTTGGTGGTGATCAGATGTCTTTTTCCTTTTTTGGCCATCATATGCGCAACGCCTTTAATGGCCCAGTTGTCGGATTCGCTTCCGCCCGATGTAAAATAGATCTCGCGCGGTTCCGCGCCGAGACATGCGGCGACCTTTGCGCGGGCCGCTTCAAGCGGTTCTTTTGCTTCCCGGCCGATCGAGTAAATACTCGAGGGGTTTCCGTAATGTTCTGTATAGAAGGGGAGCATTGCATCCAACACCGCTTTCGAAACAGGCGTCGTGGCGGCATTGTCCACATAGATTCGTTTGCCCATGTTTATTACCTGGCCTTTCCTGAAATTTTTCATTCCTGCATTGCAAACACAGAACGAAAAAATGTCAAACGCAGAGAAGTGTTTTCTCTTCGGAAATTAATATACACCAAAAAGGTATACATTGCAATAGCAACGCAGCAAAAAACATAAAAATTTACATTTTTATGCAAAACCGATCGGTTTATCGATTTTTTTCGGCAGCTTCTACGGCAAGCGCATCGCAGCGTTCGTTTTCGGGATGTCCGGCATGGCCTTTGATCCACTGAATTTGCATCTGATGCTGTGCAGTAAGGGTCAGAAGCTGATCCCAAAGATCCGGATTGAGCGCGGGCTGCTTATCCGCCTTTTTCCAGCCGCGTTTTTTCCAGCCTTCTGCCCAGCCTTTTGAGAGTGCGTCGCAGACATATTTGGAGTCGCTGACCAAAAGCACCTGACAGGGCTCTTTGAGCATGCGCAGCGCTTCGATGACCGCGGTGAGCTCCATTCGGTTGTTTGTCGTTTCATGCGCGCCGCCGCTGATCTGCTTTTCGTGTCCGTTATAGCGCAAAATGGCGCCCCAGCCGCCCGGGCCGGGATTTCCTTTACAGGCGCCGTCCGTATAGATTTCCACCTTTTTCATAAAAACATACGCTCCTTTATTCCATTCCGGAATTCATTATACACGCCCGGCATTCTTTTGAAAATAATAATTTTGCAAATTGTGCATAAGGAATTTTGAAATCGACTACAATAGGAAAAGATGACCAATCCGGTGAAACCGAACTTGGTGTTTTATGGAGTTTTTGAAAAGCAGACCAAAAATGAGAAAGACGCGACGCTTGACTATAGAAAGCAGATATAGTAAACTAAATATTATATATTTGCTGAACTGACAGGCAAAGCGCACTTTGCCTTTAAGTGAAATAAAGAAAAGAAAATCAAATTCGCATTCCGCGGTGAGAGCATGCGGCGGATCTGCTATCAGACCTGGCTTTTCTTGCAGGCTCGGTGATCCGTCGGTTTTTGGCTGTTTGCAGGAAACGCTGTTTCCGCAAAGGCTCGTTTTACACTGCTTCTTTCTGCGCGTTTGCCGCTGCAGGGACGGGATTTTTGTATCATTCTATCTGAGACGATTTTGTTATCGGATGGAACCGCTATAACGATATTTTGTAGCCAATGGTTTCAAATCGCAGATTAAGATGCACGCCCATTAGCGACAAAACGCCTGATACCAAAAGAGATCGCGTCAGATATGACCACGCTTATTTTTGGAAACGTATGGAGATTGAAAAACTTGCGGCCGGATTCGGCTGTTTTGGAATGTGAGACTGTTTGATGAATGAAGAAAACGGAGGTTAGTTTGTGAACGAAAAAAAGCAAAATAAGGAAAAAGACGCTGCCGCAACAGGCGCCGCAGCGCAAAAAGCGGGAAAATCAGCAGGCCGTCGGCGCATGCCTGCACCGAAAAAGGCCGTTCAGGATCAATCGGGCGAAAAAATGGCGCTTTACGGTCTGATCGAGCCGCCTGTGAAGAAAGGAAGAGCTGCGCAGCCGAAAAAGAACGCGGCAAAACGTGCACCGTCTGCTGCAGAAAAGAATGTACAGCCGAAATCGGCGCAGAAACCGGCACCAGCGCGCAAAGAAAAAGCAGCACAGCCCAAAACTGCGGCGCTTGCATCGAGACAGGCGCAAGGCGCAGTTTCTCGAAATACTGCCAAGTCTGCGAGATCCGCGTCGCAAAAGGCACGCGGTCCGAAAGCAGCTAAAGCGGTAAAAAAGCCTTCGGTCAAGGTGTATTTTCTCGGCGGACTCAACGAGATCGGAAAAAATATGACGGTCTTTGAGTGCGAAGGCGATATGATTATCATTGACTGCGGCATGACATTTCCAACGGAAGATATGCTCGGAATCGACATTGTCATTCCGGATTTTACCTTTGTGGAGCAGCATGCCAGCCAAATTAAGGGTATTTTCCTGACACACGGGCATGAGGATCACATCGGCTCTCTGCCATATCTGCTCAAGCGCGTGAAATTCCCGATTTACGGAACCGCGCTGACGCTCGGACTTGTCAGCGGGAAGCTCCGGGAACACGGCCTTGCAAACCGTGTGGAGATGCATGAGACCAAACCGGGAGAAGAGGTAAAGCTCGGCTGCTTTGATGTGGAATTTATCCATATAAATCATTCCATTTCCGACGCGGTCGGATTTGCGATCCACACGCCTGCCGGAACGCTTGTGCATACCGGCGACTTTAAAATCGACTGCACGCCGGAAAAAGGCGATATGATTGACCTGGGTCGGTTTGCGCTTTTGGGGCGGCGCGGGGTTCTGGCGATGTTTGCAGATTCGACAAATGCGGAGCGCCCGGGCTATACGCAGACAGAGCAGACGGTAAAGGCGTCCTTTGAAAACCTTTTCCTGCGCGCCAAAAACAACCGCATCATTATCGCGACATTTGCGTCGAATATCAGCCGTGTCCAGCAGATTATCAATTGTGCAAAACAATACGGGCGCCGGGTGGCCTTTTCCGGCCGCAGCATGGTCAATGTAATGGGCATTGCGGCGGAGTTGGGCAAATTGGAAATTCCGGAAGGCGTTCTGATCGATATCGATATGATTAACCGCTATCCGAAAGAGGAAATTGTCATTGTGACAACCGGCAGCCAGGGCGAACCGATGAGCGCGCTGACGCGGATGGCGTTTGCCGACCACAGGAAGGTTTCGGTCGGCCCGGGAGACACCATCATCATTTCGGCGCGTCCGATTCCGGGCAACGAAAAGACCGTTGGTGTTGTAGTCGACGAGCTGTTAAAGCGCGGGTGCGAAGTTGTTTACGAATCGATGTATGAAGTGCATGTTTCCGGACACGCCTGCCAGGAAGAACTGAAAATCATGCAGGGTATTGTACGTCCGAAATATTTTATCCCGGTGCACGGAGAGCAAAAACATCTGCGCAAACACGCGATGCTTGCAGAGCACATGGGAATGGATCGGAAAAACATCTTTATCGGCGATGTTGGAGATGCGATTGAGATTAATGAAGACTTCCTCAAACCGCTTTCTCCGGTGCAGGCCGGACGTGTCATGGTCGACGGGCTGGGTGTCGGAGACGTTGGAAGCGTGGTTTTGCGCGACCGCAAACATCTAGGCGAGGACGGCCTGATTGTTGTAGTCTGTACGCTGGATTCCGAAAACGCGCAGATGGTTTCGGGACCGGATGTGGTCTCGCGCGGGTTTGTCTATGTCCGTGAATCCGAGCCGCTGATGGACGAAGTGAAGAATTTGGTGTATAATATTGTCGAGAAGAATCTCAACGCGGGAATTTGTGACCATACCACGCTCAAAATCAGCATCAAAGACGGCATTTCCCGGATGCTTTATGAGCGGACACGCCGCAGCCCGATGATTCTTCCGGTGATTATGGACGTATAAAATCGGAAACTTCTGTCTTTTTGCCAGACGGTTCCGGCTTTTCGTGGCTTTATCATCTATCGGACTTTCTGTTTTTAGAAAGGGTGTGAGATGCCGTTGAGAAAACGAGTATGGGTGGCTTCTCCGGCGTATTACCTGTTTTCGGTTGTCATGCTGGGAATGGCGGCACTGAGCTGGCCAAACCGGATTTTGTGTGTCTCAGAGCTGGCTGCTGCAGTGCTTTCCGCTGTCGTCATCGCCATTTTGACGGTGCGAATGAAAGCGCGGACTTCTGCTGTGATTCGGTCTGCCAAGCAGGTGTTTACCGCAAAGGAATATGATGCGTTTGACTCCTTTGCGCTTCCAGTGGCAATTGTGGGGGAAGCCGGAGATATTCTCTGGTACAACAACGCCTTTTATAAATCGATTTGTCTCAAAAAAGATTGCGTTGGCGACAGTATCTCGAAATTTTTGTATCCGCGGACGTTAAAACAGGCAATTTCGGAAAGCGGTGTGGGAATCACCATTGGCAGCCGGCAGTTTACGCTCTACGGCTGCCGGACTTCCGGCGGAAGTCTGCTTTACTTTGTCGATGATACATATTACAAACGAATCAGTCGGGAATACGGCGAAAAACGGCCTGCTGTCGTGCTGATTTCCTTTGACAACCGCGATGAGCTTTCCATGGGCACGAGCAGCATGGACGATGCTAAAATTGCTTCGGCGCTGGAAGCGGTGCTGGTGATCTGGGCGCGGGATATGGGTGGATTTATCCGTCGGCTGGGTGACAATCGGTATGTCATGATGACGGACGAAATCCACATTGCGCATGAAAAAGAAAAACGCTTTGATATTCTGGATCGTGTGCGGGAAATTAAAAACGAGCAAAATTACAGCGCGACAATTTCCGTCGGAATCGGGCGCGGCGCCACAACGCTGGAAGAAAGCGAACGCTGGGCCAGACAGGCTCTGGATATGGCGCTTGGCCGCGGCGGAGATCAGGTCGCCATCAAACAAAAGGGCGACTCTTACGAATTTTTCGGCGGGGTTTCCAAAGGAGTTGAAAAGCGCGACAAGGTGCGAACCCGTGTCATTGCGGCAACCTTGTCCGATACCATTGCAGCCTGCGACACGGTGCTGATCATGGGGCACAACCACTCGGATCTGGACAGTCTCGGCGCTGCGATCGGCATGTGGGCTGCTGTGACGCGCGGCCTACAAAAGCGCGCGTATGTGGTCATCAACAAGGCCCAGAGCCTTGCAAAACCGATGCTTGAAATCATGGAGCAGGCCTATGCGGAGGAGACGATCTTTCTTTCTCCCGATGACGCGTTTGATCTGGTGACCAAAAAGACGATGGTGATTGTTGTCGATACGCATTCGCCGACGTTTGTTGAGGTTCCGGAGCTTTTGGATATCGCGGGAAATATTGTTGTGATCGACCATCACCGCATGATGGTCAAGCACATTAAAAACGCGGTGGTTTTTTATCACGAGCCGTATGCAAGCAGCGCCTCTGAAATGGTGGCGGAGCTTGTGCAGTATATCGGCAGCAGCGTGCTGACCCGGACAGAGGCTAATCTGCTGCTTGCCGGAATTATGCTTGACACCAAGGGGTTTGTCCTCAAGACCGGTGTGCGGACCTTTGAGGCCGCTGCGTATCTGCGCCGCCGCGGTGCGGATACAGTACAGGTCAAGCGGATGTTTGCCGATTCCTTTGAGACCTATCTTGCCAAAACGCAGATCATCTCCCAGGCGGAAATTTCCGAAGGCTGTGCGGTTGCCTGTACAGAGGAAAGTATTCCGGATATCCGTATTGTTGCCGCGCAGGCTGCGGATGAGCTTCTGAATATTCAGGGTGTTACGGTTTCCTTCGTGATTTTTTCCGAGAACGGCGGCGCCAACATTTCCGCCCGTTCGATGGGAGACGTCAACGTACAGGTGATTTTGGAACGTCTCGGCGGCGGCGGGCATCATTCGATGGCCGGTGCGCAGCTCAAGGGCGTTACGGTTGAGCAGGCAAAAGCACAGCTTTTGGCGGCAATTCGGGAGCAGCAGGGCTGAGCTTCCAAAGCCGAAATTTTGTGTTATGGCTTTGCGGAACGGGTTATTTTTATTTAACATTGTTTTTGATGCATCCGGCGCACAGCGGCTTCTGCTCTGAATAAGTAGGCCGGAACGACGGGTGCAATACGATCTAAGATGGCGCGTTTGGCTATCTGACGCGCGAAGAAAGGCGGAGAAAACATGAAAGTAGTATTGTTAGCGGATGTAAAGGGCAACGGAAAGAAGGGGGAACTTGTAAATGTTTCCGACGGATATGCAAGGAATTTCCTGATCCCGAGAAAGCTTGCCAAGATTGCAGACGCACAGGCGATGAACGAACTGAAAAACGCTGAGGAAGCAAAGGCCTATAAGGCGCGCGTCGAAAAAGAAGCGGCCGAGGCAGTTGCCAAGACAGTTGACGGAAAGAGCGTAAAAGTGTACGCAAAGGCCGGACAGAACGGCAAACTGTTTGGTTCGGTAACGGCGAAAGAAATTTCGGAAGAAATCAAAAAACAGTATAAGGTGGATGTCGATAAGCGGAAAATCGAGCTCGAAACCGATATCAAAGCGTTTGGAACATTTTCCTTTACCATTAAATTGCTCAGCGGCATCACTGCAAAGATGTTTGTCGTAGTGGGAGAACAGGAATAAGGAGTGCCTTTCTTGAGTGGGGAACCGATTTTAAAAACGGAATCGTCCGGCGGGGTGATGCCTTTTAGCCCAGAAGCGGAGCAATCTGTTCTGGGGGCAATCCTGCTGGATTCGTCCTGCCTGGATCGCGTTGCGGAGATCCTTCCGAGGCCGGACTATTTTTACCAGGTGAATAACGGGAAAATTTACGATGTCATGCTCGATATGTTCACCCAGGGCAAACCGGTGGACTTCGTTACCGTGCTGGAAAAGCTCAAAGAAGACCGGTCGTTTGATGAAGCGAACGGCCGGCTTTATTTGATGCAGCTTGCACAGCTGGTTCCCTCGATCACCAATGTGGAAACATACGCCAGAATCGTCCGTGACAAGTACGATGTCCGGACTCTGATTGTGGCTGCACGGGATATTCTAGAGGACGCTTCTGACGGCGGCACCAGCTCTGAAATGCTGCTGGATTCTGCGGAGCAGCGCATTTTTGACATTCGCAGCGGCAAAAATATGCAGGGGCTGCAGCATCTCAAAGAAGTTTTGATCGATACGTTTGACCGTTTGGATATGCTCAACTCGGACGAGGGCGCTGCTTACCGGGCTATTTCCACCGGAATCAGCACGCTGGATTCCGTGATTACCGGCCTGAACCGGTCGGACCTGATTATCTTGGCTGCGCGTCCCGGTATGGGAAAAACGAGTTTTGCGCTGAATATTGCCCGGCATGTTGCGGTGCAGTCTCTGAGACGGGTTGCAGTGTTTTCACTGGAAATGAGTAAAGAACAGCTTTCTTCGCGTCTTTTGGCGTCGGAAGCACTGGTCGAAGGCACAAAACTGCGTACCGGAGAGCTTACCGAAAGCGAATGGGCGCGCCTGATTGAAGCCGGAGATATTCTCTCTAAAGGCGAACTCTATCTCGATGATAACCCGCAGGTTTCGGTCAATGAGATCAAGGCAAAGGTTCGGCGTCTGAAGAATGTCGATTTGATCATCATCGATTATCTGCAGCTGATGGGCGGAAACGGGAAAATTGACAACCGCGTGCAGGAAATCTCGATGATTACCCGAAATTTGAAAATTATGGCAAAAGAACTTAATGTGCCGGTTGTGGTGCTCTCACAGCTTGCGCGTGCAAGCGAAAAGCGGACAGATCACCGGCCGGTTCTTTCTGATCTGCGTGATTCCGGTTCGATTGAGCAGGATGCCGATATCGTACTGTTTTTGTATCGTGACGATTATTATAGCAATGAAGGCGCACCGGATGAAAACGCGGATAAAAACAGTTCGGAGTGCATTGTCGCGAAGAACCGTCATGGCGAAACGACAACCGTTCCGCTGCATTGGCAGGGTGAATTTATGCGCTTTACGTCGGTAGAGGTTTTTCATAATGCTTGATCGAAACGCGTCCCAGTTGCAAAAAATCACAGAAAAAGTGGAGCAGCTTTTGCAGGAAAAGCAGATGCTTTTGCCGGAAGGCCGAATTGTTGCCGGCGTTTCGGGCGGCGCGGATTCCATGGCGTTGCTTCATTTTTTATTTCACCGGCTTTCCGATCCCAAACGGCTTCTTGTCGCGCATGTCAACCACGGCCTGCGCGGAGAAGAGGCAGATCGTGACGAGCAGTTTGTAAAAAACTGGTGCGATGCCCACAAAATCGAATTTCAGTGTACGCATGTGGATGTCCGAACGCTTGCACAATCGTCCGGACTGGGGGAAGAAGCCTGCGGACGGGAAGTTCGGTACCGCTTTTTTCATGCGCTTGCTGCAGGAGATGCTGATCGCATTGCAACTGCGCATACGCTCTCGGATTCCTGTGAAACCCTGCTGCTGCATGTAACCAGCGGCGCCGGCGGACGCGGCATGAGCGGTATTCCGGCGGTGCGCGGAAAGATTATCCGGCCGCTTCTTTGCTTGACCCGCGAAGAGGTGGAGGCCTATTGTGCCTATCATCAGCTTGCATATGTGACAGATTCGACAAATGCAGAGCCAATTTATACGCGCAACCGGATCCGCAGCCAGATTACCCCGGTACTCAAAAGCATGAATCCGGCTTGGGAACAGGCTGCAGCACGCGCCATGCGGAGCTTTGCAGAAGATGAAGCCTGTCTTTGTGAATTGGCACAGACTGCACTGGCGTCGGCGGAGACATCCGGCGGGTATCGGATCGCACCGCTGCAGAGCCTGCCGGACGCACTGCTGCTGCGGGCAGTTCGAGCGGCTGCCGAAAAGCATGGAGCTGGTAGGATGACAGAACTGCACCTGCGGGCCTGTGCGTCGTGTGTCCGGAAAGGCATTGGGGAAGTCTCGCTACCCGGCGGGATTTCCTGTCGAGTTGCGCACCAGATGTTGTGCTTCTTTCCTTCTAAAAGAGAAAAATTTTCCCTCAAAATTCCATTTGTGTGGCCGCAGACCTTGACAGGTGATGGAAGAATCGTCATAATAGATATGTTATGCACTTCGCTTTTGGAAACCGAGAAAAAGCAACATAAATTTCATAATTTGTTATTATCCGATGCGTTCGATTGTGATACAATAACGCAAGATATTGTATTGCGCACCCGGCAGGAAGGCGATTCCTTTTCTCCGGCAGGACGTGGGATTCGAAAATCTCTCCGGAAACTGTTTAATGAGGCAAAGCTTTCCGCTTTCGAGCGGGAATCTGCGCTGATTTTGGAATCTGCGGGGGAAATTGTCTGGATCGAAGGCTTTGGCGTTTCCGAGCCGTTTCGGATTACAGAAAAAACGGTTTCTGCGGCGAAAATTACAGTGCACAGGCTTTGAAAATACGCAGCATGATGGGCTGCCTCGATGCCGGAAATAAGGAGAAACACGCATGCTTGAACAGATCAGTAAAGTACTCTATTCGCAGGAAGACCTTCAGAACGTCGTAGCGCGTCTTGGAAAACAGATCAGTGAAGATTACCGGGATAAGAATTTACTGATGATCAGTATTTTAAAAGGTTCCGTCGTCTTTATGGCGGATTTGATGCGGGCGGTTACCATTCCGGCGCGAATTGATTTTATGTCCGTTTCCAGTTACGGCTCCGGTGTCAAAACATCGGGTGTCGTCCGAATTTTAAAGGATCTTGACAAGCCGATCGAGGGGTACGATCTTTTGATTGTCGAAGATATTCTCGATAGCGGCATGACGCTTGACTATATTGTCGGAATTCTCAAGGCAAGAAATCCGAGAAGTATTCGAATTTGCACGCTTTTTGACAAACCGGAACGCCGGGTAACGGATATTAAGGCCGACTATGTCGGGCTGCAGGTTCCAGACGAGTTCATCGTGGGATATGGACTGGACTTTGACGAAGTTTATCGAAATCTTCCGTTTATCGGGGTGTTGAAACCGGAAGCCTATGGCGGTTGATTTTCAAAATATAGAACCAAACTGTAAAGGGGGGATTTTCCTTTGGAAAACAATAAAAAGACGATCCGAAATTTACTGATTTACCTCGGAATCCCAATTGCAATTTTAATTATTTCGATGATTATTTTCGGATCCTCAAGATCCAAGGTCCAGGGATATCTTTATTCAGATATTAAGCAGCTTTTTGCAGACCAAAAGGTTGCAGAATATAAACTGGATACCGGCTCAGGCGCTTTGGTGCTCAAGCTCAACGATGAAAAAGGAACGGTTGTAAACTTTACAATCCCGAATCTCGCGCTGTTTTATGATGCAGTGGGCGATGACATCGCGGCTTACAATGCGGCGCATCCGGATCAGATGATGAAAGAGGATGTCCAGCCGCCGCAGGAGACTTCCTGGCTGTTCAGTCTTTTGCCGACGCTGGTGCTCTTTATTATTATCGCGGTTTTCTGGTGGTTCATGTGGCGCAGGCTGAATGCGAGCATGGGAGATCCCGGAAAGCAGATGACCTTTGGGAAAGCCAAAGTCAAGCAAATGAGCGATGAAAAGCGGAAGACTACCTTTGCCGATGTTGCAGGTGCAGACGAGGAAAAAGAAGAGCTCCGCGAAATTGTGGAATTTCTAAAAAATCCGAAAAAATATAATGAACTCGGCGCAAGAATCCCGAAAGGCGTTCTGCTGGTCGGACCTCCGGGTACCGGTAAAACCCTGCTTGCCCGTGCGGTTGCCGGGGAGGCCGGTGTGCCATTTTTCTCCATTTCCGGTTCGGACTTTGTGGAGATGTTCGTCGGTGTTGGTGCGTCCCGTGTCCGGGACCTGTTTGACCAGGCGAAAAAGAATTCCCCCTGCATTATCTTTATCGATGAAATTGACGCAGTTGGACGTCAGCGCGGCGCCGGTCTCGGCGGCGGGCATGATGAGCGCGAACAGACCCTAAACCAGCTGCTGGTAGAAATGGACGGCTTCGGCGCAAACGAAGGCGTCATCATGATTGCGGCGACAAACCGTCCGGATATCCTGGATCCTGCGCTGATGCGTCCGGGTCGTTTTGACCGGCAGGTTACAGTCGGCTATCCCGATATTAAGGGCCGCGAAGAGATTCTGAAAGTGCATGCCAGAGGGAAGCCCCTGGCTCCGGACGTGGTATTGGCGACCATCGCGAAATCGACGGCCGGATTTACCGGCGCAGATTTGGAAAACCTGCTGAACGAAGCAGCGCTTCTTGCAGCCCGGAAAAACCTCAAGGCCGTGACAATGGCGGAAATTGAGGAAGCGACCATCAAGGTTGTTGTCGGCACCGAGAAAAAGAGCCGTGTCATCACGGAACGTGAGAAAACGCTGACCGCTTATCATGAAGCAGGTCATGCGGTAGTCACGTATTATTCGAAGTATCAGGATCCTGTGCATCAGATTTCCATTATTCCGCGCGGAATGGCCGGCGGATATACCATGCAGATTCCTTCAGAGGATCGCTCTTATCGCTCCAAAAAGGAAATGCTGGAAGGCCTCAACGTCATGCTTGGCGGCCGTGTTGCGGAGGCGCTTGTGCTCGATGATGTTTCGACCGGTGCGTCCAATGATATTGAGCGCGCGACCAAAACCGTGCGTTCGATGGTGACGAAATACGGCATGAGCGATAATCTCGGTCCGGTTAAATACGGCATCAGCGACGATGCACCGTTCCTCGGACGGGATATGGGACATGTTCGCGATTATTCGGAAGTAACGGCTGCGGAGATTGATACGGAAATCCGGAATATCATGGCGCATGCGTATGCGAGTGCGGAAAATATTCTCAAGACCCATCTTGACAAACTGCACGAGGTTGCCAAATATCTGTTCCTCAACGAAAAAATGAGCGATGAGGAATTTAGCAAGATGATGGCTGCACAGACGGACGCTGCGGCGGATTCTTCCTTGCCGGAAGGCACGGAATGAGGAAAATGAAGAAATCGTGAAACGGGGAATGTGGGCACATTCCCCATTTCCTTTGCAATGGAGGAGATGGCATGCCCAAAAAGGCGGCAACTTATGGGAATGAAAGCATCTCGATGCTGAAGGGCGCTGACCGCGTTCGGCTTCGGCCGGCGGTTATTTTCGGCTCTGACGGAATCGAAGGGTGCGAGCACTCGATTTTTGAAATTCTCTCAAACTCCATCGACGAGGCGCGAGAGGGGTATGGCCGAAAAATTATTGTCACGCGCTATGCCGATCATTCGGTTGAGGTTGAGGATTTCGGCCGGGGAATTCCGGTCGATTATAACCCGCGTGAACAGCGGAACAACTGGGAACTTGTATTCTGTGAAATGTATGCGGGTGGAAAATACAACAACGAGTCGGACGGCAGCTACGAGTATTCTTTGGGCCTGAATGGACTCGGCCTTTGTGCAACGCAGTATGCGTCGGCTTATATGGATGTCGATATCCGTTCGAACGGCACACATTATACACTGCATTTTGAACATGGCGAGAATGTCGGCGGGCTTTCTCAGGAGCCATATTCCAAAAAGGATACAGGAACCCGGATTCACTGGAAACCGGATCTCGAGGTATTTACGGACATTGCGGTGCCGGCGGAATACTATCTGGATACGATCAAACGGCAGGCAGTTGTCAATGAGGGGATCACGTTTCTCTTCCGTAACGAAGTGAACGGAAAATTTGAGACAACCGAGTTCTGCTATCAGAACGGAATTGCGGATCATGCCGCAGAGCTTGCCGGTGCGGATCCGCTGACGCCGGTTCAGTTTTGGCAAAGCGAAAAGAAAGTGCGCGACCGTGCGGACAAGCCGGAATATAAGACCAAAATCAACGTGGCGGTTGCATTTTCGAACCGGACGCATGCGGCGGAGTACTACCACAATTCCAGCTGGCTTGAGCACGGCGGCGCGCCGGACAAGGCTGTGCGGAATGCGTTTGTCTATCAGATCGATGCGTATTTAAAACAGAACGGGAAATACAATAAAAATGAATCCAAAATCACGTTTGCCGACGTGGAGGATTGCCTGATTATTGTAATTTCTTCGTTTTCCAACCGGACATCTTACGAAAACCAGACCAAAAAAGCAATTACAAATAAGGGAATCCAGGATGCAATGGCGGAAATGCTTCGGCATAATCTGGAGGTCTATTTCATTGAGAACCCGCTCGATGCCGATAAAATCGCCGGACAGGTGCTCATCAATAAGCGCAGCCGTGAGGATGCGGAGCGTACGCGCCTGAATATCAAAAAGAAACTCACAAGCAATATGGACATCACAAGCCGGGTCGCCAAATTTGTCGATTGCCGCAGCCGGGACGTCAGCGAACGCGAGATCTTCATCGTGGAGGGCGATTCTGCGCTAGGTGCGTGCAAACAGGCGCGCGATGCGGATTTCCAGGCGATTATGCCGATTCGCGGAAAAATCCTCAATTGCCTGAAAGCAGACTACGATAAAATTTTCAAGAGCGAAATCATTACGGATCTGATCAAAGTTTTGGGATGCGGGGTAAAGGTTCGCTCGAAGGCCAATAAGAACGTCTCTTCCTTTGATATGAATGCATTGCGCTGGAGCAAGGTGATTCTCTGCACGGATGCGGACGTCGACGGGTTTCAGATCCGCGCGCTGCTTTTGACCATGCTTTACCGTCTGACGCCGGATTTGATTACAGAAGGCAAGGTCTTTATTGCGGAATCACCGCTTTACGAGCTGACCACAAAGGACGAAACGTATTTTGCCTATACGGAGGCAGAAAAAGATGCCTTTATCCGCGAAATTGGCAATCAGAAATTTACGGTACAGCGTTCGAAAGGACTCGGCGAAAACGAACCGGATATGCTCAGCCTGACAACGATGAACCCGGAGACCAGACGGCTGATTCAGGTGCTTCCAGCCGACGCAGAGCGGACCTCTGCGCTGTTTGATCTCTTGCTTGGCGATAATCTTTCCGGTCGAAAAGAACACATTGCGGAAAACGGACATCTTTATCTCGACACCGCAGATGTCTTTTAGCCTCTAATCCGTAGGAAAATTGAGGGAGGAGGACAGGTGTACAGTCTGGCAATTGGACTGTACGCATTTTGAAAATGGCAAAAAAGAAAAAAACGACCGGTCAGCCTGCTTTACAGGCACACGGTGTGATTCGCGGCGCCGGGGAAATTGTCGAACAGCGAATTACCGATACGCTGGAACAGAACTATATGCCCTACGCAATGAGTGTGATTATGAGCCGTGCAATTCCGGAGATTGACGGTTTTAAGCCTTCACACCGGAAACTGCTTTACACTATGTATAAAATGGGGCTTTTAAATTCGGCACGAACCAAAAGCGCCAATATTGTCGGACAAAC
Organism: Yeguia hominis; assembly: GCF_014384705.1. Taxonomy (GTDB): domain Bacteria; phylum Bacillota; class Clostridia; order Oscillospirales; family Acutalibacteraceae; genus Yeguia; species Yeguia hominis. The sequence goes on along the minus strand of NZ_JACRSN010000019.1, from coordinate 50,720 downwards.
CATGAAGCTTAATCCGCACGGCGACGCCGCCATTTATGATACGATGGTGCGGCTTAGCCGCGGGTATGAAGCGCTGTTGCACCCATATGTCGATTCAAAAGGTAACTTCGGAAAGTTTTATTCCCGGGATATGGCCTGGGCTGCGTCCCGATACACGGAGGCGCGCCTGGATCGCATCGCCGAAGAGCTTTTCCGGGACATCGATAAAGATACCGTCGATTTTGTCGACAACTACGACAATTCCATGAAAGAGCCGCTGCTATTGCCCGCGACGTTTCCCTCGGTGCTTGTCAATGCCAATACGGGCATTGCAGTTGGCATGGCAAGCTCGATTTGTCCCTTTAATTTGCAGGAAGTCTGCGAGACGACCATTGCGTTGATGCGGGATCCGGAGCATGTGGTGGCGTCCACCTTGCCTGCACCGGATTTCCCCGGCGGCGGTGCGGTCATCCTCGATCCAAAAGGTATGGAGGAAATCTATCGAACCGGGCGCGGCGGAATCCGGATTCGTTCCCAATACACCTATGATAAATCGGCAAACTGCATCGATATTACAGAAATTCCGCCGACAACGACAGCAGAAGCGATCGTCGAAAAGGTGGTTGATCTTGTCAAACAGGGGAAACTGCGTGAAGTTGCCGATATCCGCGACGAAACGGGGCTTTCCGGACTGAAAATTACCATTGACCTCAAGCGCGGCGTGGATCCGGAAAAACTGATCCAACGCCTGTTTAAGATGACGCCGCTTGAGGACACGTTCTCCTGCAATTTCAATGTCCTGATTGCCGGTGTTCCGCGCGTGCTGGGCGTAAAAGAACTTATAGAAGAGTGGACGGCGTTTCGGATTGAATGTGTCCGCCGCCGCACCTATTATGATTTGCAGAAAAAGAAAGAAAAGCTGCATTTGCTTCTCGGCTTGCAGGCCATCTTGCTGGACATCGACAAAGCGGTCGCCATTGTCCGCGGAACTGCGGAAGAGAGCGAAGTGGTTCCGAATCTGATGATCGGATTTGGAATCGATGAGGTCCAGGCAGAATATGTGGCGGAAATTAAACTGCGCCATCTGAACCGAGAATATATATTAAAACGTACTGCAGAAACGGAGCAGCTGAAATCGGATATTGCTGCGCTGGAAGCGACACTTGCGAGCAAAGCGAAAATCAAAGGGATCATCATTGCGGAGCTGCAAAATGTCATCAAAAAGTATGCACAGCCGCGAAAGACGGCCATCCTTTATGCGGAAGATCTTGCCGCAGAAGCGCCGGAAGAGGAAATTCCGGATTATCCGGTCAACTATTTCTTCACAAAAGACGGATACTTTAAGAAAATTACGCCGCAGTCTCTGCGCATGAGCGGGGAACAGAAACTCAAAGATGGCGATGCGGTAGTCCAGCATTTGGAGGCCGGCAACAACTCGGATCTGCTCTTCTTTACGGATCAGTGCCAGGTCTATAAGGCGAAGGGCGCCGATTTTGCCGATTCTAAGGCAAGTGTCCTCGGCGAATATATTCCGGCAAAGCTCGGAATGGATCCGGGCGAAAGCGCCATTTACATGGTGGTTACGACGGATTATACCGGATATATGCTGTTTTCATTTGAAAACGGAAAGGCTGCCAAGGTAGAGCTTTCGGCTTACCAGACGAAAACAAACCGGAAGAAGCTCATCGGCGCTTACAGCGATAAAGCGCCGCTTTGCAGTATTTTGTATCTTGCAGAAGACCTGGAGTGTGTGTGTCAGTCCTCACACGGACGGATTCTGCTGATGCATACCGGCGCCATTTCTGCGAAGTCGACGCGCTCGACGCAGGGCGTAGCGGTGATGATGCTCAAGCGCGGACACCGTCTGGCTTCTGTTACGCCGTATCATGAGGGCGATTTCCATAACCCGAGCCGGTATCGGAAAAAAATCCCAGCAGCAGGCGCGCTGCTTGCCGCGGAAGATGTTGAGGGGGAACAACTCCGGCTTTCTTAAAATCCGGAGAAAAATCATAAGGGAGGACTAAAAATGAAAACCATTCATGCAGAGCTACTTTCCAAAGAGGCATTCCGGAAATACGGGACATTCCAGAATATGCTGGACATTTCTGACACGACGGAGCCTTGGGAGTCGACCGACGGCGGGTTTTATCCGGATCTGGTTCGGATGCAGCTTGGAAACGGCAATTGCGCCTGCGCGTCTGTCAACAAAATTTCCAAAGCAGACGGCGACGTGATCCAGTTTACGGAATATCACGGCTATACTTCCGAAGGCATTCTTCCGCTGGATGGAGACTGCATCATTCATGTCGGCAAAGCAAACGGCCCGGTGACTTCTGAAAAATTGCGCGCATTTTATGTGCCGAAGGGCACCATGGTGGCGCTCAATCCGGGTGTCCTGCACGGAACGCAGATTGCCTGCAAAGAAGACGTGGTACACGTTTTGATTCTGCTTCCGGAGCGTACATACGGAAACGACTGCGAAGTTATCCGGTTTGCGGAAGAAGATCAGGTTCGCGTAACGTTCTAAAAATTGAAGTTGCTTGGGGTTCCAAGTGGCTTTCGTTCCTGCAAAAGGACAAATGCAAAAATCTCCAGCTCGCAGTTTTGCTGCGGCTGGAGATTTTTTACCGGAATCAGGAGAAAAGGGGCAGCGGAAAACATGAGGTGAAAACCAGTTTACGAATCTTTGCTGAGCGGAATATCATAGATTTCGCTGTACGCGTCAACTTTCGCGTCGGAATCCGCAGTACCTGGAATGAGCCCGGTGCATTCCGTGCTGGAAGCAACAGAAAACAGGTTGTCAAACAGTTCTTCTTCATCTTCCGCGTCGTACGGACGAGCTGGTTTTTCGGACAGATGCTCCTTCATGATTAAGCCTCCTTTTTCGGTTTGGACTGTCTCCGGATGCAGCAGCGCTTTTTGCTGATTGCAAAGCAATCCCATACCCTGAAAAAGAGAAATGCTGTGCACGTTTATTGGCCGGAGCAGCCTTTTTTAGGATTTCCCAAAATGGATCGAACCTTTGCGCAAAAATTTGGAAATTTGCCTTTTTGCAAATAAATTGTAAATTTTTCTTGACACATCCGACGGCATGTGTTACTTTATTTATGGTATTAGATTTTATTTCATTGCAGTCGATTTGCACGTCCTGTTTGTACGAGAATGGCTGTAATCTGGTACAATAAAATTGGATAGAGGTTGCGAAACGGATGAGTATGCGCAGGCAAAACGTCAGGCCGGCGTTGCGCAGAAGGGCCTTTTCGCCGAAGCGGCGGTTTTTGCCTGAAAGAAGCCGTACGCTGGACTGCAGGAGAAAATGCTGTAGGCTGTCACAAATTTGTGGAGCGCTATCGTGATAAAAATCGTTTGAAAAGACGTCATGCATGCGGGCATTCTGCGTACATGGCTTTTTTTAATCTAATTTTGCGGGCGCTGTCCGGTATGGCCGGATGATGTCCGCTTTTTGTTTTTTCGATGCGGAATCTGGGCTCTTTTCGAAAAAACAGAAGACTGAAAATTGTTTGGAGGGTCAAAAATGAGACGAATGAGGGGTAAAAAAGTTCTGGTGCTTGCCCTGGTTGTCATGGCGGTTTTTGTGCTGTTTTCGCTGACAGCATCCGCAGAATCTGCTTCGGCAGATGCAGCCGCTGAGGAGTACCAGAGCAACATGTATGCAACCGCCTGGGCATTGGTTCCGCCGCTGGTTGCAATTGTGCTTGCACTGATTACCAAAGAGGTGTATAGCTCGCTGTTTGTGGGAATTCTCACCGGTGCGCTGTTCTATTCCAACTTCGATTTGGAAACCGCGTATGTTCAGATGCTTGACACCGGCTTTATTTCTTCGATTGCAAACAAGGGCCATGTCGGAATTCTGGTATTCCTGATTGTGCTCGGTGCTATCGTAATTCTCATTAACCGCGCAGGCGGTTCTGCCGCTTATGGCGCCTGGGCAGTTCGCAGAATCAAAACGCGCCGTGGCGCGCTGCTTGCGACAACCGGTCTTGGCTGCTTGATTTTTGTAGATGACTATTTTAACTGCCTGACAGTCGGAAGCGTCATGCGTCCGGTTACGGATACGCATAAGATTTCCCGGGCAAAGCTCGCTTACATCATCGATGCAACGGCTGCTCCGGTTTGCATGATTGCGCCGATTTCTTCCTGGGCAGCAGCAGTTGCCGGTGTGGTGAAGGGCGATGAAAACGGTCTGAATCTTTTTATTCAGGCAATTCCGTTTAACCTCTATTCACTTTTGACCATCGGAATGATGATTCTGATTGCCGTTTTAAATATTGATTTTGGACCGATGAAAAAGCATGAAGACAATGCGGCGAACGGTGACCTCTACACAACGCCGGAGCGTCCTTATGCAAACGCAAACGAAGATACGCCTTCTTCCAAAGGAAAAGTGATCGATCTTGTTCTGCCGATTGTCATTTTAATTGTCTTGTGTGTGGCTGGTATGGTCTACACCGGCGGATTTTTCAGCGGTGAAAATTTTGTTGCTGCGTTTGCAAATTGCGACGCACCGCTTGGCCTGTCGCTCGGCTCAGTTCTTGCGCTCATTGCGATTATTGTCTATATGCTCTGCCGCCGGGTACTGACCTTTAAGGATTGCATGAGTTCCATTCCGGCAGGCTTTAAGGCTATGGTTCCTGCAATTCTGATCCTGACTTTTGCCTGGACACTCAGCGGAATGACGAGCCTTTTGGGTGCAGATATTTTTGTCAGCAATGTGTTTGCAAGCAGCGCGAAAGGCTTGCAGTCCTTCCTGCCGGCAATGGTATTCCTTGTGGCTATCGGGCTTTCCTTCGCAACCGGAACTTCCTGGGGCACGTTCGGCATCCTGCTGCCGATTGTTGTCGGTATCAACATGCCTGGCAACCTGCTGATTGTTGCGGTTTCTGCGTGCCTTGCCGGTGCTGTCTGCGGCGACCACTGCTCGCCGATTTCCGACACAACCATCATGGCATCCACCGGTGCGCAGTGCGACCACGTGAACCATGTTTCCACACAGCTTCCGTACGCGCTGTTTGTGGCCGGACTTTCGTTCCTTGGATATATCCTGGCCGGATTTGTCCGCTCTGCCTTTGTGGTTCTGCCGGTTAGCTTCGTGCTTTTGGTTGGCATTTTGTTGCTCATTTGGCGCCATCAAAAGAAAAAACGTGTGGCGGCGTAAAAGCATGCTTCTGGAAAGCGGCTTCCTGCAAGGAGGCCGCTTTTTTACGCGGATATCGTATGCGGTGGATTTATTTTTATGGATATGATATAATCATTTTCACACCAGAGTGTCTGCGCAAAATAAAACTGAAATTAAAACGCGCAGACCAATCATGCAGATAGCGTCCCGCTTTTTGAAAGTCCAAAATATCGGACGTTTTTTGTTGGGATAAAAGCGCTTTGGGACGCATTTCCACAAAGAAGGAGGATCTTTATGATTCGTAACATCAGACCCGAGGATCGCGAAGCATACCTTGCAATGTCTGACGCATTTTATCATTCGGAAGCAGTGCTGCATCCGGTGCCGCTGGAAGTGCAGGCACGTGTGTTCGATGAAGCCGTTTCTTCTGATGTTTATCTGGAGGTTTTTTTCCTCGAAGAAGAAGGCAAAACTGCAGGGTATGCTGTCATTAATAAAAGTTTTTCTTCAGAAATTGGCGGCAGGATTGTTTGGATTGAAGATTTATTCATCAAACCGGAATTCCGTTCGCACGGACTGGGACGTACATTCTTTGCATATTTGGAAGACCGGTTTGCCGGCACGGTAAAACGGTTCCGCCTGGAAGCGGATTTCAGCAATACTCGCGCAATTGCGTTGTACAAACGCCTCGGGTTCGAGGAGCTGCCCTATTTGCAGATGGTAAAGGATCGCCCGTGACAATGGCTGGCAGGCGAATTTAGGCACGATGCCACATTCATGCTGAAAACCGAAGGACTTACCAAACGGAACGGCAAGCCCTTTCTGTTTGTCTGCTTTTGGTGCGCGCGGGCGAAAAGACGGCTGATTCGATTTTGCAGAACCGTGCTGTTGGAGACCGCGGGGGGAAAGCTGGCGCAATCTTGACATCTATCGCCATGGCCCCTATAATAAAAATGCCTTTACCCGAATGGAGTGGTTTTTGTGATAACCCTACAGAACACCTCGCATGACCCGTTTTATAATCAGGCATTTGAGGAATATGTCTTCACACAGTTCCCGGAGGAAGAGGTGTTTTTTCTTTGGCGAAATACGCCGTCTGTTGTGGTTGGGTGTTACCAGAATATTTGCAGGGAAGTCTCTGTACAGGCGCTTCGGAAACAACGGATTCCGGTGATCCGCAGGCCGTCCGGCGGCGGTACGGTATATCATGATCTTGGAAATGTCAATTATACTTATATCACGCGTTCAAAAGGTCTTGTCGATTACGACGCCTGCCTGCAGCCGGTGATTGCAGCGCTCAATGCAATTGGTGTTCCGGCGCAAAAAGGAAGATCCTGCGATATTTGGGTAGATGGCCGGAAAATTTCCGGAAGCGCCCAGCGGATGGCGGGTGGTCGACTTTTGCACCATGGGACGCTTCTGTTTGCATCGGATCTTGCGGTGTTGGATCAGATTACCGTGCACGGTAAAAATGACTGTTTCCAATCGGGCGGTACGCAATCGGCGATCTGTCCGGTGACCAATATTCGGGAACATCTTCGATCCCCGATGACGATTGCGGAATTTCAGGAACGGCTGCTCGGGAAAATGCTTCCGTCAGGAAGCAGAATGTACTTCCTATCGCAGGAGCAGGAACAGGCGGTCTGTCGGCTGCGGGACGAAAAATACCACAGCTGGGAATGGACCTGGGGCAGGACTCCTGCATTCACGTATGAGAAACAGGGCGCCTTTGCTGACGCGCCGATTCGGGTTCGGTATCAGGCAAAAAAAGGAATCGTTTCCGGAGTAGAGATCGAAAGTTCGCAACTTGACTGTAAGAGGGGCAAGTCGCTTTTTGACGGTACTCGGTTAGATCCCGACGCCTTTTATGCCATTTGCGAGACACTCGCAGGCGATTGCGCGGAATCCCTATTTTGCTGTCTTCTCTAGGACACGAAGTGTTATCCACCGCAGACACAAAGTGTCACCCATCGCGGACACGAAGTGTCATTCATCGCGCCGGGGGCATTCTACGTTCAGTGGCATGCTGGACGCGGGAGGAAGCTGGTGGAAATCCGCAGCAGCGTATTTTGCCGACTGAAAAGCACACGGAGTTTTAAGAGGATTGAGCTCTCGCACATACGCACACATAGTGCGTTTCACCACGGACACAAAGTGTTATCCATCGCGGACGCGAAGTGTCCCCCATCGCGCCGGGGGCATTCTACATACAGTGGCATGCTGGACGCGGGAGGAAGTTGGTGGAAATCCGCAGCAGCGTATTTTGCCGACTGAAAAGCACACGGAGTTTTAAGAGGATTGAGCTCTCGCACATACGCACACATAGTGCGTTTCACTACGGACACGAAGTGTCATTCATCGCGCCGGGGGCATTCTACGTTCAGTGGCATGCTGGACGCGGGAGGAAGCTGGTGGAAATCCGCAGCGGCGTATTTGGCCGACTGAAAAGCACACAGAGTTTTAAGAGGATTGAGCCCTCGCACACACGCACACGTAGTGCGTTTCACCACGGACACAAAGTGTTATCCATCGCGGACGCGAAGTGTCCCCCATCGCGCCGGGGGCATTCTACATACAGTGGCATGCTGGACGCGGGAGGAAGCTGGTGGAAATCCGCAGCGGCGTATTTTGCCGACTGAAAAGCACACGGAGTTTTAAGAGGATTGAGCTCTCGCACATACGCACACATAGTGCGTTTCACTACGGACACAAAGTGTCACCCATCGCGGACGCGAAGTGTCATTCATCGCGCCGGGGACATTCTACGTTCAGTGGCATGCTGGACGCGTCAGAAAGCGGAGGCGGTGCGATAGACATTGAACGCATAGACGTGGGTAAATGTTCTGTGCTTCATAAATGATTGCAGTTATGCACGGTTTTGTGCATCGGAAGATCCGAAGCCGTTTTAAGCGGCAGGAAAGGAACGAGAATACATGGAAAAAAATGTAAAAATGCCAAAACTTCGTCCGGACATGCAGGAAGGCGTTCTTTGTGCATGGCTCAAGGAAGAGGGGGACGAGGTGAAAGCCGGCGAACCGCTGTTCGAAATCGAAACGGACAAGGTGGTCAATCAGATTGAATCCACCGAAAGCGGAATTTTGAAAAAACAAGTTTTTGAAGAAGGCGATACGGTACAGGTTGAGACGCCGGTTGCTATTCTGGAAACGAAGTGAGGATTACATGGAAAGAAAACCTGAATGGCTGAAAGTCCGGTACAATCAGGAGGCTGTCCGCGAGGTGGCTGAAATGATGCAGGGGCTCCATCTCCATACGGTGTGCAAAGAGGCGAACTGCCCGAATATGGGGGAATGTTACCGCAAGCACACGGCTACTTTTATGATTTTGGGCAGCATTTGCACGCGTAACTGCCGCTTTTGCAACGTGACAACGGGCCGTCCGCTTCCGCCGGATCCGGAAGAGCCGATGAATGTCGCACAGACTGCGAAAAAACTTGGACTGCGGCATGTGGTGGTAACCTGTTCGACGCGTGACGATCTGCCGGACGGCGGCGCGGAACAGTTTGCCAAAACAGTCCGGGCGATCCGGGAAATTTGCCCGGGTACAACTGTCGAGACACTCATTTCGGATCTGAAAGGGGATCCCCGGTCACTCGATATTGTGATTGATGCACATCCTGAGGTGCTCAACCACAATGTGGAAACGGTTCGGGATCTGCAGGCAGCCGTGCGTCCTCAGGCGCGTTACGAGCGGTCGCTCGAGGTGCTGCGGTATTGCAAGAAAAAGGATCCTACGCTTCTCACGAAGACGGGCTTTATGGTCGGTCTCGGCGAAACCGAAGCGCAGATCAGCGAGTTGATGGACGATATTCTTGCGACAGGCTGCGATATTCTCACCATTGGGCAGTATCTCCAGCCGTCACCAAACCATTATCCGCTGGCGCGCTATGCAACGCCGGAAGATTTTGAGCGGTATCGCGAAATGGCCCTCTCCAAGGGCTTTCGTCACGTAGCCTCTGCGCCGCTTGCGAGAAGTTCCTATAGGGCGTGGGAGGTTCTGGAGGGCGTCCATGATCTATATTGAGTGTAATTCTTCTGACGTTTACTATAACTTTGGCGCGGAATACTATTTTGCGCTGGAAAAGCAGCTTCCGGATACGGTCTTTCTCTTTTGGCGGACCACACCGACTTTGATGGTCGGGAAATACCAGAATGTTCTCGAGGAAGTCAACAAGCCCTATGCCGATGCGCATGGAATTCGCCTTGTGCGGCGTATGAGCGGCGGCGGAACAATCTATACCGATCTCGGCGGATGGCAGTTTACCTTTATCCAGCACGATGGCGAAAAAGAGATTGCATTTCATCAATATATTGCGCCGGTAATAGATGCGCTGCAGGAATGCGGCGTCGAGGCTGCCTGGAGCGGCCGGAATGATCTGACCATCGATGGCCGAAAGTTTTCAGGCAATGCGCAGTACCGGCTGGGTGGATGCACCGTACATCACGGCTCTCTGTTATTCGATACGGATATTGCGCAAATGGTCGCATCGACAACGGTCGACAGCTATAAAATTCTTTCAAAGAGCATTAAGTCTGTCCGCGATCGGGTCACGAATATTGCGGAGCATTTGCCGCAACCGATGGATGCTGAAGCGTTTAAGGAAACGATGGTACGGTATATTTTGGGTGAAAATCCGCAGTTTTATCAGCTTACGCCGGAAGATGACGCGCGGATCCGGACGCTTGCACAGGAACAGTTTGCAAGTTGGGAGCGGATTTTTGGCGCCAATCCGAAATTCAATATCGACCGAACCGGCCGTTTTGCCGGCGGCAAGATGCAATTCCGGATTGACGTGCAAAAGGGCCGGATTCGTTCGGCCGCGGTATACGGGGATTTCTTCTCGACGCTTGACGCAGAAACCATCACTGCGGCGATTATCGGCTGCCGTTATGAACGCGGTGCAGTTCTGGAAGCGTTGCGCGTGCATGGAATTGACGGCGCGGTTTATCGGATTTCCGCAGAGGAAATGGTCAGTGTGATTGTCGATTAACGTATGATAAAAAGTCCTTAGCGCAGCTTTCGTGCTGGACTGTACCCAAGAAAACAGACAGTGAAAAAAAGCACCTCCTGTTGTAGAATAGAAGCTACAACAGGAGGTGCAGTCATGTCGAGAGGAGATGCGAAAGCAGAGGCGCTCAGTGAAGAAGTGTTCCGGCGAAAGGCCGCAGGAGAAACGAATCGAGAGATCGGTGCCCATTTCGGACTGCGCAAGGCACAAGTCAAAGGACTTGTCAATCGCCAAAACCGCAAACAGCGACTGATTGCCAACGGCTATGTTCCGCAGCCGAAAGGCCGGCCGCACAAAGCTTCGATCAGCGAAGAACAAAAGCGAAATAACGAACTGATTGAGCTGCGGATGCAGGTGGAGCTGCTGCGAAATTTTCTGTCTGAAGCTGGGAGGAGGTGAAGCTGAAATACCGGGTGATCGAGCGCTTTTGCGGGAAATATCCGATCGGCTCCATGTGCCGTATGTTTGAAGTCTCCCGCAGCGGCTGCTATGCCTGGCGAAAACGGCAAGGCAAGCCCGCCAAAGATCAGTGGCTTGTCGATCTGATCATCGACTGCCAACAGCGCAGCAAACAGACCTGCGGTTGCCGCCGCGTTCGCCGCTGGCTGGAACGACAGCATGGCAGAAAAGTCAGCATCAAAGCCATTTTGCGCATAATGCGCAAGCTCGATCTGCTCTCACAGGCACGCCGCCGCAAACCGTATCGGAACTATCAGCAGGCCGTTCACAAATATCCAAATCTGCTGCAGCGTGCGTTTGCCCAACCATTCCCCAATCGTTTTTGGGAAACCGATATCACCTATATTCCCGCAGTTAAGGGAATGGTGTATCTGTGTGCCGTACTGGATCTGTGCGGAAAAATGGTGATGGCTTACCGGATCGGCGGTGATATGACCGCTTCGCTGGTGACGGATACCGTTCGGGATGCCTGTAAAAAAGAGAAGGCCGCTGATGGACGAATCCTCCACAGCGACCAAGATTTCAATATACAGACCAAGCATACTTTGATCTAAGCCAAGAATCCCACATTCAGCCGTCGATGTCCAGCCCCGGATGCCCTTATGACAATGCGGCAATGGAAAATTTTTTCGGGACGCTGAAAACAGAGTGCCTGTATCGGAGAAAATTTTCGTGCCGGGCCGAAGTCGAACAGGCGGTGGCGGAGTATGTGCGCTTCTGCAACTATGAGCGGATCAACCTGAAAAACGGCCTCACTCCGTTTGAAATCCGGAGCAAGGCCGTGTAATTTGCCGCTATTCTGCGACTGGGCGCTTTTTTCTTTGTCTGTTCGCTGGGAAACAGTCCATGCTGTAGGCTGAGGATTTTTTGTTTTGTGGCACGAGAAATGGTTTGCGGTTTTAAGAAGTTTCGGCTTTCGCAATACCGCGCGGATATTTAGGAGAGCAGACGGTTTCAAGCAATCTGCCCAGGCGCACAAATTGTAATAAACGGAATGGGGTTCTATACGGATGTTCTATTCCGTTTTTGATCATTTAGGATTGACAAAAATTTTAAAATAAATTATACTATACTCAATAAGCAACTTATGTTGCGCAACTTAAGATTCTTTTGGAGATGATCCGATGCCGCCAAAGTTTCGTTTTACAAGAGAAGAAATGATTTGCGCTGCAGTGGACATCGTGCGGGAAAGCGGTGCCGATGCACTAACTGCGAGAGCGCTGGCAGCAAAACTCGGATGTTCTGCAAAACCGATTTTCGGTTTGTTTCAGAATATGGAAGAGGTTCGCGCCGCAGTGATCGAAGAAGCCAACCGGCTTTATCAGGATCGGCTGAAAAAGGCGGTTGTAGAAAAAGAATACCCGCCGTATAAAGCGACTGGTATGGCGTATATCCGTTTTGCAAAAGAAGAAACAGAACTGTTTAAACTGCTTTATATGCGCGATCGATCCCGGGAAGCGCCCCCTCCAACTGAGGCGGAGGAATTGGACGGGCTGCTCTCGCTGGTTCAAAAGGCGACCGGCCTGAGCAGAGAGGACGCCTTTCGATTTCATTTGGAAACCTGGATTTATGTGCACGGCATTGCGACGATGATTGCGACCGGGTATTTGGACTGGGATCCGGCGTTTGTGAGCGATGCGGTAACAGACTGCTATCTTGGACTAAAATACCGGTTTTGTGGAGAGGAGAAACGGAATGGAAGCGATTGAAGCCAAAAAACTGACCAAACAATACCGCGATGTAACAGCGGTTGATGCGCTGGACTTACATGTCCAAACCGGAGAGCTATTCGCACTGCTCGGCGTAAACGGCGCCGGAAAAACAACGACGATCAAAATGCTTTCCTGTTTAACAAAGCCGACCAGCGGAGATGCATTTTTAAACGGGCACAGTATTGTGTCGGACAGCGCGGCGGTGAAAGAACTGATCGGGGTTTTTCCGCAAGAAACCGCGGTTGCACCCAATTTGACAGTTCGGGAGAACTTGGAACTGATGTGCGGGGTACATGGATTTCCGAAGGCCAAAAAAGAAGAAAAGGTAAGGGAACTTCTCGAACAGTTCGAGCTGTCCGGAATTTCCGGAAAACGGGCCGGAAAGCTTTCCGGCGGATGGCAGCGCCGCCTGAGCATTGCAATGGCGCTGATTGGGGAACCGCAGATCCTTTTTCTCGACGAGCCGACGTTGGGACTTGATGTGCTTGCCCGCAGTGATCTCTGGGACAGCATTCGCAGCTTAAAAGGGAAGATAACCATCATTCTGACCACGCATTATATGGAAGAAGCCGAGGCGCTTTCCGATCGGGTTGGAATTCTCAAAGACGGCCATCTGCTGGCGCTTGATACCGTAGAAGCGCTTAAACAGCAAACAGGAAAGGATCGCTTTGAAGAGGCCTTTGTCGCAATTGTGAAAGGGGAAAAACAATGAAACTCTGGGCTTTTTCCGGACGCACCGCGAAGGAAATTTTGCGTGATCCGCTGAATCTTTGCTTCGGGCTGGGCTTTCCGATTGTGCTGCTCTTGCTGCTTTCAGCGATTCAGGCGAATGTTCCCATAGAGCTTTTTGCAATCGGACAGCTGACTCCGGGCATTACTGTATTTGGTCTGGCGTTTATGACGCTTTTTGCGGCGACGCTGATTGCAAAAGACCGCGAAAGCGCCTTTTTGCAGCGTCTTTATACGACGCCGCTGCGTGCTACTGATTTTATTCTCGGATACATCCTGCCGCTTTTGCCGATTGCGTTTTTACAGAGCGTGGTCTGCTATCTGACCGCTTTGCTCCTAGGGCTTCCTGCATCCTGGAAAATTCTCTATGCGCTTCTGTTTTTGATGCCGGTGTCGGTCTTTTTTGTTGCATTGGGGCTGCTTTGCGGAAGTGTTCTGAATGTGAAACAGGTCGGCGGAATCTGTGGCGCGTTGCTGACGAATCTGACCGCGTGGCTTTCCGGAACCTGGTTCGATTTAAAGTTGGTCGGCGGCGTTTTTGAAAAAATTGCGGGGTATTTGCCGTTTTGGCACGCCGTGGAATTGGAACGCGCCGTCCTAAACGGAAGTTTTGAAGGCATTTTTCCGCATCTGAATTGGGTGCTCGGCTATGCGGCCGGCACTTGCATACTTGCGGTTTGGCTTTTTTTGCGGCAAATGCGGCGAGACTAAACGGAAAGCCGATGTTCCGCGCGCCGGAGGCCGCATCGTGAACGCTCTAAGGCCTGAGCCGGTTTGGCGCGCAGGTGCGGAATGTACGCGCACCAATTTCGGCTTTTTGCACCTGTATGTATCGGTATTTCGGGATAAAAACAGCCGTGCCGGTCTATTCTCCGGCACGGCTTTTCTTTTGACGCTGTGCATGAAAAACGAAATCGCGATTGCTTGTTCCGCTCCGATGCGCATTGTCAAAATCGCGCACCGGATTTGGCAAACGCAGAGTACAGATTCCGTTACGCTTGTTTGTAGTATGGCTCTCTGCCGAGAATTTATACATCAAAATTTTGATCGTTATCGGTATAAAAATTCGTCGCTCTTCATCTGCCTTTTTCCGGACACTGGGTTGACAAACCGGCGCCTTCATGTGAAAATAGATAAGATCCAAAAGGAAGGGGCACAAAGATGGAGACGTTTCCAAAGCTGATTACGCCCGGCTTTTTCGGAAATCATGCGGCGGCCGACGTCCGTCGTATGGAATTTGACAATAAAAACAGCCAGATCTTAGTGACGCATACACCGGTATCGCTGTGTTTTATCGGAGATTCTGTGATGCAGAACTGGGAGCTGGATCTCTATTTTCAGGGATATGGCCTGATGGTCAATCGCGGAATTGAAGGCGACATTGCCGAGCACCTGCTCAAACGCTTTGAGGCGGATGTTTTACAGCTGCATCCTAGGCTGTGCATTGTCATGATCGGCCTGAACGACACCTGGAGCCTGAATGCGGCTGCAGAAAACGGGAAAGAGGCGCTGAAACAGGAAGAAGAGCGAATTTTCCATCTGCTGTCGCAGTCGTATCGCGCGCTGCTTTGCAAAGCAAAGGCAAACGCACAGCCGATTTTGATGGAATCCCTTTTGCCGGTCAGAAGCCGGACGTATCGCCAGATGTTTTTATGCAGAATCAACCGGCTGCTCCAGACGCTTTGTGCGGAATTTCAGATACCGTATCTGGATTATCATACCGCGTTTTCCGAAGCGGACGGTCTGACCCTGCGCCGGGAACTATCCTGGGATGGGGTTCATCCTTACGGCGCCGGATATCAGAAGATGGCGGAGCTGTTAAGGCCGTATTTGGATCGCTTTTTTGCAGAGATGCCGAAAGAGGAAAACGAACGGCTGCATTTGAAGTGAAAAATCCGATTTTTGCACAGTGCTTACGTGCTTTGTAGGTTATGGGTCTGAAAGCGTGTCTGCTTTCACCTGCATCTTTCCGGCAGCGAAAGATGCCGAACATGCTTGCGTATAAAATTGGTTGCTTTTGGGTTGGAGATTCGGCACATTTCGACGATTGAAATCAGAAAAGGAATTTTATGGTATGGAACAGATTGTTGCGGCGTTAGCCGCAGAGTTAAACTTAAAGCCGACGCATGTCGAAAATGTAATTTCGCTGATTGATGCGGGAAATACCATCCCGTTTATTGCCCGGTACCGCAAGGAAATGACCGGTTCTATGGACGATCAGCTTTTACGCGAACTTTCCGAACGGCTTGCATATCTGCGCGGATTGGCTGCGCGAAAAGAAGAGGTGCGCGCAGCGATTGAAGGACAGGGAAAGCTGACAGAGGAACTTGCCGCTGCAATTTTGTCTGCGCAGACGCTTGCAGAGGTCGATGACCTTTACCGGCCCTACCGTCCGAAACGCCGCACAAGAGCTTCGATTGCGCGGGAACGCGGCTTGGAGCCGCTTGCAGAGCTTTTGATGCGGCAGGATCCCAATCTGGATCCGACTTGTGAGGCCAAAACGTTCTGTTCTCCGGAGGTTGAAGATGCAGAGGCAGCGCTTGCAGGCGCACGGGATATTCTTGCAGAAGCGATTTCCGACGACGCAGAGATCCGCAAACGTTTGCGCCGGTTCCTGTTTTCAAGCGGAAGCCTGGTTTCGGCTGCTGCGAAAGAAGAGGACAGCGTCTACCGGTTGTATTATGAATTCCGCGAACGGGTAAACCGACTGCAAAGCCATCAGATTCTGGCGTTAAACCGCGGGGAACGGGAGGGCTTTTTGAAGGTCGAATTGGAGGCTTCAGAACCAGAGGCGATCAAATTGCTGCGGGAGGCCTTTTGCAAGCACAGCGGTCCCTCTACGGAGCAGGTTGCATTGGCCGTTGCAGATAGCTATGAACGGCTCTTATTTCCGTCGCTTGCCCGTGAAATCCGGAATCAGCTTACAGATGCCGCGAACGAACAGGCGATTCATACCTTCGCCTTGAATTTGAAACCGCTTCTGATGCAGCCGCCGGTCAAAAACAAGGTGACGCTGGGACTTGATCCGGCATACCGGACGGGCTGCAAAATTGCGGTGGTCGACGGAACCGGAAAGGTGTTGGATACTGCCGTTGTCTATCCGACGCCGCCGCATAACAAAAAAGAAGAGGCGGCAAAAACGCTCAATCGTTTGATCGAAAAGGACAACGTGCAGGTGATTTCCATCGGAAATGGAACCGCATCCCGGGAATCGGAGCAATTTGTTGCAGATTTGATCCGCGGCACGGATCTAAGCTATATGATTGTCAGCGAGGCAGGGGCATCGGTCTATTCCGCGTCAAAACTTGCTGCTGCAGAGTTTCCGGATTACGATGTCTCTTTGCGCAGTGCAGTTTCGATTGCGCGCCGGTTGCAGGATCCGCTCGCGGAGCTGGTGAAAATTGATCCTAAAAGCATCGGCGTCGGTCAGTATCAGCACGATATGCCGCAAAAGCAGCTTGACGAGGCGCTCAGCGGCGTTGTTGAGGATTGCGTCAATACGGTCGGTGTGGATCTCAATACGGCGTCTGCACCGCTTCTAGGTCGGGTAGCTGGTATTACGGCGGCGGTTGCTAAAAATATTGTGGCTTACCGGGAAGAACATGGCGCGTTTAAGAGCCGGAAAGAGCTTTTGGAAGTTCCAAAACTCGGAAACCGGACGTATGAACAGTGCGCCGGATTTATCCGGGTTCCGGAAAGCAGCACCGTTCTTGATCGAACCGGCGTGCATCCAGAATCCTATGCGGCGGCAGAGAAGCTGCTTTCGCTGTGCGGATATACACTTACAGATGTTGAAAAAAGCCGCATTGAGGCGCTGCGCGACCGGATTTTAAAACGCGGAGAAGCCGCAATCGCAGAGGACTGTGGAGTCGGACTTCCGACACTCCAGGACATTGTTGCAGAACTTTTGAAGCCGGGAAGAGATCCGCGCGACGAACTTCCGCCGCCGCTTCTGCGCTCGGATGTAATGGAAATAGACGATCTGGCACCTGGGATGGAACTGACCGGTACGGTGCGGAATGTCGTCGATTTTGGCGCATTTGTCGATATCGGCGTCCATCAGGATGGACTTGTGCATATTTCCCGGATGGCAGACCGCTTTATACGCCATCCTTCGGAGGTTGTCCGAACAGGTGATCTTGTAAAGGTTTGGGTGGTCGAGGTTCAAAAAGACAAAAACCGAATTTCTCTGACCATGAAACCACCCAAGAAATCAGAATAAAAAAACAGGAGGTACAACAATGGTACAAATTGAAATGGAAAACGGCGGAATCATCAAGCTGGAGCTTTACCCGGAAGCTGCTCCGAAAACTGTTGCGAATTTTCTTAAACTGGTGGGGGAGGGGTTCTATGACGGCCTGATCTTTCATCGGGTTATTTCCGGATTTATGATTCAGGGCGGCGATCCCGAGGGAACCGGCATGGGCGGTTCCAAAGAAAAAATCGTCGGTGAATTTGCAGCAAACGGCCATAAAAACCCGATTTCCCATACACGCGGTGTGATTTCAATGGCGCGTGCGCAGAACTTCAATTCTGCGAGTTCGCAGTTCTTTATCATGCATGCGGACGGCCCATTCCTGGACGGCCAGTATGCTGCGTTCGGAAAAGTTGTCGAGGGAATGGACGTTGTCGACGCGATTGCATCGGTCAAAACCGATATGCGCGACCGGCCTTGGGAAGAGCAAAAGATCAAGTCGATTACGATTGTCGAATAAATATCGGAAAAAATCCGGGTGCAGTGTCCGGCCTTGAACATTGCGCCCGGATTTTTTGTTTGCCTGGTATCGAAAATTTCCCAAATTCGGATTGACAAATTGCGCGGAAAGTGCTACTATAATTTAGCTGCATAAAAACTGAATATCCGGGTGTAGCGCAGTTTGGTAGCGCGCTTGAATGGGGTTCAAGAGGCCGCAGGTTCGACTCCTGTCACTCGGACCAGAAAAAACCGCTTAATTCCTAGAAAAATCTAGGTTTTAGGCGGTTTTTCTTTTGCTTTGAAAACCTTCAAAATGTTCGATTATTTTGAAAAATTTCTCTCTATTACACACCGTATTACACACTAAACTAGCTGCTTTGCAATCCGAATTAGCGAATCAATATCAGTATGCGTATAATGAGCCGTCATCTCAAAACTTTCATGCCCCATTAATTTTTGTTTATCAGTAATTGGAGCGTCTATATCCTTAAGCATGGTGGCGTAAGTGTGGCGGCAACTGTATGGCGGCAGTTTCCGAATTCCCATCTCATTAAGAGCGAAATAATAATATCGTTTTCGAAATTTTTCATCGGAAAATTGTTTGTGCGCGGGAGATTCAAAAATATATTCGCTCTCCGATTTATTCACTAAATCAGCAACGATTTCAGCAATTGGATCTGGTATTGGCACGATGCGATTTCTTCCGGCCTCTGTTTTTGAGCCGCCAATAAAATAGTTTTTGTGATAATCTGATTTCTTTAACGCAAACAGTTCATTCGGGCGAAATCCGGTATAAATTAAGCATAAGATGTATTCGGAATATCGAATTTTCCCGATATTATTTTTTATAATCTGAATCTCTTCGGCAGAAAACGCTTCGCGTTTGCTTTTTTCTTTTTTCCCAACATAAATGAATTGAGCATAATTTTTCTGGATAAGATCGTTTTGCATGGCGTATTTATATAGTAACGTTCCCAGCGCCTTCATATTTTCTTTTGTGCGAGAACCCGGCACGGAATCAATACAGTGCTGAAGATGCTCTGTTTTGATTTCGGAAAACGGCATGAAATATATCGGCTTATAATGGCCATATGCGGCCTTGTAGCAATCAATGGTAGATTTTCCGACTTTTTCAGAATGCTTTTCCATAAAGCGCTCATATAAATCTGTAAATGTAATTTTAGAATCCATAGTATCGATTTGCTGCTTGAGCAGGGGCAGAAAATTGATTGCATCCGATTTTTTTGCAAACTGTTTCGTTTTCTTTCGCCTTTTTCCGTTTAAATAGCCGAGCGTTACCTCTGCAACATATTTTCCGTTTGGCAGCTGATACACGGTTCCCGTCCCATTGCCGCGCGCCTTTGTCCGTTTCTGCGGCTTTTCCTGCTTTATGCCGCATACATAGCAATAGGCAGCGCCGTCCGGCAATTCAGTTTTGCATTTACGGCATTGCATGGTGAGGCCTCCTTCTAAAAAAAGCAAGGGCAAGCTTTTACACCGCCCTTGCTGTTATGATCGCGCTTAAGAGCGGCGAAACGCTCACTTATAAATTTCTTGCATAAAGGTCAAGAGAAACCTACTAAAATAAACTTCTCATTTTGTGGCTGAGATACACCAACTGTAAAAAATTCTTTCAACCCGACCACTTATATCCCGCATATCGGTCAGCGGTAAAACGAACGACGCATATTTAAACCGTGCATCCCGGTCAGGGATAGGATTCCCTTCCGCTTTTATTATATTCGTTTTCCGGGTTTGTGCAATGAAACGTGAAATTCTTTCGAATGCTTTATAGTGTTCAAAAATATCCTACAATGCTTTAATGTTTCTACTCACGCCCTGCGAGGGCGGCGTTTCGACAAAGAATCATACTTTCATTGTTTCTACTCACGCCCTGCGAGGGCGGCATTCCTGCAAAGAATCATACTTTCATTATTTCTACTCACGCCTCGTAAGAGGCGAATTGATCGGCTGCGCAAACGGCGGCAATCGCCTAAAGCTTAAAATGCACCTCCATTACATACAAATTTTGCCACCATCTGACAGCAATTAGCAAATATTGCAAATCAACCTGCTACTATATAATAAACAAATAAATTTAAAAAGTAAATAGCAAACAATCAAATTTGCTCAAAAAATACGTGAAAAAACATCTTGACAGTATCGAACGGACGTTCTATAATCAAAATACAATCTCAATTAAAGGAGGGGCAACAGTGAAAAGGGGAGGACAAGCAGCAACTTATGGGGAGCGGTTGCTCTTGGAAAAGCGTGACCGCTTAAAGAATAAGTTATTAAATTTAACCGATGAAGAATTACAAACGATTATTTGCCGCGTAATTGAATTACAGAATCAACAATGCGCTCAAGCGCATCTAATTCTTCATCGTTCATAGAGTCAATAAGGTTCATTAAATATTTTGCTTTCGGATTTAAGGGCTTATCGTTGCAAACGGTAGGCTCTTCTTTTTCACTTGTAAGATCAGAAATATATACGCCTAAAAGATCAGCAATTTTTTGCATTTTATCGGGGCGCGGATATTTTTTACCAGAAAAATAATCCGAAACGGTTGACGAGCTGCAATTTAATGCGCAAACTATATCGGCTTGCGTTACGCCTTTTTCTTTTGCCAGCCGATTTAAATTATTTGAAAAAATAATACGAACGTTAGAACCTTCCATGCAAATCACCTGCTTTCATTATTATTGTAAGCCAAAAGCGAAGGGGATGCAACAAAAAAATAAAAATAATTCGCTAAAAGCTTGACATTTCGCTTTAAGCGAGTATAATATAGCTTAAAGGAGGCGATATGATGCAAAATTATCCCAAAATTTCATTAAGCGCTGCAAGAGTAAATGCCGGATTATCGCAGAAGGCAGCAGCTAAAAAGCTAGGAATAAACGTGCGAACCCTTCAAAACTACGAAAATGGAAAAACTTCTCCAAACTGGGACATTGTGAGAAAAATTGAAAAACTATATGTATTCCCAATAGACTATATTTTTTTGCCGTAATTCTCGCTTTAAGCGATGATATGTAAAAGGAGGGAAGCGATATGAACAGACCATCTATTCCAAATGATACTACAAAACCCAAAGCGGGCAGAATTTTAAAAGAATATGGAATTGTAGGATTCTTTTGGTTGTTGTTTGACGAGCAGAACGGAAGAACGGCGTGGGCAACGATCGGTTTGCGGGCTGCAACTCTTATAGTGTGCGGATTAGCGCTATTATTGCAACGATAAGCGCAGCCAACTCTACAATTTAGGAAGGAGGGGGGAGATGTGATCTATTTCAAAATTCTTGAACTCATTCGAGAATATGAAGGAACGAATTGTATGGAAGTAATTCCTTTGATCGAACGAAAATATGGAATTTCATATGACGTTTCGTATTGGATTTTAGAAGAACTAAAAAAAGAAGGGTACATCAAAAATGAATACCCTCAATTATGCGGTTTGGTCATTACGGAAAAGGGAAAAGGCGTTCTGCATAGGGAAGAATGCGCGAGCAAAACAAACGGTGCAATGTGTCTATATAACGAAAAATCCGGTAAAAAAATGCAACGCGGGATTTTAATCCTGAATGCAATCTCGTTTTTAGTTGCTTTATTTGCACTTATTTTCAAGGTTATTTGAGCAGCAAACTGATGATGGACAAAACGAGACCGGCAAACCCTAATGCAGAGCTGATCCAAAATCGAATTGCCGTTTTCTTTTTCTCTTTTTGAGCTTCTAATTCTTTTTTATGTTCTTTTATTCCTCTTTCGTATTCATATTTACCTAAATCTGTCAGCGAGAGTGAATCATACACCGGATGACGATCAATGGATGATGAACGGATAAACCCTAGCCGTTTTAGCTGACCCAATATCCCGTTTACATCATTTATGTTATGTGTCTCGCTGATCGTATTTAATAAATCGGTAGAAGAAATTAATGGATTCTCGATAATTGTTGAAAAGATTTTAAACTCCAAGTCTGTCATCCAAACACATCCTTTTTCTTTTCATCGTAGCACAAAAGACAAGCTCATTCAACGAAAAAAGCTAGGAAAAGAGCTAAAGTTTGAGGAAGGAGGAAAGCGCATGACTTTCGAAGAAATTAAAGCCAGCAGCAAAACATGGCTATCGCCCACGGATATATCAGCCGTGCTGGAAACAAGCGCCTACAGCATTACGCTGCAGGCGCGGGAAGATCAAAACAAACTGGGGTTTCCGGTGTGCGTCGTTGGAACGCGAACAAAAATTCCGCGATATGCATTCATAGCATATTGCGAAAGCATTCTAGGATTAAGAAAGGAGCAGTAAGCGCGTTTTTCTGCTTGAACAGAATGAAATCTGTCCTTTATGGAGCGCCCGAAAACAGAAAATGGGAAGATCGCCCATCTTCCCATTCTCTTCCGCACTTTGCCCTCAATGAGGCGCACTGCTATGGTATTCACTTGCCGCACGAGCGGATACCGACTAGACGGTCATGAGCAGCCCAGGGCGAGTGGTTGCTTAACCTCATCCCGTGAGCCGACGGACGCGACCCGCTGATGGCTCTTTCCATCAGACTGGCTCACAGCTTGCGGAGGGCACAGGAAGGGTTTCATAAGAGCTTTCAGAAGTTTCTTCAAGCTATCAATCCTCCTTTCCCGTACCCGCGGGCGTTCCCTAAAGGGCAGATTCATTGTAACACAATTTCCATTATCATAAAAGGAGTGAACAGGCATGATTGCAAAAAGAAAATGCGCCCTGCGGGATGGCCGTCCCGGCAAGGCGCAAATCAAACAAGTACATCCATATAATAGCACAAATTTCAGGCAAGCACAAGCAAAAAAACAGCACCGGCGCGAAATCATTGCGGAATGGCTGGCGCTGCCGATTACACTAGTGCTGCTGGGCGGGATTTTCTGGGGATTCTGGATTTTGAGAGGAGTTATGGAACATGTATGAGTGTAGGCACAGCCATTTATTCGATGAACCGATCCGGGAGATGACGGACGAAGGGCCGCGGTATGTTTGCCCGGCGTGCGGGACGGACGATTTCGAGCTTGTAGAACAATGCGGCATCTGCGGGCTTCTCGTCCCGGCATATGAGCTGAACGAGCAAAACGAGTGTGAGGCGTGCGCGGGAAGGCCGTTGCTGCCGCTGGAGGAAATCGCATGACACTGTATGAAATGACCGAAGCTGCGCAGCGGCTGTATGAGCTGCTGCAGGAGGAAGAAATCGACGAGGATGTTGTAAACGATACACTGGAAGCCATGGACGTTGGCTCAAAGCTGGAGGATTACTGCAAGTTGATCCGGCAATTTCAATCCGATGCGGAAGCGCTGAAATCGGAAGAGGACAAGCTGCACCGGAAGCGCGAACGAGCGGAGAAAACAGCCGATCGGCTATCGAATAACATTCTGCGTTTTCTGAAATCCGCAAATCGGGAAAGAGAAAAAGCAGGGGTATTTGAGGTCGCTGTACGGAAATCGGAGGCGGTTCGAATTTTGAATCTACAGCAAATTCCGGAATCGTATCTGCGGACAAAAACCACAACAGAGCCGGACAAGGCCCGGATTAAAAAGGCGCTGAAATCCGGCGCAGAAATCACAGGCGCGGAAATCGCCATCAATGAAAAAATATCAATTCGGTAAAGGAGAATGAACATGTCGACAACTTTAATTGCAAAGGGATCCGAGGGAAGCAAGTTCCCAAAATTGGAGGCGGGGCTCTATAACGCCGTATGCTATGCGGTGGTGGATTTAGGCCTCCAGCACAACAAGGTATACGACAAGTACAGCCAGCAAATCGCAATTCTATTTGAGCTTACGGACGAGCAGATCGAAGTAAACGGCAGAAGAGAAAATCGGACGATCAGCGGAATTTACACAAACAGCATCTCTGATAAATCGAATCTCCGGAAGATCCTGGAAGGATGGCGCGGGCGTGCATTTACGCCGGAAGAACTGGAAGGATTTGATTTGGAAAAGCTGCTGGGGCTTCCCTGCATGGTAAACGTGATCGATGATACAGGCTCAAACGGGAATACATACAGCAAGATCGGGAGCGTTTCCAAGTTGCCGAAGGGGCACGGGCCAATTGAGGGTATGCAGGAGCCTTTTATCTTTGAACTGATCGACGAAAAATCCTTGATTCACATGCAGAGCCTGCCGGAGTGGATTCAGAAGAAAATCAAGGAAAGCAAAACCTATGAGGAAATCAGCGGCAGAAGCGCAGGGGAAGGATTTAGCGAGATTCCCTCGGATGATGATCTGCCTTTTTAATCAAGGCGGGCGGCAAAAATCATGATTGTAACAGGGAAAATCCTGAAATATGACGGCGTAAAGCTTACGATTTTGCCGGATGAAGAAATCAGCCGGGAAATGCTGCAGAAACAAATTGGATCGGTGGAGATCAGGCTAAATGACGGCAGGACGATCTCCGCCGATCAGCGAAAGAAGATCTTTGCGATCATCCGGGATATCTCGCTTTGGAGCGGGCACGATCCGGAATTCTTGCGGCAGTATTGTACCTGGGATTTTTGCCTAAAGGCTGATTGCGAGTGGTTCTCGCTCCACGATGCGGACGTAACCACGGCGCGGCAATATATCTCATATCTGATTGAGTTTTGTTTTCAGCACAATGTTCCGACGAAGGACAGGCTGCTCAACGAAACGGACGATATCAACCGATATCTATATTTGTGCTTGGAATATCGGAAATGCGCAATTTGCAATAAACCGGCAGAGGTGCACCACGTTGACCGCGTTGGAATGGGACGGAATCGTGAGGAGCTTTTCCATGCGGGGATGCGGGCGGTTGCCCTTTGCCGGGAACACCACAATCTCGCACACATGGACGAGAAAAAGCTTTTCTCCGATTATCATATTTATGGGATCAAACTTGATGATTATCTTTGCAAAAGGCTGCAGTTAAACGGGAGATAGTGCATGGAAAAGAAGTATTTAAAGCTCTTTGTGGACTGCCTGGAAAAGTACCGAAAATTGAACGATGCCGAGTTCGGACGCTTGATAAGAGCCGCTTTAAGCTATACAGCAACAGGGGTGGAAGTTGAGCTGATGGGCCGTGAGGAACTTCTATGGGACGGTATGAAGCTGGACATAGACAGAGCGAATAAAAAATACGACGATGTATGCGCCATAAGATCGGAGGCTGGGAAAAAAGGGGCAGAAATGCGATGGCAAACGCATAGCAAAAATAGCAAAAGCCATTTGCCATATAGCAAAAATGGCCAAGAAGAAGAAAAAGAAGAAGAAAAAGAAAAAGAGAAAGAGAAAGAAATAAAAAAGAAAGACGCTTCCGCGTCCGGCGCGATTCGCTACGATCAGTATCGGTCGGCGTTTATCGAGGAATGTCCTTCTTTGCCGAAGCCGTCAGAGGCCGGCAAATGGACCGCTGCCCGCAAACAGGCAATCCGCGCAAAAGGCATGACGCCAGAGGAAATGCGCACGGTTTTTGCGAAGGTGCAGCGGAGCGACTTCCTATCCGGGAGATCCGGAAGGTGGAGCGGCTGCTCGCTGGATTGGATCTTAAAACCCGCGAACTGGCAGAAAATCCGCGAGGGCAACTATGACAACAAGGGATCACAGCGCACCCGGAGCGCACCGACGTATGATCTGGGCGCGCTGGACGAGATGGATCTGACAAAGCTGTAGGAGGCTGAAATGAACATAAAATTCGTGGTTCCCGGCGCGCCGAAGGGGAAAGAACGGCATCGAAGCAGCCTGAATAAGAGCACCGGGAAAATGATCTTTTACACACCGGCACAAACGGCTGCATATGAGCGCCTGATCCGGCAGTGCTACCATGCGGCGGCACAAGCGGAAGCCCGCTTTGCGCCTGCGGAGAGGCCGCTGCGTGTGGAGATCGATGCGTATTTTGCGATCCCGAAAGGCGGAACGAAAACGGTGCACAGCCTGATGCACGAGAACGTACTGCGCCCGATGAAAAAACCGGATTGGGATAATATCGGGAAAATCATCTGCGATGCGCTCAACGGCATTGCGTACCGGGATGATAGCCAGATTGTGGAGGCGGTTTGCCGGAAATATTACGGCGCATTCCCGCGGGTGGAAGTGCGCATTTCGGATGCGGCGGACAAGCCGGAGGAAAAGAAGCACGCCGTTTCTCCGTATGGATTTGGGGAGGCGGAA
Organism: Yeguia hominis; assembly: GCF_014384705.1. Lineage (GTDB taxonomy): Bacteria > Bacillota > Clostridia > Oscillospirales > Acutalibacteraceae > Yeguia > Yeguia hominis. The sequence goes on along the minus strand of NZ_JACRSN010000019.1, from coordinate 24,834 downwards.
TTATGAAAGCGCTGATGCCGGGCAGCCGCTCGAAGATAAATAGGGAAGTAGAAAAGGCATTCTATTCCCTTCTGGATCGGAAAAGCCTAGATCTGGATACGGTGATGCTATTTGTGCTGCACAGCATATTCGGATTTGGCGCAGATCGTGCACGGAGATACTATGAATCCTATGTGGAGAATTTTAAAGTGTTTTACAGCAATTACGAAGAAGCCGCCTATGATCGAATGCGTAATGATCTGAAAAAGTATGGAATTGAAGTTGAAATGTGGTACCGGGAGCTTGTTACAAAATCGGAAGATTAAAAAACATTGAGGTAAGCTTTTAAAGCGCGCGCGCCTCTGTGACGACGGAGGGAAAATCAATGTACATGACTTATAAAGAGCTTGAGAAGGAACAGAAAAAACCGTTAGAAGAAAAAATAAAGGCATCCGTTCACGCAATCGCATCCGGATTTGCGGTGTGCAGCCATACGCCGGCAATTGCATTTTCCGGGGGAAAAGATTCAACGGTGTTGTGGGATTTGATCAGAAGGTATTTTCCTGAGGAGGAAAAGCGGACGCATGTTATTTTCGGAAATACAGGCGTAGAATATCCGGAATCCCTATATTTTGCCCGAAGGTTAGGGAGGGAATGGGGAGGAGCGCGCTTTCACGAAACAAAGCCGCTGCGCACAGAAAGAGATGGATTAAAATATGAGGCGCAGGCCGAAGTTCTGAAATGGCTTGTGGATCAAGGGCGTTTAGATGAAGTGCTGAAGCCGGATGGGAAACTGAAAAGAACGGATATTTTGGACGAAAAGTGCCCACCTGAACTGTGGGAAAAATTCCGAAAATCGCGGTTGATCTGGCCAAAGGGCACTCCGAAAACGTACTGGTGGTGCGTGGATCAATATGGGTGGCCGTTGCTTGGAAAGGCTTTTTCCAAATTAAAAGCGCATCGGATCAATATCGATTGCTTTTTAAAATATAGCAAAAGCCAAAGCGAAAAAGAAGAAACCCTTGCCTACTATGAAATTTTGCGGCAGGTAAAAATATCACAAGCCTGTTGTTCGATTCTCAAAAAAGAGCCTAGCGAGGCGCTGCAAGCTGATTTAGATGTTGATGTGATCTTTAAGGGCTTAATGGCGGCGGAAAGCAGAAGCAGGCAGACTAATTTTATTTCGAGGGGATATGTATTTAAATCCAGCCGGCCGCACTTGAAGGGCGATCCATTTTACCACTGCAATCCGCTATCTACGTGGACAGATGATGATATTTGGGAATATATCAAGCTATTTGATGTGCCGTACTCGGAAATCTACAAGATGGGGTGGACGGATGCAGACGGAGCCTATCACAAAATCCCGCGAAATGGGTGCATGGGCTGTGGTACAGATTTGCTTTATCCGAATAATCATATGGCAATTTTAAGGCATACGCATCCAAAAGCCTGGAAATTGTTTATGGGAAAGGGCATGGCCGAAGAAATCCGCAAATTACAAATGGCAAAGCGAAACGGGCAAATGTCTGTGCTGGATTTTATCGCGGATACTGATTTCTTGATTGAAAATCGGCCGTGTGCGTTTGATCGAATCGATCAGTTGGTACTCGGAGAAATGCGCACAGATGAAGGGCTTATGGAGTATGATCCCATGGAGGAAATGGAAGAAAGTTTATGATTCGGGGAGGCGGAAACATGAGAACATGCCCCTGCAAAGGCTGCGGAGTGGATCGGCACGTGGGATGCCACGCGAACTGCCGGAATTATCTAAGCTGGCGGGAGGAAAATCTTGCATTGCAGGAATCCGTGCGGCTCCAAAAAGAGGTAGAGAGCGCACTTTTCAGCATCAAGAGATATCGGCAAGCGCTGATGAATCCTAAAAAATACGGCAGGGGGGATGATCAATGAAAGCGCATGTGAACTCGCTGGCAGTGCGGGCTGCGGAAAAAGCCCTAGAGGAAGGATATCGCCGGGGGTTTGCACGCGGCCAGGCCGTGGGAATCGAAAAGGCAATAAAATCCCTGGTGGCAACTTCTGCAATCGTGCTGGATAAGCATGGCGCCGGCCGGGAACTGATTGCGGCATTTGAGAAAGAATTCAACGCCTACATGAATGCCGTAATTGATGGCAGAATCACATTCGATGAGATTATCGAAGCCAAAGAGGAGGAATTGCCGTGCGAGTAGGGGCATCGATTCTTTCCGGCATGCTGATCGGGATTGCGTGCATGGCGAGTATATCGGCCGGCGGCGGCGTGCTGGGCGCGCTATTCTTTCCGGTGGGGCTGATTGCGATCATTCTGCTGGGGCTGCCGCTGTACACTGGGCGCATCGGCTATATATCGGAGCCGCAGGAGGCAAAAGGGCTTGCTGCAATGCTGCTGCTGAATATGATCGGCGCCGGATGGGTAGGCCTCGCGTATCGGCTGTATCACGGAGAGATTTCCGTGATTGCGCAGAAGCTTGCAAAGCCGCTATATATCGTATTCCTGGATGCGCTGCTTTGCGGGATCCTTATCTATGCGGCGGTGGAAGGCTACAGGCGGAGCAAATCTATTCTGGCGATTCTATTTCCGATTGCGGCATTCGTGCTGATTGGCGCAGAGCACTGCGTTGCGGATGTATTCTATCTTGCCGCCGGAATCAGCGCGGAAAATATTCCATATTCGCTATTGTGGCTTGCAGCTGTGGTGGCCGGGAATACGGCTGGAGCGATTATTTTGAATGCGGTGAGTAGGGAGGAAAGCCCATGACGAACGCTGATAGAATACGGGCAATGTGTGATGAAGAATTGGCACGGTGGCTTGTATATCACAGGGTGAATGTACGGCTAACTGGAAATCGAACGATCGGAGAGCCAGCAGTAAAAGCGGCTTTGGAGTGGCTCAAGGAAGAAGTGGAGGTAAGCGCAGAATGACGGCACAGGAAGCGATCAGGATTTTGCATCCAGATACAACGAAAGAAGCAATCGCAGAAATTAAATATTATTGCGGATTTCATGGCAAAGAAGCAGCTATTAAGGCAATCGAAGAAGCGTGCTTGCTGGCGTGTGATGCGCTGGAAAAGCAAGTGCCGAAGGAGCCGAAAATGTGGCGCAATCCTCCCTGCTATCCCGATTGGGCGGATGATGATTGGGGATGGGAATGCCCGAATTGTGGGAATCAAGAGATTGATTATATCGATCACCACTGTAACTGCGGGCAGGCAATCGATTGGACGAAAGAAGAGGGCGAACGATGGAATTGAAACGCTGCCCTGAGTGCGGTGGAGTTGCAACCGTTATCCATATGTACGATGCCTACGATAGAGCAGACTTTGGGTGGGATGCCGGTTGTGGGAGATATAGGACTGGTGATGGCCTCCACACAAAGAAGATGAAAGTATCTGGGCTGCCCAGCAAAGAAAAAGCAATTGAGGCATGGAACAGGATGGCTGACAATGGATGAATACATGGGCAAGAAAGCGTTGTTCGCCGAATTTGATCGACTGGGGTTAGGCGAACACAGCATTGTTGAAAGAGTATTTTCGGACGGAGTACGTGTAATCATTGAGGGAATGCCCGCCGCCGATGTTGCGGAGGTGGTGCATGGGAAGTGGATAGATGTATTATCTCGTGAAGTTTATATCCCTGATGAAAAAACTACAATTACACTAACAGAAGAAAAATGCTCAAATTGCAATGTTGTCACAACTTTTAAGGGTGAAAAAATATATCTGCCCGATTATGTATGCCCCAACTGCGGCGCGAAAATGGATGGAGGGGAAGAAAATGCGGCTGATTGATGCGGATGCACTTAATTTTGTGTGCGTAGCACCGGCTGATGATTACGGTTGCGGCTTCCTTGATGGAATTGATTGGGCAGAAGAAGAGGTAGAGAAAGCTCCAACAATCGATGGTGTAGAAAAGGTGGTACATTGCAAGGATTGCAGATATTGGGATGGATATAATCATTCCGGCAGATGCGAAGCGCCTGTAAACGGACTTGTGCGGGAAAATACTAGCGCTAATGATTTTTGCAGCTACGGCGAGAGAAAAGGAGATGTGGAAAGCGATGGAATGGATCAGCGTGAAAGATAGGTTGCCGGAGCCGCCAGAAGCCATTTTCGGGAATAATAATTTCCTTGTAGCTATAAAATCTCGTTATCCTCTTTTAGATGATGAAGATAATATTTCAATTTGGGTGGCGTGTGCCCGTTACGATTATTTTCAAAAAATATGGTGGATTGATGAAGAAGATATAAATGCTTTGATGCCAGAGGATAAGCTATTAAATTTTATTTTGGGAGGTGGCGAAAGCCGTATTACCCACTGGATGCCGTTGCCCGAACTGCCAAAGGAGGAATAATTCATGCTTGCATACATCATTTCTTTTGCACTGGGAGCGTTCTTTGGAATGGCTGTGATGTGCTTTGTATTCTACGGAAGGAGCGACGGCGAATGATTAAAATATGCGAGTGCTGCGGGAACGAATTTACCCCATCAAAAGCATCGCAAAAATACTGCTCGCGAACTTGCTATCGCCGGGAAAGGGCTAGGCAGCGCGATCCAAACGCCGAAGCAGGAAGGATTTGGATAGATTCCCCGATGCCGAAAGGGGCGCACGGGCTGGATCTGCTTTCCGGAGATGAACTGCTGCACTATGGAAAATATCAAGCAAAGCGAACGCTGGAAGCCGCAAAGCGAAAGGAGCGATAAACTGTGGGGCAATTATCGCAGAAAGAAATTGAGCGAACTTGCAAACTATATCAATCCGGGATGCCAATAAAGGAAATGGCAAAAGTGCTGGAGATATCAATAAAAGCGCTGGATTATCGATTGAGAAAATACGATATCCGAAAAAAGGCCAAAAGAGCGCCGGGAAAATCACCAGGGCGGGAAACGCTTTGCTGGGATTGCAAGTATGCCGCAATGGGCGATCTTACGCCTTGCCCGCTGCACCAAAGAAATCCTGCTCCGCGTGAGGATTGGGAAGCAAAAAAGTGCAGAAGAAAATATATGGGAAAGCCGGAAACTACATATACGGTGATTCGCTGCCCGGGATTTGAGAAAGGATAAGGGATATGAGTATAAAAATTGAAAATGCCGAGATTTTCGGATGGGAATCCGCAATTCGCGGCATGCGGAATCCGCTTGAATCGTGGGATAAGAGCGATAGCCGCTGGGAATTTATAGAAGATCCCGGCACGATCAATCCAAATGATGAAGCAAAGTGGATGCTTGGCGAAAACGATCTGAAGCTGATGAAATCCCTCTCCAAAGCCGGCAGTGATCATGCAAAATTCTTGCGGATGATCACTGTAGTATGCGATATCACGGCGCCGCTCTATTGGTGGAAAGAGTTTGATACTTATAAGATTGGTACAGTTGCGAATTCTTGCTCCACGATGCACAAGATTCACGCAAAGGAATTTACGCTGGGCGATTTTTCCTGGGAACATTTAAAGCCTTCCGGGCTTGCAATATTAGAGAATCTTATTCATGAATTGAATTTTTGGAGAAGCCGTTACCTTGCCACGAAAGAAAAAGAAGATTGGTGGCAGCTCATCCAGCTATTGCCGGCCAGCTTCGATCAAAAGCGAACGATCCAGCTGAATTATCAAGTACTGAAATCGATGTATTTTGCCAGAAAAGATCATAAATTAGATGAATGGAGAATGCTGTGCAGGTGGATTGAGGCGCTTCCGTATTTTAAAGAAATCATATTGGAGGAATGAAAAATGAGCAGCGCTATTGATCATCCGGAATATTACGGCGGCGCGAACATCTATGAAGCGATCAACGTAATCGAAGCGTGGGGATTGGGATTTCATCTGGGAAATGCCGTGAAATATATTGCAAGAGCAGGAAAAAAGATCCGCAAACCTATGCGCAGGATCTAGAAAAGGCAATCTGGTATTTAAGAAGGGAAGTAGAAAATCATGTACATCAAGCTGGATGAAAATGCGATTATGCCCGAACGGGCGCACGAGGAGGATGCGGGATTGGATCTGAAAAGCCCAATTACCGTGCTGATCGCGAAGGGCGGCAGTGAAATTATTGATACGGGCGTACACGTGGAGCTGCCGCCAAGCACAGTTGGCATGCTCAAGAGCAAAAGCGGCCTGAATATAAAATACGGTATATTGAGCGAAGGCGTAATTGATGAGGGCTATTCTGGATCGATTCGCGTAAAACTATATAATCACGGCCCGCAGCCGTATCTTGTAAACCGTGGGGATAAGATTACGCAGCTGGTGATTTTGCCGTGCATGCGGCCCGGAATCATCGTAGTAGATGCGCTCGCGGAAACGGCGCGCGGGGAGCATGGATTCGGGAGCACGGGGAGATAAAATTGCGCGAATTTTGTAAATCAAGAAAAAACTTGAAAAAATTTTAAAAAAGGGGTTGACAAACAAGTTTTAACTTGATATACTTTAGTCATCAAGAAAAAACTTGATACAAAAAACAAAAAAGGAAGGTAAAAAATATGAAACACATTTGCAACGCTATTTTTGACGGACACCATTTCGGAATCGCGATTGATGAAAGCATTGATAATCCGGGCATGTTCCGGCTGGTTGACGAAAGCACAGGGGATGAAATTGAAGATATGTTCGAGTCGGAAAATGAAGCGATGGATGCAATTTTCGTAAAATATCCGGCTTAAACTGCGGCGGCTTTTGCTTTATTATTCAAAACAGGTGGAGCGTATGACTTCTAAAGAAATTATAAGCACGCTTATGCGGATGCAAAGTGTAACGAATGCAGAAATGGCGGCGCGGCTTGGGATAACGCAGGCCGCGCTTTGGGATAGGCTGAATCAAAGAAAAACCGATAACATGACGATTAAAAAGTTTAGTGAGATGCTTGAAATTTTGGGCTATAAAGTAGTGGTGATTCCGAAAAAAAGCTATATATCGGAAAGCGATATTGAGATTGATTGAAACGTTGGCGCAGGAAGGTGATTAAATGGGCCGTGGGACGCATAATTGGGAGCGGCAATCAATAGAAGATCTCCAAAGTTACGAAAAGAAAAAGCAATCCATTTCTAATATTACAGAGCAGATCGAAATTCTGAATATGCAGTACACGGCGCTGCGCGGGCAAGCCTTTGATTCATCTCCGATTCAGGGCGGCGGAATCCGGATGGAGGATCATCTGCTGGATAATATCGTAAAGCGCGAACGGCTCCAAATGAATCTATCCGCTGTAAAAAGAATGGTGCATTTGATAGAGCGCGGCTTGCATTCGCTCGATGCAAGGGAACGCGAAGTGCTGGAAGTTTATTATATAAATCGCCCGGATCGATACATCGATCGATTGAAAGAAAAATATCACGTGGAGCAAGCGGAAATTTACAGAATGAAAGATAAAGCAATATATAATTTTACGATTGGGATGTATGGATTTACAGATTACTAATTTGGATAATTATCAGATAAAAAGATCGCCTCGTTCTGTGATATAATAATATTGTAAAAAATCGCAAACAAGGAACGTCATTCTCCTTTTGCTCTTACTCCCTCTCATCAGCCGCATCGGTCAATCGGGCCGGTGCGGTTTTGCGTTGCAAAAAAATACAAAAGCAAACTGTTCGCGGATCGTGCATAGGAAGGTGATCAGGTGAATTTCTGGGGGACGGCGAATACAATTTGCCCGTTTTATCAGCGGGAAAGTGAATATCGAATTACATGTGAAGGGATCTCCGAGGGCACAATGCTTTCCCTCGGATTTTCGTCATCCGGCCAAAAAATGCTTTGGCAGGAGCAGTATTGCAGCCAGTTCCATTTTGCGTGCTGCCCGATTGCGCAGATGGTTGAAAAAAAGTACGAGGCGCAAAAGGCGGGTGACGGCGAGGCGCGCGATTCGATACAATAAGAACGGGAGGCGGTAACTTGGATTGGAATGAAATCAAAATAGAATATATTTCATCCGATATCAGCTATCGCGATCTGGCTGCGAAGCATGGCGTTTCAAACAGCACGCTCGGCCGGCAGGCATCAAAAGGCGGATGGAAGCGGCTGCGCGACGAATTTCGGAATGATGTTGCGATGAAATCGGTACAAAAAAACGAAGCGCATGCAGTAGAGCGGATGGAGCGGATTCAGAAGCTTGCGGATTGCCTGGTGGGGAAAATCGAACTTGCGATTGCGCAGCTCGATAGCCAGGGGGAAGTGGATCGCGCAGGGCTTCGGCAAATCACCGCGGCGATTCGGGATATTATGGAGATTCAGGGGCTGCGCGCAGAGCCCGGAGAAGAGCAGGAAACCGGCGTGGCGCTGATTCCGCCTGTTTCTGCGGAGGAAATGGCATGAAGCGCATAATTTGGCAGCCGCAGCGGCGGCAATCGGTATTCATGGCGCGCCCGGAATATGAGGCGCTCTATGGCGGTGCTGCCGGCGGCGGAAAAAGCGAGGCGCTTGTGATAGAAGCGTTGCGCCAAGTGGCGATTCCGCATTACAAAGCGCTTATTCTGCGCAAAACCTATCCGCAGCTTGCGGAATTGATCGACAAAAGCCTGAATTATTATCCGCGGATTTTTCCAAAGGCGCAATATAATGCAAGCGCGCACACCTGGATGTTTCCGAGCGGCGCAAAAATTGTATTCGGCTCGATGCAGCACACAAAGGATCGCGTGAAATATCAGGGGCAGGCGTATGATTTCATTGCGTTTGATGAACTTACGCATTTTACCTGGGAAGAATACAGCTATTTGTTTTCCCGAAACCGCCCAAACGGGCCCGGAACGCGGGTGTACGTCCGGGCGACGGCAAACCCGGGCGGAATCGGCCACGGATGGGTAAAGGAGCGCTTTATCAGCGCCGCGCCGCCGATGACGACGATTTGGCAGGATATCGCGTGGCGGGAACCGGATGGCACACAGCGGCACGAAAGGCAAAGCCGGGTGTTTATCCCTTCTACAGTGTATGATAATCCGGCGCTGATGCAGAATGATCCGGAATACATCAAGCATCTCGCAGCGCTCCCCGAAGCGGAGCGGAATGCGCTGCTGTACGGTTCCTGGGATAGCTTTGACGGGCAGGTGTTCCGCGAATGGCGCAACGATCCGGCGCACTATGCGGATCGCCGGTGGACGCATGTGATCGATCCGTTCCGGATTCCGAAGCACTGGAAGGTTTGGCGCGGATTCGATTTCGGATATGCAAGGCCCTTTGCTGTGGGCTGGTTCGCGGCCGATCCGGAGGGCAGAATTTATCATATTCGGGAATATTACGGTTGTACCGGGACGCCGAATACCGGCGTGAAGCTCAATCCTGCACAGATCGCAGCGAAGATTCGGGAAATTGAAAACGAGGATGAAAATCTGCGCGGAAGAAATATCATCGGCATTGCGGATCCCTCTATTTTTGATGAGAGCCGCGGAGAATCGGTTGCCATTATGATGGCGCGCGCTCCGAACTTCATCTATTTTTCCGGCGGGGATAATACGCGGCTTGCAGGAAAGATGCAGTATCATTATCGCCTGGCGTTCGATCCGGACGGCGCACCGATGTTTCAAGTTTTTTCAACCTGCAAGCATTTCATCCGGACGATTCCGGCGCTTGTATATGATGAAAAGAATGTGGAGGATATCGATACGGACGGAGAAGATCACATTTACGATATGTGCCGGTACATCCTGATGGAAAGCCCGATTTCGCCGCGCCAAAACGAAGCTGCGCCGCCGCTGGGAGACGATCCGCTCGATTTGCGGCGCGGACAGCACGTACCATATCGATTCTATCAGATTTAAAGGGGGATCATCAGCATGGCAGAGAAAGAGAAAAAGCAGAAAGCGCGCGCGCCCCGGCAGACATTCGGGGACGCAGACGCGCGAAAGCGTGATGCGGAAACCTTGCCGCGCGCGCCGGAAGCCCTGCAGGAAAGCGCACCCGAACGTCCGCAGATGGAAGAAAATCCAGAAGAAATGCGGCAGACGCTGCTTCCGGGAACGGCGCCGGAGACTGTGCCGGCAGGGAAGATTCTGGCAGAGCGGCAGCAAGCGGCAATCGGGCAAAAAGAAATTGCACAGGCGCAGGCCACCTTGCAGGAATACAAGCGCGGCAAGGCGAATTTGGAGCGCCGGATCATCGAAAACGAACAGTGGTACAAGATGCGGCATTGGGATCAGATTCGCGAAAATGCGGGCACGGATCCCTATCCGGCGTCGGCGTGGCTATTCAACTCCATTGCCAATAAGCATGCAGATGCAATGGATAATTATCCGGAGCCGAACGTTCTCCCGCGCGAGGAAGGGGACAAGCAGGAGGCGAAGATTCTTTCCTCGATTTTGCCGGTGATTTTGGAGCAGAACCAGTTTGAGCAGACGTATTCGGATGCCTGGTGGTACAAGCTGAAAACCGGGACCGGCGTGTACGGCGTATTCTGGAACGCCAAAAAGCACGGCGGACTGGGCGATGTGGATATCCGAAAGCTGGATTTGCTCAATCTCTTTTGGGAGCCGGGAATCAGCGATATCCAGCAGTCGCGCAATCTGTTTTCCGTGGAGCTCGCGGACAACGATCTCTTATCGGAGCAGTACCCGCAGCTGCAGAATCTCGGCGGCAGTGCGCTGGATATTTCCAAATATATCTATGATGATACCGTTGATACATCAAAGAAAACGGCGGTGATCGATTGGTACTACAAGAAGCTTGCGGGAGATCGGGAGATTCTGCACTACTGCAAGTTTGCGGGCGGAGAAGTGCTTTATGCATCGGAAAACGATCCAAACTATATGGAGCGCGGATTCTATGATCACGGGAAATACCCCTTTGTGTTCGACGTTTTGTTTTTGGAAGAGGGAACGCCGGCCGGATTCGGCTACATCGATACGATGAAGGACGTGCAGCTTTACATTGATAAGCTCAATCAGCTGATTCTCAAAAATGCGCTGATGGCATCGAAAAAGCGGTATTTCATTCGGGATGACGGCAGCGTCAACGAAAAAGAATTTGCCGATTGGAGCCGCGATTTCATCCATGTTTCCGGCGGCGGGCTCGGCGACGACAGCATCCGCGAGATGGAAACAATTCCGCTTTCCAGCATCTACGTGCAGATTTTGCAGCTGAAGATTGATGAGCTCAAGGAAACCAGCGGAAACCGGGATGTTTCGCAGGGCGGCACGAGCGCCGGCGTGACGGCGGCGTCGGCCATTGCGGCGCTGCAGGAGGCCGGAAGCAAGCTCTCCCGCGACATGATTAAGAGCGCGTACCGGGCGTTTGCGAGAATCAATTATCTGTGCTTGGAACTCATTCGCCAATTTTATGATGAGCCCCGGTTTTTCCGGATTCTCGGAGAAAAAGGCGCGCAGGAATTTGTATCGTACGACAACCGCGGGCTGCAGCCGCAGGCGCAGGGCAGTGCATTCGGGCTGGAGCTTGGATATCGCGTGCCGGAATTTGATATTCGGATCACCTCGCAAAAAGCCTCGCCGTTTTCCAAAATCTCGCAGAATGAGCTTGCAAAAGAGCTTTACAGCATGGGCTTTTTCAATCCGGAGCTTGCCGATCAGGCGCTTGTCTGCGTGGATATGATGGATTTTGAGGGGAAAGATACCGTGATGCAGAAGATCAGCCAGAACGGAACGCTGCTGCAGATGGTGCGGCAGATGCAGGAGCAAATGGCCAAAATGGCGGCGATTATCGATCAGAATTACGGCACGAATGCCTTGCAGCTGGTTGCGGAAAACGGCGCGGCGGAAATGGGCCGGGCGCCGGGCAGAGACAGCACCGGCGTCGTGGACACGGATGCGCTCGGGGCGGCGAAGAGAACATCCGAATCCAGCGTAACGGAGTCGGCGCGGCGGCGGACAGCGGAAGCGTCGTCGCCCAACTAAGAGGCGCACCATGACGCAGATTACATGGAAAGAATCCTGCGGGTGCGTGTCCGTCCGGCTGCAGGGGCATGCCGATTTTGCGAGGCAGGGGGAACGCGATCTTGTATGCGCGGGGATCTCTATGCTGGTGTGCACGCTTAGCGCATGCCTGGAAACGCAGGAGGCGCGCGGGCTTGTGCGGCTGCAGCGCCGGAAAGTAACGCCGGGAGATGTGGCGTTTCAGATTGCAGTTTTAACGCACGCCGAAGAAGTGCGCGCAATGCTCGATACGATTCTCACGGGCTTTCAGCTGCTGCAGGAAAGATATCCGGAAAATGTCGCTATTGAAATGAAAGGATAACAGAAACGGAGAGGGTTGCCGCCTCTCCGTTTTTTTGTATGCGTTTGTAACATTGCAGCATCATGATTCCCTTTTAAAATTGCAAATGATTTTGCGGAGAAAAAAACTAGGGTGACGGAATTTTTTGAATTTTCTACAATAGAAGAAGAAGCGAGGGCGGCGCACGCCTTCGGATGAATGGCACTTCGGAAAGACGATGGAAAGGAAGCAGTCACATGCAAATTACAAATTTGGATCTCCGTCTGTTTGACGGCGCAGCCGGTGCAGAGGGAGGCGCGGCGACAGCAGCCGCCGCTTCGGCGGAAACCGCAGGAAAAGACGCTGCAAATTCGGGCGAAAACAAATCCCCTTTGGACGCCGCAAAGGAACGGGCGAGAGCAAAGAATCCGCTTTCTGCCGTGCGATACGGAAAGCAGGAAGCAGAAGAAGCCGCTCCCGACGCCGGGGAGCAAAACGAGGAAACACCGAACGCGGAGGATCCGCCCGCAAAGCCGAGCTTTGAGGAACTGATTAAAGGCGAATACAAGCAGGCGTTCGACGAGCGCGTGCAGAAGATCATCAATCAGCGATTCCGGGAAAGCCGGGAGTTCAAAGCACAGGCGGAACGGTATACGCCGCTGCTGGAGACGCTGGCAGAGGTGTACCATGTGGAGGATAAGGATCCGGAAAAGCTGCTGGAAGCGATTGAATCGGATCACAAGATCTATGAAGCGGAGGCAGAAAAACGCGGCATGACTGCCGATCAGCTCCGGGAGATCCGGAAAATGGAGCGGCAGAACGCAGCGCTCAAGCGTGCGCTGGATGAACGCCAGGCGCAGGATCAGCACGAGGAGGCTTTGCGGAAATGGCAGGAAGAAAGCGAAGCGGTTAAGACGGTCTACCCGGCCTTTGAGCTCGGGCAGGAAGTGAAAAACCCGCAGTTTGTCGGCCTTTTACGGAATGGGATTGATGTCCGCACCGCATACGAGGTGCTGCACAAGGATGAAATTATCAGCGGCGCGATGCAGTATACGGCGCAAAAAGTTTCGGAGCAGGTGGCGAACAATGTAAAGGCCAAGGCTGCACGGCCGGCCGAAAACGGCGTGCACACACCTGCCGGCGTGATCACCAAGACGGATGTTTCCAAACTCACGAAAGCAGACCGCGCAGAAGTCATGCGCAGGGCAGAACGCGGGGAACGGATTGTATTTTAGCGCAATCTGTTTTCTGAAAAAAGGAAAGGAGAAAAACATGAAATTCGAAACCAAACTCAATTTACAGCTGTTTGACACGCAGACAACGCTGCTGAATGCCGCGGGAAATGATCTTTCCCCGGAGATGAAAACGTTCTATGATATGGCGCTCATCGATATGGCGGAGCCGAACCTTGTACACGATCAGTTCGGCCAAAAGCGCCCGATTCCGAAAAACGGCGGAAAATCGATTGAATTCCGGAAATTCAGCGCACTGCCGAAAGCGCTCAAGGCCATTACCGAAGGGGTTACGCCGGCGGGCAACAAGCTCAACGTCACGGCGATCACCGCGCAGGTTGCGCAGTACGGCGATTTCGTCCAGCAATCAGATGTTCTGGAGCTGACCGCGATCGACAACACGGTCGTGGAGGCGACAAAGCTTCTGGGCGCACAGGCGGGCCGCACGCTCGACACCATCACCCGCAACGAGATTGTGGGCGGCACGAACGTGCTCTATGCCAGCGGCACAACCCGCGGAGGTCTCGGCGAATCGAATCTGATTTCACTGGATCTGATCTTTAAGGCAGCGGCGATCCTCAAGGCGGCCAACGCGCCGCAGATTGACGGCTCCTATGTGGCGATTATCCATCCGCATGTGGCAAAAGATTTGATGGTTGCGGCAAAGGATGCCGGCTCCTGGGTGGATATCAACAAGTATGCAAATCCGGAGGCGATCTTTAACGGCGAGATCGGAAAGATCGGCGGCGTGCGCTTTGTGGAGACGACCGAAGCGAAAATCTGGCAGGGCGCGGATCTGGCGCAGGACGGCCGGACACTGACCGTAAACGGTGCAATCTCTTCCGGGAGCAAATCGGTCACCTTTGACGGCGGAACGGTTGCGGCAAATGCGCTGGTCGGGCGGTATGTCCTTGTAGGCGGAACCAGAGCGAAGGTCACGGCGAATACGACTTCTACGCTGACGCTGGACACGAACGTCACCGCAGAGGACAATGCGGTTATTTATCCCGGCGAGGGCGGCGCCGGCGGCATCGGCGTATATGCAACCATGGTGCTCGGTGCGAACGCGTACGGCGTTACCGAAGTAACGGGCGGCGGCCTGCAGCACATCGTCAAGCAGCTCGGCTACGGCGACGACCCGCTGAATCAGCGCAGCTCGGTCGGCTGGAAGGCGATCAAAACCGCGAAGCGCCTTGTGGAGGAATACATGGTGCGGATTGAGACCTGCTCAAGCTTCAGCAAAGACGTAGAAGCAAACTAAGAAAACAGACGGGCGGGGCGGGTGTTTCCGCCCTGCCCGCAAGAGAAAGGGGCTTTTTTATGGCGAGTAAAGAAAGCGTAAAACCGGCTGCGGCGCCGGATCCGATGGAAGAAAAGGTATACATCCACCTGCCGCGGGATCGGGAAAACAAACAGGCGGATTTGTTTGTGGGGCTCAACGGAAAAACCTATCTGATTCAGCGTGGCGTGGACGTTCTGGTCCCGCGCGCGGTTGCGGAGATTATCCAGAATTCCACGGAGCAGGACGAGGCGGCCTACTCGTTTATTGCGGGGATTGCGCAAAACTAAAGAAGGGCGGCAGGCCGGCTGAAAAGGGATGTGTGCAGGCACGTCCCTTTTTTCGAAAGGAGGAAAATCGGACGTGACGATTCAGGAGGCAATTGCGCGCTGCGACGGGCAAAAGCCAAACGCTTACAGCGAAGCGGAAAAAATTCGGTGGCTATCGGATCTGGACGGCCTTGTGCTGCAGGAAATCATCCGCACACACGAAAACAAAGACGGCATCGGCGCAGAATATGCGGGATATGATCCGGAGGAAGCCGGCATCCAGTCGCAGACGCTGCTGATTCCGGAGCCGTATTCCGATGTGTACATCAAGTATTTATTTGCACAGATTGATTTTGCAAACGCGGAGTTCGCAAGATACAACAATTCCGCCATGCTTTACAACACGGCCTATCAGGCCTACGCCAATTTTTACAATCGGACACACCTGCCTCTGCAGGAAAACCGGATTTGCGCAAAGTAGGTGAAAGGATGTATTTGCCGAATTTAGAAGAAACCGCGCGGCGGCAGACGGTGCAGCTCGATTTTAAGGGCTATAACCACACCGACGCGGCGGACGACACGCAGTTTTACAATATGGGAAATTTGTGCTCCGCGCGCTATCCGGCGCTTTCGCCGCGCGCCGCACGGAAGCTTTACAGCGGCCCGACAGAATTCACGGCGCTTTCCGGGCTTTCTGCAAAAGAGCGCCTTTGCTGGGTAGAGAACAACGTGTTCTATTACAACGGCAGTGCAGTTTCAACGCTGCCGGTGCTGCCCGCCGGCAAACGCCGTCAATTCGTATCGATGGGCGCATATTTTGTGATCTTTCCGGATAAACGGTACTACAATACCGAAACCCAGGAATGGGGAACGCTGGAAGCGTCGTTCGCCACAACCGACGACGTACATTTTGCGCTGACGACACGCACAAGCGATCCGTTCCTCAATTACGCCATCGGCAGCACTGCGCCGAAATCTCCGAAAACAGGCGAATTGTGGCTCGACACCAGCGGAAACACCCCTGTGATGAAGAAATATAACGGATCAAACTGGGAGACCACAACGGAACCATACAAAGCCTATACGGTATCGGGAATCGCACCGGAAGCGCCGAAAAACGGGGATTACTGGATGGACACCAGCGCAAACCCGCACGCGCTCAAGCAGTTTGCATCGAGCAGCGGCACGTGGACGCCGGTCCCGAGCACGTATGTGCGGATTTCTTCATCTGGGATCGGCTCTTTTTTCCAGCAGTATGAGGGCGTTACCATTTCCGGATGCAAAGAGGATGCCTTTAACGGCGAGTTTCTGATTTACGATCGGGGAGAAAACTATCTTACGGTTTCGGGAATTCTGGACCTGGGATTTTCCCAGGAGACGCCGCTGACCATTTCCCGCAAAGTGCCGGACATGGATTTTGTGTGCGAGCTCAACAACCGGATCTGGGGATGCTCTTCGGAAAAGCACGAAATCTATGCCTCGGCGCTTGGCGATCCGAAAAACTGGAATTGCTTTTTGGGAACCTCGCAGGACAGCTATGCGCTGACCGTCGGGTCGGTCGGCGATTTCACCGGCTGTATTGCGCACCTGGGGTATGTGCTCTTTTTTAAAGAGGATCTCATCCACAGAATCTACGGAACGAAACCGGCAAACTTCCAGCTTGCGAGCATCCGCGCGCGCGGTGTGGCAAAGGGAAGTGAACAGAGCCTGCAGATTGTAGGGGAAACGCTGTACTACAAGAGCCGGGACAGCGTCTGCGGGTATGACGGCGCGATGCCGTATGATATCGGCGCGCCGCTCGGCCCGATTCTGTACCGGAACGCAAGTGCAGGCGCGCTGGGCAGACGGTACTACCTTTCCATGCAGTCGCCGGATTCTGCGTGGCATCTTTTTGTGTACGACGAGGCGTACGGCTTCTGGCATCGCGAGGACGGAACGCACGCGACATATTTTGCAAGGCTTGGGGATAGCCTTTACTATCTCGACGGGGAAAGCGGCGGTATTCGCGGCATCCAGGGCGCAGCGTCCGTTTCCGGGCTGACCGGCACGGACGAAGGCGCAGTCTCGTGGTATGCGGAGAGCGGCGACCTCTGGCAGGATGTGTTCGACCGGAAATATCTTGCACGGATGCAGATTCGGATGCAGCTGGAGGCGGGCTCTTCTGCCGCGCTTTCGGTTTCCTACGATCACGGCGCGAGCTGGGAGACGGTCTTTCAGACAACGGCGGCGGTGCGGAAAACCTATGCGGTTCCGATTTTGCCGCACCGGAGCGACAGCGTTCGGATTCGGATGGCAGGGACGGGCCCTTGCCTGATCTTGGGCGCAACAAAGGAACTGGAACAAGGAAGCGAGGTGTAGCATATGTATACCCTTTCTTTGCCGCAGCTTCACACATCGGCAGGAAGCGCAGAGCAGGCGCGGCAGCTGCGCAGCTATCTCTATCAGCTTACGGAGCAGCTGCAGTATGCGCTCTCAAATATCGGGGAGGAAAATCTTTCCGAAGAGCTGCGGCAGCAGTACGCAGGTGCAAAAGGGCTTTCTGAAAAGGTGAACGCCATTGCACAGCGCACGGACGCCAACAGCATAAAAGGCGAGACGCTGACAAACGGGCTTGCGGACACGGAAAAAACCCTGCGGGAACAATACGAGGAACTGCTGACCGAAATGCAGACCCGGGCGGATGCGATTGAAAAGGCGTATCAAAGCGAAATTGAAACGGCTGCGGATCAGATTACTTCGACGGTTTCGGAAACCTACACGCTGAAAACCGAAACAGAGACGCTCGCCGGGGTTGTGGAATCCAACCTCAAACAAACCGCGGAGGCGCTCATGGCGGTATTTGAAAGCGCATACGACTTTCAGGATGCGGACGACTTACATGCATTCAGCCAGGCGTTCCGGACCTATATCCGGTTTTCTGCGGATGGGATCGAGATCGGAAAGGATGACAGCCGGATTGTCGCAAAGCTTCAAAACGACCGGCTTTCGTTTGTTCAGCCGGGAAGCACCGACTATGAGGTAGCCTATATCAGCGAGAAAAAACTGTATATCACAGAAGCACAGATTTTAAAGCTGCTCACCTTCGGGACGGACGCGCACAACCGGCTGTTCGATTTAAAGACAGATCTTGAAACCGGGCTGACGCTGACAAGCCGGGTTTCGGCAGGATGAAGGGACATGAGCGGAAAAGGAGGAACACATGGCGGCATCCGGTTCTTTTAAAGTAACAACCAGCAACCAGTATATTTCCGGGACAGTGGCCTGGAGCGAGAGCGCCGTCAGCGAGGCGGACAACACCTCAAAGGTTACGGCAAAGCTGCGGTTGAGCCGGACGAACACCGGCTATGAGACCTGGGGACAGGGATCTTTTACGATCACGATCAACGGATCGTCCAAAACAAACAGCGGTTCGTTTTCGTTTACCTATGATTCCAACACCTTGTGCGTCGAGCATACGGTTACGGTTGCGCACAGCGCGGACGGCTCTAAAAGCGTCACCATAAAGGTCAGCGGCGAGCACATGTTCACGCTTTCGACGCAGAGCGGAACGGCAAAGCTCACCACCATTCCGCGCGCTTCGACGCTGACCGCTTCCAATGGAACGATCGGCATCAAACAGACGCTCAAGATCGCGAGGGCATCGAGTTCCTTTACCCATACAATCACCTACAGCGCCGGTGCATCCGGTACGATTGTGACCAAAACGAGCGGAACCAGCGTTTCGTGGACGCCGCCGGCATCCATTGCAGGCAGCAGCGCGAACATTGCCAAAACGCGCATTTCCTGCACCCTGACGCTCAAAACCTACTCCGGCAGCACCGAAATCGGAAGTAAAACCAAAACCATTACCCTTGCGGTTCCGAACAGCGCCGCCTTTTGCCCGACGTTTACGCTAAGTTCCCCGATCCATAGCGGCGATATTGTCCCGGACAGCTGGGGCATCTATGTGCAGTCGCTGTCAAAGGTCAGCGTTGCGATTACGGGCGCTGCAGATGCAAACGGCAGCCTTCCGCTGACCTACTCCATTACAGACGGACGCACATCATCCAAAAGCGTTCTGTTTACCTCCGGCCTTCTGCCGAATGCGGGCACTGTGACGCTAACGGCGGTTGTTAAAAACGCAAGGGGCTACCAAACCAAAAAGACGCAGAAAATCACGGTTGCGGCATACAAGCCGCCGGTCATCAGCAGCGTGGATATGCAGCGCTGCCTTGCACCGGCAGAGGACGGAACGCTCGGCGGCGACAGTCCGGTCGGCACATATATCCGGGTGCGGGCGATCTTCGGGTATACCAGCTTGTCAGGAAAAAACAGTCTGACGGCAAGCAGGGTACAGTATCGGGTGGCGGGGAGCAGCAGCTGGAACACGGTGCCGCAGGCGCTTGTCAGCGGACAGGATCTCGTCTTTGGGGATGGAGCTATCAGCATTGCCAATTCCTATGAGGTGCAGATCACCGTAACGGATGCGCTCTCGCAGTCGGACGTTTACAAGGGAACCGTTCCGACGTCAGAGGCAATTCTCAATATTCGCCCGTCCGGACTCGGAATCGGGATCGGCAAATATGCGGAGCAGGACAATCTTCTGGACGTGAAGTGGCCGGCGCGGTTCCGGGACGCGATTTCTGCGGGCGGAAACCTGAATCTTCCGAACAATGCCGGCGTGCGCAGTCTGCTTTCCGGCGGAACGGATGCGAATCTGATTGCCCGCAATGCTTCCAACAACATCTGGATCGGCGAGGCCGTCGGAGAAACACAGGGAAACGTGTATCTTAGCACCAAAACCGGCGGATATGCAATGGTCTGCCGGAATGATGCGCGGCGAAAAGTACTCGATTACAGCTTCGTGTTTGAGCTGTTGTTTTCCGGAACGATCGGCAGCAGCAGCGGCGCGACAGCGGTTCCCGGAATCTCCAGATATCACATTTTCCTGCTCTATCTCGACGACAATTCACCGGTGCTGGGCCTGCGGAAGGGGGACAATATCCGCGGTGTCGGCGGGTATTTTTCGAGCACAAACCCCTGGGTCGTGACCTTCGGTTTGACGCTTTCCGGAGACAATGTTACCTATGGCAACGCGGGAAACTTCTATGTGAGCGCGTCGAGCAAAACCATCGGCGGCGTCAACGCTGCGAAGGCGGTCACGAAGATCTGGGGACTGCTGGGCGCAGAAAGCGACGTATAAGGGGGCGTGCAAAGATGAAACTGAAACTGGACACAGAGGGATATGTGACCGGCTACACGGAATATTGCCTGGACTATGA
This sequence comes from Yeguia hominis, assembly GCF_014384705.1. Taxonomy (GTDB): domain Bacteria; phylum Bacillota; class Clostridia; order Oscillospirales; family Acutalibacteraceae; genus Yeguia; species Yeguia hominis. The sequence continues at coordinate 4,695 of NZ_JACRSN010000019.1, read as the reverse complement.
GGCGGCGCCGGGCGTGGAATATACCGGGCCTGTGCCGGAAGATTTTGCGATATCGTGTTCCAATTACCGGTATCAGGACGGGCAGCTTATCGCGGATGCAGACCGGTGTGCGCGGGCGCTGCAAAAAGAGAACGCCGCGATCGAGTGGCAGGAAATCAGCAGCTGGTTTTCCTGGTATGACAACCAATGTATGCAGTATCAGCGCAGCTTGCGGCTGGGGGAAGCCTTTGACCAGGATATTGCGGCGCTTGACCAGGAGGCAAAACAGAAACAGGCCCGGGCGCGGGAACTTCAAATTTTGTTAGGAGGCAGTGAACATGGCAACGTATAAGATTCGAAACGGCGATACGCTGTACGGCATTGCGCAGAAATACGGGACAACCGTCAGCGCGCTTGCAAAAGAAAACAACATTTCAAATCCCAATCTGATTTATGCCGGCAATACCCTGAAGATTCCCGGGACAAGCAGCAGCAAAAGCACCGGGAACTCGACTTCTGCTGCAAAAAAGCAGTCCCTGACGCCGCTGCAAAAGGTAGAGGCAAAAAAACCGAACGCCTATCGGCCGTCGAAAACGCTTACTTCGGTAAAAAAGACGCTTACAGGCTATGAAAAGAAGAAGCCCGGCGCATACAAAAGCGCCTATGCGGATCAGATTGACGAGATTCTGGACAATATTCTGAATCGAAAAGATTTTACCTATGATTTCAATGCGGATCCACTTTACCAACAATACAAAGATCAGTATACCAAACTCGGCCAGCAAGCCATGATCGACACGATGGGCGAGGCGGCTTCCCTGACCGGCGGGTACGGCTCGTCCTATGCGACGACGGCGGGAAACCAGGCGTACCAGAATTATCTTGGCGAACTGAACAACGTAATTCCGGAGCTGTACAGCGCAGCCTATGACCGCTATCGCACAGAGGGCGAGGATCTTTACAACAAGGCGGGGCTGCTGCAGGGCCTGGATGAGAGCGACTACGGGCGGTATCGCGACAAGGTTTCCGACTATTACAACGACCTGACCTATTACTACACGAAATACAACGACATGTCCCAGCAGGAATATGAGCGGTATTTAAACAATCTCTCTGCGTGGCAGGCTGACCGGGACTATTATTACGGCAAGCAGAAGGACGCGCAGGATCAGGCCAACTGGCAGGCGGAGCAGGACTTTGCAAGAGAGCAGTGGGAATGGCAGAAGGCACAGGCGGCAGCTTCGGGGTCCGGCGGCGGAGGCGGCGGACGTTCGTCGGGCGGAGGGTCGTCGAGCGGAGGGTCGTCGCGCGGTGGGAGCGAGTGGCATCCTTCTGATAACAATATCAACAAGAAGGAGGCTGGGTTTGACGAATACGATGCGAACGGCTATCGTCCGCTCTATAAAAACCGGGCGATTACGCTCATGAACAGAAACGGGAAAAAGGCTGCAAGCAATTATGTGAGCCAGAAGGTGTCAGAAGGAATGCTTTCACCGGCACAGGGCGCACAGATCCTGAAAGAGATCGGTCTTGGATGAGGAAAGGGGCAAGTGTATGGCAGCGATCTACAAACGAGAAAAAGTAATTTCCAAATCAATGGCAGAGGCTTTGATTCAAAACGAACTGGACCAGATAGACCGTCAGGAGGAAGAATATTATTCTTCCGGCGGAAGTTCCGGAAAGCTCAATTCTCATACCATTGCGCAGGCGGCACACGACGCGGAGCTTGGCGACTGGCGGAAAAACCGCAGACTCGAACGGGTTTCCTCTGTGATCGAACGGCAGAAAGAGATCGACCGCTATCGGGCAAATCCTTCTCCCGGGGCGACTTCCGGACGAAACAACAAATACACCACGGCGGTTTCCGAGCAGCGAAAAGAAATTACGGGGCTTCTCGATGATATCCAGTCGAATTACAAAGCATACAAGGCGTATTATGGAAGCAGCGCGCTCTCGGAGCTGGAAAGCAATCTTTCGTCCCTTCTGGATGGGCTGGACAAAAAAAAGAACAGCGCCGCCGGCAAGAAAGAAAATCAGGCGCGCGGGGCGTTTCCGCAGCAGTTTCAGCCGGAGAAACAGATGCCGGATGTGTATCAGAAGGTTGAGGGTGAAGCGCAGGAACAGGCGATGCGGATTCAGCGGCTGTTGCAGGACAATCCGGGACTTGACACGCTGTATCAGATGGTGCAGGACAAGGGCAGACGCAGCGAGAAATACAAAGAGCGCTACGGCATTACGGAGGATGACCTGCGAAAAGCCTATCAGACGGTTTACGGAGAACAGGTGCGGACGGGCAATTCGGACACTTTGCAGAAACAGGCGGAGTCTGCGCGGGAAAACGCCGGGAACACATGGAAGGAATATGAACGCATTCGCGCGCTGACAAGCTTGCCTTATTGGGACTATTCCGGAGACCAGATTGCGCTTAGCCGGGAATTCCGGGAGCAGTCCCTTCCGGAGCTGGAAACCTATGCCAAAAAGTACGGCGTCTTGCTCAATGCGGAAAACCCGGAACTGTTCAGCGGGCAGCTGGAAACCCTGCAAAAACGCGTTTATGAGGCCTATACCCGGGATCATGAGGCGGATGAAACGTTCTCTTCTGCTTCGACGGACGCAGGGGTTTACCAAAAGGAGCAGGAACGTCTGCGGAAGCTGCAGGAAGAGCTGCAGCCGTATGAAGATCTTCGGCGCAATGCGGATTTTGCGGAAAAGTCCAGCGTAAACGAGGGCTACGCAAGCAAAGAAACGCAGTCCGGCAGCCATATGTACAACTCCGGCGATGATTTTCAATATGATTTGGTCAATGATCTTGGAGAAGCCAGACAAATGGTAGAACTCGGACTTGCCGGCAGGCGGGAAGAAGATGCGCCGATTGCAGAAATGACACCGGAAGAGGTGCAGATTTACAACTATCTGTATCAGCCGGAGGATCAAACGGCAGCAAAAGAGTATTTGCAAAAGCTGATGCCTCTTTTAAACAAGCGATATTCCGAAAATCTGGCGGAAGGAACGGCGGGATTTGCTTCCAAAAACACGGGGACGGCAATTTTGTCAAATGCCTATTCCGTGCTGAATAGCGTGAATAAAGGCAAAGCAATGGGGTATGTTCTGCGTCAAACGCTATCCGGAGAAGATGCCGACCCATACAGCCCCTATTTCGACGCAACTGTGATGAACCAGGCAATCCGCGGCACAACCGGGGAAGGGATTCAGAACAGTGTCGGCGGGTTTGGAGGGGAAGCGCTTTCGTTCCTCTATGACACCGGAATGTCGTTTGTAGATTCCGTGGGATCTGCTGCGGCGTTCGGCCCGGGCGGACTTGCGGTAATCGGACTTTCGGCTGCTTCGGACACTTCATACGACGTGCTGCAGCGGGGCGGAGACACGGATCAGGCGCTTGTTGCGGGCGGGCTCGCGGGTGTTGCCGAGGCGGCGTTTGAAAAAATCGGACTGGACAACCTGTTCGGTGCAGCAACCCCCGGTGCGCGCCGGTCTCTGCTTTTGACCGGACTAAAGCAGGCCGGAATTGAAGGAAGTGAAGAGGCGCTCACCGAAGTGGCAAACTTTATCTCCGACACGGCGGTGCTGGGAGAGCTTTCTAATTATCAGCTTGAAGTCCGACAGGGAATTGCGCAGGGGCTGACGCGGCAGCAGGCGGAAGAGCAGGCGACGAAAACATTTGCGCAGAACGTCGGGCTTGCCGCGCTTGGCGGCGGACTGATGGGCGGCGTCGGCGGTACGGTCTCTGGCGGAATTGGAAATTTGCGCAGCCAAAATGAACCCTTTACAAATCCCGGAAACGGGAATATGATAGAGACAGAGGGGCGCACTGCGCCCGGCCCGCAGGAGCGGACGGTCGGGGACGCTACATATCGGTATACGGAGACGGCGCCGGAAGCATATACGCCGCGGTCGCAGGAGATCAAGTCGGGCTTTGACGAGTTGGGGATTGCAAGCACGATCACGGACGGGGCGGCAGAGAGCGAGCGGAACGGACGTGTTGTGACGCAGAGAGGACAGGCCTCTACGCTGAAGGACGGCAGCATTCTTGTCCGGAACGACGCAGACAGCACGCTCTCGACCGGTCAGATTGTCGGGCATGAAATGTACCATGTCGGCAAAGAGCGCCACGCCGCAGAGTCCCAGGCGTTCTATGACAGCATTGCGGAGAGCGGAAACATCAATTTTCAGAGTGAAGCGTTTCAGGATATTGCGGATAAAATTAGCGATGCATATTTTAATGGCGAACTCGATATTACAAAAGATTACAGGAAGTTTTTTGAAGAGTTCACAGGATATGTCAGTGGGGACCTGAAAGCAAATGATGGTTCATTAAGTGAAGATTTTGCATCCATGTTCTATGATTCGAACGCAATTACAGAATCGTGGAGTATGCTGCATGACATGTTTTTACAAGACGGAAAGGTGCGTGCAAACAATGGACAAAGCAGAGAAAGAGGCTATGCAGAAACGGATGAAACAACTGGTCGAGGGCTATTCCGGAGTGAAACTCCCGGATCTAATACCGGAAGAGAAGAAGCGCAAGAATCGGGAAATGTGGGCCAAATTCGCAGCGGAGCAGGAGCGCAAGCGCAAGGCTACGGAGAAATAGGCAATTTTGCCGTCCAGGACGGGCAAACCGGCGGCGTTTCGGCACAGCGGGGAAACAACCCCTATGGAACAGAAACCGGCGCAGAAGGGCGCACAGGGGCATTT
>NZ_JACRSN010000018.1 GCF_014384705.1 Yeguia hominis | reverse complement strand
CGTTTGCCCAACCATTCCCCAATCGTTTTTGGGCAACCGATATCACCTATATTCCCACAGCTAAGGGAATGGTGTATCTGTGTGCCGTACTGGATCTGTGCGGAAAAATGGTGCTGGCTCACCGGATCGGCGGCGATATGACCGCTTCGCTGGTGACGGATACCGTTCGGGATGCCTGTAAAAAAGAGAAGGCCGCTGATGGACGAATCCTCCACAGCGACCAAGATTTCAATATACAGACCAAGCATACTTTGACCTAAGCCAAAAATCCCACATTCAGCCGTCGATGTCCAGCCCCGAATGCCCTTATGACAATGCGGCAATGGAAAATTTTTTCGGGACACTGAAAACAGAGTGCCTGTATCGGAGAAAATTTTCGTGCCGGGCCGAAGTCGAACAGGCGGTGGCGGAGTATGTGCGATTCTACAACTATGAGCGGATCAACCTGAAGAACGGCCACACTCCGTTTGAAATCCGGAGCAAGGCCGTGTAATTCGCCGCTATTCTGCGACTGGGTGCTTTTTTCTTTGTCTGTTCGCTGGGAAACAGTCCAAGCAGCCAAGCGCTACTGGCCGCTTTTTATACGGTGAGGGAAAGTTCGAGCTTTTCCATCGGTGTCTGCAAACCTTTTTTCACATAATCCTTGACAGCACCTATTTTGATTTTTGCCATATTCATATTATTTTAAAATTACTTTCTTAATACGGCTGTGGAGTTTGAGCGGCTGCTGCCTTTTTATGCTTTCTTTTTGGGCGATTTCCGGACATTCCGGATCGTCTTTTTCTTTTTACTCGGCTGACTGTGCCGCTTCTCGCCGGGTTTCTCAGCCGGCTTTTCTCCGGGAAGCGGACGGATCAGACAGTGTTCTCCCGTTCCGATCAAATCGGTCCGTCCCGCCGCTTTCAGCGCCTGTGCGACAAGCGGTCGGTTTTTCGGCACAAAATACTGCAGCAGCGCCCGCTGCATGGCCTTTTCCTTCGGATCCCGCGGAATATAGACCGGCTCAAGCGTATACGGATCCAGTCCTGTATAAAACATACAGGTCGAAACCGTCCCGGGTGTCGGGTAAAAATCCTGCACCTGCTCCGGTCGGAGACGGTTCTTTTTGATAAACAGCGCAACCTCCACTGCATCCCGAAGCGTACTTCCCGGGTGCGAGGACATCAAATACGGCACCAAATATTGTTCCTTTCCCGCAGATTTGGTCAGCTCAAAAAAGCGTTTTTGGAACCGAAGATAGGCCTCAATGTGCGGTTTTCCCATTTTATCTAAGACGGAAGCGGCGCAATGCTCGGGGGCGACCTTCAGCTGTCCGCTGATATGGTGCTGCACCAACTCGCGGAAAAAGCTCTCATCCGGATCTTCCATCAGATAATCATACCGGATTCCAGACCGGATAAAGACGCGCTTGATTTTCGGCAGTGCGCGGAGCTTCCGGAGAATCGCGAGATACTCCCGGTGATCCGCCTGCAGTGCCGGACAAGGTTTGGGTGCAAGACATTTTTTTCCGGCACAAAGTCCCTGGGTTTCCTGCTTTTTACAGGAGGGGTGCCGAAAATTTGCCGAAGGCCCGCCGACGTCGTGGATATACCCCTTAAAATGCGGACTTTCCGTCAACAGTTTTGCCTCACGGAGAATCGAAGCCTCGCTCCGAGCTGTCACCGCGCGACCCTGGTGAAATGCAAGGGAACAGAAATTGCAGGCGCCGAAGCATCCGCGATTCTGCGTGATAGAAAATTCGACCTCTTCAATCGCAGGCACGCCACCCATTGCTTCATAGGAAGGATGGTATGTCCTCTGGTAGGGCAGCTCATAAACGGTGTCCAGTTCCTGCTGCTGAAGCGGCGGCATCGGCGGATTTTGTACCAGAATCCATTTGCCGTGCTTTTGGATGACCCGCTTTCCGCGGACGGCATCCTGTTCATCCTGCTGCTTCCGGCAGGAAATTGCATAAGCCCGCTTGTCTGTGCGGACCTCCTCAAAACTGGGACATTCCACCGCCGGACCCGGCCGGTACTCGGCGGCCGGAACCAAATAGCAGGTTCCCCGGATATTCCGCAGTTGGGAAACATCCTCTCCGCGCAAAAGGCGCTCTGCAATCTCCAGGGTTTGTTTTTCTCCCATCCCGTAAGAGAGCAGATCCGCGCCGGATTCCACAAGCACCGACGGATGCACGGTGTCATCCCAATAATCGTAGTGGGCAAACCGGCGCAGGGAGGCCTCCATTCCGCCAATAACTACCGGACAGTCCGGATAGAGCACTTTGAGCTTTCGCGTATAAACGGTCACCGCACGATCCGGACGTTTTCCCATGACTCTTCCGGGGGAATAGGCATCTTCTCCCCGGCGCCTTTTGGCCACCGTATAATGTGCAACCATGGAATCGAGATTGCCCGCGCTGACCAAAAAGCCGAGCGCGGGTCTTCCAAACCGGGCAAAATCCGTATCCTTTCTCCAATCCGGCTGGGCCAGAATGGCCACCTTGTAGCCGTAATGCTCCAAAAGACGGGAAAGGATTGCCGGGCCAAAGGTCGGGTGATCGACGTAGGCGTCGCCTGTTACGAAAACGAAATCCGGTTGTTCCCAACCGCGCGCCTCCATCTCTTCCCGCGTAATGGGAAGAAATGCAGCGCTCATTCTACCGGAAACAGTCCGGTGCCATCTTCCGGACTGCCCTCAGTCAGAGAGATTCCTTCCAAATACCGGCGTACCATATCCAGCGCGCGGGACGCCGCCGTATAGCGGATCCAATCCCGCGTCCGATTCCGGTTCGCACCCGGAATTTTATGCACCAGCACAGTTTTTCCGTCACTCAGCGCAAGATAAACAAGACCGACTTTTTTCTCCGCCGTGCCGCCATCCGGACCGGCAATTCCGGTAATTCCTACACCAAGATCACTCCCGGCAAGGCGGCGGACACCTTCTGCCATTGCGCGCGCTGTCTCGCTGCTCACGGCGCCGTATGTCTCCAAAACCGCATGCGGGACGCCGATCAGCTTCTCTTTTGCCGCATTGGCATAGGTCACAACGCCGGTTCCGATCACCGCAGAGGCCCCTGGGATATCCGTCAGCCGTTTTGCAAGAAACCCGCCTGTGCAGGATTCCGCCGTTGCGATGGTCATACCGCGGGCAGACAGTTCTTTGACAACCAGTTCCTCCAGCGATTCGGCGTCGACGCCGTAAACGCAGTCGCCGATTCGCGAACAGATTTCCTGTACCAAAGGCGCGCACATCTGCTCAGCCTCTTCCGGCGTTTCGGCGCGCGCCGTGACCCGGACAAACATTTCGCCATCCTTGGCATACGTCGCGGCTGTCGGGTTTGCACCCTGTACCAGGTCGTCAATCATTTCGGCAACCTGACCTTCACCTTTGCCGAACACGTGGACATTTTTTGAGACAATCGAGGCATGTTCCCGCTTCATCAGATACGGAACCGCTTCATGGTGCAGCATCGGGATCAATTCCGACGGCGGACCGGGCAGCATAATCACAATTTTTCCGGCATCGGTTTCAAATGCACAGCCCGGCGCCGTTCCGATGACATTGGCAAGAACGGTGCTGCCCTCCGGCAGCCAGGCCTGCCTTTTCTGGTTTTCCCCGCAGGCGCCCGGGCGATTTTTAAAAAACGCTTCGATTTCTTTCAGAATTTCTTCATGCAGAACCAGTTTTTTTCCGGCGGCCTGTGCAACCGTCTGTTTCGTCAGGTCATCTTCCGTTGGTCCAAGCCCGCCTGTTGTAACCAGAAGATCGCTGCGGGAGAGCGCCTGTTTTACCGCTGCATGCAGCCGCTCGGGGTTGTCTCCAACCGTGCTGGAAAACAACAGGTTTACCCCAATGTCGGAGAGCTCCCGCGCAACATACGCGGCGTCCGTGTTGATCGTGTGGCCAAGCAGAAGCTCTGTTCCGACCGCAATAATTTCTGCATTCATAAAAAACGCTTCCTTTCGGCAAACGGGCGCTTACTGCGCCCGTCTGATTTTCGTATATTTAATGTTTTCGAGACATTCCTGCACGAGGCCTTCTACGTCCAGTGCGGACTCTGCTTTTTCGATGATAGAGAGGGGCGGGCGCGTCCGCGGATGGCGCGGGGTAAATACGGTACAGCAGTCTTCGTAAGGTTCAATGGAAATTTCATACGTCCCGATTTTGCGGGACAGCGCGACAATTTCCGCCTTGTCCGTCCCGATAAGCGGACGGAACACCGGAAGTGTCGCCACCGCATCTGTACAGGCAATGGCCTGCATGGTCTGGCTTGCAACCTGCCCGAGACTTTCCCCAGTAATCAGTGCGCCGCAGTCCTCACGCCGGGCAATGGCCTGTGCCACCCGAACCATAAAGCGCCGCATGATTACGGTAAAGAGCTCTTCCGGGCATTTCTGCAGAATCTCCTCCTGTACATGCGTAAATCCGACTGTTTGCATCACCATATGGCCGCCGTATTCACTGACGCGCCGCAAAAGCTCCACCACTTTTTGTTCGGCACGTTCGCTGGTATACGGAGGGCTTGCAAAGTGGACGGCCGTCAATTCAACGCCGCGCCGCGCCATCATCCACGCGGCAACCGGGCTGTCGATTCCGCCGCTGATGAGAATTGCCGCTTTGCCGCCGGTCCCGATCGGGAATCCACCTGCGCCCGGCTTCGGCGTTCCGTGCACATAAGCCGCAAAGTCGCGTACTTCCGCACGCACAACAAGGTCGGGATGATGTACATCCACGGTCAGATGCGGGTAATGTTCGAGTAAATATCCCCCGACTTCACAGGATAATTCCGGCGAGGTCAGCGGGAACTGCTTATCTGCGCGCTTGCTTTCTACTTTAAATGTTTTTACCGTTTCCAATTCTGCCCGCAAATATTCTGCGGCGGCTTTCTGGATGCCCTCCACGGTTTTTTCCGCCGTGCAGGCGCGCACATACGAAATTACACCGAAGACTTTGCCGATGCGTTCCTCTGCAAGATCCATATCGCTTTCCGCGTCTTCCGGAATCACATAGACCGTCGACTGTGCATACCGCACGTCGAAAGCACCGGTTCCGCGCAGCGCCTGCTTGATGTTTTTCAGCAGCGCCTGATCAAATACCCGGCGGTTTTGCCCCTTAAGCACCATTTCTCCCAGTTTAATTAAAAGAACTTCTTTCATCGTCCACCTCTTGCTGTTCGCGTTCTCATGAGTGTTTTGGCACCTTCACGGACTCCGGCGAGAAGGGCTTCAACATCTTCTATCGTATTCTCGCGCGAAAAACTGACCCGGAGCGAGGAGTCAATCTGTTCCTCCGGCAGCCCCATCGCGCGGAGCACATGGCTTTTTTCTTTTCCTGCACAGGCAGATCCTGACGAAACAAAAACGCCCTTTACAGAAAGGAAGTGCAGCAGCACTTCCGACCGGATCCCCGGTACAGAAAAGTTCAGCACATAGGGCAGAGCGTCCTCCGGAGACTGGATGCATACATCCGAAATTCCGCGCAGACCCGTTCGGCAGGCTGCATTTAGGATTGCGATCTGTTCCTCGATTTTCCGCAGTTCCGGCAGCGCCCGAATTGCGGCTGCAAAACCCGCAATGGCCGGCATGGCTTCTGTTCCGGAACGCAGTCCGCGTTCCTGCCCGCCGCCGAATACTCTCGGCTGCAGCCGGACTTTTTTTGCACAATAGAGCGCACCGGCGCCTTTCGGACCGTGCAGCTTGTGCGCGCTCATACTCATCAGATCAATCCGCTGCCGCTGCGGACAAAGCGGAATTTTTCCAAACGCCTGCACCGCGTCCACATGCAGCAGCGTACGCGAACCGGATTCACGAATCGCTTCTGCTGCGGCATCAATGGGCATCCGTGCACCGGTTTCGTTGTTTACCGCCATCATACTTACTAGGATGGTATCCGGATGGATGGCATTTCGCACCGCTTCCGGCGGCAGGTTTCCGGTTTTATCCGGTGCAAGATAGGTCACGGAAAACCCCTGCTGCTCCAGCTGCTGCATTACCCGCAGTACCGAGGGGTGTTCGATTGCGGTGGTGACAATATGCTTGCCGTGCCGGACACCCGCCTGCGCCGCGCTGAACAGCGCCAGGTTATTGGATTCTGTCCCACCGGATGTGAACAGAATTTCCTCCGGTTTCGCAGACAGCATCCCTGCAACGGTCTCCCGTGCTTCCCGGAGCTTCATCTCCGCAGCAAACCCCATAGAATGCAGAGACGACGGATTTCCGTACGTTTCTGTCATGATCTCCACCACGGCGCGTACCGCCTCTTCGCAAACCTTTGTTGTCGCACTGTTATCGAGATATACCGTATTCAATCGCACCCGCATCCTTTATCCATTGCAAATTTCAGAAAATTCCGTTAATATAGAAGTATGGAAGGCCAAATTCTCTGTCGGGTTTCACTGCGTATGACCAAAAAGGAGGGACAATCCCTTGGACGGCTTAAAAAACACCAAACAGCGGGCGGCCATTTTGTCCCTGCTGGACGCTTCGGCGGAACCCGTTTCTGCAGAGGAGCTCTTTGAACAGCTAAAAGCCGATTTTCCGGCTCTGGCAATCTCTACCGTCTACCGGAATCTCGAGCGATTCACTGCGCTTGGTATCGCCGAAAAAGAGGCGTTCCCGGACGGCGTCCAACGCTTTTCCCCCGCAGAAAAGCACAGCCACTACCTGGTCTGCACGATTTGCCATAAAAAGATCAAACTGGATGTCTGTCCTTTGGCAGGCCTTGAGCGCCGTCTGGAGCGTGACACCGGATTTGAGATTGACGGTCACAGCCTCACAATTTACGGAAAATGTCCCAACTGCCGGTAACCATTTAGCAGGTTGCCGGCTCTTTCTTTTCTAAAAGAGTCTGTACGAGCTGGAAAATATGTTCTCCGGACTCCGATTTATCAAATGCACTGCAGGATTTCCGCATGGTTTCCAGGCGTTTCCGGTCCTCCAATAGCTTTTGCACCGTCTGTGCGCAGTCCTCTCCGCTTTTGATGCGCAGTCCCATATTATGCGCCATCAAAAACTCCGCGTTGTCTTCTTCCTGTCCGGGGATTGCATCGAATACAACCAGCGGAAGCGAACATGCAAGCGCTTCGGAAATGGTCAGTCCGCCCGGCTTTGTAATCAGTAAATCCGCGACATGCATGTACTTTGCGACTTCATTGGTATAAAACAGAAGCTTTGTACTTTTGGGGCTTTCCGGAATCAGACGCGCAAAGACGTCGTACATTCTGCGGTTCCGCCCGGTAATCAAGATGATTTGCAGCGGCGTTTCGATTTGCAGCAGCGCCTTATAAATTTCGACAATATTGGATACGCCGAAGCTTCCCGCCATAATGAGAATGGTCGGAATAGTTTCGGAAAGGCCCATTCCACGTAGGAGCTGTTCTTTGTCCTGCTTTTTGAAAAAGATGTCCTGCACCGGAATCCCGAACGCATAGACCTTTTCTCGCGGAACACCGGCTTCGGCCATTTCCTGTACCATACCTTCGTCGGAAACGACATAGGCGTCGACATGCTCCGCAATCCACGCTTTGTGCATGCCGTAATCCGTAATTACACAGAGCAGCGGCACCTGCAGCTTGCCCTCTCCTTTCAGCGCAGATACCATTTCAACCGCAAACGGATGGGTTGCAATCACCAGATCCGGCGCGTACGACGCAATAGAGGGCAACAGCTTCTGTGCAAACAGGCCGTTGAGTTTCGGTACCACGCCGGACAACCTATTGTCCTCGTTGGTCTTCTGATAGAGCTTGCCGTATACACGGGGAGAATTCTTCGCCAAAAATTTGTATCCGTCGCATACCGTCTTGTCCAGCAGCGTATGAATACATTTGAGTGTATCCAAAATTTCGATCTCCGCATCCGGCATGTTTTGCCGGATATCTGCTTCAATTGCGCGGGACGCTTTCATATGTCCGCCGCCTGTAGACGCTGCCAAAATCAAAATTCGCACATTCATACAACCTTCCCAATCTTTTTTCTAGAAACTTCCGTATGAAGTTTTACAGTGGTTTTGGTAACATGGTTTATTTACGTAATAAATAAAGGAACGCTTTCCAAAACGCGCTTTTCAGGAGCGCCAAACGACCAGTCCGGTAAGGTGTTCGCTGGTTTGAGGTTATTATAGCATAAACTCCTCGCAGAATCCACCGGACAATCCAATTTTGAAAAGTTTTCCTGTTTTCCAAAAGCCAAAAATTGTAAGGAAAAGGTTATAAACCTGTAACTTTACTTTTTTTTCAATAGGCTGTATGATGAAGTAGAATCGATATCCTTTCGAAAGGAGTTGCCGTCGTGTCAAACGAGACAAATCATACCCCCGGACCCCCTATGTCCAAGCAGACGCCGAATCCCCAAAAAGGACTTTCTGCGGGCGCAGCGGATCCGGTTTGTACAGCACCTGATAAAAAGCCTGTAGAGATCAAAAAGGCGGAAGCGCCTGCTGTTCCGGCTTCCGCTCCGAAACCGGAAGATTCTTCCCGGGATATCAGCAGCTTTTCAAAGCCCGACGAACAGAAAAAAGCGGTTGCCGTCGCGCCTGCGCCGAGCCGTGCCGTTCCGGTTGCCCCGCAATCTGCAGAACCGGAAAAGGCGCCGATTCCTACCTCGGCACAGACCGATATTTCTTCTTATTCTTCCGATGCTTCCGGAAACGGCGGAAAAAAGAAAACGTTGATTATCTCTGCAGTCGCATGTCTTGTGGTTGCGCTGATTGCAGTAGGGGTTCTGCTCGGTTCGTCGCTTTTAAAATCGCCCGGTCAGGATCCGGCCTCCAGTTCCTCTGATGCCGGCTTTACGTTTGGAAAAGGCATTTCGGTCTCAGGCGTAAAACTTGACGGGAGGACAGAAGAAGAGGCACGGACTGCGCTGACAGAAAAAGAAGCAGCGCTTGCCGGCGAATACAAGGTCGACGTTTCCTATAAGAAAGCCAGTTTCTCGATTACTTCGGCAGATTTGGCGCTTACATTCAATACAGATGCCGTTTTGGAAGAGGCCAAAAAGCGCAGCGAGGCGGAAGCTTCCGGCAGCAGCATTTCCAGTGAACCGCTTGAGCTAGTGGCCAGTTTCTCTATGGATGGCGTCACGAAAAAGATCATCGCCTTTGCAAAAGAAATCGATAAAAAGGCAGTTGAGCCCACCGTTGTGGATTTCGATTTTGACACCCTGGAATTTTCCTACAAAGACGGGGAAAAAGGCCGGAAGGTTGATCAAAAGAAGCTTTCCGAAGAAATTGAAACCATTTTAAAAGAGAAAAAATCCGGCACGGTTACCGCAACGGTAAAAGAAGTGGATTTTAAAACCTCGCAGAGTGACCTTTCCAAAAAGATGGGTCTCATTGGTACCTACAGCAATGTCTGCACAAATAACTCCAATTCCGAGCACAACATGCGGCTTGCCATGCAGAAAATGAACCAGCATGTCATTCCGGCCGGCGAAATCATCTCCTTCCATGGAATGGTCGGAGACAGCACCGTTCCTGACGGCGGCTGGGTTCAGTCCGGCGGCTGGATGAACGGCGAACTTGTACCGATGTACGGCGGCGGTATTTGCCAGGCGGCAACGGTTCTGTACAACTGCGGATTGTATTCCAATCTGGAAGTGGTTGAGCGGGCCTGCCATATGCAGCCGTCAAGTTACTGCGAACCCGGATTGGACGCGACGGTAGATTATCCGTACCTGGATGTCCAGATGCGGAACACCACCGAATATCCGATCTATATCGTTTCTTATATGGATGGCATGACCCTTACCATGTCCATGTACGGATATATTTCCGATGAATATGATGAAATCAAAACTTACGGAGAATTCACCGGATATATCGCAATGCCGGAGGCCATCGAAAAGAAGGACGACTCTCTGGAGCCCGGAGAACGGGTCCTGAAGCGCACCGGTTATTCCGGATACAACGCTGCTGCGTGGCGGTACTGGTACAAGGACGGCGAGCTGATCAAGACGGAAGATCTGCCGACCTCCCATTACAGTGAGGTGGCGCCGATCTATCTTGTAGGCCCGGATAAGCCGGAAGCAACGCCGACACCGAAGCCCAAGCCGACACCGAAACCGGAGAACACGCCAAAACCGACGCCAAAACCGACGCCGGAGCCGGAGCCGACGCCGGAACCGGAGCCGACACCAGAGCCGGAACCGACGCCGGAACCGGAACCGACACCAGATCCCGGAACAGGCGAGGAGAGTTCGGAAGGCTAAACTTTGCATGGCGCCGGCAAATGCAAGCGGCGCAAAGTCTGCGCTGCCTGTGCATGCAGTCCATCACTTGATGAAATCGTTCCAAACCGCTGGAGGCATCTTGCCGTCCGGCGGTTTTTTATGGTCGCTTTTACGGGGAGAAAAGCCGGTTCTACAGGGGAAGGACAGTGCGCAAAGGGCATAACAAGGCGATGCGTCAGCCCAAACGAAACGAATGGAATCGGGAATCGCTTCTTGGATAGGCACAGACATCACATTACAAGGATACAGTTTTTTCCAAAAAAGGCAGCCGCACGCGAGCGGCTGCCTTCAGCCTGTCAAAAAAGGACGCAAAGAGCGGCCTTTTTTGATATAATAGAGACGGTGATGGAAATGCTGAAGAAGGAAACAGAACAGCGGCAGGCAATCGAAATGCTGTGCACGGATATGCTGGTACCGCAGGAGCATCTTTTGCGGAAGATCGACGCGGCGGTGGATTTTTCATACATATATGAGCTGGTCGAGGATTTGTACTGTGAGAACAACGGCCGGCCAAGCTGCGATCCGGTGGTGCTGTTTAAGCTGGTGCTGATCCAGCATCTGTTCGGGATCCATTCGCTGCGGCAGACCATGCGGGATGCAGAAGTGAACGCGGCGTATCGCTGGTTTCTGGGCTATACGATGTCGCAGAGTCTTCCGCACTTTGCGACGATCAGCTATGCGTTCTGCCATCGCTTTACGGCAGACGTGATCGAGGGCGTGTTCCGCTGGATACTGGAGGAAGTGGCCCGGGCGGGATATCTGTCGCCGGAGGTGGTGTTTGTGGACGGAACGCACATCAAGGCGAACGCAAGCCTGAAGAAGCGCGTGAAGAAGGAGATACCCGTGGCGGCGAAGCGGTATCAGGAGCAGCTGGACGCGGAGATCGAAGCGGATCGATTGGCACACGGGAAAAAGCCCCTGAAAAAGAAGGATGACGACGCCGGTACGCTGTCCGCCCCGGCAAAGCAGAAGACGGTGACGAAATCGACGACCGACCCGGACAGCGGCGTGTTTCAGAAGGGCGAGCACAGGAAATGCTTCGCCTACGAGGCGCATACGGTCTGCGACCGGCGCGGCTATGTGCTGGAAACAGAGATCACGCCCGGCAATGTCCACGACAGCGTCGCCTTTGACACGGTCTATGAACGCCTGATCGAGCATTATCCTGAAGTGCAGGACATCACCGCCGACGCGGGCTACAAAACGCCGTGGATCTGCAAACAGGTCTTCGACAGCGGGAGAATCCCGTCGCTGCCCTATAAACGTCCGATGACGAAGAATGGAAACCTGCCCTGGTATGAATATGTCTATGATGAGTATTATGACTGCATCCTCTGCCCACAAAACCAGATTCTGAGTTATTCCACCACCAACCGCGATGGCAACCGGGAGTACAAAAGCAAAAGTTACATTTGCAAAAACTGTCCTGTCCGCGAACGCTGCACTGAAAATCAGCAGTACACAAAGACCGTGACGCGGCATGTCTGGCACGATTACATAGAGCGCGCGGAGGACGTTCGGCATTCGGACATTGGCAAGAAAACCTACGCGCTGCGTTCGCAGACCATTGAGCGCGTCTTTGCCGACGCGAAGGAGAAACACGCCATGCGTTATACGCCATATCGAGGGCTGACCGCGGTTACCGCCTGGGTCAAGCTCAAATTTGCTGCGATGAATTTGAAAAAGCTCGCAATCCATAAGTGGTTGCGCTTACTTTTTTCCTCCTTTCTATCGTACAAGAAGCCAGATTGCAGACTCGCAATCTGGCTTCTTTGACAGGCTGAAGGCAGCCGCACGCGAGCGGCTGCCTTTTTTGAAATACGCTACAAAATTCAGCGTCTGTTTTAGATTTGGAGACTTAGTCCAGCAGCGTTCCGTCTGTGGAAACCGTGCAGACTTGCCACGGGATGAATTTCCCGCTGTTTTGCAGCGCGGTTTTGGCCGCCTGTTCAATGCCGCCGCAGCAGGGAACTTCCATGCGGACGATTGTCAGACTGCGGATCTCGTTTTGCCGGAGGATTTCCGTCAGCTTTTCTGTATAATCTCCTTCATCGAGCTTGGGGCATCCGATCAGCGTGATACGGTTCCGGATGAAGCGATTATGAAAATCTCCGTAGGCATAGGCGGTACAGTCTGCTGCGACAAGCAGATTGGCGCCGTCAAGATAGGGGGCGCGTGTCGGAATCAGCTTAATCTGTACCGGCCACTGGGAAAGCCGGCTTTCCGCCGCCGGAGCAGGTGCGTCCGAATGCGGTGCATGTGTGTGCGTAATGGTTTTGGCGTGTGTTCCGGGGCACCCGCAGGGAAGTGTCTCAGGCATTGCGGCCTTCTCAGCCTGTGCTGCTTTGACGGCTTCCGCATCATATGCCGGGGCTTCCCGTTCTACAAAGGAAATGGCGTCTGCCGGACAGGCGGGCAGGCAGTCTCCGAGACCGTCGCAGTAATCTTCGCGCAGAAGCTTGGCTTTCCCGTCGACCATACCGATGGCGCCTTCGTGGCAGGCTTCGGCACAAAGGCCGCAGCCGGTGCATTTTTCAGAATCAATTTGAATGATTTTGCGGATCATAACATCGTCCTCCTTTTGGAAAATCGAAAGGGTTTCTTTTGGGTTCTGTTTGTATTATAATCGAGAAAAAATGAAAAATCGGTTGTCGTTACAACGAAAGGAGCAGCCATGGAAAAAAACAAAATTGATTTTCGAAGTCTGCCGCTTTTTTATGGAATCGAAGAATCCGCATACCGTCAGGTTTTTTCCTGCTTGCAGGCAGAGGAAAAAACATACCGAAAAGGGGAGAGAATCTTGTCGCCGGGAGATTTCTCCCGCCGGTTTGGACTGGTGTGCTCCGGTGCGGTGCAGATTTGTCGGGAGGATCCCGACGGGAACCAAACGCTGCTGTCACAGCTTTTGCCGGGCAATCTGTTTGCCGAGGCGTTTGCATGTGCCGGACGCCCGCTGACCGTAGCGGCGGAAACATCGGAGCAGTCGGTCATTTTATGGATGAATCCGGAACATCTATTTTCCTTTGGGGAGCGGTCATGTCCGGTACACGCCCAGGTGGCTGGAAATCTTTTGCGGATTTTGGCACAGAAAAATATTTTTTTAACTGGCCGGATTCAACATCTTTCCTGTAGAAGCCTGCGGGAGAAAGTCTGGTCATTTTTATCTGAGCAGGCGCTTCTTGCGAAAAGCAATACCTTTACGATTTCGTTTAATCGGCAGCAGATGGCGGACTACCTTGCAGCGGACCGCAGCGCACTTTCTGCCGTATTGTGCCGAATGCAGAAAGAAGGCTCCATACGGTTTCAGAAAAATCGGTTTACACTTTTATGAGCAGCAAGATCCCCAAAATATACATGGCAATCAAATGAATTTCAGGATAAAATGAACCCAAACAGCTTTTGGCTGATGGGAGGCGAATGCATTTTATATGGAAATCATCCTGAAAAACAAAATTATGGAAGCGCGGTTTGAAACCGAATACGGGAAACTGATTGGACTGAAAAGCTTACAGACTGGCTGGGAAATCCAGCGGAACAACGAAAACACGGCTTCGTTTGAGATGCTGATTCCGATTCCGGGCAGGCAATGCAGCCCCGTAGACGGCCGGAAACAGAAGGTTACGCAGTGGCACCGGGACGGAGACTGCGTGACGTTTGTATGGGACGGCGTAGAGACGGCGCTAGCCGGCAGAGTGGATGTCAAATTTACGGCAACCGTACAGCTTGCGGAACAGGGATTATTGTTTGGCGGCGAGGTCGAAAATCATTCTCCGTATCGAATCGAGGATGTGAAATATCCGTTTATCGGAGAGCTGGAACGCCCGGCAGGAAACCGGCGGATCGACCAGATGTACTGGACATACGGCGGAATGAAGGTAGAAGAGCTGTATCCGAATTTTGACTATACCCGGGGATATTGGGGACGGGTTTATCCATTGCAGCAAGTGGAAACGCCCAAAAGCAATTTTTCGCTGTTTTGTGCAGAGCGGGAGGGCATCTACTTCGGGTGCCACGATACAGAAGCGAAAAAGATGACCGTATTCTGTTATGAAGCGCGTCCGGCAGTGGCGGGATCCTTTGTCTGTAATTTGGAGAATGCCGCAGACCATGGAGCATACAGAAGCTGGCTGAACTTTTTTGCGACGCACCTGCTGTACACAAAGCCGGGACATACCGAAACGCTTCCGCCGATTGCCGTATGTCCGTTTGCGGGCAGCTGGCATAAAGGAATGGATCTCTATAAAGCGTGGCGAAAAACCTAGTTCCGGATGCCGAAAGTGCCTAAATGGGCGCTGGAGCCGCACGCCTGGTTTGAAATTCAGATGTGCAATTACGGCGAAGGATACCGATTTAATTATCGGGATCTGGTGCGCGTCGGCCGGGAATGCGCAGAAAATGGGATCCGCGCGTTGCAGATTGTCGGCTGGACACGGGAAGGGCAGGACGGATGCCTGCCGGATCACAGCATTGAGCCGCGTTTGGGGTCGCTGGAAGATTTAAAGACGGCAGTCGCAGAAGTGGAAGCGATGGGGGTCAAGGTGGTTCTGTATACCAAATACCTGTTCGCCGATACGAGAACGGACTGGTTCCGAAATGAACTGAAGGACTACGCAAGCCGGGATATTTACGGAGATATCCATAGCTTTTCGGGCTACTATTATGAGAATATCTCCAACCTGTCGGGAATCAATACGCATCGGCTGGCGATAATGTGCCTGCAAAGCAAGGCGTATCGGGAAATCTGCAAAAAGCAGATGCAGTACTGTCTGGATGTCGGAGCGTCTGGTGTCATTTACGACGAGCCGCAGTCGCACTACGATATGCCGTATTGTTTTTCGGATACGCACGGGCACGAGACGCCGGCGAACAACTATCATGGAGATCTGAAGCTTGCCAAAGATCTGCGGGAAGTCTGCGACGCAGCCGGAAATGAGGATTTCCTGCTTTTGTGCGAGGACGGCTGGGATCTGCAGCACCAGTATTATGGATTTTCGTATTTCCGGATCAGTACGCACAATATTGTGAACAAAAACTGGCCGTATGTGCCGGTGCAGCGGTATGTCGATCCGTATTTTCCGATTATGGCAAGCGCATGGGGACACAATGACCGGGATGCCATTAATATGAATGTGGTTCTGCGCCTTATTACAAGCTATGAACCATATCAGTTCAAAGGAAATGTGGGGGATTTCCCCCTGACGTTGTCCTACGGAAAACTGGCGGATGCGCTGCGGCTGCGGTATCGGTCGTATCTTTGGGACGGAGAATTCCGGGATACGCAGGAAGGCAGCGTAACGACAGCGGACGGCGCGGTGCACTATCCGTATGCTGTCTACAATCGGTCGGACGGGAAACAGGGAATTGTGATGGCCAACCTGACAGATGAGCCGATTTCTGTAAAAGCACGGCTGGAGAAAGGCGTCGAGCAGTTCCTGATGGCGACGCCGGAAGCGCCGGACGCCGTACCGGCAGATTCTGCGGTGACTATAATGCCTCGCAGTTTGGTCCTCCTAATGGAGAACTAATCCCAAAAACTTCGCAAAAAACGATCCGGAAAGAACGTTTGGGTCTTTCCGGATCGTTTTTAATTGAATGGGTTTGTCAGAATTACTGGCCGTTGGATTCCATCAAAGTGACCTCTGCGGTAAAGGTGTCGCCGGTCAGCGCTCTGGAAATGGTAAGCGTAACCGTATCACCCGGTTTTTTCGCAGCAATTGCAGCGGAAAGTACGGTGGAAGAGGTTACTTCCGTTCCGTCAATTTCGGTGATGACATCTCCCTGGCGGATTCCGGCCTCATTCACAGAGTCATTTGTCACACTGTTGACGTACCAGCCGGAAGAAATACCATAGAAGCGTGCGGTCATGCTGTCCACATAGCCGCCGGTGATCCCGAGAACTGCGCGGTCCTTGACGTATCCGTAGGCTTTCAGATCGCTGATGACGCTTTGTGCAGAGTCAATCGGAATCGCAAAACTCAACCCTTCATAGGCTTCCGAGACGATCTTCGAAGAGACAATGCCGACCACCTGGCCGTAAACATTTACCAGCGCACCGCCGGAGTTACCGGGGTTTACCGCCGCGTCTGTCTGGATGCAGTCCATCGTGTATCCGGTCGTACTGTTTGTCACGGAACGGTTCAGTGCGGAAACATAGCCGACAGTGGTGCTGAAGCTGAATTCCATGCCGCCCGGATTGCCCGCTGCGACAACGGTATCGCCGATCTTCAGATCGGAGGAAGAACCAAACTCTGCTGCTGTAAGGTTTTCGGCTTCAATTTTAATCACGGCAAGATCGGTGACGCTGTCGCTGCCGATGAGTTTGGCTTCATAGGTTTTTCCGTCATAGGTAATGACCTTGAGCGACGTTGCGTTTTCCACGACGTGATGGTTTGTGATGATATAGCCGTCAGAGGATGCAATAATTCCGGAGCCTTCCCCGGCCGGAGAGACGTTGCCCGTGTCGCTGGAGGAATCGCCGTTTTGCTGCCCGTTGTTTCCAAATGCGCCGAAGATGCCGTTTTGGGTATTATTGGTGATCTGGTAGTTCTGGATGCAGACAATCGAAGGCAAAATTTTTGCTGCTATTTCCTGTGTTGTCAGCTCCGAAACACTTCCCGACGCAGCGCCCATGGTCTCTTTGTTGCTGTTGTCGATCAGTTTCGTAATGGTATAGGCAGGATTTGCTTCAGTGCCGGTGTTCTGCAGGGTGATGGTACCGTGGTTAATCAGTCCGATAAAAGCAGCTAACGTTCCGCCCGAAACAATTGCGCAGCATACCAGAACTGCGGCGATTGCGGCGACAATTTTTCCCGCTTTCCGGCTTTTCTTTTTCTGCTCCGGTGTTTTTACCGGTTTGGAAATGCTGGCATAGTAGGGAGCTGACTGCTGCGGATGATAGGAATAAGAGCTTCCCTGCCAGTGATATTCCGACTGATACGAGGGATTGGAAGTCGGATTGGATGGTGTGTTCTGGGTGTTCGGTGTGTTGGTTTGATTGAGGTTCGGATCTGTGTTCATCATATATGTCATTCCTTTCTCGAAGTAAAGTCTGATGGTTCATCCGTTCCCGAAAAGGAGCGGATCCTGAAATCTTTTTCATTGGTTCCTATGATACGGGGACAATGTGAAAAGAGTGTGAAAATCAGTTTATGGTTTCCTGATTCTTTTGATAACAAATTTTGCCCGAATTATGACGAAATTTTAAAACGGAAACGTTGCTTTTTCAAAAGGGGTATGGTAAAGTATAAGCCGTATGCAGCCGGGATATCCCGCCTGTATGGGAGAAATTGAATTTTCAGAACACAGGAAGAAGGCAGAGGTGGCGCAAATGATTCGTGCGTGCATTTTTGATTTGGACGGCACACTTGCCGATACCCTACAATCACTGGCTTGGTTTGGAAATACGGCCTTGGAGCGCAACGGATTTGCGCCGGTCGAAACCGAGGCGTATAAACAGATGGTCGGAAACGGCGCGGATCGACTGATCCGGCGGATGCTTACGCGCTCTGTAGGCTCCTTCGACGAAGAAACGGTTTTACGCGTCCGGAAAACCTACGATGACTTGTATGCGGCGACACCGCTTTACCGCACTGTTTCGTATCCCGGAATTCCGGAACTGGTTAAGGCGCTGGGAGAACGCGGAATTTTGTGCGCGGTGCTTTCCAATAAACCGGATGCCATGACGCAGCTTGTGATCCAGGCGTTGTTCCCGGAGGGGTCGTTTGCCTCTGTGCTTGGGCAAAAAGATGCGATTCCGAAAAAACCGGCGCCGGACGGCGCACTGCTGACGGCAGAACGCTTGGGCGTCTTACCGGAGGAATGCCTGTATATCGGCGACACCAATGTGGATATGCAGACGGGAAATGCTGCGGGAATGCACACGATTGGGGTTCTTTGGGGCTTCCGCGACCGGAAAGAACTGGAAGAGAGCCATGCGGCGGAGATTGTTTCGGAAGCATCGGAAATCCTCAAAATTGCAGACCGGATCGGAATTGCCGGCCGAAACGCGGAATAATCCGGGAAGCGCTGTCTTCTTCCAGCATAAAAAACAAAAAAGAACCGCCGGTTCTGCAATTTCGTTGCAGGCCAGCGGTTCTTTCATTTTTGATTTATGGTTTTTTGTGTTAAGAAGCGGCGGCTTCTGCGAGCGCCTGCATCAGCGCGCTTGCAATCGGTGCGGCTGCGGAGATTCCAAACCCGCCTTCCTCTACAACGACCGCGAATGCATAGGGCGTATCGTTATTTTCAGAAAAACCGATCATCCAGGCCGTGTCCTCCCGACCCTCGCCGACCTGTGCGGTTCCGGTTTTTGCGCAAACCTCCATGCCGGGAAACAGATCGTCGCCATAATATTCTTCGACATTTGCCCGCAGAAGCGTCTGGAGCGTGCGGGCAGTCTGCCGATCCAAAAACGGTGAGAGCTTTTTCGTGGCTCCGGATTTGACCGGGATTCCAATCGCGTTGGTGATTTTTTTGACCACATAAGGTTCAACCGGCGTCCCATCGTTGGCGATTGCGCCCATCAGCATTGCCATATGGCAGGGGTTCACCAGATCGGTGTATTGCCCGATTCCGGACCAGGCGAGCTCGTTGCTTTTGGCACGTTCAACCTGATAAACGCTTTCGGCGAGATCAATACCATCAAAGGTCAGCGCGCTGTTAAAGCCCAGCTCTTTTGCTGTTTCAGACATCTTTTCCGCGCCCAATTGCACGGCAAGTTCCGCAAAGACCACATTGCAGGAGACTTTGAGCCCTTCCGCAATGCCAATGGTTCCGTGCTCTCCGAGACAGGTAATTTCATTGTCGCCGATGACGACAGAACCGGAACAGGTATATTCTTCGGTTTCCCAATCGGGAAGATTTTCAATGGCACAGGCTGTTGTGACAACCTTGAAAATGGACCCCGGCGTAAAGGCGCTGGAAAGCGTCCGGTCGAGATAGGCGCCGTCGTAATAGTCATTCGATTCGAGATCTTCCGGCACGTTTTCAGGGTCGAAGGACGGTGCGCTGACCTTGCAAAGCGTTTCTCCGGTTGTGTAGTTGTACAGAAAAACCGCGCCCTTTTTGCCGCCCAAAAGTTCATAAGCGGTCTGGCAGAGCGTGCTGTCAATCGTGAGCGTAACGGTGTTTCCGCTGCTTGTTCCGGTAGGAGAGGCAAGCCCGGTAAAGAAATTATAACCGGAAAGCTCAGAACGGTAAAGCTGCTGAATGCTGGTGGAAATGTAGCCGTCTGTGTCGCCGACAGTATGCAGGACCGCCTTGCGGGTCAGATCGTCAAGCGCATAGGTGCGCGCGCCTTCTTTGCTGGTCGCAAGCGTTTCCCCGTTACGGTCTAGGATATCCCCGGCAACCGTGTAGGATTCACCGGACATCAGGTATCCGTTGTAAGGCTGGGAGACCCAGTCGCTTCCATTTAAAATGAGCCGGATGAGAAACCACATCATTCCGACCAGAAATCCAGCGGCGATCAGGTAGAGGAAAAGAGAGCGTTTTCCAACTGTTTTCATGCTTTTTTCCTCCTTGCCGCATAGGTTCGTTCATCAGATGCCTTGATAAAGGCAAGCAGTCCCCAGACGCAGATCATGCTGGAACCGCCGGCACTGATAAAGGGTAGGGTGACGCCGGTCAGCGGGAGAACGTCCGTTGCGCCGAAGATGTTGACGCACGCCTGGAACAGCAGCATGCCGGCAGATGCACAGGCGGAAATAGAATAGAAGGTCGAACGGCTGCGGGTGACGTCCGAGAGCGAGTAAACAACGAGCAAAACAATGGAAACCACAACGGTAAGCGCGAGCAGAAGGCCGAGTTCTTCACAGAGCATTCCGAATACGAGGTCGCTGTCTCCGGCAAAAACATTTTTGAGGTATCCGTTTCCGAGCCCCATTCCAAAGAGTCCGCCGCTTGCAGAATACGTTAAAACCCGGGT
Organism: Yeguia hominis; assembly: GCF_014384705.1. Classification (GTDB taxonomy): domain Bacteria; phylum Bacillota; class Clostridia; order Oscillospirales; family Acutalibacteraceae; genus Yeguia; species Yeguia hominis. Next base: position 51,625 of record NZ_JACRSN010000018.1, on the reverse strand, counting down.
TTGCTGATAGCCGAGATTGTCGTTGATATGTTCCCAGACATGTCCCCAGCCGGCAAAACGCTGCGCGACATAGGGCTTGAACTTCAGAATGATAAACAGCCCGATGACCGCCGCGGAGCAGACCAGCGCAATGGTGCGGACGCTTCCGGACCGCATGAATGCGATAATCAGGAAGGCGACAAAGAAAATCACGGCGCTTCCGAAGTCATGCATGAAAAATAGAAAGCCGATGCAAACCGCAGCAAAGACGATGAACTCCGTCAGGTTCTTGGCGGTCTGCAGCTTGTTGAGCGTAGATGCGCCGGCGAAGATAAAAGCAATCTTAATGAGCTCTGAGGGCTGAATGGAGAGCGGCCCAAGGATGATCCAGTTTTTGGCGCCGTTGATGGAAGTGCCGAGTACAAGCGTCAAGGCGAAAAGGCCGATGGCGGCAATTCCAATCGGGACGCGCCAGGCCGTGACGCGGTCCAGATTTCCCATAAACCAAATCAAAAAGCAAAAAACAAGGATGCCGAGCAGCATGCCGGCAAGCTGTGTATAGGCCGTTTTTTGGTCGACGCCGCACAGAAGAATCACGCCGGTTCCGCTGAGCAGAAGCCCGAGCGTTTCCAGCTCAAAGCTGACGCGGCCGAGCGCCTTACGGGAATAGAGATAAAACCCCCATCCGATCACCATCAGCGCGGCGAAGGGGATCAGCGGCTCATAAGCGACTTCACCGCCCTTAAGGCAGCACTGCAGGGTCAGCAGAAACAAAATGAACGTGGTCATCCACATGAGTTTTGACGGGGCGGTTGCCCGCACCGGTCTGCGAACCTGCTTCTTGGGAGAAGAATCCGTAGCGCGGGTCAGCTTGAAGGAAGCGCTTCCGACAGAGATGGTGTCGCCCGGAAGAACTTCTGTGTCGCCTTCAATCTGGTGATGATTTAAAAAGGTGCCGGCCTTGGAGTCCGTGTCGGTAATGATCCATCCGTTTTCCCGGCGCATGAGCACTGCGTGATCGCGCGAAATGGTCGGATCCGGAAGGGTAATGTCACAGGTTTTTTCCCGGCCGATGGAGTTTTCCCAATATAGGACAGGGATTTTTGTGTGCGTGTAGACGTCTTCGAGCATGACGACGGGATCTTCCCGACGCCGGCCCTTTTGCATGGACGAAAAACATCGCCAGACGACGCAGATGAACAGAATAGGAACCAAAATTCGAAGAAGAAACAATAAAATTGAAATCATATATTGAAGTCCTGGGAATAAAATTTGCACGGCATCGGCGATCTTCGGTAAAAGATCCAAGCGATACCCTCCTTTCCAACGCTTTCCTACAGTCTTTCTTCTATTATTATAAAGGATCTGAAAAAAAAATAAAGCGGAAAAGCAATTTTTTATGAATCCTTAAAGCTTTTGTAACCTTTTTGGGAGCAATTTTCCTACCGGACGCAAAGTCGCGATTGGCCGCAAGCGCGTGGGTGCCGATCATAACTTGCATTGTACGGCATTTTGCCGTACAATATCCGTACAATGTAGTGTTGAGGAAGCGCGGGGATCTATAACAACCTCAGGGCCAGCGCATATGCGCAGCGTCCGGTTCCACCGTCCGCGGGAAAGCTGCACTTCCCCAGCCTGAGAACGTTTTGCCAAGGGCAGCCGAATTGCGCAACAAGCGAACAAAAGCAAAAGGACGATGCTGCTGTGGCAAAAAGGCGAGACTTTGCCAGGAGAATCAAAACGGGCGGAGACCCGAATTTTTGGTAGAAAGGGGTTCCTTTTTCGTGAATACAGCATTTTTATCTTATGAAATCCGAGAGATGTATGATCTTTCGCATACGGCGGCACGGCCGCTGTTTGAAAAATTCCAATTTCCGTGGGAGGTGCTTCCGGAAATCGGCGCGTTTGTCGAAGCATACGGCAGAACCCTCAGTTCGGAGGAATACGATCAGCGCGGCGAGAATATCTGGATTGCCAAGAGCGCCAAAGTGTATGACACGGCCTATATCGCAGGCCCGGCAGTGATCGGCCCGGAGACAGAGGTGCGCCCGGGCGCGTTTCTGCGCGGAAAAATTCTGGTAGGGGCGAACTGCGTCGTCGGCAATTCGACAGAACTGAAAAATGTGATCCTTTTTGATCACGTCCAGGTGCCGCACTACAACTATGTCGGGGATTCGATTCTCGGTTATTATTCCCATATGGGCGCCGGCGCGATCACTTCCAATGTGAAGCAGGACAAAACGCTCGTGAAAGTTCGTTCCGGCGAAGCAAGCATCGAGACCGGCCTGAAAAAGTTTGGCGCCATGCTGGGGGACCACGTGGAGATCGGATGCAATACGGTGCTCAACCCCGGTACGGTGGTCGGGCGCGGAAGCCACGTCTATCCGCTGTCGATGGTTCGCGGAACCGTTCCGCCGGAAAGCATTTACAAACGGCAAGGGGAAATTGCTGAAAAATTTTAATTTTGATTTTACAACAGGCGGGGATGGTGCTATAATAGTTCCGTTCCTGAAAGGAGCCGAATTTTGCGGCGGACTTGCCGCAAAAAACGCTCCGTCTCAAACAGAGTAGAATCCCGCGCGTTAAGTGCCCTCCGAACGGGGAGTTGTCGGATGGACGAAAAGCAGAAGCTTGCGGTGTGGGGTTCGCATCCCGCTGTTGCATACGGAAAAATTTCATAACCTGTTCTGCGGAACCGGCAAACGAAAACCTTCGATGTTATGCAGCGCGCGGCCTTGCGCAATTCTGTATTTCAAAGGAGGTTTTTTTATGAACAAATCAGGAAAATCACTCGTAAAGGAAGCCCGGCTCTTTGGAAATCTGCAGGTGCTGGCGATCACATCCCTGCTGGTTGCACTGAGTGTGACGTTCGGGAAACTGCTTGCCGTGAACATTACCCAATCTTTTCGGATCAGCTTTGAAAATCTGCCGATCCTGTTTGCCGGGATTGCTTTTGGTCCCTGGGTTGGGGCGGTTACCGGAATGATTGCGGATTTGATCGGCTGTGTTGCCGTCGGATTTGCAGTGAATCCCATCATTACGCTTGGAGCAGCCTGTGTCGGTCTGGTTTCCGGTCTGGTTTCCCATTTTTGGCTGACGGAAAAGAATCAGAAATCCATTCTGGTTTCTGTTGCAGCGGCGCATCTGGTGGGATCGATCCTCGTAAAGTCACTCGGGATCTATCTTTGGTACGGGACGCCGTTGAGCGTCTTGTGGCTGCGGATTCCGATCTATCTTGTGACCGGTACGGCGGAAGCGTACCTTATCTTGCTTTTATTCCAAAGCCGGGCGCTTGACCGGTACGTAAAAGGAGTTTATCGAACATGACTTATCAGGAAGCGCTTGCATACGTCCATTCCATTTGTTGGCGCGGAAGCCGTCCGGGGCTTTCCCGGATCACGGAACTTCTGCACCGGCTGCAGAATCCGCAAGAGAGCCTGCGCTGCATTCATGTCGCAGGAACAAACGGCAAGGGCTCGGTCTGCGCGATGCTTTCTTCGATTCTTCGGGCGGAAGGATACCGCGTCGGGCTGTTTGTCTCGCCTTTCCTCCGCGATTTTAAGGAACGCATCCAGTTTAACGGACAGCCGATTCCAGCGGCGCGGTTTGCGGAAATCACAGCACAGGTTCGCCCTTTGGCAGAGACGATGGAGGATCCGCCGACAGAATTTGAACTGATTACGGCGATTGGATTTCTGTACTTTGCGCAGGAGAACTGTGATTTTGTGATTCTTGAAGCGGGAATGGGCGGACGCCTGGACTCCACAAATGTAATTTCCTCGCCGGTATTATCGGTTGTTACCGGGGTTGATTTTGATCATATGGCGTTTTTGGGAAACACACTCTCCCAAATTGCGTTTGAGAAGGCCGGAATTTTCAAAAAGGGCTGTCCGGCCGTTTTTGGCGGAGGCGCGCCGGAGGCCGAAGTCGTGATTCGACAGGAAGCCGAGAAAAAGCAGGCTCCGCTTTGGGTTGCGGATCGTGCAAGACTGCAGGCGATTGACGCCGGCCTTTCTGGAATTACCTTTGATTTTATCCCCTGGCAGCGGCTGCACCTCGCCCTTTTGGGCATTTATCAACCGGAAAATGCGGCGATTGCGTTGACGGCAGTCGAGGTGCTCCGGGCACATAATGTGACGATTTCCGACGACGCGGTGCGGCGCGGCATGGCGCAGGTTGTGTGGCCGGCACGCTTTGAGCTGGTTTCGGAAACGCCGACGGTGATTTTTGACGGCGGACACAATGCGCAGGGCGTGGCCGCCTGTATTCGGAGTATGCGCCGGTATTTTCCTGATGAGAAAGTTTGCATTCTCTCCGGCGTGATGCAGGACAAGGCCTACCAGACGATGGCCGAAGAAATCGCACAGATCGCCCGGTCAGTCTATACGGTAACGCCCGGCAATCCACGTGCGCTGGATGCAGAGGCTTATGCGGCAGTATTTCGGAACCTTCATGTCCCGGCACAGGCGTTTGATTCGGTTGAAACCGGCGTAGCGGCTGCATACCGTGCGGCAAAGGAGCAAAACTGTCCGCTGCTGATTCTCGGGTCTCTCTATGCTTACGGAGATGTGATGGATGCGCTTGAAGCGCTGAAAAAGGCAGAAAACGGGTGAGCATTCGGCTGCTTTTGCAAATTTCCGTCCGGCTTATTTACAAGACGGGCGAATTGGTGCTATGATGATAAAAAGATAAGTAAGCCGCTGTGCGCCCAGCAAGGGCACATGGAAGATCCGGACGGAGCATACATAGAAACATTTTGGGTCCGTTGGACGGCGGAAAGAAAGGACTTGGTAATCATGGGGCAGTATTTCCAGCCCGAAATTGAATGCGCTTCGCAGGAGCAGATCCGTGCCTGGCAGGACGAGCGTCTCGTCAAACAGGTTCGGCATGTCTATGCACATGTTCCGTATTACAAGAATTTAATGGATCAGAAAGGCGTCACGCCAGATGATATTCACTCGGTAGAAGATTTGCACAAACTGCCGTTTTTGACAAAAAACGATCTGCGGGAAGCGTATCCATACGGGCTGTTGGCTGTGCCGCGCAAAGAGGTGTTGCGGATTCACTCTACAAGCGGGACGACCGGAAAACGTGTGGTTGCATTTTATACACAGCATGATATCGACCTCTGGGAAGATTGCTGTGCGCGTGCCATTGTTGCAGCTGGCGGTTCCAGCGAGGATGTTGTACATGTCAGCTATGGCTATGGGCTGTTTACCGGCGGCATGGGGCTGCATGGCGGTGCGCATCGCCTTGGCGCCATGACGCTTCCGATGTCCTCCGGAAATACCCAGCGGCAGATTCAGTTTATGTGCGATCTGGGCTCTCGGATTCTCTGCTGTACGCCGTCGTATGCAGCTTATCTCGGAGAGTGCATTCATGAGATGGGGGTGCAGGATCAGATCCAGCTCAAGGCGGGCATCTTCGGTGCGGAGGCCTGGACAGAAGAAATGCGCCATGATATTGAAAAATCATTGGGAATCAAAGCATATGATATCTATGGGCTGACGGAAATTTCCGGACCGGGCGTTGCGTTTGAGTGCAGCGAACAGACTGGAATGCATATCAACGAGGATCATTTTATCGTAGAAGTGATTGACCCGGAGACCGAAGAAGTGCTGCCGGAAGGCGAAAAGGGAGAACTGGTCTTTACCTGCATTACCAAAGAAGCGTTCCCGCTTCTGCGCTACCGCACCAGAGATATCTGCGTGCTGTCACGGAAAAAGTGTTCCTGCGGCCGGACGCATATCAAAATGTCGAAGCCGATGGGGCGCAGCGATGACATGCTGATTATCCGCGGGGTCAATGTGTTCCCGTCCCAGATTGAGACGGTCCTTTTGAACAAGGGATTTTCAGCCAACTATCAGATTCTGGTGGATCGCGTCAATAACAGCGATACGCTGGAAGTTCAGGTGGAGATGACGCCCGAACTCTTCTCCGATACGCTTTCCCAGGTTTCTGCAACGGAAAAAGAACTGGTCGGCGCGCTCAAGGCGATGCTTGGAATTCATGCTTCGGTCCGCCTGGTGGAACCGAAGTCGATCGTCCGCAGTGAAGGCAAAGCGGTTCGCGTGATTGATAAGCGCAAGCTGTACTAAGGAAAGGAGCGAATACCATGGCAGTCAAACAAATCTCTGTTTTTGTGGAAAACAAGACCGGTCAGTTGGCGGAGTTTATGGAAATCCTTGCCCAAAACAAGATTGATATGCGGGCAATGTCAATCGCGGAGACCCGCGATTTTGGGATCCTGCGGATTATTGTGGATGATCCGGAGCGGACAGCGGCGGTGCTGAAGGATGCCGGATGTGTGTTTTCCATCCGGGAGGTTCTCGCAGTGGCAATTCCGGATGAACCGGGCAGCCTTGCACGGATTCTGCACATTTTGGGAGAAAACGGAATTGGCCTTGCGTACTCGTATGCCTTTATCACCCGCAAGGCTTCGCTTGCCTATGTGATTGTCCGGACAGCGGATGACGCCAAGGCGGAACAGGTTTTTGCGCAGCATGGCATCCAGATGGCGGCGCAGGAAGAACTTTACAAACTCTGAGTCTTGCGACGATGACGCGTTTGGAAAGGCGGGCAAATTGGCGGCGAAAAAATCCGTTCGCGGGCCGCGTTTTGTAGGCGCCCTTAATCAGGACAGAACTTTACACGAAACACAAAAGCCCGGAAGCGCAGCGATGCTTCCGGGCTTTTTGTATGGACAGCGAATTCGAGATCGGTACAAAGCGCGATTGTTATTCGGGCGCGACGTACGCATACGGAATAACCTCCGCAGAGAGGTCATGAACCGTGAATCGATTTGGTACTGTCAAGAATTATGCGCAAAAAGGTTTGCAGACTCCGGCTGAATGAAGTCAGCCGGCAATAGGGACGTCGTTCAAAGCCGTCTTCAGATGGTTCATATTCATGTGCTTCTTGTTGCCCCGCTGCGTTCCCGCCACATGACGCAGCCTTGCACAGACCAGCATCAGCGCAGAGTTCCCATCGGGGAACGTTCCCACCACACACGTCCTGCGGCGGATCTCACGGTTCAGCCGTTCGATCACATTGTTGGTGCGGATACGCGTCCAGTGCTCGCTGGGAAAATCACAGCAGGTCAGCGTCTCCTCGATGCCGTCCCCGACCTTCTTGGCGGCTTCCTTCAGCTTCATCGCTCTCAGCTCGGCAACAACAGCCTTTGCCTTCTCGCGGGAGGCTTTCTTGCTCTCCTGCGCGCGGATCGCCTTGCGCAGTTTCGCTGCAATTTTGACCTTTGATTTTGGCACAACGGAGAAAACATTGCGGCAGAAATGCACGGTGCAGCGCTGGTATTTGGCATCTGGGAATACTTCGCCCACGGCCTCCAGCATCTCCATGCACTTGTCGCCGACGAGGAGCTTCACGCCGTTCAGGCCGCGCCCGCGCAGCCGCTGCAAGAAGCTGACCCAGCTGGCCTTGTCCTCTTTCATCCCCTCGGGGCAGCGCCCGGAACCTCACGAAACCCGTCCTCATTCACGGCAATTGCCGCCGGAATGGCGACATTTTCGTATTCTCCGCCCCAGTTGCGGCGCAGGTAGATGCCGTCCACGTAGACATACGGATATCGTCCGCCCTGCAAAGGCCGGTTCCGCCAGTCCTCAATGTGGACGTAGGCTTTCTTGTTCAGCTCGCTGATGGTAGCGGGCGAGACCTTGCTGTCCCACAGGGCTTCGGTGATGTCTTCCACACGGCGCACGGAAACGCCTGCCGGGTCCATTTCAATGAGGGCCTCCTCCACGCTGCTCTCCCGGCGGCGATACCGCTCGATGATGGCCGTCTCGAAGGACACGCCCTTGAGTCGCGGCATATGGAGCGTGACATCGCCGGAGGTCGTGGTGAGGTTCCGGTCATAGTGGCCGCTGCGATAACCCTGACGGGCCCCGCTGCGCTCGCAGCGGGCCGCCTGCGTCAGAGACTCCGCCTCCTTTTCCAGCAGCTCGTTCAGGGTTTCTTCCACGCTGCTTCGGACCAATTCCCTGATCTGCCCCTTGATTAGTTCCTCGTTCAACGGTACAATTTTCTCGGACATCGTTTGCTGTATTCTTTCAGGATGGGTGTGTGGTAACTTCATTCGATCAGAGTCTGCAAACGATGTCTTCTTTTTTGCTCGTTTCAATTTGCGCAGCTTATCTTACCTTATCGGACAATTTTAACTGGTCAGTTGTTTTTTTTCTGCCAATGCGAAAGTTACGGCCTCATAAGAGCCTCTGCCGAGAGAGGCCGAAGCATATAGCCCTGTTCCGGCTGCGAACAGAATCACACCAAGCAACATGATACAGAAATTGATCCATATGTGCTTGCTGTATATATGGCAAGTTGCGAATAAATCCACACAAGTGCTGTACACAATCTGGTAGAGCACGGTTCCCATATGAATCTGCCTTTTATCGTAAATGAACGCGAATAAAATCATTCCCAACGCCACAACAAAAGAAGCCGCACCGATGCTTATAGAAACCGTTTCAGATATGCCTTGCCACAGTACCGCAAGCGTTGCACCGCCAAATCCTGCATATAGTGCAAGTGTAATACCATAAGCAGCAACCGTGGATCCCACTACGATGATCACCAGCTTTTTCAGCAGGCCTTGCGAGAACCGGGTGTTCTTTTGGTTGTCATGCAGCATCAAAATCCTTCTGCCCTATCAATCTCAATTTCATCCTGTTTTAGGAAACGGAACGTTATCAGTCTCTAATTTTTCTGATTTTTGTTAAATCGCCGCTGCATAATGCTTCCATGTTACGGAAAATTTTATCTGCATCCCAATCCCACCATTTGAGATTGATCAGATAGGCGGTAAGTGCTTCATCAAACCGCTTCCGGATTACGCGGCAAGGATTTCCGCCTGCGACGCAATAAGGCGGAATGTCTTTCGTTACAACGGAATCGGCGGCAATAATCGCGCCGTCGCCAATGTGTACCCCTGGCATCACCGTTACGTTCTGCCCGATCCACACGTCGTTCCCGACAACCGTATCTCCCTTAAGCGGCAAGTCGTCCAGTGCCGGGGCGAAGGCTTCCCATCCGCCGCCCATGATGTTGAACGGATAGGTCGATACGCTTTTCATTCTGTGGTTTGCGCCGTTCATCACAAATTCAATTCCTTTTGCAATGGCGCAAAATTTTCCAATGATCAGTTTATCACCCAAAAACGCATAATGATGTGTGACGTGCTCCTCGAATTTTTCTGCGCCATTTACGTCATCATAGTAGGTATAGTCGCCAACAAGGATATTGGGACGGGTAATGACGTTTTTGATATACACGATTTGTTTCAGCGCTTCATTAGGATAAATATTGTTTGGATTGGGTCCTGCCATATTTGAAGTCACCTCCGCAGATTCAAGGGATCATTCTGCTTTGCTCCCTATGATTCTATCACAATAAAAACCAAAAGAACAGCCACAGCGGAGCAAACCACTGTGGCTTCTTGGGCTTTATAGGCAACCGCCGGTTGCTGCAGGCATTTTGAAAGATGAGTTTATGCGTTTGTATAGCCGAGCTCAAACGCCTTTTCGTTGAGGGCGAGGAATTTTTGCGGGACAGTTGTCCGGATAGCGTCCAGCCAGAGCGACCGGTCGTAGCCGAGCTTTTTGGCCATTGCACCGATCAGCACAACATTGACTGCCTTGACGGAACCGGCTTCCTCTGCAAGAGAAAGTGCATCCATCGCGAGGACGTCTTCACCGAGTGCCCGGATCTGATCGAGAAGTCCGTCCGGATACTGCGCCGCACCGGTGACAACCGGCATGGGATCAATTTTCTGGGTGTTGACGATTACGGTGCCGCCTTTTTTGAGATAGGGCAAAAATCTTGCGGCTTCGAGCTGTTCAAAAGCGAGAATGAGATCCGCGCCGCCCTCATCAATAATCGGGGAATACACATGCTCGCCATAACGGACGTACGTGACAACGGATCCGCCGCGCTGACTCATGCCGTGTACTTCGGATACTTTGACGTCATGCCCGAGCTGCATCATGGCGGCGCCGAGCAGACGGCTGGCCAAAAGTGTTCCCTGACCGCCGACACCGACAATCATAACACTGACTACTTTGTTTTCCATTTTCTTTCCCCCCTAGTCACTGAATCGCGCCTTTGCGGCAGAGCGAAGTGCAGACACCGCAACCGACACACTGTGTCCGGTCAATCACGGCTTTTCCGTCTTTGATGCTGATGGCCGGGCAGCCGATGGAAAGACAGGCTTTACAGCCGACACAGGCATCTGGCTGTACGGTGAGTGCGGGTGCGTGCCGGACATTTTTGAGCAGCGCGCAGGGCCGGCGGCTAATGATGACGGACGGCGCATCCGCGGCGAGCTCTTCCTGAATGGCCGCGGTCATGGCGGGGAGATCATAGGGATCGCAGACCCGAACCCGCTGGATTCCAACTGCTTTGCAAAGCGCTTCCAGATTGACATAGGGTGCGGGATCACCTTTGATATTGTATCCGGTCGTTGGGTTCTGCTGGTGCCCGGTCATGCCGGTAATGGAATTGTCAAGGATGATGACAACCGAATTGCTCTGGTTGTAGGCGACGTCAATCAGCCCGGTGATTCCGGAGTGGATGAAGGTGGAGTCGCCGATGACTGCAACGGCGCGATCACCGGCGCCGCAGGCCTTATTGTAGCCGTGGAGCGCCGAAACGGAAGCACCCATACAGACGCAGGTGTCCATTGCGCTGAGCGGCGCCGAGGCGCCGAGCGTATAGCAGCCGATATCTCCGCTGACGTAGACCTTGAGCCGTTTCAGCGCATAAAACACGCCTCTGTGCGGACATCCGCAGCACATGACCGGCGGACGCGCGGGCAGGGACTCCGTCAGCTGAACCGATGGAACCGTTTCTTTCTGGATGAGGGAACGGATGGTTTTTTGAGAAAATTCTCCGCAGCGCGGGAATAGATCCTTTCCGATCACAGAAACGCCGATCGACCGGCAATGGGTTTCGATGAAGCTGTCGAGCTCCTCAATGACGTAAAGCGTGTCCACGAGAGAGGCGAATTTTTGAATCAGCTTGACCGGAAGCGGCCAGATCAGGCCGAGTTTCAGGTAAGAAACGCTGTCTCCCAGCGCTTCCTTTGCATATTGGTAGACGGTTCCGGCAGCGATGACTCCAATTTTAGAACCATTATCTTCGATGTGGTTGAAGGTATCGGTTTCTGCGAGTGCCGTGAGTTTTTCCGTGCGCGCCTCGACGGCGATATGTTTCGGGCGGGCAAAGGCTGGAAGCATGACGTTCTTTGCAGGATTTTTGACATACGGCGCGTTTTCGCGCGCTTCCCGCTCTCCGAGTTCAACGATGCTTCTCGAATGCGCAATGCGTGTGGTCAGCCGGAGAATGACCGGTGTGTCATATTCTTCGGAGAGCGCATAGGCTGCCTTGGTGAAGTCCCGACATTCTGCAGAGTCCGCGGGTTCGAGCATCGGAAGTTTGGCGGCTTTGGCGTAATTTCGGGAGTCCTGTTCGTTTTGCGAGGAATGCATTCCCGGGTCGTCGGCTACGCCGATGACCATCCCGCCGTTGACCCCGATATAGGACATGGTGAATACGGGATCCGCGGCGACGTTTAATCCGACGTGCTTCATTCCGCAAAATGAGCGTGCACCGCCGAACGAGGCGCCAGCCGCTACTTCGGCCGCCACCTTTTCGTTTGGCGCCCATTCGCAGTAGAGCTCTTCATATTTCGCAGCGTTTTCTGTGATTTCGGTACTCGGGGTACCCGGGTAACTGGAAACCACCGTAACACCGGCCTCATACAGGCCGCGGACAACCGCTTCATTGCCCTGTAAAAGTTGCTTCATAGCATTCTGCACATCCCTTCTAAGCAGATATCAAGTCTTTCCTCAAGAAAAGTCTGATAAAATGCCGATATGTTTATTGTACAACCCGTCGAACTGTTTCGCAAGAGAAGACATCCGCCGGGGTGTGGGTTAGGTAAAGACCGCGCTGAGCAGAACCGATCCGAATAAAAGCACTGCGCAAATAATGGCGACAATCCGGATAAATCGCGTTCGCTTGCGGTCGTAAGGCGTTTTGGATGGTTGTTGTTTCAATGAAATCCCTCCGGAAACAAGATGGAGACAAAGAATTGCTGCGTAGAAAACCGGATCCTTGTGTTTGCCATGCATGCGCAAGCATGGCACGCTCAAAAGGTTATGATAGCGAAGCTAAAATGTTCTTAAGCGGCAAAGCGGGAGCTTTGCGCAGACGGCAGCGCCGTCTTTGGCATGCGCAAGCATGACACGCTTAAGGTTATTATAACACAGAACCCGCGAAAAGGAATGCCCCAAAGAATGGATTTTGTCGGAAACTGTCTTTTTTAAGATGTGCTTGCCGGAGTCAGGCGGAAAATCTGTGCGGTCCGCACTGGAATGGTTGACAGTCCTTCCGATTTGCAATAAAATGAAACAATATTCAGAAAAATTATGTTTACTCATATGTGGAATACAGGAGGAATCAAATGGCAAGCCGAAATACTGGAAATTCGAGAAATCGAAAAACAAACCCGTATGAAAATTTTGATCGCTACAACTATGTTGACCGGGATATTTACAGCAGTTCTTCTGGAGACCAAAACCAGCCGATGCGCAGACAGCCTTCCGGGCGTGCGTCACAGAATAGCCGGGAAATTTCCAGCGGACGCGGCAGGCGGAGAAGAAAATCCGGCGTCAAAAAGGGATTTCTCTCTTTTTTAGCGGTTCTGTTGGTGGTGGCGTTGGTCGGCGGCGGGGCGTTTTTGCTTCTGACCTCCCGGATGCACTATGAACCGGCGGACACAGAACAGTATACGGTACTGCCGGACGACGCGCCTGCGTGGGATGTGATCAGCGATAAAAAAATTGTAAACGTGCTGCTGATCGGCGCAGACAAGAATAAAGATGGTACCAATGGCCGCTCGGATACGATGATGCTGATGTCGATCGATACGAAAAACAAGAAAATTCGTTTGGTTTCGTTTATGCGCGATATCTACGTGGATATCCCAACAGTCGGGTGGGAACGTCTGAATGCTGCGTTTGCTTACGGCGGCGGGGCACTGACGATGCAGACCATTGAAAACTACTTCCGGATTGATATTGACCGCTATGTGCAGGTGGATTTTGACGGCTTCGAGGAAATTATCGATAAAATGGGCGGAATCGATGTGGAAATTTCGGATTATGAGGCCGAATTTATCAATGACAAAGGCGCGTTCGATGCGACTGCAGGCGTCAATCACCTGGACGGAGAGGATGCGCTCTTCTTTGCCCGGATGCGGAAACTGGACAGCGATTTCGGCCGGACCGGCCGGCAGCGCCAGGTTGTGCTGGCAATGATCGATACGTTCAAACAGCAGAATGTTGCGGATATGGTGTCCCTTGCCTATGCGTACCTTCCGCTTGTGACGCATAATCTCTCCGAAGGGGAAATTCTGCAGCTTGCAGGCGTCGGTGCAGGGCTTTCCAAATATGATACGGAAACCATGCAGGTTCCGGCGGACGGAACCTACTGGGATGAATATGCAACGATCAACGGAATGGAGGGGAATATGGTGCTTGGGGTTGATTTCGAAGCAAACGCCTCGCAATTGCGGGAATTCTTGTACGGCGAGACGGAATGAAACCTTGAAAACCCGCTAAAATACGGGTATAATAGGGGATGACCGCACAGCTGGCTTTTAAGGGCCGGCCTTTGTGGCGCTTCTAAAAGGGGAAACCGATTTACGCGGGCCGTTTTGGCCCGAAAAAATATGGAGGGAAAACGTCATGGACAAAAAGACATTTTACATTACGACCCCGATTTACTATCCGTCGGGTAAGGCCCATATCGGCCACAGCTACTGCACAGTGGCAACCGACGCAATTGCCAGATACAAGCGAATGCAGGGGTATGATGTCATGTTCCTGACGGGAACGGATGAACACGGTCAGAAAATTGAGATCAAAGCGAAGGAAGCGGGTGTAACACCGAAGGAGTACGTCGACAAAATTGTTGCAGGATTCCAGGATTTGTGGAAACTCCTGAATGTTTCCAACGACCGGTTTATCCGTACAACGGACGACTATCACGTCCGTGCCGTACAGAAAATTTTCCGTACGCTTTATGACAAGGGCTATATCTATAAAGGAAAGTATGAAGGCTGGTACTGCACGCCGTGCGAAGCATTCTGGACAGAGACGCAGCTCAAGGACGGTAAATGCCCGGACTGCGGACGGGAAGTCAAAATGGCCTCGGAGGAAGCCTACTTCTTCAAGCTTTCCGCATTTGGCGACAGATTGCTTCAGCTTTATGAGGATCAGCCGGACTTTATCCAGCCGGAAAGCCGGAAAAATGAGATGATCCGGTTCATTGAACAGGGGCTTGACGATCTGTGTGTATCCAGAACCAGCTTTTCCTGGGGAATTCCGGTCGACTTCGACCCGAAACACGTCATTTATGTCTGGGTGGATGCACTGACAAACTATATCACGGCGATGGGATATGGATCGGATGACGATTCCGACTATCGGAAATACTGGCCGGCGGACGTCCATTTTGTTGGCAAAGAAATTGTGCGGTTCCATACGATTATCTGGCCTGCTATGCTGATGGCGCTGGGGCTTCCGCTGCCGAAAAAAGTCTATGGGCACGGCTGGCTTCTGTTCGGAGACGGCACCAAAATGAGCAAGAGCAAAGGCAACGTTGTCGACCCGGTGATCCTCTGTTCCCGGTACGGCGTGGATGCAATCCGCTATTTCCTGCTGCGGGAGATTCCGTTCGGCGCAGACGGGCTCTTTACCAACGAAGCGCTAATTGGCCGGATCAACTCCGATTTGGCGAACGATCTGGGCAACCTGCTTTCCCGTACCACGGCGATGGTGCAGAAATATTTTGGCGGCGTGATTCCGGCAGAGCGCCGGGCAGACCCGCTCGATGATGAACTGATCGCGATGGCGACACAGCTGCGCGCGAAATGCGATGAAAATATGGATGCTTTCCAGTTCTCTGCAGCGCTGACAGAGATTTGGAAACTGATTGCGCGCACGAACAAATATATCGATGAAACGATGCCCTGGGTGCTGTGCAAGGATGAAGAAAATCGTCCGCGCCTGGCGGCAGTGATGTACAACCTCTGCGAGAGCCTGCGGATCGTTTCGATTTTGATCGCTCCGTTTATGCCTGAAACCACGCCGAAGATTCAGGAACAACTCGGGATTTCAGGTGATTGCGTCTCTTATGAACAGTCTGCTTTCTGGGGAAAAACGCCGGACGGCACACTGGTGCAGAAGGGCGCGACTCTGTTCCCGCGAATCGACGTCGACAAGGAAATTGAGGCGCTCAATGCGTTGCTTTTGCCGCCGAAGACCGAGGAAAAGCCCAAAATCGAGGGCCTTGCACAAATTGACATTGCAGATTTTGCGAAGGTGGAGCTCCGCGTGGCAGAGATTCGTGCCTGCGAGCCGGTCAAACGTGCGAAAAAGCTGCTGAAGCTCTCGCTGTTTGACGGAGAAGGCGAACGGACAATTGCTTCCGGAATTGCACCGTGGTATCAGCCGGAAGATTTGATCGGGCATAAGGTGATTTTGGTTGCAAATCTCAAGCCGGCCAAACTTTGCGGTGTCGAGAGCAACGGGATGCTGCTTGCTGCTGACGATGGAGAAGGCGGCGTGAAAGTGGTCTTTGTAGACGGCGTTCCGGCGGGGAGCCGAATTCGATGAGCATTTTTGATTCACACGCGCATTATGACGATGACGCGTTTGATGCGGATCGGGAATCGCTGCTTGCAGATTTGCCGAAAAGAGGCGTTTCCGGGGTAGTCAATGCCGGGGCCAGCCTTGCGGGCAGCCGGGCGTCGGTCGCGCTGGCGAAAGCCTATCCGTATTTTTACGCTGCCGTAGGACTCCATCCGGAGTTTGCCTCGGATTGGACAGAGGCCTCGAAGTCGGAAATTGCAGCCCTGACAAAACAGCCGAAGGTTGTTGCGATTGGCGAAATCGGTCTGGATTACCATTATGAGGAGGCACCGTCGCGCGAGGTGCAGCGGCGCGCGTTTGAAGAACAGCTGATGCTTGCCGAACAGCTGTCGCTTCCGGTAATTGTCCACGATCGCGATGCGCATGGGGATACGATGGAAATTTTGCGGAAGCATCGCCCAAAAGGCGTTCTGCACTGCTTTTCCGGCAGTCCGGAAACGGCGCAGGAGGCGCTTGCACTTGGGATGTATCTCGGCCTTGGCGGCGCGGTAACTTTTAAAAATGCCAAAAAAGCAAAAGCGGTGGCGGAAATGGTTCCGCTGGACCGACTTCTTCTGGAGACGGATGCGCCGTATATGGCACCGGTTCCGCTGCGGGGGAATCGCTGTGATTCGTCTATGATCCGTTATGTTGCCAAAGAGATCGCACAGCGCAGAGAAATTTCCGTGGAAACACTGCTGCGCTGCTGTGAGGAAAACGCGAAGCGGCTTTTCCGAATTTCGGATATGCAAAAATAAAAATGGATAAGAAAAAGGAATTCCTTAAAAGCCGTATTGTTCCAGCTGCAATACGGCTTTCTGATTCTAAATTTTTACAAAGGAGGAAGCGGGTTTGAAAATCTGGAAGAAAATTTTGCAGGGCATCGCAGCGTTGCTGGGACTTGTTATTCTGGCAGCGGCAGGGTTGATCGGATATCTGACGGCGACGGAGTATCGTCCGGAAGAGACAGAGCCGGTAGAGGTGTTGTCTGCGGGCGATCAAACGCTTTCGCCGGGCAGCCAGCTGACGGTTTTAACCTTCAACACCGGCTACGGCGGATTGGGGCAGGCGCAGGACTTCTTTATGGATGGCGGAGAGATGGTGCGGCCAAAGCGGGCGGATGTTGAGGGAAATCTCGCCGGAATCCAGTCTGCCTTGCAGGAACAGGCGGCGGATGTGTATTTTTTGCAGGAAACCGACCGCTGCTCCAAGCGTTCTTACAAAATTGATGAAACGGCGATGTTTCGGGATGCGCTGGGAATGTCATCGGCGTTCGGGTGCAATTATCGATGCAATTATGTGCCGTATCCGCTGCCGACCATTGGAAAAGTCGAGAGCGGACTCCTGACGCTCACAAATTTTTCGGTATCCGACGCGTCGCGCGCTGCGCTTCCGGTGCCGTTTTCCTGGCCGCTGCGCATTGCAAATTTGAAGCGCTGCCTTTTGGTGGAGCGAATCCCGATTGCGGACAGCGGGCGGGAGCTGGTGCTGGTCAATCTGCACCTCGAAGCGTACGATGATGGTGAGGGCAAAGCGGCGCAGACGAAAAAGCTTGCAGAATTTCTTTCTTCCGAATATGAAAAGGGCAATTATGTGATTGCCGGCGGAGATTTTAATCAGACCTTCCCGAATGTTCTGGAAAAGTACCCCATTACCCAGACGGAAAACTGGGAACCCGGTGTTTTGGATGCAGAGGCGTTTTCCGGCTTTGCAACGCTCGCATATGACGACAGCACGCCGACCTGCCGACTTTTAGACGCGCCATATCAGCCGGGAACAACACAGGTTTATGGAATCGATGGATTTATTGTCACTGCCAATGTCTCGGTAGAAGCGGTGGAAACGATCGACCTCGGGTTTCAATATTCGGATCACAATCCGGTGAAGCTTACCGTCAGCCTTTCAGATGCAGAGTCGTGATAGAAAGGGGTTTGTTCAATGAGGCCGATTTTGGGGATTACGATGGGAGATCCGGCCGGTGTCGGGCCGGAAATTACAGTCAAAGCGCTTGCGGACGCTTCGCTGTATGTGTGTTGCCGTCCTGTGGTGTTCGGCGACATGGCGGCCATTGCGGATGCCGTTGCCTTTACGGGCAGCCATCTGCGGATCAGGCCGGTTGCTTCTGCACGGGAAGCGCCGGGCGAGCACGGTACCATTGATCTGGTGGACGCCGGGTTGCTGGCTCCGGGCGGATGGCAGTATGGAAAAGTCGATGCCGCATGCGGAGAGGCGGCTTACCAGTACATTGAGCGGGCAATCCACGCGGCTATGCGGAAAGAAATTGCAGGCGTTGTGACCGGCCCTATTAATAAGGAAGCACTGAACCGGAGCGGGCACCATTACTCCGGACATACAGAAATTTTTGCCGATCTGACAGGCAGCAAACACTATGCGATGGTGCTCTCCACAGACACGCTGCGCGTGATTCATGTCACGACCCATGTGTCTCTGCGGGATGCCTGCGACCGTCTGACTCGGGATCGGGTTTTGGAAGTGATCCGTTTGGCGCAGGAGGCGTGCAGACTGTTTGGAATTGCCTCGCCGCGTATAGCGGTTGCCGGGCTCAATCCGCATTGTTCGGAAAACGGGCTGTTCGGGCATGAAGAAGCAGAGTCCATCGAACCGGCCGTGCAGGCGGCAAAGGCGGAGGGAATCTGCGCAGAGGGACCGCTTCCGCCGGATTCTGTCTTTGTCAGGGCAGTTGCCGGGGAATTTGATATTGTGGTTGCCATGTATCATGACCAGGGACATATTCCTCTGAAATTGACAGGCTTTCGACTCGATCCCAAGACCGGCGCGTATACGGCGATGGGCGGCATCAACTCAACGGTGGGTCTGCCGATTATCCGGACTTCGGTTGACCATGGAACGGCCTTTGACCGTGCAGGAAAAAATTTGGCGAATCCGCAGAGCATGACGGATGCGATTCGGCTTGCCGTGCAGATGGCGCATGTCCGCGCAGAAAGGAACGCAGAATGCCGCTGAAAATGCTGATTGCCGCGGATGATTTTACGGGCGCTCTGGATACAGCTGTGCAGTTCTCTGCAAAAGGCGCCAATGTGCGGATGACATACGGAGACTGGAGAGCGGCGTTTTCGGAAGAAACCGAAGTGCTTTCGGTGGATCTCGAGACGCGTCACTGTACACCGGACACCGCGCGGGAACGCGCACGGTCGTTGTTCTCATTTGCGAGAGAGCGGAAAATTCCTTATCTTTACAAAAAGATGGATTCCGCCATGCGCGGCAATCCCGGCGCGGAACTTGCTGCGCTTTCGGAGGTCTATGAGGGTGCGCCGGTAATGGTTGTGCCGGCCTTTCCGAAAATTGGACGGACGGTTCGGGACGGCGTGCTCCGCATTGCAGGCGTTCCGGTTGCGGAGAGCGCATTTGCCCACGATCCGCTCAATCCGGTTTCCCGAAGTGACTTGTGCGGTTTGCTTGCAGAACAAGGGGCTTTGGGCGCCGTTTCGGTTCGTGCGGAACAGTTTTGTGCAGAAACGGCACAGCGGGCGCCGTTTTGGATTTTTGACGGGGAAACCGGAGAAGCGCTTCAAAAGACCGGTGCGCTTCTTGCACGGGCGGGCCTTCTAAAGCTGACCGCGGGCAACGCCGGATTCGGAGAGATTCTCGCGGCGCAGATTCCCTGGGTTTCGTATCAGGCGCCGATTTTCAGGCGGTCGGGAGGAATCCTGCTGATCTGCGGCAGCTTACATCCGAGAAGCGCCGAACAGGCCGCATATGCAGAACAGAAGCTGGGTTTCTATTCCGGTGCGATCCCTGCGGATTTGGCGGCTTTGCAGAACTGTTGGGAAACCGAAGCGGGAATGCGTACACAGACAGAACTTTTCCATGCGCTGCAAGACGGAGAAAATGCCGTAGTGCGGACAGCGGGATGTAAGGGCGCGGTCAGTATGCAGACGGCCCAAACGGTTTCGGCAAATCTCGGGACGCTTTGCCGAAAGTTGATCCGGACCGGCGCCGTAGGAACGCTGGTTGTATTCGGAGGAGACACGCTGCTCGGTGTGATGGAGGCGCTCGGCTGTAAGGAACTGCAGCCGGTGTGCGAGGTGTGTCCGGGCGTGGTGGCCTCACATTTGGAGAGCGGTTTTGACGGCACGGTGATTTCCAAGGCAGGAAGTTTTGGAACACCGGATTTGCCGGAGACGATTTTGCGGTTTCTGGCTGCGCAGCCATCGTAAAGAGAATCCTGCAAAAGAGCCGATTTCCTTTTTATGACTTTAGCCAGTTGAGGACGGAAGGTCCGAAACAAACAACCACCCGCAATGCGGGTGCGCGTCAAGAGTTATACAAAAAAATTCTCCAAAGCAGTACAATAAGGCTGTTCAGGTCTTAGAGAACTGCGAAAGGAGAATTTTAACGGCTAATAACACAAATCATCTATCACACACAAAATGGTTATGCAGGTACCACATTGTAATTGTTCCAAAATACCGCAGGAAAATACTATATAACCAAACCCGAAAAGATTGACAGGAGATAATAAAGACATTGTGCAAATACAAAGGCGTAGAGATTATAGAAGGGCATATGATGCAGACCATGTGCACTTACTTTTAAGCATACCGCCCAAAACGAGCGTATCAAGTTTTATGGGATATTTGAAAGGTAAAAGTGCATTGATGATGTTTGATAAAACAGGTACTGTCAAGATTTATGCGCAAAAAGGTTTGCAGACTCCGGCGGGTCAATCCCAAATTCAGCGTTTACACAGAATTTGGGATTGACCCGCTTCCACTTATTTAGACGAGTGGTTACAGTATATTTATGCTGACACAGATATGCTGTAAACATCTAAAAGGAGTTGCCCGCATCGGACAACTCCTTTTAGCCTCTTCTGGTGAATTGTGTTATCCTTCAATCCTTCATTTTTATTACATTCATAGCTGAATTGGATCAGGGATAAGGTACAATAAATTGCGCAAAAGGGAAATAGCATAAAAGAAGACATAGCCTAACGGAAGAATTTGAAGAATCGATTCGTTTGGAAATTACCCAGAATATGCGTCGGCTGCGGCACCATGCCTCCTTGGCCCTATGGTGCGGAAATAACGAGATGGAGTGGCAGCAAAATAATGGAGATTATCACGCGAATGCCAAAACCCGATCGGACTATATTCAAATGTTTGAATATATCATCCGGCGCTTAGCGAAGGAACATGATCCTCAAACATTTTATTGGCCCTCCTCTCCGTCTAGCGGGGGAGGATTCGACAATCCGAATGACCCAAACCGCGGAGATGTACATTACTGGGATGTATGGCATCGGAACAAGCCTTTTTCTGACTATCGCAATTATTACTTCCGATATGCGTCAGAATTTGGTTTTCAGTCGTTCCCAAGTTTGAAAACAGTGGAAAGCTTTACGCTGCCAGAGGACAGAAATATTTTTTCCAGAATTATGGAAATGCATCAACGCAATGGTCAGGCAAACGGGAAAATTTTGAATTATCTCTCCCAGACGTATCTGTATCCACTTGGTCTGGATACGCTGATTTACGCCTCTCAATTGCTACAGGCAGAAGCGGTGAAATACGGTGTTGAACATTGGCGCAGAAATCGTGGAAGATGTATGGGGGCTATTTATTGGCAGATAAATGATTGCTGGCCGGTGGCTTCCTGGGCAAGTCTCGATTATTTCGGCCGATGGAAGGCATTGCATTATTTTGCGCGGCGCTTTTTTGCCCCTGTGATGATTTCCTGCTGTGAGGAGGGAGAAATGACCCAGCGTCCTTCCTGTGTGGCGGAATATCATGATATTGAAAAATCAGCCCGCCTTTGCGTAGCCAACGAGATGCGTCACGAGGTCTCCGGGGTGGTTCGATGGGCGTTGCGGGATGCTTCATCTAAAGTGCTGCAAAGCGGGGAAGAACATGTGTGCGTTCCAGAGCTGTCTAGCGTTTGGCTTGAGAAGCTAAATTTCCCGGAAGCGGATGAAAGACAGAATTATTTTAGTTATGAGCTGGATTTGGATGGAAAAAAGGCATCTGAAGGCACGGTGCTGTTCTGCGCGCCAAAGCATTTTCAGTTCCAGAATCCGAAACTGCAGTGTAGTATCTGTGCGGATGAGATTACCGTGGAGTCTCAGGGTTATGCCCGCTGTGTAGAGATTGACAGTCCGGATAGCGACATGGTGCTGTCAGACAATTATTTTGATTTAAACGGGAATTCGAAAACGGTGAAGATTTTGCGTGGAAAACCAGGCACATTAAAAGTGCGCTCCGTTTATGACATCGGCCGCTGATTTTGCGTTTCCTGGTGCGTGCAACAAACGGAAAGAGACATGCCTAGCTCCATACGCATCCTGTTATTGCGGCTGTTGGACCTGTAAAAGAAAAGTAGACACGCACAAAATGTGGGTGTCTACTTTTTCTCATATAAGCACACCGAAAAACATTCGGACTGCGCTTTTTTTCAGAAGTCTGATTAAGCGGTAGGAGACTGACAGTTTAAGAGCAGATCCCGCACCGTGGCAAAGGCGTAAGTCGGCGGGAATTCGGTCGAGGGGAGATCCTCGGGCTGCGCTTCTCCGGTGAAGAGGACGCAGGTATCGACACCGCCGGCGATTCCGCAGGCAATATCCGTATAAAGCCGATCTCCAACTACCAGCGTTTCCTCCGGGCGAAACCCCGAAGCTGCCAGACAGAGCGCAACCACTTCCGGGCTAGGCTTTCCAAGATACTGCGGCCGGCGATCGGTCGCACAGGCGATCATTTCGCAGATTGCACCGCAATCCGGAACAAATCCGAACGGAACCGGACAGCGCAGATCAGGGCTTGTGGCAAAATAGGGAAGCGCGGGATGCAGCTGCAAGAGCTGACAGGCATCGGCAGATTTTTGGTAAGTCAGTTCATTGTCAAAGGCAACCAGCACACAAGCGGTGTCAGAATCCGGTTGTTCGGTAATCCAAAGCCCCTGTGCACGCAATTCTGACACAAAGGATCGGGTTCCGACGACAAAGATTTTTTGTGCCGGAAAATGGGCCTTGAGAAACCGGATGGTAAGAAACCCGGCGGTGATAAACTGACTCTCCCGGACGGAGAGGCCCCACCGCGCAAATTTTGCAACGTAGTCAGCCCCGCTTTTTGTGGAGTTGTTCGTGATAAAATAGGAGGCCCCGCCGATTGCGTCAATATACTCCAAAAGTGCCCGGGAACCGTCAAACAGCGTGTCTCCCAGAGACAGCGTTCCATCAATATCAAATAGAAACAGCTTTTTTTGTTTTAACATAAAATCCCCTCGAAAGAAAAGATGACCGGTTACCGGTGCGATGCCGCCCGGTTGATTCCATAACTAAGAAAAAACAGCAGAGCTGCAAGGAGAACAATAGTGCCGCCGGCAGCGGTGCCCAGATAGAAGGATAAAATGAGACCGGAAATTCCGGAAAACAGGGAAAGTCCCACACTGGCGGCGTGGCTTCCCCGAACGCTGTGGGTTATGTTGCGCGCAGTTGCAGCGGGAAGAACCAGCAGGGAATTGATCATCAATACGCCGATCCATTTAATAGAAACCGTCACCAAAACCGCGACGATGATCACAAATGATTTTTCAATCAAACGGACGCGAATGCCTTTTCCGGAAGCCATATCCGGATTCAGGCTGGTTAGAAGGAGCTTGTTGTAAAACCGGCCCCAGATCAGAACAATGACGAGTAACAAGATGGCCAGAAGCGCAATTTCTTCCGGTTGAACGGTTAGAATATCGCCGATGAGATAACCGGAATATTTTGCAAAACCGCCGTTTGCAGAGAGCAGTACAATGCCAAGCGCCAGTCCGGCAGAAGAGAAAACGCTGATGATCGTATCGGCAGAGGAGGTTCCGGATTCCATAACCGCAGAAATTGCAACCGCGAAGAGCAAAGCAAACCCGATCATGGAAAGCAAATAGTGGTGAACGCCCAACAGAACGCCGATTGCGATGCCGGTCAGCGCAGAATGCCCCAGTGCGTCGGAAAAGAAAGCCATACGGTTGTTGACAATCATAGTTCCGACAAGACCGAAAAGCGGCGTGATGAGAAGCACCGCTAGAAACGCATTTTTCATGAACTGGTATTCCGCCCACCGAAATGGGAAGACGGCATCTAAAATTGCATACAGAATATCCATAAAAGATCCTCCCATTTACAGCAGCCCGAAGGTCTGCCGGACCTCTTCAGAATGCATAACCTGTTCGGTGCTTCCTGTGAGCAGAACGGTTTGATCCAGCAAAATGGCCGATGTCGTGTAACGCCGGACATGCGCAAGATTGTGCGAGACAAGAATGACCGGCATATGATATTCCCGCCGCAGTCCGGTAACCAGTTCGTAAAAAGCCTCGATCCCCCGATTGTCTACTGCAGAAACCGGCTCGTCAAGCAGCAGCAAATCGGGTGTCGGACGAAGTGCAAAGGCAAGCAAAACCCGCTGCAGCTCGCCGCCGGAGAGCGTTCCAATCGGTTTGTCCAAGAGGTTTTTTCCGCCGGTTATCCGGAGAATGGACTCGGCTTCCGCACGAACGGCCTTTTTGCGGAAAAGCCAAACCGGACAAGAGGAAAGATTTGCGCAGAGCAGATCGCCGGCAGTGACCGGAATCGAACGATCAAACGTGACGTTCTGTGGGACATATCCAATTTTGGGCTTGCGAATTTCGGCTCCGGTAGGGCCAAAAAACTGAATGGAGCCGGTGTGGGGGATTCGTCCGAGCAGCGCGCGCAGCAGTGTTGTTTTTCCAGCGCCGTTTCTGCCGATCAGAGCGGCAATTTCCCCGTGGTGAACCGTAAACCCGACGTCATGCAGAAGAACGCGGCCGTCCTTTCGGACTCCTAAATTTTGAACTTTTAAACTGCATTTGCATGTTTCACTCATGATATTGCTCCTGATTCCTGGTTCGTTTTCTGCAACGCTGTTTTTAGCACGGCAAGATTGGATTCCATCGCGTGAAGATAGGCGTCCGGATCGTCGTCACCGGTGGAAGCGGGATCCAGTGTGTAAACCGAAACACCGCTTTCCGCTGCAATAATATCTGCGGCAGAGACCGAATATTGCGGTTCTGCAAAAACGGCCGTGACACCGGTTTGACGAATCAGATCAATGGTTTCGGCAAGCTCTTTGGCACTGGGCTGGCTGTCCGGTTCGCGATTGACGACACCGGCGATGTGCAGATGAAATTCTTCCGCAAAATAAGGGAAAGCCTCGTGCATGGTGACGATTTCACGGTTTGGAAGCGGGTCGAGCGCCTGATGCATTTTGTTCTGAAGCGCAGAGAGCTTTTTTAGATAAACGGTCGCATTTCTTTCGTAGTCTGATGCATGCGCCGGGTCGGCGGCTTTCAGACCGTCGGCAATGTTGCGAACCTGCTCCATGCATCCGGAAAGGCTGACCCAGACGTGCGCGTTTTCTTCAAGCAGGGGAATGCCTTCGCTGGCGTCAATCACGCGCAAGGAAGGCAGCTGTTCAATGACTTTATCAAGGAAAGATTCCATTCCGGCGCCGTTGATCACAAAAACATCTGCGGCTTCCAGTTCCTGCATATCGCTGCTCTGCAGCTGGTAGTCGTGCAGACACCCAGCCTGCTGTCCGGCCATATTTTCTACCCGAATGCCGGGAATATCCTTTGTGAGATTGATCGTACTGATGTACATCGGATAAAATGATGTTACAATTCGCAGATGGGGCTTCTGTTCCGGCTGCGTTTTGCAGCCGGGAATCCCGATGATACACAAAAGAATGCATGCAAGAAAGAAGCATGCAAGACGATTTTTTTTCAAGGCTATTTAGTCCTCCAAATGCAAACTATTTGCATTTACCATGATAATCCCAAGAGGATTCTACTGTCAAGAGGGTGAAATGAAAGATTTTTTGATAAAAAAGAGAAAATTCCGAAAAAAAGGTTGATTTTTTGAATCGGATCGGATATAATAGATAAGCAATCCGGACGTTTAGCTCAGCTGGTAGAGCATTCGCTTGACGTGCGAAGGGTTCACAGGTTCGAGTCCTGTAACGTCCACCACACTGCGGTAAGTTTTTTTAACTTGCCGCAGTTTTTTATTGTCCCGGTTTTTGAAACGCGTGAATAAAACGGAAAGCGCCGAAGGCCGAAGCTTTCAGCGCTTTTTTGATAGCATCTTTTAGGATCGAGGCAGCACGGGAGGAATTCCCCACCCATCAATACCGGCCCGCTGCATTGCCCCCATAATTTTAGCCCGCAGATCCGGAAACTGTTTTTCGAGGTCTGCAAGCAGCGCGGCGGTCTGTGCGCGGCAGGTGTTTCCATCAACCGGACAGCGGCTCTTTGCGACCGGAAGCGAGAGCCTTTTGGCGGCGCGCGCGATGTCCTGTTCCGGGCAGAAAAGCATAGGGCGGATCATGGTCAGATCCTTGCGGGAAAGATAGGTTTTGGGCGCAAAACAGCCGATTTTACCGCCGTAAAAGAGATTCATCATAAATGTCTGTACGGCATCGTCAAAGTGATGGCCCAGCGCCAACTTGTTGCATCCAGCTTCTTTTGCCATATTATGCAGGATTCCGCGGCGCATTCTGGCGCAAAGACTACAGGGATTCGGTTCTTTGCGTTCTTCGAAAACAATCGTACCGAGCCGGGAACGCCGCACAAGAAAGGGAACCTTCAGCGATGCACACAACGCTTCGATGCCGGTATAATCCGTCTGAATGCCCTCAAAGCAGGGATCGATGGTAATTGCGGTGACAGTGAACGGAATGGGATGATATTCCCGCAAATGCGCCAGTGCGCAAAGAAGCACCAAAGAATCTTTGCCGCCGGAGACGCCGACAGCAATCCGGTCATTTGGTGAGAGCATTTCATATTTATCGAGTGCGGCCCGCATAAGGCCCTCCAGCTTTTGCATCCGAATCACACCTGTTCTCATTCTCATAAAAGAGGTTTCGGTTCAGGAAACGCCGAACCATTCTTTTTCATTATAAACCGGAAGCTGGTTTTTGAAAAGATCAAAAAGTGAAATAGCAAGAGAGAATAGGAGAGAAAAATGGATATAAAACGGAGGAAACAAGAGATATCACAGAAATAAATTAAAAAAGGGTTGACAGAAACAAAACGGTATGATAAGATCATACTTGCCCTTCCTTTCAAAGGTGAACTGCCTATTCGCGAAGGAAGAGAAATTAACAATGGAATTTCAAATGAATCAGGAGGGAATCTTTATGTCCACGTATATGCCAAAAGCCGGGCAGATCGACCGGAAATGGTATGTCATTGATGCAGCGGGCAAGCCTGTTGGGCGCGTTGCAGCACAGGCCGCGACTTTGCTGCGCGGCAAGCATAAGCCGATCTTCGCACCGCATGTTGATTGCGGCGATCACGTCATCATCATCAACTGCGCACAGGCCGTTCTGACCGGTAAAAAAGCAGAGGAGAAATATTACTATCGCCACACTGGCTATATTGGCCATCTCAAGGCGGTTCGCTATGATAAGCTGATGGAAACAAAGCCGGAATTCGTGATGCAGCTTGCAGTAAAGAGAATGCTGCCCGATTCTTCGATCGGCCGCGATGAATTCCTCAGACTGCGCGCATTTGCAGGCAGCGAGCATAAACATGCCGCTCAGAAGCCCGAGACCTGGGAGCTTTAAGGAGGATAGACAGTTATGTATGATAAAGCACCGTACTTCTACGGAACAGGCAGAAGAAAGAGCTCCGTGGCCCGCGTAAGAATTTATCAGGGTTCCGGGAAAATCACCATCAATGACCGCGATATCGATGAGTATTTTGGTCTTGAGACCTTGAAGCTGATCGTTCGCCAGCCGCTGGTTCTCACAGAGACAGACGAGAAGTTTGACGTCGTATGCCGCGTTGCAGGCGGCGGCGTTACCGGCCAGGCCGGTGCGATCCGTCACGGTATTTCCCGTGCGCTTCTGCAGTATGATTCTGAAAACCTTCGCTCTGCGCTGAAAAAGGCCGGGTTCCTGACCCGTGACCCGAGAATGAAAGAGCGTAAGAAATACGGTCTCAAAGCCGCTCGTCGCGCTCCGCAGTTCAGCAAGCGCTGATCGAGACTTCAAAATGCCCAAAAGCCCTGGAAACTCAACGGTTTCCGGGGTTTTTCTTTTTTGATTCTGCTGTTTCCTTTTGAGGAAATTTGATGCTCTCTATCCCGTTTTTAATGGGTTAACCATAGGGGAAAACCGAGTTTGGAGCGATGAATGGGTTAAAAAATAGGGGAAAATCCCCCTCCATTCCGAGCCCTGCGAGGCACATCTATAGAGGCGATTTATCCCTCCCGGCATCTTTGTTTTGCTTTGAATTCTTTTGGCGAAGTTTATTCCCGTTTATACCATATACGGATGGTTGAGGCCCAGTTACCCATTGCGGTAGCTGGGCCTTTTTTGTTTTCAGATATTCCAATGATGAATGCTCGAAGGAGGAGCCCATGAAAAAATTTTTTAGAAATTTCTCCGGAGACTTAATTTTTGCCCTTTCCCGTGATCTACCACTTGAGGGGCAAAAACCTCTCACCTGTTCCTTGACAATCGAATACACATTCAACAGGTACATTCCTGATCGGGGGCGAAGGCCCCAGCCGGATGAAGGTGCGCCACGAACTTCCTGCCCGTAAGGGTTATCACGGAAAGCAAGGTTGGTAGCGATTCCGAACCATTCTGAAATATCCGCTTGCTACGGATAAGGCGATGAAACGATTCAGGGACAATGATACTTCCCTATGGGGCTGGCGGAGTACCCGGCAGAGGTGAGATTCCTATGAGTTCGGTCAGCAGCCGAACGCCTGTTGATTTCCTTTTCTGCATTTTGGGTTCGAGGAAAAATGAAATGCAGCGACGAAAGCCCCAAAAGGTATTTTGAGGCTTTCGTGGATCAGAAATGATTCAAATAAAGAGAAAGGAGGAAAACCCCATGGAAAACTGTAAGGTGATCGCCATCACGAATCAGAAGGGCGGCGTCGGCAAGACGACGACCGCAGTCAATCTCGGTGTGGGACTTGCAAGCTCCGGGAAACGGGTCCTGCTGGTGGATGCTGACCCGCAGGGCAGCTTAACCGTGAGCCTCGGCATAAAGAACCCAGACGAGCTGGATGTATCGCTGTCTTCCCTTATGCAGTCGGTCATTGATGATGAGCCGCTTGCGGAGGGTGCAATTATCCGGCACCAGGAGGGTGTGGATTTGCTTCCCTCGAACATTGAGCTCTCCGGTATGGAAACGGGCCTGTTCAATGTTATGAGCCGCGAGTATGTTCTGAAGAACGCCATCGACGGCATGAGAAAGAGCTACGACTACATTCTGATTGACTGTATGCCCTCTCTGGGCATGATGACGGTCAATGCGCTGGTTGCGGCAGACAGTGTAATTATCCCGTCTCAGCCGAACTTCCTGTCAACCAAAGGTCTTAACCTGCTTCTGCGCTCCATTTCAAAGATCAAGCGGCAGATCAATCCAAGACTGAAGATTGACGGCATTTTGCTGACGATGGTGGATAACCGCACCAACAACGCCAAGGCGATTATTTCCTCGCTCCGTTCCACCGTGGGAGAGAACATCCGCGTGTTCCGTTCCGAGATTCCCTTTTCGGTAAGAGCTGCGGAGTGCAGTCTTTCCGGAGAGAGCATTTTCTCCCACGACAGGAACGGCAAGGTCGCAGCAGCGTATGAGGCTCTGACAAAGGAGGTGACAGAGATTGAAGAGCGTGCAAAAAATCGATCTGGGCCTGACCGGGTACGATGAGCTTTTCATGAATGAGGCGGAGCGAAAGGAAAACAAGCTCCCGCGCATTTATGATATTCCCCTCTCGAAGATCGACGATTTTCCCGATCACCCCTTCAAGGTGAAGCTGGATGAGGACATGGATCAGCTTGTTCAGAGCATCAAGGAGCGCGGGATCATCACCCCTGTCACCCTCCGACCGAAGGAGGACGGGCGGTACGAAATCGTATCGGGGCATCGCAGAAAGAAGGCCTGCGAGCTTGCCGGGTTTGATACCGTGAAAGCCGAGGTGCGGGAGATGACCCGAGACGAGGCCATCATTCTAATGGTGGAATCGAACCTGCAGCGTTCTGTGATACTGCCGAGTGAAAAAGCTTTTTCGTACAAGATGAGGCTGGAAGCTATGAACCGACAGGGACAGCGTACAGATTTAACTTTCTGCCCAGTGGGCACAAAGTTAAACAGCGCAGGAGAAATCGCACAGCAGAGTTCAGACAGTGAAAGACAGGTGTTCCGCTATATTCGTCTTACAGAGCTCATTCCGGAGCTTCTGGATTTGGTTGATGAAGGGCGCATTGCGTTCAGACCGGCGGTGGAACTCTCTTACCTGCAAAAAGAGGAACAGAGTGCCTTGCTGGAGCAAATCGCCTATGTGGATGCCACTCCGTCCCTTGCCCAGGCCATCAAGCTGAAGCGGTTCTCTCAGGAGGGAAAGCTGAACAACGAGGTCATCGAGTCGATCATGAGCGAGGAAAAGCCGAACCAGAGGGAGAAGATCAACATCAAGTACGCCGAGGCCAGAAGGTTTATCCCTGCCAGCGTTCCTTACGAAAAAACCGGTGAGTATATTCTAAAAGCGCTGGAATATTATCACCGGTATCAGGAAAGGCAGAAAAGTCGGAATGACGCAAGATAGGCTCTTCGCCAAGGGAGCAGTCTACCCTTTTGACGCTGCGTCAGCGCCGTTCCCCCTCTCACACTCTCCCCCCTCATTTACCGGCAATACCAGCTCAAAAGGAAAATATACAGGCGGCACAATTGAAGAAAACCAAGTGCATTCGTACAATATGAGAAAAAACAGTCATTGGAGGTCATCCCATGAAAAAGAATCTCATGTTGTGCGCGCTCCTGCTTTCTGTATTGCTTTCCGGATGCGCCGCAGAGCCCCTGCAAGGGCAAACGGTGGGAAACACACCGAAAGCTCTAACACCACAGGAAGGAACGCCTGCTTCCTTTGAGCCGGTATCCACAGAACCAAACGCTCCCACAGAAGCCGTCGATCCCGCAGATTCCATGCTGAATGAGGACAAGCACGATAGCAGCCCGAGCTTTTCTTCTGAGCCGGTAAGCGCGCCCACAGAATCGAATGCGCCGACACCGGAGGAAGACCGGCAGGCACCCGTGCTTCCGGAGAAGCCGGAGAAAATAGAAAGTCCAAAAGAGGAACCATCCGTTCCTGCGATAACCGAGCCGGAACCGACTTCGGTGCCCGAGCCCACATTTGATATCGAGCACTGGATTTCTTACGCAAAAAGCATGGCGGTGAGCTTGGGGCTGACCTTGGATAGCTCGGCAACCGATTGCTGGGACAATCCGATCATCGCAAAGCCGACCTGCATCTACCTGGAGAGAGACATCAGCTCCCGCCTGAACAGATACGCGAAGGACGAGGAGATAACCGCTGTCTGGATCTGGTACGAGTGCATCGGCACAAGCAGCTACCTAATCTATATCGGGTACGCATAAGCATCAACAAGTCAATACGCCGAAATGAGCATCGTGGAAGCACGGTGCTTTTTTCATGCCTTGAAGGAGGACAGAACGAATGAAGAAGATTTTCAAAAGAGGAATGTCGGGACTGCTTGCAGTCCTCATGGCATTCACCGTGCTTGCAGGCTTTGGCACGACCACGGCCTTCGCCGCAAGCGAAACAGCGGAGTCCTATATGATTTCCTTCCCCCGTGACGGAGACGCTGCTCAGATTTACTCTGCGGACGCATGGGGTCACTCCGCGAAAAACTATATGAACGGCTGGGCAACAGGCTCCAGCAACTACACCACCCTGCACTGTATGGATTCCTTTGACGGGAAGGTGTGCTACTGCATCGAGCCCGGCCTTTCCCGAAATGTCGGCGATACCTATCACGGCTTCGGTGAGGATTTTTGGGATAACTATCCCAGCCAGTACAACAACACCATCGAGCCGGACGATATTAAGCTGCTGTTGGGGCGTATCATGCAGTATGGCTATCAGGGCAACCTTTCCACCTCGTGGAGATCGCAGAACGATTCCGATGCGGATAAGCTGGCCCACGCCTTCGCGACTCAGCTACTTGTTTGGGAAACGGTTGTGGGCGAGCGCGATGCGGACTTTGATCATGTGAGCACCGGCGGCTATGACGAGATCCTGTCGCTGGTTTCCCCCAATCATCCGCTGTATAGCCGAATCATGGATTATTACGACAGCATCGAGTCCAGTGTGCAGAGCCATGCCGTTTGCCCCAGCTTTATGAGCAGAAGCAGCGGCGGCGCAAAGACCATTGAGCTTGCGTGGGATGGCAGTCAGTACATTGCCGAGCTCACGGATACCAACCGCGTGCTGTCACAGTTTACCTTCTCCGCCAGTGAGACAGGCTTCCATTTCAGCGTGTCGGGCAATACGCTCACTATCACCACCGATACGGCTCCCAGCGGCAATGTGACGATCTCCGCAAGTCGAAGTGCTTCCCGCTGCGGCGTTCTTGTTTGGACGGACTATAAGTACGGCCCCAACGGCGGCGTTCAGGATACCATCACCTATACGGCCTCCGTCAGCGACCCTGTAAGAGCGTTTCTCAAGCTGAAGGTCAGCTATGGCGGCGCTAAAATCATCAAGACCAGCGAGGACGGCAGGGTGGACGGCATTACCTTCACCATCACCGGCGAGGGCGTCAATCAGACCGTTACCACCGACCGGAACGGTGAAATTCGCATCGACAATCTGATGCCCGGTGTCTATACCGTCACTGAACAGAGCTACGACAAGTATGTACCCCAGGAAAGCCACCGTGTTACCGTGCTCGCTGGGCAGACGGCGACGGTTTCCTTCAACAATGTACTCCGCCGCGGCGATCTGACCGTGACCAAGACCTCCGAGGACGGACTGAACCAGGGTGTGAAGTTCCACCTTTTTGGAACCTCCCTCAGCGGTCTGCCCGTGGATGAATTTGCTGTTACCGATGAAAACGGTGTTGCGACTTTCAAGGATGTGCTCATCGGCACCGGCTACACACTGGAGGAGATGGACACCGCCATTCGCTATGTAATTCCCGATAGCCAGAGCGCCGCAGTGGAGTGGAACAGCGTAACCAATAAGAGCGTTTCCAACATCCTCAAGAAATTCAATGTCACCGTCACTAAGAGCGACTGTGAGGTCGGAACGGCGCAGGGCGACGCTTCGCTTGCCGGTGCCGCCTACGGCATTTATAAGGGCGATCAGCTTGTGGATACCTACTACACCGACGAGAACGGCCAGTTCACCACCGGCTATTATGTCTGCGGCGACGACTGGACGATTTGTGAGATCAGCCCCTCCGAGGGCTATCTTCTGGACAGCACCGTTTATCCTGTCGGTGCAGAGGCGGCCAATTACACCGTTGAGCTGAACGCTGCGCCTGCTGTGGCTGTTGCCGAGCAGGTGCAGAAGGGCAATATCGCCATCATCAAGCACTCGGATAACGGCGATACGCAGATCGAAACTCCCGAAGAAGGTGCTGTGTTCGCTATCTATCTGAAAGCCGCAGGCAGCTATGAGGCGGCAAAGGATACAGAGCGGGACTACCTGACCTGCGATGAAAACGGCTTTGCCCAGAGCAAGGACCTGCCCTACGGCGTGTACACCGTGCATCAGGTCTCCGGCTGGGAGGGTCGTGAGCTGATGAGCGACTTTGATGTGTTCATTGCCAAGGACGGCGAGACCTATCGCTACCTCATCAACAACGCTAACTTCGAGTCCTTCATTAAGGTCATCAAGGTGGATGCGGAGACCGGCAATACCATTCCCTATGCGGGTGCGGGCTTCCAGATCTTTCGTCCGGATGGCTCCAAGGTGGAAATGACCTTTACCTATCCGGAGGTTACCACCATCGACACCTTCTACACCAATGACGCCGGCATGCTCATCACGCCGGAGAAGCTGGAGTTTGGCAAGGGCTACTCCCTCAAGGAGGTCTCTGCCCCTTACGGCTACATCCTCAGTCATGAGGCGGTCAAGTTTGATGTGACCGAAGAGAATTCCACCGAGGAAAGCGGCGTGACGGTCGTTGCGGTGAAGCTGGGCAACTACGCGCAGAAGGGCATCATCAAGATTTCCAAAACCGGCGAGGTGTTTGCCTCTGTTACGGCGGCGGACGGGGTCTATCAGCCGGTCTATACGGTGCAGGGTCTTGCGGGAGCAACCTATGAGATCGAGGCAGCGGCGGACATCTACACCCCGGATGGTACGCTGCGCTGCAGCGCCGGCGAGGTGGTAGATACGGTGACTACCGGCGCAGACGGCACGGCGGAAAGCAAGCCGCTGTATCTGGGAAAATACGAAATCACCGAGATGAAAGCCCCCGATGGCATGGTCGTAAACAAGGATTCCCATACCGCAGAGCTTGTCTATGCCGGGCAGGAGATTGAGATCACCGAAACCGCTGCCAGCTTCTGCAATGACAGACAGAAGGCGCGGATTTCTCTTTCCAAGGTGCTGGAGCAGAACAAGCAGTTCGGTATCGGTATGAATAACGAGCTTTCCGCCGTGACCTTCGGCTTCTATGCCGCCGAGGAGCTTACCGCAGCAGACGGCTCCGTCATTCCTGTGGACGGTCTCATCGAGATCATGTCCCTTGATGAAAACGGAAAGGCTGTGCTCAAGAGCGATGTTCCCTTCGGCAGCTACTATGTCAAGGAAATCAGCACCGACAGCCACTATATGCTCTCTGATGAGAAGTACCCTGTGACCTTCGCTTATGCCGGCCAGGAAATTCCCGTGGTGGAGCTTGCCATCAATGACGGAAAGAGCATTACCAACGAGATGATCTACGGAGAGATCCACGGCATGAAGAAGGATGAGGACGGCAAGGCGCTGGCCGGCGCTACCATCGGCCTGTTCCTCACAGACGGCACAGAGCCTATTCTGACCACTGTTTCCGCAGAGGACGGTAGCTTCTCCTTTACAGGTATCCCCTATGGCGAGTATGTGGTCCGTGAAATCGCCGCGCCGGAGGGCTATGTGATGGATGAGGCCCACTATGCTGTAAAGGTGGATCAGAACGGCGCTGTGATCGAGATCGAGATCACCAACAAGCTCATTCGCGGCAGCGTTCAGCTGACCAAGGTGGATAAAGACTATCCCGATCATCACCTGAACGGCGCTGTCTTTGAGGTGTACCGTGACGGAAAGCTCGTTGGCCAGATGGAGGAGCTGTCCGACGGCGTCTACAAGCTGGATGATCTGCCCTATGGCGATTACACGCTGAAGGAAACCGAGGCCCCTAAGGGCTTCTTCCTTGATGAGAAAAGCTATAGCTTCTCCATTAAGGAAGATGGTAAAACCGTCGTCGTGGAAAATGAGGCCGGAAAGGGCTTTGTCAACCAGGCACAGACCGGAGGCATTCGCATTGAAAAGACTTCGGATGACGGCGTGCTGAAGGGCTTTACCTTCCGTGTGGAGGGCTCGGATATCACCGGCAATGCCTTCAGCAAGGACTTTGTGACCGATGAGAAGGGTCAGATCCGCATCGAGGGGCTGCGCATCGGCGATTATGTGATCTCCGAGGTGTCCAACAAAGCCAACGAGAAGTATGAGCTTCCCGCAAATGTCACCGTAACCGTTCACGAAGGAAAGACGGTCGTTGCCAAGTTCCATAACAAGCTCAAGCCTGTTACGGATATTCCCAAAACCGGAGATACCACCAATATGCCTCTTTGGGCGGCACTTGCCGGTATCTCTGCAATCGGCGCAGGTGCAGCGGCCTTCTTTACTTTCCGCAAAAAGAAGGAGGTAGGCAAGCATGAACGCTAAGGTCATTATCGGCATCGGTCTTGTGGTGTTTATTATCGCAGGGCTGATCGTTCTTCGCCTGAAGAACAGGAAGTAAAACGGCAAGGGGCGGCATCTTTTTACAGATGCCGCCCCGCTTATAAAAGGAGACGCTATGGAAGAGACAAGAAAAATCGGAGATTACTCCGTAAAGTATTCCATGTATATCGGGCACAAGGATATTGCTCTGGGCGAGAATCCCGACGCCGACAAGGATGAACGGTATATGTGTTGCTTCGTAGAGACCAACGCCATTTTCGAGCGCTATTCCGGAGTGCTGGTCAGCGACGATTTTGCAGAGATTGCAAAGGTGTTCGGCCAGCGCGTAGCGGATGCAGCCGAGGAGATTATTCAGGAAAACGAGAGAGCCTGTCAGGAGGTCGGCATAAATGAGGAACTCATGGCAGAAAGCTGCGCGCCGGTTTCCTACAAAGATTCCATTGAGAACAAGGTGGTTGTCATCAAGGGCAGCATTCTCCGGCCTGAGTTTCGCCACGCCAATCATCAGCTTATGCTGTGTACCGGCGGCTTCGGTGCGCAGGCAAATGCGCGAGGCCGTACCTGCTACTGCATTTCTCTGTACGACGGGAGAAAGACCTCCTTTTATCGCACGGATTTTCTCGGTGTCATGGAGGAAAAGCGCCTTCCCGAATGGGCGCAGAAGGGCTTGGAGAAAGCGAAAGAGATGCACGCGCAGGAAAAGAAACCGGCTAAAGAAAGAGGTGACGCAAGATGATCGAGTATGAAAAAAGAGCAATGATCGAGGCGGAGGACAAATATACCTTCCGTCAGAGCACGCAAATTTCCATGCAAACCGGACTGATCGGCCACCTCCGGGCAGATATGGATACAGACGGCAACGGCTTTTTCAGCAGCTGGTTTGATTTCCGGGAGGAGCTGAAAACCGATGAGTTCAAGGCGGAGTTTGACGAAGTCATCAACTCTCTGCGTGAGGAAGGCGACATTCTTCATAACCGCAGGGCGCTTGCCAAGTACTGCTATTGCACACCCCAAAGCCGTATGCAGGAGGAACCGGGCTACTATGGCGTTCGTGTGGATACCGAAAAATATGCCTATCTTCTGCGCCTGAATCCGGACAGAGGCGAATACAACCTGTACTGCTATTGCTATCGCCGGGATTGGCTCGATCAGCACCTGAAGGACGCAGAGAAAGGAATCCGTTTTATTGACAGCCATTACAAGGAGCTGTTTCGCATTCCGGATGGCGGCAAGGTAAAAATCCACTATTCGTGGAATGAAGATCAGATCCGCACCTGCCGCTATATCGACGACTACCATGTGGAGATCGGGAGCAACCTCTATCACATCTGTGAGTTTGCCGAGCGCATGGAATATGGCGGCCATACCTGCGAGCCGGTTCGGGACAACCTGCCCGAGCAGTGCTACAGCGTTCTTTCCGGCAGCGACGAAATCATTATCATCAAGCGCGGCGAAAAAGGCTACTTCAAAACGGACATTCCCGTCACCGACAAGGACGAAGCCCGGAGCATCGTGAATGAGTACAACACAAAGCTCGGCGTCAGCAAGGCGCAGGAAGAAGCGATGAAGGCCGGCTCCATGTTCGGCTTTCAGGTGCCCGCCGCAGACCCGAGAAATTATGACGCAGACGGAAAGCCCATGATGCCGAAGGACAGAGGTGATGCACGATGAGTAAGGACGATTATCGTATCTGGTCCAATGCTGACCTTGACTATGAGGAGTGGAAAGACTGGATGGAGGAAGAATATCCGACGCTTTCCGAGGACGAGCGCGTCGCCATGATGTATGAGGAAAATGGGCATTATCTTGAGGACGAACGCCTGAATTTGGACATCCAGCTTTCGCAGCCGATACTGGTTGTTGCCGATCTGGGGCTTTGGAATGGCAGGCGCACGGGATACAAAGAAATTCCCAGCGGCAATATCCGTGACTGCCTTTACTCTGATTACGACTACACCACATGGTATGTGGACCGAAACGGAGACTTCCGGTGCGATGACACCCACCATGACGGCACAAACCATTATCTCTATCGGGTATATAAGGACAATGTTTCCAAGGCGCAGAAAGACCGGCTCAAAGAAAAAATCTACAACGGCACAGCCACCAGGGCAGACATTGTCTATGTCACCCGCAGGCTTGGCGATGAGATCGGAAAAGTGTACGGTTGGAGCTTTCCAACCAGGCAGAGAGAGCGAGGTGAGGCACGATGAACCACGCACTGCCGAGCGAAAGTTATATTGCCAGACTGGACTATTTGGCTTTCAACGGAAAAGTATGCAGCAGCGTTGAGTACAGCGATGAGCAGCGCTTCCTGGAAGACCTGAAGGAGTCGCTCTATCACGGAGAGCCGCTGTGCATCGTTCTCTACCGAGACCGGAACGGCAAGACCATTTCCCGTGCGTTTCTGAACGACCTGGATACACTGCCAAAGGGACTTTCTGTTGAGGACAATCCTTACAGAAAGCTTCCGGCAATGGCTCCAAAGAAAAAAGAACACGAACCTGAGAGATAAGGAGAAGCTATGGATAAGAAGAAAGCCATCTGCGAGTATCTCCGTAAAAATCATATTGGCAAAGAAAATGCCATCCACAGCAAGGAGCTTGAAAAGCTGTTTCTGCTTGACGGACGAAATATTCGCCGCAAGATCAGCGCCTTACGACAGGATGGCTTTCCTGTTTGCAGCGATGAAACGGGCTACTATTACGCAGATAACCAGAAAGAGATCAATACCACCGTCTGCCGGCTGAATGAGCTTGTGACGAAGGTGTCCAACGCCAGGACCGGGCTTTTATTTGCGTCGATCCTCGGAGAGAATGCGCAGACCGTTGAGGTCACGATCAAAGTAAGATAAGGAGGGAGTTCCCATGCCGAGCAAATACAGAATCATTTTGGAGATGGCGTCCCAGACTGCCAGGGATATCGCCTCCAATGCCGACCGATATACCGATTTTCTGATTACGGCGGCAAACAACTACAAGTACAGCTTTAAGGAGCAGCTGCTTATCCATGCGCAGAAGCCGGATGCAACGGCGTGTGCGGAAATCGACACATGGAATAAACTCGGCAGATGGGTAAACAAGGGCACGAAAGGCATCGCGCTGCTGATCGACAGAGATGTTCCCTACAAGCTGAGACATGTCTTTGATATCTCCGACACCAACAGCCGTGCCGGAAGGAACATCACCCTTTGGCAGATGAAGCCGGAGTACGAATATGCGGTATCGGAAAGCCTTCAGGCCAGCTTCGGCGATGTGGAGGAGCCGCGAGATTTCCCGCACCTTCTCATGGATATTTCCGGTTATGCCGTGGAGGATAATCTTTCAGATTATCTCATGGAGCTGAACGCTGTCAAAGCCGGCAGCTTTCTGGAGGAGCTGGATGACACAAGCCTTGAGGCGTGGCTGAAAACCACGCTGAAAAGCAGCGTCGCTTTTATTGCACTCTCCCGTGCAGGTTATGAGCCGAGGCGGTATTTTGACCGAGAGGATTTCAGCCATCTCTTTGATTTCAACACCGTGGAGGTAATCTCCGTGCTCGGTGCCGCAGTCAGCGATATTTCTGAGATGGTCATCCGGGAAATGGGCGAAACCGTCAAGGAGATGGAGACGGAGGAAAAGCGGAAGATTCGCACATTTGCGCAGACCGGTTCTTCTGCGTATCATAAGAACCGAACAGAAAACAAGGAAAGGAGCAACGAACATGGAACTGACCTATACGATGCAGGGGGACTATCTGATTCCCGATCTGACCGTGCCGGAGAGCCCGAAGCTTGGGAAGTATGGAATGCTGCGGCGGACATTCCTCCGCAAACACCGGGATGGGATCTACACCGGGATGCTGCTGAACGGAACACTGAACAGTCATCTGGAGGAAGTGGACCGGCAAGCCAACGAGATGATGGAACGCCTGACCCGACAGATGGCAGAGAAGCAGGGCGTGACGGAGCGCCTGAAAGCGGAAGATCAGATGCAGTGGGTGCAGATGATGAACTCCATTCGCCACTCGGCGGAGGAAGTGATTCTGAACGACCTGATCTACGCGTAACGCTCCCCACAGTTGAACAGCAGCAGGAAATTATCGCAGAAGCGGAGGAAGAAAAATCCTCCGCTTTTTCTATTTCTCAGGAGGACATCGACGCCATTCTGACACGGGGCAGCGGCATCCATCAGGGCAAATTCCGCATCTATGAGCAGTTTCTCAAACAGGATTCTTCTGAGAACAATATCGCCTTTTTGAAAAACGAATACGGCATCGGCGGCGCGTATCCTGCCGTTTCCGGCAGAAATCTCGATGAAAGCCACGACGCCAAGGGAATCAAAATCAGCAGAGGCAGAATCTCTCGGCCCGATGCGGAACTGCTTTTGCGGTGGAACAAGGTCGAGAAGCGGATCGGGGAGCTGATTCGCACCGACCGCTATCTGAGCCAAGCAGAAAAGGACAACTATCCTGCCTACCGGGAGCAGGCAGAAGCTCGGAGGAAACGAGGTGAAATCTCTGATGAGTTCCGGTCGATTGTCTATGATTACAATGACTTTGTCGCGCAGCTTGGCGAGGAAAGCAAAGCGCTGAATCTGTATTATTTGTCGAGCTGTTGGAGTGCGTTCAGCGTGGGCGATAAGAAAATGCACGCCAGGACTGCGGAGGGTGACTTCATCCTCCCCATGATGCGCGAGGCAATGAATTCGATCATTGCGGACAACACCCACCTGACCGCAAGATGCGAAGCCATGCTGGAAGCGTTGAACAGTGATGTGGCAAAGCCGCTTGAGCCGACCTTCGATGAGCTGAACCCTCCGCCGGAGCCCCAGAAGGAATACCGCTATCATCTCGGTGATACGGTCTATATCGGCACGCAGGAATACGAGCTGCTGTCTTTTGACGAGAAGAAGGTCGTCCTCTTTGATACACAGTTCCCGCTGTTTAACAAAGAGCTGTCTCGTGAGGAGTTCGATAACCGGCTCAAAGAAAATCCGCTGAATGACAAGCTGCTGCAAGCCGTGGAAGAACCCCCTGTTGCAGACAATACGAAGGCGAGAATATCCCTTGACACCGGCAGCAACAAGGTTCACTGGATTTACTTCAATCCCGATGCAGATGCAGGCGGACAGTATGTTTCCGGTGACCTTGATTTCTCCGTTTTTGAAGAGCTTGTCGAGCAGTATGACATTGCCAGCCATCCGGAAAACGCCGCCGACTTCCGAAATGACCTTGAAGAAATGTCGGATCAGTTCCTTGCGGACATCAATACTCCGTTCTTCATGGAAGCTGAAAATGACTATGAGATGGACTGCGATTATATCGAGTTCACGCCGGAAAACCTCCTGAAGATTCACGAGGATATTCTGTCTTTAGAGGCAGACCGGGAAGCAGCGCGAGAGACTGACCGATATGAGGCGGAGTTTGGTGCGGACGGCACACGGGTATTCAGAGGAACGGAAGATTTGGCAGAAGACGATTCCGAAATTGAGAGCCTAACGGACGAAGAATTGGATGCTCTGCCCATCAGCACCGTCAAAGACGGCGAGGTCGTGACCTACCCCAATGCGGAGGCCTTGCTGGATGACCAGGAAGAAGCGCTCGCCCCGCCTCTACAAGTGAAAAGGCCTTCCAAGATCGCGCCTCATGTGCTGCACCCGGAAATCAACACCGAGTACCGAACCAACTTCCAAATCGAGAGCGATGATATCGGCGTTGGCACGCCGCTGGAACGGTTCTATCACAATATCCGTGCCATTCAGCTCCTGAACAAGCTGGATGCGGAAAGCCGATTGGCGACACCCACCGAGCAGCGTGTGCTTGCCGACTATGTGGGCTGGGGCGGTCTATCCGAGTTCTTCAAGGAGGACAATCCCCATTATACCGAGCTGAAGAATGTGCTTTCCGATGAGGAATATGCGTCGGCAAGAGAATCTACGCTGACGGCCTTCTATACGCCGCCCGTGGTGATCAAGGCGGTGTACAGTGCCCTGGAGAACATGCACTTTCAGACCGGCAATGTGCTGGAGCCCTCCTGCGGCATCGGCAACTTTATGGGGCTTGTTCCCGAAAGCATGAATGACGCAAAATTCTACGGCGTGGAGCTGGACAGTATTTCCGGGCGAATTGCGCAGCAGCTTTATCAGAAAAACAGCATCGCGGTGCAGGGCTTTGAGAATACAAACCTTCCCGACAGCTTCTTTGACGCTGCAATCGGTAATGTCCCCTTCGGGCAGTTCAAGGTGCCCGACAAGCGCTACGACAAGCACAACTTTCTCATTCACGACTATTTCTTCGCTCGCACTTTGGATAAGGTAAGACCCGGCGGCGTGATTGCTTTCATCACCTCAAAGGGTACGCTGGATAAGGAAAACCCCAATGTCCGAAAGTATATCGCGCAGAGAGCGGACCTCCTCGGCGCTATCCGGCTGCCGAATGATACCTTCAAGGCCGCTGCCGGCACAGAGGTCACATCGGACATTATCTTCCTCCAAAAGCGTGACCGATTGGTGGATATTGAGCCCGATTGGGTGCATCTGGCCACCGACGCCAATGGCATCCGGATGAACGCCTATTTTGTGGACAACCCTGAAATGGTGTTGGGCGACATGCAGATGGTCAGCGGGCCTCACGGCATGGAGTCCGCCTGTATTGCTTATGAAAATGCAGAGCTTGGGGACCTCTTGCGGGATGCCATCCAGAACATTCATGCCGAGATTACCGAATTTGAAATCGACTATCTTGAAGCGGAGGATGAGGACCTTTCTATCCCTGCTGACCCTGATGTGCGCAATTTCAGCTTCACGGTGGTGGACGGCAAAATCTATTACCGGGAAAACAGCCGCATGAACCCCGTGGATGTTTCCGCAACTGCCGAAAGCCGTATCAAGGGCATGATTGCCATCCGAGACTGCGTCCGGACGCTGATCGAGTATCAGACGGAGGACTATCCCGATGCCGATATCAAGGCAGAGCAGGAAAAACTCAATCGCCTCTATGATGATTTCAGCAAAAAATATGGGCTTATCAGCGCAAGAGCCAACAATTCGGCTTTCAATTCCGACAGCTCCTACTGTCTACTTGCCTCGCTGGAGGTGCTGGATGATGAGGGCAACTTCCTCCGCAAGGCAGATATGTTCTCCAAACGAACCATCAAGCAGAAGGTAACGGTGCAGTCGGTTGACACGGCTTCCGAGGCCTATGCTCTGTCCCTTGCGGAAAAAGCAAGAATCGACATGCCATATATGTCGCAGCTTACCGGTAAAACCGAGCAGGAGCTGTTTGAGGATTTGAAGGGTGTTATTTTCCTCAACCCCATGCACATAAGCGAAGAGGACGGCAAGCCGAAGTATCTCCCTGCCGATGAATATCTCTCCGGCAATGTCCGTGAAAAGCTCCGTTGGGCAAAGCAGAGTGCGGAGCTCTACCCCGAGGATTACGGAGAGAATGTCCGTGCTCTTGAGGCGGTGCAGCCGGTTGACCTGACGGCAAGTGAGATTTCCGTAAGGTTGGGCGCAACATGGCTGCCTCCGGAAATTGTGGAGCAGTTTATGTTTGAGCTTTTCAGCACCCCTCGCTACTGCCAGTGGAACATCCATGTTCACTACGCGCAGTACACCGGTGAATGGAATGTGGAGGGAAAATCCTACGACCGCAGCAATGTGAAAGCTCACAATACCTACGGTACCGGTAGAGTCAACGGTTATAAGATTATGGAGGAAACCCTGAACCTCCGCGATGTAAGAATCTTCGACTACATCGAGGACGAAAACGGCAGGAAAACGGCTGTGCTCAATAAGAAAGAAACCGCCATCGCACAGGGCAAGCAGGAGCTTATTAAGCAGGCCTTTGCAGACTGGATATGGAGCGATCCGGAACGCCGGGAGCAGCTAACCAAGCTGTATAACGAGAAGTTCAACAGCATTCGCCCCCGTGAGTATGACGGCAGCCACCTGAATTTCGTGGGAATCAATCCGGAGATCACGCTGAGGCCGCATCAAGTCAACGCCATTGCCCATATCCTCTACGGCGGCAACACCCTGCTTGCGCATGTAGTTGGGGCTGGGAAGACCTTCGAGATGGTAGCGGCGGCCCAAGAGAGCAAACGGCTGGGCTTGTGCCAGAAAAGCCTGTTCGTGGTTCCCAATCACCTGACGGAGCAATGGGCGAGCGAATACCTCCAGCTCTATCCCTCCGCCAATATTCTTGTCGCCACCAAGAAAGACTTCGAGACCAAGAACCGCAAGAAGTTCTGCGGGCGCATTGCCACCGGCGACTACGATGCGGTCATCATTGGGCACAGCCAATTTGAAAAGATCCCCATGTCCCTGGAACGACAGCGTGCCATCCTGCAGCAACAGCTGGATGAAGTGCTGGACGGCATTTCTGAATTGAAGAAAAACCGTGGGGATAATTTCTCCATCAAGCAGCTGGAGCGAACCAAGAAAACGGTCAAGCAGAAGCTGGACAAGCTCAACGATCAGTCCCGCAAGGATGATGTTGTGACCTTTGAGGAGTTGGGCGTTGACCGTATCTTCATCGATGAGGCGCATTACTATAAAAACCTCGCCGCATTTACAAAAATGCGGAATGTGGGCAACATCAGCCAAACCGAGGCCATGAAGTCCAGCGACCTGTATATGAAGTGCCGGTATCTGGACGAGTTGAGCGGCGGCAGAGGCGTTGTGTTTGCCACCGGCACACCCATCTCCAACAGCATGGTCGAGATGTACACCATGCAGAAGTATCTCCAGTACGGAGCGCTGCGCAGGAATGACCTTCTCCACTTCGATGCCTGGGCCTCCACCTTCGGCGAGACGGTGACGGCTATCGAGCTCTCCCCGGAGGGCACGGGCTACCGCGCCAAAACGAGGTTTGCCAAGTTCTACAATCTGCCGGAGCTCATGGCAATGTTCAAGGAGACCGCAGATATTCAAACGGCGGATATGCTCAAGCTCCCTGTGCCGGAGGCCCATTACCACAGCGTTGTTTTGAAGCCATCGGAAACGCAA
This sequence comes from Yeguia hominis, assembly GCF_014384705.1. Lineage (GTDB taxonomy): Bacteria > Bacillota > Clostridia > Oscillospirales > Acutalibacteraceae > Yeguia > Yeguia hominis. Next base: position 7,196 of record NZ_JACRSN010000018.1, on the reverse strand, counting down.
AAGGAAATGGTGGCCTCTCTTTCAGAACGAGCCGAGCGTGTCCGCAATAAGATGGTGGATTCCAGCGTGGATAACATGCTCCTCATCACCAATGACGGCAGAAAGCTCGCCTTGGATCAGCGGCTCATGAACGATATGCTCCCCGACAGCGAGACAAGCAAGGTGGGTGCGTGTGCGGAGAATGTTTTTGACATCTGGCAGCGCACCGCCGACCGGAAATCGACACAGATGGTATTCTGCGACCTGTCTACGCCCCACGGCGACGGCAAGTTCAATGTGTACGATGATCTCCGGAACAAGCTGATTGCCAAGGGCGTTCCGGCAGAGGAAATCGCCTATATCCACACGGCAAACTCTGAGGCGCAAAAGAAAGAGCTGTTTGGCAAGGTGCGCTCCGGTCAAGTGCGTGTGCTCATCGGCTCCACGCAGAAAATGGGAGCCGGTACCAATGTGCAGACGAAGCTTGCGGCACTTCATCATTTGGATTGTCCGTGGCGACCGTCTGACCTGCAGCAGCGGGAAGGACGAATCATCCGCCAGGGCAACGAAAACAAGGAGGTCGATATTTACACCTATGTCACGGAGAACACCTTCGACAGCTACCTGTATCAGTTGGTGGAATCCAAGCAGAAGTTCATTGGGCAGATCATGACCAGCAAATCCCCGGTGCGCTCTGCGGAGGACATTGACGAAACCGCCCTGAGCTATGCGGAAATCAAGGCGCTGTGCGCCGGCAATCCCCACATCAAGGAGAAGATGGATTTAGATATTGATGTTTCTCGCCTGAAGCTGCTCAAGGCCAACCATCTGAGCCAGCGCTATGCTCTGGAGGATCAAATCCTGAAGGAGTTCCCCCAGAGAATTCGGTCGTTGGAGCAGCGCATTGAGGGCTATCAGGCGGATATTGACCAGCGAAAAAGAAATACCGAGCCCAACGAGGACGGTTTCTCTCCCATGATTATGCCGGGTGGCACGGTAAGAGAAAAGAAGGCCGCCGGTGATGCCATCCTCGGCCTTTGCAAGTCCATGACAAGCCCAGAGCCGATTTCCATCGGTCAGTACCGTGGCTTTGACATGGAGCTGTCCTTCGATACCTTCAGCCGGGAATATAAGATCACGCTGATTCATCAGCTGCGGCATACGGTCACGCTGGGAACGGACATCTTCGGCAACATTCAGCGACTGGATAACACCCTCGGCGCTTTTGAGGAACGAATGGCGGCGTGTGCCGAGCAGCTGGAGAATACACGGGTTCAGCTTGAAAACGCAAAGGCCGAGGTACAGAAGCCATTCCCCCAGGAGGAAGAACTGAAAACCAAATCGGCACGGCTAAATGAACTGAATGCGATGCTCAATCTCGACAAAAGAGAGAACGAGATCGTGGACGGTGAGCGTGGCGAGGAGGAGCCGCAAAAATCATCCGCAGACAGAGAACGCTAAAAAGAAAATCACAGCGGCAATGTGGAATACCTGCATTACCGCTGTGATACGCAAGCCGGGAAATGTACCGAGTATGCGATAGAATGAGGCTGACAAATCGGAATTTACCTCTATTCAATCATACAAGCTCTTGACAATAAAGCTCCTATATAGTATGATTTTACAAACTACTATATAGGAGCTTTTGCATGAAAACAAATGGTGGATTTCTTGTCACCAAAATAAAACAGCTTGGTGACCGGATTTTTGAGAAGATTCTCAGCGAAAAAAATATCGATGCGTTTAATGGAGCCCAGGGGCGTATTCTTTATGTGCTGTGGCAGGAGGATGGAATCTCGATCAGGTCACTCTCGGTCAAATGCGGATTAGCGATAACATCTCTTACGACGATGCTGGAAAGAATGGAAAATCAAGGACTGATAAGCCGTGTTCAGTCTGAAACGGACAAAAGGAAAACACTCCTGTTTCTGACTGAGAAAGCACATGCCTTAAAGGGCGAGTACGATTCTGTATCTGATGAGATGGGCAGCATTTACTACAAGGGTTTTTCAGAGGAAGAAATTACCCGGTTTGAGGAATGCCTCAACCGCATCAGAAAGAATCTTGAGGAGTGGCAGAAGTCATGAGTATTTGTATCAAAGATCAGATTCAGAACATGAATCTCGTCATCGGCTGCACAGTGGGGTGTACATATTGCTATGCCCGCAACAACGTGAAACGCTGGCATATGATCGATGACTTTGCTGATCCTGAGTTCTTTCCGGGCAAGCTCAGGATGATGGAAAAGAAACGTCCGCAGAACTTTCTTCTTACCGGCATGAGCGATCTCTCCGGATGGAAGCCGGAATGGAGAGGCGAGGTATTTGCAAAGATCCGTGAAAATCCACAGCATCAGTTCCTGTTCCTTACCAAGCGCCCCGATCTGCTGGATTTTGATACCGATCTGGAAAACGCATGGTTTGGCGTTACGGTGACGAGGAAAGCCGAACTGTGGCGTATCGACGCCCTTCGGAAAAACATCAGAGCAAAGCATTACCATGTTACCTTTGAACCGTTATTCGACGATCCCGGTACAGTTGACCTTTCCGGAATCAACTGGATTGTTGTCGGCACTATGACCGGGGTTCAGAGCAGGAAGGTTCATACGGAGCCAGAGTGGGCATGGTCTCTGACGGATCAGGCACACGCACTCGGCATTCCGGTGTTTATGAAGGAAGACCTTGTCCCTATCATAGGGGATGAAAATATGATTCAAGAAATGCCGGAAGAATTTAATAAAGTGTTAGAGGTACAGAGATCATGGCAGAAGTAATCGACGGAATCCTCATTCGTGAGGTGGAAACAAAGAACATCATGACCAAGTCCAGTCTGCCGGTAGGTGGTTACTCGGTCAATCCCTATGTAGGCTGTACACATGCCTGCAAGTATTGCTATGCTTCTTTTATGAAGCGCTTTACCGGACACACGGAGGAATGGGGTACTTTCCTTGATGTGAAGCATTGGCCGGAAATTAAAAATCCGAAGAAATATTCCGGACAGCGGGTGGTCATTGGTTCTGTGACGGATGGCTACAATCCACAGGAGGAGCAATTCGGGAATACCAGAAAACTTCTGGAGCAGCTGATCGGCAGTGACGCAGATATTCTGATCTGCACAAAGTCTGATCTTGTGGTAAGGGATATTGATCTGCTGAAGAAGCTTGGACGAGTGACCGTTTCATGGTCGATCAACACACTGGATGAAAATTTCAAGAACGATATGGACTCTGCTTCGAGCATTGAGCGGCGCATCGCTGCTATGAAGCAAGTATATGATGCAGGTATCCGTACAGTCTGTTTCGTATCTCCGGTATTCCCTGGGATCACGGACTTTGAAGCCATCTTTGAGCGGGTAAAGGATCAGTGCGATCTGTTCTGGCTCGAAAACCTCAATCTTCGGGGCGGCTTCAAAAAGACGATCATGGAGTATATCGCCGGAAAATATCCTGACCTTGTACCGCTTTACGATGAGATCTATAACAAGCATAACCGCAGCTACTTTGAAGCACTTGAAGTAAAAGCTGAGGAAATGGCTAAGAAGTATGATTGTCCCTTTGCGGATAATGAAATGCCTTATGGAAGAGTCCCGCAGGGACATCCGGTGATCGTGGATTATTTCTATCATGAGGAAATCCGAGGGACAGAAAATACAGGAAAAAGAAATCGTTAACTTCCTGTTTGTCGATCCACGGCAGCCTTTCAACAGGCTGCCGTATTCGCTTTTCAGAAGATTTTCATTCGCACATTTGCCATGATGCGCATTTGCGGATACAATGGGGGCAGAAAGGAATGGAGGTGCTGCAAATGCTTCGCCGTAAAGCTGAGAAACGAATTGTTGAGCTGTCCCCTGACGAGGCGCGGCTGTTGCGGGAAGCGCTTCTTGCTTTTCGCAACAAGCTACTTTCTGCCGGAAAGCCAACAGAGGATGTGAACGAGTTGATTATCAAGGTGATGAAATGAGGAGGAGCGCGTTTGGCAAACTTTTATATTTCCGATCTGCATATCGGGCATGAAAATATTCTGCGGTTTGATAACCGCCCCTTTGCGGATGTCAATGAGATGAATAACAAGCTCATAGAGAATTGGAACGCCAGAGTACGCAGCGATGACACAGTATACATCCTTGGCGATTTCATCTGGGCAAAGGAAAGTGAGTGGCCATCCATTGTCGGTTCACTTGCTGGCAATAAGGTGCTGATACGGGGCAATCACGATCCCAAGCAATTCAGCGCCGCCACAAGGCGCATGTTTCAGGAAATCACGGATTTGAAGGAAATCAAGGACAGCGGCAAGCATGTTGTGATGTGTCATTATCCAATCCCATTCTTCCGTGCAGGTTTTGCCCCAACTGCGTTCATGCTCTACGGTCATGTCCATCAGACGATTGAATACGAGTATATCGCAAAGCTCCGGCGTGAGGTAAAGGCAAACGCTACCGGTTACGGCACACCGAACGGGAACTTCATCAATGTCGGTTGCATGATGCCGTATATGGACTATACGCCGAGAACACTGGATGAGATTATAGAAGGAGATGCAAGGTATCATGAAGAAAATCCCGACGCTCTTTGAGCGGGTATTTGATACATACATTGTCTCCGTGTGGATGATCTGATTTCGACCCAAAACCAAATAATCTTTACGCAGCCGCATGGTTTCCAAGAGAAATCAGGCGGCTTTTTCTATTGAAGGGGTGATTTTATGATATGGGAAGCCTAATCTACTATGGTGCACTATTCATTGCAAAGGTGCTTGACAATGCACTCAGCACAACAAAGACAATACTGATTCAAAGAAGTCGGTGGCTACTTGCCGGGATTGCGGTGGTACTGTCCGACTTTATCTATTTCTGGCTGACAAAGAGAATTGTTTCAGGTGACAACAATTGGGCGATTCTCATCGTCTCTCTTGCTGGCGGCGTGGGCTGTGCACTGGCCTGCCTGTTCAGCGAGAAGTTGTCAAAGGACAGAACCTATGTAAATGTGATCATGTCGGACAATCTCAGAGCTATGCAAAATTTCCGGGACTTTCTGGCCACCCATCACATAACAAATGTGGCTGCCGATACCTATACCTTGGACTGGAGCAAGAAAACCATCTCCATAACTGCATACCCGGAAACCAAAGCACAATCACGCCTGATCACGGAATATATCGAAAACAGTCCGCTGAAATTCAAGCGTGTTGTTCATAAAACATAATAGGAGGAAAGCAAAATGACAAACGAAGAACTGAACACCGCTTTATATAAGAAGGTGTTCGCAGAACAGGAGAAGTATCAGGAGTGGCTGCTTTCCCAGCCGCCCAATGAAATCCTGAACCACTGCTACGAGTACACGGTACGGGAGGACATCGTGCTGGCACTGGAGGAATACGACCTATCCAATAAGCAGTGCAAGGCACTCCTGAAGTCGCCCAGTCCCCTTGCGGATGTGTTCAAGGACTTCGAAAAGCGGGAGACCGACCACATGGACAACATCCGTGACACCATCGAGTGCCGAGCCAATGCGGTCATCCGGGCCGATTTCCTGAGAGACCGGCGTGAAGCGAGGTGATGCCCTATGAGCTATATTGCTGCGGAGGATGTTGCCAAGGCCAAGGAAATGGATCTTTTGACTTACCTCCGCAATTATGAACCCCAAGAGCTCGTCCATGTATCCGGAAACACTTACTGCACCAGAGAGCACGACTCCCTGCGAATCAGCAATGGCAAGTGGTGCTGGTTCTCACAGGGCATTGGCGGCAGATCGGCGCTGGACTATCTCATCAAGGTGAAGGGCATCCCTTTCACGCAGGCAGCAGAGATCATTCTCGGACGGGAGGCAGAAAAGCCTCCCGTTTTCTATCGCCAGAAGGAACGAAAACACACGGAACTGCTGATGCCGGAGCTGTCCGAAACAACGGACCGCGTGGAGAAATACCTGCAAGGCCGAGGAATTCACCCGGTTATTATCCGTTATTGCCTGGATAACAAGTTGCTCTTTGAGTCTGCAGATTACCACAATGCGATGTTCGTAGGGTACGACAAGGACGGCAAAGCGAGATATGGCGCTCTGCGCAGCACTGTCAGCAGCTACAAAGGGGAACTGACCGGCAGCGATAAGCACTTCTCTTTTTTCTTGGAGGGAAAGCCGAATGCGGAGCACATTCATGTATTTGAATCCGCCATTGACCTGCTGAGCTTTGCAACCTTGACGCTGCTGGCCGGGCGCGACTGGAAAAGTGAAACCTATTTGTCTTTAGCCGGTGTGTTTCAGACTAAACGAGAGAATGTTGTGCCGGTGGCCTTGAGCAGATTTCTTGACGAGCACCCATCCGTCCGCAAAATCCATCTGCATCTGGATAACGATGCCGTCGGTCGAGGCGCTGTGAAAGGAATTGTTGGCGGACTGCAAGGAAGGTATCAGGTCTATGACGAGCCGCCCTCCCGTGGGAAAGATGTGAATGACGAGCTGAAAATCCGTGTAGGACTTATGAGAGAAAGAAAGGAGCGGGAACGCACATGAACATTGCAATTTATCAGATCAACCCGGACCGGGACGAGAACAATGTGGCCTTCTTGAACTACGAAAATCTGGAGCGCTTTCAGGGCTCTGCCGCGCTTCGCAGCGAGGTCTACGACAAGGTGTTCGAGGGCAAGGTGGACTGCGGCACACTGGAGGAGGTGTACCAGATGTTCAACCTTGACCATCCGGACGGATACCGGGGCAGGTCCCTTTCCGTTTCGGATGTGGTTGAGGTCGTAGGTGAGGAAAAATCCACCTTCCATTTCTGCGACAGTATCGGCTTTCGGGAAGTGGATTTTGACCCGGATATGACCGAGCCCCTGAAAGAGAAGAAAATCAAAGTGGTGCTCTGTGAGCCGGGCAAGGTTGCCAGAGTGGCAGAGATCGGGACGGAGCTTTCCGATTTGCAGAGGGTGGTCGGCGGGCTGATTGAGCCCTATTATCCCTTTGAAGAGCAGGTCTGCATCGTCTGCAACGACGAGGGCAAGTACAACGGCATGCGGCCCTGCCGCGCCATCTACGGAGAAGACAGGGAGATGATGGACATTATCTTCGGCCCCTTTTTCATCTGCGATTGCAGCACGCCGTACTTCGGCTCCCTCAACAAGGAGCAGCTGGAACGCTACACGAAGCAGTTCCAGAATCCGGAGCGCTTCTTTCGGGTCGGCGGGGAAATCAAGGCCGTCCCCTATAAGCCCGAAAAGGACCACGA
>NZ_JACRSN010000017.1 GCF_014384705.1 Yeguia hominis | reverse complement strand
TTATTGATTGCGATAAAGCGTATCTGCTTCTTGGGGAACAGAATCTCGGTATAAAAGCCAACTTCAAGATAGTTTCTGCCGAAACGGCTCATATCCTTGACGATAATCGTGCCGATTTTCCCGGCTTCGGCTTCTGCAAGCATTGCCTGAAATCCGGGACGGTTGAAGTTACGCCCTGTGTAACCGTCATCGGTAAAATGCTTGATATTTTTCATACCGCTTTTACGGGCAAAATCTTCGAGAAATCTCTTTTGATTTAGTATCGAGTTCGATTCGCCCTGCTGCTCATCATCCTTAGACAGCCTTTCATAGAGGGCTGTAACTCTATCAAAATCCCTGATTTTAGGCACTTTCTGACCTCCTTTCCGTTTTTTATTCGCAGCTATATTCAATGGACTGCTTGCAATATATATCCTAAAACTTCTTTTCCGTTTGGGTCAAGCACCACAAAAGAGGTGTTGCATTGCATAGCGTTAGGCTTACAGAAAAAGCGTGTTTTGCCTGCACCAGAGCCGCCGCAGACTAAGATATTGAGATTTCGGCGGTGCTTTTTCCCGTCCAGACCAATGCGGACATTCTGGGTCAGCAGCTTGTTCTCGGACGGGTCTTTATCCCGATACTTTTTGTTCAGCGCATCGGCGTTGCCCCATTTTGCAGAGCCGTGTTCCTCACGCCTGCGGTAGTTCCTGCGTGTGGAGAAATAAATGCCGATAGCCATACCGTATGCGGCTAAAAAAATAAGGACAGTCTTTACGCTGTCCTCACATACGGTTATGGCAAAGGGACTTCCCATAGCATCGGTCAGTCCTCGGATGATTTCTACAATGCCGCCGCCCACATAAGGGGCGGTCAGCAGAGCAAGCCACACGACAGGAATGACGCCGCAGGCGGAAAGAATTAGGCTCGTCTTTTTGTCGTTATCGTTCCTCATTGCACCTGCAATGCACGACCTTGAATTTCTTTGTCGGGGCGTGTGCTACCTTGCTAATCAGCTCGTCAACAGGCTCGGTGGGGCGTTCCTCCTGTAACTGCCGTGTACGCAGGGTGTTAAGCGCATTGATAACGATATTTTTATCGTACTTATCAAGTGCAATATGGTATCGTTCTTCTCTCATAAGCTGTACCTCCGTTTATCGTTCCTGCTCCTTGCTTTTGGCAGGCTTGTTTTTCTCCATACTCTTATACATTTCGCTCTGGATTTCACCCAGAACATCACGCATAGAGCCAAGCTCTCCCTTGAAAGCCTGCGTATCCGTTTCCGCAAGCTCTTTCGGAAGTCTGGAGAAATTAAAGCCTCTGGTGTCAACGCCGTAGCGGGAGCTTACCATATACGCCACGCAGTAGGATTTGAACTCGGACGCTTCTCGGCTTTCGTTATGCTTAAAGTCAAAAACCGCCGCTGACACTTCCTTTGCCATACTCACGAAAAGCTGTTCCTCGTTAAGACCCGTGCGGATAAAAATACTCTGCTGTTCGCTGTCGTAGTAGGCAGGCATTTCAAGGTCTGCAACAGGTACAAAAGGCACGGGGCTTGCGTCAATGAGTGCCGACACAAGCTCACGCATAGATTTCTTTTCCTGTGCTTCCTGTCTGTCCTTTGCAGAGGTTTCGGAAATGTCATAGACCTCTTTGGCGTTGTAGCCGACCGCCTTAGAGCCGTCCTCACGGGTGTACTCCTTGCTCGGCTCAAGGATAACGACTTTCTGTGCGTCCTTATTCACATAGACACGGCTCTGCTTCCAAGCGGCTTTTTCTTTAAGCTGCGTTGCTTCTGGCATCTGTGCCGATACCAGAATGGCATTGTTTACTGAATAGCGGTCAAACCGTCCCTGCACATCAAGATACTGACGGAAGCTGTCGCCGCTGCTCATCATTTCGGAGCAGGTGTTGTCAATCAGCTCATAGGCTTCTTTTCGCTGCGCCTGCTTCTGGGCAGCCCATTGTTCTTTGTCGAACGGTTTACTGCCGCCGCTGAATACATCATAGATACTCATACTTGTTTACCTCGCTTCTTTGGATTTTTTGTGTTTCCTTTTTCTCTGGGGCTGTTTGTGTTCGGTCTTGCCGTTGGCACTCTTAGCCCTGTCGGAAGCTCCGCTTTTGTCCAGGGCGGAAGTGCCTTTGTCCGCTTCCTGTTCTTTGCGGCTCTCCTTGATTTTCCGCAGTTCCTCTTTGACGGAAGGTTTCTCTTTAGTCATAGTAGCCCCCTCTGCGGATTTGCGTTGCTTCTCTGAGATAGGCTCGGACTGAGGGGATTTTTCGGTCTTTGCCACCGAGGGGTTTGGGGCGTTTTCCTCCTTGCCGACAGGCTTACCCATAAGCTCGTCAAGCAGCTTGTCCTTTTCTGCCTTTTCGGGTGTTGTGATTTCTGGCTCTGGCTGTCCGTTCTTTTCGTCTTTGGATTTCTCCGCTTCGGTTACGATAGAAGCGGTGTCCACCGATGCAAGGTTGAAGCGCTCCACGATACGGCTGATTTTCGATGCGTCCTCCGCACGGGCGATAACATCTACCTCTGCATTAGGGTCGTTATTCTTGCGGTCTGCAAGGACGCAATAAAGAACGCCGTATTTTTTGGCTTCCTGCGTGAATGTTTTGAGGTCGTCGTTTTTCACGGTAAAGACCTTCAGCTCTTTTCCAGAGCGAAGCATTGAGGAAAGCCGTGCCTTGCCTTTGGTTTTCTTTTCTTCTTTCAGAATGGAATACAGCAGGATGGCGATATTTTTCGCTCCTGCGCCTGTGATTTTTGCAGCGACCTCAAAGCCCTCCAAGCTCATTCGGACGATTTGTTCTGCCGCTTCGCCGCCTGTGTTCATTTTTCGTCAGCTCCTTTCTTTGCTGTTCTTGTTCATCTGCCCGTATCGCTGCGAGTTTTTCTTTAAGGGTGTCGCTACGGGCGGCGATACCCTCGCAAAGTTTAACCTCCTTTCGCAGAATACTAAGGCGTTTGGAAATATCGGATAGCTCTGCCTTGACCTGTGATTTGGTGTCCTCGTCCTTTGCGGAACGGGATTTGGAGTAAAGCTCCTTGCGCTTTTCAAGCAAGGCGGACACTTCCGTTTCCAACGAGCCTTTGTATGACAAAAGCTGCTGTGCCGTATCAATGTGATTCCGACAAAGCAGCCTTGTTTCTTTTGCTATGGCTTCCATTTTCATAAGGTCGTCCTTTAACAGATAATGAAGCCGAGCGTAATTCTGTTTTTTGTTCTTAGGCAGGATACCGAGCTTGTAGCAGTAATGAAGATACAGTCCCCGCAAGCCGCCGATTTTCTTAATATCCGAAAGCGACCCCTTGACCCGATAGACCTTGACCTGCTTCGGTGTGTCGGTAAATCGGTCAAACCTTACGGCATAAGAGTTCTGGCTGATACGCTCCGTTATTCTGTCGTTGGTATAATCCTCTCCGAGCTTATAGAGCCGCTTCGGTCTTTGCCAGCCCTTTCCGATAATCGTCCAATATTTGCGGTTGGGGTCAAAGCTCACACGGTAGCCCATCTCCGCCATAATGCGGTCAAAGTCTTTCAGCGTGTAGGACTGTGCAATGGCTTCATCAACCGCCTGCCTTGCGACATTATCTCTTGTGGGTCGCCCTTGCTTTTCCGCTTGGTAAAGAGCATAGGGCTTTTTCTTGCCGCTTGGGTGTTCAATAACGGACAGAGCATACTCACGGCAAAGCTCATCGGAGCGCTGACGGAGCAGCCGCAAATTTGCTTTGTTGTCGTGATAGTGCTTGCCATCCACAAAGGAAACGGAGTTTACTACAAAGTGGTTATGCAGACACTCGGTGTTGAGGTGGGTAGCAACAATGACTTGAAATCTGTCGCCCCACATTCTCTCGGCAAGTCTGACCCCGACCTCGTGCGCCTGCTCTGGCGTGACCTCGCCAGACTTGAAGCTCTGGAAGCCGTGATAACAAACAATCTTGCTTGTATCGTTCCATTGGGCTTTAGCAATCATCATTTCATCTCTGGCGGTTGTCGGGTCGCAGTTTACGCCCGTGACAAAGAAACGCTGCTCGGTCTTATCCTTATTGGTGGCGTACTCCATTACATCGACCATAGCCTGTAAATCAGCTTCGGTGTATTTGGGGTTGGCGGTCTTTTCGGGATTTTCTGCGTAGTCAATCGGGTGGTCGAGCCTGCCACGCACATCCCATATCTCGCAGACCGCCATTAAGATACCTTGCGGGGCAGCAGATACCTCTTTCGGATTTCGATTTGAAACTCGTGCCATTTCCTTGCTTCCTCTCGGAGCATCGGTGCGTCGATAAAACCGAGGGCGTTTGCTTTAACCACAAGCTGATTGATACGGTTGCCGATAGCCGACAGCTCACGCATCATTTTATAGAACTCTGGGTCGGGCTTCTCACACAGGCGGTATCCCTTTACCGTTTCTCTGAGGAATGCTTCTTTTGATCGACCCGATTTTCGCACAAGCTCGTTAAGCTGCTCGGCTTCTTCCTCAGTCAGACGGAAAAGTATCTGCACATTTCGTTTTCGCATTTTTCACTTCCTCTCTCTCGGACAGACGGTTTATCTGCAAGCAGCACATAATCGCAACGCCCGTCAGCCCGCCGAGCATTATGCCGATGATGAAAAATATAAACTCATTCATTCTCAAACTCCTTTCTGTTTTCACGGGGTATTAGGGGCAGCCCCCTAACAAGCGAATTTGGTTAGCCAAATTCAGTGCTTGGTAAGACATATCATTCTTCGCACCCGTCCGCATACAGACATTCTCCGCACACAGGGCAGAAGTACGGACAGTCCGAACAATCATCTTCTTCGGACAATTCTTCCTTATCGGTATCGTCAAGACCGTCCTCGCTATGCTCGGTAATATCGGCTTCACCGCAGACAAAATCCTCATCGGAAAACTCGATAAGGTCGGTATCAAAGAGAATGATTTTGACTTTCTCCGCCGCCTGTTCGGGGCTGTCGGCGCAAACGGAAACGGTCTTTTCATAGTGGGCGGTAAGGGTCACATCATAGTTTTTCAATCGTCATTTCCTCACTTTCGTTCTTAAATTTAGGGTCGGTTTGGCTGTGTTTTTCAGAAAACCTGCTGCACAATCAACGGACATCACTCCCTTCACGAACGGGCTTTTGCCTTGAGAGTCCCAGATAGGACATTAAAAAATCGTTGACATCCTTGCCGACAGGCGGCGGAGAATCAACGATTTCATAGTCCCTTTTCAGTAATTCGGTTAAGGCGGCAGTACACAGCCTGCCTGTTTTGTCATTGTCAAGATGCAGAACAACGGTCTTGATTTGCGGATTTTCTTTGAGATAAGTGGACAGCGCAATGGGAACTTTGCTCTCGTGCAGCTCCTTTTTGGGCTGATATACCCCCGACAAAGAGAGCAGATTTTGTGTCCGATAGTCCTTGCCCTCGCATTTAAGGTAGGTTGCATAGGACAGTAAATCAATGGCTGCTTCAAATAAATGCACCGTGTTTATTGGCTCTTTTGCAAGCAGTCGGAACGAATATCGCTTGTCACTTCCCGAAGCGTCCTGCTTAAAGGGGCTTCCGAGCGTACTGCGCAGAGCGGCATACTTTGGCGTTCCGCTTTTATCCTTGCCCACAAAAACGGCATTGTGATAATCAGCGCTTTCGTAAATCGTGCCGTCTGCAATGCACTCCTGTATGAGCTGATAATCTATACCACGCCTGAAAAGATACTGCATTACTCGGTTACAGTCCTTGTTTTTCGGCGGCAATAGCAGAACTTTCGGCTCGTCTTTTTTCGGCGTTTGCGGCGGTGTCCATTCAACCGCACCGCCCGTCAGCGCTTCGACGGCTTCGACAAATCCGTAATCCTTGACCTTGATAAGATAGTCAAGGGCGGAAACACCGCCGATACCTCTCGACCACCAATACCATTTGCCATTGGAAATCTTTAAGCTGTCGTGTTCTCTGGTGCAGTAAACGCTGCCGCCGACACGCACCAGATTGTTCGGCTCATAAGCTCTGAGATAGGAGAGCAAGTCCATTTGCCGTGCCTGTTCGATAACCGCAGAGTCAAGCTGCACATAGGGTCTGCTGCTTTTCATTCAATCAAATCACCTCCAGAAATAGAAAAAGCCGAGGGATTTCCGTTCGGTGAAAACCACTCGGCTATATAAAAGCGGCATCAGCTTTTCGCCAATGCCGCCGTTCTCGGTTATAAAATGCCTGCCTTTTTCAGATACCCCACGCTGTCATAGCAGCCTCGGAAATAAATAGCTTCCTGCTGCATATCGCAGAGCCTCGCCCGAAGCTCCAGAATTTCTATCAGCACCGTACATTCCTGCTCGGATAAATCGCTTGATTTCTCCGTATCGAACACCGCCATTACTTTCGGATACTGCCTGTAAAGGCTCTCTATCTTTTCCTCTATGGAACGGTATTCGGAATTGGTTTCTCTCAGCTTGGATATGACGGAGCTTAGATATTCCTCGAAAATATTGCTGTGCGCATCGACAAAGGTTTCAAATTTGAAATTATCAAGCACGGTTTTCACCTCCGATTTAATACTTCTTGTACCTATTATACTTCCCCAAAAAGGTCATTACAAATATACAAACAGCATTATCTCTCTCGATTTGCACATTTTCTTTCGGGTTGTTCCTCGCTCTGGTCTGGCTCAGTATCCATAACGGAACGGTCTTTCTCATTCAGATTAAGCTCGATATTGAGAGCGTTCAGCCGTTCCGTCTTTTCCCGCAGCTCATCTTCAAAGGCGAAAGGCTTTTCAACCTCTGCTTTTGCGGTTTGTAGCTGCTCGACGGTTTCCGTCCGCTTTGTCTTTGCAACCTCCAATTTTACAGGGATTTTCGCAAGTTCATTTTCAATTCGGGTCAGATTGCCGAGCGCATCGCTGCCCAATTCTACCTTGTGCTTTGCCTTTCCGCAAAGGTTTAGGCAGTAATGGGTGTTGAGCGTATCATAATAAACCTCCATTCTAAAACCACGGTAGCTGCCGATTTCCACGGGATTGGCAAGAGTATTTTCCTTACAGACGGCAAGGAGCATTTCGCCTGCGGCTGCTTTTTCGGTAAAGGTCACGCCTTTTATGGTCATCGGGCAGAATTTATCCTCGCCCTGCGGCTTGTGCTGCTCGGCAAGTGCCGTGTCGCTTTCGTAGCCTGCAATGCGTTCCTCATACTCCTTTATGGTCTGCGGATAGAATTTGAGTATCCTGTCCTCAAGGTCGTAATGCTCGGACAGATAGCTTTGTTTGAGTACACGCAGCTTCGATACCTGTATATCCAAGTCCATTTTCTCCTTGAAACGCTCATCGCCTGTGGCAAGCATTTTGACCTCGGCAAAGGACAGCGCAACCTCGTCCACATCTTCGGCAGAACGGACGGGGCTTTTGCTCGTCATTATCTGGCTGATAAATTTCTGCTTGCTCTCTACCAACTGATAGAGGTAGGCGTCAAAGGTCTGCTCAGTAACATAGCGATAGACCTCAACCTCTGGGAACATATTGCCTTGCCGTTCAATACGCCCTTGCCGCTGTTCAAGGTCGCTCGGTCGCCACGGACAGTCTAAATTATGAATGGCTTTGAGTCTGTCCTGCACATTCGTACCTGCTCCCATTTTAGGAGTAGAGCCTAAAAGAACACGCACTTCACCGCTTCTGACCTTTGCAAACAGCTCCTTTTTCTGTGCATCGGTGGTCGCTTCGTGAATAAAGCGTATCTGCTCCGCAGGGATACCCCTGTCGGTCAACTTTGTTCGTATATCGTCATAAACATTGAAAGTGCCGTCGTTTTTGGGCGTTGACAGGTCGCAGAATACAAGCTGTGTCGCCCGTGTATCGGCGTTTTCCGTCCAGATACGGTACACATTATCCACGCAGGCGTTGACCTTGCTGTTTTCAAAGTCTGGCAGCATCGGGTCGATAAGCCTTTGGTCGAGTGCCAATTTTCGCCCGTCATTCGTGATTTTCAGCATATTGTCGATATACGGCTCTACAAGTCTGTCACGGACTTTCTCGGCTCTCTTTGCGAGGGAAGCAACCATTTCCGTTTGAATTTCGCTCGGAGCGACCTTGATATTACGATAATTGACCTTTGGCACGGGGAGCTTCAGCATATCGGCGGTCTGAATGTCGGCTACCTCACGGAACATCTGCATCAGCTCTGGCAGGTTGTGAAACTTGGCAAATCTTGTTTTCGGGCGGTAGCTTGACCCCTCTGGGGCAAGCTCCAGAGCCGTTATGGTTTCTCCGAAAGTAGAAGCCCAACTGTCAAAATGCTGTAAGCCGTTTTGTACCAGAGTGTCGTACTGCAAATATCTCTGCACCGAGTACAGCTCTACCATAGAATTGCTGACGGGCGTACCCGTTGCGAAAATCGTCCCTCGGTTGCCCGTGATTTCGTCCAGATAGCGGCACTTCATAAAGAGGTCGCTTGACTTCTGGGCTTCGGTCTGGGCAATGCCGCCCACTCTGCGCATCTTGGTATAGAGGTATAAATTCTTGTAAAAATGGCTCTCATCAATGAACAGACGGTCAACGCCGAGCTGTTCAAAGTCGATTACAGTATCCTTGCGCTTGGTGTCATTGAGTTTGTCGAGCTTTGCCTTGATACTCTTGCGGGTTTTCATAAGCTGCTTGACCGTGAATTGTTCGCCTTTGGAAGCCTGCACATCTTCGATACCTCGTTCTATATCAAAGAGCTGTTTTTCCAACTGCATTTTCTGGCGTTCCACGCTCATCGGGATTTTTTCAAACTGACTGTGTCCGATGATGACTGCATCGTAGTCGCCCGTGGCAATGCGTCCGCAGAACTTCTTGCGGTTGCCCGTTTCAAAATCCTGCTTGGTCGTAACAAGGATATTGGCGCTCGGATAGAGCCGCAGATATTCGGAAGCCCACTGACCGACAAGATGATTGGGAACTACAAACATTGATTTCTGGCAAAGTCCGAGCCGCTTGCTTTCCTGTGCGGCGGCTACCATTTCAAAGGTCTTGCCTGCGCCTACCTTGTGGGCAAGGAGCGTATTGCCGCCGTAAAGGATATGAGCAATAGCGTTTACTTGGTGCGGTCTTAATGTGATTTCTGGGCTGATGCCGCCGAAGGTGATATGGCTGCCGTCATACTCACGGGGACGGATACAGTTAAAAGTGTCATTGTAATAGCGAACAAGGCGGTTTCGCCGTTCTGGGTCTTTCCATATCCAATCCGCAAACGCCTGCTTGGTAGCTTCCTGCTTTGCCTGTGTTGCCGTCGTTTCCTTTGCGTTGAACACCGCTTTTTTGTTGCCGTGTTCATCATACACATAGTCAAAGATGCGAACATCACGCAGGTTCAGAGTATCCTCAATAATGCGGTAGGCGGAAGCCCTCTTTGTACCGTAGGTGCTGTTTGCCTTGACATTATCGAAGTCGGAGCTTTTGTCCTCAATAAACCAATCGCCGTTAAACTCGGTGTAGCGCACCTTGATTTTTCCTCTGGCGTACTGCGACGGAGTAAGCAGCTCCATAACAAACTGCTGAATATCCTCCTGCGGTATCCAAGTCGTTCCCAGACGGACGGAGATTTCGGCAGCGGACAGGTCTTTCGGAATGACCTGTTTTAAGGCTTCCACATTGACCGCAAGCTCTGGGTCGTCCTTTGCCGCCGCCTGTGCAATAATGAGCTTTGTGCGGACATTACCCGACAGATACTCGTCTGCGGCTGCATAGGAAACAGGCTCGGAGTTCGGCACTTTGAAGATAACGCCGTGCAAATCCTTGACAAGCTCATCCTGCGTTTTGCCCGTAAGCTGTTCCATATAGGGCAAATCAACACGGGCTTTCTCTCCGATGGATAGGGCGAGGGCTTCGCTTGATGTTTCAACCGAGGTTACTTCACGATGCGGCTTGATAGTCCGCTTTGTAAACATATCCGCTTTCCGCTTGAAATTGCCTTCATCATCAAGCACTTCCAGAGAACACAAAAGAAAATAGCTCTCGTCGGACGCAAAGGCAAGATAATTGCCTCGGCTGTTGATAAGACCGTATTTCTCGGTATAGCTGTCGTACAGGCGGTTTAGGTTTTCCTGCTCGGTGCGTATCATTTCCTCTGGATAATCCTCGGTCTGATACTCAATGAGCCTGCGCACACAATCCCGTATTTCTATAAGTCCCTTGATACGGTTTTCCGCCGTCATTGATACAGTGGCAGGGGTCATACGGTCATTCTCTCGGAAATAAACCTTGCTGTCTATCAGAGCGAATGAAAAGTTGCGTACATTCGGGTCGGCGGGAATGGATGTGTCCTGTTCGTCGGAGATTTGGTCTATCTCATTATCAAGCTCTGTGATTTCGCCGTTTATCCTTTGAACGGCATCGTGAAGCAGCTCGGACAGAGATTTATCCTCATAGGCTTTGCAGGCAGGCTCTGATTTCCCGAAGCGTGTACTTTCAAGCCGCATTTGTCCAAGCACCATTTCGGGGTGCTGAACAAAATAGCTGTTCATCGTAACACCGTTCTCGTCTGTGTCCAGATAAACCCAATCTGGCTCAACATCAATTACACGGTCACGCTTTTGCAGAATGAGAATATCGCTTGTGACCTCTGTGCCTGCGTTGGCACGGAAAGTGTTGTCTGGCAGACGGATTGCGCCCAACAGCTCGGCTCTTTGAGCAATATACTTTCTTACCTCTGGGCTTGCTTTGTCCATTGTTCCCTTAGAGGTAATGAACATCACAACGCCGCCGGCACGGACTTTATCAAGCGCCTTTGCGAAAAAGTAATCGTGTATGAGGAACTTCTGGGCGTTGTAGCGGCTGTCGTTTACACGGATTTCTCCGAAAGGCACATTGCCGATAACCACATCAAAATGGTCATCTGGGAGCTTTGTTTTCTCAAAGCCCTCTATGGCAATATTGGCTTTCTGGTAGAGCTGCTTTGCTATTTTGCCTGTCAGCGGGTCTAACTCTACACCGTGGAGCTTTGAGCCTGCCATACTTTCGGGCAGCAAACCGAAGAAATTGCCTGTGCCGCAGGACGGCTCCAAGATGTTGCCCTGTGAGAAGCCCAAGCGGTCGAGCGCTTCATACATTGCCTTGATAACAACGGGCGGCGTATAAAAGGCGGTCAGCGTTGACTCCATAGCGGCGTTGTATTCCTCTGGGGATAGGCTCGCATACAGCTCCTTAAACTCGTCAGCCCAAGCCGCATTGTGTTCGTCAAACACCATAGACAAACCGCCCCAACCGACATACCGAGATAGGATTTCCTGTTCTTCGGGTGTGGCAAGGCGGTTTTCGATTTCAAGCTCGTGCAAAAGATTGATAGCCGCCATATTGTTGCGGAATTTTTCCTTTGCTCCGCCTACGCCGAGCGTGTCATCGGTAATGCGGAAATTATGACGGTCAGCAGATAAAACGGCTGGAGCTTCCGTCTTTTCTTCGGTCGGCAATTCGGCTTTTGCCTGTTCCAAAAGGCTTTGGATATAGCCGATTTTCTCCACTCGGTTAATCGGGAAGCCTGTGCTGTTCTGGAAAGTGATGTCACGCAGGGACACATCGCCGCTTATCCTGCCGACGCTCTCCACAACATATTTGCGGTTGTCTATCGTGATTTCCTTGCCGATAAGGTCGGCGTTGTCCTGTGTGGGAACGGGATCTAAACCTTGTTTAGCCCGTTCCACATACAGCCATTCCTCGGCTTCCTTGTCGGCAACCGCTTTCTTGACTGCTGCCAAGCCCTCATTTGCCGCATCCTCTGTGGGATAGGTCAGAATTTTGCCGTAATCATCGGCGTAATATTTCTCTCGGATATTATCCCAGATGGCATAAACATCTTCGGGGTCGGGGAAGGCATCCGAGGTCATTAAAATCTCAAAGCGTTCCTCTTGCGGCTCGGATTCATATTCCGAAGCAACCTTTTCCGCATAGGCAATCATCTCATCTGCCGCAGACGGTCGTTCTGGTTCTTTGGCTTTCCTGTACCAGTCGCTTTCGGTAACCATAATCTCAGAAAGGAGCTTTTCGTCCTCTGGCGTCAACTCGGTATTCTGCTCCAAGAACGGGATAAATACATCACGCCCCAAGCGCAGACTTTCCATCCGTTCTCGGTAATAATCCTCGCCCTGTCGCTTCCATTCGGGGATAAACGGGCATTGCGGCGACAGGCAGTAATCATAATAATTCTTGATATGGGCGATAAGGTCGCCCTCGCCGTCGCCAATATCAAAGCGTCCCTCATAGTGAAAGTCCTCGCCGCCGACGGTAGCAGTAATCTCAAAATCCGTCTTGTGATACCAACCGATTTCCTTGCTTTCACGCTCTCGGTGCTGCTTTTCGTCCAGAACACCAAGCAGCTTGTTTCCGAGGGCAAAGCTCAAATCCGTATAGCGGTCATTAAGCTGCCTGTCGTAAAAAGCAGGGTGTTCGGAAAAGCCGATAGAAAACTGTATTCCGTCTGGGTTTTTCTCGGACGGTGCTTCTGTCCGCTGCTTCTCGGTCACGACAACTTTCAGATGGTCGTTTGCGGGATTTTCCTTGAGTTTTTTCTCAAAATCCTCTCGGCTGTATTCCTTGCCGAACAACGGAAACTCTGCATTTCGGAGCGATACGGCGTTTTCGTCAAAATCTGTGATTTCGTATTTGTCTGCACCGATATACACCACATCGCCCTCATTGTAGAGATAGCGAAGCGGATACAGCTCCCGCAATTCCTCGGAAAATTTCCACGCATTGCTGCGGCTGAAAACCGATGTCGTTTTCCATTGTATCTGGGTAAGAAAATCAAGGAGCTGTTGAACGGTGGCTGGGTCGGACAAGTGCTGTTCCATTTGCTCAGCCGTAACATCGGCAAGGTCGGAACGCTCCACATTGGATAACAGGTCTTTTTCGTACCCGTCCAAGTCACGGATAAAGTCCGACAGACGCAGGGCAAGAGTATCTCGTTTGTCGGCAGGCGGCAGGTCACGATGAGCGTCAATAAAACGCTGCCTTGCCATTTTCCTTTGGGCGTCAACCTCATATTGGGGAGCTGACACGCTCTCCAGATAATCGGCATAATGGTCTTTTTCTTTCGGATTGAGATAGCGGTTTGCCTTTATCAGCTCACGCAGCCGCTTTTCAACCTTAGACCAACTGAGCCGCAAGTCTGGGTTTGTATATGACCCGTGCTTTTCAATGCCGATACCTTTGCCGTCGTGCCATTCGCCGCCGTTTGTTCCGTCGGGGTAAAGGTGCGTTCCGCCGCCTGTACCGTATTCCTTTTTGAGAAAAGCGATATTACTTTTACTGTCCTCGTATTTCTGAAACTGACGGTAGATACGGTATTTCCCGTCTTGAAAGCCGCTTCCTCTTGTCAGAACAGAGTCAATATCTTCCTGTGAAACAGCAAAAGCAGAGGATTTTTCGTCCTCTGCTTCGGCTATCATTTCGATTTGTTCCTCTACGGTGGGAAGATTGACCTTGACCTCATCGGCATTGGCAATGCTTACTTGTAAATCAGCTCGGTCATAATCACTTTCTCCGCTTGGCTGCGGATGTTGTTCATTCTCTGTACCCACTGCATCGGGGCTTTCTCTTTCAGTTCCTCCGTTACGCCCTGTTCGGCTGAAAGCTGCTTCGTCAGAAGCTCCAACCTCTGGAGTGCTGTCTGTTCGGTCTGATACAGATGCTCGTTCAGTTTGCCCGATGTCAGCAGATTGAGATAGGTCACTCGCTTGTGCTGCTCCAGATAGCTCCTGTGCATCTGTGCGTATCTGCCAAGCGGAATTTCTTGCTCGGTCGGTAATGTCAGGTCGGGAATAAGATAATCGCCCTGCCTGCTGTAAGTGATTGCGTTCATTATTTTCGCTCCTTTCGGGTTGTATTCTGCCTTTATTATATTGGCTTTTGCTTTCTGGTACAAAGGTGCGATTTGCGTCTTTCTCTGCGATTTGCAGATTTTGTATCGCAAGAGAAATTTCCTTTAGCGCCATTTCGGAAATGTCGCTTGTGGCAATGCCGAGGGCGTTAATAGTCGCAGGCGTATTGAAATTGATAATGCCCTCAAAATCCTCTCGGTCAAAATGCTCGTTTGCATCCAGACCGCAACGGCTCATCAGCATAAATGCAACGCTGTTTGTTACCAAACGCCTGTAACAGACCTCGACATTAAGGTCGTCCAATTCCTCCAAGAAGCTATCCCTTGTGAAGCCTTTGAGCTGAGAGAAATAGTCTTGCAGATTATCCTCAACGGCGTTCTTTGCCGTTTCTGTTAGGGCAGAAGCAAGGTCGGTGCTTTCCGTATTACCAAACCTGTCGGAGAGCCTTTCGATAACAGCCTGCTCGTATCGTCCGTTCATCTGCCATATCGGGACGGGGCGGCTGCCGTAATATCCGTCGTGCGTGTCCGAAACATCAAAATAATATTTAAGGGTATTCCTGCGACCCTTCGGGTCGAAAACGGCAATGCCCTTACTGTCTTTGTTTACCCAACGCTTAAACCGCTTGTTCCAAGTGTCAAGCTCTGCGACGGCGATAGCGTCGGGGCGTTGTGCATAGATTAAAAGCTGTTCATCAAAGCGGCATTTATAGTTGCGGCAAGCAGCAGCTAAAAAGCTCTGCCACGCCTGCGGATTTTTTGCAACTGTAATACCTGTGCGCCGATACAGCTCCGTAATTAGCTGATACTTCGCAGCCATTGAATTTGCACCTCCTTATTTCGTTTTCCTTATTCGGTCTTTCTTACTCATCGGCAGCACCGCCGAGAAAGGAAATGACCTTGCTTGCTTTAATGCTCTTTTGCAGGTCATTGATAATGGCAATGTCCGCAACCGTGATACCCTGCATAGAGAGAATATCGTCCATAGTCATAGCGGAAATTGCTTTTTCATCGGTAAAGCCTGCTTCCAAAACCTTGTTCAAGACCTTGACGGCTTTCTGATTAACAGCCATATCGCAATCCTCCTTTATCGTTCATAGTCGTTTTTCCTCGGCACTTTCTGGGGCGGCTGCTCCGCCTGTTTCGGCTCGTAGGTCGCTCCATTCTGCTGCATACGCTCGGCAAACTCGCAGATATGAAAAATATTGTTGCCGACCTCGGTATGACATTCATCTATAAAGCGGCAGGAATATTCTCGCTTTTCTCCCCAAGAGTTCGTTACGATTATCCTGCCGCCGTCTGGGATACGGAACAGCTCTTTATAGTTCGGGTCAA
This sequence comes from Yeguia hominis, assembly GCF_014384705.1. Lineage (GTDB taxonomy): Bacteria > Bacillota > Clostridia > Oscillospirales > Acutalibacteraceae > Yeguia > Yeguia hominis. The sequence goes on along the minus strand of NZ_JACRSN010000017.1, from coordinate 59,055 downwards.
TAAATCGGATACCTTGCTCAGCTTTTTGAATGTGCTTATCAAGCCATTCCTTTACAAAGCAGTAGCAATAAAAATTGTAGTCGCCCCTTGTGGGGTTGCAGCGCAGCAGATATGCGTGTTTTTCTGTATCCACACGGAAACCGTATTCCGTGCAATAGCACCCCTTAAAGGCGCTATCTGCATACTGCCTTGCATACGCACTCATATCGGAACGGCTTTTCAGCAGTCCGTATTTATCGGAGCGCAGAGCGTTGATAACCTCGTCAAATTCCGCCTTGAACTCGTCCGTTTTCCATTGTGTTCGGGTGTCCGTCCAAGTGGTATAAAAGCCGTATCCAGAGCTGTCAAAATCGCCACGCAGATGACCGATATTGGCGGTCTGTCCCTCAAGCTGCATACTCTGAGCATAGGTGTATTTCTGCTCGGCAGGAGTTAAAGCTCGTATCTCCATATCAGCGTTCCTCCCGACTTTTCTGCTTTTTCTCTTTTTCCTGCGCCTTGATTTTAGCAAGCGCTTCCTTCGCCCAATCGGGCATACATTCGGGCTTGATTTCGCCAAGCACATCGTACCTTTCCCATCTGGCTTGTTCGCCTGTGGCAAGGCAAGTGCCGAACACCGCCCGACCTCTGCCGCCGATAGCTCCGTTTCCTCCTTCAGCCAACACAAGCTGATAGGCGGGATGCCGATACTCATAGCGTTTCGGCTCGGAATTGATAACAACGACCTTTCCAACAATGTTACGCATACCGTCATCGGGGATACAATGCTCCTTTGTAAACACGGTCTTGTCAAAGGGAAATTTGGCAAGCTCCTCTTTGGTGCGGTCAATCTGCGATTGTACTCGGTCAACAAAAATCTGCATTGCTTCCAGATAATCGTCCGAAGCCACACCCTCTGTCGGCCACGCCGCTGACAGAGGGTTGTGGTAATCGCAGCAGCACACCATAAAGGGATACGGGTCTTTTTCATCTGCGCCGAACACGACCTCTTTATCTCCGATATAGATGCTCTGGATAATCTCGTAATCACCGAGCTTTCTCATTTCCTCACTCATTCGGCTGCTCCTTTCGTTCTTTTTTCTCTTTCTGCTCGTCTAAAATCTTTTGGATACAGACATCGCAGAAAATAACTGACCCGTCCTTATATCGGGGGTAAGGACAGGTCTTGCAGTCATATACCTTTTTATCGCTCACGGTCATCACGGCTTTTCTGGCTTCTATCGGGCTGATTGTAGGGCATACGGCACTCCCGCCGATAGCGTTCATTCAGCTTCTTCCTTGCTTCGGACAACTGATTGCAGTAATATCCCCAGAAATAATCCGAGCCGTTTTTGCAGTACCAACACACATAGGGGTTGGGGGCTTTGGCGTTATGACCGATAACAAGCTCATTACTCCCGATAGTATGGCTTTCTATGATTTCATAACCGCTGTTTATCCGTTTTTCCTCCATTTTGCACCTCATTCCTTTGCGTATTTGCGATACGCCTTTTCGCCTGCGGCACGAAGCCGCCTTACACGGGCGTTTCCCATAAGCTCTGGATATTGTGCCTGTAATTTGCGGCGTGTCCTGCCGACACTCTCAAAGCTCGGCAGTCCCAGATATTTATACTGAGCCATTACCTCGGCAAAGGGCATAGCCCCTGTATCTTTTAGACAGCCGTTGCAGACTTTCAAATACAGCAGCATATCGTCGTTTCGTGCTTCCTTGTCCTTTTGCAGAACGGCTCTGACCTTGCCCTCAATGGTTTTGAGATTTCTCATAGATTTACCTCCATAAACAGCAAAGGGGCGGCTTTTTCAGCCGCCCCACGCCTGTTACTTCTTTCTGTTACGGATATTCAGCCATACCGCAGCGCCTACGATAAACACCACAAGCACGATTGCAATAATGGTCTTTGCCTCCATAAATCAGTCCTCCTTTTTCTTTTTCTTTTTCTTAAAGCCTACGAAGCCGAGAACGCCTGCGCCCAGAACGGAAGCAGCCGCAAGGCTTACCCACAAAGCAATATTAAAGTCATCGCCCGTTTTCGGGGTGTCCCGAAGCTCGTTGTGCATCTCAACGATAGTGGTAGCACCGACTTTGACCGCAGCCTGCTTGTCGGCAGGCAGGATATATTCTGCGGAAACGCTGTCGTTTACCTCGGATACGGTGTATTCGCCAATTCGCAGACCCTCAATAAAAATCTCGCCGTTTTTGTCGGTCTTAAAGGTCTGGTCATAGCCGTCAGCACCCGTCACACGGAATGAGAAGCCCTCAACTTTACCGTCAGAGGAAGTCTTTACGATTTTAAGAGAGCCTTTCTGCGCCGCATTGACAAAGCCCACGCCTGCCTCGTTTTCAACGATATAGGTCTTGCCGTTTTCCTCGATGGATACGGAATACACATTCTCGTCAAGCTCAAAGCCTGTCGGAGCAGTTTTCTCACGGACAAGGTACTTTCCGTAGCGAAGCTCCTTCATCTGATAAACGCCGTCGTCAAGCTCGGTCATCGTTCCGAGCAGTTTGTCGCCGTTGTCCAGCTTGCCGTCACCGTTGGTATCGGCATAGACCTCAAACTCTGCACCTGTGAGCTTGTTATCGGGGTAGTCCTTATCAACCTTAGTCAATTCGATATTGCCCTTAATGAAGTAGTTGACAAGCTCGATTTCCACGACCTCATCAACCGCACCGATTGCGACCGTGATTTCTTCCTCGGAGAGTACAAAACCTGTCGGGCTTTCGATTTCACGGATTACCCAAGTTCCATACGGCACTTTTTCAAAAGAAAAGCTACCGTCAGCAGCCGTAACGGTAGTCTGGATAGCGTTTTCGGTTGTGAATTTTTCTGTGCCTGTCTTGAAAATGCCGATAACCGCACCGCCGAGAGCATTTCCGTCCTCATCGGATTTCTTACCGCTTACTGAGCCGTAAATGATGTCGTTCTCAATGGCTTCGCCGTCGTTAGCTGTGATGTGAACGGTAGCCGTTTCCTGTCCCGCATACTCGAAAGCAACGGAATATTTCTGCCCGTTCAAGATATATGCGAAATTGGTCGCAAGCTCTTTTACATAGTAGCTTCCGATAGGCAGGTCTGTTTTGACCTTACCGCTTCCGTTCCCGTCAAGAGAGATAATCTCAATCAGCCCGTCGGCAGGGATAACCGTGCCGTCTGCCGCAGTCAGTTCCTTTTCCGCATACAAGCCAAAGGTCACATCAAAGATTTCGCCGTTCTTGCCGATGCCGTAGGCTTCGTCCGTCATAAGGCGCTTGATAAGGTCGATTTCTACACGCTGCCTTTCGTTATAGAAAGAAGCGGCGGTTTCGGTAACAGCGACATTCTGACCCGCATATACAAGCTCAACGGCGTGAATTTCCTCGTTCAGCACCATTCCAAACGGTGCTGTGATTTCCTTGACCTCGTATTTTCCGAGATAGAGTTCCTTGCTTACCGCCGTGCCGTCTGCACCTGTGGTAACGGTATCGACCACTTCGCCCTTAGACGCTCTGAGCGTACCGTCCAGAGTGTAAATATCCTCGGCGGCGGTAATCTCATAGACTGCGCCCTCAAGCCCACGCACCGCATAGACGGGCTGATACAAGCCGCCTGCTTCATTGACGGAGCTGAACACTTCGTCCGATTTGGATACGGTAATAGTGCCTTTCTGTGCCATATTGGAACGTACCACCTCAATGACGGTAATGCCGCTGTCAACCTCGGAGTTCTCCTGCATCACATCAAAATAGACAGGCTCGGAGTTTAGCACATAGCCATACGGCGCTTGTACCTCAACCAGAGAATAGCCCTTGCCATATTCCAAGGTCTGCGGCGTAATAAGCTCGCCATCGGCTGTGGTATAAAAGGTATCAATGGTCGTCACTTCGGGATAGGTGAAGGTCATTGTCACAAGGTTTCCGTTCGGGTCGTAAATCTGGAAGCCTGCGCCTGCATACGGAATGGTGTTGCCCGTTTCCGCATCTTTCTTCACGACCTTGATATAGCTTTCAAAGTTTGCGTTGTTGATAAGATAGCGGTAGGTCTGACCGTCTTTGCTGATAAACACATCAAAAGGCTTCATCAGCTCACGCCCCTCCCAACCAGAGGTCTGGCGAACGGTGTAGATACCGTAAGGCATATCCTTTGTCTGGGCAAAGCCGTTTTCATCACAAGTGAGAATATCTCGCTCGGTTTCCTTTGCGGCGTCAAAGCTGCCTGCCGCCTTGCGGAATACTTCAAAGGCTGCGCCTGTTTCGGGCGTTTCAATCTGCGTTTCGCCGTTGTCGGTATGCTTGATAATGGCGATATTGCCCTTGATGACCTGCTCGGTCACATCATTTGCGGTAGAGTTAAACTCCACGGTGTAAAGCTCTGGCTCTGCGCCGACCTTGTGGATTGTTCTGTCGAGCAAATATCCCTCGGACGGGCTGAGTTCTCGGACAGTCCAATCGTTGCCGCACACATAATATTTCGTTGTAAACTGACCGTTTTTATCGGTGGTGTAGGTGTCAATGAGTTCTTCGTCCTTATAAATGCCGTAGACTGCACCTGCAAGAGAAGCGTCGCCCTGTGCCGTACCCATCTCCGCATCGGATTTCGTTACGGTCACATTGAATTTTTTGAGAATGTTTGTAAAGCTGCGGCTCGTTACCTTTTCCCATTCGATAGGCGCTGTCTGAGAAGCGGGAATGACATAGCGCACCGCCGTGTCAATTTCCTCTACGGTGTAGGGGTCAGCGCCGCTGATAAGCACATTTTCAAACCGTGCAACACCGTTTGCGTCGGTCACGGCGTATTCATCAACGGGCAGACCGCTTAAAGATGTGCCGTAAAGATGGAATTTCACGCCTTCCACCATATCGTCCTCGGAGCTTTTGATAATCTCCAGACTGCCACGCTTCAGCGTATTGCTGAAGGTCACGGTAGAGGTGTGACCGCTTACGATAGTAATTCTCTGAACGCTCTGCGGCTCATATCGGTCAATCGGCTGTTCTGTGACGGTGTAGACCCCCGGCATCAAAGAAATATCTACCGTGCCGTCTGCTTTGGTCACGACGGTTTGATTTACGCCGTTGCCAGAAATGTTGAATTTGATGCCAGATACAACACCGTCCTCCGAGGTCTTTTTGATAAGACCCGTTCCGTAGGTTTCGGTATCAAGCTTGAAATAGAAATATACAGGGTCGGAAGCTCCCGAAACCATTGTTTGCTTGCCTACGCAGCCCCAGATAAGCATTTCGTCGCAATCCAGATTGACGGCTTTCTGTGCGGATACCGTAATCGGCGAGGTAATCATATTGTCGCTTGTAAAGGTGTACTGATTTCCGCTTCTGGATACCTTAATGCCGCTTGCCGAAAGGCTTAGATTGGCGAGGGTGTTGTTTGTGTCGGTAAGGGTCAAGCTGTAATTCTGCTTGTCGGGATTATATTTGAGCGTATAGGTGTCTGCCTTGTTCTGATTTCTTGCGGCAAAGCTCGGAATGGTATAGTGGCTTGCCATCTGCGACAAAATCCAGTCATAACACTTCTCGGCAGGTCTGCCCTTTAGGGAATAGCAGTAAGTGTCCGCATCAATGCCGTTTGCGCTGTGCAGGTCGGACGGGCTTGTGCGGAGCTGCTGCTGATATTCCCAGATAATCGTTTGGGTCGCAAACGCATAATCATCTGTGTTCGTGCCTGCAACGGGCGAGGATTTTCCCTCGTGCCAACCGTACATCAGAGCCATCATCACGCCGAACTGTGCTTCGGTAGGCAGCTTACGGAAATAAGAGCTGTTTTTGCCGTTCTGGGATACATAGCTGTTTCCCGTATTAAAGTCAATACCAGACTCTACGCAGTAAACTTGGTGCGTTCCGCTGCCGTCGGTCATCAAGTATTTACGCTTGGCGTTGCCTGCGCTGATTGTTCTTACAGAGGTGTTGCCGTCGCTGTCGTACACGATGAACGAATAAGAGGATTTGCTGCGGTAGTATCCTCCGTCAGAGCCGACATAGTAGTCCCCAAATGAGGAAGTGCAGCTAACGCCTTCCTCGCTCGTCCACGCAAAGGCGGACATCGGCAATGCCATAACCGCCATAACAAGGCAGAGGATAGCTGCCAGAAGCCGCCTTCCGTTCTTCTTAAACTTTGTTTTCATAGACTGTTAAACCGTCCTTTCTTGATTTTGGGTATAAAAAATCCCCCTGTTTTTGAAACAGAGGGATAAGCCTTGCTGCCGCTTATGCAAAAAGGAAGTAAATCAGATATTCGCCGTTTCCTTTTGCTTCGCAGCAGATATTAAAATCTGAGATTTCATCAATTCCGTATGCGCTGAGATTTTCAGCGGTATGAAACTTGATATAGCCTTCAAGACTCTGCTTTAAGGCTTCGCCTTGATTGCTCCGTGATGCTGTTACGGGGTTCCACCAGCTTGCGTTGCTCGGAGTGAGAGAGGTATCCAAACGAAGCCCCATTGACTGCCCGATACTGATACAATCCGCCTTTATCGCTTCCATATCGAACTCAAAATCATAGGCTGTCTTTGTATTTTCGGAAGCGGTTTGTGTCGGTGTTTCCGCAGGCGGCGGATTATTATTTTCCGTAGTGGGTTTTGTTGCAGGTGTTTCCGCTTCACTCTGCTTGACAGGCTCGGTTTGCCTTACCGTTTCGCTCTGAACAGGCTCACGCTCCGTTACCTCTGCGGCAGTTTCAAGCGCCGCAACCGCTTCTGGAACTTTGCTCTCATTACTCTCCGAGGAATAAATGCTCTTGGTGCTTTCGGCTTTGGCAGCAGCTTCGGTTTCCGTCACAAGCTCACTTTCATCATTTCGGGTGGGGGCTGTTGAAACATCGGAGCAGCCGCCAAGCAGCATTATCAGCACAAGAAGCGCTGCAAATATTGATTTTCTCATCATTTCGACCTCCTTTACGGCTTCATTATATGAAAAACAGCGGAAGCTCTCAAAGGTACAAACCGATTTGCGAGATATTGCAGCTATTCTTTTCTCGGATAGTCTTGGCAGTAGTTAGGGGGTGAGGTGTGGAGAGGGGGAAGCGCAAAATGCGGCTATTCACGCAAACAGGCAGACCTTGCCCTCGGTGTGCGGCTATCTTTCGTGCGCTTTGTTCCGTTGCAGGTGTCGGTTGTAAAACTCCAACGCTTTGACAACAAAATCCGCTTCCTGTCCTTTGGGAACGGTTTTCGGAATGAGCTTGGTTATCCGTTCATCACGGAAAACAGGCTTTTCCTTTTGGTTTGGCTTTTCTTCCTCCATAATGGATTGGATAACCTCGTCCGTCAGTTTTCCGTCTTGGTTAAACTTTTTCATTTTGATAGCCTGCGCCAATGAGGGAGTAGCGTCGTTATAGCTCATCGCTTCAAGCAAGGTGTATTGCTGCTCCTCGGCAAGATAGGAAATCTCCACCGCAGGACGGAAAGCAATCTGCTTTTCATCTACCATCTGGAGAATTTCGGGTACAAGCTCGGTCAAGCGGATAAAACGGCGTATTTGCTCACGACTTTCGCCAACTTTGTCGGCAAGTTCTTCGTTAGACCTTGACTTCGACACCAATGGTGTCGAAGTTAAATCATTGCGTTTTCCTTGTCTGTCCATTGCTTCAAGCCGCATTTTATAAGCAAAGGCTTTTTCACTCGGCAGAATGACAGACCTTTGCAGATTGCTTTCCACCATAATGATAATGGCTTCATCACGGGTAAGGTCTTTTACCTCGCATTTAAGGGTTTCAAGTCCCGCAAGTTCACATGCCTTTTTGCGCCTGTGACCGCTGATAAGCTCATACCGCCCGTTCTCTTTCAAACGCACGGTCGCAGGAGTCATCACGCCGTTCCGCTTAATGCTCTCGACAAGCTGCTCCATATCCTCGTCCATTAAAACCTTGAACGGGTGGTCTGGAAACTCATCAATCTCCGACAGGGGAATATCCCGTATCTTGCTTAAAGCTGCTTCCGCACGGCTTTCGTCTGTCTGGAACAGGTCATCGTAAGCGGTCAGCTCGATTTTGGTTTCTCTGTTTCTCGCCAAGCTCTGCCACCTCCTTTGAGAACTGTTCATACGCTGCGGCAACCTTGCCGCCTTTGTCGTAGGCGAAAATGCTTTTACCCTCTGCGGTTGCTTCCACCGCACGGATAGAATGAGGTATCTCGGTGTCAAACACCTTGATTTTCTGACCGTAGGCGCTCTTGACCGTCGCCGTAATTTCTTTTGAAATGTTGGTACGGGGCATAACCATTGTCATTAAGATACCGTCAATTCTGAGTTTGGGATTGATTTGCCGCTTGACCATTGACACGGAGCGAAGCAACAGCTCTAAGCCTTTTGCAGAAAGATAGTGGGGCTGTGTTGGGATAACCACGCTGTCAGCCGCCGCCAGAGCGTTAATGGTTATCATCCCCAAGCTCGGCATACAGTCGATAAGCACATAATCGTAGTTTTTCTTAACCTCATTCACATAGGTTTTCAGAACACGCTCACGGCTCATCGCATTGATTAGCCTTACTTCAAAGCCCGATAACTCAATGTTTGACGGAAGCAGGTCAACGCCCTCGCTGTGGGATAAAATCCCTTGCGAAACATCAAAAGATTTATCGTCTATGATGTTCTGCATTATTGTGGAGAGCGTAATGGGTAAATCGTCTGGTCGGCTGTAACCCAGAGCCATTGTGAGATTTGCCTGTGCATCGGCATCAATCAACAGCACTCTTTTTCCTTGCTTCGCCAGACCCACACCCAGATTGACCGCTGTTGTGGTCTTGCCAACACCGCCTTTCTGGTTGGTCAGAGCAATCACTTTGCAATTTGACATAGCTGCGTCCTCCTTTCGCATAGATTTAGCCGCTTTGTCAAGGCGGCTATGTAAATCGTACAGAGGACGCAAAAAAGCCGCTTACTCTTATGGAAAAGAATAAGCGGCTCACTCTTGAATTGCCTTAAACATATTCGATTTTCATTTTCTTGACTGGTGCATTGGCTACCTTGAAAATGAGTTCGTCAATGCAGTCCGTATATCTGCCTTGCCGTATAAGAGCATTTTTCAGCTCCACAAGGCTATGTAATATCAGCGTTCTTTCGTGACCGTCTACATATAGATGAGTGGTTTTGTCTTTCATACGCTCGACCTCCTTGCGTTTATATTGTACCGTAGGTGTTTGTTTTCCAGAGTGGAGCAGCGATATTCGGCATTACAGCCACACTCCGATTAAGTTCTTTACTTTATTCCATACTCTTAGCGCTTTCGCATATTCGATAAGGTTAGGAACATTCTTTTGAGGGTCGTTTACATAGCCTTGAATTGCTTTGTTGAAGAGTTCCTTGTCCATCTTGTTCATATTACGCAAAACATCGCAGATGGTACGGTCACGGTCATAAATGCGAACATCGGTAAAATTTATTTCTCCTCTGGTTGCTCCGATAGAGAGGATGGTTGGCTCTATCCGATAAGCCTTTACAGATGGGTAATCTATTCTCGTGCGTTGTCTGGAAGTGTTTTTATCAATAGCAATGTTCCACTCCGCAGGATTTCTATCGCTGTACCCATAATAGAATAAAGCTGTTTCCATACATAGAATACCATCGGGGAATAAACGGCTGATTATCACCACATCGCCTTTGCCAGACCCCATAGTCCAATGATAGTAGCCACGCTTGACTTTTTCTATCAAGCCAGCTCCCAACATTCTTTGAATATCCCTGTAATATAGTTTTTCTTTGCTCAACTGAGCCGTGGTCATTACATAATCATAATGCGAGAACATCTGCCTAAGAATTTTCCTGTCTTTTATTGAAACCATACTCTTACCTCTGCACCAAATTGTGCTGTAAAAACATCTCGTTAGGTTGTTTTAGCCCATTATATTTAGCTCGTATTGCCAAGTCAAATGTGTAGTAAACCACACCATTCAAATTATAAAATGGTGTGGTTACAAACACCTGCTTGTCCACAAATGGCGCACACGGTTTAGCATTGATTTAGACAGCAATTTGAAATTTTGTAGTAGCGATGGCGTATAGATTTATCGTCCGCTTTGTTTCGCCAACCTTGATAGAATAAGGCTTTTCGGCATTTTCCTCGTTGTCAGAGTCGTCATATTTTTTAATTCTGTCGAGTGTCGAAAAGCTATGTATCTTTAAGCCAAAGACCTCACGCTTGTCCTCATATTTGATACATTGGAACATTTCCGATGCTTCTCTGGGCACCGAAGAGTTGGCGCACCTCGAAATGGTCAGTGCGATTGTCTATCAATTAACGCGGAACCTGACAGAAGAAGAAATCCAGAAATCCGGATTCGCACCGTATTTTGTCGACCATACAACGGGGATTTATCCGACTGACGCAAACGGCGTTCCGTTCAGCGCCTCGACGTTTTCGGTCGCCGGGGACGCCATTACCGATATTCACGAAGACATGGCGGCAGAACAGAAAGCGCGGACCACGTACGACAATATCCTGCGCTTCTGCGACGATCCCGATGTCCGGGATCCCATCAAATTCCTCCGTCAGCGCGAAGTCGTGCATTATCAGCGGTTCGGCGAAGGGCTGCGGATTATTACGGACCATCTGGATTCGAAAAACTTCTATGCGTTCAATCCGGAGTTCGACCGGCAAAACCGCCGGAAGTCCTGAGAAATGGATGTTTGCATCGGAGACGGACCATTAGCTAAAGAAGCCGATTTGCGGGTAGAGGTGCGGCAAATGCCTGCGTCTGCTTTTTAGGAGAAATTTTTTGTAAGAAATCAGGGATACCCAGAAAGCAATGCATGGTTTCATAGAATCCGATGCACCGTGTTTTGTGCGGGCGTAAAACGTTTGTAAAATGCCGCACAGCTGTTTGACGTCCAGAAACGAGCATGATCTTCTAAAAAAAAGAACAGCGGTTCCGCCGGGCAGAAATGCCGGACGGAGCCGCTTGCTTGTTTGGATGAATTTGCTGTTACAGGGCGAGTCGGTAAATGGCTTCAACATCGTGCGGGGCAAGCTGCATGAATCCGGCGCGAGGCTTTTCTTCGGTTACGCCGAGGTTTTTCACCAAGATCGGAATGTCTTCCGCTTTGGCGCCGATGTCCGAAAAAGTCGCAGGCATGCCGATTGCGGTGAGAAATGCGCGGAAGCGTGCAATTCCTTCTTTTGCGGTGGCTTCGGGATCATCGAAATGCATGTCGCACCCCCAAACCCGAACGGCAAACTGCGCAAACCGCGGGATATCGTGCTGGTAGACATGCTGCATCCATGCCGGCATGATGACAGAAAGCCCGGCACCGTGCGCAACATCGTAGAGCCCGGAAAGTTCATGCTCGATGTCGTGGCTGTTCCAGTCCTGTGTGCGGCCGACACCGCAGAGGTCATTGTGCGCGATCGTGCCGGCCCACAGGATATTGGCGCGCGCTTCATAGTCGTTCGGGTTTGCAAGAACCTTCGGAGCCTCTTCGATGACCGCCTTCAGGACAGCTTCGCAAAGCCGATCTGTTGTCTCAACATGCCGGGTGTTCGTGAAATACCGCTCGCAAACATGCGCCATGATATCGGTGATGCCGCAGGCGGTCTGGTATGCCGGAAGAGTGCAGGTGAACGCCGGATTCAGTACAGAAAATTTCGGACGCATGCACTCATTTCCGGCCGCGCGCTTTAGATTCGTCTCCTCCTGTGTGATGACGCTGCCAGCAGACCCCTCGCTTCCGGCTGCGGCAATGGTCAGAACTGTTCCGATCGGCAAGCTGGATTTTACAGCGGCTTTTCCGGAATAGAAGTCCCAGAAATCTCCGGTATAGGGGACGCCGATGGCAATTGCCTTTGCAGAGTCGATCACGCTGCCGCCACCGACAGCAAGAATGAAATCGACATTTTCTTTCCGGCAAAGCGCAATACCTTCGTAGACAAGTCCGCTGCGCGGATTGGGCTTTACACCGCCAAGTTCTACAAACGGAAGACCAGCCTTGCAGAGGGAATCTTCCACACGCGCAAGAACGCCGTTTCGTTTGACCGATCCGCCTCCAAAATGGACGAGTACCTTGCTTCCGCCAAACAGGCGGATCAGTTCTCCTGTTTTTTCTTCGCTGCCTTTCCCAAACTCAAACAGGGTCGGCGACCAAAATGTGAAATTATCCATCAAATTCCTCCTTTAAAATTCCAGATATGTTTATCATAAAACATCATGTGCACTTGAAGTCAAGACCATTTTTGAAAACGTTGAAACTTCTCATAGGAGAAGTTCTAAAAGCCGCTGATCCAGCGAATATTCTGCTTCGGAAATATCCCAAAGGTAATGGGCGTCGGAATTATGGACGCATGGAATCCCGGCAAGATACGGGTTCCGGGAAACAAGTTCCGCATAACATGTCATTTCGGACAACTCAAAGGCCGGAAACCGGTTTTCTTCCGGGACAAAGCCGAGGCTGGAAAGCAGGCTGTAGGATGTCCGGTCGATATGGGAGGGGAAATAGATCCCGCCAAAGGTTTCCATCAGGCTGTCGAGCTGCGCAAACGAAATGGCGGCGGCGCTGAGAAGCAGCTTGGAAACCGTTCCGGTGACGGCGTCCGTTTCGTCGCAGAGCAGCTGTTCCCCGAAAATTTCCGGCCGGTTTGCAATTGCGGGAAGGCGGTCGTAGACATAGCGGTCAAAGGCAAGGGCATTTTCCAGTTTCCGGAAGAGACAGACCGTGTGGATTTCCTCCGAGGTGTTGAGCTCCATTCCCGGCAGTGCGCGAATTCCGGCCGCAGCCGCCACCTGTAAAAAGGCGGGGCAGTTTTTTGCAGTGTTGTGATCGGTCAGCGCAATCAGTTCTAATCCTTTGAGCGCAGCCATGTGGACGATGTTGTTGACCGTCATATCGCGGTCTCCGCAAGGGGAGAGGCAGGAATGGATATGCAGATCGTAATACATGGCGCTACTCCGGCCGATTGCAGGCGATCCGGTCGACCGCTCTGGCTGCTTCATAAACCGGAAGAGCAGTCCTGAGAACCGCAATATCCTGTTCTTTGGCGCGCATTCGCGCAGTGCTGTCCATCTCTGCGTTTTCTGCCAGAATCAGGCAGGCGGTATCCGCAAGGGAAGCGACTGCGACGGCATTGACATTGCCCATTACTGTCACCCAGGCGGAATCCTGCGGCGCACGGCCCATGACGAAACTCAAAAGATCGCAGCAAAAGACACTTTTAATTTCCCGGGAAAGCGCGGCTTCTCCGGAAAGGATTTCAAATCCGGCTTGTTTTGCGGTTTCTGCGACAGTCATGATGAATGCCCCTCGCTTTCTTCGTCGTGATGAAAATGAAAATCCTGCCGTCCGAGCCGCGCCAAGGATTCGGCAATACTGAGCATGGATTCCTTTAAAATAAAGATGCACGCGTCTTTCGTGGTGTATCCGCGGACAATGTCTTCTGCAAGCGAACGACAGGAAGGCGAACCGCACGATCCGCAGTCAAGCCCCGGCAGACAGTCGGTAATTTCGTCGATTTTGGCCATCTTTTCCATGGCGGTGCCGAGATCGGCGTCGAGCTCCATGACGGGCTCATATTCCACCGGAAGATCCCACTGTGCAAAGGCCGGAACCTCATCGGTAAAGCGGTTGCAGGAGACCGGTAAAAACTGCCGCAGATGCTTGAGCTTGACTTTGGCGATATAGGGGTTTTCTACGGTCAGCACCCCGCCGACACAGCCGCCCGGACAGGAATTGAGTTCTACAAAATCGAGTTCCCCGAGTTTGTCATCTTCGAGATCCTCCAGCACGCGGATGCAGTTTTCGATTCCGTCGGCCGCAAGATAGCGCTCGTTGAACATGGCGGCGGCTTCTCCGCCGGAGCTGCCCCAGCCGATTCCGATTCTGCCGGAGCTGGAAAGCTCCGCCTGTATCTCCTGGTGCTTCATATGGCTTAAAAGGCGCGGGTAGACATCCTTGATTGCAACAACAGCGTCAATTTCGCTTTTGCGGGTTCCGAGCGTCATTTTTGTGCTGGTGACCTTTGCCGGACACGGAGAGAGAAATACGGTTCCGATTTGATCTGGTGCAAGGCCGGTTTTGCGGGAAGCGTCCTGCTTTGCAAGGCGCGCGGCGAGCTCGGCCGGAGCAAGAAGGGGGAGAATATGATCGAGCAGATCCGGAAACCGCACGCGGATCAGGCGCGTAATTGTCGGACAGGCGGAGCTGATGACCGGCTTTCGAATCGTTCCGCACCCAAGAAACCGTCTTGTGGCGTCTGAAACCAGTTCCGCGGCGCGGGAAACTTCAAACACTTCATCGAAGCCCATGGCGATAAGGCCGTTCAGCACCGGATCTATGCTGTCCAGATGATTAAACTGGCCGTATAGGGAAGGCGCAGGAAGCGCAATGGCATAGGAAAACTGATTTAAAACGACCTCAAGTTTGTCGGATGTCGCCTGTTTTGCGTGATGCGGACAGACACGGATGCATTCTCCGCAGTCGATACAGCGGTCAGAAAGAATTTTTGCCTTTCCGTTTTGGACGCGGATGGCTTCCGTCGGGCAGCGTTTGATGCAGTTGGTGCAGCCCTTACAGCTGTCTTTGTTCAGCGTGACAGAATGAAAAAACTTTTTTTCCATAAAAAAACGCAGTCCTTTTGTTGTTCAGTAGATTGCCGGAATCCGGCTTTATTTCAGATTGTCAACCTGCATATGTACGGTTGTGCCGGATCCGACGATGCTGTCAATCTGGAACCGGTCACTGTATTTTTCCATATTGGGCAGCCCCATTCCGGCGCCGAACCCGAGATCGCGCACCTGATCAGGCGCGGTCGAATACCCTGCGCGCATGGCAAGCGCGATGTCGGCGATGCCCGGACCATGATCGGTCAGAAGCATGTCGATCTTTTCCGGGAAAATCGTTACGACAATGTTGCCGCCGCCGGCGTGGATCACCATATTGATTTCCCCTTCATAGAGCGCGATTGCAACCTTGCGGATCACATCGGCAGGAAATCCAAGCTGTTTGAGCGTCTTTTTGACGCTGCCGGAGGCCTCCCCTGCACGGGTGAAATCATCCCCGGGAACGGTATATTCCAGGGTCAGAGAGGAGTTCATTCTGCACTGCACCCGCCTTTAAGCCCATGCTGATAGAGCAGCCCGCAGGCTGTAAACATCGGGTGGGCAGTCGTTATGATGCAGATTTCTTTTTCTTTTGCAAGCGCGAGAATCGTTTCATCCGGCTGTTTTCCGCGGACAAAAATCACGCAGAGCATGTCCATCATTTCCGCTGTGCGGATGACCTGCGGATTGATAAGGCCGCTCAGCAGCACAGATTGATCCTTGACAAAAGCAAGGACATCACTCATCATGTCGCTTCCGCAGGCGGAGTGCACCTCTGCAGAAAGCTTGCTTTCACAACACCAAACCTTTGCATTTAAAATGATTTTCACATCGTTGACAGTCATATCAGCAGCACGATGTCCGCTCGCAGGGCATGTTCGGACCGGCCTGCCGCACATCGATGCCTTTCGCCTCCTTCTTTTGATACGGTTTATGAAGATGTCAGAAAAAGTCCGCCGGTCTCCGGAATTTTACATCTAAAAATCATTTATAGTATACACCGAAATTTGGTGAAAATCAACCATGCAAAACTTGTTAGGACATTATGTCGTCAAAAAGCACAAGAACTGTAACAATTATACAATTTATTGCACTCAAATTATGCGTAAGCACCCATAGATTTTATATATGTGCTTTGATATAATATATATGCATATTTTGATATAATAATATGTCAGAACACTTCTGCGCCTTTTTGGGAAACCGGATTGTTAAAAATTAAGCAAACCCGAAAAAACGGAAAGGCGCGGACAACACAGAATTTTTGAGAAAGTTTCAGAAGCATTTCTCAAAGAGGAAGAGAGGAAGTCAAGCATGCAAAACGCCATTACGAAAGTCCCGTTCCACGGCACTGCTGAACAGGAACAGCAGCTGCTCGCGGTCATCGACAGACTGAAGGAACAAAGAGGCGCGTTGATGCCGATCCTGCAGGAGGCGCAGGAGATCTACGGTTATCTGCCGATCGAAGTGCAGAAAATCATCGCATCCGGCCTTAACATTTCCCTCGAAGAAGTCTACGGTGTCGCAACCTTCTATTCGCAGTTCTCCCTGAACCCGAAGGGCAAGTACAAGGTCTCCGTATGTCTTGGTACCGCCTGCTATGTCAAAGGGTCCGGAGAAGTTTATGCGCGCCTCGCGAAGCGCCTCGGCATTGAGGGCGGCGAGTGCACGGCTGACGGAAGATTTTCCCTTGAAGCCTGCCGCTGCATCGGTGCTTGCGGTCTTGCGCCGGTTCTCACCATCAACGATGAAGTTTACGGACGTCTGGTTCCGGACGACATCGATAAGATCCTTGAGAAATATCAGGATGCCTGATTCATGCAGGAATTATCGTTGAATGTGCTGGATATTGCACAGAATGCTGTCCGCGCGGAAGCGACGGAAATTCAGATTACCGTCTCGGAGAATCTGATCCGGGATCTGCTGACAATTGTGATTGCCGACAATGGATGCGGGATGACGCCGGAACAGGTCAGACGTGTGACCGATCCGTTTTATACGACCCGCACCACCAGAAAGGTCGGACTCGGCGTGCCGTTTTTCAAAATGGCGGCGGAGATGGCCGGCGGGACGTTTTCGATTGTGTCGCAGCCCGGAACCGGAACGACCGTTACGGCGACGTTCCAGCGTTCGCATATTGACCGGATGCCGCTTGGCGATATGCCGCAGACGATCTGCTGTCTGATGTGTATGAATGAAGCGATCAATTTTGTTTATACCTATCAGTTCAATGAAAAGGTCTTTACGGTTTCTTCAGCAGAGCTGAAAGCAGTGCTCGACGGTGTGCCGCTGAGCAATCCGCAGGTCATGCAGTTTATCAACGAATTTTTGCAGGAACATATGGATGCGCTGGAAAATGGCGCGTCCGCTGATGAAGAATAATGGAGGTGCCATACATCAATGAAAAGCTTAGCAGAACTTCAGGCTTTGAGAGATAAAGCAAAGGGGCAGATGGGCATTCGTGCCGACGCGCCGGATAATATCCGTGTAGTGGTCGGTATGGCGACCTGCGGAATCGCAGCCGGCGCCCGTCCGGTTCTCGCCGCCTTTACCGAAGAGGTAGCCAAACGCGGCCTGCAGAATATTACCGTCGCACAGACCGGATGCATCGGAATCTGTCAGTATGAGCCGGTTGTCGAGGTTTTTGTACCCGGTAAAGAGAAAGTAACCTACGTCAAAATGACGCCGGAAAAAGCAGTGCGTGTAGTTGTTGATCATCTTGTCAACCAGAATCCGGTAACGGAATACACCATCGGTGCCAGTATCAAATAAGGAAGTTAAGGAGGAAATAAGCAATGTATCGTTCCCATGTCCTTGTCTGCGGCGGTACCGGTTGTACGTCGTCCGGCAGCGAGATGGTTATCAAAGCGCTTGAAAAAGAGCTTGCTGCGAATAACCTGACTGATGAAGTGAAAATTGTCAAAACCGGCTGCTTTGGCCTGTGCGCCAACGGCCCTGTTATGATCGTATATCCGGAAGGCGCATTCTATTCGAGAGTTTCCGCCGACGATATCGCGGAGATCGTCAGCGAGCACCTGCTCAAGGGCCGTCTGGTTACCCGCCTTCTTTATGAAGATTCCGTTCATGAAAATAACGATATCAAATCTCTCGATGAGACCGACTTCTACAAAAAGCAGAAGCGTGTTGCGCTGCGCAACTGCGGCGTCATCGATCCGGAAAACATCAATGAATATATCGCATACGACGGATATCAGGCTCTCGGCAAGGTCCTCACAGAGATGAAGCCGGAAGATGTTATCCAGGTGCTCAAAGATTCCGGACTTCGCGGAAGAGGCGGCGCCGGCTTCCCGACCGGTGTGAAATGGTCCTTTGCGGCTGCACAGCCCGGCCCGGAGAAATACGTCTGCTGCAACGCGGACGAAGGCGACCCCGGTGCGTTCATGGATCGTTCCGTTCTGGAAGGAGACCCGCATGTTGTCATCGAAGCGATGGCAATCGCCGGTTATGCAATCGGCGCTTCCCAGGGTTACATCTATGTCCGTGCGGAGTATCCGATCGCGGTTCAGCGTCTGCGCATCGCCATCGAACAGGCGAGAGAGACCGGACTGCTCGGCAAAAACATTCTCGGCACCGGATTTGACTTCGACGTCGATATCCGTCTCGGCGCAGGTGCGTTCGTCTGCGGTGAGGAAACCGCGCTGATGACCTCCATCGAAGGCCACCGCGGTGAGCCGCGTCCCCGTCCGCCGTTCCCGGCTGTAAAGGGTCTGTTCGGCAAACCCTCTGTTCTCAACAACGTGGAAACCTATGCGAATATTCCGCAGATCATCCTGCGCGGCGCAGAGTGGTTTGCTTCCATGGGTACAGAAAAATCCAAGGGCACCAAAGTCTTTGCGCTCGGCGGAAAGATCAAGAACACCGGCCTTGTGGAAATCCCGATGGGCACGACGCTGCGCGAAGTCATTGAAGAAATCGGCGGCGGCATCCCGAACGGCAAAAAGTTTAAGGCTGCCCAGACCGGCGGACCTTCCGGCGGATGTATCCCGGCAGAACACTTTGATATTCCGATCGATTATGACAACCTGATCTCCATCGGTTCGATGATGGGTTCCGGCGGACTGATCGTTATGGACGAAGACAACTGCATGGTCGATATCGCGAAGTTCTTCCTCGGCTTTACGGTTGATGAGTCCTGCGGAAAATGTACGCCTTGCCGGATCGGTACGCGCCGGATGTATGAAATCCTCGAAAAGATCACAAGAGGACAGGGAACCCTTGAAGATCTGGATAAACTCGAGGAGCTCGCAACCTATATCAAGGCAAACTCGCTGTGCGGCCTCGGCCAGACAGCTCCGAACCCGGTTCTGTCCACGCTGCGGTATTTCCGCGACGAGTATATTGCACACGTTGTAGACAAACGCTGTCCTGCAGGCGTTTGCAAACACCTGCTCTCCTTCGAAGTAGTTGCCGATAAGTGCAAAGGCTGCACGGCCTGCGCAAGAAACTGCCCGGTTGGTGCGATCAGCGGCAAGGTTAAGGAAGCGCATGTAATCGACCAGTCCAAGTGCATCAAGTGCGGAGCCTGCATTGAAAAATGCCGCTTCGGTGCGATCATCAAGAAGTAAGGAGGGCCCAGTGAGATGGATACCGTAAAGCTGAAAATTAACGGAATTGAAGTCGAAGCGCCGAAGAATTCCACAATTCTGGAGGCTGCTCGTATCGCCGGGATTCGGATTCCGACTCTCTGCTATATGAAAGAAATTAACGCAATCGGCGCCTGCCGGATCTGCGTTGTCGAAGTCAAAGGCGCGCGCGCGCTGGCGGCTGCCTGCGTTTACCCGGTAAACGAGGGCATGGAGGTCTTTACCAATACGCCGAAACTGCGGGAATACCGCAAGATGACGTTGGAACTGATTCTCTCCAACCACAGAATGGATTGCCTCTCCTGCTCGCGCAGCGGCGGTACCTGCGAACTGCAGAACCTCGCGCAGGAATACGGCGTCGACCAGAAACGCTTCATGGGTTCGGAAGATTTGAGCCCGGATATTGAAGATTCCGCGCCGCATCTGGTGCGTGATAACTCCAAATGCATCCTTTGCCGCCGCTGCGTCGCTGTGTGCAAGCAGAATCAGCGCGTTGCGGTCATCGGACCGAACAACCGTGGTTTCGCCACACATATTGCAAGTGCGTTTGAGCTGCCGCTCGCAGAGACTTCCTGTGTCAACTGCGGCCAGTGCATCGCGGTTTGTCCGACCGGCGCACTCACAGAGCGCGACGATACCGAAAAGGTTTGGGAAGCGCTTGCAGACCCGTCCAAGCACGTGGTCGTCGGACCGGCTCCGTCTGTCCGTGCACAGCTGGGCGAATGCTTCGGCATGCCGATCGGCACCAACGTTGAAGGCAAGATGGTTGCAGCGCTGCGCCGTCTCGGTTTTGACCGTGTGTTCGATGTCGACACGGCTGCTGACGTAACCATTATGGAAGAAGGCACTGAGTTCCTCGATCGTCTGAAGAACGGCGGCAAGCTTCCGCTCATCACTTCCTGCTCGCCCGGATGGATCAAATTCTGCGAGCACTATTATCCGGAATTCCTCGATAATCTCTCTTCCTGCAAATCGCCGCAACAGATGTACGGCGCGCTGATGAAGACGTATTATGCGGAGAAGGAAGGCCTTGATCCGAAGGATATCTTCGTCGTCAGCATTATGCCCTGCACAGCGAAGAAATTTGAGATCAGCCGTGACAATCAGAATGCTTCCGGTTATCCGGACATTGATGTTTCCCTGACGACTCGCGAACTTGCTGCGATGATTAAGAAAGCCGGCCTGATGTTCACAGATCTTCCGGACGAGGAATTCGATCCGGTCTTCGGTGTGGCTTCCGGTGCTGGCCATATCTTCGGCGCAACGGGCGGCGTTATGGAGGCTGCTCTCCGTACGGTTGCAGAAATCGTAACCGGCAAGCCGCTTGAGAACGTCGAGTTCCAGGATGTTCGCGGAATTGACGACGTGAAAGAGGCAGAGTATGATCTCGCCGGAACAAAGGTCCGCGTTGCGGTAACCTCCGGCCTGAAGAATGCTTCGATGCTGCTTGACAAAGTCAAGGCTGGCGAGGCTGATTATCACTTCATCGAAGTGATGGCCTGTCCGGGCGGCTGTGTCAACGGCGGCGGCCAGCCGCATCAGCCGGCGTCTGTCCGCAACTTTATGGATCTTCGCGCTGAGCGTGCAAAGGCGCTTTACAGTGAGGATGCCGCAATGTCGCTGCGTAAGAGTCATGAAAACCCGGTTGTCAAAGAGATCTATGATACGTATCTCGAAGCTCCGGGCAGCCATAAGGCGCATGAGATCCTCCACACCACCTATGTGAAAAGAGGACTTTAATCTACTCTAAAATAGAAGAGTGCTTCTGAAATGGAAAGCGTCGCAGCGAGAAATCGCGGCGGCGCTTTCTGTGTATGCCGGTATGGATGCGGTCGCGGACAATGCATGCTGTCAACGGTATTCTTTTCGAATTTGAGTGAATTCGTATTTGAGCGAATCCAATGCGTCGTGAATGAAACGTGCGTTTGTGTTGCAGGGTTTACACAAATTCGCATAAACGCAAAGAAATTCGAAGTTTTTTTGTCGGAAGTACCGATTTTGCAAAATTCGTGTTTTTTCGGCGCAACAGGGATTGACAAAGGATGCAAAGGGGTGTATAAAAATAAGTAATATCAGAAAAGCGATGACGAAGACGGCAGAAAGTCCGAAGTTTCAGAGAGCCGGTAATGCTGTGAACCGGTACGGTTGGCTTTCAGATGCCTATCCCTTCCGAGCTGAAGAACCGAACGCGGGGTTCCGTCAGTAAGTATCTTCCGTCAGTTGCCGCGTTAGAAGCAAGGGCTTGTCGGAGCCTGTGAGGTGGCGTTTATCGCAATTTGAGTGGTACCGCGGGATTTTACCCGTCTCAAGGAGAATTCTTTGAGACGGCTTTTTTGCGCCTCAATTCCGGTAAAACTTTGATACAATAGGGGGATTTCAACATGACAGCAGTTCTTCACAAAGACGGGACCGTTACGGGGCCTGCGGCAAACTTTATTGAAACCTTTCTGAACGACAAAGAGATTCTGGAAAAGATTACATTTCACAATGCTGACCGGTTCAATTTTGCGTATGACATCGTTGATGAACTCGCCAAAAAATGCCCGGACAAAACCGCGATGCTGCACGTTTCCCGGACATTTGAAGAGCGCCGCCTGACATTTGCGGACATGAGCCGGTATTCTTCCAAAACAGCGAATTATTTTCGCTCGCTCGGCATTGCGCGCGGCGATCGCGTGATGCTGGTTTTAAAGCGCCATTATCAGTTCTGGTTTTCGATTCTTGCGCTGCATAAACTCGGCGCAATCGTCATTCCGGCGACCAATTTGCTGATGGAACACGATTTTGATTATCGGTTTAAAGCCGCTGGTGTAAAGGCGATTGTCTGCACAGGAGACGGCGAAGTTGCACAGCAGGTGGATCTTGCTGCGCCGCAGTGCGACAGCCTGAAATTAAAAATTTTGGTCAGCGACACCAAACGTGAAGGCTGGCATGATTTTAACAGCGAGATGGAAGCCTGCAGCGACGTGTTTCCGCGCGCGGAAGATGCAGCTTGCGGCGACGATCCGATGCTGATGTTCTTTACGTCCGGCACGACCGGGTATCCCAAAATTGTACTGCATTCCCATAAATATCCGCTCGGCCATTATATCACGGCGAAGTATTGGCACCATGTCAACCCGAACGGTTTACATTTTACCATTTCCGATACCGGATGGGGGAAAGCACTTTGGGGAAAGCTTTACGGGCAGTGGCTCTGTGAAGCCGGCGTCTTTACCTATGATTTTGACAAATTTGAGCCGCATGATATTCTGCCGATGTTTGCGCGGTATCATATCACAACGTTCTGCGCGCCGCCGACGATGTATCGGTTCTTTATTAAGGAAGATATCACAAAGTATGACCTTTCCAGCATCGAGCATTCGACAATTGCCGGTGAAGCGCTCAATCCGGAGGTGTTTGAGCAGTGGAAGAAGGCGACAGGCCTTAAGCTCATGGAAGGCTTCGGACAGACGGAGACCACGCTGGCGATCTACAATCCTTATGGAACGGAGCCAAAGCCTGGCTCGATGGGCAAGCCGAGCCCGCTGTTTGACGTGGACGTTGTTTTACCGGATGGCACCAGCACCCGAGTGGGTGAAACCGGCGAAATTGTCATCCGGACCGATAAAGGCATTCCGTGCGGCCTTTTCCGCGAATATTATCGTGACCTTGAAAAAACAAAGGAAGCGTGGCACGATGGATTGTATCACACCGGCGACACTGCTTGGCGTGATGAGGACGGCTATTATTGGTATGTTGGCCGGACAGATGATTTGATCAAGTCTTCCGGCTACCGGATTGGGCCGTTTGAGATCGAAAGCGTGATCATGGAACTTCCCTATGTTCTGGAATGCGCGGTGGTTCCGGCGCCGGATCCGGTTCGCGGACAGGTTGTTAAGGCGGTTGTCGTTCTCACGAGGGGCACGGAAAAGAGCGAAGACCTGAAAAAAGAACTGCAGATGTATGTGAAAAAACATACTGCGCCGTATAAATATCCCAGGATCGTTGAATTCCGCGATGAATTGCCTAAAACGATCAGCGGAAAGATCCGCCGCACAGAGTTAAAATAAAGCAGAATACTTGCCGAAAGACCCGCAATGCGCCATGCACTGCGGGCCTTTTTTGATATGGAATTGTAAATAGACTTGCAGCCCGGATCTCCTTGCAACACCCAAAAATGCCCTGTCAAAGTGTTTCGGTTATGTTGGCGTGAAAGATCCCATATTCTTTAGAAGACTTTTGAGGACTCTTGTAGAGGGACGGGCGCTTAATTGAATGGCGCTTGTGTTCCTGCAGCTTTGCAATGCCCGAAAAAAGCCAGATTATGCGGATGTGCTGTTAAGATTCCGTAAAGAAAAATTGATTTGCGATAAGGAGCCGCTAAAGAGCATAAATTTCGGTTGCCAGCGTTTTGATTCATAGGTATGATAAATGATGAAATGAACAAATCGAATCTTGGCGTTTTGCCATTCAAACGGTTCATTTAAAATTTGCAAAAGGGGTTTTGGTCATGGGCGTCGAAATTTCAAACGGGTTTGTCTGTCTGATGGGAATGGGCGTTGTGTTTATTGGGCTGATTTGCCTGGTATTCATTTGCTATCTGCTGCGTCTTTGCTGCGGAAAGCGTGCAGAACAGGCCGCTGCACCGGCACAGACAGAGACTGCTCCTGCACCTGCAGTGATTGAAAATCGCGAAGAATTGATTGCGGCTGTTTCTGCAGCAATTGCCGAGGAACTGGGAACCGATGCTTCTGGGATCCGGATTCATTCCTTTAAACGGGTCTGATTTCGGGAAAACGATTAGAGATTACTTGCACATACGCATATCCGAAAGAGCGTACAGCACTTTCGATAAATGCGAGACAAAACAAGACAATTTCTTTTTTTATGGGGTTCCGTGTGTCCAAGAGGAAAGGATTGTGCTATAATAACCTTAAAACCGTTCTGCGTTGCAGACCGGCGGCGCGAACCGCGCCGGAGAAAAAGCTGACGCTTTCTCTTATTTTTAAGAACATTTTGCTTAAAAAGCATAATAACCTTAAAACCGTTCTGCGTTGCAGACCGGCGGCGCGAACCGCGCCGGAGAAAAAGCTGACGCTTTCTCTTATTTTTAAGAACATTTTGCTTAAAAAGCATAATAACCTTAAAACCGTTCTGCGTTGCAGACCGGCGGCGCGAACCGCGCCGGAGAAAAAGCTGACGCTTTCTCTTATTTTTAAGAACATTTTGCTTAAAAAGCATAATAACCTTAAAACCGTTCTGCGTTGCAGACCGGCGGCGCGAACCGCACTAGAGAAAAAGCTGACATTTTCTCAAAATGCACGACGCTTTGCTGAAAAGCACACCAGCACTTTGACGGGGACAATAACATGGACAGCGGAACCCCATGCCTCCCTATCCTGTGCAATCGCGTAACCAAAGCGGGGCTGGACGGGAAATTCCGGTTTAGCGGCCATCTTTGGTGTTTTGCGTGTGCTTGCGGGAGTGTTCCGATTTTGTTTTAGATGATGCGGTGGTACGGTCAGCGGGCATTGCTGAACTTTTCGAAATCCTAGCAAAGGTACGGTACACATGCGAATCCGAAAAATCTGGAAAAAATTAAACCGTATTTGTTGTTTTTCCTGGCGGGATACGGCTATCTTTCTGGTGGCGATCCTGGCGGCGGCTCTTCTATGCTTTTTGCTGCGGTTAATCGATGACAGCGACGTCTACGTTTCTATGATTTTTCTTTTAGCAGTGCTCGTAATTTCCAGAATGACCGATGGATACTTCTACGGAATTTTGGCAGCAGTTGTTGGCGTATTTGGCATCAACTATGTTTTTACATATCCATATTTTGCATTTAATTTCAGTATCTCCGGTTATCCGATTACCTTTATCAGTATGGCGGCGGTCGCTGTGATTACCAGCGCGATGACTACACAGATCAAGCAGCAGGAGAAAATTAGAGCGGATACTGAAAAAGAGAAAATGCGTGGGAATCTTCTGCGGGCAGTCTCGCATGATCTGCGGACGCCGCTGACTTCGATTGTCGGGGCAACTTCGGCGATGATCGAAAATGACGAGGTGCTCACGCCGGCAGAACGCAAAGAACTCTTATCAGAAGTCAAAGAAGATGCAGAGTGGCTGATTCGAATGGTGGAGAATCTCCTTTCGATCACCCGGATCGGCGGGGAAGCTGCCAAAATCAAAAAAGAGCAGGAGGCCGCCGAAGAAATCGTCGCGGAGTCGGTTCGGAAATTCAAAAAACGCTTTCCAGAGCAGCCGGTTTCCGTCTCGGTTCCGGATGAGCTTTTGATGATTCCCATGGATGCGATTCTTGTGGAGCAGGTCATCATCAATCTTTTGGAAAATGCGGTGCTGCACGGCAAGACCGTTACCAAAATCGAACTCTCGGTTCATCGAACAAATGCCGAAGCGGTCGTTGAGGTGCGCGATAACGGCGTCGGGATTCCAGAGGCCGCGTTTCCACATCTGTTTGACGGATATTTCCGTCAGCACGATGAGCAAAATACCGATAATAAACGGAATATGGGAATAGGACTTTCTGTATGCATGTCGATTGTGAAGGCGCACGGCGGCATTATGGAGGCAAAAAATTTATCGGAGGGCGGCGCATTATTTCGGTTTACGCTGCCGTTAGAAGAGGAGGAGTGAGCGTTTGGGAATCAAGCAGACGGTTCTGATTGTGGAAGATGAAAACAACATCAGCAATTTTATGACGACCATTCTCACGGCCAATCAATATAACGTCATCAAGGCGTCCAACGGCGCATCTGCCTTTTCTATGATTACTTCGCATTGTCCGGATCTTGTTTTGCTCGATCTCGGACTGCCCGACATGGATGGGCTGAAGATTATCAAAACGGTACGGGAATGGTCACAAATTCCGATCATTGTCGTGTCCGCCCGGACGCATGAACGGGACAAGGTGGAGGCGCTGGATCTTGGGGCGGATGATTATATTTCAAAGCCGTTTGGAACCTCAGAGCTTCTTGCCCGGATCCGGACTGCGCTGCGGCATTCCGGAACAAACGGGGCAAATACGAATGTGATCCAGACCGGAAAGTTTCAGGCTGGTGATATGACAATCGACTACGACAAACTGCATGTTCTGATTCGCGGGGAAAATGCACGCCTGACGCAAAACGAATATAAAATTGTCGCCCTTTTGGGAAAATACGCAGGCAAAGTATTGACGTACGATTTTATCATCAAAGCAATTTGGGGACCAAGCGCCAAATGTGACAATCAGATCCTGCGCGTTAATATGGCGAATATACGCCGGAAAATCGAAAAAAATCCGGCTGAACCGGAATATATTTTTACAGAAGTCGGCGTAGGGTACCGGATGATTGAGGGAGACTAAACGGTTTGCGGATCCTGTTTACAAACCGTTCAGAGTTTTTTTGTTTTTCGGCAACCTCATGCGGGCAGATTTATGGTATAATGATGGTATAATGTGAAGTTCCTGATCCTTGTGTTTCCCTGTTTTCGGAATATCTTTTTTGGCGAATACATATTTTGTAAAGGCTTATTTGATGATGCAAAAACGAAAGATATCGAGGTAGCTGCAATTGAGAAAAAACAGAACGATCCTGAAAGAAAAAATTAAAGAATCCCTGTTGTCTGTCATTCCGGTAACAGGAATCGTTCTGTTGCTTTGCTTCACGATTACCCCAATCCCGAACGGCACGCTCATGGCTTTTGTGATGGGCGCCGTTTTACTGATTCTTGGGATGGGCTTTTTTACGCTTGGTGCGGAAATTGCTATGACGCCGATGGGGGAGGCTGTCGGTTCGCACATGACGCGTACCAAGAAGCTTTGGGTCGTCATTGCGGTTTCTCTTTTCGTTGGAATTATGATTACGATCTCCGAGCCGGATCTGCAGGTTCTCGCAGAGCAAGTTCCCAATATTCCCAATATGACGCTCATTCTCTGCGTGGCGGTTGGAGTCGGGCTGTTTCTGGTTTTGGCGATGCTTCGAATTCTGTTCCGGATTCGGCTTTCCTTTTTGCTGATCGGATTTTATGCTGCGATTTTTTTAATTGCCGCATTTGTTTCGCCGGAATTTATTGCTGTTTCCTTTGATTCCGGCGGTGTGACAACCGGTCCGATGACCGTTCCGTTTATTATGGCGCTCGGAATCGGCGTTTCCTCGATTCGAAGCGATAAAAATGCAGAGAGTGACAGCTTTGGACTTGTTGCCCTTTGTTCGATTGGGCCGATCCTCGCGGTGCTGATTTTGGGTGTTCTCTTTACGCCCGGAGAGAGTCTGTACACGTCGTTTGCGGATATCAATATTCAGAACTCCAAGGAGCTTTGGGCGCTGTTTGCCAATGAATTCCCGCGCTACGTGAAGGAAATCGCCATTGCGCTTGCACCAATTGTGATATTTTTCCTGATTTATCAGTTTGTCGCGCTGCATCTGCGTATGCGGCAGCTCGGAAAAATGCTCATCGGCGTGCTGTATACCTATGTCGGTCTGGTTCTCTTTTTAACCGGCGCAAATGTCGGATTCATGCCGGTCGGCAATCAGATCGGCAAACTGATCGGGGAACTTCCGTACAGCTGGATTATGATCCCGATCGGGGCTGCGCTTGGGTATTTTATCGTCACAGCGGAGCCTGCGGTATATGTTCTCACAAAGCAGGTCGAGGAAGTAACCTCCGGACTGATCCCCAAAAAGGCCATGGAGGTCAGTTTGTCTGTCGGCGTTGCAATTTCTGTTGCACTTTCTATGGTAAGGGTGTATACTGGTCTTCCGATTTTCTGGTTTTTGGTTCCGGGATACCTGCTTGCCCTTTGTCTGACTTTTTTTGTGCCGGATATCTTTACTTCGATTGCATTTGACTCCGGCGGCGTTGCCTCCGGGCCTATGACGGCAACTTTTTTGCTCGCGTTTTCTATGGGTGCCTGCGAAGCGATTGGCGGCAACATTGTGACGGATGCGTTTGGAATCGTGGCGATGGTTGCGATGACGCCGCTCATCACCATTCAGGTACTGGGACTGATTTACCGGATCCGTCTGAAAAAGGAAGAACCGGTTATGGAAGCGGAAGCACGCGAAGAGGAAGAGATCATCGAGCTTTCGGAGGAGACAAGTCTATGATAGAAATCTGTTTTCTGATGTTGATTGTAAAACGCAGTGACAGTGAGAATTATATCGAATTATGCAGGGAAAACGGAATGTCCATGCTGTTTGGCGTCCCGTGCAGGGGGACCGCAAAACGGAAAACATTGGATTTATGGGGACTGGAGGAGACCGAAAAAACCGCATTTTTTACGGTCGCCTCCTCTGCAACCGCGCGGAGGCTGATGCGGCGGTTTACGGAAGATCTCAAAATGAATCTTCCGAACCATGGAATTGCGGCGGCTATCCCGGTGCATAGTATCGGCGGCAGTTCACTGCTTCGGAATTTTACCTATCGATGCTTGGATACGGAAAGCGGGGAAGACAACATGGAAACAGCAGCGCAATCGCGGGAACTGATTGTTGCAATTTTGAAAAACGGAACGGCGCAAACTGCAATGGATGCTGCGCGCGTTGCGGGTGCGACCGGCGGAACGGTGATTCACGCAAAAGAAATTGCAACCGAATATGCACAAAAGTTTTTCGGCGTTTCTATTGCGGAAGAGAAAGAGCTGCTTTATATTATTACAGAAACCGAAAAGCGCAACGGGATTATGAAGGCCCTGATGCAGGAGAAAGCCTTTGTGTTTTCGTTGCCGGTTGCAATGACAGCCGGGCTGCATGACGCGCCGGTTGTCAAAACAGAAGAATAAAGAAGACTCGGCGGGCGGAACGGTGGTGACCGCTGGATGATCTTCTCCTAAATTCAGCCGGTTTCTTGTGCAGCAGCGATAAAAAGACAAGATATTGTAGGTTTTTTCGAAAACCGCTTGCATATCGAAACGGATTGTGCTATTATACTATAAGTCACTTTCTTGAATTAGGAGGCAAAAGATGTCAGCGTTACAAATTATCTTCGGAGTAATCCTTTTACTGTTTTCGGTCGGGATTGTTTTTGTTGTCCTGCTTCAGGAAGGACATCAGCAGAATCTTGGTGCGATTACAGGCGGCGCGGATACGTTCCTTTCCAAAAACAAAGCGCGGTCGATTGATGCGTTTCTCTCGAGATGGACAAAATTCATTGCAATTGGATTTTTTGTCCTGGTAATCGTTATTAACGCGATCATGTTTTTTGCATAAGTTTGCATAAAGTTCCGTTGCGATGGTAAGCCCTCCGGTGTTTCCGGAGGGCTTTTTTGTATGTTCGGAAACAAAATAAAAAGTTTTATTCTGTATGGTTTTTCTCCTTTTTTCACAAGAAAAAAAGCAAGAATCTTACAAGAAAAACGTGTATAAAAAATTGACGAAACGATTTATTTGTTGTATGATAGAAATAATTGTGTAAAGGTGGTGATAAGGTGGTTCAGGAGACGATCAAAACTGTTAAGGAAGCGGAAAGCCGGGCTGCACAAATTTTAGCAGATGCACAGGCAAGCGGAAAAAAACAAATTTCCGAAGCACGTGCGGCAGCCGCCCAGCAGCGCGAAAAGGCGCTTGAAATGGCCTCTAAAGAAGCGCTTGCTGCAATGGAAAAGGCAAAAGCTGACGGCGAAATGCAGACTTCCGCTGCGGAAACTGCTGTAAAAGCAGAAATTTCTGCGCTTCGGCAGCATGCTGCAGCAAAGGAAGAGGAAGCCGTTCGTTTGATTCTGTCTGAGCTGATTTAACTGAGTCAGAAGCCGAATCCATAGAAAAAGGAGGGTTACGCCCATGGCGGTATTGCAGATGCAGCACATTGCGATCTGCGCACTGAAAAAAGACCGGAAGGCAATTCTGGAGCTTTTGCAGCGGCGCGGCGTCGTAGAGATCTCCGATGATCTTGCAGAAGACGACGTTTTTCATAAAGCTGATGTGTCCGCCTCACAAACAATCTTTACCAAAAACGCCCTGACCGCTGACTACGCGTTGGAAGTTTTGCAGGAATATGCGCCGGAAAAAACCTCGATGCTTGCTTCTCTTAACGGGAAAGAGCAGATTTCTCTTGAGCGTTATGATGAAATTGCCAAGCGTCACGATGCGGTGATCGACGTTGCCAAGCAGATTCTTGCCTTGACAAAACAAATTGCCGAGGACAAAGCGTCCCTGCTGAAAACTGAAACGAAAATTGAAGCGCTGACCCCGTGGCTTTCGCTCGATGTTCCGATGAATTTTTCCGGAACGGAGCAGACGGCTGCATTTATTGGTTCCATTGGAGAATCTATGACGCTTGAGGCATTTTATCAGCGTCTGGCGGCAATCGCGCCGGATCTCGAGGCCTTTACCGCAGAGATCCTCTCGCAGGATGCCAACCAGACTTGCCTCTTTGTAACTTGCCTGCGGCAGGAGCAGGCGAAAATGGAAGAAGCGCTGCGTGAATCCGGATTTTCCCGGCCTGCGCAGAACATTCGGGAGGTTCCGGCAGAACGGCTGGAGCGTCTCCGGACGAAGCTTTCTGAAACCGAAAAAGAAATCCGGAATCTGGAAACAGAAATTGCCGGATTCAAAGATAGCCGGGAAGATTTGCGTCTCGTTTCGGATTATTATCAGACCCGTGCAGAAAAGTACCGGGTTCTCGGCGGTCTTTTACAGTCAAAAAAGACCTTTGTTTTGACCGGATATATTCCGGAAAGAAACGCCGGAGCGCTGAAATCGGAGCTTGAGAGCAAATTTGACCTTTCTGTGGAATGCTATGCACCCAGCGAGGAAGAGGAGCCGCCGGTTTTGCTGCAAAATGCAAAAGTGCCGGCTGCGGTCGAAGGGGTTGTGGAATCCTACGGCCTTCCCGGAAAAGGCGATATGGATCCGACGAGCGTCATGTCCATTTTCTATTATGCCTTTTTCGGCCTGATGCTTTCCGATGCGGCGTATGGATTTGTAATTTTCCTTGCGTGCTTTATCCTGCTTAAGAAATTTAAGAACATGGAAATCAGCATGCAGAAATCCCTTCGGATGTTTATGTATTGCGGAATTTCGACGATGTTCTGGGGCGTGATGTTCTCCAGCTACTTCGGCGATGTGGTGGATGTCGTGTCCACGACGTTCTTTGGACATCCGGTTTCTGTCCCGCCGGTGTGGTTCATTCCGCTCGAAGAACCGATGCGGATGCTGCTGTATTCGCTGCTCTTCGGAACGATCCACCTGTTTACCGGATTGGGTATGAAAGGGTATATGCTGCTGCGCGACCGGAAAATTGTGGACTTCTTCTGTGACGTGGTCCTCTGGTTCTGTCTCCTGATCGGTCTGCTGATCATGCTGCTTCCCAGCAGCCTGTTCGCTTCGATCGCACAGATGGAAATCGTATTCCCGGCGTTTGTCAACACGCTCGGCAAGGTTCTTGCCATCGGCGGTGCAGTAGGCATCTGTCTGATGTCCGGACGCGCCAACCGCAATTGGGGCAAACGAATCGCGCTCGGCGCCTATGATCTTTACAACATTACCGGATGGCTCAGCGACGTGCTGTCCTATTCCCGTCTTCTGGCGCTCGGTCTGGCAACAGGCGTTATCGCTTCTGTTATCAACCAGATGGGCAGCATGATCGGGAACAACTTCTTTGGGATCGTGGCGTTTATCATCATCTTTATTCTTGGACATACGCTCAACCTTGCGATCAATATGCTTGGCGCTTATGTCCATACAAACCGGTTGCAGTTTGTCGAATTTTTCGGCAAGTTTTATGAGGGCGGGGGAAGAGCCTTCAACCCGTTCCGTACCAATACCAAATATACAAATATTAAGGAGGAAATCAAATCATGAGTGAGATGGGAACTGTTTTTGCATTGTTGGGTGCTGCGCTGGCAGTGATTTTGGCGGGTATCGGATCTGCTTACGGTGTCGGAATCGCCGGTCGTGCGGCTGCCGGTGTGGTAACAGAGGATCCGAGTAAGTTTGCGAAGGTTCTGCTGCTGCAGCTTCTGCCTGGTACGCAGGGCATCTATGGCCTGCTGGTTGCATTTATTACCCTCTCGAACACGGGTTTGCTCAGCGGTGCGCCGAAGGAGATCTCTCTTGCAAACGGTCTGATGATTCTGGCTGCCTGCCTGCCGATCGGCATTGTCGGTCTGGTTTCTGCAATGCACCAGGGCAAAACCTCTGTTGCAAGTATTGGAATCGTTGCAAAGAAACCGGAGCAGTTCGGTAAAGCAATGCTGTTCCCGGCAATGGTTGAAACCTATGCGATTCTGGCATTGCTGATCTCGATCCTTGCTGTAACGGCGATTAAGCTTTAATCTGGGTATTACGCCCCTATCAAACAGAAGGAGAGCGGAGATATGACCGGACTTGAAAAGATGGTCGGCCGGATTTTGGAAGATGCCAAACAGACGGCGGATCAGAATTTACAGGAAGCGAGGGAAGAAGCAGAGAAGATCAAGGCGGATTCTCTTGCGCAGACGCAGTCGCTCTGCGACAATGTCGCGCGGAAATCGGAACTGGAGGTTCAGAATTACCTGGATCGCACGGCGTCTTCTGCGGATCTCTTAAAACGGAAAGCCCTGCTCAAAGCCAAGCAGGAAATTCTTTCTGAAACGCTTACAAAGGCCTATCGGGCAGCTGTTTCGCTGGACGATGACGCCTATTTTGCCATGCTGGAAAAAATGATGCAGAAGTTTTCTCTGCCGATGGCAGGAGAACTTTGCCTTTCGCAAAAGGATCTTGCGCGGCTTCCGGCTGGATTTGTTGAAAAAGCAAACGCAATTGCCGAAGAAAAAGGCGGTTCTTTACAGCTTTCAAAAGAACCGAAATCCATTGACGGCGGGTTTGTCCTTGTTTATGGCGGCGTAGAAGAAAACTGCTCTTTTGAAGCGATTTTCCGCGCACAAAAGGACGACCTCCAGGATAAAATCTATGCACTGTTGTTTCAGTGACGCCTGTTTCCGCGAAAGAGAGGGATAGCATGTCTAATAGTATGGAATATACCTACGCGGTTGCGCGGATCCGGGCAAAAGAGACGACGCTGTTTTCCGGCGCGGTGATTGAGCAGCTTTTGGGCTGCAAGAGCTATGAAGAAGCCATCCGGTTCTTGAAAGAAAAAGGATGGGGAAGCGCAGAGGCAGACGAAACTGCAGAGTCGCTTCTGGCTGCAGAACGGGAAAAAACCTGGGAAATCATCCGGGAATTGGCGCCGGATCTTTCCGTGTTTGACGTTCTTTCCTATTCGAAAGAATTTCATAATCTGAAAGCGGCAATCAAAGAGGCCTGCTCCACCGAAAAAGCGTTGACGGCGAATCTCTATTATGAGGATGCCTCCCTGAAACGGGGAGCGCTTCTGGAACTGATTCGGGAAAAAGCCTTTGGCGATTTGCCGGAGAGCATGGCGGCCGCTGCGGAAGAGGCTTATACCACGCTTCTGCATACCCGGGACGGACAGCTTTGCGATGTCATTTTGGACCGCGCAGCGCTCGAAGCCATCCTGGCTGCCGGAAAAGATGCCGATGATGCGATTATTCGCGAGTATGCGGAATCCACCGTTGCCATCGCCGATATTAAAATTGCAGTCCGCGCGCAAAAGACGGGAAAATCCCTGGAGTTTATGAAACGCGCGATGGCGCCGTGCGAAACCCTTTCTGTGGATTCGCTGGCCCGTGCTGCAGTGAGCGGCGACGCAGCGCTCCGGGATTATCTTTCCGGAACCGATTACGCAGAGGGCGCCCAGGCAATGGCGCAGTCTCCCTCTGCTTTTGAGCGCTGGTGCGACAACCGGATCATCCGGACAATCGCACCGCAAAAATACAATTCGTTTTCCGTGGGACCGCTGTTTGCGTATCTGCTTGCACGGGAAAATGAAATTAAAACAGTTCGGATTATTCTTACCGGCAAGCTCAATGAGATGCCGGAGGCTTCCATCCGGGAAAGGGTAAGGGATATGTATGTATAAGATCGCAGTGCTTGGCGACTACGACAGCATTTACGGTTTTGCAGTGCTTGGGCTGGATATCTTTCCCGTATCGGAACCGGAGGAGTCTGCCAAACTGTTGCACCGGCTTGCCGGAAGCGACTACGCCGTGATTTATGTGACGGAAGCAGCCGCTGCGGCAATCGGGGAAAAAATGAAACAATATCAGGGACAGGTCCTGCCCGCTGTGATTCTGATTCCGGGCGTTTCCGGCAATACCGGGGAGGGCGTTGCCGGCGTGAAACGCTCCGTTGAACAGGCAGTCGGTTCTGATATTCTTTTCAGCAATCATTAAGAAAGGTGGGTGATTCGTCCCATGAGCAAAGGTGTTATTAAAAAAGTCGCGGGTCCGCTCGTTATTGCCGAGGGAATGCGCGATGCCAATATGTACGACGTCGTCCGCGTCAGCAGCCAGCGCCTGATCGGGGAAATTATTGAGATTCATGGCGATGAGGCTTCTGTGCAGGTTTATGAAGAGACCTCCGGCCTTGGACCGGGCGAACCGGTGGAATCGATGGATATGCCGCTCTCTGTGGAACTCGGGCCGGGCCTGATTTCCAGCATTTACGACGGCATCCAGCGTCCGCTGGACGATATTATGAAAGCTTCCGGAAATAACCTCAAACGCGGTGTTGAGGTTCCTTCTCTCAAGCGCGATATCAAGTGGAAATTTGTACCGACCGTGAAGGTGGGGGATTCGGTGGAAGCCGGAGACATCATCGGAACGGTACAGGAAACCGTGATTGTCGAGCAGCGAATCATGGTGCCGTATGGCGTAAAAGGTACGGTGAAGGAGATTACTGCCGGCGAGTTTACTGTTGAGGAAACCGTTGCGGTGATCGAAACCGAAACCGGTGACCGCCCGCTGACGCTGATGCAGAAGTGGCCGGTTCGCCGCGGACGCCCGTACCAGGAGAAGCTGCCGCCCGCAATGCCGCTGATTACCGGCCAGCGCGTGATTGACGCATTGTTCCCGATTGCCAAAGGCGGTGTGGCTGCCGTTCCCGGTCCGTTCGGTTCCGGCAAAACTGTTATTCAGCATCAGCTTGCAAAATGGGCTGAGGCAGATATCGTGGTTTATATTGGCTGCGGTGAGCGCGGAAACGAAATGACGGACGTTCTCAACGAGTTCCCGGAACTGAAAGACCCGAAAACCGGTGAATCTCTGATGGAACGGACCGTTTTGATTGCCAATACTTCGGATATGCCGGTTGCGGCGCGCGAAGCGTCCATTTATACCGGTATCACCATTGCGGAATATTTCCGTGATATGGGATATTCTGTCGCGCTGATGGCAGACTCGACTTCCCGCTGGGCAGAGGCGCTGCGTGAAATGTCCGGCCGGCTCGAAGAGATGCCCGGTGAAGAAGGCTATCCTGCATACCTCGGTTCCCGTCTGGCGCAGTTCTATGAGCGCGCGGGCCGCGTGGTTTCGCTCGGCAAAGACGGCCGCATTGGCGCACTTTCCGTAATCGGCGCTGTGTCGCCTCCGGGCGGCGATATTTCCGAGCCGGTTTCGCAGGCAACCCTGCGAATTGTCAAGGTGTTCTGGGGACTGGATTCCGCGCTTGCGTATAAGCGTCATTTCCCGGCCATCAACTGGCTCAACAGCTATTCGCTCTATGTCGATAATATGGCCAACTGGTTTACGGAGAACGTTTCCGAGGACTGGATGCAGCTGCGGCAGCACCTGATGACCCTCCTGCAGAACGAAGCGGAACTCGAAGAAATCGTCAAGATGGTCGGTATGGATGCGCTTTCTGCGCCGGATCGTCTCAAAATGGAGGCTGCCCGCTCGATTCGTGAGGACTTCCTGCATCAGAACTCCTTCCATGAGATTGATACCTACACTTCCCTCGAAAAGCAGCTCTTTATGATGCGTCTGGTTCTGGCTTATTATGATCTCTCTGTCGAAGCGCTTTCCAAGGGCGCACAGGTGGAAGATCTCATTAAGCTGCCTGTCCGCGAGAAGATCGGCCGTTACAAATACACGGTAAACGATGAAATTGAGAGCGCTTATGAGGCAATCAATAAGGAATTGGCTTCTGAAATCGCTGAGGTCGTAGGGAAGGAGGACTTCTAATGCCAAAAGAGTATCGTACTATTCAGGAGGTCGCCGGCCCTCTTATGCTTGTCAAGGGTGTTGAAAATGTCACCTATGATGAACTCGGCGAAATTGAACTTGCTTCCGGCGAGACCCGCCGCTGCAAGGTTCTCGAAATTGACGGCGGCAACGCGCTGGTTCAGCTCTTTGAAAACTCCACCGGAATTAACCTTTCCAACAGTAAGGTTCGCTTCCTGGGACGCACCATGGAGCTCGGCGTTTCCGAGGATATGCTCGGCCGCGTTTTCGACGGACTGGGCCGTCCGATTGATAACGGTCCGGAAATCCTGCCGGAAGAGCGTCGGGACATCAATGGCCTTCCGATGAATCCGGCCGCGCGCAGCTATCCGGAGGAATTTATCCAGACCGGTATTTCTGCGATTGACGGCCTAAATACGCTGGTTCGTGGCCAGAAGCTGCCGATTTTCTCGGCTTCCGGTCTGCCGCATGCCAACCTGGGCGCGCAGATTGCAAGACAGGCAAAGGTTCGCGGAACCGATGAGCCGTTCGCCGTTGTTTTTGCAGCAATGGGTATCACGTTCGAAGAGTCGAACTTCTTTATCGAGAGCTTTAAGGAAACCGGCGCCATCGACCGGACCGTGCTCTTTATCAACCTCGCAAACGACCCCGCTGTTGAGCGTATCGCGACGCCGCGTATGGCGCTGACGGCTGCGGAGTATCTTGCTTTCGAAAAAGGCATGCATGTTCTCGTAATCTTGACGGATATTACGAACTACGCCGATGCACTGCGTGAAGTTTCGGCTGCGCGGAAAGAAGTTCCGGGCCGCCGCGGATATCCGGGTTATCTCTATACGGACCTTGCGACGCTCTATGAGCGTGCCGGTCGGCAGAAGGGCAAGAGCGGCAGCATTACGATGATTCCGATCCTGACCATGCCGGAAGATGACAAGACGCACCCGATTCCGGACTTGACCGGGTATATCACAGAGGGTCAGATTATCTTAAGCCGTGAGCTTTACCGCAAGGGCATTACACCGCCGATCGACGTTCTTCCGTCGCTTTCGCGTCTGAAAGATAAGGGAATCGGCGAGGGAAAAACCCGTGCGGATCATGCTAACACCCTCAACCAGCTCTTTGCCGCCTATGCACGCGGAAAAGAAGCGAAGGAACTCATGGTCATCCTGGGTGAAGCTGCGCTTTCGGATACCGACCTGATCTACGCCAAATTTGCGGATGCATTCGAAAAAGAATATGTCTCGCAGGGTTACACCACCAACCGCGATATCGAAGAAACGCTGAACATTGGTTGGAAACTGCTTTCCATTTTGCCGCGCGGGGAACTCAAGCGTATCGACGACAAGTACCTCGATCTGTATTACGGCAAATAAGACCGATTCGGCAAATCAATGCGGAAAGGAGTGATCCCATTTGGCGTCCACACAGGTAAATCCTACCCGGATGGAACTGACGCGTCTGAAAAAGAAGCTGGCAACCGCTGTCCGCGGACACAAGCTTTTGAAGGATAAGCGCGACGAGCTGATGCGTCAATTTCTGGATCTTGTCCGGGAAAATATGGCGCTTCGCGAAAAAGTAGAAGCAGGCATCCGTTCGGCAAACAAAAACTTTGTCATTGCCAAGGCCGGAATGTCTGAGGAAATTCTCAATGTTGCGCTGATGGCGCCGAAGCAGGAGGTTTTCCTGAATACCGATACGAAAAATATCATGAGTGTCGATATCCCCGTGTTTGAATACAAAACCCGGACAGCCGACAGCAACGATATTTATTCCTACGGTTTTGCGTTTACCTCCGGTGACCTCGACGGTGCGGTCAAGTCGCTTGCCGATATCCTGCCGGATATGCTGCGCCTGGCAGAGTGTGAAAAGTCCTGCCAGCTGATGGCGAGTGAAATTGAAAAAACGCGCCGGCGCGTCAATGCGCTTGAGCATGTGATTATCCCGGAAACCCAGAAGAACATCAAGTATATTACGATGAAGCTCGATGAAAACGAGCGGAGTACGCAGATTCGCTTGATGAAGGTTAAGGATATGATGTTGGAGCAGGCGCACCATTACAGCGAAAAACTTTATACGGAATGATATTTTTTAGCAGGATCGTCCCCGGTACGCACCGGAGGCGGTCCTGCTTTTTGCTTTTTGGGTTTCGGACGGATTCTCAGGATGATCCTGGCCTGCAACTCCGATCTAAAACGATGTGATCTTTTTTGGAAAGATCGATCGGCGCAAAGCGGCAGGATCCCACTGTGCGGTACTGTTTCTAAGGACCAACACGCCCATTTGGGCGCCGGCGGATAGTTGTCCTTTTCGCCTTTGCTTGTACCAGTAAGCCTGCATCCGAAAGACATTATTATTCGAAAATTTGTCGCCGACAGGTGCGCGCAATTTTGCCGGAAATGCCAGGAAAAGACCGCAGAGCATTCCGCCGATATTGCCAAGAGGCCGCATGGGGGATGGGCGTGTTTCAACGCATCAAAACCGTGTTGTGAATGGACGGTTCCTATCCGGAATCCATATTCTGCTGCGTTTTAAAAATTTTTGTATCGTTAAAATATCTCCTAGAAAATACAGCCTTTTTTGGCATGGTCCCTCGCATCATATGATTGGATGAAACCGGAAAAGTGTAGTGCAAATGGCAGGAGACAGTGAACTTGCATTTCTGCAGCAAAGGTTGCCGGCCGCTTTCATAAAATATGCCAAAAGGGAATGCACGAAAAAAGCCGTTCTGCAGAAGCAATGAAGGATTTCGGAGAAACGTGAAAAAAGCGCCTCCTGTTGCAGCATGAAAATCGCAACAGAAGGCGCCGTCAGATTTAGAGCATATCCCCCGAAATGTGCAGCGAGGCAGTTTTCCGGCGAAAGACTTCCAGACAGACCAGACGTGAAATCGGCGTTCTATTTGAATTGACGGGTTGTTACTTTACAAAGCGGATTTTTACACGAACTGGCACCGGACATTGGACAGCCGGAGGGACAAACACGCAAGAGTGTAGAAAAGCATCGCGAAACCGGACGGAGGAACCGGGCCGTTCAGAGCAGGCGCAACCCGCGTGTGAAGACGGCTGACGTTTAAAAATTTACATCAATCGAAGAGAGAAACGCCTCGAGTTCCCGCTTTAAACGCGCGACAGGCAGTCCGACCACGTTATCATAACATCCGTGAATTTCCCGGACCAGACAGCGCCCATACCCCTGAATTCCGTATGCGCCGGCCTTATCAAACGGTTCTCCGGTTGCAAGATAGGCGTCTATTTCGGTATCTGTAAGCGGATAAAAAGTCACGGCTGTTTTTTCACAAAACACACGTTTGCGGTTGTTTTGCTGCAGACAACATCCGGTTACTACTGTGTGCGTTTTTCCGGAGAGCATCCGCAGCATCCGGAAGGCATCGCGCTCGGATTTTGGCTTTCCAAGGATCACGCCGCTGGCAAAAACAGCGGTGTCGCAGCCGAGAATCAGGGCATCCGGGTGCTGGGTGGCAAGTGCCGCTGCTTTCTTTTCAGCAAGATAGAGCGGCTGCTCAAAAAGCGAGCATGTTGTTGGAAGCGTTTCTTCATCGATATCGGCGGGCATCACCTCAAAATGCGGCACCAGATAGCGCAGCAACTCTTTCCGCCGCGGCGAAGCAGAAGCCAGAATCATCGAAACGGTTGTGTTCATCAAAATCTCTCCTTGTTTGTTGTCATGACGGAGTGCCAATCGGTCTGAGAATAAAATAGGAATCGGGAATGTCCAAACATTTGGCCGAAATTTCCGGCTTGAAAAGGCTTGAAAATTAGAAGGACTTATGCGATAAAATCCAACCCCAATAGACTGGAAGTGCGGGAAAACAATCGCGGAACATTTGACACTACCGTTTGCCGTCCTGCGTTGCGGATGGATTTTTCCTGGATTTACTAAAGTTTTTATGGAAATTCCTATGGAATTGTGCTATAATACCCCTGAGATTGTGGCGGATTCTCCTAATAAAGCGCACAGAACGCTGTATGTGCCTGACAGATGCGGTTAAATGTTGCATGATACAGGTTCGGAACCGCTTTTGCAAGGCCCGGAGACCGCTTTGCACAGTCTGGTTAATAATATAAAA
The DNA here is from genome assembly GCF_014384705.1 of Yeguia hominis. Classification (GTDB taxonomy): domain Bacteria; phylum Bacillota; class Clostridia; order Oscillospirales; family Acutalibacteraceae; genus Yeguia; species Yeguia hominis. The sequence goes on along the minus strand of NZ_JACRSN010000017.1, from coordinate 18,851 downwards.
ACCCCCAGATTTGACAGCAGCGCCGCAAACGGTACAGAAAGGCGATATATCGACATACGGGTCGTGCCGAATCGAATGTTGTACGGAAAGCCAAAACCCGATGAATGGGTTCTGTTTGGTACGGAAGAGATCCAAGGCTAGATGTTTTTTTATTTTCAGAATGCGTGAATGCATAATGTGTAAAAACACAGGTTTGTATCTTGTATTTATGATACCGTATTTTTCCAAAATCTGCAAGAAAGCCTTCTATGGCACGGAAAACGAAGGCGCGGAAAATGAAATATTTTTTAAACTGATTTTGTCTGTTGGAGGAAGGTGTGATGAAGCTGAATTATAAGCGGACGTTTTTTGTCGGACTGGCGTTTCTTTCGATCTGTGCATTCTGGCAGCTTTATGACAGCATCATTCCATTGATTCTAAAGAATACGTTTCAGATTGACCATACCTGGTCGGGCGTGATTATGGCGCTTGACAATGTGCTTGCGCTGTTCTTGCTGCCGCTGTTTGGAACGCTCTCCGATAAAACCAATACGCGCCTTGGCCGACGGACGCCATATATCCTTTTTGGAACCATCGGTGCGGTGATTTTCATGCTGCTGATCCCGGTGGCGGATCATCTTGTCCGGCCAATTCTCTTTTTCCTTGCGCTGATGGCAACGCTGCTCTTCATGAGCACCTATCGTTCTCCGGCGGTTGCGCTGATGCCGGATCTTACGCCGAAGCCGCTCCGCTCAAAGGCGAATGCGGTGATCAATCTGATGGGCGCAGTTGGCAGCGTGATTTCTCTTGCATTGATTGCCGTTTTGGTTCCCAAATCCGAAAAACCGGATTATTTTCCAATTTATGCGATTGTTGCCGGACTGATGCTGCTATCTGTGTTGGTGCTGGTGCTGACGATCCGCGAAAAGAAACTCGCCGGTGAAGTGGCTGCAATGGAAGCTTTGGAGTCTTCCGACGAACCAGCTGCAGAGTCTGATGAAAAAATGCCGCGCGACGTGCGGAAAAGTCTCATCTTAATTCTCATATCCGTTACCATGTGGTACATGGGATATAATGCGGTCACGACGTCGTTTTCAAAATATGCGCAGGATTATCTGCAGATTGAAGGCGGCGGTTTTGCTTCGCTGATGATGGTCGCAACGGTTGCGGCGGTACTCTCGTATTTGCCGGTCGGATTCCTTGCAACCCGAATTGGCCGGAAAAAGACGATTCTCATCGGTGTTGCGCTGTTGTTTGTCTCGTTTGGCGCTGCTTTTGCATTTACGCGGTACCACTGGTTTATGATTGTGCTCTTTATTTTAACCGGAATCGGCTGGGCCTCGATCAACGTCAACTCTTATCCGATGGTAGTGGAAATGGCAAAAGGGTCGGATGTCGGCAGATATACGGGATATTACTACGCGTTTTCTATGGCGGCGCAGATTTTAACGCCGATTCTTTCGGGATTTTTGCTGCAATATGTCGGCTATTGGACGCTGTTCCCGTATGCGGTTTTATTTGTCACGATTGCCTTTTGCACGATGTGCGGTGTCCGGCACGGAGACAGCAGGCCGGTTTTGCCTAAGGATAAGCTTGAGATGCTGGATGTGGAGGAATAAACCGTGTGGATTTTGTGGATCCTGTTTGATGTACTCGTAGGATGTCTGATCCTGCTGCTTTATCTGATTCATCCGGGCGCAAGGCGCGAGGCCGGATGGGTGCGGGAATTTGCCCACCGCGGACTGCATGGCGGCGAAATTCCTGAGAATTCGTTGGCCGCATTTCGGGCAGCACGCGAAAAAGGCGTCGGGGTGGAGCTCGATGTGCAGTTTACAAAGGACGGAAAATTGGTGGTCTTTCATGACCGTACGCTTCTGCGGATGTGCGGCGTAGACCGTCCGGTGGCAGCGTGTACGTATGAAGAAGTGCGTACCTGTTCTCTTGCCGGGACCAGCGAGCGGATTCCGCTGCTCGAGGAAGTGCTTCCAGTTTTGGGAGATCTTCCGGTTGTCTGTGAGATCAAGCCTTATGCCGGAAAAGATCTGCCGCTGCTTTGTCAGAAAACCGCAGAGCAGTTTGACCGTTATCCCGGAAACGTGTGCTACGAATCGTTTTCTCCGTTTGCGGTGCGCTGGTTTCGGAAAAACCGTCCCGCAAATTTGCGCGGACAGCTGTCGGCCAATGCACGCAAAGGAGAAGAAGGCCTAAAGGGGTATGAAGCGTTTGCACTGCGTAATCTTCTGGTGAATTGTCTCGGAAGACCCGACTTTATCGCATTTGATTTTAAAGCCGATACGTTTGGATTCTGGTTTTGCCGGACATTTTTCCGGCCGATTCTTGTGGCCTGGACAGCACGCGGCGACAAAGAACGGGCGGCAGTTCCTGCGTTTTATGACGCCGTTATTTTCGAGACTTTTCCCAAAGAAGAGGAATGAGCAATGCGTCTGTTTTTAGCAATTAATTTTCCTGAGACAGTCAAAGACCGGCTTTTTTCTGCTGCCTGTGCGCTGCGGGAAATGGCTGGCAGCGGCAGCATAACCCGGCGGGAGAATTTTCATTTGACGCTGGTCTTTTTGGGAGAGGTTCCGCCGGATCGGGTTCCGGCAATCCAAAGTGCCATGCATTCGGCGTCTGGATTTTCGCTTACTGCGGCGTCTATCGGACGCTTTCGCCGGCCGCAGGGAGATCTTTATTGGGCTGGTGTCATGCCGAATCCGGAACTGCAAAAGCTGCGAGCCATGCTTTGCAAAGCGTTGCGCGCTTCCGGATTTCCAATCGAATCCCGTGCATTTCGGCCGCACCTGACGCTTGGCCGCGGCATGCGGCTTACGGACGCTGCATTTTCAGCGTGCGCAGACCTCTTGCCGCCGATGGAGATTCCGGTTTCTTCGTACAGCCTGATGTGCTCTGAACGCCGGAATGGAATTCTAACCTATACGGAGCTGCACCGGCAGCTTTTATAATCATATGGAACCGTTAGGAGGACTGTATTTATGAACCATTCTGTGATTTCCAAATTTCCGCATCTGCTGCACGGCGCAGATTATAATCCGGAGCAGTGGCTTCGGTATCCGGATATTGTCCAAAAAGAGGATATCGAGCTGATGCAGAAAGCCGGCATCAACTGCGTTTCGTTGGGGATTTTTTCCTGGGCAGCACTGGAGCCCAAGGAGGGCGAATATGATTTTCAGTGGATGGACGAGACGATCGACCGGCTGTATTATGCCGGAATTCGGGTAAATCTCGCTACGCCGAGCGGCGCCAAACCGCTTTGGCTGAGCGAAAAATATCCGGAAGTCCGCCGGGTTTCGAAAAATCTGGTTCGCGATTTGAGCGGCGAGCGGCACAATCACTGCTATACCTCGCCGGTTTACCGCGAGAAGGTGCAGAAACTCGACCGGATGCTTGCGCAGCGTTATGCAGCGCATCCGGGTGTAATCCTCTGGCACATTTCCAACGAATACGGCGGGGAGTGCTACTGTCCGCTCTGTCAGGCGGCATTCCGGAAATGGCTGAAGAAAAAATACGGTTCCCTTGAGAACCTCAACCATGCCTGGTGGACGTATTTCTGGAGCCATCAGTATACCGACTGGGAACAGATCCATGCACCGGTTCCGAACGGAGAAATGAGTGTTCACGGACTGGTTCTGGACTGGAAACGCTTTGTAACGCATCAGACGGTCAATTTTATGAAGGGCGAAATCGACGCCGTCAAGTCGGTCGAACCGGATCTTCCGGTAACGACGAATCTGATGGGATTTTACGACGGCCTTGACTATCATAAATTTGCCGATGCACTCGATATTGTTTCCTGGGATAACTATCCGCTCTGGCACAACAACGACCCGATCGGTGTTGCGTCCTTTGCGGCGTGCAGCCACGATCTGATGCGGTCCATTAAGCGGCAGCCGTTTTTGCTGATGGAAAGCTCGCCGAGCGTGATGAACTGGACCGATGTCTCCAAGCAGAAACGCCCGGGTATGCATCTTTTGTCTTCCATGCAGGCGGTAGCGCACGGCGCAGACTCTGTGATGTACTTCCAGTGGAGAAAAAGCCGCGGCTCTTTTGAAAAATTCCACGGCGCAGTCGTCGGTCATGACGGAACTGCGGATACGCGTGTCTTCCGAGAGGTTACACAGGTTGGCTCTTATCTGGAAAAGCTCGATCCGCTGGTTCTTAAAACGGAAGTAATGCCGGAAGTCGCGGTGCTGTACGACTGGGAAAACCGCTGGGCGATCGAAGAATCCCGCGGGCCGCGCAATTGCGGAATCCATTATCTGGAAACAGTCGTCAAACATCACCGCGCATTCTGGGAACAGGGTATTCAGGTCGATTTGCCGGATATGGATGCGGATCTTTCTCAGTATCGGCTGATTGTTGCCCCGATGCTTTATCTCTACCGCGGGTCCATTGCAGAAAAACTCAAACAGTTTGTCGAAAACGGCGGAACACTGGTCGGAACCTACTGGAGCGGTATCGTCAATGATACGGATCTTTGTTACCTCGGGAAAACGCCCGGCGACGGTATGAGCGATGTGTTTGGACTGGTGATTGAAGAGACCGATGCGCTTTATGACGGCCAGAAAAACTTTATGGTGACCAGCAACGACTTCATGCTGCAAAAAAGCTATGAGGTCACAGAGCTTTGCGATGTTGTCCATCTCAACGGTGCAAAGGCGCTCGCCGTTTACGGAGACGATTATTATAAAGGATCGCCGGCATTTACGCTCAACCACTATGGAAAGGGGCGCGCTTATTATATTGCGGCGCGTCTGGAATCGAGCTTCTATCGTTCGTTCTATTCGTTCCTGGCGGATAAGCTCAAGCTTTCCCGTGCGCTTGCAATTGACCTGCCTTATGGCGTGACGGCGCACCGGCGGACCGGAGAACAGGATCTTGTTTTTGTGGAGAATTACAATGACAGCGAAGCTTCGATGGTGCTGCCGAGCGAAATGCGGGATGTCATGACCGGAGAGCCGGTTTCCAAGCTGACGTTGCCGCCGTTTGGGGTTCGGATTTTGACGGAATAAGACTTGTTTTGCAAAATACGGTTTGGCTTTTTGAAAGGGGTGAAACCGTGGTCTCCGTTTTGCAGGATCAGAAAATACCGGCTATGCATGCGATGAAAACCAGTTCGTATGAGAAATCTGGCGCCATCAGAAAAACTGCCCTAAAATACAATATACAAAACGGCTTGCCATCTGTAAAAACAGGCGGCAAGCCGTTTGATTTTTGCAAGCCGGAAAATTTTTCGCGGTGCTGAACAGTGCCTGTGGCGCCGCAGGCAGTTAAGGCCGGTCGGCTTCCTGGCCCGGATAAATTCTTGCAGCAAGATAGCGGCGTTCAGCCTGTTCCCAAGAAATGATCGAAAACCAGGCTTCGATGTATTCCGCGCGCCGGTTTTGGTACTCTAAATAATACGCATGCTCCCAACAGTCTAAAAGCAAAATGGACGTTGCCCTGTGCGCGGCGCTGGTATCCTGATTCGGCAGCTGTTCTAAAAAAAGCCGTCCGTTTTGTGCGGCAGAAAGACTGACCCAACCGGATCCGAACACAGCTTTTCCGGCTTCGGTAAATTGTTTGTGAAACCGCTCAAAGCTGCCAAAGCACTGGTCGATTGCGATAGAAAGTGCGCAAAATGCGTTTCGGTTCGAGTGCGGCGCCATTCCTGCGAAATAGAGTTCGTGATTATAGACCCCGCCGGCGCTGCGCCGGACGGCTCTTTGCGCCTCCTGCGGCAGCTTGAGGCAGCAGCTGAGCAGCTGTGTCAGACTAAAACCCTGATAACGCGGAAATTTTTGCAGCGTATGGTTTAAGGTGTCCACATAAGACGCATAATGTTTATCGTGGTGCAGGGTCATGGTTCTGGCGTCAAGCTGCGGTTCTAATGCGTGAATCGGGTAGGGAAGCGGTTTTACTTCAAACGGATAGGTTTCCATCTGCATCTGTCCTTTCCGGCACACCAAAATTCAAAAAAGAATCGTCCGGTAACTACTATACGAAAGAACCGGCTTGGGATATGCAATGAAAAAGCGCAAATTCTAAGAAAATATTAAAGCTTTCCACTTCGGATAGATTTGCAAAAGAGGCGGAAGTTTGTTATAATAAAATAGAATTTGTAAAATGAGGTGGTATGATGCCCAAAGTGACCCTGTTAGCCTGTACGGAGATGCCGGAAAAATTGATTGCCTCCGCTGCAAAGCTTTGTTATTCTCCCGCCTCAATTAACACGGTGATGGACGGCCTGACGTCGGAAAAAACCGATCGTTTTATCGATATGCTGACAGAAATCGGCCATCAAAGCCCGATTGAGCACGTTTCCTTTACCTTTGGTATTGAAGGGGTTTCCCGGGCGCTGCTTGCACAGATTACACGTCACCGGATTGCGTCCTTCAGCGTGCAGAGCCAGCGGTACGTGGTGGAAAAGCAGTTTTCCTATGTGGTTCCGCCGGAGATTGCCGCCATTCCGGAGGCAAAGGAAGAATATCTCCGTGCGATGCAGGAAGACCAGCTCCACTATGAATCGCTAACGGCGGTTCTCAAAAAACGCCATCTCGAAACCTTCCTTGCAAACGGCATGGAAGAGAAGGCGGCGGCTCGCGCGGCGGAAAAGAAGGCGATTGAAGACGCCAGATTCGTGCTGCCGAATGCCTGCGAAACGAAAATAATCTGCACGTTTAATGCAAGATCGCTGATGAACTTTTTTGCATTGCGCTGCTGCAGCCGGGCGCAGTGGGAAATTCGCGAGGTTGCCTGTGAGATGCTGCGGCTTGTCAAAGAGCAGGCGCCGCATCTGTTTCATAGCGCCGGTCCAGCCTGTTTGCGCGGTGCCTGTCCGGAAGGCAAGATGTCCTGCGGAAAGGCGGCGCAGCTGCGGAAAGAATTTCTCGGTACGGACGAGGAGGCGGTCCTGTGAGTTTGATCGTTCTCGAGGGCCTTGACGGAAGCGGAAAGGGCACGCAGACGGCGCTGCTCTTTGAAGCCCTAATAAAGCAGGGATATTCGGTTCGGAAAATTTCGTTTCCGGATTATCGCGAGCCCTCTTCTGCGCTTGTGCGGATGTATCTGGACGGTGCGTTTGGAGAAGACCCTGCACAGGTCAGCCCCTATGCTGCTTCCGCATTTTATGCGGTTGACCGGTTTGCAAGCTATCAGCGGTTTTGGAAGGACGCCTATCAGGCCGGAGAGGTGATTCTTGCCGACCGCTATACGACTTCCAATATGATCTACCAGGCGGAAAAACTGCCGGAAGAATCCAGAAATGCGTTCTACCGGTGGCTTTCTGATTTGGAGTTTGACAAATTTCAGCTGCCCAAGCCGGATGCGGTCTTTTATCTTGATATGCTTCCGGAGATTTCGCAGCAGCTTCTTTTAAAACGCTATGGCGGAGACAGCCAAAAGAAGGACATCCACGAAAAAGATTCCCAATATCTTGCTGCATGCCGGATGTGTGCTGCCGGCGCGGCAAAAGCATGCGGATGGACGTTGATTCCGTGTTTTGACGGGGATGCTCCGCTGCCAATCGAAGAAGTCCACCAAATGATCTTGAAAAAAACACAGGAGGTTTTGAATCCGATATGTTAGACTTTAGGCGTCCAACGCTGGAGGACGCGCAGTGGGCACGAGCGGTACTGCAAACCATGCAGTCCGGCGGACCTGCTCCGAGCGAAATGGGATTTGGCACCCTGTATCTTTGGAGCAGCACCTATGATACCCAAATCTGCCGATATCGAAATTCTCTGATTATCCGTTACAGCGACGAAGAAACCTATGCCTATGATGTGCCGGTTGGGGATGGAGATCTGCACGAGATGATCGAAGCGACAATTGCAGACGCCCAGGCGCACGGCAAAAAGTACCGGCTCTGGGGGATTACCGACGCGGAAATGCCGCTGGTAGAAGCGTCGGAACCGGGAAGATTTTTCTATTATCCGGAACGGGATCACTTTGACTATGTATACCGCACAGAAGATCTCGCGGAACTGAAAGGACGGAAATATCACAGCAAGCGAAACCATTTGGCGCGCTTCCGGAAGATGTATCCTTCTTATACGTTTGAGCTGCTTCACGCAGGCAATCTTGCAGACTGTCTGCCGGTCGCCCGGCAGTGGTGCTGTGAAAACGGATGCGGGGAAGAGCTGCGAATGGAAAACTGTGCGATTGCAAAGGCGCTTCGCGAATTTGATGCCTTGCATCTGGAGGGCGGACTGATCCGGATCGACGGCGCACCGGTTTCGTTTGTGATTGGAGAAGCGCTGAATCCGGATACCATTGATCTTCATTTTGAAAAAGCGCTCAGCGGTTATGAAGGGCTTTATGCCGCAATCAACCAGGAATTTGCCGCCAATTTGCTTGGAAAATATCAGTATATCAACCGTGAGGAAGATATGGGGTCAGAAGGACTCCGGAAGGCGAAGCTTTCCTATTATCCGGCTGTGCTTCTCGAAAAGCACGCCGCCGTTCTGAAAGAGGAGGCAGCAGATGCCGCAGGCTGAATTTGCCCGGTGGGAATCGCGCGATACACTCATCCGGCTTTGGTCGGAGGTATTCGGCGATTCGCCGGAGACGCTCAAATTCTTTTTTGACACGGTGTTTTCCCCGGACCAGACGCTGACCCTGTCAGCGGACGGTCAGATTGTTTCGGCGCTTTATTTGCTGCCTGCGACCTTTTTTGATGGAACCGCCAGAAAGCAGGCACATTATATTTACGCTGCAGCCACAGCGCCTGCGTACCGTTCGCGCGGATATATGGATCTTCTTTTACAAGCTGCGGCGCGTGTCGGCGAAAAGCGCGGAGATGCGTATTCCATTTTGCTGCCTTCCGAGGAGAGTCTCTATGCATTTTATGCCGGAAAAGGTTATCAGACGGCCTTTTCTGAACGCGTACAGACGGTTTCCCGGGAACCATCCCGAGAAGGGCTTCTCCGCATGGCGGATTTAGATGAAATCTGTGCAATCCGTTCCGGTATCGAATGGTGCTGTGCAAAAGACGGTGTTGTGTTATGGAGTCGGGCGCATGTTGCGCTTGCGCAGCATTTTTATCGGGTATATGGCGGATCAGTCTGGACGGACGGAGAGGCCTACGCATTTTGTGAACCGATAGAAAACGGAACGATGCTTGTTCGGGAACTCTTTGCAAAAGAAGGCAAGACCGCACATGCACTGATCCCCAAAATCTGTGCGTCTTTTTCGGCGCAGACGTATCAGTTCCATCTGCCGGAAGCCTTGAGCCGAGGCGAAGGGAACCTTCGGCACCACGGCATGCTCAAACCTTTGGGAACGGCGCCGTTTCCGAAGGGCGCCAGTGCTTATCTTGGATTGGCGCTTGAATAGAAAAATCAGTCTAAAATGAACGCATCAAGCATGAAAGGAAGCGGCTTTTATGATATCGATATTTTTAGCAGACGGATTTGAAGAGATCGAAGCGCTGACAACGCTCGATATTTTGCATCGCGCAGGCTGTGCGGTAAAAACAGTCGGAATTGGCGGTGAGGTCATTACATCGACCCATGGCCTGAAGGTTCTGACAGACCTGCGTGCCGGCGAGGTTCGTCCGGAAACGCTCGAAGCAGTGGTTTTGCCGGGCGGAATGCCTGGCGCAAGAAATCTTGAGCAGTCCGGCTTGGTACGCAATTGCGTCTTTCATTGCGTTCAGGAAAATCTGCCTGTTGCTGCAATTTGCGCGGCGCCGTATATCCTCGGAAAATGGGGCCTGCTGGAAGGCAAAGAAGCCATTTGCTATCCGGGCTTTGAATCGGAATTGCACGGTGCAACCCTTTCCGCACAGCCGGTCTGCCGGGACGGACAGATTCTTACGGCCAAAGGCGCAGGCGTTGCGCTTGAATTTGCGCTGACGCTGACAGAGATGCTCAAAGGAAAGGAAACAGCGGAGCGTATCCGTAAAGAAATTCAATGTCGCTGAAACATAAAAACATCAAAGCGGAAAAAGCCGCGCTGCGCAGCGAATATCGTGCGCTGCGGGAGGCATTTCCGCAGGAAAAAAAGAAAAAGCTGGATCGGATGATTCTTCAGAAACTTCTGACATTGCGGGAATATGAGCGGGCTTCCACTGTGTTCTGTTATGTCTCAAAGGAATTTGAAGTGAATACGATTCCGATTTTGGAACATACACTTTCTTCCGGGCGGCGTTTGGCGGTTCCGCACTGTATTCCCGGAACGCCCTACATGGATTTTTACGAAATTCACTCGCTCGATGATCTTGCCCCGGGCAGTTTTGGCCTGTTGGAGCCGAAGACAGAGGTCTGTCAGAAAGTAACGGATCTTTCTTCCGGGCTTTGTATTCTGCCGGGATTTTGTTTTGACCGGCAAGGCTATCGGCTCGGATACGGAAAAGGGTATTATGACCGGTTTTTATCGGCGTTTTCCGGATCATCGGCCGGAATCTGTTATACTTCTTTTGTGGTTGACGTGTTGCCGCATGGCTATTTTGACCGCTGTGCAGATATTATGGTAACGGAAAAATATATTCACCGGTTACATCGGTAAACGGTACACCTTGTGAAGATTTGGGAGGTATCGCGATGCGTGACGACATTCCGAACAATTCAAATAACAGCTGGGATTCTTACGACACCGACCGCAGAAATTATGCCGCGTGGCTCGATGCGTACAGTCGGCGCGATCAACAGCCGGACGACCTTGCGCAGCAGCCGGATGATGCGGGGTACAGTTATGGGCAGGGCGCGGAAGAAAGCGGCAATGAGATTTCTTCTTACGGCGGATATACAGATTCCAGCTCCAGCGGATATTCCTATGTCCGGCGCGGAGAACGGATTGCGCCGACCGAGGAATATTACTCGCATTCCGATCAGATGAAATCTTCTGCTCCGGAAGATGATGTTGACGGCAACACCCGGCCGCTTCGGGATTTGTCGGAATATCCGGGCTATGTCCAGCGCAGTATTGAAAATACGGGCTATGTGATCTTTGGCCAAGATCCGGAAGAAGCGCCGGCATCAGAACTGGGCGAACGCGAGATGCGCAGCCATTCTGCCGAAAATCGCTTTGTCTCGGCCGAAGCGGAACGCAACAAAAAAAAGAGCGCCAAGCTTGAGAAAAAAGAATACAAGCGCCGCAACCGGATCAAAGCCAAACGAAACCGCCGTGTATTTTTTTCTGTATGGCTTGTGATGGTAGTTTTAATTGCGGTGACACTCGGGGAATATCTTGCGGCAGGCGCCGGGGATGTCTTTGCGATGGACCGCACCAAAAATCTGACTGCCGATATCACGATCCCGGAAAAAGCGACGCTCGACGATGTGACGAACATCCTTTATGACGGAAAGGTGATCGGGGACAAACAATTCTTTAAACTCTACTGTACGCTGACAAGTGCCGACCAGTTTGGGCGCGGAGAATTTGAAATTCCGACCAATATGGACTACGAAGGCATTATCAACTATCTGCTTTCCAACAGCAACCGGATCGATACGGTAGAGATCATGTTTCCGGAAGGCGGAAACATTTTGGAAGTTGCGCAGCGTCTGGAAGAAAATGGAGTTTGCTCGGCCAAAGATGTTCTGGCTGTGGCGAATTCTTCCGATTTCGATGATTACGATCTGATTGCCGCAGCGCCTTCCAAAGGCCGCTATTATAAACTCGAGGGCTATTTGTTCCCGGATACGTACGAGTTCTATAAGGGCGAAGACCCGGTCGACGCGCTTTCCAAAATGATTTACACCTGCGACACGCGAATTTCCAAGAAACTCCGCAGAAAAGCGGAAGAGAAAGAGATGTCGATCGACGAGGTGATCGTCATGGCATCTTTGGTGCAGGCAGAAGCGTCGAACAAGGAGGACATGAAGTATATCGCCTCGATTATTCAAAACCGTCTTGCAGATGGCGCAGAGTACGATATTTACACCCTAGATCTCGACTCAACTATGTACTACCCATACCGCACGAAAGCGGATGTTCCGTCGGACAAGGCGGGATATCTCAGCGATTACAACACCTATACCGTGAAGGGACTGCCGGGCGGACCTATTTGCAACCCCGGTCTTGACGCCATCGAAGCGGTCCTGAATCCAGCCGATACCAGCTACTACTATTTCTGTCACGATGCAGAGGGAACGCCTTATTACGCCTCTTCGTTCTATGAGCATCGAGAGAACCTGGTGGAAGCCGGTTTGATGGATGAGGAAGATTTATATAACTAAAATAGGACTAAACCGCCTCCGCCTTGGCTACAATAAGTGCGGGAGGCGGTTTTTTGCGGATTTTTGGAAAAGAAGACGATGCCGAAAAAACGACGTGCAGTGAAAAACGGATTGCAGCGGTGTTCTTGTTTCTGGCGATGGGCATTCTGGTGGTAATTGTCAGTTTGTATGTGGCGTCCGGATCCAGACAGTATCAAGAGGCAGCAACGCAGCAGAGTACCTATACCATTACGGCCGGCGTGTCCCGCGGGACTATTTATGATACCAATTTGCAGCCGCTTATCAATGCAACATCCCAAACAGTTGCGGCGGTTGCGCCGTCACCGGATGCGGCAAATGCCATTACCGCGGCGTTTTCTTCGGAAACAGGTTCCTCATTTTATTCGATGCTCTCCGCTGGAACACCATTTCTTTTGACGGTTCCAAAGGAGACCGCATTGTCCGGAGCAGGAATCGATCTTTTTTCTGTTCCCAATCGGTATGGAGAAGAGCCGATTGCCGTGCATACCATTGGATATTTGGACGCAGACGGGATCGGGGTTGCCGGAATTGAAATGGCTTTTGACGACGTGCTGCGCGAGTATGACGGGAAGGCGACCGTGCAGTATCCGGTAGACGCGCTCGGTCATGTCCTGTCGCCGGAAGACCGGCTTGTCGCCGATACGCTTTCCAAAAGCCGCGGCGGCGTCGTTCTGACACTCGACCAAGATCTGCAGAGAACGGCGGAACGGATCGCAAAACGTCATCTGCAAAGCGGCGCGATTGTGGTGACAGAGGTTGCGACAGGAAAGCTCCGCGCGCTGGTCAGTCTGCCGGACTTTTCACCGGAGAATGTTGCAGCAGCGCTGGAAGATCAGGAGGCAGCACCGCTTCTTAACCGCGCTTTGGAGGCTTACCCGGTTGGGTCTGTGTTCAAGCTGGTGTCCGCTGCTGCAGCGCTTGAATCCGGAATTTCCCCTTTGCGAGAATATACCTGCACAGGCGGTCTTACCGTGTCCGGCGCTGTGTTTCACTGCTTTGATGGAATTGCCCACGGAACGCTCAATATGCGCGGCGCCATTGCTGCGTCCTGCAACGGCTATTTTATCGATTTGATGCAGGACGTTCCGGTTCCAGTGTTCCTTAAAACAGCCCAGTCGTTTGGGTTTGGGCAAAAAATGCAGCTGGCAAAGGGAATGGTATCTGCACCCGGTGTTTTACCGGAAAAATCAGAGCTGCAGATTTCGCGGGCGCTGGCAAATTTTTCATTCGGACAGGGAGAACTGACGGCGTCTCCATTACAGATTGCGTCGTTGACGAATATCATTGCATCTGGCGGAATTTGCACGGAGCTTTCCCTGATAGAAGGGTTTGTAGACGCTGACGGGACCTGGACGGCAGCAGAAGTGAAAAAGAGTCCGAAACGCATTCTGAGCGCCGATACGGCGGCGCAGCTGCAGGCGTTTATGGAGGAGGCGGTCGAAAGCGGAACGGCGGCAAACGGAAAGCCGATGTCCGGCGGCGCCGGCGCCAAAACTGGCACGGCACAAACCGGACGATATCGCAGCGGGGAAGAGGTTTTGGATCTGTGGTACACCGGTTATTTCCCAAAGGAAAATCCGCAATATACGATCACGGTACTAGCGGATGAACGGATTGCAAGTGAAGGTTCTCCATGCGCCAAAGTGTTTGCTGCGCTTGCCAATGCATACCATCTGTAGATGCCAAACCGAAGAAAATACAGGATGTTCGATATTTTTCCAATTTTTTTTGAAAAAGGGCTTGACATTTTTTGAAAATACGGTATAATAAATAACGCTGTCTGACATATGACAGCGTTCCTGATGCGGTGTTGTGTAATGGTAGCACGGCAGACTCTGACTCTGTTTGTCTGGGTTCAAATCCTAGCACCGCAGCCATATAACCCCAATGGGGTTATATTTTTCGAGGTGTGGCTCAGTTTGGTAGAGCGCTGCGTTCGGGACGCAGAAGTCGCAGGTTCAAGTCCTGTCACCTCGACCAAAATCGGCAAGTACCGTATGGTGCTTGCCGATTTTATTTTTTCTCATTTCCGCGGTGAATTTTTGGAAAGAAATCAGCGTCCTCCACGCCGTCGCGCGCCATTTCGTGACATCGTATGTGTCAGTTGCGCACTCGTTCCAAAACGCGTTTGCAACAGGTTCCCTGCATGAACGACCCATTTTATCTGCGGAACTTTTGCTGATTCGCAAGAATCTTAAAAAACTTGTTTTTATAGTCCTTTCAAAAGCTAGCAGTCAGCAATTTGCGGCTGCTGTTTTTGTTTTGCGGCTTTTTTGAGGTAGTGTTCAAACGCATCTCAATTTCTAAAAGGCAGACGCATCAGTGGAGCGTTTGCTTTGTTTTCACTTTTTGTAAAAAATAAATTGGATTTCGCGATGACCTTTCTTTTTCCAAAGAAAGGCTGCGGTTGTGTTTTGATAGAATTGAAAGATGCGCAAAACGATTTCGCAGCGCGACTTTCGTGCAACAAGACATATCACGCATAGCGCCTTTTCTGTGCGGGAAAGCACAAACACATGTCTATAGTTATGGCTGATTATAGAACGCTTCTGACAAAGGACTCCCGGAAATGTAACAGCATCTGTAGCGTACGGGTTCGAAAGGAGCTCGGAGAACCGGATAGGATTTGTTTCTACACTTCTGCTTTTGGAACCGTGCGGGAAACGGACAGCGATCGGACAGATTGACGCTGGTATTTCGTCAAAGAAAAATCCACCGAATAAGTTTTGTTTTGATTTGACTTGTCGGTAAAATTGTAGTAAAATAATGTCAAAAAATGATCACAGGAGGTCTTAAGTATGAAATGTGCATTTGGAAAATTAGGACTTTTCGCTGGCGGTGTTCTTTTCGGAACAGCAGGCATTAAATTGCTTTCCAGTAAAGACGCGAAAAAGATATATACGCATGCGACTGCGGCAGCGCTCCGCATAAAAGACGGAATTATGACGGCAGTAACCACAGTCAAAGAAAATGCGGGTGACGTTCTGGCAGACGCAAAAGAGATCAACGAAAAACGCGCAGCAGAGGCAGAACCCGAAGTGATCGAAGACTGTGCGTGCGATAACGCGGAAGCGGAAGCAGAATAACAGAGCAAAGCGCCGCGCCGCGAAAGCAGCGCGGCCTTTTTATGGGGGGTCTTTTTTTATGAAATGTAGCTTGCTGCATGAATCACGCGGCAGGATGCGCGTGCATTTTTGTATGCGCCGCATGACATTAAAACAGGCAGATCTGGCAGAGTATTATCTGAAACGGCTCGATGGGGTTTCGGATGTCAAAGTCTATGACCGGACGTGCGATCTTATCATTCTGTATCATACGGCCAAACGGGAAGAAATTCTCTCCGCGCTTTCTGCATTTTCGTTTGAACAGGCCGAGGCTCTCGGGCTGGTTCCGGAACATACCGGAAGAGCGCTCAACCGGGAGTTTGAGGACAAGCTTGTGTTTTCGGTGCTGCAGCGAATGGCAGTAAAACTGTTTTTGCCGTTCCCTGTACGTTCTATACTCGCAATCATACGCTCTATCAAATATCTGAAAGCAGGACTTTCCGCGCTGATCCACGGAAAACTCTCGGTGTCCGTATTGGATGCAACAGCAGTTGGCGTGTCGATCATCCGCGGCGATTTCGATACCGCAGGATCGATTATGTTTATGCTTGGGCTCGGTGAACTGCTTGAAAACTGGACACACAAAAAGTCCATCAACGACCTTGCGGGCGTGATGTCGTTGCATGTCGATAAAGTATGGATGAAAACCGGAGACAGCGAGACACTGGTCGGCGTAAACGAAGTTCAAGAAGGCGACCGTATTGTTGTGCGCACGGGAAATGTGATCCCGCTCGACGGCAAGGTGGTTGAAGGCGAAGCAAGCGTCAATCAGTCTTCCATGACCGGAGAGTCTTTGCCTGTCCGGAAGATTTCCGGAAGCTATGCGTATGCCGGGACCGTTGTCGAGGAAGGCGAGTGTGTAATCGCAGTAGAGAAGGCAATGGGCGGCGGCCGGTATGACCGGATTGTAAAAATGATTGAGGAATCAGAAAAGCTGAAATCCACTGCTGAAAATAAGGCTTCACAGCTTTCTGACAAGCTTGTTCCGTATACCCTTGGTGCAACGGCGCTTGTTTATCTCCTGACGCGAAATATTACGAAAATGCTTGCTGTGCTGATGGTCGATTTCTCCTGTGCGCTGAAACTGGCGATGCCGATTGCGGTTCTCTCCGCAATGCGCGAAGGCGGACAGCACGGAATTTCGGTAAAAGGCGGCCGGTTCTTAGAGGCTGTCGCGAAAGCAGACACGGTTGTGTTTGATAAAACCGGAACACTGACCTATGCCACGCCGCAGGTTGCCAAAATTGTTGCATTCCGCGGCCAAAATGAAGCGGACATGCTGCGTTTAGCGGCTTGTCTGGAGGAACATTATCCGCATTCGCTCGCCAATGCGGTGGTAGAAGAAGCAAAGCGCAGAGGCCTGCGTCACGAAGAATATCACTCCAGCGTGGAGTACGTGGTCGCACACGGGATTTCCAGTATGGTAGAAAACCAGAAGGTCGTTATTGGCAGCTACCATTTTGTCTTTGAGGACGAACACTGTGTCGTGCCTGCAGGGGAAGAGGAAAAATTTTCCTCTATCCAGCCGGAATATTCCCATCTCTATCTTGCGGTATCCGGGGTACTTGTCGCAGTCATCTGCATCTATGATCCGCTGCGCGCGGAGGCCAAGGCGGCAATTCAGGCTTTGCACGATCTCGGAATCGACAAAATCGTGATGATGACCGGTGACAACGAAAAAACAGCGGAAGCAGTGGCGGAAGCGGTTTGTGTGGATGAATACCATGCCGGCGTTTTGCCCGAGGATAAGGCAGAATTTGTCCGAGCGCAACGCGCGGCGGGACGCACGGTGATGATGATCGGCGACGGGGTAAATGACACGCCGGCTTTGTCCGAAGCGGACGTCGGGGTTGCCATCAATACCGGAGCCGCGATCGCAAAAGAAATTGCGGATATTACCGTTTCGTCGGAAGATCTGTTCTGTCTGGTTGCACTGCGGCGTTTAGCGTCTGCACTGATGTCCAGAATTGACCGAAATTACCGGTTCATTGTCGGGTTTAATCTGATGCTGATTCTTCTGGGGGTATCGGGTGTGATCCAGCCCACCACTTCGGCACTTTTCCATAATGCTTCAACCCTTGGAATCAGCTTAAAGAGTATGACGGATCTTCTTCCGGAAGGACATCGCGATTCCCAAAAATAAGACCTGATTTGCAGAAGCTGCCGGTTTATCCGGCGGCTTTTTTGCTTTCTGGCCGTCAAAATCACTGCCGATTAAAATTTTAAAAATGATATTTCGGCGAACAATAAACCGGTATTTTGCAGAATGATGCTTTCCAGAATAATTCATAGAAATCCGCACAGACTACCGTTATCTTTGGAAGGAGGCTGGGATTTTTATGATTGAACAGGATACCATCCGATTACTGCGGGAATGTGACGCAGGAATTAAGATGGGGACGGCAGCGATTGACGATGTTCTCGATCGGGTGCAGAACAAGGACCTTCGGGAGAAGCTGAGCAAGTGCAAACAGGAACACGAGAAACTGAAAAATGAGGTTCAAAAGCTGCTGGATCAGTATCATGATGACGGAAAAGAGCCGAATCCGATTGCCAAAGGGATGTCCTGGATGAAAACAAACATGAAGATGGAAATGGATCATTCTGACCAGACAATCGCGGATCTGATGACAGACGGATGCAATATGGGCGTGAAATCCTTAAATAAGTATTTAAATCAGTACGAGGCGGCAGATGAGGTTTCCAAAGACATTACAAAACGACTCATCAATTTGGAAGAAGAACTCACGATAGAGATTCGAAAGTTTTTGTAAAGCGCGCCTTGAATGCCTAGAGACGCACCGGCTTTCGGGCTGCAATGAAAAAATCCTCAGATGCGAACCGATGTGGACTGCACCCAAGAAAACGGACCGTGAAAAAAGCACCTCCTGTTGTAGAATAGAAGCTTAGAGATGAGCAAAACTCCGATTTACTCACAAGTCCAAACAATATATAGTTCCATCTATCTTGCTTGAATCCTATATATTGTGATTCGGCTTTGCAAAACTTGCGTTTTGCTCATCCCTAAGAATAGAAGCTACAACAGGAGGTGCAGTCATGTTGAGAGGATATACGAAAGTAGAGGCGCTCAGCGAAGAACAAAAAAGGAACAACGAACTGATTGAGCTGCGGATGCAGGTGGAGCTGCTGCGAAATTTTCTGTCCGAAGCTGGGAGGAGGTGAAGCTGAAATACCGGGTGATCGAGCGTTTCGCGAGACCATCCCATACTTTGTGTAAACCTCCAATGTGGTGTATAATAGAAGCACCACATTGGAGGTTTTACAATGGCAAGAAAGGAACGCACCCCGGAAGAAAATGCCCGCAGGGAAAAGATCAGAGAGCTGCTGCAGATGGCGAACATCGGCAGCATGGACGACATTCAAAGCCTGTTCAAGGAGACGATTGCCGAATTCATGGAAAACGGCCTCGATGCGGAGCTGGACGACGAGCTGGGCTGCAGCAGGTACGGCTATAAAACCAAGGACACGGGCAACAGCCGGAACGGGCACAGCAGCAAAACGCTGCGCACCGGCTTCGGCGATGCGGAGATATCCGTGCCCCGGGATC
>NZ_JACRSN010000016.1 GCF_014384705.1 Yeguia hominis | reverse complement strand
CGGATAAACGCTGAAAGCATCTAAGCGTGAAGCCGGCTCCAAGATAAGATATCCCATGGCGTAAGCCAGTAAGACCCCCGGAAGACTACCGGGTTGATAGGCTGCGAGTGTAAGCATGGCAACATGTTCAGCGTGGCAGTACTAATAGGTCGAGGGCTTGACCAAGTGTTTGTTCTTTCCTTTATCTTTCCTTCTTTCCTTTATTCGGTTTTCAGGGCGCAATGTTTTAAGCCTATCTTTTGATAGGCTTTTTTTCTTTTATCTGCCGAAATTTCGAAAATATTTGTTGATCGTTTCAAAATAATATGATAGGCTAGAATTGATGGTTAGCATGGATCAGAAGGCGTAACTATGATGGACCATACAGTATCCCAAATTTAATTGTCAGCTTAAAATCTTAATATTGTATTTTAATTTTTTCTTGAAAATGTCCGAGAATGTCTAAGCAACGAATGAAGGATCAATCCGATTGCAACTTGATTTGCATGATTTGATAAGGGGTCTGAGTGTCAACCAAAATTTCGGTGAGGAAGTAGACAGCCCTGACAAGCCGCCGGAAAAATTGATGGCGAGCTTGCCGTATCAAAGGGAGATTGTTATAAGCTTTGAAAATCTGTCGAGCAAATCAAGGTGGCGAAGCCCAGTATTGCTGCTGTAACGGAATGAGGTGAGGCGATTATGTTTGACTTTTTTATCGCGTTGTTCGGGGGCGCTTTTTGGGGCGCAAGACTTCATTCGGAGAAGAAGCAACTGAGGGAATTCGACAAGAAACAGGCTGCCATAAAAGACGCTTATGATTCCGGTGTACAGGCTTGGGATGCATCGGTGATTGAGATAAGGCCCTCGAAAATGAGCTGACAGAACGTCTGCAAAGGGATAAAGAATTTAGATATGCAGCAATTCAGAAGATGCGAGAAGAGCTCGGTGAGGACATTCCAGAAGTATTCGGTTATCCTACCCCTCGTTCAAATACGCTTAGGTACCTGCTTGCACAGAAAGGAAAACTGCTCGCTGCAGATGCCTCACAATTTGGAATTCGGGTTGTTGCGCCTCAACCGTATAACAACTATGACAAAATGCGTTGGAGACAAGAAGTAAAATTGATTCGTTGGATGGATTCCAAAATAAAAAGTTTCGTTCCGGACGCGACTTTAATGTTTAAGAGTGCGACGGCTTATGATAGCGAACCACTGCCAGCCAATGATATCTCTGACTATGATGGCGGAGTTTTCTTTTGGGATGCCGCTTCTTATGCGACCTATAGTAGTAGGTTTGAGCCAACGCAGGAACAGAAAGAAAAAGAGGCAAGGCTTTCTAATGCCTGTGGGGTTTTCGCAGGAATTTTGATTTTAATTTTTGTTGTGGTTATTGCTATTCTTGCGTTTAGAAGCATTTGACCGAAAGAGCTGGCAAATCGAGTTTACACCCTGAACATGGCTCGGCGCATTTTATTTTTGCCGATATCTACTGGTAACGGGAAAAACGCTTCTGTGTGTATGTGGGGTGTGACGCGTTTAAAGAATTTTTCTTTCCTACATAATGATGTTGCTATTTGTGTGATCTTTTTTAGATACGTCTTTAAAAACCGGACAAATCACGACGGCAGCCTGGGAATAAGAATGTGATGAAAATTTCGATGTCGTAATCTTGATGGCACACCGAGTTGCGTTTTTTTAATGATGAGATCATTGAATTTGTTGTAAAGGAGAAATGAAAGATGAGTGTCGCGAATGTTTTTGTTGGTTTTTGGATTTTAATTTCGGTTGATGTTCTCTTGAGTTTTGGTCTGCAAATTATGTTGGCGCTTGCTGTTTTTTATGATGCAAAAGCGCGCGGAAATTCAGAACCCTTGATGTGGGCACTTTTGGTCGGGCTTTTGGGTTTGGTTCCAGGGGTTATTTATTTATGCATGCGGGATTCTGCGAAAAATCGGATGATTGTTTGTCCGCAATGCCATGCAGTGCATGCGATCGGACTTCCCAATTGTCCACAATGCGGAGTTTATAACCCGTATTGCTATCCGTTTTGCAATCCGGAGATACCGATGTATGCCAAAAAGGCCAAAACATTTTTTATTATCGCAATGATCCTTCTTGCTGTTACGGTAATTGTCATGTTTGTAGCGATGTGGATTATGATTGTCGGGATGGTCAGCCAAGCAGGTTGAATCGGACTCAAAAATTTTTTAAAAAATGAAAAAAACACTTGCATTTTCCGGAAGAGTATGATATTATATTGAAGTCGGGCAGGAGCCCGGCAAGAGTTGGTGTTGATGACGATGAGGGTCCACCCGTTCCCATCCCGAACACGGAAGTTAAGCTCATTGGTGCCGAAAATACTTGGCTGGTGACGGCCTGGGAAAATAGGAAGATGCCAACATGTAAACCGCCTTTATAGGCGGTTTTTTTGTTTTCTGTAATCATTTGTTATGCAACACGACCGCGTGTGGTTCGGATATTTCTTTCAAGACGGATAAGGTAAGATAAGCTGCGCAAATTGAAACGAACAAAAAAGAAGACATCGCTTGCAGGCTCTGGCAGAATGAAGTCACCACACAAACATTCGAAAGGAGACAGCAAACGATGTCCGAGAAAATTGTACAGCTAAACGAGGAACTAATCAAGGGGCAGATCAGGGAATTGGTCCGAAGCAGCGCGGAAGAAGCCCTGAACGAGCTGCTGGAAAAGGAGGCGGAGCCCCGACACAGGCCGCCCGCTATGAGCGCAGCGAGGCCCGTCAGGGCTACCGCAGCGGCCGCTATAACCGGAACCTCACCACGACCTCCAACGACGTTACGCTCCACATGCCGCGTCTCAAGGGTGTGTCCTTCGAAACGTCCATCATCGATCGGTATCGCCGCCGGGAGAGCAGCGTGGAGGAGGCTCTCATCGAGATGTATCTGGCAGGCGTTTCCGTGCGCCGTGTGGAGGACATCACCGAAGCCCTGCGGGACAGCAAGGTCTCGCCCGCTGCCGTCAGCGAACTAAATAAGAAAGCCTACGTCCACATTGAGGACTGGCGGAACCGTCCTTTGCAGGGCGGACGCTATCCGTATGTCTACGTAGATGGTATTTACCTGCGCCGCAACTGGGGCGGAGAGTACGAAAATGTCGCCATTCTGGCGGCATTTGCCGTGAATGAGGACGGGTTTCGTGAGGTTCCGGGCGCTGCCGAGGGGATGAAAGAGAACAAGGCCAGCTGGGTCAGCTTCTTCCAGTGGCTGCGCGGACGGGGTCTGGACGGCGTAAAGCTCCTCGTCGGCGACAAGTGCATGGGGATGCTGGAGGCCGTGGGCGAAGTATTCCCAGATGCCAAATACCAGCGCTACATCGTGCATTTCTACCGCAATGTTTTCTCTGCTGTGCCAAAATCAAAGGTCAAAATTGCAGCGAAAATGCTCAAGGCGATCCACGCGCAGGAGAGCAAGAAAGCCTCCTGCGAGAAGGCAAAGGCTGTTGTTGCCGAGTTAAAAACAATGAAGCTGAAGGAGGCTGCCAAGAAGGTCGAGGACGGCATCGAGGAGACGCTGACCTGCTGTGATTTTCCCAGCGAGCACTGGACGCGTATCCGCACCAGCAATGTGATCGAACGGCTGAACCGTGAGATCCGCCGCCGAACACGCGTGGTGGGAACATTCCCTGACGGTAACTCTGCGCTGATGCTGGTCTGCGCGAGGCTTCGCCACGTGGCTGGAACCCAATGGGGCAACAAGAAGCACATGAATATGAACCATCTGGAGGCGGCTTTGAACGACGTCCCTATTGCCGGCTGACTTCATTCAGCCGGAGTCTGCAAACCTTTTTGCGCATAAATCTTGACAGTACCTGAAAAATCAGGTCAATAAATTTCTTAGCACGTTTTTTCAAAGCCGCCGGTTATTCCGGCGGCTTTTCTTTTCTGTTTTATAAAAAAGGGGAAAATTTGGAAGTCATTCGGATGCGAAAATGCCGGAATGGGGAAAAGACCTGCTATAATGATATTTTCAGCGCAACGAAGGCGTGTAAGGGAAGGGAGAGTGCAAAGGTGACCTATGGTTATATCAGGGTATCCACCAAAGAACAAAATGAGGTCCGGCAATTGGTCGCGTTGTCAGATTACGGAATTGAAAAACGCTACCTTTATATGGACAAACAATCCGGAAAGGATTTTGAGCGTCCGGCCTACAAACGAATGATGCGGAGAATGCGAAAAGGGGATTTGCTGGTTGTCAAAAGCATCGATCGTCTGGGCAGAAATTATACGGAGATTATGGAACAGTGGCGCATCATAACGAAGGAAAAGGGCTCGGACATTCGGGTGCTGGACATGCCGCTGCTCGATACGACGCAGGCCAAAGATCTTCTCGGAACGCTGATCAGCGATATTGTCCTTCAGCTGCTTTCCTTTGCGGCAGAAAATGAGCGTGTCAATATCCGGCAGCGGCAGGCAGAGGGGATCGCGGCGGCCAAGGCGCGCGGCGTTCAGTTCGGAAGACCCAGAAAGGCGATTCCGGAAGCATTTTGGGGGGCGTATTGTGCCTGGCGGGAAGGCGGCCAGACCATTCGGCAGGCTGCAAAGCAATGTGGCATGCCGCAGACCACGTTCTACATAAAAGCCAAAAGGCAGCAGGAGCTGCTGACCCTTTTAATTTTACAGGACACCTCAGAATTAGACGCCTGATAAGGAAAAATTCTCCGCAAAAGCGCACGCTACACCGGTTTGTCCAGAGAAACTTACCGAACAAACACAGGATTCGATAGGAAATACTTTACTTTATGAAACGGGTATTGTAAAATAGAAAAAACGAAGGGAAGGTGTTTTCGTGGAACCGAAATATAAACGGGTTTTACTGAAATTGAGCGGAGAAGCGCTTGCTGGAAATATTGGGCATGGAATCGATTTCGACACCGTGTTAAAAATATGCCGTCCGATCAAAGCTGTCGTGGAAGCGGGAGTGGAAATCGGAATTGTTGTCGGCGGCGGAAATTTCTGGCGCGGAAGAAGCAGCGGGAAGATGAACCGGACGCGGGCTGATCATATGGGAATGCTCGGAACGGTAATCAACGCGCTGGGCGTTGCAGATGGACTGGAGCAATTAGGCGTTCCGGTGCGTGTGCAGACGGCCATTGCAATGCAGCAGGTTGCAGAGCCGTATATCCGGAATCGGGCGGTCCGGCATTTGGAAAAAGGCCGTGTCGTCGTTTTTGGCTGCGGAACCGGAAATCCGTTTTTCTCAACGGATACTGCTGCGGCGCTCCGTGCGGCGGAAATCGAAGCCGATATTATTTTGAAAGCTACCATGGTCGATGGTGTTTATGACAGCGATCCCAAAAAGAATCCGAATGCAGTGCGGTATGATACGCTGACCTTTACGGATGTTTTGGCGAAGGATCTCAAAGTCATGGATGGAACCGCGGCAACAATGTGCCGGGATAATCATATTCCCATTTGCGTGTTCAGTCTGGAAGATCCGGAAAACATCTACCGGATTATTTGCGGAGAATCCATTGGAACCATGGTTACCATGCAGGAATAAAACGATTGGGAAAGGGGCACCAACAATGAAAGAGGTCATGAAAACAGCAGAGAGCAAAATGCAGAAAACCATTACCGTCCTTTCAAACGAATTTGCATCGATCCGTGCCGGCAGGGCAAATCCGGAGGTCCTGGATAAAATTCATGTCGATTATTACGGAACGCCGACGCCGATTAACCAGGTTGCAGCGGTTTCGGTCTCGGAGGCGCGGGTGCTGACGATTCAGCCTTGGGATGCATCGATTTGCCGTGCGATTGAAAAAGCAATTCAGACGTCCGATCTCGGCGTGAATCCGCAGAGCGACGGAAAGACGATCCGTCTGATTTTCCCGCCGCTGACGGAAGAACGGCGCCGCTCTATCGCAAAAGACATTTCCAAAATGGCAGAAGAAGCCAAAGTGGCAGTTCGGTCGGTGCGCAGAGATTCGATTGATAAGCTCAAACAAATGAAGAAAAAGAGCGAGATTACAGAGGACGATCTCAAGCAGGCAGAGAAAAAGATGCAGGATCTGACGGATAAAGCCTGCAAGGACATCGATGGCGTCCACGCGAAAAAAGAAAAAGAAATCATGGAGATTTAACGGATGCGCCTTTTTTCAAAAAAACGGCAGCAGCCACAGCGGGTGCTGCCGCGGCATATCGGGATTATCATGGACGGAAACGGGCGTTGGGCGCAGAAGCGCGGATTGCCGCGTTCTGCGGGACATACGGCGGGCGCCGCAAATTTTAAAACCATCACCCGGTACTGCAGTGCGATCGGGATTGAATATTTGACGGTTTATGCGTTTTCGACAGAAAACTGGAAACGTCCCAAAGACGAAGTCGGCGCGCTGATTGTTCTTTTTAAGCAGTATTTGGAAGAAGCGCTGCGAGACTTTTTGGATGATGATATCAAAGTCCGCTTTATTGGGGATACCACTGCCTTTCCGGAGGAGCTGCAGACGCTGATTGCAGAAACGGTGGAGGTTTCGAAAAACCGCACCGGGATGGTGCTGAATCTGGCGATGAATTATGGCGGCCGGGCGGAAATAGTCGGCGCTGTCCGCCAAATCTCCCAGGATACAAAGGACGGAAAGCTTGCGCCGGAAGAAATTACGGAAGAAACGATTTCTGCTGCGCTTTCCACAGCCGGGCAGCCGGATCCGGATCTCATTATCCGTCCAAGCGGAGAACACCGCATCTCAAATTTCCTGCTCTGGCAGTCTGCTTATTCCGAATATGTCATTATGGATATCCTGTGGCCAGATTTTAAGCCCCGGGATTTGGAAGCTGCAATTGATGAGTATTCTCATAGAAAACGTCGGTTTGGAGGTGTCTGAGCGTTGGGAAAACGAATTTTTTCTGGCGCAATTCTGGTTCTTGTGACCATTGCCGTTGTGGTGTTTAACCGGTCGTTTCCGCTGCTTTTGCCGATTGTCATCGCATTGATTTCGGCGGCCTCTGTGTATGAGCTGGCGGGCGCCGCGGGGGTCTCAAAGAATCTTTGGCTGACAGGTCCAAGCCTGATTTTAGCTGTAGCAGTTCCGTTTCTAATTTCGACTCCGTGGATCGGACTTGCGCTGTTTCTGTATACCGTCGTGCTCTTTCTTGTGCAGCTGCGCGTGCATGCAGATTATACGTTTCGGGAAATCGGCGTTCTGTACAGTATGACACTCCTCATACCGCTTGCACTCAGCTTGGCGGTTCCCCTGCGGGATGAACATGAAAAATACGGAATCGTTCTGGTTGTGTTCTGTATTGCGGTCGCCTGGGTTTCGGATGCCGGTGCGTTTTTTGCGGGAAAATTTTTGGGAAAGCATAAATTGTGTCCGAATATCAGCCCCAAGAAGACCGTAGAGGGACTTTTGGGCGGGTTTGTGCTCAATTTCCTGTTTATGATGTTGGCCGGCGTCGTATTAGAGGCGGTCTACGGCGCGGAGATTTCCGTTTCCTATTTGTCCCTAGTTTTGCTTTCCATTGGAGGAAGTGCAATTTCTGTTTTGGGAGATTTGAGTTTTTCGCTAATTAAGCGCGGCTGCCATATCAAGGACTTTGGAAATGTAATTCCGGGACACGGCGGATTCCTGGATCGGTTTGACAGCGTCATTTTCACAACGCCGTTTGTGTATTATCTGACTTTGTTTCTGCCGGCTATTTTAGCTTGACGGATTTTTGCGGAAAGAGTTGTTTCGTGCCGCCGGCGCGCAGCTCTTTCCTGTTTTTTTAGAAAAAACGAGCGCATCGGTTGCATCGAAGAGATCCGAAAAACAAATCGCACCGAAGCGTCCTAAAATAGAAAATTGGGGAATAATAATGAAAACGAATCTTTCTTTGTTGGGGTCTACCGGATCGATTGGGACTCAAACGCTGGATGTGGCGCGTGCGCTGGGACTGAAGGTTTCGGCGCTTGCAGCACATTCGAATATTACGCTTCTGGAGAGCCAAATCCGGGAGTGGAAACCGAAACTTGCGGTGGTATATGAGACGGAAGCTGCTGCGCACCTGCGCGCTGCGGTGCGGGATCTGCCGGTTCGGGTGCTGTCCGGGATGGAAGGCCTTTGCGAGGCCGCATCGCTTCCGGAGGCCGACGTGGTCTGCAATGCGGTTGTCGGGATGGTTGGGCTGCAGCCGACGCTTGCTGCGGCGAACGCAGGAAAAGATCTGGCTCTTGCCAACAAAGAAACGCTGGCAGCAGGCGGCGCGCTTGTGATGGAGACCGTTCGAAAAAACGGCGTGCGGGTTTTTCCGGTAGACAGCGAACACTCTGCGATTTTCCAGTGCCTGCAGGGCTGTCCGGAACGCGGGGCACTGCGCCGGATCCTACTGACGGCATCCGGAGGTCCGTTCTTTGGAAAAACGCGGGAAGAACTCAAAACTGTCACGCCGCAGGACGCGCTTCGGCATCCAAACTGGGAAATGGGAAACAAGATTACGATCGACTGCGCAACCATGATGAACAAGGGCCTTGAGGTGATTGAGGCGTCCTGGCTCTTTGGCTTGCCGGAGGATCGGATCGATGTGGTTGTGCATCGCGAGAGTATTGTGCATTCTCTGGTGGAATATGTGGACGGCGCGATGCTCGCACAGCTTGGCACTGCGGATATGCATATCCCAATTCAGTATGCGCTGACCTGGCCGGATCGAAAACCGTCGGTTGCGCCGCCGCTTGACCTGGTCCGATGCGGAACGCTTCGATTTTTTGCGCCGGACGATGAAACATTTCCCTGCCTTGCGGCTTGTCGGGAGGCGCTGCGCCGAGGCGGCCTGACGCCGGCAGCAATCAATGGGGCTAATGAGGTTGCGGTACAACTGTTTTTGCAGGGAAAACTTTCTTTCCCAGCAATTGGAGAGATCGTCCGGAAAATGGCGGCAACCACGATTCCGGGCGGAAGTCTTGAAGAAATCTTGGATGCAGACCGGGAAGCCCGTGCATCTGTCCGGCAGATTGCCGGCATGAAATGAGGTGTAGTGTTCATTGACAACCGTTTTACTGATTCTCATCGCGATCCTCTTGTTTGGATTGATTGTTTTTGTACACGAATTCGGCCATTTTTTTACGGCGAAACTGGCCGGGATTAAAGTCAACGAATTCGCGATTGGCATGGGGCCGAAGCTGATTCGTTTTGGAAAAGGGGAGACCAAGTATTCTCTGCGGCTGTTCCCAATCGGCGGATTTTGTGCCATGGAAGGCGAAGACGAAGCGAGCGAAGATGCCCGGGCATTCGGCAATAAGCCGGTCTGGAAGCGGATGATTGTGGTAGTTGCGGGCGCCGTGATGAATATGGTGCTCGGCTTTTTACTGATGATGATTCTGCTTTGTCAGGAACCGAATTTTGCAAGTACAACGGTTTCCAAATTTACAGAGGATTCCGCGACACAGGCAGCTGGGCTGGAGGTCGGCGACCGGTTTTATTCCATCGACGGATACCGGATTTTTACGGACCGCGATTTGAGTTTTGCGCTGGCGCTTGCGGATCCGCACGATGTGGATTTGGAGGTTGTGCGAAACGGATCGGTACTTTCGATTCCGAATGTTGCCTTTCATACGGTCGAGCAGGATGGAACAGAGATTTTGTCACTGGATTTTTACGTGCAGCCGCAAGCCAAAACAGTCTGGACGTTGATCCAAAAGACCGGCGCGGAAACCGTTTCGGTGGTACGGATGGTTTGGACCAGTCTGGCGGGCCTGGTGACAGGCCGGTTTGGGCTTAACGATGTTGCCGGTCCGGTCGGCACTGCGCAGGCGATTACACAGGCGGCCTCTGCAGGACTGCAGTCTGGATTCGGGGATGCAGTCAACAATATTTTACTGATGATGATCATCATTACCGTCAACCTCGGGATTGTCAACTTGCTTCCGCTGCCGGCGCTTGACGGTGGGCGCCTGCTGTTTTTAATCGTCGAGGGAATCCGCAGAAAGCCCGTTAATCCGAAATATGAGGGCTGGGTGCATGCTGCGGGATTTTTCCTGCTGATGGCTTTTATGCTGCTGATTACGTTTAATGATATCGTGCGCCTGGTGACCGGGCAGGGGCTTGGCGCGTAGTTGCCGGGAGGAATCAAGATGGTTCGGAAACAAACAAAACAGGTATCGGCCGGAACGCTGAAAATTGGCGGCGGCGCGCCGATTTCCGTACAGTCTATGCTGAATGTCCCGGCGGATGACATTGCCGGGTCGGTTGCGCAGGCCAAAGCGCTGGAGGCGGCAGGCTGCGAACTGATTCGGGCGGCGATCCCGGATCAAAACGCGGTTCGGCTGATCGAAGCGATCAAAAAAGAAGTGCAGGTTCCGCTGGTTGCGGATATCCATTTCGATTACCGCCTTGCGCTGGAATCAGCTGCTGCCGGAGTGGACAAGATCCGGATCAATCCGGGAAACATTGGCGGAGAGGACCGGGTCAAAGCAGTGGCAGAGGCCTGCCGTGTTCGGAAGATTCCGATTCGGATCGGGGTTAATTCCGGGTCGCTGGAGCCGCACATTTTAGAGAAATACGGCAAACCGACGCCGGAAGCACTTTGCGAGAGCGCGCTCTATCATGCGTCTCTGCTTGAAAAATTCGATTTTACGGATATTGTGCTCTCAATCAAGTCTTCAAATGTGGATACGATGATCCGCGCCTATGAGCTTGCGTCGGAAGCGTGCGCATATCCGCTGCATTTAGGTGTGACGGAGGCGGGCACCGCCCGGATGGGAATGCTCAAATCTGCGATCGGAATCGGAAGCCTTTTGCAGCGCGGAATCGGAGACACCATTCGGGTGTCTCTGACGGCGGATCCGGTGGAAGAGGTTTTTGCCGGCAAAGATATTTTAAAAGCGCTTGGCCTTTGCGGCGGCGTGAAGCTGGTTTCCTGCCCGACCTGCGGCAGAACAAAAATTGATTTGATCGCGCTTGCGAAAAAAGTCGAAGCTGCGCTTGCAGGGTGCCCGAAAGATCTCACGGTCGCAGTAATGGGCTGCGTTGTGAACGGACCGGGAGAAGCGCGGGAAGCAGATATCGGAATTGCGGGCGGAGACGGCGTCGGGTTACTATTCCGCAAGGGGAAAATCATCAAAAAAGTTCCGGAAGAGGAACTGCTGGAAGCGCTGCTTGCGGAAGTCGCCGCAGGATAAGTGCGTCCAATGGGGAATTTCAAAGAGAAGGATGTTGCATTTTTTTGAAAACGGTTAACGAACTTTTTAGTGCATACATAACGCTGGACGGTCTGGGTGCGGAACTCTGCGAGGCGACAGTGGAAACCCTTTCTGTCAATCGGGACACACGCACGCTGGAAGGAACCTTGTCGCTTTCGTCACTGGTTCCCAGAGACAGCCTCTTTCTTTTGGAAAAGCGTCTGGAAGAATCGGCACTTCAGGTGCACCGCGTCCGGCTTTTGCCGCGGTTTTCGTCGTGCCCGTTTGTTCCGGAATATTTTCCGGAACTGGTCAAAGAGCTCCGCAGACGGGATGCAACGATCAACGGGAGCCTCAAAGATGCGGCAGTTTCGGTTTCCGGCAATCTTTTGATGGTTTCGCTTTCTCACGGCGGCGCAGAGATTTTAAAGGCCCGCAAGGTGGATCGGGCGATTCTCTCTTTGATTCGCGAGGAGTTTGGAACCACTTTTCAGGTGGAATTCGGCGGCGTTGTTTCTCTTGAGGGCATGACAGAACAGTCTGTCGGGCAGATTGAAAAGGCAACGGAAGAAAAGCGCCGGGAAAGAATTGCCGGCGAAATTGAAAACTATGAAGCGATGATGCGCGATGCCGAAAAAAAGAAGGAACGGCAGCGAAAGACAACGGCAAAGACGATTAACCTGCGGCGCGGCGCAGAAATGCTGCCGACGATTCAGCCGGATACGGCGCGCGAAATTTACGGAAGAATGCCGAAAGGAAAAATTTCTCCGATTGCCAATGTCTCTACCGAGGACGGCAAGGTGACGATTTGGGGAGAAATTTTCCTGCTCGAAACGAAGATTACCCGGGACGGTTCGCGCAAAATTTATACCATCAATATTACAGACTATTCATCTTCCATGACGCTTAAGCTTCTGATGAATATCAACGACTGCAAGGCGGTGGACACGCTTGCCAAAGGCATGTCGGTGATTGTCAGCGGTGCGCTGGAATTTGATAAATATGACCGGGAAATCGTCATGCGGCCGGACAGTATCGCGGCAGTGGAACAGATTAAGGTGGATGACGACGCGCCGAAGAAGCGGGTTGAGCTGCATCTGCACACCAATATGTCCGGACTGGACGGCATCAATCCGATCGAAGATTATATCCGGCGTGCGGTTGCCTGGGGCCATACGGCGATTGCAGTGACCGATCACGGCGTGGTACAGGCGTTTCCATATGCGCACGACGAGGTGGAACGCGCCCGGAAAAACGGGGCGGAGCTGAAGATGATTTACGGCGTAGAAGCCTATTTCGTCAATGATACCGATGCCAAGGCCCGAAATGTCGCACTCAATCTTCCGGAAGGAGAAGACCTGGTCAAAAAGCTGGAGTATTTCCACCAGGTAATCTTGGTGAAAAATAAGGCCGGACTGAAAAACCTGTATCGGCTGATCTCGATTTCCCATTTGGAGCATTTTTACCGCAAGCCCCGGATTCCGAAAAGCCTTCTGGAGCAGTACCGGGAAGGGCTGATCATCGGCGGGGCGTGTGAACGCGGGGAGATTTTCCGTGCGATTGTAAACGGGGAGTCCGACGAGACCGTCAAGGAAATTGCTTCGTTCTACGATTATCTGGAAATCCAACCGATTGAAAATAACCGCTTCATGATTCGAAACGGCACAGCTGCGGATGACGAGGCGCTGCGCGACTATAACCGGCGCGTTGTCCGGATTGCGGATGAACTCGGCAAGCCGGTTGTTGCAACCTGCGATGCCCATTTTCTGGATCCAAAAGATGCGCAGTACCGGAATATGCTGATGATCGGCCATTATGACGATGTCCCGACGAAGCTGTTTTTCCGCACAACCGCAGAAATGCTCGACGAATTTTCCTATCTCGGTGAGGAAAAAGCCTATGAGGTGGTCGTGACCAATCCCAATTGGATTGCGGAACAGACAGAAGATTTGATCCCGGTGCCGAAGGACCTCTATGCACCGGTGATTGACGGCGCCGAAGAGAAGCTCAACAGCATGTGCTGGGCAAATGCCAAGAAGAAATACGGAGATCCGCTGCCGGAGATTGTCGAAACCCGGCTTGCACGTGAGCTCGGTGCAATCAATAAATATAATTATTCCGTTTTGTACATGACCGCGCAGATGCTGGTTTCCAATTCTGAAGAACACGGCTATCTTGTCGGCTCGCGTGGTTCGGTCGGTTCGTCTTTTGTTGCAAGTATGGCGGGTATTTCAGAGGTAAATCCGCTGATGCCGCATTATGTTTGCCCGGAGTGCCATTACAGTGCGTTTATCACGGACGGTAGTGTGGGGTCCGGGTTTGACCTTCCACAGAAAAACTGCCCGAACTGCGGCATTCCGCTTGACCGTGACGGGCACAATATTCCGTTTGAAACATTTTTGGGCTTTGAAGGCGATAAAGTTCCGGATATCGACCTCAACTTTTCCGGCGAATACCAGACCCGGGCGCACCGGTACACAGAAGAAGTGTTCGGTCGTGAAAATGTGTTTAAAGCAGGAACCATTGGAACCATTAAAGAAAAAACGGCGATTGGTTTTGTAAAAAAATATGAAGAGGAAAAAGGAATTGTCCTGCACCGTGCAGAAGAACTGCGGCTGGCGCTCGGGTTTACCGGTGTCAAGCGCACAACGGGACAACATCCGGGCGGAATGGTTGTTGTGCCGCGCGGGATGGAGGTTTACGATTTCTGTCCGGTCCAGCGCCCGGCCGACGACGCAACGTCCGACAGTATTACAACGCATTTTGAATTTAAATCGATGCATGACACGCTCTGCAAACTCGATGAGCTTGGGCACGATGTGCCGACCATTTACCGGTATTTGGAGGACTACACCGGCATTCCGGTTATGAAAGTTTCGATGAGCGATCCGGAGGTGATGTCCCTGTTTACCTCGACTAAGGCGCTCGGGGTGACGCCGGAGGATATCGATTCTGAAACCGGCACCTTTTCGCTGCCGGAGGTTGGAACCAGCTTTGTCCGCGGGATGCTGATTGAATCCCAACCGAAGACCTTCTCGGATCTTTTGCAGGTTTCCGGCCTTTCCCACGGAACGGACGTCTGGCTTGGCAACGCGCAGGATCTGATCAAAAACAAAGTTTGCACAATTTCGGACGTCATCGGTACGCGTGACAGTATTATGACCTACCTTTTGCTCAAGGGGCTTAAACCGAAAAGCGCGTTTAAAATTATGGAGATTACCCGAAAGGGAAAGGCAAAAAAACTGCTGACAGAAGAGTATTTGACGGAAATGCGGGAACATGATGTGCCGGAGTGGTACATTGATTCCTGTATGAAAATCAAATACATGTTCCCGAAAGCGCACGCGGCGGCCTACATGATCGCAACGCTGCGGCTGGGATGGTACAAGGTGCATTATCCGATCGAGTACTATGCGGCGTACTTTACGGTGCGCAACGAGGATTTTGACGGAAATGTTGCAATTCGGGGCAAAGATGCCGTTTGCCGCAGAATGGCGGAAATTAAAAACAAAGGCCGGGAGGCTTCCGCAAAGGAAATTTCCTCGGTGGCAACTTTGCAAATTATCAACGAGATGCTGGCGCGAAAAATCGAGCTGCTGCCGGTTGATCTGTATCGTTCGGATTCCAGAAAATTTTTGGTGGAGGACGGAAAAATCCGACTGCCGTTTGTTGCATTGCCGGAAGTCGGGGAATCCGCTGCCAATAGTCTTTACGAAGCGGCGCGTTCCGGAGAACGATACAAATCGATCGAAGACTTGCAGGGCAGAGCAAAGATTTCAAGTGCTGTAATTGAAAAACTTGCAAATGCGGGCGCTTTGGAAGGGTTGCCGCAAAGCAGCCAGCTGAGTTTGTTCGGCTGAACGCAGGGAGCAACCCGGTTGCTCCCTGTTTTTTTATTATTGACAAAAAGATTTTTATATGTTAGCATATTAGCAAGCTAAAGCAAAAGAAAGGGCGTGACCGGCCAATGAAAAAATATAATAAAATTACTCCGGAGGGGACAAAAGACCTCCTGTTCGGAGAATGCTTTGCGCGTCGCAATGTGGAACGGAAGCTTTCCGGGCTTTTTGCTTCCCGCGGATTTCACGAGGTCGTCACGCCGGGTCTGGAATTTTATGATGTCTTTGCGCTGGAGGGCGCGGGGATTTCGCAGGAAGAGATGTATAAAGCGACGGACCGCGCAGGCCGCACGGTTGTTTTTCGCCCGGATCTGACCATGCCGATCGCGCGCCTGACGGCAACCCGCCTGCAGAATCAGCCCAAACCGGTTCGGCTTTATTATACACAGCCGGTTTACCGCAATGACCACGGCAGAACCGGCAGAAGCCATGAGATTACGCAGACCGGTGTGGAGCTGCTCGGTGCAGGCGGATTGCGGGCGGATCTGGAGGTCATTACAGCAGCGGTTGAGGCGATGAATCTCTGTACGCCGGATTTCCGGCTGGAAATTGGACATGCGGGATTTTTCCGTGCCTTGGCGGCGCATCTGCCGGTTTCCGAAGAAACGCGGGAGGATGTCCGGGCGGCAATTGAGTCCAAAAACTATGCGGCGCTGAATACCATTTTGGATTCGCTGGAGGATTCCGCGCCTGTGCGTGCAATGCGGCGGCTTCCCCGCCTGTTTGGAGGAGAGGAAATTTTTGAAGAAGCAGAGGCCTACTGCATCGACGAAGAAAGCAGAAAGACGCTTGCTTATTTGCGCGAAGTATACACCATGCTGGCCAGCTTAGGGTTGGGACAGAAACTTCTGGTCGATTTGAGTCTGGTTCAGCGGATCGATTATTACACGGGAATTATCTTCAGCGCGTACGTTGAGGAGTATGGAGATGCCGTCCTTTCCGGCGGACGGTATGACAATCTGCTGGCAATGTTCGGTGCGCCGATGCCGGCAATCGGGTTCGCAGTGAATGCGGATGCGCTTGCGGGAATTGCCATGCTGCGCGGAGAGGTGCCGGAAGTTCCGGCGGCAAAGGTTTTGGTATACGGTGATCCCGGATATGAGCTGAAAGCGCTTGCGCACAGTACCCGATTGACACAAAACGGAATCCGGAGCGAAACATCCGTGTTTGAAACACGCGAAGAAACCTTGGCGTATGCGCGGCAGCTTGGAATTGAACGCGTGGATTTTGTCGGAGAAAAAACAGAGACGGTTGCGATAGGCCGGGATGGAGGTGCCCAATGAAACCCATTCGGATAGCCCTGACAAAAGGACGGTTGGAGAAAGACACGGTTGCGCTGCTGGAAAAGGCGGGGTACGATTGCACGGCAGTGCGGAATAAAGGTCGGCGGCTGATTTTGCCGGTCGGAGACGGCTCGTTTGAGGTCGTACTGGCAAAGGCGGCGGACGTGATTACCTATGTGGAGTACGGCGTGTGTGATATCGGCGTCGTCGGAAAAGACACCATCATGGAGAGCGGCGGCAGCTTTTATGAAGTGCTGGATTTTGGGTTTGGAAAATGCCGGTTTGCGCTGGCAGGACCGAAGGACCGGGATTTTTACAGCGGTTATACAGTAAAAACGATTGCATCGAAATACCCTGCGGTTACGCGCGCGTTTTTTGAGAGCAAGGCGATGGATATCCGGGTCATAAAGATCGAGGGTTCTGTTGAACTGGCACCGCTGCTGGGACTTTCGGATGCCATTGTCGATATTGTAGAGACCGGTTCGACACTTCGGGAAAACGGTTTGCAGGTCATTGAAACCGTCGCGGAGATTTCTGCACGGATGATCGTCAATCCGGCAAGCCTGAAATTGCGCAAGGCGGAAATCGAGGCCTTTGCCGATAAATTGGAAGCTGCGAAGGAGGAAATGGAATGATCCAGATCATCAAAGGAGATCGAAATACCTGCGAGGCATTTATTGCGCAGCTCAAAACACGCGACGAAGAAAAAGGGCGCCGGGTCGACAGCGCGGTTGCAGAAATTCTTGCTGCTGTCCGGAAGGACGGAGATGCGGCAGTCCGGCAGTACACGAAACAATTTGACGGTGTGGAACTGGGAGCCTTGGAACTTCCGCAAGAGGAAGTCAGGCGGCTTGCGGAAGCGTCTGCACCGGAGCTTCGACAGGCAATTGCGCACGCGGCGGAAAATATTCGGGCCTTTCATGAGCGGCAAAAGCAGCAAAGTTGGTTTGAGACCCGTGCCGATGGCGTTATGGTCGGCCAGAGAGTGCGTGGGCTGAAGCGCGCAGGTATCTATGTGCCGGGCGGCACGGCAGCGTACCCCTCTTCGGTTCTGATGAATGCAATTCCTGCAAAAATTGCCGGCGTGGAAGAGGTTGTAATGGTGACGCCGCCTTCCAAAGACGGCGGCATGAATCCGGATATTTTGGCGGCGGCTGTGGCGGCCGGCGTGGATCGGGTGTTCTGTATTGGCGGCGCGCAGGCTGTGGCGGCGCTGGCTTACGGGACAGCGTCTGTGCCGAAGGTCGATAAAATCGTCGGACCGGGAAATATCTATGTCGCAACGGCAAAAAAGCAGCTTTACGGCGTGGTGGACATCGACATGATTGCAGGTCCGAGTGAGATTCTCATCATGGCAGACGAAACGGCGGATCCGCGCTATCTGGCGGCAGACTTAATGTCTCAGGCGGAGCACGATGTGCTGGCGTCGGCGATTTTGCTGACTACCTCGGAACGCCTTGCAGAAGAGACCGATCGGGAGATTGCCCGGCAGATCGCCGGTCTTTCGCGCAAAGAAATGATCGAAGCGTCTCTTTCCGGATTCGGTGCAGCAATTGTTTGCGATTCGATTGACGTTGCACTTGATTTTGCCAATACCTTGGCGCCGGAACATGCGGAAATTTGCACGAAAAATCCAATGGAGCTGCTGGGACGGCTGGATAATGCCGGTTCCGTGTTCCTCGGAAACTATTCTCCGGAACCGATCGGGGATTACTACGCAGGACCGAATCACGTCCTGCCGACAGGCGGAACGGCCCGCTTTTTCTCTCCGCTTTCTGTGGATAGTTTTGTCAAGAAATCCGGTTTTATCTATTATACACAGGACGCGCTGATGGCAGCCAAATCGGATGTCATCACGCTGGCAAACGCGGAGGGCCTGACGGCGCATGCGAATGCAATTGCAGTGAGGGCGGAGGAATTGGAATGTATGCGCTGAATGAAAAAGTAAAGAACCTGGTGCCGTATAGTCCGGTTGTCGGAACTTATCCGATCCGGCTGGACGCCAATGAATCCTGCTTTAATGCATCGGAAGCACTGCGGGCGGAATTCGCAGAGGCAATGATGCAGGCAGCGTACAATCGTTACCCGGACCCTTCGGCAGGCGCGCTCTGTGCGGCGTTTGCGGAATATTATGGGATTGATGCGCGTTACGTTACGGCGGGAAACGGATCCGATGAGCTGATTTCAGTCATCATGAACGCATTTTTGCTGCGTGGAGAACGGATGCTTACCCTGACGCCGGACTTTTCCATGTACCGGTTTTACGGGTCGCTGGCAGAGGCGGAATGTGTAGAATTTCCAAAAGACGACATGCTGAAAATTGATGTCGACGCCGTCATCGCAACATGCCGCCGGGAAAATATCCGGATGCTGATTTTCTCGAACCCCTGTAATCCGACATCAATCGGCCTCGACCGCGAAGCAGTGCGGCGGCTGATTCGTTCGGTGGATGCGCTCGT
Organism: Yeguia hominis; assembly: GCF_014384705.1. Lineage (GTDB taxonomy): Bacteria > Bacillota > Clostridia > Oscillospirales > Acutalibacteraceae > Yeguia > Yeguia hominis. The sequence goes on along the minus strand of NZ_JACRSN010000016.1, from coordinate 56,012 downwards.
CGTGCTGGACGAAGCCTATATGGACTTTTGGGATCAGAGCCTTCTGCAGGAGGCGCCGACGTATGAAAATTTGATCGTTCTGCGAACCTGTTCAAAGGCGTTCGGTATGGCGGCACTCCGGCTGGGATTTGCGGTTGCAAATGATACGCTGATCCGGGTGCTTCGCGCGGTAAAATCGCCGTATAATCTGAACACCGTTTCGCAGGCGGCCGGTGCAGCGGTTTACCGCCGAAAGGAAGAAGCAAAAGCTGCAATTTCTAGAATTCTGGCGTCCAGAGATGTGTTGTACGCCGGATGCAAGGCGCTGGAATCGCAATTTCCGGATAGGCTGGCAGTACTTGAAAGTGTGACCAATTTTGTGTTGATCCGAACAGCGGAGGCCAAGCCCATTTATGAAGCATTGCTGCAAAAAGGCATTGCCGTGCGGCTCATGAAAGGCTGCCTCCGCGTGACTGCGGGGACAGAGGAAGAAGATCGCGCCGTGCTTTCGGCGCTGGAATCGATTTTAAAAGAGGGGGAATCCTGATGCGGCGTGCAGCAGAGATCCGTGAGACCAAAGAAACGGTAATTCAGGTCGATCTGAACCTGGACGGCGGCGCGGTGGAGATTTCTACCGGAATCGGCTTTTTTGACCACATGCTTACGGCCTTTGCGGTGCACGGCGGGTTCGGGCTGACCGTAAAGGCAAAAGGCGATCTGCAGGTGGATTGTCATCATACGGTAGAGGATACCGGGATTGTGCTCGGAAAAGCGTTTGCAAAAGCTTTGGGGGATTTTTCCGGAATCCGGCGGTACGGCAGCTTTTATGTACCGATGGACGAAGCGTTGGTGCTTGCGGTATGCGACCTGAGCGGGCGGGCGTATCTTGCGTTTCGGGCGGAGTTTCCCGAAGAACGGATCGGGACCTATGACAGCTGTATGACCGAGGAGTTTCTGCGGGCATTTGCGGTCAACGCCGGCATTACCCTGCACATCAAAGAGGAATACGGAAAAAATTCCCATCATATTACCGAAGCGGTTTACAAGTCTCTGGGGCATGCGCTCAAAGAAGCGGTGACACGCTCCGGCGGGGAAAATCCTCTTTCCACGAAAGGCGTTTTGTGATAGGATATAAATGAAAACCGGCATTGTGCAGTGGAAAGGATGCCGGTCGGAGAGGAGTGGAAGGACATGATTATTTTACCTGCAATTGATTTAAAGGATGGGGCCTGCGTTCGTCTGATCCAGGGAGAATACGATACCGCACACAAAGTTGCGGAAGATCCGGTTGCAACTGCAAAAGGATTTGAACATGATGGCGCAGTCTGGATGCATGTGGTTGACCTGGATGGTGCGAAAGCCAAAAAACCGGTCAATCAAGAGGTGATTTTAAACATTGTACGGAACACGGGGCTGCAGGTAGAAGTCGGCGGCGGAATCCGGGATATGGAAACGGTCGATTTTTATCTCAAAAATGGTGTGGCAAGGGTAATCCTCGGCTCTGCCGCGCTGAATAGCCCGGATTTTGTCCGGGAAGCCGTACAGAAATATGGGGAACAAGTTGCCGTCAGTATCGATGCGCGCAACGGAAAGGTCGCGGCGGACGGCTGGACAGAAACGACTGAGGTGGATTACCTCGATATGGCGGCGGAAATGGAAAAAGCCGGTGTGCAAAACATTATTTTTACAGATATTGCGCGCGACGGCACGATGAATGGTCCGAATCTGGATATGCTTGACCGGCTGAATTATGCGTTTTCGTTCCATATCATTGCGAGCGGCGGGGTCAGTAGCCTAAAAGATATCATCAATCTGACCAACCTCAATCTGTACGGGGCAATTTGCGGAAAAGCCCTGTATTCGGGTGCGCTGGATCTGAAATCGGCGATTACGGTTGCTGGTTTGGTCGAAGAGAGCGCTGCCCGGCGTCAGAAAATGCCGACTTTGGAGCGGTTCTTTCAAAAAAGCGGACTGATTCCAGCCATCGTTCAGGAAGAAGGAACCAACGAGGTTTTGATGCTCGCTTATATGAACCGGGAGTCGCTGAAACTGACAATTGAGACGGGCCGCACTTGGTTTTACAGTCGGAGCCGGCATGAACTCTGGAATAAGGGTGCCACCTCCGGTCATTATCAGGATGTTGTCTCGATTACAGCGGATTGCGACAATGATACGCTGCTTGTAAAGGTCCGGCAGACAGGCCCGGCCTGCCATACCGGCGCACATAGCTGTTTCTTCCGCGAAATTCAAAAAAGAACGTTGTGATGGAAACGAAAGGATTGGAAAATATGGACGAAGCAATGAAGGCCTTGTATAAAACGGTACTGAGCCGCAGAGAAACCAAGGCGGAAGGTTCCTATACCTGTTATCTGTTTGAAAAAGGGCTGGATAAGATTTTGAAAAAATGCGCAGAAGAATGCGGAGAAGTTCTGATTGCCGCCAAAAACGGCAACCCGGAAGAAACGGTCCTGGAGATTGCGGATTTGCTGTACCACCTGACGGTGTTGATGGTCAACGAGGGCATTTCGCAGGAAGCGGTTGCGGCGGAATTGGAAAAGCGCAGTGAAAAAACAGGAAATTTAAAGACTTTTCATCAGGTTGACAAAAATACGTAAATAAAAAAGAAGGTGCAGCCACTGCATCTTCTTTTTTACTCGAAATGTCAACCCTCATTTAAAATTTGGTTGACATGCCAGGTGAAAGCCGATTATAATAAAAGAAAGAAAGGGGTGAGTGTATGCATGTCAGAGAAGCAGTTCTGGAAATTTTAGAACAGAATAAAGGAACCGAATATCCGGGAGCGGAGCTTGCCAGAATGCTTGGCGTCAGCCGGAATGCAGTCTGGAAAGCAGTTCAGGAACTGAAGAAAAAGGGCTATCCGATTGAAGCGGTCGGCAAAAAGGGCTACTGTTTGTCCGGCGAGAGCGATATTCTTTCTCCGCAAAGCATCGGCTTTTGGCTTTCCGATTTTAAAACCCCGTTGCAGTTTGAAGTTTACGAGGAGGTTCCCTCCACCAATACCATTCTCAAACAAAAGGCGGAAGCGGGTGCGCCGGAGGGGCTTGTCTGCGTGGCCAACCGGCAAACAATGGGAAAAGGCCGTTTGGGGAGAAGTTTTTATTCTCCGCCTGATACCGGAATCTACATGAGTATTTTGCTGCGTCCGACGCTTCTCGCGCAGGATGCGCTGCTCATAACAACTGCGGCGGCAGTTGCCGTTGCACGGGTCATAGAAACAGCGAGCGGACGCCCGGCACAGATCAAATGGGTCAATGACGTTTATTGTGACGGCCGGAAGGTTTGCGGAATCCTGACGGAAGCTTCCATGAATTTTGAATCCGGCGGTCTTGCCTATGCGGTGTTGGGGATCGGGATCAACATTGCGCCTCCGGCAGGCGGATTTCCGGAGGAAATTTCCTCGATTGCAACCGCTCTATTTGGAGAGAACGCCCATGTCTCCGGCATTCGGAGCCGGCTGACTGCAGAAATTTGCAGAGCATTTTTTGAGTTGTATACAAAACTGCCGGATAAAACGTTTATGGAGGAATACCGCAGCCGATCGTTTTTGATCGGGTGCGACGTCGATGTCCTTTCTCCGGGCGGAAGCCGTCCGGCTCACGTGCTGGATATTGACGCGGATGCCAATTTGGTGGTGCGCTTTGCAGACGGCGCCGTTCAATCTCTTTCTTCCGGAGAAGTTAGCGTAAGGAGAAGATCAACATGACAAATACAAAACGAATCACAACAAAGGAACTCGTGCTGGGCGCCGTGTTTACAGCGGTTCTGATCGTTCTTTCCCAGCTTTCCATTCCGCTTCCGAGCGGGGTGCCGATCACACTGCAAACTTTTGCAGTCGCGCTGTGCGGGTATGTTTTGGGCTGGAAGCTCGGACTCTGTTCCGTTGGCGTCTATGTACTGCTTGGACTTGCCGGCGTTCCGGTGTTTTCAAATTTTTCAGGCGGAGCAGGTGTCCTGTTCGGAATGACCGGCGGATTTATTTTTGGATTTCTTGCCATGGCGGCGCTTTGCGGGGTTTCCGTTCGGTTTCAAAATCCGGCCATTTGCATTGCGTTGGGGCTTGCTGGACTATTGACGTGCCATTTGGCGGGCGCTGTCCAGTTTTCTCTGGTTACCCAAAATACCGTTTTGCAGTCATTCCTGATTGCATCGGTGCCGTATTTGATCAAAGATGTTCTTTCGGTCGCGGGCGCCTATTTGGTCGCGCTTGCAGTACGAAAAGGGCTTGCGGCGGCGCATCTGACGGGCTATGCTTCAAATTAGAGCGCATCATCTGTTCTGTACGGCGCTTTTTGAAGGCTGCGGATACGATGAGAGCTTTTCCCGAGAGATGGAGCGAATCCTGCAATGTCTGCAAATGAAACCGGAAATGCGCATCCGCCTTTGCTGTGGAGAAGCGGATCCGCTCTGCCTGCATTGTCCCAATCATACGCCGGATGGAGGATGCCGTTTGGGGACGGAAAATGTGCGAATGCGTGACCAGATACTTTTGCAGGCATTTTCTCTGCACCCTGGACGATACCGGTATGCAGAACTCCGGGCGCGTCTCAAAACAGGAACGAAAGCAGATTTTGAAGCGGTTTGCGGCGGATGCCGCTGGAAAGAAGCCGGATTTTGCAGCTTTTCAAAACTGCAAAAGGCGTTGCAATAAAAGATTGCCCTCTGCGATACCGATGGGTCATACAGAATCGCGCCCGCTTGTGTTGACCACACAAGCGGACAGCGGGTTCAGGCCGGTGCCGCAGAGGGCGTTTTGCATTATTTTTTGGAACTTCCGGAGTGGTAGAACTGATCCAAAAACCATACGTCTTCCGCTGTGAAGGATTTTCCGTCCAAATAGGAAAGAATTCCTGCGGGTGTTGTAAATCGGAAGGTCAGCCGATAGGAATAAAGTGCCTGATAAGGATATCCGGAACCACGGTTGTGTTTGTTGCGTCCGTATTTTCCGTCTCCGGCAAGCGGGTGCCCGAGATACGCGAAGTGCGCCCGGATCTGATGGGTCCGTCCGGTGAGCAGATCGACTTCCAGAAGAGAGCGGCCTCCCCGCTCAGCAAGGACGCGGTAGCGGGTGCGGATGGTTCGCGTGCGTGCATTCGGTGTGTCGGAAATATACACGCGGTTTTGCTCTTCGTTTTTTTCGAGAAAGGCTTCCAGTGTGGCTGATTTTTCTGCAAGGATGCCGTTTACAACGCAAAGGTAGGTCTTTTCCAGTTCCCGGTTCTTCATTTTTTCATTTAAAATGCGGAGCGATTCGGCGTTTTTGGCAGCAATGACGATGCCGCCGGTATTTCGGTCAATTCGATTGACCAGTGCAGGCGCGAAGCTGTTTTCTGCTTCGGGAAGATACTCGCCCTTGTCATAGAGATAATGCTGCAGACGGGCAATCAGAGAATCAAAATGATAGGTCTGATCCGGATGAACCAGCAGCCCGGGCTTTTTATCCAGCAACAGAATGTTGTCGTCCTCGTAGAGAATTTTGAGCTTTACCGGGGCTTTCATGAAATCATAGCTTTCCGGTTCTTTTACAAAAAATTCATCCTTGAGATACATGGTCAGGATGTCTCCGGCCTGTAAGCGGGTTGAAATTTCGCAGCGCTTTCCGTTGCATTTAATATCTTTTTTTCGAATCGCCTTGTAAAGCATGGATTGCGGCAGATTTGGGTATGCTTTGGTGAGAAATTTATCAAGACGCATGCCGGCGTCGTTTTCCAAAATCTGAACGGTCTGCATGGCGGATGCTCCTCCGAAAATGTTTCTTTTTTACAGTATAACACAAAACCGTACCGTTCGGGAATCGCAAGCCCTTTACAATCCTAAATATTTTCCATATAATAACGGTAATAGCGGGATATTCAGAAAGGAGGGCGGCGGATGATGAAGAACGAAGAAACACGAAGAAAATCCGCAGGGGAAGCGGCGCTTCATGCCGGGCACCGCCTTCGCGTGAAGGAGCGTTTTTTGCGGGACGGCTTGGACGGATTTGAACCGCATGTCGTTTTGGAAATGCTGCTGTACTATACCGTTCCACAGGGGGACACCAATCCGACTGCGCATCGTTTGCTTCAAAAATTCGGCTCTTTTGACCGGGTTTTGGATGCGCCTTATGAGGAATTGCTGAAAGTTAAGGGGATAGGTCCGTCTGCGGCGACATTTCTGAAATTGATTCCGGCGGTTTCCAGACGCTATCTGGAAGAGAAAGCGCTGGAAAAGGGCCGCGCGTACAGCATTGAGGAGGCGGCTCAAATTTTAATCCCCAAATTTGTTGGGCGCCAAAAAGAAGCCATCGCGGTATTGCTTCTCGACAGCAAAGGAATTCCCCTCTATTCCGGCATTGTTGCAGAGGGGTCCATTCATGCGGTGCCGGTTTACGTGCGGGAAATTATTCAGCTTGCCACCAATTACGGCGCAGATACCTTGATTTTGGCGCATAACCACCCGAGCGGCAATGCGGCGCCTTCGACAGGAGATATTACGGCGACCAAAGAAGTTCTTCGGGCTGTGGAAAGCGTAAATATGACGCTGGGCGATCACCTGATTATTGCCGGGAACGATTATACCTCTTTCCGGAAATCCGGATGGCTGCAGGCACTTGCCGAGGAACAGACCAGGAAAAACGCAAGAATGGACTGGTCGGTGATTTCTTCCGAAACACCGTTCGAAAATGCGCACGGAAATTGTGTTGCGGATCAAACAAAGAACCCAAAGGACGAATAGAAGAAACCGGAAGTTGAAACAATACTTCCGGTTTTTTTAAGAGAAATTTGCTTGTTTGAATCAGCATCAAACCGAGAGGATTCCCATTGACAAAAACCGACGAAAGCAGTAAAATAAAGATACAAACATTTGTTCTTGGGCGTAGGCGATTAACGCCGAATGAGGAAAAACGATGGAAAAACAAGGCTTTCATTTGGTATCCCCGTACCAACCCACCGGCGATCAGCCGGAGGCGATTGACAAACTGGTGGAGGGTATTCAAAAAGGAGATCGGGAACAGACGCTGCTGGGCGTTACCGGTTCCGGCAAAACGTTCACCATGGCCAATATCATTGCGCGGTTGAATCGTCCGACGCTGGTGCTTGCACACAACAAGACGCTGGCGGCGCAGCTGTGTTCGGAATTCCGGGAGTTTTTTCCGGAAAATGCAGTCGAATATTTTGTCAGCTATTACGATTATTATCAGCCGGAAGCATATATTGCCTCGACAGATACCTATATCGAAAAGGATTCCGCGATCAATGATGAGATCGACAAGCTTCGCCACTCCGCAACGTCGGCGTTGTCGGAACGCAGAGATGTCATCATCGTCGCGAGCGTCTCGTGTATTTACAGCCTCGGCGATCCGATCGACTATCGGACCATGGTGATTTCCCTGCGGCCGGGAATGCAGAAGAGCCGGGAGGAGCTGCTGCATAAACTGGTGGAACTGCAATATGAACGGAATGATATCGGCTTTACGCGGAATAAGTTTCGGGTGCGCGGCGATGTTGTCGAAATCTTTCCGGTACAGTCTATGGAGAATGCAATCCGGGTAGAATTCTTCGGGGACGAAATCGACCGGATCCGGGAGATCAACACGGTGACGGGCGAAGTCAAGGCCGATCTGAAACACGTTGCGATCTATCCGGCGTCCCACTATATTGTCCCACAGGAGAAGATGAAAGCGGCGCTGCAGGAAATTGAAGGTGAGATGCGGGAACGCGTCCGGTTCTTCAAAGCGCATGACAAGCTGATTGAAGCGCAGCGAATTGAACAGCGGACGCTTTACGATATTGAGATGCTGCAGGAAATCGGGTTTTGCCGCGGAATTGAAAACTATTCGCGGGTGCTTTCCGGACGGGCGCCGGGTAGCGCGCCGTTTACGCTGCTTGACTATTTTCCGAAGGATTTCCTGCTTTTTGTGGACGAGTCGCATGTGACGCTGCCGCAGGTACGGGCAATGTATGCCGGAGACCGCGCGCGGAAAGAGACGCTCGTGGAGTATGGCTTCCGTCTGCCGAGTGCATACGATAACCGGCCGCTGAATTTTGACGAGTTTTACGAGCGCGTCGGACAGGCAGTATTTGTCAGCGCAACGCCGGGCGATTTTGAACGGGAACGTTCTGCCCAGATTGTGGAACAGGTCATTCGTCCGACCGGCCTTTTGGATCCGGAAATTCTGGTCAAGCCGACAGACGGCCAGATCGACGATTTGGTTTCGGAGATCAATCTTCGCACGGCCAAGGGGCAGCGGGTTCTGGTGACGACGCTGACCAAAAAGATGGCGGAAGACCTTTCACAGTATTTGGAAAAGCTGGGGATTCGGATTCGTTATATGCACCACGATATCGACACCGTGGAGCGCATGGAGATCATCCGGGATCTGCGGCTCGGCGAGTTTGACGTTTTGGTGGGAATTAACCTGTTGCGGGAAGGCCTTGATATTCCGGAGGTCTCTCTGGTTGCAATTCTGGACGCGGATAAAGAAGGCTTCCTGCGCAGTGAGCGGTCTCTGATTCAGACAATCGGACGTGCTGCCCGAAATGCAGAGGGGCAGGTCATCATGTACGCAGACACTGTGACGCCTTCTATGGAGAGCGCAATTCGGGAAACGCTTCGGCGCCGGGAGATTCAGCAGAAGTACAACGAAGCGCACGGAATCACCCCGAAAACCATCGTGAAAAAGGTGACAGAGGTTCTGGAGATTTCGACGAAAGAGGAGTCTGAAAAGAAGAAAAAGAAGAAGCGCCTGACCGCATCTGAGCGGAAACAGGAAATTGAAAAACTGACAAAAGAGATGAAGGCCGCCGCACGGATGCTGGAATTTGAGTATGCGGCATATCTGCGCGACCGGATTAAGCATCTGGAGGAAGGCGGCTGATGCCGGATTCCTTCCATCATAAAGGAGAACAGACACGAATGGAATTAACAATTAAGGGTGCGCGGGAGCACAATTTAAAAAATATTGATATCACCCTGCCGCGGGACAAGCTGATTGTTTTTACCGGACTTTCCGGTTCTGGAAAGTCCTCATTGGCGTTTGATACCATTTATGCAGAGGGGCAGCGGCGCTATGTGGAATCACTTTCTTCCTATGCCAGGCAGTTTTTAGGGCAAATGGAAAAGCCGGATGTTGATTATATTGAGGGCCTTTCTCCGGCAATCTCCATCGATCAGAAAACCACGTCCAAAAACCCGCGTTCTACGGTCGGTACGGTGACGGAGATTTACGACTACCTGCGTTTGCTTTATGCGCGGATCGGTATTCCGCACTGCCCGGTCTGCGGACGGGAAATTCGGCAGCAGACGGTGGATCAGATCGTGGACCGCGTGATGGAACTGCCGGAACGCAGTAAGATTCAGATCCTTGCGCCGGTGGTGCGCGGCAGAAAAGGCGAGCACGTCAAAGAATTTGACGCAGCGCGCCGGGCCGGCTATGTCCGCGTTCGTGTGGACGGACTGATTTATGATCTCTCGGAATCCATCAAACTGGAAAAAAACAAAAAACACACCATTGAAATTGTCGTTGACCGGCTGGTTATGAAAGAGGAAATCCGGTCTCGCCTTGCGGATTCCATCGAAACGGCGTCAAGTCTTTCCGGCGGACTGATTCTTGTAAGCGTGCAGGATGGGGAAGAGCTGACCTTTTCGCAGAACTATGCCTGTCCGGAACATGGGATCAGCGTAGAGGAATTGACGCCGCGGATGTTTTCTTTCAATAATCCCTTCGGCGCGTGTCCGAAATGCATGGGACTCGGCGTGTTTATGAAGATCGATCCGGACCGCATTTTGCCGGACCGCCGGCTTTCCATCAATAAAGGCGGACTGAAGGGAAGCGGCTGGGCGATGGAAGGCAATTCGATCGCCTCGATGTATTTAAACGGCCTCGCAAGGCACTATGATTTTTCACTGGATACACCGATTGCAGAGCTTCCGGATCGGATTGTGGATATTCTGCTTTATGGAACGCACGGGGAAAAAATTGACCTTGTACGGGAACGCGGAAACGGCTACAGTGCCTATTCGGCGGAATTTGAAGGCATTATCAACAACCTTGAACGCCGGTTCCGGGACACGCAGAGCGCGTGGATCAAAGAGGAAATCGAAGCGTATATGAGCGCGGTGCCCTGTGATGCCTGCGGCGGACGGCGCCTGTCTCCGGTGAGTCTTGCCGTGACGGTCGGCGGAATCAATATCAGTGAATTCTGCGATAAGTCCGTGAAAGACGCGCTGCAGTTCCTCGATACGCTCACGCTTACGCCAAAGGAATCCATGATTGCCGCCGCGATTCTCAAGGAGATCCGGGCAAGACTGGGATTCTTAAAAAGTGTCGGTCTGGAATATCTGACGCTTTCCCGGGCGTCCGGAACGCTTTCGGGCGGAGAGAGCCAGCGGATCCGTTTGGCTACGCAGATCGGCTCTTCCCTGACCGGCGTTTTGTATATTCTGGATGAGCCGAGTATCGGACTGCATCAGCGCGATAATGACAAGCTTCTCGCAACGCTTCGGCGTCTGCGGGATCTCGGAAATACCGTGATCGTCGTTGAACACGATGAGGATACCATTCGGACAGCCGATCATGTCGTGGATATCGGACCCGGCGCGGGAATCCACGGCGGGGAAGTGGTCTATAACGGAGACGTCCCCGGGCTGATTGCCTGCGAGGATTCGATTACCGGCCAGTATCTGTGCGGAAAAAAGCGGGTGGAGGTGCCTAAAACCCGACGGACTGGCAATGGAAAGTCGCTGCGGATTGTGGGCGCTGCACAGAACAACCTGAAAAAAGTGAACGTAGAGATTCCATTGGGAGAATTTGTCTGTGTGACCGGGGTGTCTGGCTCCGGAAAATCTTCTCTGGTCAACGAGATTCTCTACAAAAAACTGGCGTCTACGCTCAACGGCGCAAAAATGCGGCCCGGAAAACACCGCGAGATTACCGGTTTGGATGCGCTGGACAAGGTGATCGAGATCAACCAGTCTCCAATCGGGCGCACACCGCGGTCCAACCCGGCAACCTATACGGGGGTCTTTACGGATATTCGGGAGCTGTTTGCTTCAACACAGGATGCCAAGGTGCGCGGATTTACGGCGGGGCGGTTTTCCTTTAATGTCAAAGGCGGACGGTGCGAAGCCTGCCAGGGCGACGGAATCCTGAAGATTGAGATGCATTTCCTGCCCGATGTGTATGTGCCCTGCGACGTCTGTAAGGGAAAGCGGTATAACCGGGAAACGCTGGAAATTAAATATAAGGGCAAGACCATTCACGATGTGCTGGAAATGACCGTGGAAGAGGGTCTGGCGTTCTTTGCGAATTTGCCCAAAATCGCCCGCAAACTGCAGACGCTCTATGATGTGGGGCTTGGGTATATCAAGATCGGCCAGCCGGCAACTACGCTGTCCGGCGGAGAGGCGCAGCGTGTGAAGCTGGCAACGGAACTCAGCCGCAGGCCGACCGGGCGGACGATTTATATTCTCGACGAGCCGACAACGGGATTGCATATTGCGGATGTGCACCGCCTGATCGACGTCTTGCAAAAGCTTGTGGACGCCGGCAATTCGGTTGTGGTCATCGAACACAATCTCGATTTGATCAAAACGGCGGATTATATCATTGATCTCGGCCCGGAAGGCGGAGATGAGGGCGGCCAAATCGTCGCAACCGGAACGCCGGAACAGGTTGCAAAGGTGGAGAAATCCTATACCGGCCAGTATCTGAAAAAGTATCTTTCATCTATTTAATGTCATAGTGGGGGCAGATCTCCGAAAAGCAGCGCAAAAATCGGCGGCTTGTGGGTTCTGCCTCCTAAAATTTACACATCGTTAATGAAATAGAATGCAGACGTATAGTACAATGAATTTGTAATCTTGCAAAACGGACTGGAGACGGATTTTGTGTTCGGTTATATTCGTCCGCTGAAAGCGGAATTGCTTGTGCGGGAATATGAGCAGTATCGGGGCGTCTACTGTGCGCTTTGTAAAAGCATCGGAAAACGGTATGGCGCGATTGCCAGAATGGCGCTCAGCTATGACGGTACCTTTTTGGCCTTGGTGCAGCTTGCAGGCGCACCGGATTGCCCTGGGTTTCAGCGAATGCGCTGTGTGGTCAACCCGCTGAAAAAGTGTACCTTCTGTACAGCCGGAGATGAGGCGTTTGCAATGGCCGCTGCATTTTCTGTGATTTCGGCCTACTGGAAGATTCGGGACGACCTGACAGACGCCGGGTGCTTTGGAAAACTTCGGGCGGCTGCTGTCTGGCCGTTTGCGGCTGCGGCACATCGGAAGGTCCGGCGTGCGTATCCGCAGTTGGAAGCGCTTGTGCAAACCATGATGAAACGGCAGGCGGAAGCGGAAAAAGCACAGACGCCGTCACTGGACGCCGCCGCCGATCCGACCGCGCAGATGCTTTCGGAGTTGTTTGCCATGACGGTGCAGAAAGAATCCCAAAAGCGGGTTTTCGCGCAGTTTGGGTATTTTCTCGGCCGTTGGGTCTATTTGATGGATGCCGCAGATGATCTGGGGAAGGATGTAAAGAGCGGATCGTATAATCCGTTTGTCCAGCGGTTCCGTCTGACGGCGGAAAGCCCGGAGGCAGATTGGACAAAGGCAAGGGAATTTTGCAATCAAAGCTTAAATGAATCTCTGTGGCAGGCTGTTACGGCGATGAATCTTATGGAGTTTCTCCGTTTTGGGCCGATCATCGAAAATATCGTGGCAAAAGGCCTGCCGGAAATGCAGCGGATAAGCTTGTTTACAAAGGATAAGAAGAAGGGGAAAATGCATGTCGGATCCATATAAAGTGTTGGGTGTTTCTCCAACTGCGACAGATGAACAGGTCAAGGAAGCTTATCGTGCGCTTGCCAAAAAGTATCATCCCGATCAGTATTCCGGAAGCCCGATTGCGGATCTTGCCGGAGAAAAGATGAAGGAAATCAACGAGGCATATGACGCGATTGTTGATGAGCGCAAAAAGCGCAAAGCCGGCCAACAGCCGGGCGGCAGTTCGTATTATAATGCCTATGCAAATACCAGTTCGGAATATCACGATGTCCGCAGCCTGATTATGGAAAACCGAATTGCGGATGCCGAACAGATCCTAAACGGCGTTCCGGTGGATCGCCGAAATGCAGAATGGTTCTTCCTGAAGGGAACGATCCTCTATAAACGGGGCTGGCTTGATGAGGCGTACAACCATTTTGTCCGGGCGTGCCAGATGGATCCTTCCAATATGGAATACCGCGCTGCAATGAACCAGGCAACCAATCAGCGCAATGGAACGGCCGGTCCGTACCGCGGCTATGGCGGCTACAATCCAAACGTGCAGCAAAATGGCAGCTGTTCCGCCTGCGACGTCTGTTCGTCGCTGCTTTGCGCGGATTGCTGCTGTGAATGTATGGGCGGGGATTTAATCCCCTGCTGCTGATCGCAGGTGATTCATGATGCGAAAAACGATGGCGGTAGCGTTCTGCGGGGTAATCGCAGCGCTGTGTATGGTTTTGATGCTGCTTGCGGGTGTTGTTCAGATTGCAACGATTGCGCTTCCGGCGCTTGCCGGAATGTTTCTGATGGCAATTGTGCTGGAACTCTGCGCAAAGTGGGCCTGGCTGACCTATGCGGTGGTATCGGTGCTTTCTTTGCTGTTTGTTTCAGACAAAGAAGCAGCGCTGATGTTTGTCCTGTTTTTTGGATATTATCCGGTTCTCAAGGCAACGCTGGATCGGATCCCTCGAAAATGGCTTTGCTGGGGAGCCAAACTCCTGATTTTTAATGCGGCGATGATTGCGGATTATCTGCTTGCGGTAACAGTTTTGATGGTGCCGCAGGAAGATTTTATGATGTTCGGCGTGTCAATTCCGCTGCTGCTTTTGCTGCTTGGAAACGTTGTGTTTGTGCTCTATGACTCTGCACTGTTTGGCGTGGTGGTTCTCTATTGCCGGCGTCTGCAGGGGAAATTGCATAAATTTTTGCACTGAACTGCGCTGCGGTCAGATGAATGCCGGGAAAACCAATTCCGACATTGTCAACCGCAGCGTTGTGTTATATAATACGTTCAGAGCGGAAAAATTTCGAGGCCCTGTGCCTGCGGAAGAGAAAAAATGGAGGTTGAGATATGGCAGAACCGTTTGTGCTGGATGGAAAGGCGCTTGCAAAGAAAATGGAAGCGGAATTGGCGGAGCGCGCCAAAAAAGTCATTGCCAAGACAGGAAGAGTTCCGGTCCTTGCAACGATTTTAGTTGGGGATAACCCGGCGTCGGTGACGTATGTCCGAATGAAGGGAAACGCCTGCAAACGGGTGGGCATCGATTCGAGAAAGGTTGAACTTTCCGGAGAGACTACGACAGAGGAATTGATTCGGGTTATTGAAGCGCTGAATGCAGATGACGATGTTTGCGGAATCCTGTTGCAGCATCCGGTTCCGGCGCAGATCGATGAACAGGCGTGCTTCAATGCCATTGCGCTGGAAAAGGATGTCGACGGCGTCAATACAGCGAGTTTCGGCGCGATGACCATGCACCTGGATGCCTATAAATCGGCGACGCCGCTCTCAATCATGTCCATTTTGGAGTATTACGGAATTGAGATTGCAGGCAAGGAGGCGGTTGTCATTGGACGCAGCCCGATCCTCGGAAAACCGGTTGCAATGCTGCTGTTAAATGCGGATGCCACGGTTACAATCTGTCATTCCAGAACCAAAAACCTGCCGGAAATTGTGCGTCGAGCAGATATTGTGGTTGCTGCGGTTGGAAAGCCGAAATTTGTAAAAGCCGAGTGGGTCAAAGACGGGGCAGTGCTGGTAGATGCCGGCTATAACCCGGGCAATATCGGCGATATTGATCTGGAACAGGCGGCGCCGAAATCCAGTGCGTATACGCCGGTTCCGGGCGGTGTTGGGCCAATGACCATTGTCAGCTTGATGCGGCAGACGATTCAGTCGGCAGAAAAGAAGGCTTTTGGAACAATTTGCGAATAAGCGACTCTACAGAGAGAAAGCGCCCGGAAGGCAGACTCCTTCCGGGCGCTTATTTGCTTGCAAAAACAATGGACGGCAGAATCGTCCAGGATACGGGGATTCTGATCTGGATAAACGAAGTATTCATGCGGATACAAAAGTCAGCCCGAACCGGCCTGGTTTCCAGTATGGCGGATTACACGGTCGCCATATCGGATCGCTGCACAATGCAGATGAAACCCGCCAACCCGTGCATGTCCGGTGAAACCCAATTTGCCGGTCTTACTGCCCGCGATTCTTAGCGCTTGATGCTTAGCTCTCCCGGGCAGAGGCCAGTTCCAACACTTTTGCGGCAGCATCGGCCGCATAGTCGGCGAGTGGGAGATCCTGGACGCCGGCAACAAAGGTATGGCAGCGGTTTACCGGAATCAGCACCTTTTGTGCCCGGCTGCTGCCGACTGCATGTGCCATAGCCGGAGTGATTTCACCGAGCAGGGCATTGGAAACAACAATGCCGATCGTCCCGATAATGATGTCGGCGTCGGCGGCATTGACGATGACCGGATTTTCTCCTGTTGCGGCAAAATCCGCGCCGGCGCGGAGCATGGCTGCGGTAGCGGCCGTGTTGGTGCCAATGGCGGTGAGTGTCTGGCCGGGTAATTTCTTTTTGAGCTGCTCGATCACAAGACTGCCGATTTTCCCGCCTTGTCCATCAATGACCACGATATTCATAGCTGCCGTTCTCCTTTTTTGTGGTGAAATTCTATCTGTTATTATAGTCGCTTTCCAAAATAGGTTCAAGACTTATTGCTTTAGAAAAACGAGGCGGACTTCAAAAATGCATAATTAAAATAAAATCCTGCAAAAATTGGGGCTAAGTCGCAAAAAAGCCTTGCTTTTTGCAGGATTCCGCTTTAAGATGGATGAAGAGTAAAAGCTGGTTCGCATTTTCGATGCAGGACAGGCAGGAAAGAAGGATGATTATGAACAGTCAGCTTTCAGAGCGGATCCATGAAAACATGGGCGGCTTTTCGAAGGGACAAAAGCTGATTGCACAGTATATTTTGAAGCACTACGACGAAGTGGCGTTTATGACGGCTGTAAAATTGGGGAATACGGTTGGCGTGAGCGAATCGACAGTCGTCCGGTTTGCTGCAGAACTCGGATATTCCGGATATCCGGCGTTGCAAAGAGCCATTCAGGAGATGATCCGTAACAAGCTGACCAGTGTGCAGCGCCTGGAGATTACCGCGCGGACCATCGCGCCGGAAAGTCTTTTGGATGCCGTGTTCAACCAGGATATCGATATGATTCGGCGCGCGATGGAAGAGGTCTCACATGAGGACTTTGACCGTGCAGTAGATGCCGTTGTCTCTGCGGAGAAGGTTTATGTTGTCGGTACGCGGAGTTCCTCTGCGCTGGCGACGTTTCTTTCCTATTATTTTGGCCTGATTTTAGATGATGTACATCACCTGAATGTCGCCAGTGAGGCGGAGATTTTCGAGCAGATGATCCGGATCGGGAAAGGCGACGCCGTGATTGGAATTAGTTTCCCGCGTTATTCCAAAAAAGTGGTCAAAGCCATGCGCTTTGCTTCGGATGTCGGCGCAAAATGCATTGCAATTACAGACAGCCCGGTCTCGCCGATTGCAGAAGCGGCAGACTTTTTATTGCTTGCCCGCAGCGGGATTGCTTCCTTTGTGGATTCTCTGGTAGCACCGCTGAGCCTT
The DNA here is from genome assembly GCF_014384705.1 of Yeguia hominis. GTDB lineage: Bacteria > Bacillota > Clostridia > Oscillospirales > Acutalibacteraceae > Yeguia > Yeguia hominis. The sequence goes on along the minus strand of NZ_JACRSN010000016.1, from coordinate 39,362 downwards.
TTAAATGCGTTTATTGTTGCAACAGCCATTCGGCGGAAAGCAGACGTGGCAGAAATGTTCCGCCGCCTGGAGACCATTTGGGACGAATACGGTGTGTACGAAAAGGTGGATGAGAAAACAAATTGAGCGGATATGATCTGATTGTTGTAGGCGCCGGAGCCGCAGGGATGATGGCGGCCGGAACCGCGGCGGAGAACGGCGCGCGGGTACTCCTTTTAGAAAAAAATACCCGTCCGGGACGAAAGCTGATGATTACGGGCAAGGGTCGGTGCAATGTGACCAATCACTGCACGGCGCAGGAGGTTATCTCGAATGTTGTGACGAACGGGCGCTTTTTGTATAGCGCCGTTTCCCAGTTCTGCCCGGACGATACGATTGCTTTTTTCGAGCAATGCGGCGTCCCGCTCAAAATAGAACGTGGAAACCGGGTGTTTCCGGTGTCCGATCGGGCGGTCGATATCGTCGATGCGCTGGCAGGATATGTGCGGCGCACGGGGGTCTGCATCCGGCAGGAAGCGGTACAGGCGCTTTGGATAGAAGAGGGAAAGCTGCGCGGTGTTCTGGGTGCGTCGGAAACGCGATATCCGGCAGATCGCGTTATCGTTGCCTGCGGCGGAATGTCCTATCCCGGAACCGGATCTGACGGAATGGGGTACCGGCTTGCACAGCAGGCGGGGCATACCATCCTTCCGCTGCGTCCTTCTCTTGTTCCGATCGTTTGCGAGGGGACGGATTGTGCGCAGATGCAGGGACTCTCCCTGCGGAACTGTGCGGTGCAGGTTTACGACCGGCAGAAAGATCGGGTACTGTATGAGGATTTCGGGGAACTGCTGTTCACGCACTTCGGGCTTTCTGGCCCGGTCATTTTGAGTGCGGGCAGCCATATCCGCGATATGGAACCGGGACGATACGTCTTCCGGATAGATCTCAAGCCGGCGCTCTCTCCGGAAAAGCTGGACGCGCGTCTGGTGCGGGATTTTTCACAGCAGAAAAACCGCGATTTTCAGCATGTTTTAGAAGGGCTGCTTCCGCGGAAAATGGTTCCGGTTATGATGCGGCGTGCGGAGATGGAACCGCATGAAAAATGCCATTCTGTGACCAGAGCGCAGCGGCAGCGTCTGGCGGCGCTGATGAAATCCTTCGAAGTCGTAGCGGAAGGATTCCGTCCGATCGCAGAGGCCATTGTGACGGCAGGCGGTGTCTCTGTGCGGGAAGTTCAGCCGAAAACGATGGAGTCCAAATGGTTGCCCGGCCTGTATTTTGCGGGTGAAGTCCTGGATGTGGACGCCTACACAGGCGGCTTCAATCTGCAGATTGCATTTTCGACCGGAAGGGCGGCGGGAATTTCCGCCGCGGTCGGATAAATGCATCTGAAATGCGGATTCTATAATTGATAAAGTGAGGTTTGAGCAAAATGATAGCAGTTGCAATTGACGGGCCGGCCGGAGCCGGCAAAAGTTCGGTAGCGCGCAGCGCTGCAAAAAAGTTGGGATATCTTTACGCGGATACGGGCGCGTTGTACCGTGCGGTGGGGCTTTATATGCAGGAGCATGGAGTGAATTTTACCTGTCCTGAAGATATTGCAGCGGTAGCGCAGCAGGGTGAGATTACGGTGGAGCTTGCGTTTCAGCCGGACGGGCAGCATGTGTTTTTGTGCGGAGATGACGTGACCGGGAAAATCCGGACACCGGAGGTTTCGATGGCGGCGTCGCGGGTTTCTGCGGTGCCGGCAGTGCGGAAGCTGCTGTTTCAGCTGCAGCGGGATATGGCGCTGAAAAACAATGTCCTGATGGACGGACGCGATATCGGGACGGTCGTGTTGCCGGACGCGCAGGTCAAGGTGTTTTTGACGGCGTCTCCGGAGGAGCGTGCGCGTCGCCGGTGCGCAGAGCTTCAGGAGAAAGGAACGCCTGCGGAATATGAAACTGTGCTGCAGGAGATTCGGCAGCGGGATGAGCAGGATATGAACCGGGAAATTGCACCGCTCAAGGCGGCTCCGGATGCGGTGCTGCTCGATACGAGCGAGCTGTCCTTTGACGAGGTAGTAGACCGTTTGGTCGCGATTATCCGTGAAAAAACTGCCTGATCTCTGGCGTGGCCGGTAGATTTATTCATAATTGTTTTGTATAATCAGAAAGCAGAAGAAACAGCAGAAGAAGAGAAGGGATATCTGTGAAAACAAAAATGACGCCGCTGTACCGGTTTGCAAAAGTCGTGATTCCGGTCATTTATGCAATTTTTTCGCCGCTGGTGATCCGGCGTGCGGGTCCGCTTCCGGAGGGCAGGATGGTCCTTTGCAGCAACCACTTTTCGCTCAATGATCCGCTGTATCTCGGCGTGGCGCAGGAGCGGCAGGTCTATTATATGGCGAAGGCGGAGTTGTTTCGCAACCGCTTCCTTCGCTGGCTGCTTCGCGGGTTGGGCGCCTTTCCGGTAGAGCGCGGAACGGGAGACCGAAATGCGCTGGGAACCGCAGAACAGATCCTTCAGGAAGAAAAGACATTGGGAATTTTTATCGAGGGAACGCGCTCCAAAACCGGAGAGTTGCTGCGCCCGAAAACCGGAGCGGTGATGCTGGCGTATCAGAATCATGCGCCGATTGTTCCGGTCTGTATTACGGCAAAAGGCGGCGGAAAAATCAAGCCGTTTCGCAAGGTGTGCATTTCCTATGGAGAAGTGATTCTGCCGGAGCAGCTGGGAATTATAGAAGGAACCAGCGCGGAATACCGGCGTGCAAGCCGTATGCTGATGGAACGGATTGCCGCGCTGCGGGAACGGGATCTAGCGGATTTTGAGAAAGGCGATCTATGCTCTACACAGCAGGGCTGAAAATTCTGGGGACAATTTCCAGAGCCCTGTTTCGGATTCGGATTGACGGCGCGCAGCGGATTCCGCAAAGCGGCGCGGTCTTGCTTTTGAGCAATCACCGCAGTGTATGTGATCCGTTGTTTCTGGCGATGGGCTGCCCCAGACCAATCCGGTACATGGCCAAATCCGAGCTGTTTGACGAGCATGGTAAACTTGCCAGAGGGCTGCTTTACCGGCTGGGGGCTTTTCCGGTAAACCGGGAAAGCAGCGACTTGACTTCTTTGCGGACGGCGCTGTCGCTTTTGAAATCCGAAGCCGTTCTCGGCGTGTTTCCGCAGGGACGGTGTGTGTCAGATTGTGAGCCGTTTTCTGCGCTGCCCGGAGCCGCCTTTCTGGCGTTGCGTTCGGGTGCGTCGGTTCTTCCGGCGTGTATCCGGTGCAAAGGACGCGTCCGGCTTTTTAAGCGAATCGAAATCCGGTTTGGCGAACCGTTTGTTTTTCCGGCGGGACGCTATGGGAAACAGGCGGTTGAGCAGGCGCGGGCAGAAATTACCGGGCGAATTCAAAGGCTTTTGGAGGACGAAACTTGAAAATAGAAGTTGCAAAAACTGCGGGATTTTGTTTTGGCGTAGATCGGGCTGTCGAAATGGTATCCAAGCTTTTGCAGGAGGGCAGACGGGTTTATACATTAGGGCCGATTATTCACAATCCGCAGCTTGTGCGAAAGCTGGAAATGCAGGGGTGCGGAATTGTCGATACGCCAGAAGAGGTTCCCTCCGGCGGCACGGTGGTGATTCGGTCGCACGGCGTACCGGCGGCCGTGTTTGAAGAGATCCGTACGCGTGGGCTGGACTGCGTGGATGCAACCTGTCCGTTTGTTGCAAAGCTTCACCGGATTGCATGGGAAGAGTCCCGCAAAGGCCGGATTTTGCTAATTGCAGGAGACGAAAATCATCCGGAAGTCCGTGGAATTTGCGGACATGTGCTTCCGATAGCGGGGGAAATCCGCGGCTGGTTCGTCTTTAAAAATGCAGAAGAATTGGGAGTTTTGCTTGCAAACCACCCGGAATGGGGGCAAAAATCCATTTCTGTAGTTGCGCAGACAACATTTAACGTCTCAGAATGGAAAAAATGTCTCCAAAATATTAAAAAGGTATGTACAAATGCCGCAACTTTTGATACAATATGTAATGCTACTGCTTTGCGTCAAACGGAGGCGGTAGAGTTGGCAAAACGCGCCGACCAGATGATCGTCATTGGCGGACATCATAGTTCGAATACCGCAAAATTGCGGGATGTTTGCGCGGCGTTTTGCAAGACTGATCTGGTCGAAACTGCGGACGAGCTTCCGGTGGAAGCGTTGCGTACGGCACACTTTGTGGGGGTAACTGCCGGCGCATCTACGCCCGCAGACATAATAAAGGAGGTCCTAGTTACCATGGCAGAAATTATTGAAGACACCATTCAGAATCCGGCGGAGACCGGTGATCCCAATTTTGAGGAAATGCTGGAGGAATCTCTGAAAAGTTTGAATACAGACGAGAGAGTACACGGTGTAGTCGTCGGCGTTTCTCCAACAGAGGTTTATGTAGACGTCGGCAGAAAGCAGGCTGGATTTATTCCTGCTGCGGAGCTTTCGAACGATCCGTCGGCAAAACCGGAAGATCTTGTCAAAGTTGGCGATGAGATGGATTTGCTCATCATGCGCACAAACGACCAGGAAGGCACCATTATGCTTTCCAAAAAACGTCTCGATGCAATCCACGGCTGGGAAGTTATCGCAGCTGCAGAGGAAAGCAAAGAAGTCCTGACCGGAACCGTTACCGAAGTCATCAAAGGCGGTTTGATCGTCGTCACCGAAGGCATCCGCGTCTTTGTGCCGGCTTCTCAGGCGACTGCTTCGAGAAACGATCCGCTTGAGGATCTCCTGCATCAGGAAGTCAAACTTCGCATCATCGAAGTCAACCGTCAGCGCCGCCGTGCCGTCGGATCGATCCGTTCGGTGCTTCGCGATGAGCGCAAGGCGTTGGCTGAGAAATTCTGGGAAACCGTAGAAGAGGGCAAAGAGTACACCGGCGTGGTGAAATCGCTGACCTCTTACGGTGCGTTTGTGGATCTCGGCGGAATCGACGGCATGATCCATATTTCCGAGCTTTCCTGGAGCCGGATCAAGCATCCGTCCGAGGTTGTCAATGTCGGCGATACCGTTACGGTTTACGTCAAGGGCTTTGACCGCGAAAAAGAAAAGATTTCTCTCGGATACCGCCGCATGGAAGACAATCCCTGGGAGATCCTGAAACGCGATTATCCGGTCGGAACAGTCTGCGACGCAACGGTTGTCGGTATGACGACGTTTGGTGCGTTTGCACGGATCCTTCCGGGCATCGATGGCCTGATCCATATCTCTCAGATCGCAGATCGCCGGATTGAAAAGCCGCAGGATGTCCTGAAGGTCGGCGAGACGGTCAAGGTCAAAATCACAGATATTGATTTTGATAAAAAGCGTGTCAGCCTTTCGATCCGCGCACTTCTGGAAGATGCCGGCGAAGAGGCAGAAGCAACAGATGCTGAATAAGCAAAATTGATTTGCTGAAAAAGCGGCGTGTCCTTTAGGACGCGCCGTTTTTGTATTTTGTTCGGATTCCCGGGGGCATTTGCTTGACCGTTATCTGGAAATCGGGTACAATAAAAAAGCAAAGAACACGCCCAAAACTGCAGGAAGGAGCGACGTATGGATTTCTGGAAGGATCTCGAAAAAGGGATCGAAAACGAGCTGGAATCGTCCCGGGTTTACCGGACGGCTAAGAATATGGGAACGTATCTTGATGAGCAGCTTCATGTACGTGAAACGGTACAATCCTCACAGGTGTACCAGACGGTGAACGCTGTAAAGAACCATGTGGAAGAACAGGTTCGGGCACAAACAAATCGTGCGCAGAACCAAAGCCAACCCGACAATACGTCCTCTGGCCCTGCAGCTTCTGTTCCGCGTGGGGATACGGGCTCATACGGCGCAGCATCGGAATATCCGCAAAGCGCGCCGCCGGTTTATGAGGCGAAAGCACGCACGGTCAAACCGGCAAAGAAAAAAACTCCCGAACCGCCGGAAGGAATGCGCGCGGTTCGAAAAAAGTCTCCGGCGCCGTTTTATACGGTGGGTGTGGTTTGGGTGTTTTATGCACTTCTGTTTCCGCTTTACACCTGGTATCAGGTTTTGCTGGTTGCAGCGCTGTCGGTGCTCTTGGGATGGATTTCGTCAAAAATCTTCCGCGGGGCGGTCACCTATGTTCCGATTGAACCGGAACCGGAGCAGCCGGAACAACCGGCAGTTCACACCGGAGATCCGGAAGTCGACCGGATGATTGCGGAAGGATATGCCTATCTGCAGCAGCTTCGTCTGGCCAACGATGCCATAGAAGATGAGACGCTTTCGGCAGAGATGGACCGGATGGAGGAAACTTGCCGGAAAATTTTTGATTTTGTTGCAGAAAATCCGAAAAAATCCAGGCAAATCCATCGCTTTATGCAGTACTATCTTCCCGTGACCCTGAAGCTTTTGAATTCGTATTATAAGCTGAGCCGTCAGGGAATTGAAGGCGAAAACATCTCCACAACGATGTTTCATATTGAGGGCATGATGCACACCATTGTGATCGCCTTTGAAAAGCAGCTTGACGCCTTATTCCAGGATGAGGCACTGGATATTTCAACAGATATTACCGTTTTGGAAGGTATGCTCCGGCAGGAGGGCCTTCTCGACGAAACCGAACAAAAGGAGGATCCCCATGGACGAGATTAAATTGACACTGGACAACGCAGAAACGCCGGAATTGGTGTTGGATCCCACGGCAAAAGCGGAAAAGGATCGGGACGCAACGGCAGTAAAATTTGACGAGAGCACGCTGACGCCGGAAGAGAAACAGATGGTAGCGGCCTTTTCTGAAAAGATTGACCTCTCTAACACGAGCCAGATTCTCAATTACGGTTCGGCGGCACAGCAGAAAGTCGCCGGATTTTCCGAGACCGCGCTGCAAAATGTGCGGACAAAAGATTTGGGAGAAATCGGAGAGGCAATTACCGGCCTGGTGACAGAACTCAAAGGCTTTTCTGCGGAAGAAGAAAAAGGCTTTTTGGGAATTTTCAAACGGGCTGGAAACAAGCTCGACGCGATGAAAACAAAATACGAGAAGGCCGAAGTCAGCGTTGGCCGGATCGTAGACGTACTCGAAAACCATCAGATCCAGCTGATGAAGGATATTGCCATGCTGGATAAGATGTACGAGATGAATCTGACGTATTTTAAAGAGCTTTCTCTTTATATCCTGGCCGGAAAGCGCAAGCTGGAAGAAACCCGGAGCGGTGCACTGGTAGAACGGCAGGAAAAGGCAAAACAGACAGGCTTGCCGGAAGATGCGCAGGCAGCAAGCGATCTCGCGGCAATGTGCGACAGCTTTGAGAAAAAGCTGCACGACCTGGAGCTTACCCGGATGGTCTCCATCCAAACTGCCCCGCAGATCCGCCTGGTTCAGAATAACGATAAGCTGATGGCGGAGAAGATCCAGTCGACGATCGTCAATACCATTCCGCTCTGGAAGAGCCAGATGGTGCTGGCGCTGGGTCTTGAGCATTCGCAGCAGGCGATCCGGGCACAGCGCGAGGTGACCGATATGACCAATGCGTTTCTGCAAAAAAATGCAGAGATGCTCAAAATGGGCACGATCGAGACGGCGAAAGAGTCCGAGCGCGGCGTTGTGGATATTGAAACGCTGCAGAATACCAACCGTGCGCTGATTGACACGCTCGATGAGGTTGCCAAAATTCAGGAGGACGGGCGTACCAAGCGGCGTGAAGCAGAAGCAGAACTGGGCCGGATTGAGGGCGAGCTCAAACAAAAACTGCTGGAGGTCCGAAAATAACCGCTGAACCGAGGTGAAAGGAATGAAGCTGTTGCGGAACCGGGGCTTTGCGGTCGCGGTTATGGTTGTGTTCATCATCGGATCGATCCTGGGCGGCAGCTGCTGTTCCCTGCAAAAGCTTTCCGATGATGTACAGGATTTGTATCATACCGGGACAGATGGTCTCGGAGATGTGTCGGAATATATGTCGGTCTGCGAAACTTGCACAGGACAGCTGGTAGAGCTGGGAAACCAGTACCTGGGAAAAGACGCGGCGGTTTGCCAGACGGCAGAAACCTTGCTGCATCAGTCGGAGACATCCGGACAGCCTGCGGAACAGTATACGGCGAACCAGAAGCTGATTAAGAGCGCGGAGGCGCTCTATACCCAACTCAAAGCGGAGCCGAATTTGGATGCGACAGATCTGGAAAAAGTGGAGCGGCTGTATGCGGAGATTGCCGGAAACGGAGATCGCGTGGAACGCATTTCCATGCAGCGCCGGGATGCCTATAATGATGCAGCTGAGCGGTTTAACAAAGGGCCGCTTCGGGCTTTTCCGGGCGGACTCCTGGCAAATCTTCTGGGCGTTGAAAAATTGGATCCGATTTATTGAAGACGGAAAACGGTAGCTGTGAAAAGAGGCGATGCGGATGAATAGAATCAGAAAGGTCGGGGCAGGCGCGCTTGCGTTCTGTCTTGTGCTGCTTTTTGCTTTTTCTGGAGGCGGTTTGGTTTTTGCGAAGGCAAGTGTCCCGGATCCGACGACGGAGTTTTATGTAGCGGATTATGCCGGCGTGCTCAGTGAGGAAACAAAATCTGAAATTGTGCAGAAAAATGATGTCCTCTATCAGGAAACCGGCGCGCAGATCGTGGTGGTAACCGTGGATTCCCTGAATGGGGAAGAAATCTCAGATTACGCCTATGATTTGTTTTCTGCGTGGGGGATTGGTTCGGCAGAAAAAAACAATGGGTTTCTTCTGTTGCTTTCCATCGGGGATGATGATTACTACGCCTTGCAGGGTGCAGGACTGACCAAGCAATTTTCCGATTCGGCAATCAGCGACCTCTTGTATCAGTATTTAGAACCGGATTTTGCAAAAAAGTCATATGATGCCGGGGTCAAAAGTACATTTGAGGCTGTTTTGGAGCGAATGGAAGCAATTGGCGGCGTGACGTCATCCCAATCGTCTTCTGCGATTGTTTCCGGAAATCAAAATTCGCCGGTGACTTCGCCGAAGGAAAACAGGCCGTCCTTCATCCAGAGTGTGTGGCGTTTTTTGCGGCAAAGTATTTGGCGGACCGTGCTGATCATCTTGCTGATTTTGATCGTTTTGCGGTTGCTTTTCCGTCCAAGGCGTCGGTATCGCGGCGGATATCGTGGCCCGGTCGGATTTTCGCACAGGCCTCCTCCTCCGCCTCCTCCGATGGGCGGGTTCGGCGGGCCCGGATTCCGCGGCCCTCCACCACCTAGACCGCCGCATGGACCTGGCGGGTTTGGCGGCTTTGGCGGCGGTCGGCCTTCGGGTGGCGGACGTCCTTCCGGCGGCTTTGGTGGCGGCAGACCTTCCGGTGGCGGAAGAAGTGGCGGCGGCGGACGCTCTGCGGGAGGCGGAGCGGGACGCCGATAAGCGCCGGCAGATCGTCTTTCGCCTTGAGAAATTGAAAAGTAGCGCATAAAAAGCTCCGATATCCGTGTCAAAACGGGATATCGGAGCTCTTTTTGTATCCCGAAAACCATCGGCTATGCCGGTGGAGGAACCCGGTGAAAAAGCTTTCGCTTCAAGCGTCGAGCGAAGCGAGTTGAGAATAACAATCCAACAAATTTGTATGCACTCGATAAAAACGGCTGATGCCCGTTTACGGATAGATAAGGTAAGATAAGTTGCGCAAATTGAAAAGAGGATAAAAGAAGACATCGCTTGCAGGCTCTGGTAGAATGAAGTCACCACACAAACATTCGAAAGGAGACAGCAAACGATGTCCGAGAAAATTGTACAGCTGAACGAGGAAGTAATCAAGGGGCAGATCAAGGAATTGGTCTGAAGCAGCGTGGAAGAAACCCTGAACGAGCTGCTGGAAAAGGAGGCGGAGTCCCTGACGCAGGCGGCCCGCTGCGGGCGCAGCGAGGCCCGTCAGGGCTGCCGCAGCGGCCACTATGACCGGAACCTCACCACGACCTCCGGCGATGTCACGCTCCATATGCCGCGGCGCAAGGGCGTATCCTTCGAGACGGCCGTCATCGAGCAGCGGTATCGCCGCCGGGAGAGCAGCGTGGAGGAGGCCCTCATTGAAATGTATCTGGCAGGCGTTTCCGTGCGTCGTGTGGAGGACATCACCGAAGCCCTGTGGGACAGCAAGGTCTCGCCTGCCACCGTCAGCGAACTGAACAAGAAAGCCTGCGTCCGCATTGAAGACTGGCGGAACCGGCCTTTGCAGGGCGGACGCTATCCATATGTCTATGTGGACGGCATCTGCCTGCGCCGCAACTGGGGCGGAGAATACGAAAATGCCGCCATTCTGGCGGCAATTACCGTGAATGAGGACGGTTTCCGTGAGGTTACGGGCGCTGCCGAGGGGATGAAAGAGGACAAGGCCAGCTGGGTCGGCTTTTTCCAGCGGCTGCGCGGGCGGGGTCTAGACGGCGTAAAGCTCATCGTCGGCGACAAGTGCATGGGGATGCTGGAGGCCACGGGCGAAGTATTCCCAGATGCCAAATACCAGCGCTGCACCGTGCATTTCTACCGCAATGTTTTCTCTGTTGTGCCAAAATCAAAGGTCAAAATTGTAGCGAAACTGCTCAAGGCGATCCACGCGCAGGAGAACAAGAAAGCCTCCCGCGAGAAGGCAAAGGTTGTTGTTGCCGAGCTGAGAGCGATGAAGCTGAAGGAGGCTGCCAAGAAGGTCGAGGACGGCATCGAGGAGACGCTGACCTGCTGTGATTTTCCCGGCGAGCACTGGACGCGTATCCGCACCAACAATGTGATCGAGCGGCTGAACCGTGAGATCCGCCGCAGGACACGTGTGGCGGGAACGTTCCCCGATGGGAACTCTGCGCTGATGCTGGTCTGCGCGAGGCTTCGCCACGTGGCTGGAACCCAATGGGGCAACAAGAAGCACATGAATATGAACCATCTGGAGGCGGCTTTGAACGGCGTCCCTATTGCCGGCTGACTTCATTCAGCCGGAGTCTGCAAACCTTTTTGCGCATAATTCTTGACGGCACCGGAATTCAGGATAGAGAACGGCAAGTATTGTCCTCCGGAGATGTAAGTGTGAGAGGAGTTTAGAAATGAAAAAAGAAACAACAAAAAATAGTGTTATGCGCGATGTTTGCAACGGTGGTTATTGTTCTTTCTCAAGCGGCAATTCCCATGCCATCCGGAGTACCGATTACATTGCAAACCTTTGCAGGAGCTCTTTGTGAATATATGCTGGGCGCAAAGTATGGAATTGGTGCGATCGGTGTTACCAGTGGATTTGTTTTTTATTCTTCTAACTCCATAGCAACCGCTCTAACAGGAGATCCATCACAACCTTTTAGATGTAATGGAAAAGCGGCAAATAGAATAGAAGAAAAATCAATTTTATCAAAATGACACATGTTTTCGCCAATAACATATCCATGCTTGGCAAACATATCATGCACTGGAAAGAAATTTCCTTCGGATTTATCGGCGTTTAAAGTATCAATGGCGAAAAAGGAAACGCCCAATTCAATTAGCAGTGCTCCACTATCCCGATTTAAGAAAGGATGTTGTGTAAAAAGAGGTGTGCCGGCATATTTCCACCAATCGGTTCGAAATAATGGAATAGTTCCGGGTTTGATTGCCTTTTGATAGGGAAGAATATCTTGAGGTGTAATCTCCTCACAAACGCCTTTCTGACTTACGTCGATCAATACGGATTTTCCGCAAAACAAAGAAAGTGGAAGGTTTTCTACGGTGAGCCCTGCATCAGAGACATGAAAGGGCGCATCAATATGGCTGCCGGTTTGTGTTCCCGTTATTATGGTAGAAAGATTGTACCCATAGTTTGACATTGTACAAAATGGCGTGATAGAGGGAACAGGGTCCCCAGGATAAATGGGCGTATCATTTCCTATTTCCCAGGAAAGATCAATGAATTTTTTTAATTTCATAAGTTTCTCCTAAAATATTATTTACTGCAAGCTTAAACCGGTTGTAGTAAATATGTTGCTTAAAAATAGCAGCACAAAAACAAAGAGATTTGCAGTAATAAAATGATATATAATGGTTAAAAATGCTAAAATTCTGTCTTTGTTGATACTTCTTTTAACCTATATGACAGCAATGAAAGATAAGGCGAAGGGCAGAGTGAGCGGTTAATTCCGGAAATTTTTTAGCTGTATCGGAGAAAATAGCTTCGGGGAAGATAGAAAGCATGCTGCTTTCTATCTTCCCCGAAAAATCGCATGAGATTAAGTGGCAGAGAAATCTTGTACAGGCGGATCCAAATAGAAACGTCCTAAAATCATGAAGGTTGCAGAACCGGAAACATATCCGCAATTTTTTAATGCTTCGCCTGTTTCCGCGTTATAGCACTCGGCCATTTTTTCGGTATTTTTGTAAAGATCCATATAAGCTTTAGCCAACTGGCGAGCTAATTTTGGTTCCCCACATTTATAAAGTCCATCTACTGTACTGAGGGTTTGAGTCCACCAAATAGGACCGCGGAAAAATCCATTTGCTTCATAAGTTGGGCTATCAATTGCTTCGGAGGCCAGGCCATATGGTGTAATATATTTTTTGGTTTTTAACTCGTGAATAATAGCATCACGGCATTCTTTAGGAAGTCTTTTTCCCAGCATCAAAGGGGTGAACAACAAAGGAGTGGCCCCATCAATTCTTTTCTTTGTATAAGTATTTAAGGCAAATGGGAGGTGTGTTTTAGGATCAAATAATGTTTCCACCAAAGTATTAACCATTTTAGCGGACAACTTTTCCCACATAGAGGCCTCTCTCCAACGCCCAAGCTTTGTGGCGATTTTAGCCAGAGTGTCCATTTGAAGTATCATATAAGTTGAAAGATCAGGAGAGGTAACACCATTATCAGCTGCAAAGATAATATCATCATCGTTGCATGCATCATTGCCATGCATGTATTCACAGAGGCCATTTTGATCGCTATCACAATAATTAAGAAAATACCAAGTGTAACGAGATATTTTTTCGTAAAGCTCATCTAATTGCTTTCGGGAGAAATTATAACGTTCCATCATTTTACCAACAATGTAGCCGATGTTTGGAGGCATTTGATGGTTGAAGTCTTGCAGTGTGTCTCCAATCATATGAGGAATTCCGCCGATGTCATTTTGACTGTCAAAAAGTGTTAATAGTTGATCGTAAGCCAACTGAAAGTCAGTTTCAAAAAGTCCCAGCGCAATGAGCCAGGCTTCAAATCCCCATGTGTAACAAACGACATTTTTAGTAATAAGAACCGTATCCCGCTTTAAAAACCCAAGAGGACGGACGACGGCTCCCCAAAAGATGTAAGCAATCAATTCTTTAATTTTATCGTATTCCGTAGGTAATACAGGCATACTATGATGGAATTTTTGAAATGCTTCGTTCATGTTTTTTTCCGCAGCTTCAAAATCATAGGGACCTTTGGGCTCGGGCCATTGATAGCGATCCATATCATGAATGGCAAGCAGAAATTCCCCATTGTCTTCATTGCAAATATAATTGCATTTCGTACAAGTCGAATGGCTATGGTCGTTCCACTCTAATTCAGAAGAAATATTTCCTTTTTGTACATAGAGACCAAAGCGATCATGCTGACTGGAACCAAAAGTATGATGAATTTTATAGTATGTTCCCTCGGGACAATGAACCGGCAGCGTGTAAGCTATACGGCCATCGAGTGCATATTCCATTAATAGTCCCAGATTTTTTCCGACGCCTTTGATAAGCAGCGTTTGGTCATCCTGATAGGTCATTTGGATGTTTCCGGCAGATGTAATAATCTTGATGCAGCTAAAAGTGGAATCTAACGAATATTCAACAGGTTTTCCATCTATGAGTGGAGTGAAGCGTGTGATTTCCATATTATAGTCTTGTACGCTGGATTTTACAGAACGCAGATAGAGCCCAGGTGTAGTAATAAAAGGTGTTTTATCAGCTTGAGTACTATGTGCGTCGTCTCCGAAGCTTCCGAAGTAGGAAACATAATAATCGGATTTTAAATAATTTACGACGGTCCAGGAACCTCTGGTTGTAAATGGAATGTAAGAAATATCTAAGCCATTAATATTCATATAAAAAGCTCCTTTTAATAAGATTACCCTTTGATACCAGCACCAATTGCAAGTGCCTTTTCAAGCTGCTCCCCCAGAAAAGCATATAAAATAATAGCAGGCAATGAAGCCATAACCATTGCAGCACCCATACCGCCCCAGTCAGTAGAGTTCTGATTTCGAAAGTTAATCATGCCTAAAGGAAGCGTTTTTAGTGATTCTTTAGAAATCATAATGAGTGCTATCGTAAATTCATTCCATATACCGATAAAAGTGTAAAGGTAGGCGGCGGCGATAGCAGGAACTAAAAGAGGGCAAATGATGGCAAAAAAGGTGCGTATAATGCCTGCACCGTCAATGTAAGCTGCCTCCTCAAATTCATAAGGGATTTGTCGCATAAATCCGTAAATAATTAAACAGGCAAAAGAAAGTTGAAATGCTATGTAGGGAAGAATTAATGCTAAATGAGTATTAGCAAAATGCCACTTTTTTACTAAAATAACCATAGGGATTAAAATTATTTGCATGGGCACAAATAATCCAAAAGCGATATAAGATCTGGCGATTTTAGAGAACTTCCATTGCATTCGAGCGGTGGCATATGAAAATAATAATGCCAAAAGTACGGTAAGGGTAACGGAAATGAAAGTTACAATTATACTATTTTTAAAGTAGATGGGGATGCTGAATTTGCTCCAAGCATTTTTATAATTTTCAAAATAAATAGATTTGGGAAGACCAAAGGGATTATGGAGAATAATTTCTTCATTTGTTTTTAGAGACATTAAAAGCATATATACAAAAGGATAAAGGTTAAACAATCCCAAAAGAATTAAGAAGAGCCAAATAAAAGGTTTGGCTAATTTATTTCTAATATAAAGCATTGCTAACAGCTCCTTTCCTTGTATATATCGTGGCGATTGAATAATTTATTGATAATGGAATAAAATATTTCACATTCAATAACAATAATCACAGCTACAGCACAACCGTATCCATATTTTCCCCTAATAAAAGCTGTTTTGTACATAAGATATGCTAAGGTGTTGGTGTAATCGCCGGGGCCTCCGTTTGTCATAATAAAAATTGTATCAAAGGCGTTGATAGCAGTGGAGGTTGCAAAAACAAGACAAAAGCGTAAGGCTTCCTGCAGCATAGGGAAGGTTATGTGGCGATGCATTTGTAAAACCGAAGCACCGTCAATTTTAGCGGCTTCAAAATATTCTTCCGGAATAGAGCGAATGTTAGTGTAGTACATCATAAATGCAAGCCCCATATACTGCCATGCACTTACAAATGCAACCACTAATATTGCAGTATTTGAATTTGTAAGCCATTCCTGACGGTAAGTAACTCCTAACATCTCAAATATTTTGTTAAGAAGACCGGAATCGAAATTAAAAATACTTAACCACATTTGACAAACAACCGTAGAGGAAATGATGACAGGAAGAAAAAAAGCGGATCGAAATAGATCGCGCATTTTAGAGCGAATGGCTACCAATAAAAGTGCTGCCAGCATGCCTATAATTAACATATATCCTAACATCACTGCAAGATAAATCAGTGTATTTTTTTGGCAAAGCAGGAATAGGCTTGAAGTAAACAATTTTTTATAGTTTTCAAAACCAATCCAAGTTCCGGAGCTAATTCCATCCCAGTCGAGCATGCCGCCGTAAAGCGCTTCTACAATTGGATAAGCAACCAGGACTGTAAACAATAAAAGCGTTGGTGCTACAAAAAGGATTAAGGTTAAAGAGTAGTTTTTAAATTTTTTCAATTGAATCATCTGCCTTTCTAAGGAAAAACGGGGAGTTTTTAGCTCCCCGTTTGAAAGGAAAAGTACAATTAATCTGCTGCAAGAATTTCCTGCATCATTTCATTTGTTTCTTTTGTAAAGTCCTCAACAGAATAGTCTCCAGTGAAAAATTTGTTGCATTGTTCACAAATCACACCATAAGAATCGCCGTGATTCCAAGCCCAAGGCATGGGGGTGATGGAGTCAACCTTTAAATTGAAATATTCTTGAGAAAGAGGTCCAGATTTCTTTTCAGCTTGAATATCATTAGTGGTAAGCTTTTCTGTGGTATAACCGTTTTTATAAAGGCCTTCAACATTTCCAACACTGAAGTAGCAAAGCCATGTAGCTGCAACATCTAATTCTTTTGCGGTAGGAGAAACAGCATAGCCGTTGTTGCGATCACCGCCGCCAACACGATTTGCTGTATCCTGTGGTTGGCCTTCATCCTGAAAAGGATATCCAACCAGTTTGAAGGTTCTGCCTTCGGCGCGGGAATCAAAATAGTCGGTCCAAGTGGTTCCGGGCAAACGGCACATAGCAGCTTCATTATTTAAGAATGAAAGACGGGCATCTTCTTCTGAAATAGTAAAAGCTGAGGGAGAAAACATTCCGGCATCCACTAGCCCCTTAACTTTTTCGGCAGCTTTAACAAACACATCATCTGTGGCAGAAATAGTTCCTTTATCTATATCCCACAGATTATATCCTTCGCGTGTAAGTACAAAATCAAAATATAGTGCAGTTTGAAATCCTTCCTTGAAGGAATCAGCAACGGGGGTAATATTATTGGAATGGCATGCTTGAATAAAATCAAGAAACTCATTGTAGTTGGTAGGCATATCGATTCCCAAAGAATCCAACAAATCCATATTAGCGATTAAATCTACGGTGCCGGAAGATCCACCAGAAAATCCATAAATATGCCCATCTAATGGGTCTGATAATTCATCAAGCGAGTCCCGATCCATTTGATTAATTAAACCGGTTTGCTCCATCCATTTATCAATTGCTTGATTGTTATTTGACTTTTTAAAAATTTGAACCAATGCATTGTTGGTTACATAAAAGTCCGGCATAGTTCCAGCAGCGGCAAGGGTTTTAATTTTCACATCGCCATCCTGAGGATCTGGTTCAATATTTAATGTTACGTTGGGGAATTTTTCTTTTGCCGCAGCTACGCCAGCATCAAATCCACACTGCGAGCTTTCATCAATTGTTAAGGCCCAGATAGTGTATTCAATAGTAGTATTGTAATCTATTTCACCGGAGGTGGAGTCACTGCTGCTTTCGGAAGAGGATGACGCTTTATCTGATTCCATACAGGCAGTGCATGATAAAAGCAATAGCAGAACGAATAGCAGGCTGATGAGTTTTTGTTTTTTCATAGCTTTCCTTCCTTTTTATAGTTTATAGTGTGATATTATAGAGATAATATCATTGTTAGCAACAAGTGCTGATTCAAACGAAATGTTTTCCTGTTACTTGTTAATCAATGATAGCTTTTAAACAAAAAGCTGTGTGGCCACACAGAATCTCTAAAAACTGATTATATTTTATCATAAAAACTCAAAATGTAATGCAATAAAATAGTACATCCCTTATGAATTCGCCACAAAATAGAAGAATTTGCTACATTTTTGTTATTTCTGTCATAATGTTATTGTGTTAAATCCATTTTGTAAGTGATTTTACAGCAGGCATGGCTATATTTACCAGCTTTCCAAATAGAACAGCAGAGAGTAATGTTCCAATTCCGGGTTTAACGCCCATAATAAGCGCCAGAAGCGTTAGAACAAGATAGACAACGGTTAATCCAAAACCATAAGTTTTGTGGCAAAGTTCTGCTGTTAACATGCTAAGCATATCAAGTGATTGATATCCAAAATGGAATTGTACATAGTAAGCCAGAGAAATAACAATAAAAACACTTCCTAAAAGGAAACAGATAATCTTCCCTAAGAAATTTAGTTCCGGAAATAGGTTTTCCACTAATAGAGTCCAAAAATCCAGACATGGCCCGGCTCCAAAACAAAAAGCGGCAGTTCCAAAATGAATATAATTTCTTCGCAAAAATAAGAATATAAAAAAGCAAAGACCTTCAAAAAGCAGGGCTGCATTTCCAAGACTAATGGAAAGAACAAAGGAGAGACCAATTTCAAAGCTGGTGAAAGGATCAGTTCCCCATCCGGCTTTTGTAAAAAGCACGACTCCTAAGGTCATAACCGGAACGGCCGGAAGAATGGCAAAACACTTACGTAGATTTTTTTTTACCATTCCGTTTCTCCATAAGCTTTTTGCAGAATATGCTGGTAATCCTCTGCTGTAATTGTTCGAACATTGCTCAGTGAAAGGGAATTCTTCTCTGCTTTTTGTGCCAGCATAGGAATATCCTCTATACAAACCTTTTCGAGTTTGTTATAAAGAGGAATGGAAAGCGTTCGGTTCATTTCCCGAATTTTTTGCACCAAATTTTCAGTGCGAAGACAATGCGCAAGCTTTTGGTAGCGTTCGGCACATGTTAGTTGATTAAATTCTACGATATAGGGCAAGAAAATAGAATTGGCAACACCATGGGGAATATCGTACCAAGCGCCGATTGTTTCGGCAATTGCGTGAACAGCGCCAACATTGGAATTGATAAAGGCCATGCCTGCCATGGAGCTTGCTATGAGCATTTTTTCACGGGCTTCAAGGTTATATCCATTTTCATAAGCAGTAAGGAGATAATCGCCTACTAATTTTGTGGCTTCTAAGGCTAAAGCATCTGAAAAAGGGTTCCTTTCTTTTGCAGTGAAGGCTTCAATAGCATGAGTAAGCGTATCCATGCCGCAGCTGGCAGTAAGTCCCTTGGGCAGAGACAGCGTCAGTTCAGGGTCACATATGGCAACCGTCGGATACAGCTTGTCTGAATCCAGGATGCTCATTTTAAAACGTCGTTTGGTATCTGTGATAACAGCCACGTAAGTTACTTCGCTGCCGGTGCCGGCGGTGGTGGGGATGCAAAAAAGCGGCAGAGGAGCACAGGGGAGGTCGCGTTCCTCATAATCTTGAATTGACCCGTGATTGGTGCAAAGGACAGCAGCCGCTTTTCCTTGATCCATGGAGCTGCCGCCTCCTAAAGCAACAATAGCCTGAGCTTGAAATTGCTGTGCCAAAAGGGCAGTGGCCTCGCAATCAACATCCCGCGGATTCGGTTTTACGGAAGTGTCAAGAATAGTTTGAATTTGAGAGACGTTTAAAATTTGTTCAAGGCGCTTGACAATGTCACTTTGTCCTAAAAAGCTGTCGGTTAAGATAAGGGCTCTGAAAATTCCTCGTTGTGCAAGCTCTTTTCCAACAAATGAAAGTGAGCCTGCGCCAGAAATTAACTTTGTTTTTTCAGAGAAAACAAAAGAATGCATAATATGATCCTCCTTCCAATGGTTTTTTCATCATAGCAGTTTTTGTAATAGCAAGGGTATAAGAATATGCTACCATTTTGTAAAATATAAGCGAATAGCACTAGTTCGCGAGAAAAACCAGATGGCTTTTCTTGACTTTTTGGGCGTTTTTACTATAATGAAAAAGGAAGGCAAAAACGAGGAACATAGAGCTTGTCCCAACAAAGTGGCTCTACCTGCGCAAATCGAATGCTGCGAACGAGAGAGGCGGCTGACGGACTCCGTTACGGGCGGGTTCGCCCAAGGGGAACACTGTCTGGCCGTTTACTCTCCCATTCCAGCGGCTTCGGCTTTGAGATGGAAAAAGACGCGGCTGGCTGCCACGTCTTTAATTCATGATTATTGTAGGAGGTGAAATCAATGAAAAAGCTATCAATTCGTAAAAAGATGCTGCTTCTTTTTATTCCTCTCTTTTTAGGTTCTTATTTTATATTAGCTTTTTTGTTGATGCGCTTAATTAGTACATTTTATAATACTCAATTAAAAAATTCATACAAGGATCAAACGGTGATATTATCCCTGCAAATAAACTCGGTCTTGGATGAATTACCAGCCTGTGCACTAAATATTTTGAATGATTTTAATAGAAATGAAAATAGAACTTTACTGACGGAACCGGCAGATTCCCGTTTGGAAAAGTATATGCAGGATAAAAAGATACAGGAGCTTTTATACAACAATCTCTATTTATATCCGGATGTCAGGAGCATTGGACTTTGTGGGCCAGATCTAGAACTTCATTATACGGGCTATCATATGAAAGACGCTTGGAATGAACAGGCAATTGAAACTGTTAAAAAAGCAATTTATCAATATAGTACGCAGGATATCTGGTATCCATATGAACAGCGGGAATATCTGACAGACACGGTGGATACTCCAGTTTTAACGCTGGGCAAAAAGATTATCAGTGTGTCAGATGCGGAATTAATTGGTTATGTTTATATAAATTTGAGGGAAACATCTATGTCGAATTTGTTTTCTTCCCTAGAAGATGCATTCACACATTATTATGTTATAAATGCAGAAGGAACCGTTATTTCTGCAACAGAAAAATCCTTGCTCACGCAGAAGATTTTTGCAGATTTAATAAGGAATTACCAAGACAATGTGCCGTTTGAATATGAAAATAGCTTCGTTACAATAAACGCATTGTCGCAAAATAACTTGTATTTGATAGGCATAACGGATAATGCGGCACTACGGGCAACGTCCTCTCAGATTTATCAAAGTGTTTTTTGGGTTTCAGGATTAACACTTTTGGCACTGACAGCATGTATTGTTTTTTTTTCAAGGCGTCTTTCTCTTCCAATTGAAAAACTGACAAACCGGATGCGTCATATGGAAGGAATCGATTCTGGTGTTGTGATAGAACACAAAAGGAATTGTGATAATGAAATTGAGGATATGAATTGGTATTTTTCTCAAATGGTGAAGCAGGTCAATATCTCTTTTGAAGACTTAAAACAATCGGAAGAGCAAAAGCGAGAGCTGCAACTTTCTTTGCTGCAAGATCAAATTAAACCGCATTTCCTGTATAATGCATTGGATGCTATTTATGTAATGGAATTTATGGAGCAGCGTAAAGAAGCAATGGAGGCGACAAAGGCATTAGCGGATTTTTATCGTTCGGCGCTTTCCGATGGCGAAGAAATTGTTACTATTGGGCAGGAAATTACAATGAGCACCAACTATCTAATGATTCAAAACTTTCGTCATTCCAATATTTTTCGGTATTCTATACAGGTACCAAACGCACTTTATCCTTACACAATTCCTAAACTTACTTTGCAGCCGATTATTGAAAATGCGCTTTACCATGGGCTGCGTGAAAAAAGTGAAGGAGGAACCCTATATCTGGTGGGAAATGAAGAAGAAAATTATATTTATCTCACAATTTCAGATGATGGCGTAGGTATGGATGAAGAAGCGCTTCGGCATTTACGAACAAAATCCAAATCGCATTTTGGTTTATATAGCGTAGATGCACGGATTAAGCTTTATTTTTCACCGGAGTGCGGTGTTACAATCCAAAGTGAACTAGGAAAAGGGACGGTAGTGACAGTAAAATTACTAAAAAGGCGACAGGAGAAAACCGAAGATGGATGAAAAAATTCGTTGTGTGGCATCGGACGATGAGGCTTTATTTCAGGCCTACCTGAGAAAAATTATTCCTTGGGAGGAATATGGTTTTACGCTATGTGGCGTTGGAGCAGACGGAGAGGAAACACTTGCTATGATTCGGCAGTTTAAGCCACAGCTTTTGCTTTTGGATATCAATATGCCGAAGCTTAATGGATTGGAATTGTTGAAAAAAATTTCGGAAGAAAAATGTAGGCCGGCGCATTGTGTAATTATCAGCGGATATCGAACCTTTGAGTATGCTCAAACAGCTATGCGTTTTTCAGTGGAAAATTATTTGGTTAAGCCATTTACAAAAGAGGAATTGCTGGAGTGTTTGCTGCCGATTCGAGAAAAAATTCAGTTGGATTGTGAAACGGTTTTTCAATCGACATCTGCACCGAAAGTTGTGAGCAATCCTGTGTTGGATCGGTATCATGCGATTTTACAGGAAGAAAGTTTGACACGTTCCCATGCTTTATTAAAGAAAGCTTTGCTTTATATCGATAGTCATTATGCGCAAGAACTGACGCTTCAAGATATAGCGACGGCGCTTTATGTTTCTCAAAGTTATCTTAGAAAGGTTTTTGCAAATGAAATCCAAAATTCTGTGGGTGCTGTTTTAGAAGAAATTCGGCTTAAAAAAGCTTGTGAGCTTCTGGAGAAAAACATGTACTATGTGTCAGATATTGCGGAGATGGTAGGGTATAGCAATCCGACCTATTTTACAAAAGTTTTTAAAAAACGTTTTGGCATTACGCCCAGTCAATATGCTGTCCGTTTTATGAACTCCTTAAAAGATGGTGATTGATAAGCAACAGACAAGTGAACTTATTTTTATAAAAAAAGAAGTGCCGCAAATTTGCGGCACTTCTGAATAACGAATATTCGACAATCAATGTAAAGGGTCGTCAGCAATCTACCCATTCGATTTCTTGCTCAACTTGCCAAAATGTTTTTCCATCAAAAAGGGGTGCTTTTTTCGAACGCTTCAACGCACTTAAAACAATTCCTCTGTTCTGTTGAAATTACTATATTAGCATCAGACATTTTATAAAATTCTAATGCATCTGAGGCTGCCTTATTGTTTCCATTGAATTTACACGGACACGCGGCATGTGGAGCGTAATGTCGCGCCGGAGGTTGTGGTAAGGTTCCGATCATAGCGGCCGCTGCGGCAGCCCTGACGGGCCTCGCTGCGCTCGCAGCGAGACTCCGCCTCCTTTTCCAGCAGCTCGTTCAGGGTTTCTTCCACGTTGCTTCGGACCAATTCCTTGATCTGCCCCTTGATTACTTCCTCGTTTAGCTGCACAATTTTCTCAGACATCGTTTGTTGTCTCCTTTCAGAATGGTGTGTCGCAACTTCATTCTGAAAGAGTCTGCAAATGATGTCTTCTTTTTTGCTCGTTTCAATTTGCGCAACTTATCTTACCTTATCTATCTAAGCGCCGGCAGATCGTCTTTCGCCTTGAGAAATTGAAAAGTAAGTAGCGCATAAAAAGCTCCGATATCCGTTTTGATACGGATATCGGAGTTCTTTTTGTACGGACGATTCCTGCTTAAATACAGTCTCGCCTAAAGAGAATTCAGAACAGCCCAGGATGTGGGGGTACATTGAGACGATCAACAGCCTGGTTAAGGACGCTGATCAAGCGGGACAAAAGCCCGTGGCCCCTGAATTGCGCCGTAAGCGGGACGAATAATTTTGTTGGCGTTGATCAGTTCTTCCATGCGATGCGCGCTCCATCCGGCGATTCTGGAAACTGCAAAAATCGGCGTGTAGAGCTGGGTCGGAAGATCCAGCATGCTGTACACGAACCCGCTGTAAAAATCGACATTCGGGCTGACGCCTTTATAGATTTTTCGTTCTTCCGCAATGACTTTCGGGGCCAGACGTGCGACGTTGGAATAGAGCGTATATTCCTTTGAGCGCCCTTTTTCTTCGGAGAGATTTTTGACAAAGCGTTCCATAATATCTGCGCGGGGATCCGAGAGCGAATAGACCGCATGCCCCATTCCATAGATCAGGCCGGAATGGTCAAAGGTTTCTTTGCGGAGAATCGAACGCAAATAACGCTCGATTTCTTCATCATCGTCCCAGTGGTGAACGTTCTTTTTCAGATCTTCAAACATCCGCACGACCTTGATGTTCGCGCCGCCGTGCCGCGGTCCCTTGAGCGAACCGAGTGCAGCTGCAATTGTAGAGTAGGTGTCTGTGCCGGAAGAGGAGACCACGCGTGTGGTGAATGTAGAGTTGTTTCCGCCGCCGTGCTCTGCATGCAGCACCAGACAAATATCCAGCACGGTTGCCTCGAGTTCGGTGAATTGCTTATCCGGACGGAGGATCCGCAGAAGATTTTCCGCAGTAGAGAACTCCTTTTTCGGCGGATGGATATAGAGGCTCTTGTCATCGTGATAATGCCGGTAGGCCTGATAACCGTAGACAGAAAGCAACGGAAACAGCGCGATGAGCTGTAAACTCTGACGCAGAACATTCGGCAAAGAAATATCGTCAGCCTTTTTATCATAAGAATAGAGTGTCAGCACGCTTTTGGAAAGCGTATTCATCATATCATGACTTGGGGCCTTTAAAATGACGTCCCGGACAAAGTTCGTCGGCAGCGTTCGGTAACAGGAAAGCAGTTCCGAAAAATTCTGAAGCTCTTCTCGGTTGGGGAGCTCTCCAAAAAGCAGAAGAAAGGTTGCCTCTTCAAAGCTGAAATGATGGGTTGTTTCTGCATCCTTGACGAGATCTTCCACATCGATGCCGCGGTAATACAGTTTTCCTTTTGCAGGTACCAGCTTGCCGTTTACCATCTGGTGTGCACGAATATCAGAAATCTCCGTAAGGCCGGCAAGCACGCCCTGACCGTTGATATCACGTAATCCGCGCTTTACATCATACTTTGCATATAGGCTGGGATCGATCGTGCTGGTTGCTTTGCACCGTTCTGTCAGTGCCACAATCTCTTCTGTGACCTCCGAAAAATTCGTTCGATTCCGTCTAATCGCCATAATACACATCCTTTCTCTGTTTGTTTGCGATACAATTTATAAAAAGAACTTCATCTTCGGCCCGACTTTCTTAGGGCAGGGGTTTCAAGAGCAATTGCGGGCAAATAGATTTTTTATAATTATACCGTGTTTTGGCTTTTTAAAAATGGACAAATTATGAATAACCGGGTTGAATCGGTAAGTCTTATTTGGTTTGGAAAACGAAACGGAGGCGACGCGAGCGATGCGTTTGAATAAACAGAAAGGAAAACTTGTTTTACTGCGCGGCGCGGGAAGCGTTGCAGCAATTCTGCTGATTTGTTGCTTTGTAGTCCGGGTTATCCCGTTTGCAAGGGCGGAAAGCGCGAATGCGGCGCTTCTTTCAGCCAGGCTTGTCCTTCCCGGAGAATCG
Organism: Yeguia hominis; assembly: GCF_014384705.1. Lineage (GTDB taxonomy): Bacteria > Bacillota > Clostridia > Oscillospirales > Acutalibacteraceae > Yeguia > Yeguia hominis. The sequence goes on along the minus strand of NZ_JACRSN010000016.1, from coordinate 14,635 downwards.
GAGTCCGCTGCGGATGCCGCGAGTTCGCTCCCGGAGGATTCCGATAGTGCCTTTGAGGAAAAAGCAGAAAGCGCCATCTTGCCGGACCCGGAAGCGCAGCTTGGAGAACCCGCAGCGTCCGAGTCGGAGACGTCTTCGGCGGACTCGCAACCGGAAACGCAGCCGGATCCGGAAAAGGGAAAAACGTATCCGATTATCGAAACGGTGGTCGGCGGCGGAACGCAGTATGGGAACCTGTTTATAAAAACAGATTCCGGCATGGAGCTTCCGGATTTTACGGAGGAACTCGCGTCAGATCCAGATGTTTCAGTGGCAGTAGACGGGTCACCGACCGTGCTGCTGTATCATACGCACACGTCGGAAGCTTATATGGAATCAGACAGCACGTTCTATTATGAATCCATGAAATCCCGCAGTGATGATCCGTCCCGGACAGTCGTTGCAGTGGGGGATGCCATCGCAAAAGCGCTGGAGGAAGCGGGAATTGGAGTCATTCATGATACGACGGTTCACGATACGACATACACCGGTTCCTACGCCCGGTCCGAACAGACAGTTCGGGAATATATGGAAAAGTATCCGGGAATTGAAATTACGATCGATATCCACCGGGACGGTTTGGAAACGGCGGATCAGGAGAAAATGAAACCGACGGTTGAAATTGACGGAAATAAGGCGGCGCAAATCATGATTATGAGCGGATGCGACGCGGATGGCTCCCTGAATTTTTCAGACTGGAAATATAACCTGCGGTTTGCGCTCCAGATACAAAATCGGATGACCGCGCGGTATGGCGAACTGATGCGGCCGCTCTATTTTTGCGATCGGAATTATAATATGCACCTTTCGCACGGTTCTATTCTGGTCGAATTCGGCACGGATGCCAATGCGGTCTCGGAAGCGGTCTATTCCGGAACGTTGTTCGGGAAAGGGCTGGCGGAGGAGATTTTGGCGCTGGCGGATGAATCCTGATCTTCCGGGTACGATATTCCCAGATCGTTTTTGAAAGGAGAACGGGAATGTCGGCAGGAAAGCGTGTGGGTGTAATCATTTTGGTGCTGCTTTTATGTGCAGCGGCCGTTGTTTGCGGCCTGGCGGCTGCAGAATATTACACCAGGCAGACCGGATTTGGCGGAGCGGAGATTCCGCTCTTTATTGAAAAAGACGCGGATGAGCGAATTTGGCTACAGGTTCACGCGCTGGGAATGGAACAGTCTTATGAACTGACGCCGCTTCTGGCCTTTTTGGAAAAAGTACAGGCAGTTGTGGACATGGAGCCGCACAGACTGGGCGGCATGTGTGGGGGGACAATGTCGGCTTTTATCCGGAATGGACGCAATTTTTACGGACTTTGAAAGAAAAACGCAAGGAAAGTGTTCGGGAAATTGTAAAATTCCCGTGAAGTTGTTGTCTTTGCTGTCGAACGTTGTTATAATAAAAAGAAAGATTTCCGCCGTAAAAAGCAGACGGAGTGGTACGATGAAAACATCAGCGAGAAGGATCTTTGCGCTGTTTGCGGCGATCCTGTTGATATATGGAGGATGGAGCTTCGGCGGTACAGGTTGGTTGGCAGTTCCAGTTTTCGCGGAGAGCGGAACAGAGGGAGAATCTGAAGGAACGCCGGATCCGGAACCGACGCCAGACCCGGAACCCACCCCGGAGCCGGAGCCCACGCCGACTCCAACCCCAGAACCGACCCCGACCCCGGAGCCAGAGCCGACGCCGGAACCGGAACCGTCTTCCACAATTACACCGGTTCCTGTGGAACCAACCCCAGAGCCGACGCCGGACAACCCTTGGGAGCCGGAACCGGAGCCAACCCCAGAGCCGACACCGGAACCGGAGGAATCTTCTGAGCACGAACCAAGCGCTCCGGAATCGATTGCAGAGTCCTTGGCAATCGAAGAAAGCAGCGCGCTTTCTTCCGCGCTTGTTTCTTCAGAAGGGCTGTCTCTTCCGGATATCAGCGGATTTTCCTCATCCGGGACATCTGTTTCGGTGATTAATACGCAGAAGTCGAATCTGATCGGCGTGATTTGCTGGATTGTGATCGGAATTGGAATTTTAGTGGTCATTTTCGTTTTGTTCCGATCTATGAAAAAGCCTTCTGCAAACGCGAAGCCGGGCCGCAAACATTACCGCAGAACGAGACTAAAAAGGACCAAACGTCATCTGCTCGGAGACGAGTACTACAAGAAACATAAAACGACCAGCTCGAAGCTGCGCTTTAAATCGAAACGCAAATAAATAAGAAGGCCGCTCTTTCGAAACAGACGAAAGAGCGGTTTTGTGTTTTGCTCGCGAATGAAGGGGGAACATCCGGCAAAAGGCAGTAGAAAAACAGGGAAGGACGTGTTATAATAACCTCAACGTGTCCTGCTCCGCATGGCGGCCGGCTGTGCCGTCCACGCAAAACGATGCGTTTTGCCATGTTGAGAACATTTTGCCAAAGGCATAATAACCTCGACGCGCCCTGCTCCGCATGGCGGCCGGCTGCGCCGTCCACGCAAAACGATGCGTTTTGCCGCGTTGAGAATATTTTGCCAAAGGCATAATACCCTCAACGTGCCCTGCTCCGCATGGCGGCCGGCTGTGCCGCCCACGCAAAACGATGCGTTTTGCCGTGTTGAGAACATTTTGCCAAAGGCATAATACCCTCAACGTGCCCTGCTCCGCATGGCGGCCGGCTGCGCCGTCCACGCAAAACGATGCGTTTTGCCGCGTTGAGAATATTTTGCCAAAGGCATAATACCCGCAACGTGCCCTGCTCCGCATGGCGGCCGGCTGTGCCGCCCACGCAAAACGATACGTGTCCCCCAAGGCTTGATAAAGGGCATCGCTCTTTTTTGAAATTTTTATTTGCGCAAATTGCGCGAAACAGCGATAAAAAACGGAAACACCGCACGGAATGTGCAGAATCAGGATAGGTGAAGAAATGGCAGTATCACAGGAGAAAATCCGGAATTTCAGCATCATTGCACATATCGATCACGGAAAAAGTACGCTTGCGGATCGGATTCTTGAAGAGACGCAGTCGGTTGATCTCCGCACGATGGAAGATCAGCTTCTGGACAATATGGATCTGGAGCGAGAACGCGGAATCACCATAAAGGCGCATGCAGTGACCCTGCAATACAAAGCCGATGACGGGGAGACCTATGTCTTTAACCTGATCGATACGCCGGGACACGTGGATTTTAACTATGAGGTGTCTCGGTCTCTTGCCGCCTGTGAGGGCGCCGTTCTGGTTGTAGACGCCTCGCAGGGCATTGAAGCACAGACACTGGCCAACACCTATCTGGCGGTTGATGCCGGGCTGGAAATTGTCCCGGTCGTCAATAAAATTGATCTGGCCAGCGCCGATCCGGATCGTGTCTGCAATGAAATCGAGGATGTAATCGGGATTCCGGCGCAGGATGCGCCGCGTATTTCTGCAAAGCAGGGAATCAATATCCGTGCAGTTATGGAACGGATTGTGACAGACATTCCTGCGCCGTCCGGAGATGATGCGGCGCCGCTGAAAGCATTGATTTTTGACTCTTACTATGACGCCTACCGTGGGGTCATCGTGTATGTCCGTTTGAAAGAAGGCCAGGTGCATCCAGGAGATACCATTCGGATGATGGCGGTTGGAAGCGAATTCACCGTTGTGGAATGCGGCCATTTGCGCGCAACGCGCCTGGAACCCTGTGACGGCTTGTACGCGGGTGAGGTGGGCTATATTGCCGCTTCCATCAAGGCTGTGCGAGAAGCAATGGTCGGAGACACGGTAACGCTTGCGGATCGTCCGGCGGAAAACCCGTTGCCCGGATACCGTGCGGCGCAGCCGATGGTGTTCTGCGGGATTTATCCGGCGGACGGCGCGCACTATACCGATTTGCGCGAAGCGCTGGAGAAATTGCAGCTGAATGATGCGGCGCTTTCCTTTGAACCGGAAACATCGGTTGCGCTGGGATTTGGATTCCGGTGCGGATTTTTGGGTTTGCTGCATATGGAGGTTATTCAGGAACGTCTGGAGCGCGAATACAATCTGGATCTTGTCACAACGGCACCGAGCGTTGTTTATCATATTACCAAAACAAACGGCGAAAAACTTTCGGTCGCGAACCCGACGAACTATCCGGATCCGGCGCTGATTGCTTCAGCAGAGGAACCGATGACAAATGCGCATATCTATACACCGAGCGAATTTGTCGGAAACATTATGGAACTTTGTCAGGAACGGCGTGGTGTATTTAAGGATATGAAATACCTCGATACGGATCGGGTGGATATCCACTATGCGCTGCCGCTCAACGAAATTATTTATGACTTTTTTGATGCGCTGAAGTCTCGCACGCGCGGGTATGCTTCGTTTGATTATGAGCTTTCCGGATACGAAAAGTCGAATCTTGTCAAGCTGGACATTATGCTCAACGGCGAAATTGTCGATGCGCTTTCCTTTATCATTCATGCGGATAAGGCGTATCCGCGCGCCAGAAAAATGGCGGAGAAGCTGAAGGAAAAAATTCCGCGCCAGCTTTTCGAAGTCCCGATTCAGGCCTGTATCGGCGGAAAAATTATTGCGCGCGAAACGGTAAAGGCTCTGCGGAAAGATGTTCTTGCAAAATGCTATGGCGGCGATATTACCCGCAAAAAGAAACTGCTGGAAAAGCAGAAGGAGGGCAAAAAGCGCATGCGCCAGCTCGGTACGGTAGAGGTGCCGCAGGAGGCGTTTATGAGTGTGCTCAAGCTGGATGAGTAAGCCTGTCGGACTGTATGTCCATGTTCCTTTTTGCATACAGAAATGCCCGTATTGCGATTTTTATTCGCTTCCTGTATCGGATGACGGAATGAATTCCTATACCGAAGCGGTGCGGCGGGAAATCGTCCGGTTTGCCCGACTGCATCCGGGCGTTTCTGCAGATACCGTCTATTTTGGCGGCGGCACGCCGAGTTTGCTGGGTGAGGCAAGACTTTGCTCCATCTTGCATACGCTGACCCGGTCTTTTTGTGTTTTGCCGGATGCAGAGATCACCCTGGAAGTCAATCCCGGTGATTCGCTCCGCACACTTCTGCAGGAGGTCCGGCGCGCAGGTTGGAACCGCCTTTCGATCGGTATGCAGTCTGCTTCCGACGAGGAACTGAAACTTCTCGGACGGCGCCATACGGCGGCACAGACAGCGGCCTGTGTGGAGGACGCGTTGACGGCTGGATTTTCCAATTTTTCGCTGGATTTGATGCTGGCTATTCCGGCGCAGACAGAAGAGAGCATTTGCCGGTCGATTGCATCGTGCGCTGCGTTTGGCGCGTCGCATGTTTCGGCCTATTTACTGAAAATTGAAGCGGGAACCCCATATTCCCGCTGTGCGTCGACGCTTTCCCTGCCGGACGAAGAAGAAACAGCATCGCGGTATCTTTTGGCCTGTACGGAATTGGAACGGCATGGATTTGCGCAATATGAAATTTCCAATTTTGCAAAGCCGGGCAAGCAGAGCCGGCACAATCTGAAATACTGGCACGATGCGCCCTATTTGGGCTTTGGGCCGGCCGCACATTCTTTTTTCGAGGGCAGGCGTTTTTTTTATCCGCGAAATTTGCAGACGTTCTGTGAAACTGCCGCGCCGGTTTCGGACGGTGAGGGCGGCGGATTCGAAGAATACGCCATGCTGGCGCTCCGGCTTCGGGAAGGCCTTTGCAGGGCGGCCTGTGCGGAACGGTTCGGCGAAGCGGGAACGGCGGCGTTTTTGAAGGTGTTTCAAAAGGCGAAATGCTATATGGCGGCCGGGTTGGTGGATGGCACGCCGGAATCGGTCGCGCTGACCAGAGAGGGATTCCTGGTTTCCAATGCGCTTTTGGCGGAGCTGCTTTCGGAATAGACACGGGCATTGCATTTCTTCATAAATTTTCAAAAAAAATTCACGTATTCTACACGTCTGGTTCGTATAATAAACTTGGGATTTCCCAAATTTTGATGAGAAATGAGGAGTGGGAACATGGCGGTTGGAAAAATTTTAATCGTAGACGATGATCAAAACATCTGCGAGTTGTTGCGTCTTTATATCGAAAAAGAAGAGTTTGAGGTTGCAATTGCCAATACAGGCAAACAGGCGCTGGAATTGTTTGAATCTTTCGGACCGGATCTTATTTTGCTGGATATCATGCTTCCGGAACTGGATGGATGGCAGGTTTGCAGAGAAATTCGGAAAACCTCCCAGTGCCCGATTATTATGCTGACCGCGAAGGGAGAGGTGTTCGACAAGGTTCTGGGATTGGAACTCGGTGCGGACGACTATGTGGTCAAGCCCTTTGAGACCAAGGAGGTTGTCGCCCGAATCAAGGCGGTTCTGCGCCGCCTCGGCAAAACCGGGGACAAGCAGGTCAAGGAGGTTAAATACGACAAGCTGTCGATCAACCTGACAAACTATGAACTGAAAGTCAACGGCGTACAGATCGATACGCCGCCCAAAGAGATGGAACTGATTTACCATCTGGCAAGCAATCCGAACCGCGTTTTTACCCGGGATCAGCTTCTCGATGAGGTGTGGGGATTTGATTATTATGGGGATTCCCGTACCGTCGATGTCCATGTCAAGCGTCTGCGTGAAAAATTGGAGGGTGTCTCCGATCAGTGGTCGCTCAAGACGGTCTGGGGCGTCGGATACAAGTTTGAAGTAAAAAGTTAACCGCGGCTGAGGAGCGGAACAGGCATGCAAAAATCACTTTTTAAAAAATATTTGCGGATTACCAGCTTTATCATCGCGATGTGTTTTGTGTTTTTGATTTTGGTGATGATTGCGCTGATGTCCCGTCAGTGGCGGGACGACAAACGGGAGCTTCTGGGAAAAAACGCGTCGGCAATCGCGACACTGGCCAGCAACAATACGACCTATGATGCGGGAAACGATGTCTATGTCGTCAATGAGCTGGTTATGCGCCCGTTTATTCAGGCGTTTGCCAAAAACAGCGATGCGGATATTTTCATCACCAATGTCAGCGGAGAATGCCTTTTAGGGGAATATCAGAAAAGCGGCAAAGAGACGCTCGGAACCCTTCCGGAGGAGGTCGTTGCGATTGCGCTGCAGGGGCAGTACGCGGCGCAGGGAACGCTGAGTGGGTTGTATGACCGGCCGTATTACGTTGTTGGAGTGCCGGTGCATGTGACCGATGAGGACGGCGTGCTCCGGACGATCGGTATTGTTTTTTCCGCAACCAGCGCGGAGTCTCTGACGGCCTATTGGATGGAGACGCTGCATATGTTCTTGTGGGTCGGCATTACCATTTTCATGGTCGCCTTCTGTATGGTCTGGATCTTTACCTATAAGCAGATTCAGCCGCTCCGGCAAATGGCTGCGGCGGCCCGCAAATTTGGCGAAGGCGACTTTTCCACCCGGATTCCGGTTTCCAGCGAGGATGAAATCGGGCAGCTTGCAACGGCGCTGAACCAAATGGCGACTTCGCTGGCTTCCGGCGAAAGCATGCGCCGGAATTTCATTGCAAACGTTTCGCACGAACTGAAAACGCCGATGACTACGATCGCGGGATTTATCGACGGAATTTTAGACGGAACGATTCCAAAGGAGCAGGAATCCAAATATTTGGGAATTGTTTCGCAGGAAGTAAAACGGCTTTCGCGCCTTGTACGCACGATGCTGGATTTGTCGCGGATCGACAGCGGAGAGCTGAAAATCCGTCCCGGGCGCTTTGACCTGACACAGACTGTTTTTTCAACGCTGATTACCTTTGAAAAGCCGATTGAAGAAAAACATCTGGAAATTCGCGGACTGGAAACGGCGGAAAGTCTTTATGTGGATGGCGACCCGGATATGATCCATCAGGTTGTCTATAATCTGATTGAAAACGCCGTAAAGTTCACAAACGAAGGCGGATACATCGAAATTTGTATTTTTGATGCCCCGACACACAGCGGCGTCCGCATCCGCAACAGCGGCGCAGGAATTGCACCGGAGGAAATCGGAATGATTTTCGACCGGTTTTATAAGACGGATAAATCCCGCAGTCAGGATAAAAACGGAATGGGCTTGGGGCTTTATATCGTCAGAACCATCATCCGGCTTCACGGCGGCGAAATTACGGCGTCAAGCGAACCGGAGGAATACACGCAATTTGAATTTTGGCTTCCGAAAAAACAGGAGGCCCCGAAGTTAAAGGACGGTGCACTGCCTTCGCAACCGTCCGAAACCGGAAAACAGGCATAAAAACTGCGCGGCGGAATGTGCCGGCGCGGAAAGGAAAATGAACGATGTGCGATCAAAATTTTACGCCGTTTGATGCAAAAGAAGCAGAAAAGGACGCTTTGGATGCGTCGGAACAGAACCCGGAAGCTGCAGAGTCGGCCCAAGTACAGGCACAGCCCGAGGAAAGTCCGGTGACGGAACCGGATTTTAACGTGCAGGAGCAGGAGACGCCGACGCAAACGCCAAAAAGTTCGGAGCAGCAGGAGCCGGCTGCAGAACCTCGTGCGCAAACGCCGCCTTCCGGCGGAGAACCGGGACCTTCTTATGGCGGACCTTCGCCCTATGCGCCTCCGTATGCACAGGGCGGGTATTATCCGCCGCAGCCGCCGCGTGCGCCGTATCCACCCTATGCGCCGCCGCAATCCGGGCCTTATGGTGCGCCGCAGGGCGGATATTATCCCCCGCAGCCGCCACAACCGCCGCAGCCGCCGCGTTATCCGCAGCAGAATCCCGGGTGGGGATCTTCACCATACCGGCAGCCATATTATCCTCCGGTGCAGCCCGCAGCTCCTGCGCCGCGCGAAAAACTCAGTACCGGCGTAAAGGTCTTTTTGTGGATTGTCGGCGCGTTGATCGGTACGCTGTTGATTGGCTTTGTCAGCTATGGGGCTTATACAATTGTGACAGCGCCGGATGACGGCAATACGATTTCGTCCATGCCGGTGGATCCCGGCCCGGAGGAAAGCACGCCGCCTGCGTCCGGGGAAAGCGGCTCTGAGCCGGAGAGCAGTACGCCTTCGATTCCGGTAGTGCCCAACACAGAGGGGATTCGGATTGAAAGCAAGACAGGCGACGAAAAAAGCGCAAAAGAAATTTACCAGTCGATTGCGCCGAGTCTCGTCGGAATTGTCGCGACGCCGAGAACGGAATCTGAGAATGCCGGGGAGTCCCAGGGCTCCGGCATTATTGCGACCGCAGACGGTTATGTGATTACCAATGCGCACGTGGTGCTCAATACCCGGAATATTGATGTCAAGGTGATCATGCACGACGACACCGAGTACGATGCAGTCGTCGTCGGGTATGATAAGACGACGGATTTGGCAGTTTTGAAAATCAATGCAGAAAGCGATCTCGTCCCGGCAGTATTTGGAGATTCTGAAAAGCTGGCGGTTGGCGACTGGGTTCTCGCAATCGGCAATCCCGGCGGCGTGGATTTTTCCAGCTCTCTGACACGGGGGATTGTCTCGGCTGTAAACCGAAAAGTCGGTTCCAACAGCGAAAACGGCATGACCTATATTCAGACCGATGCGGCGATCAATCCGGGAAATTCCGGCGGCGCGCTGGTCAATATGTATGGACAGGTTATCGGAATCAATTCCTCGAAAATCGTGGCTTCCGGCTATGAGGGGATGGGATTTGCAATTCCGATCAGTAAGGCAAAATTCATTGTCGATGATCTGATGGCATCCGGTTATGTGCAGGGCAGAACGCGCCTCGGAATTCGCGGCATGGATGTCTCGATGTACGAGGTGATGTCGGGGCGTCCGCAAGGATTTATTATTGACTCCATCGATGAGGACAGCGCGTTTTCCGGAACGGATGCGCAGAAGAACGATATTATTACCGCACTTGACGGCACGGAGGTCACCGGTCTGCAGGATATTACCAATATCCTGAGCACACATGCGCCGGGAGACCGCGTGACCGTGACGCTGTATCGGCAGGGAATGCGCGGCAATGAGATTACCTTTGATGTGACAATTACGCTTTTGGAAGACAAAGGCGAAACGCAGAATTGACGGTTCTGCTGAAAGAAAACAGGCCTTTCCTGATCAGGAAGGGTCTGTTTTTTGTCCCGAAAAGCGAATATGTGACATACGTGGCGTCGAATGGCATTCATCTTATCAAAATCGCAAACAAAAAATGGAAAAAACCAATTGACAGGTTGCAATTCCAGTGCTATAATCACACTAACATATAAGAAAGGTATGTAATAAAAGTGCTGATACAACGCTTATTGCGCCGCAATGTGAAAAAGGCAGCGTTTCGATGTTCCGGAAACCAGATGGACCAAAAATCATTTTGATGAAATAAAACAACACAAAAGGAGAGAGTTGAACATGTCCAGAATTTATACATCCGCAGATCAGCTGATTGGAAGAACGCCGCTGTTGGAACTTGCCCATATTGAAAAAGAAGAAGGACTTTCCGCAAAAATCTACGCAAAGCTGGAATACTTCAATCCAGCGGGCTCTGTAAAAGACAGGATCGCCAAAGCAATGATCGATGAAGCAGAAGCTTCCGGCGCGTTGAAGCCCGGTTCCGTCATTATTGAACCGACTTCCGGAAATACCGGAATTGGTCTGGCTTCTGTTGCGGCTGCGCGTGGATATCGCCTGATCATTGTGATGCCGGAAACGATGTCCGTGGAACGTCGGCAGATCATGAAAGCTTATGGCGCGGAACTGGTGCTTACAGAAGGCGCAAAGGGTATGAAGGGTGCAATTGCAAAGGCAGATGAACTTGCAAAAGAAATCCCGAACAGCTTTATCCCGGGACAATTTGTCAATCCGGCAAACCCGAAAGCGCATTTTGAAACAACCGGACCGGAAATCTACGAAGACACCGATGGCAAAGTGGACATTTTTGTTGCAGGGGTTGGAACCGGCGGCACGGTAACTGGTGTTGGAAAATATCTGAAGGAAAAAAATCCTTCTGTCAAAGTTGTTGCAGTGGAGCCGGCGGACTCTGCGGTCCTTTCTACCGGCGTAGCGGGCAGCCATAAAATCCAGGGAATCGGCGCCGGGTTCGTTCCGGATGTCTTGGATACGAAAATTTATGACGAAGTGATCCCTGTAAAGAACGAGGATGCATTTGCAACCGGAAAACAGATCGGCAGAAGCGAGGGCGTTCTGGTGGGGATTTCCTCCGGCGCGGCAGTTTGGACGGCGATAGAGCTTGCCAAACGTCCGGAGAATCAGGGAAAACACATTGTAGCGCTCCTTCCCGATACCGGTGACCGCTATTTGTCCACGCCTTTGTTTGCGGATTGAGGCGCTATGAAGAGAGCAATGATTGCGATGAGCGGCGGCGTGGATTCCAGCGTCGCCGCTTATTTGACACAAAAAGCCGGGTATGACTGCATTGGGGCGACCATGCGGCTTGCGACCAATGCGGAAACGGGAATTCCGGAAGGACATTCCTGCTGTTCGCTGTTCGATGTGGAAGACGCCCGCAGCGTAGCCTATCGGTTGGGAATTCCCTATTATGTGTTTAACTTCACAGAGGATTTCCGGGAAAAGGTGATCGATCGGTTTGTCGATGCATATTGTAACGGGGAAACCCCGAATCCCTGTATTGACTGCAACCGGTATCTCAAGTTTGAAAAGCTGGTTTTGCGTGCAAAGGCGCTGGAGTGCGGCCGGATTGTGACGGGACATTATGCGCGGATCGAACAACAGCCGTCCGGGCGTTATGTCCTGAAAAAAGCGCTGGACGAGACGAAGGACCAAAGCTATGCGCTCTATCATCTGACGCAGGCGCAGCTTGCGCATACACTGTTTCCGCTCGGTTCACTTCCCAAAACGGAAGTGCGCAGAATTGCGCAGGAACAGGGCTTTTCAAATGCAAAAAAGCATGACAGCCAGGATCTTTGCTTTGTGCCGGATGGAGACTATGCCGGCGCGATTGAGCGATATACGGGGAAACGCTTCCCGCACGGGCCGTTTTTGGATGAGAACGGCGCGGTGATCGGAGAGCATCGGGGAATCATTCATTATACCGTAGGTCAGCGAAAGGGCCTTGGATTTTCTTTTCCGGAACCGGTCTATGTTTGCCGGATTTGCCCGGAGACCAACGCGGTAGTACTGGGCAAAAATGCGTCTCTTTATGAAAAAACGCTGCATGCAGAAGAAGTGCATTGGATTTCCGGCGAAGCCCCGGAGCATCCGGTTCGCCTGAAGGCAAAAATTCGATACCGCCAGCCCGAACAGCCCGCAATCGTGACGCCGGAGGGTGAGCATGCAATTTCCGTGACGTTTGACCTTCCGCAGCGAGCGATTACGCGGGGACAATCCGTGGTTTTATACGACGGAGACATTGTGGTTGGCGGCGGCACCATTCGCTGAAGAAACGAGCAAATTTGCGGGGTTAGAAAGGCTCTGCAGTTCGAGGCTCTTTGTATGACCGAATCAAGTATGACCGAATCAGACCTGCTATATAATAAAGAAAAAACGCGTGCGCCGAATGTTCGGTACACGCGTTTTTGGAGTCGATCAAAATTCAGATGACAAAATCGCCGACGGATTCGTCACGCACAAGATCCGCAATGGTGATCCCCTCGAAAAAGTCGTCGATCAACCGGTACAAGGATTGCCACATCCCAAGCGTTCGGCATTCAGCGGCGCGTTTGCAGGTGTTGGGATGTGCATCGAGACAGGCGACTGGTGCAAGGCTGCCTTCAATGGCTTTCAAAATGCTGCCAACCGTATAGGCATCCGGCGCGCGGTTTAATCGATAGCCGCCGCCTTTTCCGCGCATGGCATCGACGAAGCCCATTTTGCTTAGAACAGAAACAATACTCTCTAAATATTTTTCAGAAATTTCCTGTCGCTTTGCGATATCCAGGAGAGGAATATAGGCCCCCGTGTTATGTTCTGCGAGATCAATCATAACGCGCAGGGCATAACGCCCCTTTGTAGAAATCATCATGGAACTCGTCCTCCTTTTATAAACATATTATACTACAGGGTTAATGGAAATTCAAGGTAAAAAATTCAAAAACCTATTGACAAAATATGTTGAACGCTTTATAATTCTATTAATCCACAAGGGAAGTAGGTTAAAACGATGAAAAATCAATTCGAAATGCTGATTCGGGCTAACTATCGTTTCGGACGAATGTGATCCTCTGCAGAATATGGAGACACAAAAAAACAGGCCTTGCTTTCGGGAAAGTTGAGGAAGCTTCCGAATGCAACAAAAAATTAAAAACGAAAGGGTTTTTCATATGGCAAAGAAAGCATATAAATTTGAAACATTGCAGTTACACGTCGGGCAGGAAACGCCGGATCCCGCTACAGACGCCCGTGCGGTACCGATTTATGCGACGACATCATACGTATTCAAAGATAGCGCACAGGCAGCAGGCCGCTTTGGGTTGACAGAGGGCGGAAATATCTATACGCGCCTGATGAATCCGACCTCCTCTGTATTTGAAGAGCGAATTGCGGCGTTGGAGGGCGGCGCTGCGGCGCTGGCGGTTGCGACCGGTTCTGCTGCAATTACCTATGCCATTCAGAATATTGCGCTTGCCGGAGATCATGTGGTTTCCTCTACGAATCTTTACGGTGGAACCTACAACCTTTTGGCCAACACCCTGCGCGATCAGGGCATTACCACGACTTTTGTCGATCCGTCCGATCCGGTCAATTTTGAAGCGGCAATTCAGGAGAACACGAAGCTTCTTTACGCAGAAAGCCTAGGGAACCCCAATTCCGATGTCATTGATCTGGAGGCAATTGCAGCCATTGCACACAAACACGGAATCCCATTTATTGTGGACAGCACGTTTGCAACGCCGTACCTGCTTCGCCCGATTGAACACGGTGTAGATATCGTGGTCCATTCTGCGACGAAATTTATCGGCGGTCATGGTACCGTAATGGGCGGTGTCATCGTCGACAGCGGAAAATTTGATTGGGCACAGAACGATAAATTTCCCGGCCTGTCAAAGCCGAATCCCTCGTATCACGGCGTTGTCTTTACAGAAGCTTGCGGCAATTTGGCCTACATCTTAAAAATTCGTACGACCCTTTTGCGAGATCAGGGTGCAACGATTTCCCCGTTTAACTCGTTCCTTCTCTTACAAGGACTGGAGACCCTCTCACTGCGTGTGGAGCGCCATGTCGAAAACGCGCTGAAAGTGGTGGAGTTTTTGAAAAACCATCCGCAGGTTGAGCGTGTGAACCATCCGTCTCTCGCAACCGGACATGCCAAAGAACTTTATGACCGCTATTTCCCGAAGGGTGCGGCGCCGATTTTTACGTTTGAAATCAAAGGCGGCGCAGCGGAAGCGAAAAAATTCACAGAGAGCCTGACGCTGTTTTCTCTGCTCGCCAATGTGGCGGATGTAAAATCTCTGGTAATTCACCCGGCTTCCACGACGCATTCGCAGCTTTCCGAAGAAGAACTTCTTGCAAGCGGAATTAAACCGAACACAGTCCGTCTCTCCATCGGGACAGAACATATCGACGATATCCTGGAGGACTTGGAACAGGGCTTTGCCGCTGTTCGCGGAGAATAACGCTTTGAAAAATAAAATCCCGGCTTTTGCATTGAAGTGACCCCAAAAAGTTAGACAATATTCTGAAGTAAAAAATGTTCAAGCAGCCGAAAGGGCTTGCTGTCTGTGAATTGCAGGCGGCAAGCCCTTTAGCTTTGCCTTGATTCTGCGG
>NZ_JACRSN010000015.1 GCF_014384705.1 Yeguia hominis | reverse complement strand
TCAAATAATCCCCTTGCCTTTCGTATTTGCCGCCCAGTTCCTCAAATAATGATTTTGCCATTGTCTGTTACCTCCACATTCTTTTTTATTTTGAATGTCCGCAAAATCCGTCCTACATCGCTCGGTCGCCACGGGCAGTCGAGATCGGAGGATGCGGCAAGTTTGTTCTGGACATTCGTACCGGCTCCCATCTTCTGCGTACTGCCCATCAGGATGCGGACATCCCCTCGGCGTACCTTCTTGAACAGCTCCAGCTTCTTTGCTTCGGTATCCGCTTCGTGGATGAACTTTATCTCATCGGCGGGTACGCCACGGGCAATCAGCTTCTGTCGAATGTCGTCATAGACATTGAAGGAGCCGTCGTTTTTCGGCGTAGACAGGTCGCAGAAAAATAGCTGGGTCAACCGCTTCTCACTGCCACGCTCCCAAGTTTCAAACATAGCGTCCACGCAGGCGTTGAGCTTGCTGTCCTCAAAATCAGGGAGCAACGGATTGATAAGCCGCTGATCAAGAGCCAGCTTTCTGCCGTCGTTGGTGATCTTGAGCATATTATCTTCCTTGGCATCAACCATACCGTTTCGTACCCTTTCGGCTCTCTCCGCAAGCTCGGCTACCATCTGCTTTTGGATTTCAGAGGGCTTCACCGAGATATTGTGAAAGACCGCTTTCGGCACTGGCAGGTCAAGCATATCCGCTGTTTTGATGTCTGCGATTTCCTTAAACATCGCCATCAGCTCCGGTAAATTGTAGAAGCGGGCAAAGCGTGTTTTAGCTCGGTATCCCGTTCCTTCGGGGTCGAGTTTGTCAAGATACTTTTTGTGGATTTTCTAAATTAAACGATTTGTCCGTAAAGAAATCGCCCAAAACCTCGTGCTTGCAGATGTCTTGAAACACCGTATTCAAAGGCTTTTTGGCATTTTCAGACTGCTTTACATTTACGATGAATGTTGTCTTTCCAATGCGTTGTGAATAAGAATGTTTCTGTTCTTTCATATAGTCCGTTCCTCTCTTTCATAAAATTTTGATTGATGGGTATTCACATTAGAACACCCATCAACCGCAGATTTTCAATATATCAACAAGTCATTAAGTCGTGAGTATAATGGAAAAGGTTATCTTTCCATACCACGCTTGTTTCTTCGAGCCTTGATACGCTCCTGTCGTTCTTTTTCCCTTGCTTCTTTTTCGGCTCGTTCCTGCGCTTCCTTAAAAGAAAAAAGTTGCTTCACTTTCTCGGTAAAAAGTTTAGCAACTTCGGGGAAATGCTCCAACGCTTGAAGAAAAGGTCTGCACTTTTCTTTCAGTTCGTCGTATTTGGTTTTCATTCTTTCAAGTGCGTTTGCACTGTCAAAATATTTCTGTCGGTAATAGTTTGCACTCTGTTCTAATTCGCTGATTTCCGCACGACTGGTAATGCCCTCTTTAGCAAGGGCAGTAAGCTCAGAATAATCCTCTTTGGAGATTGCCATTTTACCCGTGATTGTTTTCTGCCCCATACGGTCAATCTCGTTATAGGTTTTGGAAACATTACGGGCAGGCTCATACTTTATCTGTTCACGCTGAATACGCTTCTGCAACTTCTCTAATCGTTCCTTGTCCTGCTTGATTTGATATTGTAGGGAAGTAAGATGTTCCGCTGTACTTCCGTATTCGCCACGCTGAAAGCCTTTGAAGCCTTGCTCCGTCATATGGTTAAACAATTCATCTTGCAGAATACTGTATGAAGCTCGGAACATCGGTTTTCCGTTCTTTCTGAGAAGCGGATTGCCTTTTTCGTCGGTCAGCGGAATATCCGATTTCCATTTCTTTGAATGGCTGATTTGATGAACAACTTCCTTAACCGTTCCTCGCAGTTTTTCATCTTTGCAACGCTTGCTCCATAGGATTTCTTTCTCCACCACAGGCAAAACCATAGCGTGAAGATGATAGTGGTAAACCTCTTTTCCAAGTTCCTCGGTTGCTGCTACATTGATTTCATCAGCGTGCATAACAGCCGATATGACATTATCAGCACCGAATTTTTCCTCGATAAAATGGAATGCTTCTTCGTAAAACTGCTTTGCATATTCGTAGCCGCCGTTACGCTCGAAGTACATTGTGTTCACATCAATCACAATCTCATTGAACAGCGATGCGTCTTTCCTCAGCCCTCGAAGCGACACCATACCGTCAGTTTCCATCTGCTTTAATTGTTCCATATAGGTCGGGGCAAAAGGCTTTTTGAAATGCACATTATAGGGTATGCGTTCCTCAATCACATTCATATTTTCATAGGTTTCATTCTTGCGTTCGTTGTGCCTTTCTGCCTTGCTCACATCAGAAGCGGTGTACTTTTTAACCCTTGCACAACTCATATCCGCCTTGTTGTTTTTCGCCATTTTTGCTCTCCTTTCTCGGCAGGGCGAAGCCATTACACAACATTCTTTGAATGTGTGTAACCCACTATGACACTTTCAGACTTCGTCTGCAAAGATGTCGTGGGCAAGGGTGTTCCCCCTTGACCTCCTTTGATACCTCAATCATAAAAACAGACTGTCCTATCAGCAGACAGCCTGCATTTATTCTCTCGGTATATCGCCCATCGGTAAAGACCAGTACCACAGAAAACCTTTCTTTCGGGAGATAACTCCTGCGTTCTTCTTTGCCTTTTTGATGGTCGATTTTCTGAACCCTGCGGCTTCAAGTTTTTCTTCACAATCCGAAGAAAGCATTTCTCCGTCTTTCAGCATTTCCATCAGAAATGCTTTCGCCTTGACTTCCTTATCATTTGGTCTGCCGATTTTCGGTACAAGGGACTGGAACGCTTCTGCCGCTGTCATTTCCATTTCGGAAATGAAGTCCACACCTTTCTCCGACACCTCAAACAGAATGGCAGAGCCTGTTGGGGCAAGGTTGGATTTTACCTGCACCAAATATCTTTCCGTAGGTACTTCCTTGTTCGGTGTGCGTGTGATTGCAAGAATACTTCTTGCAGCACCCGCAATGTCAATCGAACCGTTGGTACGGTACAGAGGATTGGTATCCCTCATCTTGTTCATATGAGCGATAATCACAATCGCACAGCCTGTATCTTTCGCAACCGCTATCAGATGATTAAACTCGGCTCTTGTTTCGTTGGCATTGTTCATCGAACAACTTTCTCCGATATAGGAACTCATCGGGTCAAGAATTAAAAGTTTTGCGTGGTACATCTCAATCGCTTCACGAATACGGTTATCCCCAAAGGACAAAGATTTTTCATCTTCCTTGATGAAGATGAGGTTTTCTCCGTTCCCACCAGCCGAATTGAAGCGAGGGACTACCGTATCATCGGCGTCATCTTCCGTTGTCTGATAGATGATAGTCATAGGCTCGTTTTCTTCCGTTTCGGTAAAGGGCAGAGGTTCGCCCTTTGAGAGCAGGGCGGCAATGGAAAGCATTAGCTTGCTTTTTCCATCGCCGGGATCGCCCTGCAACAGCGTAACCTTGCCAACCGGAATATATGGATACCATAGCCATTTCACTTCTTTCGGCTCGATTTCACTCGCCTTGACAACTTCAAGAGGCACGCTGACAGTCATTTCATTTTCAATCATTTTTCTTTGTTCTCCTTTTCGATAAATATTTCGGGCAAAGCACCACAATACAGCGGAAACTCTGCTTACAGTCATTCCTGCATTTTCTGTAAAGCTCGTTGTAGGTAATGCGGTTTCTGTCATTCAGAAACAATGCCCATTCTTTTTTCCGTTTTTTGCTCATTCTTGGCATATCAATCCACCTTTCTGTCTGAAAATAAAAACCACAGGAAAGATACATTAAGCTTTGTTTGTGTCATTTTTCGGGGCGAAAAACGGGGTAAATATCCCTTTCTAAGCCTTTCAAAAAATCACATAAGATATTTGCACTAACCTGTGGTTATGTATTGAATTGTGGGTTTTGGGTAACAAAAAACACCGTATTGCTACGATGTTTTTTGTTGTTCATATTCTATTTTTGATACTGATAAACTGGAATTTGTCAAAGAGGATTATTCCAATATTCCACAGTATTTCTATTTACATCATAAAAAGTAATATTACCCGCATTTATAGGCAAGACAATCGCAAAAGGTTTATTGCTGTCAATATCAACCACTTGAATTGTGTTGCCATCATCTATTTCAAGTTGTTGCACCTGCTGTTGATTCATAGAAATAAATGCTCGTTCATTATATCCCTCTACAGTAAACTCCACAATTCCTTTTTGAATCCCCGAAAGAGTTCCACCTCCACGGAAAAAATATCCGAAGGAAAGTCCTGGACGATTGACATAGACGGAAAAAGTGTGGTCGCTCATGTCTTGAGAATAAGAAATATAAGCAGCCATCGTGTTAGAAACGCTTCCATCAAGCGTCCAATCATCTTTAATCTTCTGCGATGAACGAATATCCGTTTCCAAATTGGTCGAAGTCATACCGATGTTATTGTTTGCATAAAGAAATCCAACGAATAAAATGCAAACTAAAACAATCCCTATCACAATTTTAAGAAATCTCTTTTTCATGCTATCAAAACTCCTTGCCAAATTCTCATTTGTCGCTCATAAGCAAAAGCATTATACCACATCTTTACGAATTTTTCTACCACTTCGACTATACTCACGACTTAATGACTTCTTGAATACTTGCCGAAAAAGAAAAACTGCCATCGACTGACAGCAGTTTTCTTTCGGTTGGTACTCCGTTAGGAATACACAATGTCATTCAATACAATCTCGTCTGCACAGGCTCGAATGTTATTCATCTTTCCAACCCAGCGGAGCATATCCCTTGCTTTCAGTTCTTCTGTTACACCTTGCTTTCTTGCCATTTCCTTTATCAGATATTCCGCCATATCACGAGCCGAAGTATCGATTTCAGCAAGGTGTTCATATAACTTTCCGCTTGTCAGCAGAGTGTAATACATAAGCCGCTTATGTTCTCTCAAATATCGTTCTCGTAACCGCCCATATTTTGAAAGCGTGGGACTTTCCTCTACTGTCAAGCAGGGATAGTAGTAATCTCCGATGAGTTCGTATCTGATACCTGTTCTTTCGTCTGTAATAAATCTTTGCATAAAGTTTTCTCCTTTTGCTTCTTGTGGTAAAACTCCAAGGTTTTCTTATTGTGATTTATCTTTTTACATTCCTCGGAGCAGAATTTCTGCTGACTGTGTGTAGGCCAGTAGGCACTGCCACACACAGCACATACACGCTGACGATAATAGTGATCGCCTTTTTCCGCTTCTCTGTCGGCTTTCGTTTTATCCTGCCTTGCTTGATAGCAACACTTCTTTGAGCAGAAAACCTGTCGGTTGCTTGTAGGGGTAAACTCTGTCTGACAATGGGGACATACCTTTGTTTTGACGATTTCGCCACCGTTTTCAGCAAGTTTTTTCGCCTTTCGCTTCTCTCGATAGGCTTTTTCACGCTGACGCTGTTTCTCCAATCGCTTCTTTTCTTCCTGTTCTTCCTGCTCTTTTATCTCGGCAAGTTCTTCCTCGGTGTAGGCAATATCGACCTGTCCGACATAATTGAAATAAATGTCAACCTTTTGCGTTCTTGCTTTACCTACACCCTCGGATTCATACACCACAATCTTGTCAATGAGTTCGGTAAACATCAAATCGGAAACTTCCGTAGGATTTTTATACTTGCGTATCAGCGAAACAAAATGCTGAATATCCATAGTGCTGTCTTTTTCTTCGGAAAGTTCCTTTTTCATCGTTTCCATTTTCGCTTCCAATTCAGCCTGTTCATCGTCATACTGTTTCATCAGTTGCTTGTATTGTCTTTCGGGTAGCAATCCCGATATAAGATTTTCATACAAGCCACGAATGAGCGTAGAGAGTTCGTCATAGCGTTTCTGACAGCGTTTCAACTCCGATTGATTGTGCTTCGGCTTTTCCTCCTGCTTGTCTTTCCAAAGGGATTGCAGTTCCAAAGCAAAGGCTTTTTCGTCATTCAGAACGAATTTTGAAAAGCGTTTAACTGCCGATAATATCAAGGCTTCAACATTATCAGCACTAATCGTATGGGAAGTACAGAAATTAACCCTGCTTGCATACCCGCCGCAACGGTAAGAATACTGAACAGAACCGTCTTTTTTGCTGTAATGCGTTTGCAAAGTCATTCTCCTGCCACAGTCGGCACAATATAGATAACCGCTCAATCGGTTGCTGTGCGTTCCTCTTGCCGCAGCTCTGTTCGCTCGTTTCTTTCGCTTCTGAACGCTGTCCCAAAGTTCCTGCGATATGATAGGCTCGTGGGTGTTATAAAACACATACTGCTCATCTTCATCGGTAGTCTTTCTCTTATGCAGTTTGAAATTGGTGCTGACCGACTTTCTCAAAACAGTATGCCCAAGATATTCCTGTCTGCTTAAAATCGTTCTAATGGCAGATATGCCCCAAATATAAGGGTCTGCAAACTTAATCCCGTTGTACTGTTCTGGGTGATATTCCTTTGCATATGCGGCAGGAATTAAAACCTTTTCTTCGGTCAGTATTTCCGCTATGGCTCGTGGACTTTTGCCCTCATTGGCAAGCAGAAAGATACGCTTTACCACCTCAGAAGCCACAGGGTCAACAACAAGCGTCTGCTTATCGCTCGGCAATCGGTTATATCCATAAGGGATTGAACCGCTACAACGCTTTCCGTCTTTCATTCGGGCATCAAATACAGCCTTGATTTTATTGCTCGTGTCTTTGGCATAAAATTCGTTCATAATATTCAAAAACGGAGCAAAATCATTATCCGAAGCGTTGTTGCTGTCAATGCTGTTGTTGATTGCAAGGAAACGGACATCTTTCTGCGGAAACAAAATTTCCGTATAAAAGCCGACTTGCAGATAGTTTCGTCCTAATCGGCTCATATCCTTAACAATCAATGTTCCGACATTGCCTGTTTCAATTTCCTTAATCAACGCTTGAAAGCCGGGGCGATTGAAATTTACACCCGAAAAACCATCGTCAGTAAAATGGCGGATATTCTCAAAGCCATTCCTACGGGCATAATCTTCGAGGTATTTTTTCTGATTGGTAATGGAATTACTCTCGCCATTCAGGTCATCATCTCTTGATAATCTCTCATAAAGTGCTGTAATTTTTGAAGTCCTTGACATTCTCTTAACCTCCTTTCATATGTATTTTTCAATTTAGGACAGCTAATTTTATCGTCCTATTAAAGTATAGCCCTCGGGTGTAAGTTCTACTGCCGTAATGGTTTCTCCGAAAGTGGAAGCCCAGGCATCGAAGTGCTGCAAGTTGTTCTGAACAAGGGTATTGTACTGCAAGTACCGCTGTATGGTGTAAAGCTCGACCATCGAATTGGAGATCGGCGTTCCTGTCGCAAACACTGTCCCACGCCCTCCGGTCAGTTCGTCCAAATACCTGCATTTCATAAAAAGGTCACTGGACTTCATTGCTTCGGTTTGAGCAATGCCGCCTACATTCCTCATTTTTGTAAAGAGAAACAGGTTCTTGTAGTAGTGACTTTCATCGATAAAGAGTCTATCAACACCCAACTCCTCAAAGGTCACTGTATCGTCCTTTTTAGACTGGTCGTTGAGCTTGTCGAGCTTCTGCTTGACAGATTTCTTTGTGCGTTCCAGTTGTTTTACGGAGAAGTTATCTCCACGGTTCTTTTTCAGTTCCGTAATGCCCTCCGTAACTTCATCAAGCTGCTGTTCGAGGATTGCCCGCTGCCGTTCAATGGACATCGGTATTTTCTCGAACTGCGAATGCCCGATAATGATGGCATCGTAATCGCCGGTGGCAATTCTGCCGCAGAACTTTTTGCGGTTCTTGGTTTCAAAGTCTTTCTTCGTTGCCACCAAAATGTTGGCTGAGGGATAGAGCTGTAAGAACTCCGATGCCCACTGCTCAGTGAGGTGGTTGGGTACGACAAACAGGGATTTACTGCACAATCCAAGCCGTTTGGACTCCATCGCCGCCGAAACCATCTCGAAGGTTTTCCCTGCGCCCACGGCGTGTGCAAGCAGCGTATTCCCGCCGTATAGGATGTGCGCCACCGCATTTCTTTGGTGTTCCCGAAGCTCGATTTCCGGGTTCATACCGCTGAAAACGATGTGGCTTCCATCGTACTCACGGGGACGCAGGCTGTTGAATTTATCGTTGTAAAGGCGGCAGAGCCGTTCTCTGCGCTCAGGGTCAGACCAGACCCAATCCTGAAAGCCCTGCTTGATCAGCTCCTGCTTTGCCTGTGCGATTGCCGTTTCCTTCTTGTTCAGAATGGCTTTCTTTTTGCCGTCTGCGTCCTCTACATAGTCGAAGATGCGGACATCTTTAAGGTTCAGTGTTTCCTCAATGATTTTGTAGGCGTTGATGCGCCCCGTACCGTAGGTACTGTATGCCTTCACATTGCTGCGGTCATAGGACTTGCCCTCAATATTCCACTCGCCGGTGTAGGCAGAGAAATGAACCTTGATGTTCCACTGTGCGTACCTCGGTGTTCCCAAGAACTCAAACATAAACTGTTCGACAATTTCGGTCGGCAGCCAAGTAGCACCAAGCCGAACGGCAATCTCGCTGGCGGTCAGGTCTTTGGGCTGCACCCGTTCCAGTGCTTCCACATTGACGGTGTAATCTTCGGGATAAAGCTCCGCCGACTTTCGGGCGAGTACCAGCTTTTCCCGGACATTGCCGGAGAGGTATTCGTCTGCCATCAGGTACTTTGCCTGCGTGGAATTGCCGTACCCGTGCATCGGGTTCAGAAAGATAACGCCCTTTAAGTCCGCAAAGATTTCTTCCTCGGTCTTGCCGGTCAGCTCGCACATATAATCCATATCCACACGAGCTTTTTCACCCATAGAAACGGCAAGTGCTTCGCTGGCGGTATCTACGGAAGTGACCGGGGTGTGTGGCTTGATGGTTCGCTTGTAGAAAATATCCGCCTTGCGTTCGAGCTGCCCCTCATCGCCCAAGACCTCAAGAGCCGAGAGCAGAGAAAAGGAGCTGTCCTGTGAAAAGGCGGAGATGTTGGCACGGCTGTTGATAAGTCCGTACTGCTTGGAAAAGGCATCATAAAGAGCATTTAATCGCTCCTGCTCCGCTTTAATTTCCGAGTCGGGGTAATCCTCCGTCTGCAATTCAATCAGCTTTCTAACCGAATCACGGATGCAGATCATACCCTTTATGCGGTTCTCTGCGGTAGCGGATACCTCCACCGGAGCCATACGGCTGTTTTCTCGGAAGTAGATTTTATCGTCCAGCACCGTATAGGAGAAGTTGCGAACGGTGGGATCTGCGGGAATGGAATTGTCCTCCTCTGCAAGCTCATCCTCCACCTCATATGCGGTCAGCTCACCGTGAATATTGGAGACGGCTTCGCCGAGTTGCTCGGCAAGGTCTGCCCCCTCGTAAGGGACGCAGGTGGCTTCGGGACCGAAACGCCCCGATACCATTTTCATCTCTCCGAGTATCATTTCGGGATGCTCAACAAAGTACCTGTTCATCAGGATACCGTTTTCATCCGTGCCGAGCTGTACCCAATCCGGCTCTATATCCACAATGCGGTCACGCTTTTGCAGAATAAGAATGTCCGAAACGACCTCCGTTCCGGCGTTACCCTTAAAGGTGTTGTTCGGCAAACGGATAGCACCAAGCAGGTCGGCTCGCTGAGCAATATACTTTCGGACAGCGGAGTTTTCCTTATCCATCGTTCCCTTGCTGGTGATGAGCGCCATTACGCCGCCCGGACGGAGCTTGTCCAAGGATTTGGCGAAGAAGTAGTCGTGGACGAGAAACTTGTGCTTGTCGTAACGCTTGTCAGGAACCTTGAAATCCCCGAAGGGGACATTCCCCACAACGGCATCAAAGAAGCTGTCGGGGAGGTTGGTTTCCTCAAAGCCCTGTGCGGCGATAGAGGTCTTTTGATATAACTGCTGTGCGATGTCGGCAGAAATTGTGTCCAGTTCTACACCGTAAATCTTGCTTTCCTTCATTTCTTCGGGAAGCATACCGATAAAATGCCCGATGCCGCAGGACGGTTCCAAGATGTTGCCCTCACGGAAGCCAAGCTGTTTCATCACCTTATACACGGCATTGATAACCGTTGGCGGCGTGTAGAAAGCGGTCAGAGTGCTTTCTCTTGCGGAAGCGTATTCCTCCGGTGACAGGATGTTTTTAAGCATACCGTATTCGGTTCGCCAAGAGTCTGCCCGTTCGTCAAAGGCTTCGGGAATACCGCCCCAGCCCACATACTTGGAAAGGATGATCTGCTCGTCGGGCGTGGCAAAGCGGTTTTCCTCCTGGCACTTTCTCAGCGTTATAATTGCCGCATAGTTGCGGTGGAAGCGTTCTTTCTTGTTGACCTCCTCGACCTCGTGAGAAGCAAGGTCAAAGGTGTGGCGGTCTGCCATCGGGATTTCGGGGTGAATATCAAAGGTCTGCACCCGGCTTTTCTTCGGATGCTCCCAAACAGGGGTAAGAGGTGCTTCCACCTGTGCAAGTTCTTCCTCGGAGAGATAAACAAGGTCGTCAAAGGACAATGCTTGCAGTCCTTTTTCGGTCAGTTCTTCAATGGACGAATACTGCACACTGCGGACGACCTTGCCGTCTGCAAGAGTTTCAATGCGGAAATCCACAAGATTGACCCTTGCCTGTATTTCGTGCTTGTCATCCTCTGTGGTGGTATAGGCGATCTCAACATTGGAAGGGTCGGAATAATCCGCACCGACCTCACGCTGATACTCCTCACGGCAAAAATCATCAATGAGATGCTTCGCCTTGTCCAGAGGGTTTTCCGGCAAATACGGGCTGCCGATGATCTCAAAGCCCTTGGGCGGTGGGTCAAGCTGGGTGATAAAACCGTGCGGAATGGTGTTGCCGTCCTTGTCCTTATACAGAACAATACTCATCGGTACACCGTAGTAGTTTTCCTCCTTGATGTCCTTCTCGAACTGATAAGGACTGGTGTACTCGATGCTTTCACCGACCTTGCCGTCCGTGCCGAGATAGTCGATCCTGCCGATAGGTTTGGACTCGATGGGCGCTTCCTTCGTGGTGGAAACCACGGTGCGGGTAATGCGTTTACCGTCCTCCAAAGCGTTGACCTCTACATCGTACCCTCTGTCGGTCAGCATTGTAAGGTAGGTTTCCAAGCGGTGCTGCGGAAATCCCACCATAGGGACACGGGTGTTATGACCACTGGCACGAGTAGTCTGTGTCAGCTCAAGAGCAGTCCCGACGACCTCTGCGTCATCAGCATAGGCTTCAAAGAAGTCGCCCACCTGATAGAGCAAAAGGCTACTCGGATTGTCTGCTTTGGTTTTAAGATACGCCTGATAGAACTCTGGCAAAGCAGCATCCTTTGGCTTTTCTCTTTCTGCCGCCTGTCTGATACGCTCCACAACGCTCTGCGGCAAGTCCTGCACATAGAAGGTGATCTCTCCTTCGGGGGAGATGTGGGCAATGTTCTGATAGTCTCCATTGACCTCCACGGCACGGTTCCAAACGGTCAGTCCGTTGCCGAGATAGCCCATCCCGATGTCGAACTCAACCGCCTTTTCTTCGCGATATTTTTCTACTACCTTCAAATGGTCATTCAGCGGGTTCTCCTGCACCTTGCTGTCGAACTCAGCTCTCGTCATTTCCTTGTTGAAAAGCGGAAACTGCGTATCATAGAGCATCACACGCTCGTCATCAAAGGACAGGATTTCATATTCGTTTGCGCCGAGATAGACGGTGCTGCCGAGATGGTACTCATATTGCTCATTTTTTGCCTCTGCCTTTTCTGAATGTGCAGTAGACAAGATTTCTCTGTTCCTTCGTTCCTCGGCAAGCTCTGCACGGCGTTCTTCCTGCCTTTGCAGCCACTCAGGGTACTGTGCCTTTTCCTTGGGGTTCAAGTAACGGTCGAGTTTTATCAGCTCGGCAATGCGCTTCTCCACCTGACTCCATTTCAGGTCGATATGAGGTTTATCGCTTCCGATGCCTTTAGAAATACGGATGCCCTTGCCGTCGTGCTGTTCGTCAATTCCTGCGCCGGTGATAGCGGGATAAACGCCGCCCCAGCCGTATTCATTTTTCAAAAAATCTGCGTTTTCCTTTGCAGACAGGCTCTTTTGGAACTGCTCATAGATTCGCATTTTCCCCTCAGAGATGCCGCTGCCACGGGTGAGAACAGCGTCGATGATCTCCTGAGAAAAAGTAAAAGCAGAGGTTTTTTGTTCCTCTGCTCCTTCCATCATTAAGCTCATCTGCCCATTAATGGACGGCAACGGCTTCATCGTGTCCTGCAACTCCCCAAGCAGCCGCATCGCTTCAAAGTGCTGGGCAATCACGCCCCAATCATAGAAGCTCTGAGCCGTGCGGGAGAGATAGCTGCCCTCCCAAAGCTGCAACACATTCTGATAGGTCTTGTAGCCCACACGCCGCCCATCGCTCAGAATGACCTCGGTATAGTCGTTGTTGAAAATGCGCTTGATATAAGAAATACGGGCGTTCTCATCAGCGGTAGCTTCAAAGAATGCCCGTATCTCGCCTTTGCTTGCTTTCAGGTGCGGCGTGGTGCCGAGGATCTCACGAACGGTGTCGTCGCCGCCAAAGAAAGGCAGGCTTTTATCCTCGTGACTTCGGTCGTAATAGTCTAAGCGAAGATTACCTCCGCCATCACGATCTCCTGAACCCGGCTCCGGATACTGTTCATCTTCCGAACCCAGCTCATCATATCCGTCGCTTTCAGATTCTCCGTCACGCCCTCTGACGCTGCCATCTGCTCCGTCAGCTTCTGTTCCAGCTCGTTCGCTCTGCGCTCCGTGTCGTTCAGATGCTCGTTCAGGGCGCAGCTCGTCAGCAGGTTGTAGTAGCGTACCTTGTGATGCTCCTTCAGGAACTTCTTCCGCATCCGGGCGTACCTGCCCATCGACAGCTCCGGCTGCTCCGGCATTGTCAGATCGGGGAGCAGATAATCCCCCTGCATCGTGTAAGTGATCTCGTTCATCGTCAGGACTCCTTTCGGTTTTTTCTTTGCCTACATTGTAATCGGCTTTGGTTTTCTCTGCAATTATGCGATTTTGACGGTCGAGGGCAAGAATGGTACGGGAAATCTCCGCAAGTCCCATCTCCGCAATATCGCTGGTGGCATAGCCGAGGGCGTTCAGCGTGGCAGGCGTCGTAAAATTCACCACATCCCGAAGATCA
The DNA here is from genome assembly GCF_014384705.1 of Yeguia hominis. Classification (GTDB taxonomy): domain Bacteria; phylum Bacillota; class Clostridia; order Oscillospirales; family Acutalibacteraceae; genus Yeguia; species Yeguia hominis. The sequence goes on along the minus strand of NZ_JACRSN010000015.1, from coordinate 64,088 downwards.
TCGGGTTCAAAGTATTCTCCGGCTTCAATGCCCAGGCGGGTCATCGTCATATAGGCGACGCTATTTCGCACCGCCGTTTTGAAAATGTGGGTGATTTCTTCTTCGGATACGCCGTCTAAGAAGCTGTCTTTCACGCTGTAAAGAAGGTCGGTAAGATAGTCGGGGATGTTGTCCTCTACGGCATTTCTTGCCGCCGACTCGATGGCAACGGCAAGGGTTTCCTTGTCGTTCAACTCTCCGAAGGTGCTTTCCAGCGTGTCGATCACTTCTGCCGTGTATTCGTCCCGCATTTGCCAAATGGGAACTCTGCGGGAAAAGCGGCTGGGATGCGTGTCGGAAATATCGAAGTAGTGGACAAGCCGCTGGCGGCGTTGGTCGGCATCCTCAAAGACGGCAATGCCGTGCGCTCCACGGTTGACCCAACGCCCGAATTTTTTATTCCAGTCGTCGATCTGAAGAACGGCGGTGGCATCCGGTCGCTGTGCGTGAACCAAAAGCTGCTCGTCAAAGCGCAGACGGTAGTTGTAGCAGGCAGAGCGGAGAAACGCTTCCCAGCTTGCGGGGCTTGCAACGACCGTTTTACAGGTTCGGTTATACAGCTCCGAGATGAAGTCATATTTTCGTGCCATCGGCGGACACCTCCTTATCGTTCATAGTCTTTGGGCTTGATGGGTTTTCCGTTCTCATCATAGCTCTTGGGTTTGGCGGCAATGGAGTCCCACCGGATCATAGAACCGGCGAGCATTGCCTGCTCCTGCGCCTTGCTGACACCCAGCTTTTCATTGAACTTGTCTTTGATTGCTTCGTTCTCCGCACGGTTCCCGTCGTTAAAACTTGTAGCGGTGTAGCCCTTTTGCCAGCGGGCGATTTGAATGACCTCGCCGGTTGACGGGAGTATGGAATAGCACATCGGAGGCAAGGGCGGCTCCATTGGAGCGTAGGTACAGCCGCCTTGCTCCATACGCTCGGCAAACTCGCAAATGTGAAAGAGATTGCGCCCAACCTCTGTGTGATAGTTGTCAATATAGCGGCAGGGATAGCTTTCCGTCTTACCGTCACGGTCGGTCACAATGATGCGCTCTCCGTCCGGGATACGGAACAACTCTTTATAGTGGCTGTCAATAAAGCGAATGTCCCGGTTGGCTTCTTCGATGTGCTTGTCCAGCCATTCCTTTACATAGCAGAGGCAGTAGAAGTTATAGTCGCCCCTCGTTGGATTACAGCGAAGCACGAACGCATATTTCTCGGTATCTGCTCGGAAGCCGAACTCAGTGGTATAAGCACCCTGCATTTCGCTTTCCTTGTTCTCACGCCCATAACGCACCATCTGAGAACGGCTTTGAAGCAGTCCGTACTCCTCGGAGCGCAGGGCGTTGATTACATCGTCCAAGTCCCGCTTGAACTCATCGCTTTTCCATTGCGGTCGGGTATCAAACCAAGTGGTATAAAACTGATCGCCGCTTGAGCCGAAGTCCCCACGCAGATAACCGATATTGCCTGTCTGCCCTTGAAGCTGCGAGCTTTGAGTGTAGGTGTACTTGCGTTCGGGGACGGTCAGCGGTCGCAGTGTAAAATCTGTCATTATCTTGCGCCCCTTTCTTGCGGTGTTCGTTGTTTCGGGATGTCAAAGCCGTAAACGGCGGCGATCTCATCCCCAAGTCGCCGGGTCAGCCGGGTAATATCGGCTCGTGTGGCTTTGCCGTGATAGATTTTATCTCTCAGGTTTTCCATCTGTGTCTCGGAAACGCCTTCCTTAAACACTCGGTAGAGATAGTGATTTGTGCCGTCGTGGTGGGCGGCATCGGCACGAAGATCGCCGTACTTATCTTATCTACATACCATTCGGTATAGTCGGTGTCGGCATACAGACAATCTCGGATGTTGCCGGAGGGGATGTCCTTGTAGCCCATCACTCTGCCGTTCCATCTGCCTATGTCGCCAATGACAATGATTGGCTGGGAAAGCTGAACATTCAGGTTGACTCGCTCATCGGAGAGGTAGTCGTAATTGGTTTCCTCCATCCACTCATAGAGTGCCTGCTCATCATTCGGATCGTCGTCCAGTTCATTAGCTTCAAGAAACTCCTTGTAGTCCTCTCGCCAGTCGTCCACATCAAGGCTCCGGTTGCTCCAAATGATGTGGCGGTCATTCGGTCGTGTCGCTTGGCTCATCTGTTCCACCTCCCAAGTAAGAGAAAAGGCGGTTCTTTGCGACCTGCTCCTGAAGCTCGGTGATGACCGTCATATCCGGCACGGTCACATCGGGGATTTTCAGGATCGTCGGCAAGGTCAGCGCCTTCAAATCCTTTTCGGTTTTGCAGCCTGCGTCAAAGAGCTTTGCCAGCACCTTCATTTTCTGCTGCAAGCCCTGTTCGGCTGCGGTTTTCTTTGTTGCCATAGAAATCTGCCTCCTTATCGCTCGTGGTCTTTTCCTTGAATTGTGCGGCTAAAAGCAGCCGCTTTTTCTTTTGCCCAATCAGGCATACGCTCCGGCTTTACTTCACCCAGCACATCCATACGCTCATAGCGGGTATCCTTACCGTCATAGAGGTTTCTGCAAAACACAGCGCTGCCACGGGCATTTGCCGAAGCACCAAAACCGCCGGTCACATAATAGAGTTGCCGGTCAGCTCGTTGGTACTCCGGCTTGAGGATTGCCGGGTTGATGGCGATGATTTTGCCGTTGATGTCGTTCTTATAGTGGTCGGGGATGCAGTCCGCTTGGGTGATTACCGTCACGGGAATATCCAGCTTTTCAACCTCTTCCCGAAACCTCTCGGCGTCTTGCTTGATGCGCTCTGCAAAGAACAGCGCTGCATCAATGTAGTCGTCGCCAACGGCACATTCGGTAAACTTCTCAAAGATGTCGTTGCGCTCTCCGTAGCAGCAGAGGAAGCGTTCTCCATTGCTATCCTGCTCATTCTCGGCAAGGATGATTTCACGGGCGCCGATATTCACGGCGCAGAGGACGGTGTAATCACCGACCTTTCTCTTTTCATTTTCCATAGCCGTCACCTCAAAGAATGCCGATGATGATAATCATATCATCCTGCTCGGCGTTGCGGGAGTATTCCGGAAAAAGCGACTGCACACGCTGCCTTGCCCTGCGGATGGTTTCAAAGCACGGCAGTCCGTAGACTTTGTAGTTGAATGCAAGGTCATTGAGAGGCAGTTCGCCGGCTCTGAGATAAGTCGCATAGCGGTTGTAGTAGTGCATAATAAGGATCATATCGTCGAACCTTGCTCTCGGACAGTCCTTCAAGATAGAAAGCACCCGGCTTTCCACCGTTTTCTGTTGATTCATTGAATCCCTCCTTCGGGCAGTAGAAAAGGGGCGGAGTTTTGCTCCGCCCCTTGGATAATCAGCTTACTTCTTGTTTTTCTTTCTGATCTGCAAGAAGATAAAGCCGCCGATGATAAAGGCTACCAGTACGATAGCCACGATGGTTTTAGGTTCCATTAGTTACGATCCTCCTTTTTCTTTTTCTTAAATCCGATAACGCCGCACACAGCGATGCCCACTGCGGACAGTCCTGCAAGGGCATAGAGCAGCGGCAGATTGGTTGTGTCACCGGTCTTGGGCGTATCACGCAGAACATTGTGCATCTCCACAATGGTAGTGGAGCCGATCTTGACCGTTGCCTTCTTGTCAGCAGGGATGACATACATCGAAGAAGCCGAGTTGCTTACCTCAGAAATGGTGTAGTCCCCGATGCGAAGCCCGTCAATGAAGATCTCACCCTTATCGTTGGTTTCAAGGATAATGTCATAGCCATTTGCTCCGGTAATTCGGAAAGCGAAGCCCTTGACCTTGCCGTCAGAGGAGGTCTTGACGATTTTCAGGTTGCCACGCATAGCATCATTGACGAAGCCGACGCCTGCCTTGTTCTCCACCTCGTAGGTCTTGCCGTTGGTGTCGATCATCACTTCATACACGCCGGTATCAAGAACAAATCCCTCCGGGGCTTTGGTTTCCTTGACGAAGTAGCGACCGTAGAACAAGTCGTTCATACTGTATTCGCCCTTTTCCTTTTCGGTCAGTGTGCCGAGCAGTTCATCGCCGCTGTCCAGCTTGCCGTTTGCGTTACTGTCCTTGTAGACCTCAAAGGTCGCTCCGGTCAGCTTATTGTCAGGATATTCGGAATCCACCTTGGTCAGATGGATGTTTCCACGGACATATTTGTTGACGATCTTGATCTCCACGACCTGACCGTCTGCGCCGATGGTCACGGGATAGATGGTATCATCCAGCACGAAGCCGGCGGGCTGTTCGATTTCACGGACATACCAAGTGCCGTAAGGAATATTCTCAAAAGAAAAACTGCCATCTTCAGCAGAAGTGGCAGTCAGCAGAGCGTTTTCCTTTGTAAACTCGCCATCATCCGCGCGGAACAGTCCAATCAGCGCACCGCCGAGAGCACTGCCGTTTTCATCGACCTTCTTACCGGAAACAGAACCGTAGATCAGATCATTTTCGATTGCCTTGCCGTCGTTAGCGGCAATCTTTACAACTGCCGTATCCTGACCGGCATACCCAAAGGTTACGGGATACTTGGTATCGGACAGCTTGTAGTGACTGTCGGTAGCAAGCTCCTGCACATAGTAGCTTCCAAAAGGAAGGTCAGTCTTGATTTTCGCCGTTCCGTCCTCATTCAGAGAGATGATCTCAACAAGACCATTTGCGGGAATGGAAGTGCCGCTGGCAGATACGATTTCCTCGGCGGCGAACAGCCCAAAGGAAATGTTCTTCATTTCACCGTTATTGCCAATGCCGAAGTGCTCATTCTGCTCAATGGACTTTACAAGGCTGATCTCCACCTTCTGACGCTCGTTCTCGAACGAAGTCGCCGTTTCTGTTACGGCAACATTCTGACCGGCGTAGACAAGCTCGACACAGTGGGGTTCCGGGTTGAGCACCATCCCGTGGGGCGCAGTAATCTCACGAACCTCGTATTTGCCGAGATAGAGTTCACGGCTCACCGCTGTGCCGTTTTCATCGGTTGTAACGGTGTCTACGACCTCGCCCTTCTGATTTCGGACAGTGCCGTCCGGCGTAGTAATGTCCTCTGCGGCGATGATTTCATAGACCGCACCGGGAAGGCCACGCTTTTCATACTGCGGCTGATAGATGGTGGGCAGTTCGTTTCCGCTTTCATCTACGCCGCCGATGACGGAAACGCCGAAGAACACCTCGCCGGTTTTTTCCACGGTGATGGTGCCTTTCTGTGCCATATTGGGTTTCTCCACTTTTACTACCGTAACCCCGCTTTCTTCTGTGGAATTATCCTCCGTGACATCGAAGTACACGGGCGTTTCGTCGAGGACATAGCCGTAGGGAGCCTGTACCTCGACAATAGAGTACCCCTTTCCAAAGGACAGCTTTTCCGGCGTGACAAGAGAACCTTCTGCATTGGTGTAGAACACATCAATGGTGGTGGGTGTCGGGTAGGTGAAGGTCATTGTTACGGGATTGCCGTCCGGGTCATAAATCTTGAAGCCCGCACCGGCATAAGGAATAGTCTTTCCGGTTTCTGCGTCCTGCTTCACGATTTTGATGAAGCTGTTAAAGGGTGCATTGTTGATAAGGTAACGATAAGTCGCCCCATTCTGAGAAATGAACACATCAAAGTCGGGCATCTGCTCGCTGCCCTCCCAGCCGGATACCTGATGGACGGTGTAGATGCCGTAAGGCATATCCTTGGTCTGTGCAAAGCCGTTTTCGTCACAGGTGAGATAATCACGCTCGGAAGCCTTTGCGCTATCATAGGAGCCTGCGGCTTTCAGATACACGGCAAACTCAGCACCATTTTCGGGTGTTTCGATCTGCGTATCACCGTTATCGGTGTGCTTGATGATGGCGATATTGCCCTTTACGACCTGCTCAGTTACATCATTTGCCGTCTGATTATGCTCCACGGTATAAAGCTGCGGCTCTGCACCGACCTTATGAACGGTGGAATCAAGCAGATAGCCCTCGGAGGGTGTGATCTCTCGCACCGTCCAGTCGTTATCGCAGATATACTCCTTAGTAACGAACTGCCCGTTTTTGTCGGTGGTGTAGGTATCCACAAGGGTTTCGCCCTTATAGATGCCGTAAACAGCACCGGCAAGAGAAGCATCACCCTGCGCCGTGCCGGTTTCGACATCGCTCTTGGTGACGGTCACGGAAAACTTCTTCAAAATATTGAGAAAGCTACGGTTCGTGACCTCGTTCCAGTTGATAGGCGCAGACTGCGCTTCGGGAACAACATAGCAAACGGCGGTGTCCACTTCCTCTACGGTATAAGGTGTGGAACCGGAGATAAGGACATCTTCAAAGGTCGCCACGCCGTTTGCATCAGTTGCGGCATACTCGTCCACGGCAATGCCGGAAAGTGAAGTGCCGTAAAGGTGGAAGGTCACGCCCTCGTTGAGATTGTCCTCCGAGGACTTCACGATCTGCAAATCTCCACGCTTGAGCTTGTTGTTGAAGGTCACGGTAGAAACCTGACCGGAAACCACCGTCACACGGCGGGACTCCTGCGGCTCATACTTGTCGTAATCCATCTCGGTCACGGTGTAAACGCCGGGTATCAGGTTGTCGATCTGAATCTCGCCCTTGGCGTTGGTCTTGACTGTCTGATTGATGCCGTTGCCGGTGACGGTAAAGGTGAGGTTATCCACCTTGCCGTCCTCCGAGGTTTTGACGATCTTGGCAGTGCCGTAGGATACCTTCAGGTTGAGAAATGCCTGCACGGGGTCCATAACAGTGGCTGCGTAAGTGACCGCATCCTGCATGGTTCCGTCAGGCCCATAGTGACCGTCGCTCCATACGACAACGCCCTTACGGATATTGTTCTTGCTGGCGGAGATGGGCACAGGTTCCGTAGGTGCAGTCTTAGCAGTAATGGTCAGTGTGTCGCCATTGCTCGTAAAGACAATATCGGACAGGTTGCTGCTGAAGGTATAGTCCGATACCACATGATTGCTGTCGGCCAAGGTAGCTGTGTATTGACTACCGTCCCATTTCAGCTCGACAGTCTGCGCCTTGTTGGGGGTCTTGCTCATAAAGCTGGGAATGACCGTATGGCTCTGAACGCTGGCTTCGATGCTGTCATAGTAAGCAGAGAAGCGACTATACAGCGGGTGAGAGGTGCGGTACATGGATTTCACGGCATCAGCACTGCCGGGGTCAACATGGTTGAAGTTTGCATCCCGCTCTCCGACGACCGTTTCCCATACCAGTACCTGCGTAGCCATCATGTGCGCCATTTTGTCGGCATCGGCATCATTCTGCGAGCGCCAGTCGAGGGACAAGTCACCCTGATAGCCATACTGCATGATTCTGCCCAGCAGTGTCTTGATGGTATCGGCATCAATCGTGCTGTTGTAATCAGATGGATAGTTCTTCCAATAATCCTCGCCGTATCTTGTATAGGTTTTCTCCAGCAGACGGGGAACCCCCGGCTCGATGCAGTAGCAGGCAGGGCCATCGAAGGAACCGATGGTGTGCAGTGTAGTCATCCATGTTGCCTCACCGGAGGTCCAGCCGTTCATATAATGCAGCTCATCATGACCCCAAGTGCCGCTGTAATCAAGATTGGCATCCCCGCTGCGGGGGAAGCCAATGGAATAGGATTTTGCCACTTCGCCGGAAGAGAAAGCGGCAAAGGCGGTAATACCGCCGCCGAGAATGGTTGTGAAGCAGATCAGCAGCGCCATAAGCCCTGAAATGCTTCTGCGATAGAGTTTTTTCATTTGCGTACCTCCTTGTAGATACGAAAAAAGCACCGCATAGCTGCGATGCTGATTTCAAAATGTTTGATTTATGCGTATCCGATGTAGATCAGATAGCTGCCAGCGGAGACGGGTTCATACCAGACCCACACATCGGTGATGTCCGCATCTGCCGCATAGCGATTGAGTCGGGATTGTATGTCCCGTTCCAGATAGACACATCCTGCATCCGCATCAATGGGGTTGTCCCAGCAGTACACGGCTTCGCTGTTCAGCGCAAGACCGACACTCTCGGCATAGCTCTTAGCAAAACTGATCCAGTAGCTGATGTCAAATGCCGGCTCTGTGGATTCCTGCTTGGGTGGCTCTGTGGGTTGTGCTTGATCTGCCGGTTTTGGTTCTTCCGTTGCCGGAGGTGTGGGCTGTTCTTTTTCAGTCGGGGCAGCGGTTTCCGGTCGGCGTTCGGACTCGTCTGTTTTCTTTTCAGGTTCGCTTGGCTGTGGCAGCACTGCCGTGCTGTGGTCAGCCTGATCGGGAACCTCTGTTGTTTGGGTGTCACTTTCCGATACGCTTGCCGGGAACTCTGCGGCACGGCTATCCGTTTGTGATTCTGTGCTTTGGGGACGGTCAACCTCCGTTTTCTTTTCTGCCTGAGCTGTTTCTGATTCGCTGGGGACGGGGTTACTGTCCGAAGAAGAAATGGGGTCAGGCGTCTGTGCAATATGCGAGGCGTTGTTGCATCCCGTAGTCAGACACAGAAACACAGCGAGTAGAATAACTGCGATTTTGGATTTCATACGCTTCACTCCCTTCGACTACATTCTACCCGATGAGAACCGTTCCGACAAAGATGCGTTTTGAAGCGCAACTTTTCATCATACCGCCAAAACGCAGTTTTCCGAATTGTGCGAACTCCGTTTGCTCTTAGATAGATTTAACTTAGAGAGATAGAGATAAATCAGGAGATAGTTTATTTCGGATAGTCTGGAAGTTCTCAGGGGATGGAGTGTGAGGAAGGGGACGGCAGGAAACATGCTCCGCCTGCATTTAGCGGCTGTCACGCTCTGCCCGCTGACGAAGAAAGCGGCTGTAATGCTCCAGTGCTTTGACCACATAATCCTCCGTTTGGCTTACGGGGATATTTTTCGGGATCAGACTTCGCACCTTGTCCCCACGCAGGACGATCTTCTCCCGCTGGTTTGGTTTCTCCTCGCCCATAATAGCGGAAACAACCTCCGGCGTGAGCTTTCCATCTGTGAAGAACTTCCGCATACGAATGGTCTGATCGTGGGACGGGGTACATTGGTTCAGGTCAATTTCGTCCACCACGGCTCGCTGGCTGTCCTCGTCCAAATAGGATAGCTCCACCGCAGGACGCATTTTAATTTTGCCCTCGTCCACAAGGTCAAGCAGTTCAGGCACAAGGTTTGTCAGACGGATATAGCGATGAATTTGATTTCTGCTATCGCCGGTTTCTTCTGTTATGGCTTCAGAGCTTCTATCAAACTTCGTCCCCACTGGGGACAAAGTTAAATCTGAACGCTGTCCTTGCCGTTTCATCGCTTCCAGCCGCATTTTATAGGCAAACGCCTTTTCTGAGGGAAGTATCTGCGACCGCTGGTAATTGCTTTCCACCATAAGAACGGTGGCGGCGTCACGGTCAAGGTCTACGACCTCACAACGGAGCGCTTCAAAACCGGCAAGTTCACAAGCTCGTTTTCGCCTGTGACCGGAAATCAGCTCGTATCTGCCATCCTCTTTCTGACGGACGGTAGCCGGAGTAATGACTCCTCGCTCCTTGACGCTCTCCACAAGCTGTATCATATCCTCGTCGTCCCGCACCTTAAATGGGTGGTCGGGAAAATCGTCGATCAGCTCAAGGGGAATATCTCGGATTTTACTGAGCTTGGCATCATCCCGTTCCTCTTGCGTAGAGAACAGCTCATCGAGTGTGTTCGTGGGAAGCGTGAAGTCGCTCTTTCTGCCTGCCATCGGCTAACACCTCCTTCGTAAAATCCGTGTAAGCCTTAGACACGGTGCTGCTCGGCTCATAGGCGTATATGCTTTTCCCTTTAGATGAAACCTCGGCGGCTTTTACGGCAATGGGAATGGTCGTCCGGTATATCCTGATCCGACAACCGAAGTTCTCTCGCAACGCTTCTACCGTACTTTTAGCAAGATTGGTTCTACCGTCTACAAGCGTGAGCAGAATACCGTCGATTGTCAGGTTCCGATTGGTGTGCTTCTTCACCTTGGCAATCGTCGATAAAAGTTGCGTCATACCTTTTGCGGGGAGATACTGTGCCTGCACGGGAATAATCACACTGTCCGCCGCAGTCAGAGCATTGAGCGTTATCATACCGAGGGACGGCATACAATCTATCAGTACATAGTCGTATCTGTCCTTCACTTGGCTGAGATAGTTTTTCATCACGCTCTCTCTGCTCATTGCAGTCACAAGGCTCATCTCCAACGCTGAAAGGTCAAGGTTTGACGGAACAAGGTCAACCTTTTCTTCGTGGCTGAGAATGCCGGAGAACAGGTCTTGCTGTTCTTCCCGCATTACCGCTGATAGCTTATTGGAAAGGGTCTGCTGCAAGCTGTCCGTGTCCTGCCAACCGAGGCAGGTAGTAAGGTCGCCCTGCGGGTCAGCATCCACGAGAAGTACCTTTTTGCCCTGCATAGCCAATCCAATGCCGAGGTTTACTGCCGTGGTGGTTTTCCCCACGCCGCCTTTTTGGTTGCATATCGCTATGGTTTTACAGTTTGGCATTTCGCTTTTCCTCCTTCTTTATGGATTTCATAACTGCTTTTGAAAACAGCTATGTATATGTCCGCTGTATTTGTTCTCAACGTCCCCTGCGGCGGCTTTTGCCTTACGGGAAACACTTAGGTCACGGTGTGCTGCACCGTGTTCATAGGAATCTCACCTCTGCCGGGTTCTCCGCCAGCTCCGTAGAGAAGTATCATTATCATTCTGACTGTCATCGCCGTTCCGGTGGCAAACCGGATTTCAGATCAGGGGTTCTCGCTCATACTCCGAGATGGAGAAGTCACGGCGTACCTATCTTCGGGCTATCATCAGAAATAATGTCCCAAGTGCCTGTATATTCAGTTTTCAAGGATCACGAAGCGGCTCCTGAACGGAGTCAGGAATTAACCCCTTCACATACTCTGAATAAGGGGTGGGTTTTGGCAGGGTGTTTTTCAAAAAAAGTTGAAAAATTTTTTTTGTGACCCTCTGAAACAAAAAAGCCGCCTTTCCGAAAGCGGAAAAGTGGCACAGGGTTTAAGGACATATATAATAGGAAAAGGGCTGCTCATCCCCAAGCGGGGAATAAGCAGCCCAAGCTATGTTTAGATGTAGACAACTTTGAGTTTCTTCTTTTTTGCACGGATTACCTTTACCAACACCTCATCAACGGCATCGGTATATTTTCCTTGCTGCATACGGAGGTTTTTGAAATCAATTAGGGACTCTATAATCTCTGACCGTTCCTGATTGGTTAGGTAGATATGATATTTCTGCTCTTTCATCTCGACACCTCCTTGCTTGCTCTCAGTATACAATGGATGCGTATTATTTGAAACTTTACGATTTCTTACTCTTGATAGACACCCATAAATGCGAGTGTTGCTGAGTTCAATATCCGTCGGGAAACAGGGCAGCAATCGCCCTGCAAATTAGCAAGATTTTTAGCAAAACAGGGTGTTCAATTAGCAGGGGAGTCGTTTCCATTAGCAAAACGGCATTTTTCTTGCTAATTTTCATTAGCAGACATCTCGCCAAAAGGCGAGCGTTGTTTCTCGGCGGAGCTTGCTAATGAGGATCGATTTGAGAGAAAAGGGGCAGAAATAAATAAAGCCGAAAACCCTTGTAAATAAAGGCTTTCGGCGTTGTTTGTGGCGTCCTCGCCCGGACTCGAACCGGGGGCGTTCCGCTTAGGAGTAGACCCGATACGACATCGGGAAGTGGCATCTAATGCTTAAAAATGCTTGGAAATACAAGGTTTTTCAGCATTTCAAATCCCATCTGATACTACGCTGTGATAGCTAATTCAGAGGGATTTTACACCGTCCGATTGGCTCGAAATTAGCAAGTCTTTCGATTTTTGGTGGACGTTGCAAGTGCAAGTAAATGTCACTATGTAACTTCTCGTGATGCGAAATGATAGGAAATCCTATTCATTCTCGTGTGAGGGTGCGGGTGTCCTTAGACACAGATTTCAGTCTGTTTTATATATCATTTCAAAATGAATTTTTCAACCAGAATTATTAAGAATTTCAAAGGTTTTTCAGACTCAATGATTCTATGTAATTTAGACCCGCCGAAGCAGGTCTTTTTTTATTTCAGCATAATCTCTCTATCCTCAGCGCCGAGCATATAAGCACCCTTGGCAAAAGCATCCCTTGCAAGAAGCTCTGCTACATCAACCCTATCGAACAGCATCCATATTTCTTTCTCTTTCGGAGTCAGTTCATGGCTATGGTCAAACAAATGCTCAAGTCCCAATCCTTCAAGCAATGCCGACTTTGCTGCTTTGTATTCCTCAGCTCTGCCAACATATTCGTCGTTCCTTTCCTTGGAAAATGCCTCGATATTGTCAGCTCTCAGATGCTCGTAATACTCGTCCATAAAGATTCTATCCATACTCGTTGACCTCCATAACAAAAAAATAAGGGCAGACCCTTTTACAGCTATTGTAGCTATGTAAAAGGATCTGCCCTTGCAGTTACTATAATGTTTTTGCCAGCGACTTCAGGAGTGCTGCCATTTCCGGATTTTGCAGAAGCTTCAGAAGAAGTTCTTTATCATCAGCGGAGCTTTCCGTTGCGGCTGGTTGAACCGGCTCAGGCGTTGCCTGTCTGCCTGAGTAGAACGCAGCTTCCATTCTTTCAGCGTTCAGTCTGCGGTCATCGTCGATGATATGGGAGTAAACATCCGCTACCATCTTGACCTGTGCATGACCGGAATCGCCTTGAACGGATTTCATATCGCCGCCGTTCAGCTTCAGCTTGTAAGTGATACTGGAATGTCGGAGACTATGGAAAACCACTTTCGGCAGTCCCTTCTCCTCAATCAGCTTATTGAAAGCACGGTTGATAACCTGCCCCTCAATCGGCTTGCCATTGGAAGAACAGAAAACCAGATTGAAGTCTACGAACTCGTCACCGAAAAGGTCTTTCAGTTCTTCGATGTCAGCCTTTCGCTGTACCAACATTTCCGCTACGGTTTTCGGTAAGAACACCTTGCGGACACTTGTTTTGGTCTTAGGAGTTTTGAGAACCAATGCGGTATGCGTACTGGCGAAGGTCGGTGGGAACTTGAACATGATGTCCTTACCGTCCAGATCTGCCATCGCTTCACGATTTACTCTCTGCAACTCCTTTTCAACGAAGATGCTTGCCTGACCAAGTTCAATACTGGTGGGGGAAATGTCAATACAGTCCCAGGTAAGCCCCAGAAGCTCGCCCATTCGCAGGGAACAGGAGAAGGCAAGGTTAATAGCCAGACGAAGAATATCATCGTCACAGGCTTCCAGAGCCTTCTGGAGCACTTCTGCTGTCCAGATATCCCTGGTCTTGTGTTCTTCTTTCGGCAGCGTAGCGTGCTCCACAGGGTTTCTGGTCATCAATTCCCACTTGACCGCTTGATTGAAAGCATTTCGCAATGTCTTGTGAACCTCTCGGACAGTATGCGGAGTCAGATATTCTGTACGGGCTTTTACATACTTAGAAGAAACCGCTTTGACAGAAAGCAAATCTCGGTAATACTTGTCCATGATTCTCGGCGTGACATCCTCCAGCTTCATATCACCGATGAGGGGACGAATATAGTTTGCAATCAGGCTCTTTCTGCTTTCATAGGTAGACATCGCCCAGGTGTTCACACCATAGATTGACATATACTCATCCAAAAGATCATTGACGGTTTTAGCAGAAGGGGGAATAAAGGTTCCGGACTCCTGCTCATATTCAACCTGCAACTTCCTTTTCTTTGCTTCGGCATTCGTTTCAAAGGTTTCCCACTTCTGACGCTTGTTGCCGTTCTCATCGGTGTATGTATAAACCACAGAATACTTCTTTTTTCTCTTAACGATAGATGCCATGTAATCAGCTCCTTTCCTGTCTATCTTCCGCTAACTGGTAGCGGGTCTGATTGTGATACCATTTTTCAAAGCTCTCTTTGGTAGCTCGCTTATACCTGCCAACCTTGATAAGCTCAAAATCTTCATTGGCAACGATATAGTAAATGGTCTGACGATGTACCCCAAGCATTCTTGCCATTTCCGGCAGACCGTAGGTGGATGCCATAATATCTGCATCCAGTTCCTGATCCTCTACCGTGCGGTAATCGGTTTGAGAAGCATACCATCTTTCAAAGCTCTCCTTTGTCACTCTGCGCTTGCCCAGGACATCGACCACATCAAAATGCCCTTTGGCAACCAGTTCGTAAGCAGTCGCTTCTTTCAGCCCAAGGCGCTGTCCAAGCTCCTCCATTGAATATGTAGTTTTCTTCAATTCCTCGCCGGGAGGGGTTCCATCGACCTTCTGGTATTTGAACTGATTGGCATACCATTCTTCAAAGCTGTCGATCATCACCCTCATGGTGTTGCCGACAAGAATGGTTTTGAAGTAATTCTTCTTAATGAGCCAGTATGACTCCGTTTTACCAAGACCGAGCATCCTGCCCATTTCCAGAACAGACATACTCGTGCGTTTTCTCATTTCCGCCATCGTACAACCTCCTATGTAAAAAATGTAGCCATGTGTTTCTTGTCATGGCTACATTTTATCGAACTCTCAATATGTTTTGAAGTTTGTCGCCGGGTTGTACGACGCCCTTGACAAATCTTACATTTGATGATCCAACCACTCATCAAAACTCTTTTTGGAGATTCTGATACTGCCACCGATGCGGACGCTATGGAAAACTTTCTTTTTCACAAGGTTGTATGCGCTGGTTCTGCTGATGCCCAGAATATCCTGAATCTCATCAACCGTATAGGTTCTCTTATCAAACTGAACTGCGTTAGCAGCCATCGCTTCTTCGGTGCGCTGATTCATGGCAGCGATTCTTTCTTCAAACATTTATGTTCACTCCTTCGCTCTCTTTGCTTTATGTTTTGGGGAACGCTTTTTCAGCTGTTCCATTGCCAGGCTGACAGATAAGGCTTTCTCAATCGCTACCATTTCACGGGGCGTTACCTTACCTAAGTAATTATCAATCCTGCTTTTATCAATGGTACGAATCTGTTCCAGCTGAACAACGGACGCTTCTTTGAATGCAGGATTGTCGTAAATAACAAAGTGCGTCGGCATATTCGCTTTCTTATGGATTCTGGTGGTGACCGTTGCCACAATCAATGTGGGAGCGTGTTTATTACCGGTATCGTTCTGAATGACGATAACCGGACGGATGCCGCCTTGTTCCGACCCAACTACCGGGTCCAGCTTGGCGCAATAAATATCACCACGGCAATATACCCAATTTTCTTTCATCATGTGCCATGACCTCCTTTCGTTGGCTATGTAATAACTGACTGCCAGAAAGGAATCAGGCAGTCAGTCCAAAAGTCTATGTGTCCCATATTTGCCACGCACCCCTGGGAAAGAGGGCTTACGCCCTCAGGGAATCACCGAACGACTGATTGCGAATCAGTTCCATAGGAATCTAACCTCTGCCGGGTTCTCCGCCAGCTCCGTAGAGAAGTATCTTTAATCCTGTTGCTTTCATGGCCGTATTGGGAGCAACCCAATATTTACAAGCCAGTATTGATCGCTGGCATCGGGAGAGAGACAAGCGCTTAATTTATAGAAGAAAGTCGTTCTGTTTCTCTATCCGATACGTCTCGGCGTACCGCTGATGTGGCTGATGCTCTCGCACCGGCAACAGGAACGTATTCGATGACTGTGTATTCAGTTTTCAAGGATCAAGCAGCCGATTTTCTTTGGCTGTATCTAAATTGTACCTGTTCCTCATGCAAGTTTTTATTGCCTCGTAGGTATAGTTTTGAGGTTATTCACGACCTAAAAATATGTAATCAAGGGTTGTCTCAAAGCGCACAACCAGTTCGATTGCCAAATCAATAGAGATACCTCTGTTGCCGGTTTCAATTCGTGCAATGGTGTTTGCGGCAACACCTAACTGCTCCGCAAGCTGTTCCTGTGTAAGCCCATGTTCCTTTCTCAAGGCTTTAATTCTTTTTCCGCTTTCAACCAAGTCGTAATACATTTTCGTTCCTCCGTGTTTTTGAATTTGTGAAGTTGCAAAATCAAAAACAGCGGGAGGAGATCGTGCCCGATTCTCAATACCCTTTGCCATCTGCCTGTCCTCCTTGCAGGCATAAAAAAAGAGCCGGAGTAAATTACTCCAAGCTCTCGTTCATGCCTTTGTGTTAATTATGGGGGAAAATAGGCAGGTATAAAAAAAGCCCCGTACCCATTACAGGCACGAGGCGTAACTCTCTCTATTCAATTTTATGCCGCTATCTCCCAGCATAGCCATTTTAACACTGGACAAGTCGGACTTTCAGTAGGGGAACCGTCGTATTTTCATCGGATTTTAGTCGGACTAAAATCCTGTCTTAGCATTCACAATAACACAATGCTTCTTCCTCCCGGGCACTTTCCAGGAAATCTTTCAATTTAGGAATGGCTGTTCCCCAAAGTGACAGACCAAATAACAGTATCGCTTCTTTCTTTCGGTCATAGTAGGTGCTGCGTTCCATATTCAAAACCTCCAGCATTTCTGATTCCCTGTACTTGAAGCGGTTGAGATATGCCTTTGAGATAATCTCACAGTACAGAGCGCCTTTATCTGGATATTCTCTGATTTTCAACATAGCCATATCTACCAGTTCAATGATCCACTTTGTCTCAAATAAGCTGCGAATGCGTTCTTCAAATCGTTCTCTCGCTTCATCCGGAGCAAAGTTCTCCAGATAAATCAATGCACCATCTAAGCTGTCACCGTAAGTACAAATAAGGGTATCACATACATCATTCGCACGATCAATGGTAGACCAGCACACCTCTCGATATATGGATAAAATCAGCTTTGCTCTTTCATACAGAACCTTCTCGTCAATGTTCTGCATCCGGCAAAGCATTCGAATACTGCTTAATACCTGTGTATTATATCTGCTCATTCAGAATCTCCTTTCAGCCTAATCCATAAAATAAGAATTCCTTTCTAACTCCTGTCACTTGGCTAAAGGGAAACAAATACCATGGGACAAGAATGACTATAACTTCCGATATTTGATTAAAATAACAGAAGTGAAATCGGAAGTTCTTGACTTTATAAAAGTTCCGATATATAATTAAGTGGAATTAAAACTTCTGTTATGATTCTTATTATAGCATTTTCCAGAAGTTTGTCAACAAATAATCGGAAGTTACGAATAAATATTTTTTGAAAGGAAGGATACTACCATGACATTTGGAGAAAAAATTAAAGAAGCTCGTTTGGCTATGAACCTATCTCAAACGGAGCTTGCCCAGATGACCGGCATTTCCGAAAGATCCCTTTACACCTATGAGCAGCTCGGAACACTCCCCAGAAAAAGCAACATCAGAAAACTTGCTGAAGCACTGCATATCTCTGTGTCCTATCTTTTGGACGAATCTGAAACGGATAGCCAGAGCCATATAGATCAGGATATGTTTATTTTAGAGGCAAAGGAAAACTTCGGTTCAAAAGGAGCAAAAGAAGCTCAGGAAGTGTTGGGTCGTGTAAATTCTCTGTTTGCCGGTGGAGAATTGGACGAGGACGCAAAAGATGTATTCTTCCAGGCGATTATGTCAGTTTATATGGACTCTAAGAAAACAGCACGGGAAAAGTACACTCCGAAGAAATACAGAAAGCATAAAGATAAAGAGTAAAATCCTCAAGCACAGAATATGTTTTCTGTGTGCGATTCGGAGGTGAAGCAAATGAAAACGGCAGAGCATATCATTGAAACTGTCGATAAGCTTGTGCGAAAATATCACACCAGAGACCCTTACGAGCTATGTCAGCTGTTAGGTATCAAAATCCACTATTACGATTTACAGAAGAAATTGAAGGGCTTCTTCTATTACCAGTCCAGACAAAAGAATATCGTGATAGATCACAATGTGAACGGTATCCTGGAGCGTATATTAGTCGCACATGAATTAGGACACGCTGTCCTGCATACAAAAATCGCTATGATGCACGGCTTTCAAGAAATGGAAGTTTTTGATGATAGATCAATCGAAGAAAATGAAGCAAACTTCTTTGCGGCGGAGCTTCTGTTAGAAGATGGGAAAGTCCTGGAATGCCTTTCGGAACACACATTTTTTGAAACGGCTAAAATGCTCTATGTACCGGCAGCATTATTAGACTACAAATTCAGCCTGCTCCACGAAAAAGGAGAGCTGGTAAATTCGATGTATATTCGTAAAGCAGATTTCCTGAAAGAAGATCTTCATGCCTACGATAACGACATTGGTTATGGCGATATATGAATATCTATTTTTATATCTTTACAGAAAAAGTCCACCAGTACGATGCGTAGTGCATCATGACTGGTGGACTTTTTGCTTCTTAAAGAATCAGTATATTGTGCTGCAAAAAAGAACCCCATAGCAGTTCACTCTGTACCGTCAATGGGCTTCTTTTTCATTATATCAATCAAGCTCCGCTTTTTTTATCATCTCTTGCTGGTCAATCAAGACATCAATCAACTTTCCTACGGTTATCAATGTTGTTACATTACACTTTTTCAGTTTTGCAGCAATCTCATTATCAATGATGCTGTCGCATTTTGCATATGGGGTATCCAGTAAAAAATAGTCAAAGTTCTTTTCCAAGACGAATGCCAGTTTTAGAAGCATTGCCAAAGAAACTTTCGTCTGTCCAACTTCAACATGGCTCATATGATTGTTCGAGCAACCAACCAACGCACCCAAATCAGCCTGACTATAACCCTTTTCCAGTCGGGCAGCTCTAATGCGCTGACCAATCTTAACGTAATCAATTTCCGGTTGCGTTTCAATCACCTCCATGCTGTGTATGATTCTGCTATACATTATAAAATGTACCAAAAATCTCAACAACCAACATCGGGTGCAAGTTGCATTTATAAATGCAATATGATAAAATTTTATAGGCAGATTGCATTAAATGATAGAATGAAAAGAACCCCAAGACGACAATATGAGCTATCTTGAGGTTCTTTAAAATAAAAAATTCGTAGAGTACATTACTCCACGAATCGCATTCTTCTCTGTTTTTTTTAGTTTATATCTTTATTTTACAAATTGTCGCACTGTTTGTCAATATGTTAGGGACATAAAACACGAGGTTTTGCACAAAAATCCATCTTAGAAAGTTCCAAAGTCACAATTTGCCGTCAGAATTATAGTCATATTGAAGGAGGTGTACCTTATGGCACGAAAAGGAGAAAATATTTACAAAAGGAAAGACGGCAGATGGGAAGGAAGATACATTAAGTCCCGATCTTCTACAGGCAAAGCCAATTACGGTTATGTTTATGCAAAGTCATATCGAGAAGTCAAGGCAAAACTTATCAGTCAAAGTTCGTGCACGAGTAATTCTGTCACTGTCGATCCAGAAATTAGCTCAGATCAATTTGAACAGGTTGCTATGGAATGGTTTCAAGCTATATGTCCTAAAGTGAAGGAATCTACAAGCAACAAATATAGGAATCTTCTCAGCTCGTATATACTTCCTGTGTTCGGAAGCAAACAATTGCGTGATATAACACACGAGTTTATTGAAACGCAGTGTAATTTTTTCCTTGTTTCTGGTGGATTAAAGGAGAATGGACTTTCCTCTAAAACTGTTTCAGATATTTTATCTCTAATTCGAAATGTCTTACAATTTGCCACCCGAAACGGGAAAGCCATTTCTTGTGACGCACGATCTATACAGATAAAACGTCAAACGAAGGAAATGAGAGTTTTGAGTCGTGCTGAACAGGAAAAATTATGCCAATACTTGTATTCTAATCTTGATTCCTGCAATATTGGTATATTAGTAGATGCTAAAAATTTGTAATTAAGAAGGAGTGATTACATGAACAAAAATATAAAATATTCTCAAAACTTTTTAACGAGTGAAAAAGTACTCAACCAAATAATAAAACAATTGAATTTAAAAGAAACCGATACCGTTTACGAAATTGGAACAGGTAAAGGGCATTTAACGACGAAACTGGCTAAAATAAGTAAACAGGTAACGTCTATTGAATTAGACAGTCATCTATTCAACTTATCGTCAGAAAAATTAAAACTGAATACTCGTGTCACTTTAATTCACCAAGATATTCTACAGTTTCAATTCCCTAACAAACAGAGGTATAAAATTGTTGGGAGTATTCCTTACCATTTAAGCACACAAATTATTAAAAAAGTGGTTTTTGAAAGCCATGCGTCTGACATCTATCTGATTGTTGAAGAAGGATTCTACAAGCGTACCTTGGATATTCACCGAACACTAGGGTTGCTCTTGCACACTCAAGTCTCGATTCAGCAATTGCTTAAGCTGCCAGCGGAATGCTTTCATCCTAAACCAAAAGTAAACAGTGTCTTAATAAAACTTACCCGCCATACCACAGATGTTCCAGATAAATATTGGAAGCTATATACGTACTTTGTTTCAAAATGGGTCAATCGAGAATATCGTCAACTGTTTACTAAAAATCAGTTTCATCAAGCAATGAAACACGCCAAAGTAAACAATTTAAGTACCGTTACTTATGAGCAAGTATTGTCTATTTTTAATAGTTATCTATCATTTAACGGGAGGAAATAATTCTATGAGTCGCTTTTGTAAATTTGGAAAGTTACACGTTACTAAAGGGAATGTAGATAAATTATTAGGTATACTACTGACAGCTTCCAAGGAGCTAAAGAGGTCCCTAGCGCCTACGGGGAATTTGTATCGATAAGGGGTACAAATTCCCACTAAGCGCTCGGGACCCCTTGTAGGAAAATGTCCTAAGTGTGGCAACAATATTGTATTAAAAAAATCGTTTTATGGTTGTTCAAATTATCCTGAATGTACCTTCACTTTAGCTGAACATTTTAGAAAGAAAAAACTCACCAAAACAAATGTAAAAGAATTACTAGAGGGAAAAGAAACCCTGGTAAAAGGAATCAAAACGAAAGATACTCAACTCATCCATGCAACGATGATAGGGTTGCAGCATTGCAAAATTTAGGTGTACCCTATTCTCGATACTAAATTCATAATCTCACAAATTGGCAAGCAGTGTAAACCTGTACAGGTTCACTCATTTTCTCGATTTTCCCTTCGGTGCAATCTTCGCAAATTTGCTTGTTGGGGAAGCATCCCCAATCCCCTTTGAACATCATCTGCCGATGATGGCTACACGATTTTCAATCGTTTCTCAAAGAACAGTAGAATAAAAATTTGCCCATGGTTGAAAGCACCGAAATCGAAAAGCAAAAAAGCAGCCACGATCCGCACCCTTTGGGGAGTGCAGACCGTGGCTTTTTGCTTTAACGGAAGTTCTTCTTTTCCTCTTTCTCTTTCTCTTTTTCCTGCTCTTTCTGCCTGTCGATATTCAAAATCGTTTCAACCGTCCGTTTGGCAATCAGCAGTTCTTCTTTCTCTTTTCTGATCTGACGGTACTCAGCGTAGTCCTGCTTTTTCTGGACTGCCAGCTGATGAAACTCCTCATACAATGATTGCATGGACGGGAGCTTTGTAATCTGCAATTCATCAAAGGCTTGCTTCGCCGCTTTATGAATTGTGATTTCCTGACGGTGTTCTTCAAAGAATTTTTTGCTATATCCAGACTTGCGGTACTCGATATAAATTTGCCTTGTGTTGCGATAATTTTTGATGTGCTGCTGCAACGCCTGAACCTCAACCATACGTTTCTCTGCGACCTTGATAGAATCAGAAAGCGCATCGAACCGGGCAGACAGATTTTCAATATGAGCAGTCAGATCGTCGTAGTTGCCCAAGCCTTTTTCTTTCAGTAGGATTACCGTTCGGGCAGCTTCTTTTCGGTTGAACTTCTTCGCCCACTTTTCATAACCGACCGTCTTGCCCTCGGCCATCTTTGCCTGAATATCAATCAGCATCTGGAACTGCTTCGGGGCAGGAGCCTTGGCAGAGCCGCCTTTTGATTTGTGCAGGTTCTTGCCGGAGATAACCGCTTGAATTTCCTCTTTGCTATATCCTTCGCCCAGGGAACGCAGCCGAATGAAACGCTTCTGATTCTCGCCCTTGAACGCAGGCTGCTTTCCATCCTTGAACTCAAATCCCATGTCAGCCAGAGCCTGAACAAAGCCATCAAAGCTCTTTGGTTTCTGCTTCAGCACCGCATCAATCGCATCACATAATTCGTCACGCTGGGTACGCTTCTTGGGATAAACAGTTCTTTTCTGGCGCTCCCGATACGGCTTCGGTGTAATAATGGACAGCCCGTGTTCCAGGCAAACCATATCACTGAGTCTTTGCACCGCCAGACCGGAAAGAAAGAAGTTTTTGAATTTCCGTGTGGCATCCAGCGAGGTCGAATTATAAATGATATGATTGTGAATGTGGGATTTGTCGATGTGGGTCGCAACGATGAAAGCGTGTTTTCCCTTTGTCCATCGCATCGCTGTTTCATAGCCGACTTGGTTCGCTTCTTCCGGGGTGATTTCTCCCGGCTTAAAGGACTGGCGTATCTGGTATGCGATGATATTGTTCTTCTGCTGTCTGCCGGTAATATGCTGATACTGCCGTTTGGAAAGCAGAAATTCCTCATCTGCTGTCTTTGGATCACACTCATAGGAACTGATAAATTCGCCATCATTGGTTTTTGCGGCATTTTGTGAGTAGTCGGTTCTGTCTGCCAAACATTGAGCGACCGTCTTTCCCTTATTCACATGGAGTGCAATCAATCTTGTCGCTGCCATTCCCATCACTTCCTTCCCAAAAAGAAAAAGCCACCGGTCGGTGACTTTTCTCTGATATTATCTTATGACCTGATAAATGCTCCCAGACTTTCTCCAATATTCTCGACTTTCATAACAGCCCAGACGAGCAAGAACACCGCTGCTATTGTCGCAATTCCAAGAACCACAAGAATAAGCAGGGACTGCCACAAAGCCTTTACAATGCAGTAAATCGCAGATCCGCCAATGACCAAGAGCAATAAACCAATTACATAGGACACAACATTTGTAAGCAGATTTCCAAGAATGCAAATCACTTTTACAACGAACAGCACCGGCAGTGCCAATATCTTCAATACCAGCTTCATAGGCTCAACCCCTTTCTTTTAATTATATTGTACAAGGGTATCTGCCATAACGCAATGATGTCAACCCTTATGTAAAAGCCGCAGCCGAAACTGCGACTTCCCAACAAGTTGTCGGATTACTGGATTGAGGACAGGCGAACAAGAACTTCTCTCATGTCCGTCCAGATCTCCTCCAGCCGTTTTTGCAAATCCTCAATGTCAGCACGATAGATGCTGCCTGTTTCGTTCGCTCGCTTTGCGTACTGGTTCAGGTTGTTGGAGCAGATTCGCAGGAGCGAAACCAGGGCTTTCACAT
The DNA here is from genome assembly GCF_014384705.1 of Yeguia hominis. Lineage (GTDB taxonomy): Bacteria > Bacillota > Clostridia > Oscillospirales > Acutalibacteraceae > Yeguia > Yeguia hominis. Next base: position 40,803 of record NZ_JACRSN010000015.1, on the reverse strand, counting down.
CCTGCAAATCCAGTCTGATACAGTAACCATCCAGAGCCATTTTCCGCAGATAGGCTCCCATGCTGCGGATGCCAAGCTCGTCCATCTTCTCATGGATTCGCTCGACCTCCTCCTTGGATGCAAGGAAATGAACATCCTGATCTCGCTTTGCCATTACAACACCTCCTCACGGGTTTCAGAGTATTTTGCAGGCGGGATATGCTCCGCTTTGGATTTCAGATCAGCCAACACAGAAGGACGCTCTGACTCGCTTCTTTCGTCACGATTTTCCACAGAGTCCTCCATATTCAGGGCTGCATCCAGTTCTGCCAGTCGCTGACTTTTGGCTGTCAGCTCTGCTTCCTGCGGGAACGGTTTTCCAACCTCCGCCTTGGCTGCTTCCTGCTGATTGTAGAGATTATTCAACTGCTCATTGGCTCGTTCTAAGCGCTCAAGGATGCCTGCAAGGGCATTGTCCAGTCGGGTGATATTTCCTCGTGCGTCCGTTCCAAGGGCTACTCTGTGGCTCACAGCGCCCTTCAGGGTCACATCGAACTCGTTCCGGAAACTGTCAAACGAAAGCTCCATCTGAAAGCCACGGTAACTGCCAAGAGGAACCGGATCGGCACTTTTCGTGTCCTTACAAGCCGCAAGGAGGATTTCACCGGCATCTGCCTTTTCGGTGTAGGCTTTGCCCATGATTTCCATGCCGCAAAAGCCATCGGCAATCTGCGGGTGTGCTTCCACGGTTTTAATATCAGCTTCAAAGCCATGAATATAGCCTGTCTGCTTTTCAATCTCAGCCGGGAAGTATTTCAGAAGCTTATCTTCCATACGGTACTGCTGGCTCTGGTGGTCAGCTTTCAGCACCTTCAGCCTTGCCACATCAATGTCCAAGTCCATCTTTTCCTTGATAAGCGGATTGCCGGCACACAGCGCCTTGATCTCCGCATAGGACAGCGCCTGCTCATCCACATCGTCACAGGAGCGAACCGGTGATTTGGAGGTCATAATCTGAGAAATAAACTTCTGCTTGTTTTCCAAGGTCTGATACAGGTAGGCATCGAAGGTTCCCTCGGTCACATACTGATACACCTGAACCTCTTTGTTCCGGTTGCCCTGACGGATGATACGACCGTTTCTCTGGGTCATATCAGACGGACGCCAACCCACATCCAAGTGGTGAACTGCCACCAATTTGTCCTGGACGTTGGTTCCTGCACCCATCTTTTGCGTACTGCCAAGAAGCACTCGCACCTGCCCGGTACGAACCTTGGCAAAGAGGTCTTTTTTCTTTGCCTCGGTATCTGCATCATGGATAAAGGCAACTTCTTCCGCAGGCACACCGTTTGCAATCAGCTTGGTTTTGACATCATCATAGACATTGAAGGTTCCATCATTTTTCGGTGTGCTAAGGTCGCAGAACACCAACTGGGTCAATTTGTCAGCCTGACCGTCCTGCCAGATACGCAGGATATTTCCCACGCAGGCATTGAGCTTGCTGTCAGGGTCATCGGGTAACAGGGTGTTCATTAGCCGCTGATCCAGTCCCAATTTTCGTCCGTCGCTGGTAATCTTGAGCATATTATCGACGGACGGGTCTACAATACCGGCATGAACATCTGCTGCTCTCTCTGAAAGGGAAGCCACCATATCCTTCTGGTACTCAGAGGGCTGAACCACAACCGTTTCAAACTTTGCTTCGGGAACAGGGAGATGCAACTGGTCAGAGGTCTTGATGTCGGCAACCTCCTTGAACATATTCATCAGTTCAGGCAGGTTGAAGAACTTCGCAAATCGGGTTCTGGCACGATAGCCGGTTCCCTCCGGTGCAAGCTCAATCGCAGTTGTTGTTTCTCCGAAGGTCGATGCCCAGGAATCAAAATGGGTCAGGTTCTTTTGCTGGAGCGTACTGTACTGGAGATAGCGCATGACCGTATAAAGCTCGGTCATCGAGTTACTTACTGGAGTACCGGTTGCAAAGATCACACCACGCCCGCCGGTCAGCTCATCCATATAGCGGCACTTCATAAACATATCCGAAGATTTCTGGGCTTCGGAGGTGGACAGACCTGCCACATTTCGCATTTTTGTGTAGAGGAACAAATTCTTGAACGCATGGCTTTCGTCCACAAACAGCCGGTCTACACCCAACTGCTCAAAGGTAATGACATCATCTTTCTTGTCAGCGGCAAGGAGCTTGTCCAGTCTGGCTTCCAATGATTTTCGTGTTTTCTCCATCTGCTTGATCGTGAAGTTTTCGCCACGCTGCCATTTCAGCTCCGCAATCGCACCCTCGATCTCATCAATCTGCTCCCGCAGCTGCCGTTCCTGTCGTTCGGCAGAAAGCGGGATTTTTTCAAACTGGCTGTGACCGATGATGACTGCATCATAGTCACCCGTTGCGATACGAGCGCAGAACTTCTTACGGTTTGCTGTTTCAAAATCCTTCTTGGTGGCAACAAGGAGCTTGGCACTCGGATAGAGGTGCAGGAACTCGTTTGCCCACTGTAAGGTCAAGTGATTCGGCACAACGAACAGGGATTTCTGGCTCAATCCAAGCCGTTTACTCTCCATAGCCGATGCAGCCATCTCGAAGGTCTTGCCCGCACCAACTTCGTGTGCAAGCAGCGTATTTCCACCATATAGCACATGAGCGATAGCATTTCTCTGGTGTTCACGGAGGGTAATATCCGGGTTCATGCCGCCGAAACGGATATGAGAGCCATCATACTCACGAGGTCTGGTGGAGTTAAAAAGTTCGTTGTACTTGGTGGAAAGGGTTTCTCGTCTGTGCGGATCTCTCCAAATCCAATCTCGGAACGCATCCTTGATTGCCTGCTGTTTCTGCTGTGCCAGGGTAGTTTCTTTTTTATTGAGGACACGCTTCTGCTTACCATCTGCATCTTCAATCGTATCATAGATACGAATATCCTTCAGATTCAGCGTTTCCTCCAGAATCCGATATGCGTTGGCTCGCTCTGTACCGTAGGTGACATACGCCGCCACATCGTTGTAGTTGGGAGAACTCTTACCGTTGATGCGCCACTCTGCGGTCAGCTCGGAGAACTTGACCTCAATGGAACGGCGCAAGTAATACGGCGTTTCAAAGGTTTCCTCCATGAACTGCTGAATATAATCGGCATCAATCCATGTTGCACCCAAACGCACATCAATCTCGGACGCATCCAAGTCCTTCGGCTGTGCTTTCTGCAAGGCTTCCACATTGATGTGGAAGGAAGAATCCCTGTCTGCCGCCATCTGTGCGACACGCAGCTTGCTTCTTACATCACCGGAAAGGTAATCATCGGCAGTCTGCCATCCAACTTCCACAGCATCGGGAGCCATCGGGTCTTTGAAGATCACCCCTCGAAGCTCTGCCTGAATCGCATCGTATTCTCCAGGTGTTCCAAGCAGCTGTGCCATAAACGGCAAATCCACCTTGCCACGCTCACCGATAGAGATTGCCAGAGCTTCGGACGGCGTATCCACGCTCGTCACTCTGCGTTCCGGCTTGATGGTTCGCTTGGTGAACATATCCGCCTTGCTTTTCAGATTGCCGTCCTCATCCACATTTTCCAGAGAACACAGGAGATAGTAGGAGGAATCGTCAGCAAATGCCTGACCATTGGCTCGATTATTGATAAGCCCGTTCTTTGCGGCAAACGCATCGTAGGCATCATTCAGTTCTGCCTGTTTCTGAGTAATCATTTCATCCGGGTAATCCTCAAGCTGATATTCGATCAGCTCGTTGACGATACCACGAAGTTCCACCATGCCCATCACACGGTCTTTTGCTTTCTCATTCAGGTCTACACGGCGCATCAGGGAGTTTTCACGGAAGTACACATTGCCATCCACCACGGTATAAGAGAAATTCTTTACATCCGGGGTTGCAGGAATGGTTTCGATTTCCTTACCCTTGTCAGCTTCGGGAAGCTCCACAGCCTGATAGGTTCCTTGGATGTGGGAAACTGCTTCTTTCAGAAGTTCGGACAGTTCCATGCCCTCAATGGGACGCACTGTAATGTCCATGCCGTAGGCGGTACTTTCTTCCACCGTATCGCCCAGAACCATTTCAGGATGAGCGACAAAGTAGCTGTTCATGGTGTGTCCTTCTTCGGTGCGGTCAAGGTTTACCCATTCCGGTACAATGTCAATCGGATGGTCACGCTTTTGCAGGAACAGGATGTCGGACACGACTTCCGTGCCTGCGTTTTTCTTAAAGGCATCGTTTGGCAGACGGATTGCACCAAGCAGTTCCGCCCTCTGCGCCATATATCGCCTTGCGTCAGAGTTCTTGGAATCCATGGTGTAACGGCTTGTCACAAAAGCGACCACACCACCGGGACGAACCTGATCCAAAGCCTTGGCAAAGAAATAGTTGTGAATGGAGAATCCCAGCTTGTCATACGGCTTGTCGGACACTTTGTAGTTGCCGAAAGGGACATTACCCACAGCCAGATCGTAAAAGTCTCGGCGGTCTGTCGTTTCAAAACCGGCTACTTTGATTTCTGCGTTGGGATAGAGCTTCTGAGCAATTCTGCCGGTGATGGAATCCAGTTCCACACCATACAAACGGCTGCTCTGCATTTCAGGAGGGAGCATACCAAAGAAGTTGCCGATACCCATAGCAGGCTCCAGAATATTTCCTGTTTCAAAGCCCATCTGTCCGACCGCATCGTAGATGGAGCGAATGACCGTAGGGCTGGTGTAATGTGCGTTCAGGGTGGAAGCTCTTGCCGCAGCATATTCATCTTCGGAAAGCAGGTTTTTCAGTGTCTGATACTCCTTCGCCCAATTTCCCTTGTCCGGGTCAAAGGCATCTGCCAGACCGCCCCAACCGACATAATTCGACAAAATCTCCTGTTCTTCGGTAGTGGCGTTCCTGTTCTCGCTTTCCAGTTTGAACAGAGTTTCAATGGCTGCGATGTTTCTTGCGAATTTCTGCTTCGGTCCACCTTCACCGATGTTGTCATCCGTGATGTGGAAGTTCACCGCAGGAACAGGTGGGATTTCTCTGGTGGTGATGGACTGCTCAAGCTGAGCGATAATGTCCATGACTTCGGCATTCTGCCATCCGTCCACCTGGGCATAATCCTGAATGATGGTGTCCTTTCCATCTACGCACTGTACGAAGTCCAGACTACCCGGCAGATCTCTGGTATTCATTGCACCCAGGGCTTTTCTCTGCGTGTCAGGAAGTGCATAGTAGGCTCGCAGGGCATCATCAAAGGAACTGTATTCCTTGATGTCCAGCGCACCCCGCTTCTGAATGTCCTCGGCAACATAAAAATGATCGATGAAGTGTTCCGGTTCCTGCTGTTCGGGTTCCGCACTGGCTCTGACCTGTGCGTGTGCCTTTTCGTCAGGGTAGTCCCCATAGATACGGATGCACTTATGCTCCTGCTGATCGTAAACGGCAGCACCATCGTACTTGAATCCGTCATCCTCCATGGTTCCGTCCACATAGCCCTGGGCAGCTTTTTCCGCTTCTTCCAGAGTGTAGTAGTCCAGTTTATCATCGAAGCCGTTTTCAAAGTGATGGTAGGCGGCAACCAGATAGCGGGGAGCCATGCGCTCCTCGTAGCTGTTAATCATCTCAGGTGTCAGCCATTCTGGTTTGTCGGGAATCATTTCATACAGCTCACGCATCTTGGCAATCTGTGCATGGCGGTTGCCTGCCCACAGATGCTTTTCGCTGTGCTGTCCTGCACCAAGGAAGTATTCGCAGTCCATACGCAGACGGTCTAACAGCTGATACTCAGGGGTGTAGTCCCTCGGTTCGGTTTTGCCCAGAAAATCCTCTGTAACGGGCTTTTCTTCGGTTTGGGCATCAACCCTTACCGCATGGTTTCTTTCGTCCTGAGAGAGCATACGCTCGAAATTCTCACGATTCTCGGCACGGAAGATGGGATAAGCAAGCGTAGGGTCACGCAGCTGAACTTCTCTGTCCGTGATCTGCTCCACACGGAAAGCTGTATCGTCCAGATATACCGTGTCACCGACCTGATAATTCCATTTCGGTTCCTCGGAAGCAGATGCTTCCACAACTTCGGCAGGCTCTGCCACAGGCGCTTCTGGCTGAACCGACTCCATCGCAGCTACGGACTGACGAACTTCCTCCAAATAGTCATTGGCAAGCCATTCGTCCGTGAAGTATTCCGTAACGCCTTCCGGGTCTACATAGTAGTCATCGGTCTGATTATCCCAGATCGCATACTCGCCATCCTCGGTATCAATCACTGCGAAACGGTCATAAACATCTTCCAACGGATCAGTTTTAGCTTCTTCGATAGCCTGTCGTTCCGCTTCTTCCTCCGGGCTGAGGTAGCGTCCCTTTCGTATCAGACCGTCGATTCTCTGCACCACCTGCGCCCAGGACATCTGCAATTTATCGCAACCGCTCTTGGTGTAAGCAACACCCTTGGCATCGTGATCCTGACCGCTGTGCGTTGCACCAGAGCAGGCATGGGAATGACCACCGGTTCCGTATTCATGCTTCAGGAAGTCCATCTTTTCCTTGGCAGAATGATTCTCCTGCCAGTAGTTATAAATACGGGCTTTACCACCGGAAAAGCCGCTTCCACGGGTCAAGTCTGCATTGACTTCATCATCCGTAATGAACTGGCGGACAAGGGGCATCTGCATCATATCGGTCTGATACTCACGCAAAGGCATATTCAACTCATACAGCTGTTTCTGAATGAGATTCAGCTTGTGATAGTGAAAACGAAGCAGATCGGGATTTTCCGCAAGGGTTTTTCTAAATTCCGAATACTGCTGTACCAAGGTTGCGTGGAAACGAGGGTCATCCAACTTTTCAGCCAAGTCTGCGGTTTCGTCAGGGAAACCACGAAACGGTTCCTGATGAAGAATTGCCAGATAGTTGCTGGAACGGGCTTCTTCACTCAAATCGTGATAAAGATGCCACAGGGATTCTGCCAACTTCTGACGCTCATATCCGGATGCTTCTACCAGTTCCACATTAGTTGCGAACCGACCATTTTCAAGCAGTTCTCCAATGCGCTCGGCAACCGTTTCCCAAGAAACGATCTGCGCTCTGGGGCTGTCAATGGCAGAGGAACCTTTGGCAAGGTGGATACCGTCCTCGGCATACCACGCACAGATATTCCCGCTATCTTCTTTCAGACCATAGCCGCCGTGATAGACCTGCTTTAAGGTCTGAACGATTTCTTCCAACGGCTTCTGCTTCATATATTCCAGCGCTACGACTTTTCGGGCTTCATCGGTATTGCTACCAAGCAGAAGGAAGTGGTCGATTTCTTCCTGGGCAAAAGAAAAAGCAGAGGGCGTAAAGCTCTCTGCTCGGTCGATAAAACTGATTTGTTCATTTTCGGAGAGGAAAAGGTTCAGACTCAGCTGTTGATAAGCTCCGTCATCACGACTTCCTCCGCCTGTGCTTTCAGGCTGTTCATGTGCTGCACCCACGCCATCTGCTGCGTTTCCTTGTCCGGTGCGGGGCTGTCCTTCAGGTACTGCTCCATCAGAAACTCCACTCTGGCTTTCGCTGTTTCCTCGATCTCCCACAGGTGCGGGAACAGGCTCTCCGTCAGAATCATGTCGTTCAGGAGCATCGGATTGTTCTGTTCCAAAAATGCTCGACGCATCCTGCCGTACTTGCCCAGAGGTTTCTCTCCCTCGTTCTCCAACTGAAGGTTCGGAATCTGATAATCTCCGGCCTGTCTGTAAGTCATCTCGCTCATAATCTGTACTCCTTTCGGTAGCTTTAATCTGCTCATGTTCTCCAATCGCTTTTTCGATTTCCTGAAACATCCTTGTGCTGATGGCATTCACCGCAGTACCAAGGGCATTTACCGTCTGTCTGGTGTTAAAATCAAACACCTTCTGGAAATCCTCATGCTCGAAGTAGTTGTCGGGACTTTCCACGAACCGGCAATACATCGTATAGGATACGCTGTTTGCCACCGCATTTTTGAAAGCTACTTCGATGTTGAGTTCATCATACTCCTCAAGGAAGCTGTTGGCAACGATGTCGAGGAACTGCTTTTTGTAATCGTCCCAATACTCAGCCGCCAGTGCGGATGCAATATCTTCAAGCTGTGCTTCCAGTACCCCGTCAGCGGCAACACCGAAGGTACGCTCCATCGCTTCCATGACATAGGAGCGGTTTTCAGGCGTCACCTCCCACGGTTTCAGTTCCGGGGAAGAACGGCGAACGCCGGTATCCGCCACATCAAACACATAGCGCAGATACGGTTTATCCCTGTTCATCACAAACAGAGCAATGCCGGTAGAGCCACGCTTTACATATCTGCGGTAATTTTCAGCGTTCCAGTCCTCATAGGGCTTGCAAAAGGTCGCATTGGGGCGCTGAGCATAAATCATCACCTGTTCCGGATAGGTGAACTCATAGTTGCGGGACATCGTTCTCAAAAACGAAGTCCAGTTATCTGTGTTCGAGGTGATTTTCCCAATCGTTTCTTTTGCTAATCCGGAATAAAATCGCTCTTTTGCGTTCATTGTATCCCTCCAATCCTATCAATCCGGATAAAGGTTCAGCTTCTCAAAGGCGGCATCGTCCATGGCTGAAACTTTACGGAGAACCGAGTCTGCCAAAGCAAAAAGCTCTGACTCGTCCTCCGAAAGCTGTTCCTTCATCAGTGTCAGTGCTTCACACAGCCCTGACCTTGTGCCAGGGCTGTAAAGCATCATCATGTTCCGCTCATCCTGTGTGAAATCCATCATTCAATCTCCCTTTCCGGGTGGCTCTTGGGCGGCTTATGGGAAACATCCGGCACGGGCTTTTCCTTTAACTGCTCCAACACCGAAGGACGTTCCTCTAATCCGGACGCTTTTCCGTTATTGATGATACCGTCAATCATCCCATAATCATCTTCCATTGCCATCTCTGCGTTTTTCAGGTAGTTTTCGGACTTCATAAAGTTTTCCAGCTTCTGAAACCCAACAGAATCTACATAGTGAAAGGATACCTCACCGACTACCTTTAAGGCTACGATGTCGCTGACCGACATACTGTGACCACGGAAATCATCCGGGTGGTCAATATTGAACTTTACATACAAATCTTCCAGCTGCCGATTCACATCCTCGGACATAGAAATGGAGCCATGATAGACCACCTCGTAACGGTCAATCTCAGGCTCCATTTCTTTCTTCTGAAGGTAGCTGTAATTTGCAAACATGAGCGGGATATTATCGTCTACATCTTCCCGCAGCTGAAGAATCGCATAGGAATCCGTGGGGCTTTCCAGAAAAGCAACCATTCTGTCATCCGGGGTGGTATTTCCGTGAACATCATCCCATTTTTCGTTTTTCATATCCGTGTCCTCCTTATCGTTCAGGCTCTTTGCGTTTGGGAGAGGGACTGGCAGGCGCAGCTTTTTCTGCGGCCTGTGCCAGTTTTTCCATGACCGACTCACGCTTCGGAGAGTCGAGCTTATCCAGCTGACTTTTCAGCACTTTGGCAACCTCAACCGCAGTTTCCTCACGGGCTTCTTCAATGGCTGTATTCAGGAACTCACGATACGGAGCCGTATTACCAGCGGCAAGATCTGCCTTGATTTCTTGGATATGCGCCTGCACATCATCGACCTGATCCATATATTCATAGGGGTCGAAGTTCTCTGCAAAACGGTCGAGCTTAAAAGCAAGCTCAGCGATAGGGTCATTGACCACCACCGCCTGTCTGCCGACTTCAAAAGCCTGCTCCATGACATCCTCATAGAACATTGCCCGCAGTTCCCGGCGCTCCAGCCCGAAGGATTCCAGAATATCCCGGCGGACTTCGAGCATGGACAGTTCAGGGTTATCAACCTGACCGCCATCAATCTCGTTGTAGTTTTCATCCAACAGGGTGTAGTCGTAACCATCTTCGCAGGTCTGCACCGCAAGGATTCTATCCTTTCCGACCTTCCATGCGGCTTCATCGCCCATAATCTCAGGCTCCGGCATATAGCTTGCGCCGTTGCGCTCCATAATTTCTGCAAACTGGCAGATATGAAACACATTGTATCCGATCTGCGTATGATACTCGTCAATGAAGGTGCAGGGCTTCACAACCATTTCATCCGGGTAGTGAATCTGCACACAGCTGCCATCGGGGATATGAAACAAATCCTTATAATGGCTGTCGATAAATCGGATTTCCTTACCATCCGGGTTGTACTCATTTGTCATTTGCGCTTTCCTCCATTTTCAAATTCCATACTGAACTTCGTTTTGCCATCATCTGATACCTCCATAAAGACGGTGGCATCAAAGGTGTTGCCCGTTCTTTCGGACTTGCAATTCTTGAGCTTTACCTTGCCGGAACCAAGCAATTTCTGCGCCGTGGCAGAAGTCATGCTCTTGCCGATGCTCGCAAAGTAGCGATTGTTTTTCCAGAGGGCAAATTTGCAAGCTCTGTTGGAACAGAAAAATGCCTTGGCTTTGTCCTCTACAGCACTGCCGCAGAGCGGGCATTTGCCGATAGAATTGGCTTCTTTCGACATCATAACCTCGGAATCACGGATTACTTCATAGTTCTGAATCAGACCGGCAATCACATCTTTGATCTCGTCCATAAAGTCCTCGCTGGCATATTCGCCTTTCTCAATGAGCAACAATTTTTCTTCCCAATCCGCCGTCATGGATGGGGACTGAATCTGTTCCGGCATGACTGTTACCAGAGCCGTACCCTTGTGGGTCGGAATCAGGTGTTTGGTTTTCTTATCACCCTTACGCTCCAGAAAACCGATGCGAACCAGCTTCTCAATGATACCGGCACGGGTCGCAGGCGTTCCCAAACCTTTGCGCTCCACCTCATCAGGCATTTCGTCCGCACCGGCAGTTTCCATAGCAGAAAGCAGAGTATCCTCGGTAAAGTGTTTAGGGGGAGATGTTTTCCCTTCCTTGATTTCCGTGCCGCTGACGGTCATTTCGTCACCAACGGAAACAGAAGGGAGTGTCTGCACGTTTTCGTCGGATTTTGTCGAATCATTTTTCTGAACCAGAGCTTTCCATCCATCCTGCACAACAGTTTTGCCTTTGGTGGAAAACACGGTACCGCCACAGTCCAGCTCAATAACTGTCTCTGCGTATCGGTGCGGATCGCCAACAGCTACGCACAACCGATTCGAGATCAGTTGCAAAATTGCAAGTTCACCCTTGGGAAGTTCGCTCAGATTGCATTTCTGCAATTCTCTGGTCGGAATGATGGCATGGTGATCTGTGACCTTTTTGTTATTCACAACCTGCTCTGCATGAACTGGTATGTTATCCACATCCTCCACGGGGAATGTGTGGAAAGCCAGCTTTACGAGGTCGGTCAGGCTATGTGCCATATCTTCCGTCAGAAACCTGCTGTCGGTACGGGGATAAGTGACCAGTTTCTTTTCATAGAGGTTCTGCGTGTAGTCCAAGGTCTGCTGTGCCGTGTAGCCAAGCACACGGTTGGCTTCTCTCTGTAAACTGGTCAGGTCATAGAGCGCAGGCGGCTTTTCTGTTTTCTCCTTACATTCAGCTTTCTGAACGATTGCCACCGAACAGCTTTGTTTGACAGCTTCGGCTGCTGCCTTGGTTTTGAAGCGTTCGCTTGCAGCCGTAAAACCATCCAATCCAATCTGAACTGTGTAGAACAGTTCAGGCTTGAATGCGGAAATGGCAGCTTCTCGCATAACAGCCATAGCAAGGGTAGGGGTCATAACACGACCAACATTCAGGGTCTGCCCGTAAAGGGTCGAAAAAAGTCGAGTAGCGTTAATACCAACAATCCAGTCGGCTCGTTCTCGACACAGTGCTGCTTCATACAAAGCATCATATTCCGTTCCAGACCTGAGATTTTCAAAGCCCTCCTTGATTGCTACATCTTCCATCGAGGAAATCCAAAGCCGCTCAAACGGCTTTCTGCACCCGGCTTTGTGGTACACCAACCGAAAGATCAGCTCGCCCTCACGACCGGCATCTGTTGCACACACAAGACTCGCAACATCTTCTCTGGCCATGAGCTTTTTCAGAATCCCAAACTGTTTTTTCGTACCGGCAGAAACCTCATACTGCCAGTCCATCGGGAAGATAGGAAGGTCTGCATAAGCCCATTTGCTGTACTTCGCATCATAGACTTCCGGCTGTGCCAGCTCCACCAAATGCCCTACACACCAGCTGACCACATATCCGTTTCCCTCTAAGTAGCCATCCTCACGCTTGGCAGCACCTAACACTTTGGCAATACTCTGTGCAACCGAAGGCTTTTCAGCCAAAACTAATTTCATTTGCATCTGCTCCTTTCACAAAAAAATAAGCAGCCACACACCGTAGTGCATGACTGCTATGTAAAAAGTTCGGAAAGGATTTTTGCAACCTGATACAATTTTCTGTTCTACAATCTCCGTCATAATAAAAATATCTCCATCATTTCAAAAGAGAATGACGGAGATATTTCACCTTGCTTATTCTTGTAGCAACCAATCGGCTATATCGTGAATTTCGATTCCTTCATAGCTATATTGGGGATGTTTGGTTCTGGCAATAATCATTTTCGGATAAGCGTCTCGAATCTGAAGCAGAGGAGAGCATTCTCTCTCAAATGTTTCCTGCCCGGAAATGTTGTCGCTGACCTGAATATAAATCTTTTCGCTACCTCTCTGAGCAACAAAGTCGATTTCCTTTTGATAGAGCTTGCCGACATAGACATCATATCCACGGCGAAGAAGCTCGATACAAACAACGTTTTCATATACTCTGCCATAGTCTATATTTCTGCTTCCCAGTATTGCATATCGAATACCGCTGTCACACAAATAGAACTTTTCAGAGCTTTCAAGGTATTTCTTACCTCGGATGTCATATCTCTTAATATCATAAAATACAAAAGCATTGCACAAATACTTAATGTACTTGCCGACGGTTACATGATTGGTTGGAGTCTCATTTGCTGTCAGTAGCTGACTGACCTTATTCGGAGAAGTCAGGTTGCTGATATTATCCATAAGGAACTCGCTCAGACGTTGTAAAACCAAAGTGTCCGGGAGAGTATATTTCTGTACCAAATCCCTTGTAACAATCGTTTCGTAGACCTCTTTGATATAGTTTGTTCTGTCTTTTTCGGTTCTATAAGCATAGGAACCTGCTAAACCGCCCTTGATAGCGTACTCATCAAAGAGCTTATCTTTGTCACTAATATCATCATAATACTGGCAATATTCCTGGAAGCTGAAAGGAAACACATGAATTTCAATATAGCGTCCGGTAAACAGAGTTGCCAGATCTGCACTCAACAGGAAAGCATTAGAGCCTGTTACATAGATGTCGTATTTTCCCTTAGAGTACAGGCTATTGATTGCCAACTCAAACTTGGGACACATCTGAACCTCGTCTACAAACAGGTAGTTCGTTTTTCCTTCCTGATAATGTTCTTCCACATAGGCGTGTAAGGCATGGTATTCCTTGATTTCTTCATACGCCAAATCCATGAAGTCGATGAAGATAATATTGATGTTTTCAAAATTGCTTTTCAGATACGCAATATACGCCTGCATCAATTTGGACTTACCAGATCGACGAATGCCCGTGATGATCTTGATGTCAGGAGTACCATTCAGTTCAATGATTCTATCGAGATATTTTGCTCTCGTGATTGTTTTCATATAGTCACCCGCTTTCAAAAATTGAAGTTTTTTCATTTCTCGAAACCGCTTCGCTGTACTTATTATACTGTCTGCTAATAGTATATGCAAGATGTCACTTTCAAAAACGCAAATTTTTTTATTTTTTGAAAGCGGAAACTATGTAAAGGCAACCCGAAGGCTGCCCCAGGCATCAAGCCTATCCTGTTTACACAGGTTCATTATCATCTTCATCGACGGAGCTATCTTCATCGTCGTCCTCAAACTCCGGATCGTACCCATAGTCCTCGTCATCGTCCACATAATCAGCATCTGGGTCAGGCTTTGCCGCTTCCTGTGCCTTCTTCTTTTCCTGGACTTTCTTAAATACGAAGAATCCACCACCACAGGCAAGCACAATCAGAGTAAGAATCGCCGGGAGCATATTTGTGGATTTCGGCTTTTCCTCCGGTGTCGGTTCTGTAATTTCAGGAACTGTTTCAACTACTTCCGGCTTTGTTTCCTCAACCGGCTTGGTGAACTCTGCAACTTCTTCCTCGTCCATCAGCTTGAGCAGGTCGGCTTCATCCACCTGATTCAGAAAATGCACGGTTTCCTCGCCCTTATCATCACGGTCAATGATGATATAGAAGTAGTTTCCGTTTTTGGTTACAGCGGTAATGAACTGCTTTCCGCTTTTCGTAGGCGAGCCAGCGTCATCAACCAAAGTCAGATTGCCGTCGGGAGTAAGCGGTAGCATCGGCTCCTCCGGCTCTGTTTCGGGAACTTTTTCTTCGACCGCAGGTTCTTCAGTCGCTACGCTTTCATCTACATAGGCAAATGCCGTTGTAGAAAACACGCCAAAACACATTGCACACGCCAGCAATGCGGCTCCAATTTTCTTAAATCTCATTCTGCGTTTCCTCCTCATTCATAGTATTGATCGTATCAGGCTTCGGAGCCATATCCGCAGCAAACATACGGAGCAGCTCGGAAAGCTGTTCGGGATTCAGGTTCGCAGCATGAACCATCTCATGGATTTCGGAATTTTCCTCCTCACGGTATCTGCGTTCCAGGTCTTTCACCTTAGCATCCCATTCTGCCCGTTTCTTACGGGCTTTTTCAAGGTCTGCACCTATTCTGTCTAACTTGGCACTCAATCGCCATCCCTCCTTTAGTTTCTGATTCTGCCGAAGCAGTAAAAATGCTGTTGCCAGTAATTCGATTCGATAGAAGCGTAGGAAATGGGGTTTCCGCAGTGGATCATCATACCATTGCCAACATAGATACCAACGTGTGATGCACCGGAGGTATCATAAGTGCCTTGGAAGAAAATCAAATCTCCCGGTTTGGCAGAGCTTTTCGGGATAATGTCGCATACGCCCATCAAACCGTTTGCGGTCAAACGACCAACACTCCAACCGTTTCCGCAGTGATTGATTACATAGGAAACAAATCCGGAGCAGTCAAAGGAGGTAGACGGGCTGCTGCCGCCCCACACATACGGGTATCCCAGATATTTTTCAGCTTCCCGAATCATATTGGCAAATCTTGTGTCTGTCAGCGCTTCGCCCGGAATATCATAATCGGTGTACTCGCCGCCAGGGGTGGCGTAAATGTCATTTCCGAAAATATCCGGTCTGTTGCCCCTTGTCTGAAGCAAAATTCTATATCGCTCCATATCATCTTCCGACAAGCCGGAATTTGAAATCACACTGTTCAAGCCCTTATTTCTGAGCTTCACATTCAGAATATAATATTCGTAATCTTCTTCCTCTGTTGTTGTCTCTCCCGTTTCGGGATCAGTAGAAGATGTTGTTCGTGTACGAATCTCTACTACTTCCGTCAGGGTCAGCTCATATTGTTGCTCAAATAGCCATTGCAGGGTAGCCTGCACCTCATCTCTGGTGTAATCCTCAAACTTCACCGTCAAATACGCCGCCAGCTCATAAGGATTGTGGTTGATTTCATCAAGGTCATACCGGTACTCGTCATATCCGCTATGAGTACGCTCGATATTATTGATTTTATTGCGGAGCGCAGCTTCCAAAGCCTTGTAATCATTGTCCGCACCAATAATATCTTCCTCTTTTGCAGTAAAAGAAGTTCCCAGAATGATCTGTGTGCCGCCTTGGAACATAGCCGAACAAGACGAGAACATCCCTGAGAGTATCATAAAAAGCAGTCCGGCAATCAAAACAAACAGAATCGTTTTAGAGTGTGTGGTGCAGAACTCCGTTACTCTTTCTGTGATGTTCTTGGCTCCCTGAGCTGCTTTGCCCGTTGCCTTGCCTGCACCCTTAGATGCAGAAGCCGTTGTCGAAGCGGTATTCTTACCGGCTTTGGCGGCAGCATATTCTTTCTTGATTGCCCTTTTCTGTTGCCAACGGGAAAAGGGATTGGAACCGGCATCGGGGTTGTCCTTTTTGAACTTCTCATACAGGGCATTTACATTTGCTTTATCTGACTTCTCAACCAGCTTTTCCGCCTTGTCGTAGGCTTTCAGCTTGTGACTGTAAACGGCATGATCGACGGTATAGACAGTGGATTCAACAGCCTTGGTCGTTTCCTGCACAGCCTGAACGCCGATATTATCATCCTCATATTCTGACACCGCCCGATGTGCTTTGGATGTGAGCGTGACTGCGGCACCACGGCTTGCCATGTGCTTTGCCACAGATGGGCGCTCGATTTCCGTAAACTCCGCTTTTTCAAAACGGAGCTTTGCTTTACGGGAACCGGCTGCATCTGTTTCCAGCTTTAGCTTCGGCTTTGCCTTTTTAGAAGCCAATTTGTCTGCCGCTTTTTCAGCCCTATCAACCGCCTTATCTGCACGGTCGGCAGCTTTCTTCACATGAGAATCTGCAAGGTCATCTTCGGTAAAACGGAGTCGTGTAGGTCTTTTCGCCATACATTACGCCTCCTTTTCCTGTGCCACCTCGTTTAACTTCGTGGTCATAATGCGATACAGTTCCAGATCTGTCGGGAATCGGTCAATGAACGGCAGAATCACATTGCCATAGAACAGAAGTCCTTCGCCCTCACCGGAGTTGGTTACATAGGACAGCTGATGCGGCGAAATGTTCAACCGCTGTGCCAGAATACTTCGGTCATCGCTTGCCTGATTCAGCATATAGATGAAATCAGAGTTTTCGAGGATGTTGGCAATCTCCGGGGAACGAAGCAGGTCTTTGACATTCTGAGTAATACCGGTCGGCAAGCCGCCCCATTTACGGAATCGCTTCCAGATTTCTACGGAATAGGTTGCCGTCTGTTCTTCCTTCAGAAGCAGATGGAACTCGTCAATATAATATCTGGTCGATTTACCGGCAGAACGGTTGGCAGTTACACGCCCCCAGACCTGATCCTGAACGATCAGCATACCGATTTTTTTCAGCTGATTGCCCAGCTCCTTAATGTCGAAGCACACCAGACGATTCTGAATATCCACATTGGTTCTGTTGTTAAACAGTTTCAGAGAACCCTTAACATAGATTTCCAAGGCGGTCGCTACATGGTGGGCTTCCTTTTCGTCCTGTTTCAGAAGGGCATCATACAAATCCTCAAGGATCGGCATATTCTCAGGGGCAGGATTGTCGAAATATCTCTGGTAAATCTGATGCACACAACGGTCGATAACCGTCTTTTCGATAGGCTGCAAGCCATCCTTACTGCCCATAATCAACTCACAGAGGGACAGGATAAAATCAGCTTTCAGTGCTACCGGGTTGTCATCCTCAGAGTAGTTCAGGTTGATGTCCATAGGGTTGATATAGTTGGTACTGGAGGAGCTGATTTTTACCACCTGACCATTGAACTTGTGAACCAGAGCCGCATATTCCGCTTCGGGGTCGCAGATGATAATATCGTCATCCGTAACCAGGAACGCATTGGTGATTTCACGCTTTGCGGAAAAGGATTTACCGGAACCGGGAGTACCCAGAATCAGTCCGTTGGGGTTCTTGAGCTTCTTTCTGTCCACCATGATAAGGTTGTTCGACAGAGCATTCAGCCCGTAATAGAGCGTTTCTCCACCATTCTGGAACAGCTCCTGCGTGGTGAAAGGCACAAAAATAGCCGTGGAACTGGTAGTCAGGCCACGACGAATCTCAATCAGGTTTTGTGCCAAAGGCAGGCTGCTCATCAGTCCGGATTCCTGCTGAAAATCCAAACGACGCAGATTGCAGTTATGCTTCTGGGCGATGCTCTGTGCCTGGAACACATTGTTCTCCAGTTCCTGCTCGGTGCGCCCGGTGTTCAGCACCAGAAATGTCACCATGAACATTCGCTCATTCTGGCTCTGCAATTCTTTCAGAAGTGACTTCGCATCTTTACCATAGGTAGCAAGGTCAGATGGGATAATGTCCATGTCATAGCCAGAACGCACAGCCTTTTTCTGTTCCTCGATTTTGGAACGGTCAAGCTCGGTGATGATTCTCTTGATGGTCTTAATCGCCGCAGTCTGGTCAACCGACTGGATGTGCATGGTCACGATCTGCGTGGATTCCATATCCAGAAAATCCGCCAGCATACGATCAGACAGGTCTGATGCCGTAATTGCCAGATAAGACATCGAACCGAAGATACTGCCCATCTGGAAGGTGCGGTTGGTCTTAAAGGCAAACGCCGTCGGAGCAATGAAGTCCTTTACGGACAGCCCGGATTCCACAAGATACTTCCAATCGAAGAAGAACTTATCATTATCACCCATGTGGAACATAGAGTGCATCAGATGCAGCCGCTCTTTGCCGTTCATGGTAGTGGCAATGACACCCAAACGCCGAAAGTTATTGAGCAGATCGTTTTCGATATGGTTGAGTCTCGGCTTTGCCTGCCGCATGGATTCGGCTTCAATGCCGAATGTCAGGTACTTGGTTTTGGTCAAGCCGTTGTTGCCCTGCGCCAACTGCTTTTTCAGCATCTGGCTATACTCGGCACGGACGGGATTGAAGCTGTCCTTCTTGAACGGGATACGGATACTCTTTTCAAAGCTTTCAGCATCGGTACTCAGGTTCATAAAGGAAAGCTCAAAGTGAATGGAGCTGTCAAAGAAATTCAGGAAACTGCACCACTCATCGAAGATGGCAGTCTTATCTTCCTGCTGTGCCAGCTGATAGTTGATGTCCTGAAACTGAATGGTCTTGGTGTAATAACTGTCAGTGACACGGCAGATGCCATCCGGGAACATTCTCTGAAAGGGAATGGACTGCTGTGCAGTCTGCGGAATACCGTTGTCCTTCTTTGCCCGTTCCACAACAGCTTTAATTTCTCGCTGCTGCTTCCGATTCAGATTTGCAGGCATTTTGATGTTTCTTGCCTGTGGCTTCTTTTTGAAAAACAATTCGTTCAACCTCCTTTTCCAGTTTGTACTGACGCATCAAAGCGTCATAATAGTTGTCCGTCTGATAAGGGCGAACCTTGGGACGAACGAATTTGGTCTGAATGAAGTGTTCTACAACCACTTCCAACGGCTGACTATCCTTTTCATACATTGCCAGAAAGAACAACGGTAACATGACGATCATCATGGACAGTGCTGCAAGGCTCACATTTCCGGTTGCTTTGACCAGAAAGAAAATCGGCACTCCGATGAGCGCCGCCGCACCAAAGCAAAGTAACTGCCGTTTCGTCAGATTGAAGAACACTTTTGTTTTTACCCTCGTCAGGTCACGAGGTACGGGAATATACGCTGCCAAACAATTTCCTCCTTCCCTTAGTGAGCGCTGAATACACCCTTCGCAAGCGAACCAGTCTTAAACAGGGTGAAGCACAAAAGGACGGTGTAGCCCATAACACCCCAGATAGAACCGATGATGTCATCACTGAATGCGATAGACTGAATCAGCACCGCATAAATGCCCACGCAGATCATAATCAGGAATCCCTGGAATCCGATTGCAAACAGCGAACGCAGATAATTCTGTCCGATATTGCTCTGTTCTCTGTTTCCAAAAGTGGAAAGCGGAATCGGGGCAAGGCTGACCATCAGATAAATTTCAATCATTCGACCGTAGACGATCACAAAGATGATGATTGCCAAAGCGGACATCGTGACCTGCACGATAAAGGATTGCAGGAACAAGCCGAGCAAAGGACCCAAATCCATTGCCATCAGCGTTTCTTCCATTGTTTCCAATGCCGAAGCATCTATGGCAGTATTTCCGGATATGATACCGGCGCTTGCGTTTATAACGTGCTGTGTCACATCAAACACAGCCATCGTGATATTGAATGTGTTTGTGATTAACATGACCGCAACAAAAGTCTTGAACACCCATTTGAAGAAGATCCAGGTTTCAAAATTTGCCAGATTGTTGTGGTCAATAATCATCTGAATTAGCTCATAACAGGCAATGAAGGTCAGAATCAAGCCTGCGATTGGGATAATCACTGACTCGGAGATGTTTCGTACCATGGCAAAGACACCCGGCGAAAAATTCGCCGGGGTCATGCCAACGGAGGTTGCTATCTCGCCAACCTGGTTGTTGACGGACTCAAACATCCCCGACAGATTTCCCATAATAGCTGAAACGAGCATTTCTTTCAGCCAGTCTGTGATCTGTTGGAGTATGCTGTCCAAAGGCGATTACCTCCTTGTTTTGTGATTAACCGAACAGTCCGGAGAGCAGAGGTACAAGGGTGGTGCCGATGAGGGCAACACCGCCGCCAGCCATGAGCTGCTTCATGCCCTGGGACTTTGCGCCGGGGTTATCGTTGCCGTAGCCCTCAAGCAGATTGATTGCACCCCAGATGCCAAGACCTGCGCCCAGAGCGATAACGAGAGTCTGAAGAACGGTTACTGCGCTATTGAAAAATGCCATAATATTTTCCTCCTAAAATTTGAAATTGTTTTGAGAATAGAAAAAGCCCTCCGTACTACCGGCATCAAAACCGGACGGAAGGCTTAGTTTACGAGAATCTTTTCAAGGAACTCCTCGACGGTTATCACGCCAAGTTTCTGTTCCATTCTGCTTCTTGCATATTCAGTTTCACAATCATATATATCACCACCACCTTTCATAAGAAACAGCCAATACATTGACTGCAACAAATCTTCACGAGAAGCACAGATTGTCGGTGAAAAAACGACAGGTGAAACCTTCAGAACCTCTGCGAGTTTCGCTGTGGTTTCTGCATTAGGGGTTCGAGCGTTTTTCTCATACTGAGCAATACGGACATCCGCTGTTTTCTCGGAATACCCCATCAGGAGTCCAAGCTCTTTCTGGGTAAGGCGGCGAAATCGTCTAACGAACTTCAATCGCTGCCCAATAGAGGTATCCGTGATCCACCAAGTCATTTTTTTTACACCTCGCTTTCTGCAAATTCTCGATATACAACCTCATTTTTTGCTCTGCGCTTGCCTACGGCTTCACTGGGAGCAAGGTCAGGGTAGGTTGCCTGCACTTTCTGTCTGCTTCTGCGGACAGTTTCAAACCCCGGAAAGCTGCGTCTATCCAGTTCCTTCAAAAACACAGGAACCGTCATGGCATGAATGTCGATGCCACGCAGACCGGAATAGTGTTCCAGTACCATCAGGTACAAATGATTGTCGGTATTTCTTGCCTTGTGGTCGTGTTCCAAGATGTTCTTAACCAGGGCAGATACCGTTTTCAGATTTTCCAAACAGAAACCTCCTTAATCCGCATCGACTACCACAAACTCATCACCTGCCTTGAGCTTCAACCTTCGACTCAGAAACTGCTCAATGTTGAACTCATTTCTCTTATCAAAGTCTGATGTGTACTTATAATTGGGGTGCTGCGTCAGATCGTACTTGTCAGAAAGAAACGGTCTGACACCACGCAACTGCAAAATACACTTGCTGCCATCCAGAACCGCAAGCTCATCTACGCTCGCAAGGTCTTTGCCTAACTTCTGATAATTCAAGCCGTAAGACGGGCTGTTACCTCTGGTGTTGGAGGTGTTGTAGGTGTCGATAGTTTCTTTTCCCAATGCCTGATTCAGTTCTTTGAGCGTGGTTGGCTCAGAACCACCCAGGAAAATTCGGGAATCCATGTTGCCGATGATGGTATCGGCATTGTCTTTATAAATGGCTTTCAGCTGTGATTGTGCCTGGAGAACAAGGCAAGCCGATATTTCACGGCTTCGGATTGTCGCTACCAGTTTTTCCAGATTGGGAATCTGACCGATGTTTGCCATCTCATCAATCAAGCAGCGCACATGAACCGGCAGTCTGCCGCCGTACACATCATCTGCTTTCTCGCACAACAAGTTGAACAGCTGTGTGTAAATCATGGAGATCAAAAAATTAAACGTCGCATCCGTATCTGACATAATCAGAAAGAGCGCCGTTTTCTTATCTCCGAGAGTATCCAACTGCAACTCGTCATAGGCAGTCACATCTCTGACCTCCTGAATATCAAAAGGAGCCAGACGAGCGCCGCAGGAAATCAAAATCGACTTAGCGGTCTTGCCGGCAGCCAGCTTGTATTTTTTATACTGACGGACTGCAAAGTGATTCGGCTTTTTCTTTTCCAGGGCTTCAAACATCAGATCCACCGGGTTCTGGAACTCCTCATCATCTTCCCGCACCTCCATTGCGTTCAGGAACTCAATCAGGGTGGAGAAATTCTGTTCCTCAACCGGAGCTTCATAGTGGATATATCCGATCAAGGCACAGTAGAGCAGCGTTTCCGCCTTCGTCCAGAACTCATCACCGGCTTTTCCATCACCCTTTGTGTTGGCAATCAGCGTTGTCACCAGTTTCAGAATGTCTTTTTCTGAATGGATATAGGCAAATGGGTTATAGTGCATCGACTTCTGAAAGTTGATGGTGTTGAAAATCTTGATGGTGTAGCCATGCTTCAAAAGGGCGTTGCCGCACTCAATCACGATGCTGCCTTTCGGGTCAGTGACCACATAGGAACTGTGCATCTGGAGAAGGTTTGGCTTCAACCAAAAGCGAGTTTTACCGGAACCCGAACCGCCGATAATCAGAACATTCTTATTTCTGGCATTGGCAGGATTCTTCGGGCGATTGCTCATCATCAGCCGCTCCGTTTTCGTCAGGATCACATTGTCCTCGAACTTTGGTGCAATAAACGGCTCAATATCTTTTGCCGTTCCCCAACGAGCAGAACCGTACTCAACATTGTGTCGGTATTTCTTTGCGTTTTTGCCTTTTAGATAGACAGCCAGCCGAAGTCCTGCGCCGCAGAAAATGCCAATCAGCAAATCCAACGGGTGAAAGCTGGGCAGCGGATTGTTCAGGGCTATCGGAAGGGCATGAAAAAAGCTGAGGATTTTCGCAGATGAATCTGCACCCTCAGCCAATCTCCATGCTTCGCCTAAATTCGTAGCGAACAACCCTACCAGAAAATACGGTAAATTCAAAATCAGGAGCTTTTTCATTTTTCTCTTATCCATCACAGATCACGCTCCTGTTTCTTCTCTCGAACCTTCTTCGGAATCGCTGCGACAATTTCCTTGAACTTCTTCAGCTGCGCCAGAACGCTCGGCTTTTCATTCTTGGTTAATGCCCTTGCCTGATGTTCCTTGCAGATTGCATCCAAAGCATCTGCATCTTTAGAACGGACAAAAACAAGAAACCGGGGAGGATCAACGGACTTATCTTTTCTTACGGCAAAGTCCACGCCATACTTCTTGGCGAGCTTTTCAAAATCACGGATACTCTCTTTGTCGATCTCAACATTCGTAGCACCCTGATTCTGTCCCAAAAGCTGTTTCACGGATTGCTTTCCATGAACGGCAGGGTCTCGTGCCTTTTTCATCTTCACTTTTTCCCGGTGCTGCAAATACTTGCGGATACCGGCAATGATAGTGCGCCCTGTCAGCTTGGTTGTGCTGATTGCCAGGTTTACTGTCCTGTTTTCAACTTCTTCCTGCATGATTCATCACCTCCTGCAAGCAGTAGAGTGAACAGATTATCGTGCCATATCTCTGTGGTCGTAATACAGATTGCCCTTGGCAACTGCGGCGTGGCTGATAATCTTGATATTGCCAGCTTTCTGGTTATCCAGAGCCTTCTGATAACCCACATCGCTCAAATACAGACGATTTCTTTCGCCTTTCCAACCGACAGGCGATTCATCGGTCAGCACATCGAAAATAATCATGTGCCTGGTGGCTTCATCAAATCGTGCCAAGTCCATATAGGTATGTCCCTGGTACTCTTTGGCACCATCCTGAATCCGCTTGCGCTCCATCAGCTCTCCAATCGTCGAATTTCTTTGCATAAGAACCTCCTTACAAAACATCTCGGTCAGGGTTATTTTTGTGGGGAACCGAATCAGCTTTGACAGGTGCATCTTCTTTCTTCACCATGTCATCCGGCAGGGGAAGCGCCATAATGCTGCGCCCCATGCGTACAAAAGTCTCAGGCTGATGAAAGTGTTCCTCAAACTGCTTCATCAGTTCCGGGGACAGAGAACAAAAATCATCCTCGCCCAATCCCACAACCAGAAAATCACCGGCGATAATGTCATAAATATCACCGTCATCATCACGCAGCGCACGGTTCAGTTCTTTGCCTACGAGTTTACCTTCGTCGTGCATGACCAGTGCAACCGGCTCATTGAACGGATAAGTCGCCTCAATATCGCCACCTACGGCTTTCTGCAAATCCTCCAGCTCACAGCCGATCTGCACAGCCTGCGGATACATGAACGGCTTTACCAGCAACACATTCATGGTATCTGCCTGTTCTTTCTGAACCTCCCGTTCCTCGGTCGTGCCGAACGCAACACCGGTAAAGTTTTCGGAGTCCAGAATGTACTCCGAATTGTAATAAGCGGCTCTAACCTGTTCCTCTGCCGCATCGTGAGATTCTGCTTGCACCGTAACCGTTTTCTCCAAGGTTTCGGTAATCTTCACATCGTATTCTTTCAAGTTTCGATACCTCCGTTTCTTTGGAAATAAGAAAAGCGACCATCCATGAACCTGTTACAGTTCATAAATAGTCGCATCCACATCGGCTAAAAGCTCGAACAAGCAAATATCGTCCAGTTCGCAAATTAGGGAACCCATGTCGAAGAAAATATCGTCCTCACATTCCACCGTAGTAACTACGCTGCGGTGTTCGTTAAGACAAATGGCTTCTTCCTTGTCCATCGTAATCGTGGACATACAGGACACCACATAGAAGGTCATATCTTCTGCTAACCACAGCTCCTTGCTCTGAATCGTGCGAACTTTTTCATTGCCGCTCGTATCTTCTACATAGGACAGAAGCCTCACGGCTCTACTGTTCAGAAGTACCGTTCCCTGATAGTCGATCCCATCGCCAGCAGAGGACAATACTCGGTACTCGCAAACCATCTCGGCATTTTTCTGGAACGACTTTGCCAGAAGCGCAGGGGAAATATCATCAAACTCCTCGCCGTAGTTTACGAGCATATCTACCATATAATCAGGATCGCAAAGGTCGTAGAGTTCTTCCAAAGCGCCCTGAATGTTTTTGGGTGTAAACATTTTTTACCTTACCTTTCCATTGATTTTTCTCTTTTTTTCTGCCATTGCTCCAAAAGCTGAATGATTTTATCCTCCATCTGCTTGTTGGTATAGGACTTCGGGAAGTATTTTCGCAACGAATCCGTTTTGAAGGTTACTCTGTCCAGCTCTCCCTTCTTGATTTCATTCATAATCTCGCACATCGCATCCAGCGTACACTCGCCCTCCTGTGCGAGCTTTTTAATTCGCTGTGCTTGCGAAAGGGAAGGAGCTGCTTGAGCATAATCCATTGCAGAAAGAAAATCCTTCTGTTCTTCACTTGCCAGATAGGAAAGCTCCACCGCAGGATTGAATTTGATCTGACCCGTATCTACCATATCCAGCAGTTCCGGAATCAGTTCGGTCAGACGGATATAACGGTGTACCTGATTTCTGCTTTCTCCTGCCTCCTGACCGACTATATCCATTGCCTGCAACTTCATCCCAACTTGGGATGAAGTTAAATCGGTGCGTTGACCTTGATGTTTAATCGCATCCAGCTTCATCTTATAAGCAAATGCTCTTTCACTCGGCAGGATACTCTCCCTCTGCAAATTCGCATCAACCATCAAAATAATGGCTGCATCATCGTCCAGGTCACGAACAATCGCAGGCATGGTTTCCTTACCCGCAAGCTCCGATGCCCGGTGCCGCCTGTGACCAGAAACGATTTCATAACCACCGTCGGGGTCAGGACGGACAATCGCAGGGGTGAGAACTCCGAAATCTCGGACGCTCTCCGCAGTTTTCATCATTTCTTCATCATCAACCACACGGAAGGGGTGTCCCTCAAAGGGGTGTAGCTCAGAAAGCGGAATTTCCTGCACTCGCTCCTGCTGAGATTCGGCTCTGGATTGCTCGGTCGAGAAAATATCATCGTACCCCTTCAAGCTGATGTTTGCGCCTTTTCTCTGCATTGTTTAACACCTCCTTCGTCAAAACTCGGTAAGCATCCGCTACTTTTCCTTTCGGATCGTGCTGAAAGATACTGTGTCCTTCGGCACTGATTTCCTCTGCACGAACAGAGCGGGGAATGTCTGTCTTGTAAACCTTCAACTTTCCTCCATAGCTCTCCCGAATCAGATTGCTGATGTCTTTGGAATAGTTGGTGCGGTTGTCTACCATAGTCAGAAGAATCCCTTCAATCCTCAGTTTCGGGTTGATTTGCCTCTTGACCTTGTTGATGGTTCCAAGCAGCTGTTCCAGACCCTTTGCAGGAAGGTATGCTGCCTGAACCGGTATCAGCACATTGTCGGCAGCTGCCAACGCATTGACGGTCAGCATACCCAAAGACGGCATACAGTCCAGAAGAATGTAATCATAATTCTGTTTGACTGTATCCAGGTATTGCCGGAGAATGGTTTCCCGGCTCATGGCATTGACCAGTGCTACCTCCATACCTGAGAGTTCGATGTTGGATGGCACCAAATCAACGCCCTCCGGATGATGAAGAATCCCTTCGTCGGGAGCAATGGGGTTTTCCATCATAATCTTTCCCATCAAATCGGAAAGTGTCGGAGACAGATCATCAGGGCAGGGATTGCCCAAACTGACCGTCAGGGACGCCTGGGGATCGGTGTCTACCAGAAGCACCTTTTTTCCTTCAAGAGCCAAGCCAACGCCCAGATTCTCGGTGGTGGTGGTCTTGCCGGTTCCTCCTTTCTGATTGACCACCGCAATGATGGTTGCTTTTTTCGACATTTTTCGTCACTCTCCTTCCTCTCGCTTCATTTTCAATTTCTTAAATCCTCCTTCCAAATATCCGTGTGACATATCGTGCCGAACAAGAGCATCGTAGTAGGTGTCTATTGTCGTCGGCGCATTGTATATCGTAGTCAGCATATACTGACGGATATTTCTAATCTTTGTGGTGTTTTCCTTGAAGCAGTCCATAACATATCGAATGTGTTCGACATTCAGTTTCATAAACCGACTGCGGACAATTTCTGCCGGACGCTCCTCTGCACCAATGCGAATCAACGGTCGCTTCGTGCAAACTGTTTCAACGATCAACTCCAGAATGTTATCCAGCATTTCAGAATCGTAAGGGTAATCCTTCTTCAACAAATCAATACTGAGCTGATCCGAGAAATAATCAAAGTATTCTTGATACCGGTCATTCTCGTCCATCATTCCACCATTTCCGGAAGGAAAGATAGAATCAGTATCACTAAATTCAGTATTTTTAATATCAGTATTATTACATTGTGATTTCGGAAGTTCTTGAGTTGTGATTTCCATTGTTCCAGAATTGTGATTTTCACAATTCAAGAGTTGTGAATCCACAGCAGAGATAAAGTTCTTCACATAGATCAGGTTGGGCTTTCCCAGACCCTGACGCTTGCGTTCAATCAATCCTGCTTTCTTCTCAAGTTCACTGAGCAGCTTGATAGCCTTTTGTTCAGCACAGTTCAGAGCCATCTTCGCTTCGTCGATTGTAAAAATGATATACACTCGACCGTTTTTATCTATCCAACCATTCTTGGCAGACAGGCTCATGCGGTCAAGCAAAATGCCATACAGCATCTTGGCATCGGCAGAAATATTCCAGAACCTCTCGTTCGTGAACAACACCTTCGGAACTCGATAGAATGTGAATAGATCGGATTGCTGACCGTAAAAATAATCAAAACTCACACGGCTTCACTACCTTCTTTCTGCGGAAAACTTTCTGTTGTCAGCGGAATGCTGCGGAAAGTCGTATCCGTCTTTTCATAAGGACATCGGGCAAAAAAGCAGAAGCGGTATTCCTGTTCATACGCATCCATATCAACGAAGCCCCACTTCACGCATAACCTTCTTCGTACACCAACCAATGCACGGGTGATCTCGCCCATAGGGACAGCCATCACATTCCGACTTGGGTTTCGGCGGCAAAGAGATTAAGTAGTAGCAATTATCTCTACCCAGACGGCAACCCTTTCTGCCATTTGTCCAGAAGTAACAGTAATGACAGTCTCTCGGCTTGTCTGCGGCATAAACAGGCTTGCTCAAATAAAACACCTCCCATCTCTTGTATTTGCCCATGGTTTTGGGCATAAAAAAAAGAGCGCCTATCCATCCCCGATGCGGGGCAAATAGACGCTCTATGTATATAACGATATTCAATTTTATCTGCTATAACTGCATGGTACTCAAAACATCCGCCTTTTTTGATTAGCTGGATTTTTGGCACGATTTTGGGACTGATTAGCAGGAAGGGCATTTTCATTAGCAAGAACAGCCCGTTTTCTGCTAAAAATTAGCTGGCGATTTTGTCTTATAACAACCGTTCGATTCTGGAGGGGTTGTCAAAAATCAAATTTTGGAGTAGAATTTTATCCCATACAGTGAAAGAGCTTTTTCGCAGCTTTTTATATAAGAAAAGCCGAAAACCCTTGAAAACAAAGGCTTTCGGCGTTGTTAGCTGGCGTCCCAGAGAGGATTTGAACCTCCGACCCCACGCTTAGGAGAAGCCCCCGAGGGGCATTTTTGACTCCCTACAAATCCCCGAAAATCCTTGATTTTACTGGCTTTTCTGGGATTTCACTGTTAGTAAATTCTCGTCCAAAACCTGCTAATTTTTCGTGGTTTTTTGCCTTCCTTTTAGCAGGGTATTAGCAAATGCAAAGAAATATGGGAAACATCATTGAGTTAATCTGTAGCCCATAAATCACAGGAAACGCATTTGAAGTTTACGCATTCTCTTATGCAAATCAATAATCTGTGTTCAAATATTATAATGGTTTTTCTTCTTGATTTCAAGATTTTTCAGGAATTACAAAAGGCAACCCTGACGGATTGCCTTTTTTGTATGACTAAATTGTTTTCGCTAAAGCCTTTAATAATGCTGCTGTTTCCGGATTTGATAACAGTTTTGTGAGCAAGGCGGCGTTTTCATCTGTACTGTTCTCAGCAGGCTTTTCTTTTTCAACTTCGCTCTCTTTTTGAACCTCTGCCATTGGGTCAAGGAGTTCAACCGAAGTTTCAAACTTGGGCATTGGAGCAGTTTTACCTTCTTCCGCATTTTTGAGACCTTTAGCGTTGTAGAACTGTTCCTCAAACTTCTGTGCGTTATATCGCCTGTCCTCGTCGATTATATGGCTGTAAACATCGGCAACCATATCCATTCGGGCGTGTCCTGAGTCGCCTTGAACCGATTTCATATCGCCGCCGTTCCATTTCAGCTTGTAGGTTATACTTGCGTGACGGAAGCTGTGAAATACCACATCGGGTAAGTCGTTGTCCTGTATCAGCTTTTTCAAAGCACGGTTGATTACCTGACCTTCCATCGGTCTGCCTGACGAATGGCAGAATACCAAGTCATAATCCAAATACTCATCACCGAAAAGCTCTTTCATTTCGTCAATCTGCTTTTTTCTCTCTAACAGCATTTGAGCTACGGTTGACGGCAAGAAGATTTTTCTCACACTTGTTTTAGTTTTTGGCGTTTTCAAAACAAGGGAGGTATTTGTATTTGACAGAGTTCTCGGAAAGACACGGATAATGTCCTTATTATCAAGCACCTCCATTACATCTCTGTTTACTCGCTGAAGCTCTTTATCTACAAAAATGGAAGCGTTGTTTTCTTTCAGGCTTTCCTCCGAAATATCAATGCAATCCCAAGTAAGACCGAGCATTTCACCCATACGGAGTGAACAGGCAAAGGATAAATTGATGGCTAATGCGAGAATATCATCATCGCACACTTCAAGAGCGTGCATAAGAGTTTCTGCTGTCCATATTTCTCGTTTCTGATGTTCCTCTTTCGGGAGCGTTGCATTGAGAACCGGGTTTCTTGTCATCAACTCCCATTTTACCGCCTGATTAAAGGCACTCCTTAAAAACTTATGGATTTCTCTTACGGTATGTACGGTCAGATACTCATTTTTAGGCTTTTTATTCTGTACCACTTTGGTCTTAACTTTCAGAAGGCTTTGATAGAATTTATCCATAAGTCTCGGAGTCAGTTCATCAAGTTTCACATCGCCGATAAGCGGAATGATGTAATTATACATAAGCCCTTTCTTTGAACGGTAGGTTGACATTGCCCAGTTATTTACTCCGTACACGGAGCAGTATTCTTCAAGCAAATCCGCAACTGTCGTAGCATTAGGAATGATGAATGTACCGCTTTGCTGTTCAAACTCAATTTGAGTTTTTCTCTTTTTAGCGTCTGCGTTTGTATCAAAGGTTTCCCATTTTTGATGTTGGTTTCCGTCATCGTCTTTGTAGGTATAAACGACGGAATATCGATTCTTTCTCTTTACAATAGAAGCCATAGTCGTTCCTCCTTATTCATTATCCAGCCATTTATCAAAGCTGGTCTTTATTATGCGGTATCCGGTTTCGAGCATTACTGCCTGAAAACACCCCTGTTTGATGAGCTTATATACGGTCTGTCGGGTAATACCCAAGATTGACTGAACTTCCTCTACGGAATAGCTCTTTTTTGTATATGTACCGCCGTTTAATTCACGAACTCTATCCTCAATCGACATATCCCTCCACCTCCTCGATTTCCTTAACTTTAGTGTATTTACTTTGCGAAGCGTACCACTTATCAAAGCTTTCTCTTTTTATTCGGCGTTTACCGTCAACCCATATAAACTCAACAATGCCATCGTTCATAAGGTCATTTGCGGTGCTTCTCGGAATGCCGAGTACCTTTGCAACAGTAAGAGGAGAGAGCGTTTTGCCGTATTTCTTACCGGGTCTTTCGCCGTTTACTTTCTCATAATGGAATTGTCCTGCATACCAATCTTCAAAGCTATCCACATCAACTCTCATTTTGCCCAGTACCAAATAGGTCTTAAATCGGCACTGATTGATGAGTCGGTATGTAGCCGTCTTTCCAAGACCGAGTATTCTCATTACGTCGGGTACAGACATTGTCTTTTTGTCCTGATATGTAAGAACTGCCTTGACGATTTTCTTATTTTCTTCAACGCTTTTCTTTGAAGCTCTGTATTCGTTGCCGACTCGGTATGTTTTGAATAAGCCGCAATTCATCAGTTTCAGTGCTTCTTCTTCGGAAATGGAAAACAACCGAGATATTTCCTTGACAGAATAGGCTTGCCACTGTGCTTCCTCCTGAAGCTTTTCATCGCTGAACAATTCTGCCAAGCGTTCATTTTCCTCTCTGAGATTAAACTGCTCCACTCGGTCATTGAACATATTAACAAATGCCATCTTCAGAACCTCCTTTCTCGCCATTGAGCCAATTTTCAAAGCTCTTTTTAGATATTCGATATTGACCTCCGACACGAACGCTATGGAATTTCTTGCTTTTAAGCAGCTCATAGACGGTAGTTCTGCTCACTTTCAAGATGTGCTGTATATCATCTACCGTGTATGCTCGTATATCAGGTTCAGTCTGCCTGAATGTATTAGGAAGTCGAGTATCGCTCTTTTCAATTTTCTTTCGCATTACCGTTTACCCCCGATTTCTTATTTGCCACTCTGACTACCATATAGCCAAGTGACTTGGCTATATGGTACTGAAAATCGGAGTTTTTGTTAATTATGCGATTGGTTTAATCGCATAATTGACAACCGGAGCTTTCGCTGTCCATATTATCAAGCCATCGGTCAAAGCTCTTCTTGGAAATTCTGTAATGTCCGCCGACCTTTACAAAATGGAAAACGCCTGAGTTGACGAGAGCATAAGCAGTGTTCTTTCCAATGCTGAGAATATCCATTATTTCTTCTACCGTATAAACTCTTTTCTCAAAGCCGGAACTATCATCAACAGCGTTGGGTAGTTTGTTCATTGCTTCAATCTTATCTTCAAACATTGTCAACACCTCCCTTAGCGTGATGATGGTTCTTTTTGAAAATCATATAGTCATAGCCGTATCCTACCTGACATTTATCGCACATCTCTTTATCTGCCTGAAAGGGGTCAAGTCTTTTTACAATGTTTTCAGGGATAGACTGAAACTCGCTTCTGCAACGAGGGCAAAGACTTAGTACAATGCCTTTACGCTCTGTCTTGGGTTTAACGGGAATACCGACTGCAAATTTCAATCCTCGCTTGATTTCGCTGATTTTATCTGCGTCGGTAATTCTTCCGACAAAATTATCAAGCTCTGTGGCTTTATCCACGGTGCGTAGCTGCTCAAGCATTACCATCGACGGCTCTTTTAAGCCACAATCCGTGTTTAGCTCAATATGAGTATTCATTGCCGTTTTCTTTTTAACAGCCGTTATAGCGGCTACAACGACCGTAGGACTGCTTTCATTTAAGCGATTTGTCTGAACCACAAGAACCGGTCTCATTCCCGATTGCACACTACCGTTTGTAACCCCCAAGTCGCAGTAATAAATATCGCCCCATCTGACATTCTTAAATTCTTTTTCTTTCATATGTAAATCCTCGCTTTCGATTATTCTGAGGTAATTCATATCCGGATTAGAATTAACCCCTTCACTTGTTTGAAATGGGAGAGCGTTTTTGGGGGGTGTTTTAGAAAAATTTCCTCAACTTTTTTATTGCACTGTTTACCGATTCCCTTACAGAAGTAAAATCGACTCCTTCTTCATCTGCGATTTTTTCAAGTGTTTTGTTGTAGAAGAAATACTTAAAAACTCTGCGTTTCTGTGTTTCGCTTAAGTAACACAAAACCTCCCGAAGTCGCTTAATATTGTCTTTCAGCATTATTTCTTCGATTGGGTCTGTATCGACTGCCAATTCCGGATGATGCACTTCAAATTCTCCGTCATTGATGTCAAATGCGTGTCCGAAAAGAAGCCTTCTCATTCTCTCTCTTGCTTCGTAGTTCTGATACTCCGTTATCACTTCGCCCTGAGCCATAGAAAGCAGAATGAACGGAGTGTACCGACGGATAACATCAGGGTATTTAACCCACAATTCTTCTTCCGCCAGTTCTGTTACAATCGCCCATTTCTCCGTGCCGGTGTAGCCGTGATATTCATACCGCAGGTTAATGAGCTTGCAGTCGTTCGCAAATAATAATTCCTGTTGTTCTAATGTAAGTTTTGTCATTGTCGTAATCTCCTTAAATTTGAATTTTTGAATTTGGTTGAAATCAAAAATTCGGAGATTACGGATACTTGGCGATATACGCCAGCCACTTATATGTCACGGTCTTGCTCCTTTCGGGAGCGACAAAAAAGCCGGACACCAAGAACATTAGGATATTTCTATCCCTTAATTCTCAGCGTCCGGCAATTTGATGACTCAAGAGCTTTCGCTCAAGGACTCGTGGCTCGGTACATCTGTCCGATATTTAATTGTTCGCTCTGTTACTACTTCTTGTTAATCTGTACTTGACTGTTCCCTTGCGTAGGGATAGGTCAACCTCTACTACTCTGTGGCAGTTCGGACATTTCAGTTCAATCACGCCTGTTGTCATTGTTACCTTGTCAAAAATACGCCAGCCACAGTTTTTGCACCTTACGATTATCTTTTGTTCCAACGATTTCATAGCTCGCTCACCTCCGGATAAACCGTAACCAAATCAAAAGGATTATCAAGATACTCCTTTTTCAAAAGTCCGAGCTGTTTCATTCGTATAGCAAGTGCTTTTTTGGAACACCCTAAAAAATCCGCAAGTGCATCAAATCTCTTATATACGCTCGGATAGTATATTTTGTTCAGACACTCAATCTTTTCTCCAAGACTGAACAGATACATTCCCTGCTTTATAAGGTTTTCGGGAAGAAGGATAGCAGCTCCAAGCGTATTTGCCTGCCATTCCTCCCAATCGGATATAGGCTTATTTCTCTCGGAATTTGCCTTGTAATAATGTACTCCGGCAGATTTCTGTGTCACACCGTAATCATTCGGGAACAACATCTTAAATATCTGATGGCTGCCCTCGTGCATTAAGGTGAAATTCTTTCTGCCTTTCAGCTTGCTGTCAAAGTTCAAGTCCTTTTCCACGAGAACGGTTTTTCCATCCAAAAAGAAAAAGGCTTCGTTATCATCATCTTCAAATACCTGAACACCCATTTCCGTAAATGAGGTCATTCCGAGAATACTACCGTCATAAGATAGGTGCTGGTATTCGACATTCAATCCGAGAACCTTCTCCAAGAGAAGCTCCGGGTCAATTCTGTATATTTGTGTGTTACGGACATCGGGAAGTGCCATATATGCCTGAACATACTTGTCGGCAATCGCTTCGATGTCAAATCTCGATAAATGTTTCAAGTTACAAAACCTCCTACCATTAGGATTTTGCTTCTACAAACCACTTTCCGTTTTCTTCGTCGAACAGAAATGTGGGCTTGCCGCAAATCTGTACCGTGTAGCGGATACCGGTTCCTCCGACTTTGGTGGAAGCCGCACGGCATTTCTGAATTACACGGTCTATCTCATATTTTTCATCATTCTCAAACTTGATGAAGTTCGGACGAGCCGTTCCATCAGGTCTATGTGTTACATTTACTTCAACATAAACTTTTCTTCTTTCGGATTCCATTTTTATTCCTCGTAATTTCTCAAAGTCAAAACTAATCTTCCCAAGTGCTTGTATCCGTCGATGTTCTTATCCGACACCCTGTACTTGGGTCGGTCATCTCCGGCAGTATTGATGTAACAGGAAAGCCTTCCTTTCTTAAAGCGTTTTTTCCGGTCAAAGAAAAGAAACATTCCCTCATATATACCGTAGTCGGTAAAATGGTTTCCGCCGTCCGCACGAAAGATAACAATATCTTCGCTGCACCCCTGCAAAAAGCAGTCGGGCATCGTAACATAAGCCGTAACCTCTTTTTCGTCAATCACATTTAGACCTCCTTAACCAACCATACCTGTCGGCATAGTGATTTCGGCTTTTTCCGGTGGTAGCCGCAAGTTCTGACACAGAACCCCATTCCTTATGCTGTCCTTTCCGAAACGCCGTCTGATTTCTTCAACACACTTTTCCATTCGCTCCAATTTGTCCTGCTTTGCGGCGTCCATAAACATATCTATTTGACGGGGCGTGTCTTGTGGAATAAGATTTATGGCTTGTACTGTCACAGAACGGATAGGGTTATTCCACCCATATCTTTTTTCAAACAACTGAAAAGCGGTCTTTGCAATAATCATCGGAGACTGTGTAGGAAGTGCAATCTTCGTCTGCCATTGCCTTGTATTGAGCGTGTTGTCTCTAATATGTATTGCGACACCTTCTGCACTCAGTCCGTGAACACGGAGCTTGTGTCCGATGTCTTGGGTTAATTCGAGAAACACGGGCCACACCTGCTCCGGTTTCTCTAAATCTGCTACTGTTGTTATACCGTGTCCTACACTTTTTATAGGAGAAACGAAGTCTTTCTTGGCAACAAGGGAAAGGTCGTTGCCGTTGGCATAGTTCCATAAAACTACTCCGTTCTTTCCTAATCTTCTGCGTAAGAACTCAGGGTCGTTATTCGCTAAATCCCCGATGGTACGAATACAATAGCTGTCAAGCACTCGCTGGGTTGCCCGTCCTACACCGAGCAGGTCAGCGGCAGGAAGTCCCCAAATCTTTTCTTTGAATGTATCCTTTGGTATAACGGTTACTGCGTCCGGTTTCTTCATATCCGAGCCGAGCTTCGCAAATATCTTATTAAAGGAAACACCCACAGAAATCGTCAAGCCGAGTTCAAACTTCATCGTTTCACGAATTTCATTTGCCACCTTTTCCGGCGAACCGAAAAGGCTTTCTGTCCCGCTAATATCCAGCCAACACTCGTCCATACCATACGGTTCAACTTGGTCGGTATATCGCTCATAAACGCTTCTCGCAAGCTTTGAGTATTTGATATACTCCTCATAATGGGGCGGCACTACAACCAAGTCCTTGCACTTCTGTTTAGCCTGCCATACTGCGTCCCCGGTTTTCACATCAAAAGCCTTTGCTTTGTAGTTCTTTGCAAGCACGATACCGTGTCGTTCCTCCACAGAGCCGCAGACAGCAATCGGATATTTCTTCAATGCGGGGTCGAGCATACATTCGACGCTGGCATAGAAGTTGTTCATATCACAATGAAGTATGCTTCGTAACATTTTTTGAACCCCCCTTGACATTTTGGGAAGTTTAGTGTAAACTATGAGTAGTTCAACTTCCTGTTTCTTATTATACGCAGTTTAAGTGTACTTGTCAAGAGTAAATGAGAAGTTAAACTGTAAATATTCTTTTAAGGAGTGAAATCAAAGATGACATTCGGTGAAAAAGTCAAAGCAGAGAGGACTAAACTCGGTCTTAATCAGGATGAATTGGCTGAAAAAATAGGCGTAACCCGACGTGTAATTTGTTCTTATGAAAATGATAAATCCCGTCCGAGAGGAACGGAAAGATACAAGAAGCTGGCAGAAGCATTAAATGTAAATGTGAATTATCTGCTGTCTGAGGATGACGCTTTCATCGCCGATGTAGAGGATAAATACGGACGCAGAGGGGCAAGACAGGCTCAGGAGTTGCTTGCAGAAGTTACCGGTCTGTTTGCCGGCGGCGAAATGGCTGACGAAGATATGCGTGAAATGGTTGACGCTATTCAGGAAGCATATCTTATTGCAAAGAAGAACAATAAAAAATACACCCCGAAGAAATACCGCAAAGACGAGTAATCCTCACAGTGAACTAAGTCCAATATATGGGACACACAATAGTTTATAATTTATTATAGGGTAAATATCCGATATACTATAATATGGGAGGTGAGCCGGATTGGGGTATTACACTACGGCTGAAATTGTGAAAATCGTCAACAAGCTCATTGACCGTTGCGGTACTCGTGACCCGTACAAGGTCGCAAAAGAGCTTGGTATCAATATTATCTACCGAGATTTTGAAAAGCAGCGTGGAGCATACAAGGTCATTCTGAAGAACCGCTTTGTTTTCCTTAAAAACGGTATGCACCCGGTCGTGGAACAGATAGTGCTATGGCACGAAATCGGACACGATGTTCTCCACAGGCAAGAAGCGGTTGCTGTCGGCGGGTTCAAAGAGTTCAACATCTTTGATATGAGAGAGAACCGTATGGAGTATGAAGCAAATATCTTCGCTTCTCAGGCTTCGCTCCCGGACGACACCATTTTGGAATACATTGAAAACGGCTATGACATTCAGCAGATTGCACGGGCAATGTGTTCCGACATAAACCTAATTGCTCTGAAAGTAGATACGCTGATTGCACAAGGCTATCAACTTCGCAAACAGGAACACCAAAACGATTTTCTTAAATACAGTAAAAAAATATAAGACCGTCAAGTCTCGAATGAGATCTGACGGTCTAATTTTTATCAGTTTTTATTATATCCGAATTGTCTTGTGCAAAGGGTATCTTTCCACCATTTTTCACGACTCAGTATGTAATTATCATCCATTCGTGCGTTATAGTTTTCTAATACTGAATACTGAAAATTTGCTTTTATATAATCAAACCCTTTGGTGTCAACAATATGTTTAAGTTCAACATTCCCACCGTGTCCATTGTCTATATAGTTAGTCCACCTTTGAAGCAACATTCCATACTGAGCAGTTGCCGAGCCAACATACA
The DNA here is from genome assembly GCF_014384705.1 of Yeguia hominis. GTDB lineage: Bacteria > Bacillota > Clostridia > Oscillospirales > Acutalibacteraceae > Yeguia > Yeguia hominis. The sequence goes on along the minus strand of NZ_JACRSN010000015.1, from coordinate 3,298 downwards.
TTTTTCCGTTGCTGGTATCAGTTATAAGATAAACTGCTTTTTGATTTCTCAAAGCATCAAGCCAACCGCTGCGTTTATTCCGAATAATCGTTTCCAGTTGTGAAAAACTCAATCTTATGTTCTCATAACCCGGAAATTCGTCACCATCATAAGCAGTAGAAAGAATTTCTATTACTTCCAGTTCCTCCATCATAGACTCATAGGTTCTTCCCATGCCTTAACCCTGTATGCCATCCTGTTGTCCTCCTGCAAAAAATGAGTGAGGGGATTTCCATCCCTCACCCAGTAGCCCGCAGGATGGCAGGCTGTTTTAGAAGCTATAAAATTTTCCGCAGCTTCTTCCGCAGATGGTCTAACCTCGCATAGATGGCACCAGTCGTCAAATGCACAAGCGGGGCAATCTCCTTTGTGGAATACCCCTGCATTTTCAGCAGGACGATTTTCAAGGTACGCCCGTCCACCGTGACTAATACTTGATAGAGATTTTCGCTCTCAATCTCTTCCAGTAACTCCGCAACCGTACCCACTTCCGCCTGCCGCTCCCTGCCTGCCATGTCCTCAAGATATTCCGCAACGTCATTCGTCCATCGGTAAAACCGCCTGTTGGAATTGAAGTCTGCCCTGTCCGCCATGCGTATCTGCTCAATGGTCGCTTCATCAACGCCGCACTCACGCAGCAGCTTTTCCTCCGCTTCTTTCCAGATACGCCATTTCCTGTCCTCCCGTCCGTGGTTGTATGCCATTCTTACTTCCTCCAATCAGAATTGATTGAGAGGGCAGAGAAAAGCCCCCTCATCTTCCCAAAGGAAAAAACAAGGGGGCTGAACGCCTTAAATTTTAATTTTCTATTATCTTTCTTAGTTTTATTAGGATTCTGGCTTTGCGTTTGTTTACAACGCTCTGGGTTATGCCCAACCTCGCCCCGACTTCACGCTCGGAAAGTCCGTCAAAAAAGATTGCCTGTATCAGCTCCTGTTCACTATCCGACAGCAAAGGCAGGGCGGCTTTCAGCCTGTCCACCATGACCGCATTGACAACGGTTTCTGCAATGTCCACCGCTTCATCAGTGATAAAGTCCAGAGGATTCCCCTCGCTGTCCGTAAATCCGTCGAGAGATAGCAGTCTATTCTTTGTATCTAATTTTTGCAGATAACGCCACCGTTCCTTGTCACGGTAGAAGTCTGTGTATTGCTCCCTCACGACTTCAAGCAGACAGCCTTGAATGGGGATAAACAGCTTGTCCATATAGGTCTGGTCGGATTCCCTGCAACGGCAGAACTCCGTGTAGGATAATTCCACATAGCCGCCACTTTCTCTGATATATACCTTTCTTGGTGCATATTTCACCATAAATACCTCCCATCTGAATTTTTGAAATGTAAAAAATCCAGATGGAGAGGCGGAGAACGACACCGCATATCAGAAACAGCCCTACGGCACTTTCCAACAAAAATCGACAAAAGAAAAACCGCAAAGGCTCTGTGACCTTTACGGTTATAGGAAATAGTAATTCTATTGTATGGAGATTGTACTTCTACTTTCAAGGTGAGAAGTACCGTTGCACTGGCAGAAATTTTTTTAACTGGTTTCCTGCCGTTCTCTGATATGCTATGTATTGATAAATTTTGCTTCGTATGAGCAGATAGATAACTGCCCGAAAAAAGGACATAAAAAAATCCCTCCAAATTTAAAAACAAATTCAGAGGGTAATTTAGGGTATAACAAAATAACCCACCCGAATATCGTTTTTTTTATTTGGTGAGTTTGTTCTTTCAAATACGAAACAAATGCTCATGTACGGTAAAGTATCACAAGAAAATTATGTCGAATTGACAGCCGCCTCCGCTATACCGAATAAGGAAATAAAGAGTCCTCAAATTTTGCGCTACTAAATGAAGACGAGCGGAAGTAATCTCCCGCTCGTCAGTAAACTTAACTATGCCATATCAATCCCGCTTCTTTCCCGCCACCGGCACTAAGAACAGCGCGGGCAACAGCAGGAAAGCGGTACAGACCAGCCCCCAGGGTATGGACACCTGCTGGGCTACCAGCCCCACAATAGGCCCGCCGATGATCTGCCCGAAAGAGTCCAGCTGTCCGCTGGTGGAAAAGACTGTGGCGCGCATTTTCTCATCCACATGGTCGTTCATCCAGGCGGCCAGCACAGGCTCCTTGATGGTGCGCATAAGCCCCGCCAGCAGGAACACCAACAACATGAACCAAAAGCTCCGCCCCACCGCGAAGAGAACCAGGAACAGGATATACCCGGCGCTGGTGGACATGACCACACTGGTTCGGCTGACAGTCCCTTTTTTCTCCATGCGGGCGATGAGCAACTGAGAAGCCAGAATACCTAAGCCGCTGCCGATAAGACTGATAACACCGAACCAAGTGACGCTGTTCAGCGGCCCGATAACGGGTATTACCGTGTCATCCAGAAAATGAGCGGTGGAGAGCCGGTCAAAGCCTTCACTGGCAAGTCCCCCGCATAGTGTGATTGCTAAGAGCGCCAGCAACACAGGTGCGCCTTTCACAAAGCCCAGGTTGAGCTTGAACAGGCAGACAAAGTCTTTAAGCAAGCCCTGCCGTTCCTCAATAGCAGGGGAGAAGTTGGTTTCTGGCATGATGCGAACCATCACCAGCCCCAACAACAAGCACAAACTGCCCCCCAAGATGACAGGCATTTGCAGGTTTATGTTTCCCAGCAGTGTGCCCAGCACCACGCCCAGAACGCCGCCGATTTGCCCCATTTGACTGCCCCGCAGGAACACCTTGTCTATGGGTTTGTCCTCTTCCTCCGAGGCAATCCACGCCTCCAGAGCGCCGGTGATGAAGGTATCACCGCAACCCCAGACAACCTGGGCCAGCAGAACCGTCGCGAACCACGGTAGCGCACCCTCCATCAGAAAGCCCAGGCCGTAGAGGAACATTCCAATCAGCACCGAGCGCCGACGGCTATACAAATCCGCCACCACACCGGTGGGCATCTCGAACAGAAAGCAGGAGGTCTCCTGAACCGTCCCTACCAGGACAAGCTGGAAAGCATCCAGCTGCACCACCTCCAGGTGGTACACGATGGAAAGCACTGTGGACATAGAAACCGCCAGGGAACAGACAAATCGGAACAGCAGGTAGACAGAATATGCCTTTGAATTTTTAGCAAACATGAAGTTACATTCTCCTTTCAAATCTCATTTTATATGACTTTTGCAAGCTGTTAAGCTAACTTGTGGAACATATGCCGAACCTTATCTATACGGCTATTCGGGCGGCGGGGTTGGCAAATAAATTTACCAAT
>NZ_JACRSN010000014.1 GCF_014384705.1 Yeguia hominis | reverse complement strand
CTACAACCATTCTCTTGAACTCCGGCGTATATCGTTTGTTTGGTACTCCTTTTGGCATAGCAAAACACCCCACTTGTTAGATAGTATATCATACTGTCTAACAAATGGGGTGCTGTTCAAAGGCTTCTGCCGGGTTTTTACAGATGATTTATTGGGAATCCCGGAAATACTGATCCCATTCCCGGTCATATCGACGACTTTCCCGTGTGCCATACTGCTGTGGTGGCTGTTCGGAATAGGACTCTTCCGGAGCGTAAAAATCCCGGCCGCTGTAGAGGTCTCGGTCAGACGGAGAAGCACCCGTGCCTTCATAAAAATCGCCTTGTGAGGCAGGATCATAAGGATTGGCATCATCATCATAGTAAGAGGGGGGCGTTGTCTCTTCATTGGACGCGTAGAACAGTGCAGAAGCAGAATCTTCCAAATAGTAGGAGCCCTCGGTTTCCAGATAGGCGGGATATGATACAGAATCCGAGAACGCATCATAAGAATGGTTCTGCGGAAGTTCTGTGTCAGAGTAGCCGGGCAGCTCCTCACGGCGGTAACGGTTGCCGTAGTCATCCTCATAATAAACATCCTCCGGCGCATCCTGCAAGGCAGGCTGGCTGCTGGAAGAAACAAGGTCTCTCGTTGTGGACGCAACGGCAGCACCTGCACCTGCATAGGCAAGCTGGGGATTCTGCAGAAAACGCTTTTTGCGCAGATAGGGGAGAATAAACATCAAATAGAGAAACGTTCCGATTCCGGCTGCAGACAGAACAAACAGCGCGATCCCGATAAAGATCAGGTTTCGACCGGTATGATTCTGGCTGGTTGGCGGAGCGGAAGAGCTGGATTTTGCCGTGGTGCCGGCGACACTCTGGGAAGAGGAAGTTTCCGAAGAACTGCCCGAAGAGGAGGGTGTCACGCCGGAAGGATAGACCATGACGATAGATTCCTGCGCTGTCGGATCGTAATAAGTTGCAGGGGAGTCGCTATAGGAATCTGAGCTGTAGTAAGAGGGCTCCGGATCATAGGACGGTTCCGGTTCCGGATCGGGCGTCGGTTCCGGTTCCGGTGTTGGTTCCGGGTCGGGCGTCGGCTCCGGGTCGGGCGTTGGTTCCGGGTCGGGCGTCGGTTCCGGTTCCGGTTCCGGTGTCGGCTCCGGATCGGGCGTCGGCTCCGGGTCGGGTGTCGGCTCCGGATCCGGTGTCGGTTCCGGGTCGGGCGACGGATCGGTGCTGGAACCGGTTTCGCCGCCGGATTTCAATTCTCCGGTTGCCTCTTCTGCAAAGACCGGCAGAACACCGCCAATCGCTGCATAGGTGAAAATTCCATATATGAGCAGAATCATGACAAAAAAGGCCAAGATCCCTCTTGCTTTTTTCATAACGGATCACTCCAGTTGTTTTTTGATCAGAACTTGTCGATTTCTCTCATTATATCAGCATTTGGCGCTTAAAACAATAATAAACTTATTTTTAACAAATTCGAAAAAATTACGCGGGCAAAGATGGGCGAATTTCCGCTTCGGGTCTTGTCTTGCTGAAAAAGAATGTTTATAATAAGAATACGCGCTGTTTGCGGATTTTTTCGGCGAAAACCGAAAAAAGACAGTCGGACTTTACGAGGAGGCATACAAGATGTTTGGAAAACGGTATGATGGAAGGATCGTTCACAATATTGATCCTCTTGAAAAAATCATTCCATATATTATGCGGACGCGGACAGACTCCCAAAATCACTATAACGATGATTTTGACTGCAAACCACTGGATGCGTATATTGCAAAAAAGCGGGAAGAAGGCCAGCAATATACCTATATGCATCTTCTGATTGCCGCAATGGTACGGACGATTGCCATTCGTCCGCAGCTCAACCGCTTTGTAATGAACGGAAAGATTTATACACGCCCGAAAATCTGGGTATCGTTTGCTCTGCAGCGGAATTTGCGTGACGAATCGGCGGAAACGACCATTAAGCTGAAGTTTGAGGGAACGGAGTCGCTGGAAGAGGTCAAAAAAATCATCGATGATGCGGTGACGGAAAATTTAAAACCGAGCGACGAAAACAATACCGACAAAACGGCGGCCTGGATTATGAAGATGCCGGGCTGGCTGATCAAATTTTTCATCCGGCTCGTGATTTCGCTAGATAAACACGGGATGCTGCCGAAAGCGCTGATAGATGTCAGCCCGTTCCATACGACATTTTTTATCACAAATCTCAAATCGCTGGGAATCAACTATATTTACCATCATGTTTATGAATTCGGTACGACGGGTATTTTCATTGGCCTTGGAAAAGAACGGCGGCGAATCGTTCCGGACGGCGGCGGGAACCCGGTAACCAAAAAAATTTTGACGCTTGGCTGCGTTACGGACGAGCGCTTCTGCGACGGCCTGTATTATGCGCGCTCCATGCGGTATTTCCGGCGCTTTTTGCGGGATCCTTCCCAGATGGAGACGCCGCTTGCCAAGAAAAAAGAAGACGTCGATTAAAAATAGAGCCTTACACACTTGGTGTAACCCGGAAGAGGAGTATTGAAAATGGAATCATTTTCCAAAGGGGTATTGCTTGCAGGCGAACCGATGGGTCTGTTTATCGCGGAAGAACCGGGTGCACTGGATGCAGTGCGCTCGTTTTCATTTGCAACCTGCGGAGCAGAACTAAATGTTGCAATTGGACTGCGGCGTCTGGAACAGCCGGTTTCTTACCTGACCAAACTCGGAGACGATCCATTCGGACGGCGGATTGCCCGGCAAATGGATCAGCTTGGAATTTGTGCGGCGGAGCTTTCTTTTTCAAAAACGCATCCCACCGGTTTTGTTATGAAGGAGCGCGTGGAAAAAGGCGATCCGGGCGTGGTATATTTCCGCAAAGGAAGCGCGGCTTCCACATTGTCTGCGCAGGATGTCGAGCGTCTGGACTTTTCCGGATTTGATACGTTGCATTTGACCGGAATCCTTCCGGCGCTTTCGGATTCCTGCCGGGAAGCGGCAAAGACATTGTGCCGTAAAGCGAAAGAAGCGGGATGCCGGATCTCTTTTGATCCCAATTTGCGTCCGCAGCTTTGGAATTCGGAAGCGGAAATGGTGCAGTGGATCCATCTGTTTGCAGCGCAGGCAGACCTGTTTTTGCCGGGCGTTCAGGAGGCAAAGCGCCTGATTGGCGAGTCTGTTCCGGAAAAAATCGCGGAACGCTACCTTGCGATGGGTGCGAAAACGGTCGTGCTGAAACTGGGAAAAGAAGGCGCCTATTATGCCAGCGTAAGCGGAGACTGCGGGTATGTTAAGGGATTTCCTGTGAAAACTGTAGTCGATACAGTAGGCGCGGGAGACGGCTTTGCCATTGGAGTCCTTTCCGCGTGCAGGGAAGGGCTTTCCCTCGCAGAAGCTGTCCGGAGAGGCTGTGCAATCGGCGCAATTCAGGTGATGAGCAAAGGTGATAATGACGGCTTACCGACCCGCGCGCAGCTAAATGCCTTTTTGAAAGGCGACGCAGATTGGAAAGACGCTTGACAGAACGTTGATAAAATCAAAACCGCAGATCCAGTCAGATCAGAACTGGATCTGCGGTTTTCTGTTTCAGAATTCCCGAAGTTTTTCAAAAAAGGCGGAAAGCAATGCGGCGCAGTCTTCCTCTAAAATGCCGCCCCATACTTCCGGCGTATGATTGTACGGAAGCGAAAACAAATTGACCACCGAACCGCATGAGCCAGCCTTTTCATCGTAAGCGCCGAAGATGACCCGGGGAATTCGGGCGTTAATAATAGCGCCTGCGCACATAGGGCAGGGCTCCAACGTGACATAGAGCGAACAATCCGAAAGACGCCAGCTTCTGGTTTTTAGGCAGGCGTTATGAATGGCCTCGATTTCCGCGTGGAACAGGGCGTTTTGTGCGCATTCACGCCGGTTTCGCCCGGTGGCAAGAATCGCGCCGTCTTTTACAATTACCGCGCCGACCGGGATTTCCCCTTCGGCAGCGGCTTCTTTCGCGATTTGCAATGCCGCCCGCATAAAGCGGGGATCCGGCAAAAAAGGCAGCATTTCCATCATAGCAGCATGAACAGGATGGAAGTTCCCACGCAGTAGAGCAGCAACGCAATTGCGCCGGGATTTGCAAAGAGCATCCCAAAGCGTGTGGCAAGACGCACGGGCTGGTGTGTGGCGGCAGGGCGGAAAAAGCCTTTTTCTTTTATAGCAAGGAAGATTAAAGAGAGAATGCCCAGGACCAACATGGAGAGGAAGAAAATTCCATAGAACAAATTGACAAACACTTCCCCGTAAGCGTTTTCCAGCAATTCACAGGCAACGCTGAAGCCGTTGTTAATTGCATGAAGCAGGATTGGCAGTAGCAAACTCTGGGTGCGCAGCACAAGAAACGCGAAAATCAGCCCGCAGAGAAATGCAAAAGGAAGCTGAATCGGGTTTCCGTGGAAAAGGCCAAAGAGCAGCGCGCTGGCAACGACGGCAAAGCCGTCTCCGTATTTCCGCAACCGGGAAAAGATGACGCCCCGAAATGCAAATTCTTCCACAAGCGGCGGAATGACGGCAATTTGCAAAACGTACAAGCCAATTCCGATCGGACTATCCGGAAGCGGCGTTTCCGGCATGGATGCATTAAACCCAAACTGCTCCAGAAGCGAAGCAACCATAGAGGCCGGATAATTTGCAAGCAGACAGACTGCAACACCGAGGAACAGGCAGGGGAAAAAGAGCCGGAACGGAAATGCTCGAAACGGAATCGTCTGATTAAAGCTCCTGCGGGAAGCAAGCAAAAAGAAGAAAAACGGCAGGAACATCCCGATGATATAGTAGAGACAGGAGATCAGAAAATACATCTCCTGCGAAAGGCCGTCGAACTCGTTCGGATACATCGGATATCCGGCCATCCAGAGAATTCTCTGTAGTAGCGCATATAAAAAGCTCATCGAGAAAATACCGGCCAAAACCATCCAGGAAAGCCGGTTTGCGGTTTTGCGCAGATCCCGGCAATAGCTTTTTAGAGGATTATATTGCGGAAAATACGGTGTGCCATAAGGCGGTATAAACGAAGAATACGGCGAACCATTCATAGGAAACAATGCTCCTTTTTAAGAAAATCAAAAATTATTCGGAAGCGTCAGTAAAAAACGACTGGGATCCCAGTATCCTTATTATTACCGATTCTGCGTGCGGTGTCAACGAAATCTCCGAAACAATTTTTCCGGAATCTGCGGTTTTTCCGGAACAAAAAGAATCCTTCCGAACAAACGAGCCTTGACCCGATTTGCCAGAGATGTTATATTGGAAATATTGAACGTTGAGGAGGAACCACCATGCGGATGCGAACGAAACGCTGGGCGCGGCCGGAACTTTCGGTCTGTCCTTTTTTTATCCAGAATCCGGAAGAACTGCGCGGGCAGTGGGCGTCACAATTCCCGAAGCAACAGCCGGTTTATCTGGAACTCGGCTGCGGAAAATGTCCGTTTTTATCGGAGATGGGACGGCTTCACCCGGATGTCAATTTCATTGGAATTGACCTGAGTCTGGATATTCTGGGTGTTGCACGGAGGAAAATAGTCGCAGATTATGCGCAGCAGGAATCTCCGGTTGAGAACATTTTGCTGCTGGCCTACAATATTGAATATCTCGACCGGATTTTCGGTGACGGTGATCAGGTCGATCGGATTTATGTGAATTTCTGCAATCCATGGCCGAAGAAGAAGCACCATAAACGGCGGCTGACGTATCCGCGGACGTTGCTGAAATACCGGGAAATCCTGAAGGACGGCGGTGAGCTGTGGTTTAAAACGGATGACGACGCGCTATTTGAGGATTCCCTCTTGTATTTTGAAGAAGCGGGCTTTCAGGTGCTCCGGAAAACAGCGGATCTGCACAACGAACCGGATTGGCCGGAAAATGTGATGACGGAACATGAACTCCTTTTCACCGAAAAGGGCATTCCGATCAAAGCGGCGATTGTCAGAAAGGCGGAACTGCCAAACCGGAAATCCGGATGCACAGACCCGGAAGCATAAGGCCTGAAGAATTCGGCTGATTCAGGCACAATAAAAAATAGGAAAAAGCAGCATTCCATCTGCCAAACAGACGGAATGCTGCTTTTTATGGTGATGTTCAGAAAACCGTGTGGAATTGCGCCGCGGACTAAAACGGCCGCAGGAACGCAAACGCCCGAAACGGCAGATTCCGAAGGACGGCAAACCCGAGAATGGCGATCCAGACGGCAATCAGAACGCGGTTCGGAATATACCGATCGATGTGGTTTTGACCGGTAAAAGCCCAGTCGAACAATCGCAAAAGAAAATACAGGACAATCAGCGGTACGAGCGTCACAAAAACGGCATTTTGCCGGAAAGCGATTCCCCAGTTTCCGTGGAAGGCCGCAGCAAGCGCTCTTCCGGCGCCGCAGCCAGGACAATAAAGCCCGGTTACAGCCCGGATCAGACAGGGGATACCGATTCCATAAACGCCATAAAGAAGATACAGACCGCCAACCGCCGTTCCGATTGCTACGAGCAGCAAAAATGCAATTCCGATTCGGACGGGCCTGGAATACGTACGGGTTCTCAATATCAATAATAGGTATAGAAGAAATCGGAGGTGCTCCAGAGGCCGGCGACCACCAGGATGCAAAGAACGAGGAGCAGCACGAATCCGACGATCGCGCCGACAAGGATCCATATTTTCGATTTCTTCGCGGAATCTATTGCGAGCGGATAATTGCCGTCAGCAAGTGCGGAGTTGATTTTTGCCGCGTAGACGATAGCCGGAATTCCGAATGGGATGCAACACAGAATCGTAACTAAAATGGACCAAACAAGATACGGCGTCTGGTTGACAGGCGGCTGCGCCGGGGCAGCTGCGTAAACCGGCGGCGTATCGGGTTCAGGTTGCTGATACGGAGGCGTTTGATAGGCTCCGGGATAAGCGCCGGGATTGTTGGACGGATCCGGAACGGGGCCAGCGACAGGCGGCTGTACATCGGGCGCAGGCTGCTGGTACGGAGAATTCTGATAGGCTCCGGGATAAGCGCCGGGATTATTGAATGGATCCGAAACAGGACCTGCGACAGGCGGCTGTACATGCGGCTGCACATCGGGCTGCGCCGGTGTCGGTTCAGGCTGGCTGACCGCAGTGCCACAGTGCGGACAGAAACGAACGTTTTCACTGATTTCTTGATTGCAGTTTTTACAGATCATATGGGTTCCCTCACTTTCGGTTGATCTGATCGTCCCAGAGCCCCGTTCGGCATGGAGACGGTCTGTATGTACGAAAGCCGCCGGACGGGGCAGCCGGGTACACAGATGTTTGTTACCTATACTATACTGTATTTTTCGGCGAAAGGCAATGCCTGTTTTCACTTTTGCCCGGCCGGATTTGGGGTTTTGGGACTGCTTGATTTCACTGCAAAAATTCGATATAATAAAAAAATGAAAAAATTTCCCGGCGTGCAGGATGTCGCTGGTTTTTAAGATAAGGAGCTTTTTACTATGGCGCTGCTGTCCGTTAGCGGCCTTTCAAAGGCGTACGGCGCTGATACGATCTTCAGCGGTGTTTCTTTTGAGGTGCAGGAAAAAAATCGAATCGGGCTGGTTGGTGTGAACGGTTCCGGCAAGACGACGCTCTTTCGGCTGCTGACCGGAGAAGAAAAGCCGGATGCCGGAGAGATTCACCGTTCCAAAATGCTTTCAGTCGGCTATATGGAACAGCATGTCTGTTCCGATCCGCAGCGGAGTGCTTATGAAGAGGTGCTCCGTGTTTTTTCGGAGCTTCTTGAAATGGAACACGAACTGGACGTCGTCACAACGCTGCTCAGTGGAAATCCTGCGGACCGAAATGCGCTGATTGAACGGCAGGTCTTTCTGACAGAGCAGTTTGAACGGCTCGGCGGCATGACGTTCCGCAGCCGGACCCGCAGCGCGCTTTTGGGGCTGGGCTTTTCGGAAGATTCTATGAAATTGCCGGTCGGCGTTTTGAGCGGCGGGCAGCGCGCAAAGCTGCAGCTTGCCAAAATGTTGCTTTCCGGGGCCAATCTTCTGCTCCTGGACGAACCGACAAACCATCTCGATATTCCATCGGTAGAGTGGCTGGAAGAATTTCTGCGCGGATATCCCGGCGCATTTTTAGTGATTTCCCATGACCGGTATTTTTTGGATGCCGTTACAGAACGCACCTTCATTTTACAAAACGAACGCCTGACGGGCTACAAGGGCAACTATACCGTGGCCTATGCGCAGAAAAAAGAGCAGGATCTTGCCGCACAGCGCAAATATGAAAATACCCAGCGGGAAATTTCCCGTTTGGAAGGCGTTGTTGCCCAGCAGCTCCAGTTTAACCGGGAAAAGAGTGTCCGACAAGCGGAAAGTCACCAAAGAGCAATTGACCGGCTGCAGAAGACGCTCGTTCGGCCGGACAGCGCCGAAAAAGAGCTTCGATTTCAGTTTGCATCCGGCCGCCGATCCGGTGATGAGGTTCTCTCCGCCGAAGGCCTGGCGCTTTCTTTTGATGGAAAACAGCTTTTTCAGAACGCCAATATGGAAATTCGGCGCGGAGAACGGGTATTTCTGCTTGGCCCGAACGGGTGCGGCAAAACTTCGTTTTTGAAAATTCTGCTCGGCGCTTATGCACCGGATTGCGGAGAAGTCCGGTTTGGAGCCGGAGTGGATCTCGGCTACTACGACCAGATTCAGTCCGATTTGGATGGAACAAAAACGGTGCTCGATGAAATCTGGGATGCCTATCCGCAGAAAACCGAAACGGAAATCCGCAGCGCGCTGGCCATGTTTCTTTTCCGCGGGGAAGAGGTGTTTAAACAGGTCTCTGCGCTTAGCGGCGGAGAACGCGCCCGGGTTCTGCTTTTGCGCCTGATGCTGTCAAAAGCTAATTTTCTGCTTTTGGACGAACCCACAAACCACTTGGATATCAGTTCCTGCGAGGCGCTGGAAAATGCGCTGCAGGATTATCCGGGAACCCTGCTCATGATTTCGCATGACCGGTATTTCATCAATAAACTGGCTGACCGGATTTATGTCCTTAATTCGGATGGTACAACAGCTTATGAAGGGCGTTACGACGACTATCTCGCCAAAAGAAAAGAAGATGCAGACCTTCAGAAACAGGCTGCACCTTCTGCAAAATGTAATTCCAGTAATAAACGACGCAGAGAAAAAGAGGCCGAACTCAAGAAACAGCGTATTGCGCTTTCCCGCCTGGAAAAACAGATTCAGGCGACGGAAGAAGAGATTGAATCTGTCGAGGCCGCGCTGAATGCACCGGAAACGGTCAGCGATTATCAGGCAACGCTGGAACTATCCGATCAGCTTGCCCGGCTGAACGCACAAAATGACGACCAGCTGGCACAGTGGGCTGAGCTTTCGGAAGCCGTGGAGACTGCGCAAGAAGAACTTTCGCTTATTCTTTGATGAGAAACGGCTCGATTTCACGTTCAAATTCCACAGGAGCGTCCTGGTGGACCTCCAGCGTGAGCGGATGCGATAAATCGAGGCTGAAAATGCCCATCATGGATTTCGCATCAATTTTGTATCGGTCCGCCAGAAATTCTATTTTAAACGGATATTTCCGCGCGATTTCACAAAACGCCCGGATCTGCTCCATGTCTGTCAGCTGAATCGTATATTCGGACATTGCAAAGCACCTCACTGCGCGAAGAAGTCTGAAAAAGCAGCCGGATTTCGGCTGTATTGTTTATCATAACGCATGAAATGCAATCGGTCAATATGAAAATGCGGTTTTCCGTGCTTTTGTGGACCGGGTTGTTCTGTTTGGGAAAGGATTCCATCTTATGAAAGTTTCAGTGATTACGCTTGGATGTAAAGTGAACCAATATGAGTCGGAGGCCATGCTTTCGCAGCTTGTTTCCGCAGGCTTTGTTCCGGCAGAGGAAACAGAACCGGCGGATGTCGTGGTTGTAAATTCCTGTACGGTGACTGCCTCCAGCGACCATAAAGTGCGGCAGGCGCTCTCCCGCGCACGGCGCCGCAATCCCGACGCGGTACTGGTGCTGACCGGATGCATGCCGCAGGCGTTTCCCGAACGCTGTGAAGCGCTGACAGATGCGGACATCGTTTTGGGAAACCGCAGCCGTGCGTTGCTGCTGCCCTATTTGCTGCAGTTTCTTGAGAAGCATGAGCGGATTGTCGATATTGCGCCGCACCAGACCGGAGACGCGTTTGAGCCGATGACGGTGGGGAAGTTTCATGAACGCACACGGGCTTTTGTGAAAATTGAGGACGGCTGCAACCGGTTTTGCTCTTACTGCATCATTCCGTATGCGCGCGGACGCGTTCGCTCTAAACCACTCGATGCGCTAAAGCAGGAAATTGCAGAGCTTGCTGCGAACGGATATCGGGAAATTGTTTTGACCGGAATCAATCTTTCTGCTTATGGTCAGGACATGGGACTGCATCTTTGCGACGCAGTGGAAGCCGCCTGCAAAGAACCTGCGATTCTGCGCGTGCGGCTCGGCTCTCTGGAGCCGGAGCAGCTGGAACCGGAGGTGATCCGCCGTCTTGCCCGCCAGCCGAAACTTTGCCCGCAGTTTCATCTTTCGCTGCAAAGCGGCTGCGACGCGACACTTCATCGGATGAACCGCCATTATACGACGGCAGAGTACCGCGTAATTGTGCAAAATCTTCGGAACGCATTTGAAAACGCGGCGATTACAACAGATATTATGGTTGGATTCCCCGGAGAAACAGAGGCGGAATTTGCAGACTCTCTGGCGTTTGCAGAGGAAATTGCCTTTGCTAGGGCACACATTTTTCCGTATTCCCGCAGACCCGGAACTGCAGCGGATCATGCGCCGGATCAGCTTTCCAAACAGACCAAAGAGCAGCGCGCGCATCAAATGGCGGAAGTTACCGCACAAAGCAGATTGGCGTTCCACCGTGCGCAGTGCGGACGTGTGGAACCGGTCCTGTTTGAGCAGGCGGCGGCTCCCGGTGTTTTTCAGGGGTACACAGCTAACTACACACCGGTCCGTGTGCAGACGGCGGAAAATTTGCACGGAGAAGTCCGGCCGGTTTCGATTGTGTCTGCGGATGCGGACGGATGTACCGGCGTGCTTTCAGAATCATCAAAATAACGGAAAAAGGAGAAACTTCCAAGAGAAGTTTCTCCTTTTTTGAAGGGTTGTTTGCGCTGCAGAATACCGAGCAAAATGACGGCCGCGATTCAAAAAAATGCTTTAACCGCCTACAATTCGAATGCCGCCGCTTGTTCCAATTCGATCGGCGCCGGCTTCGATCATGTTCAGCGCATCTTCCCGGGTACGAATTCCGCCGGAAGCTTTTACTTTCGCCTTGCCCGCAACGGCATCTTTCATCAGCCGGACGTCTTCTACAGTTGCGCCGCCGGTACTGAATCCGGTGGAAGTTTTGACGAAATCAGCGCCCGCCTCAACGGCAAGCTTGCAGGCGTTCCGCTTTTCGTCATCGGTAAGCAGGCAGGTTTCCAGGATCACCTTGACAAGGGCCGCCGGATGTGCAGCTTCAACAACAGCGCGGATATCGTTTCGGACGGCCTCGAAGTCGCCGGATTTCATGGCGCCGATATTGAGCACCATATCGACCTCTTCTGCGCCCTGTTTTACCGCAATTGCGGTTTCTGCTGCTTTACCCTCGGTCGACATGGCGCCGAGCGGGAAGCCGATGACGCAGCAGTTCTTGACACCGCTGCCGGCGAGCGCTTTGTGAACCAGCGGGACGTAGCAGGAATTGACGCATACGGAAGCGAAGTGATGCTCTGCCGCTTCACGGCAAAGACGCAGAACATCGTCCGGGACTGCATCGGCCTTGAGAATGGTGTGATCAATGTAGGATGCAAGGTTCATAACAAAATACTTCCTCTCTTATTTTTGGCGGAAACCGCACGATTTTCGTTTCTGCATGGTAGATGGGATCCGATTTCTGGCAGTGTCAGACCGTGGTTGCACCCATCAGCCAATTGTGGGGAAGGAATTTTCCGAGAACCCGATAGACTTTGTAGAGCACGCGGTTGGTGTAAACGGCCTTTCCGCGCAGGCCGGCTTTCAGAGAACGGGCAGCGACATCCTGCGCTTTTACGCGGGGCAGCGCCGCAAAGGTTTTGGAGCGGCCCGGAATATCGGCAACCTCCAGAAATTCCGTATCCATGGGGCCGGGGCATACTGCCAGGACATTGATTTTCCGATCTTTCAGCTCTGCGCGCAGCGCCTTTGAAAAACTCAGGACATACGATTTCGTTGCACAGTAAACCGACATCCGCGGCGTGGGGACAAATGCTGCAATCGATGCAATCTGAATGATCAGGCCGCCGGCTTTCATATAGGGCAGCGTCAGACAGGTCATCGCCGTCAGCGCCCGGTTGTTGAGGTCGACCATGCCGGTCTGGGCGTCGCAATCGGCGCCGTAAAAATCGCCGAGTTTGCCGTAGCCGGCGTTGTTTACGAGCAGGGCGACTTCCGGATTGACTTCTTTGAGCCGCGCCGCAAATGCGCGGTACCCGTCCGGTACGGAAAGATCGGTTTCCATCGGGACAATTTTTGTGGTACGCGCTTCTTTGGCCAGCGCCTCCAAACGGTCTTTGCGGCGTGCCAGAATCCAGATTTCATCCAAATTTGGCAGCTGTTCCTGCACAGCGCGCAGGTATTCTTTCCCGAGCCCCGAAGAGGCCCCTGTGATGACTGCGATTTTCATGCGTTTGCCTCTTTTCCTGTATATTGATCTACTGCGTGGCGGATCGCCCGGATATGTGCCGGCGTGGTTCCGCAGCAGCCTCCGACGATATTGGCGCCAGCCCGTAGGACAGCTTCTGTGAGGCGTCCCATCTCTTCCGGGGTTTCCGGGTAATAATCGACACCGTCAAGATTCTGCGGAAGGCCGGCGTTGGCGTGAACCAGAATCCATGCATCCGGGCAGACTTCTTTCATTTCCCGCACAATGTCCGCCATTCGTTCCATGCCGTTGCCGCAATTGGTACCGATGATGTCGGCACCTGCCGCATGCAGCTGTTCCGCCGCCATTGCGGGCGTTACCCCCATCATGGTGCGGTATTCGCCTTTTTTCGTTTTTTCAAAAGTGAAGGTGCAGATGACCTCCAGACCGGTATTTTCCTTGGCTGCCCGAATTGCGATGCCGGCCTCTTCAAGATCGCTCATAGTTTCAATGCAAACCGCATCGGCACCGCCTTTTTCCAGTGCCTGTGCCTGTTCCCGAAACGCGTCGTAGAGCTCTTCCGGCGTGGTGTCGCCGAGCAGCAGCATCCGACCGGTCGGACCGATGGATCCGAGAACCCAACGGCCGTTGGCAGCCTCGCGGGAGGCCTGCGCAGCACGAAGGTTAATTTCAGAGCAGCGATTCTGGAGCCCGAAGTTTTCCAGCTTGAGCCGGTTGGCGCCAAAGCTGTTTGTGCCCACCAGATCTGCGCCGGCGTCAAGATATTGCTGGGCGATTCCGCGGACGATTTCAAAATGGTCAAGCGACCAGAGCTCCGGGCATTCTCCGGGCTGCAAACCCTGTGCAGCCAACGCGGTTCCCCAGGCACCGTCAGAAACGAGAATTTTTCCGCTTTTCAGCGCGTCTGTGATTTTTTTCATAAGGACACCCCCTGTAAATCCTTTTTCTATTATAGGCGTCATGAAAATTCGGTGTCAATCCTTATTTATTTTCTGCAGCCCGCAGTGTAGCGGTGTAAATATTCTTCTCCGGCAATCTCCCGGCGATAGGTTACAATGGCGCTTGTGATGTTCGGCGCCGGATATCGGTTTCCGGTGCCGAACAGCGGATGATTCATTGCAGAAAACCGGGTGGGCGGAACACCGGTCAGTTCCCGGAATGTCCGGTTGAAATTTCGAATATTGTTAAATCCGCACCGCAGCGCAATTTCCGTAACGGTCTGTTCCGGTTCCCGCAGATACCGGATGGCGTGTTCGATCCGCACGGAGTTGAGATAACGTGAAAATCCGACACCGGTCAGCTTTTTAAAAACCTTGGAACAATAAGAGGGTTCATATCCCATGATTTTTGCGGCCATGGGGAGCGTCAGGCTTTCTGCGTAATGCGCATTAATATAATCCAGGAGACGGCCGATTTTCGGAGACTGTGTTTCTTCCGGCTTGGCTTCGTCGTTTTCCGGAATCGGAAAATACCGGCCGCAATAGGCCATGAACTGCAAAATAGCACCGCTGACGACCGCTTCATATCCGGGCGCCTTTTTGAGGATTTCCCGGTTGACGGTTTCATACAGCGAAGTGCATCGGCGGTCCATTCCGGCGTCTGCAAGCTGTTGGGCTCGGAGAACCGGAGGAAGCGGTCTATTGAGAATCGGACGATATTCCTGCAGGATTTCCGGATCAAACAGCAGAAAATCGAGAACACAGTCGGTCTGCTGCGGCGGACTGTAATGCATACAGCCGCTGCGGCAGATGACGAGATCGCCGCGCTGACAGGAAAAAATCCGGTTTTGAATGCCGAGGGTTGCAGTGCCTTCCCGGACATAAATCATTTCAATTTCCCGGTGATAATGCGAGAGAAAGCGCAGGTTTTCGTAGCAGCCGACCCAAACGCGCAGATTTCCGCCGTAGGTTCGATTTTCCCAAAATGCCTTCACACGTTCGCCTCCTTTTACACAAGAATACCATAAATCACAAAAAATGTCTATATTATCACAAGAAACTGCGCGAAACACGCATGGGAACCGCTATAATGAAAGTATCGGAACCAAAATGTGCGGATCTGCGCATTTTAAGTGGACTACCTAGAAAAGGAGCGTAAATTTATGTATTATTTTACACAAATGCCGAAAATCGGAATCCGACCCACCATTGACGGCCGCCGCAATGGGGTGCGGGAAAGCCTGGAAGATCAGACAATGGGAATGGCGCAGGCAGCGGCAGCCCTGATTCGGGAGAACATAAAATATCCGGATGGTCGGCCGGCGGAGGTCGTGATCGCCGATACGACGATCGGCGGCGTACGGGAAGCGGCTATGTGCGCGGAGAAATTTGAAAAAGAAGGCGTCGGCGTGACGCTGACCGTTACCCCGTGCTGGTGCTACGGAACCGAAACAATGGATATGGACCCGCACACCATCAAGGCAGTCTGGGGATTTAACGGAACCGAACGCCCGGGCGCAGTGTATCTTGCCGCAGTGCTTGCAGCGCATGCGCAGAAGGGGCTGCCCGCTTTTGGAATCTATGGCCACCACGTGCAGGATGGCGATGACCGGAGTATTCCGGAGGATGTAAAGGAGAAAATTCTCCGGTTTGCCAAGGCTGGTCTCGCAGCAAAGATTATGCGCGGAAAAAGCTATCTGCAGATCGGATCGATGTGCATGGGAATTGCCGGATCTATCCTCAACCAGGACCTTTTGCAGGAGTATTTCGGCATGCGCAGTGAATCGGTTGACGAGAGCGAGCTGATCCGGCGTGTGCAGAATGGCATCTACGACCATGAAGAGTTTGAGAAAGCCCTTGCATGGACAAAGGCGCATTGCAAAGAAGGCATAGACAAAAATCCGGCGGAAAAACAGTTTAGCCGTGCGGAAAAGGATGCACAGTGGGAGTTTTGCGTCAAGTGCATGCTGATCGTCCGCGATCTGTATCACGGAAATCCGAAGCTTGCCCAGATGGGATTTGTTGAGGAAAGCTGCGGCCACAACGCGCTGATCGGCGGTATCCAGGGTCAGCGCCAGTGGACGGATTTCATGCCGAATTTCGACTTCCTAGAGGCGATGCTCTCCAGCCAGTTTGACTGGAACGGCCTGCGGGAATCGATTCCGGTTGCGACAGAGAACGATACGCTCAATGCGATGACGATGCTTTTGGAACATCTCGTTTCGGATACACCGGGTATTTTTGCGGATGTTCGGACCTTCTGGAGTCCGGAAGCCATCGAACGCGTAGCCGGCAAAAAGCCGACCGGATATGCGGAAAACGGCCTGATTCATCTTGTGAACTCCGGTGCGGCGGCGCTCGATGGGAACGGAGCAGTTCCCGACGAAACCGGCCGTCCGGTGATCAAGCCGTTTTACAACATGCAGCAAGAAGACGCCGACGCCTGTTTGGCGGCGACGGATTGGTGCCCGGCGGATCTCGGTTATTTCCGCGGCGGCGGGTTCTCCAGCCACTTTATCGGCGGCACACGCGGCGGTATGCCGGTTACGCTGGCACGGCTCAATGTTGTCAAGGGCCTTGGACCGGTTCTGCAGCTTGCAGAGGGATATTCCTGCGAACTGGATCCGGAAACGCATCGGATTT
The DNA here is from genome assembly GCF_014384705.1 of Yeguia hominis. Classification (GTDB taxonomy): domain Bacteria; phylum Bacillota; class Clostridia; order Oscillospirales; family Acutalibacteraceae; genus Yeguia; species Yeguia hominis. Next base: position 62,518 of record NZ_JACRSN010000014.1, on the reverse strand, counting down.
TGGACAACCGGACAGACCCGACCTGGCCGACAACCTGGTTTGCTCCGCGCCTGACCGGAAAAGGCGCGTTTAAAGATGTATACAGCGTGATGGCAAACTGGGGCGCGAATCACGGTGCATTCTGCTGCGGACATGTGGGCGCAGAACTGATTACGCTGGCTTCCATGCTGCGGATTCCGGTTTCCATGCACAATGTTTCGGAGGAGAAAATTTACCGTCCGGCCGTGTGGTCTTCTTTTGGCACGGAAGACCTGACAAGTGCGGATTACCGTGCATGCGCGGCATTCGGACCGCTTTACAAATAAGTGCATCCGTGTACGAAAAAGCACGCCTGCAAAAACGGAATACCTTCTGAGAAAGCCGGTCCGCCTTGGGGAATCCTCGGGGCGGATCGGCTTTTTGATGTGTTCGGAACACAGATGCGGAATATCCGATATGTGCATCAAATTGAATGGAACGAGAAAACGGGAGTATTCTCGTTGAAAACCGAATGGTTGCGAAAAACTGGATGGTCGTACTTTCGAAAGATTGCCGCCGCCGTGCGCTTGTGTTATACTTTCCTTGAAAGACGCCGCCGGGTCGGACGACAGCGTGCTTTTTCAAAATGAAAATCGGGAGGCTGTTTATGAAATCGCTTCTGCATTTGCGGCGGCTTTGGATCCTTCTTTGCGTTCCTGCCGCTCTCATTCTGACGCTTTGCGCGTCAAATTCCACATCGTTTGCGGAATGGTATGCCACGACGATTTATCCGGTTTATGCCTCTGCCGTTCATGCAGTCATGGCGTTAGCGCCGTTTTCGGTTGCAGAAATTTTGATTCTCGCTGCTGTCGCTGCGGTGATCGTGTTTCTGCTGCTGTTTTTGATCCGTCTGATCCGAAACCCGGAAAAGCGGGGCCTTCGGGCGGCAAAAGCCGGAATCAACCTGCTCTGTGTCGGCGGTGCGCTGTGGTTCCTTTTTACGATTTCCTGCGGGATCAATTACCATCGGGTTCCGTTTTCTGCGGTTTGCGGACTCACGGTGCAGGATTCCTCCAAGGAGGAGCTTTCCACGTTGTGCGCAGAGCTTGCGGGGACGCTTTCCGATTTGCGTGATGGGCTGCCGGAGGATTCCGAGGGTGTCATGCAGCTTGCGGAGGGTTCTGTCCGTGATACGGCGGAACATGCGCGTAAAACGTACGCGAGCCTGGCGGCAAGTTATCCGACGCTTCCGGACTGTTACCGGTCGCCGAAACCGGTGTTGCTTTCGCGCGCAATGTCCTGGGCGAATATTACCGGCGTGTTTTTTCCGTTTACCTTTGAGGCGAATGTCAATGTCGATATCCCGGACTACTCGATTCCCTCCACGATGTGTCATGAGCTGACGCATTTGCGCGGTTATATGCGGGAAGATGAGGCAAATTTTATCGCATTTCTCGCCTGTCGGGCAAGTGACTTCCCGGAATTTCAGTATTCCGGTGCGATGCTGGCCTTTATTCATGCCAACAATGCGCTGTTTTCGATTGACCGCGATTTGGGCAGCGAGACATATGCGATGCTTTCCGAGGGCGTAAAGCGGGATCTCGCCGCAAACAGCCGTTATTGGAAGCAATTTGAGGGGCCGGTTGCAGAGGCTTCTGAAGCGGTCAACGACACGTATCTGAAAGCAAACCGTCAGGAAGACGGCGTCAAGAGCTATGGACGGATGGTGGATCTGCTGCTTGCGGATTATCGGTTCAGAAAGGAAATGGAAGACTTTCTGAGATCTAGTGTGCCGCAAGATTCCGAATTTTAGGGAAAAATCGCGCGATTTTTGCAGATAGAGCAACTGAGATGTTAGATATTCTCGTAAATGGGTGCGTTTTCCCGCGTCGTCCCTTGAATCTGAAATGGCGCTGCAGTATATCCTCATCGGTTAAATGCCTTTGTATTGGATGCAGAAACCTAGGAGTTTGCTTGCTCTTTTATGAAATGTTACATCAACTGCGGTCGGCTGTTGTCTGAATTTTCTGGCGTACAGGAAGCTTTTTTGAGAAGATTGAGAAGGGAAGAAACAGCGTGCGTCATTCTCTCAAAAAAATATGAAATATCGTCAGCAGCGTTTTGGTTGCGCTGGTCGTTCTGCTGGCAATTTTGCTGGTTGGGGCAAGAGTGGTTGGACTGCAGGTGTTTCGTGTGTTGTCGGGTTCTATGGAACCGACTTATCACACGGGATCGATCCTTTATGTAAAAAAAGTCGATCCGTTTACGATCAAGGAAGGATAGGCTATTCCCTTCCTGCTCGATGCGGATACCGTCGCGACACACCGGGTTGTTGGAATCGTGCCGGACCGAAGTCGAACAGGCGGTGGCGGAGTATGTGCGATCCTACAACTATGTGCGGATCAACCTGAAGAACGGCCTCACTCCGTTTGAAATCCGGAGCAAGGCCGTGTAATTCGCCGCTATTCTGCGACTGGGCGCTTTTTTCTTTGTCTGTTAAACGGGGAGCGGTCCAGTAATCTGTGGCGGACTTCTATTTTGGGCTTGTTCGACTTAGTAGGAGAAGATTGATTGCCGCAGATATATACCACAAATTTGTCGATAGAAAAAGTTGCAAAGTTATGATATAATACGCTTAAATCTGACCGTCTAATGGAAATTGATGGAGGCGCTTTATGGAATATATCAGAGTGACAAGCGAAAACATCGGCCAAGAGCATATATGCTGTGCAATTTCCAATAACAAGGATCTTCAGGTGTCCTCCAAGAAGGCGTGGCTGCAAGAACGCTTTGCGGATGGACTGGTTTTTCTAAAAAGCAAAGAGCGGGGAAAGTGCTTTATTGAGTATATACCTGCTGAAAATGCGTGGAATCCCATGATTGCAGACGGTTATATGTATATCGACTGTTTGTGGGTGGCGGGTTCTTTCAAGGGGCATGGTTATGGAGCGGATTTGCTGAATGCCTGTGTGGAGGACAGCAAGCAAAAAGGAAAAAAGGGCCTATGTGTGTTATCTTCCAAAAAGAAAAAGCCATTTTTGGCCGACCCGAAATTCTTGCAATATAAAGGATTTTCTGTTTGCGATGAAGCGGATAACGGGATCCAGCTATGGTATCTCCCATTTGAGGAAAATGCGCTGCTGCCCAGATTCAAAGACTGCGCAAAACACCCGCATGTTGAAGAAAAAGGATATGTTTTATATTATACCAGTCAATGTCCATTTAATGCGAAATATGTTCCGATTGTGGAACAAGTGGCAAAGGAAAATGCAGTGCAATTCCGGTCCGTTCCTTTGCAGAGCAAAGAAGAAGCGCAGAATGCACCGACGCCAATCACGACCTATGCACTGTTTTATGATGGAGCGTATGTAACAAACGAGCAGATGAATGACAAGCGTTTTTTAAAATTATTATCAAAGTGATTTCCGGTTTTCCGAGTCATGAAAACGAAGGATGGAGAGAAATCACGGTGAGAGAAGCCTGTAAGAAACGAGGAATTGTCACTAGGATGTACCGGGAAAAGGATGGAATATAGAATGATGACAGGAAAAGACGAAATGATGCTGAAGATTCCAAATCCAAACGCGGTCTTTCCCAACGAATATAAAACTTCCTGTTTTATTAAAAATGTCATCACAGCGCCCAATATTACGGTCGGGGATTACACCTATTATGACGACGCGACGGACCCGACAGGCTTTGAGCGGAACAATGTGCTGTTCAACTATCCGGAGTTGGTTTGGAGATCACCTTATAATTGGCAAATTCTGTCAAATTGCATCCGACGCCAAGTTTATCATAGGACCGGCGAACCACCGAAGCAGCAGCGCAACGACGTACCCATTTAATGTGTTTGGCGGTGCATGGACGGAGAATACACTGCCGCATATGGAACAACTTCCCCGTAAAGGCGATACGATCATTGGAAACGATGTGTGGATCGGACGCGAAAGCATTCTGATGCCCGGCGTAAAGGTCGGCGACGGAGCGATCATTGCCGCCTACTCCGTGGTTGTAAAAGATGTTCCTGCCGATACCGTTTACGGAGGAAACCCAGCAAAATTTATCAAAGAGCGCTTTGATGGGGAGCGGAAAGACTCGCTGCTTCGCTATCAATGGTGGAACTTGGAGCCGGAACAGCTCGTGAACATTTTGCCGGTGCTTTGTGATCCGGATTTGAGAAAGCGCAAAGGCTTTCTGCAAGAGCGACTTGGATAAGTACTGGACAACTTACAGTTTATGAGATCCATTTCCGAGAGGAAGTTCATGAGGTAAGACTTAAAAAAGCCGAGAAAAATCAGCGTGGTTGTTGAAAGCAACAGCCACGGGATTTCCGATGTGCAGTCCGCATGGAATTTTCGGTGTGTTCCGTCTGCAGTTTGAACTGACGGAATTTCTGCTCAACTACGGCGGACACATCGGTTATGCCACTCGTCCGTCCGATCGGAACCGCGGGTTCGCGACCCAGATGCTGAAGCGGGGATTGGAAATTGCAAGGGAGTTTGGAATGGACCGCATTCTCTGTGTCTGCGATAGCGACAACGCGGCTTTGGAAAAGGGGATTCTGAAAAACGGCGGTATAGTTGAAAACGAGTTGTATGATCCGGATGAAAACGTCGCTGTCAAACGCTTTTGGATTTCGTGACAAAACCGGATTGTTTCTGGATTGCCGCGCTGGTAAACCGAATTTTTCGGAGGTGCTTATACATATGATTTTTTGTTTTTCCGGAACCGGGAACAGCCGGTATATCGCAAGGCGAATTGCGGAAGCACTACAGGATAAAACGGTCGATCTGAATACAAAAATTAAAGTCAAGGATCATTCCCCGATACAGACGGGACAAGACGTAATCGTGGTTGCGCCAACATATGCATGGCGTATTCCGCGAATCGTATCGGATTGGCTTTCCCAAACCGAGTTTGTTGGTGCGGAACGAATCTGGTTTGTGATGGACTGTGGCAGCGAGATTGGTAACGCAGCAAAATACAATCGCAAACTTACCGAACAAAAACACCTGTGCTATATGGGAACAGCACAAATTGTTATGCCGGAAAACTACATTGCGATGTTTCGCGCACCGCAGGCAGAAGAAGCCAGGAGCATCGTGGAAAGAGCAGAGCCAACGCTTGAGGAGACCATTGTGCGCATTCAGGCGAGACAGGCTTTTTCCGCACCTCGAAGCAATCTCTATGACCGCTTTATGAGCGGTCCGGTAAACCCGATATTTTATCAGTTTTTCGTTAAGGCCGACGCCTTTCAGGCAAATGATGCCTGTATTGGTTGCGGACAATGTGCGGAAAAATGCCCGATGAACAACATAACATACAGGGACAGAAAGCCTGTATGGGGAACGCAATGCACGCATTGCATGGCCTGTATTTGTTATTGCCCGACGGAAGCGATAGAATACGGGAAAAAGAGTACAGGAAAACCGCGCTATTATTTTGAATCATTAAAAATCGAGTAGTCTATAGGACAGCAAAATTGGATTTGCAGAGCAGGGGCTGTCAGCAGAAGAAACGGCAGAAAGCATGGATGTTCTCCGCTTGCGTTTGTGACATCCTGTTTGAAATAGACCGCCGACATCCGGCTTGCAGGCAGAATCACGCGGAAGCAGCGCAGACAATCAGGGCATAAAAGGGTATGCCGGCATCCATAAGGCTGGATCTCTCGGATTTGAATCTGTTGACCCTGCTTCGAGGCGGCAACAGATTGCCAGCCGGATGCAGGCGGTTTATCGCAAACCAAATGTTTCATAGCCAGATGAGACCTTATGTGATGATTTCGGATGGCAATGATATTGCAATTCGTCTGCAAACAAAGCTGGGTGTGCAATTTGCTCAAAAACGCTTTTCTTTGCTATGCAAAAGGGCCGTATGAATTAGAATAAGAATGCGGATTTATTTTGCAAGTTGAAATTTACGAGGATATAATGGATATAGAATTATACTGCCAGGAGAAAGGAAATGGCGAACCGTTTCTATTTTTGCATGGAAATGGTGGAAACAGCGCCTATTTCAAAAATCAAATCGAATATTTTCAAAGCAAATACCGTGTGATTGCATTGGATACGAGAGGGCATGGGAAATCTCCGCGAGGCGACGCGCCGTTTACCATTGCACAATTTTCCTGTGATTTATACGATTTCATGCAAGCGCATCAAATTTTAAGCGCGGTGATTTTGGGGTTCTCAGACGGAGCAAATATTGCGATGAAATTTGCAACGGAGCACCCCGATATGGTAAAAGCTTTGATTTTAAGCGGCGGCAATCTCGACCCAACAGGAGTAAAACGAGTGGTGCAAATTCCGATTGAAATCGGATACAAAATCGCAAGGCGGTTTGCCGCCAAATCAACGGAGGCAAAGAAAAATGCCGAAATGCTCGGCCTGATGGTGAATGAGCCAAATATCAAACCAAATGCATTGTCGCGGATTTCGATTCCCACATTGGTCATTTGCGGAACAAAAGATATGATCAAAGAGTCGCATACGAAGGAAATCGCCGAAAGTCTTCCAAATGCAAAAATGGTGATCCTTCGTGGAAATCATTTCCTTGCGAATCAGCGTCCAGCAGAATTTAATCTGGCTGTTGACGATTTCCTGAAAACACTTTAATAGGGGTCAGATTTTTAAAATGAACAAATTGGAAAATCGGGATTGGAGGAATACAGATGAAGAAAAAGGTTATGTGGTTTGTCGGTGTTGCCTTGCTGGTATGTTGCGTGATCTATTTTTACCCGATGTCTTTTCCAAGCGATCTCATTGAAAATCAGGACCTTACGATACAGGTAAATGAATTGGGTGTTCAAAACGGAGAAGCATACATCAACACAAAGAAGTACGACCAGATCACAGAGGAACAAAAAAGAAAAATCGTGGAACGGATGCAGAACTGTTCTTATAAAAGAACCCTGAAAACGTATATGGGGGACGGTGCAATGGAGGAACTCGGCAACAAAATTGCATTCATTTCCAGTTATGACGGGGAGACATTGACGGAAATTGCTGTCTCGGCTTCCGGACAAGTTTCGATTCATGGCAGATTGTATGAAATGAGAAATGCAGAACAGTTTATTCGGGGAATAGAAGATATTCTCAAGTGATATTCCGGACAGAGATCGTATGCTCTATCTGTTAGACCTAAGAACGCAAACGTCAGAAGGCTGAGTTCAACCCTGGCGTTACAAGTGCGCTGCAAAGAAACGTTCGGCAGAAGCGTCTGCCGCTTCTCTGGCTGGTTTGGAATTTTAAATGGGAGATATTACGAGAATATTTTACGATATTCAGATAGTTTGCTCATATAAAGAGCGATATAATGATCACAAAGCGCGGTAGCGCCGCAGAATTTCAATGCTTTTTTCGGGGTGTAAAAATGACGTTTATTCAACACTACAATTCACCGCTGGGCGGTATTCTTTTGGCAGCGGATGAGATTGGATTGACCGGATTGTGGTTTGACGGCGAAAAATATTTTGCGGACAATCTGCCAAAAGTGCATACGGAGCAGGAAACGCCGATTCTTTCGGAAACCAAACGCTGGCTCGACTTGTACTTTACTGGAACGGAACCGGACTTTCTTCCGCCACTGCACCCGATCGGCTCTGCGTTTCGCCAGGCAGTGTGGAAAATCCTTTTGCAGATCCCTTACGGCCAAACCACCACCTATGGAGAAATTGCACGACAGCTTGCAGAGCAGCGGGGCCTTACCCATATGTCCGCACAGGCGGTTGGCGGCGCTGTGGGACATAACGGAATTTCCATCCTGATTCCTTGTCACCGGGTAGTCGGCACAAACGGAAGCTTGACCGGATATGCTGGCGGCATCAGCACGAAAGTCAAGCTGTTGGAACTGGAGAAAGCGGATATGCGCAACTTTTTCGTTCCAAAGAAGGGAACTGCGCTTTAAAGAAAGAAGAGAAGGGCTTCGCAGGGATTGCCCTTGAAAAATGGTTCTCTCTTTAAAAAAATCGTACAACCATTCCGCCTTTGGCCGATTTTGTCCCAAAGGATTTCTTTAAGAAGCGTCTCAAAGCGGCTTTTCATTGGAATTAGAAGGGAATTTTCTCCGGTACGCTCATATTAAAAATAAAAAAACGCTTTTTGAACAGCCTCCCGTTTGGTAGATGGTATCTCATATCGTCTAACAAGCGGGGGCTGTTTAATTTAGAGCTGTTTTCATCGTATGAAAGAATATTTTTGCACCTATTGACAGTACCCAAATATACATCATGCGGCGTATAAAAATCTCCCGGTAACGGAAGTGAAATTACCGAGAGAAGGAGGAACAAAAAACGCTGCAAACCCCGAAAAAAGGCTTGCAGCGGTGCTTTCTGGCGTCCCAGAGAGGATTTGAACCTCTGACCCCACGCTTAGGAGACGCTCCCGGAACGCTTTTTGGGCTGAAAGACAGGGGTAAAAAATCCTTAGAAATCATTGATATAAAAGGCTTCGAGAGCTTTTGGACTGATAACTAAATTCATCTGTTTTCTGCTAATTTTAACTGCTGTTTTTAGCAGGTCATTAGCAAGGGTCGTGCTAAGCGGGTTATGGTGGTCTGTTCAGATAAAACCATCGGGGCTCTGCGAACGCAAGCCATAAAGTATACTCATTATAACAACTCTGCGCCAAAAAATCAAGAGGGACAACCGGAGTTGCCCCTCTATTCATATAATCCTATTCTTATAAATTCTTCGCAAGTGTTTTCAGCAGCGCCGCCATTTCGGGGTTCTGCAACAGCTTCACTAAAAGCTCGGCGTTGCTTTCTGCTGCGTCCGCAGTTTTCTCTTGTACTGTTTCCTGCGGCGGTTCGGCGGTCTTTTCCATTTCCTCCTGTGTGACTGCCATCGGGTCAGGTAAGTCCTTCACGGTTTCAAATTTCGGCATAGGGATTGTTTTCCCCTCGGCTTCCGGCGAGAGCGCCTTTGCCTTATAAAACTGCTCATCGAAGCGTTGAGCATTGAAACGGCGATCGTCATCAATAATGTGGCTGTAAACATCCGCAACCATTTCAACCCTTGCGTGTCCTGAGTCGCCCTGCACTGACTTCATATCGCCGCCGTTCCATTTCAGCTTATAGGTAATGCTGGCGTGTCGGAAGCTGTGAAAGACTACATCCGGCAGATTGTTATCACGGATGAGCTTCTTCAAGGCACGGGTTATAACTTGATTTTCCATCGGTCTGCCCGTCGGGTGACAAAACACAAGGTTGTAATCCGTGTATTCTTCTCCGAACAGCTCCTTATATTTCTCAATCTGCTTTTTCCTCTCTGTAAGCATAAGCGCAACGGTTCTCGGAAGAAAGACCTTGCGGACGCTCGTTTTTGTTTTCGGTGCTTTCAGCACAAGATCAGTCGTTCCGGTCGTGAACATATGGGGAAAGGTAAACACTATATCCACGCAATCCCAAGTCAGCGCCAGCATTTCTCCCATTCGCAGAGAGCAGGCAAAGGAAAGGTTGATAGCAAGGGAAAGTATGTCATCGTCGCATACTTCAAGGGCGTGTTGCAGGGTTTCCGCCGTCCATATTTCACGCTTTTTATGTTCCTCTTTGGGAAGTGTCGCATTCACGCACGGGTTCTTTGACATCAGCTCCCACTTGACCGCCTGATTAAAGGCGTTTCTGAGCAGCTTGTGTATCTCACGAACGGTATGCACAGTGAGAAATTCATTTGTCGGCTTGCGGTTATTCGTGACCTTTGTTTTCACGGAAAGCAAGCTCTGATAAAAGCGATCCATAACACGGGTGTTCAGGTCGTCCAGCTTCATATCCCCGATAATCGGAATGATGTAATTGAACATCAAGCCACGCCGTGCTTCATAAGTGGACATTGCCCAAGTGCTGACACCGTACACCGATGTATATTCTTCAAGAAGGTCGGCAACGGCCTTTGCAGACGGCACAATGAATGTGCCGCTCATCTGCTCAAATTCAATTTGCGCCTTCCGTTTTTCTGCTGCGGAATTTGTATCGTAGGTTTCCCACTTTTGACGGGTGTTGCCCCTTTCATCTCTCACGGTATAAACCACTGAATACCGATTTTTCCTTTTGACTATTGAAGCCATATCTATACCTCCTGACCGTTATCGCTGTCGAGCCATTCATCAAAGCTCGCTTTGATAACCCTATATTTGCTGTCTACTAAAACCGCTTTGAAGGCACCCCCTTTTATGAGGTTGTATACCGAAACCCTCCCGACGCTGAGAATTTCGCAAATCTCTGCGACGGTATAAGTGCGTTTCACTTTTACTGTTCCGTTGAGTTCTGCTATCCGCTTTTCAAACATCTTTCGTACCTCCTTCCGGTGTGACCTTGCGGTACTTGTCCTGTGTGGCGTACCATTCTTCAAAACTGTCAATGTATATCTGAGTGCGATTGTTGATAATCTCGGCCTTGATAGGATACCTTTTAATCAGGTCATACATCACTCCGTCAGATACCCCTATAATCGCACTCGCTTCGTGAACCGACATCGTGTAGGCGTATTTCTGCCCCGGCTTCGTGCCGTCGATCTTCTTATAATGGAATTGTCCGGCATACCATTCCTCAAAGCTATCCACCAAAACTCTCATCTTTCCGGCTACGAGAACGGTCTTAAAGTAATTCTTGTGAACAAGCCAATAGGAATCAACCTTTTTCAAACCGAGCAGCGCACCCATTTCACGAACCGACATAGTTTTCTTTATCATTCGCAGTCACCGTCCTGTCCTTCGAGCCAAGCATCAAAGCTCTTTTTTGACACCCGATACTGACCGCCGACCTTAACGATATGAAAGACGCCGGACTTTACAAGGTTGTAAGCGCTCATTCTGCTCACGCCCAAGATGTCCTGTATTTCTTCTACGGTATAGATGCGCTTTTCCGGCTGCGCTGCCGCATTTGCTGTATTTACTTTTTCCATTAGGAACCTCCGTGGCTGTTTTATTTAACGGCTCGTCAGCTGTCATATAGCCAAGCCAATTAGCTTGGCTATATGATACTGACTTTCGGAGGATTTGAAAATGATGCGATTTTCTCAATCGCACACTTTCGACAGGCGTATTATCCAAGGCATCAAGCCAAGCATCGAAGCTCTTTTTCGATACCCGATACTGCCCGCCGACCTTAACGAAGTGAAACACGCCTGATTTCACAAGGTTGTATGCGCTTGTCTTGCTCACGCCCAAAATGTCTTGTATTTCATCTACGGTGTAAACCCTTTTTTCGTAGCCCGAAAGGACGGGAACAGCTTCTGTATCGGCGTTCATAGCGGCAATTCTATCCTCAAACATTTTCTTCACCTCCCGTGCTGCGTTCGGTAATCAGGTAGTCATAGCCGTAGCCCTCGCACTTATCGCATTTCTCTTTAACACGAACGAAGGGATCGACACGCCTGACAATATAGCCGCCGCTGGTTTTGTAGTCCTGCAAACACTTAGGGCAAAGGCAACGAACGCTTGCGGGCTTGTGATAAGGCTTATCCACCCAAAGCCCCAAAGCCTTTTTGATACCGATATTGAGCTTCTTCATACAATGCTCGTCGTCAATTTTGCCGATATACTCAATTAGGTCGGATTGATTGACGGTTTTCAGTTGTTCAAGCATCACCATAGACGGTGATTTCAAGCCGAAACGGTTGCCTATGATAATGTGCGTCGGAAGAAACCGCTTCTTGATAACGGAAGTGATTGCGGCAATTATCGTTGTGCTGCTTGCCGCATTACCCTCATCGCACTGTACGACCAAAGCAGGACGCACTCCGTTTTGGATTGATCCTCCGTTATTGCCGAAATCGTAAAGATAGATTTCTCCACGCTGAACCTTGCCGTTTGTGCTTTTGTTTTCCATAATGTATTACCTCTCATACTTTTATTTTTGAAAGGTGTTCCTGTCCGGATCAGAAATAACCCCTTCACTTACTCTGAATAAGGGGTGTCTTTTGGCAGGGTGTTTTTCAAAAATTTTTTCATCTTTTTGATTGCGGCGTCGTATGACTCCTGAATTGTGTTCTTTGCTTTACCCTCCGAAGCGGCAATTTTGGCAAAAGACTTTTTCCCGAAAATATACTGTTTCACACGGCTTTGTTGAATAGGGGTAAGCAGCGCAAACGCTTTTTCCACGAGGCGCTTTGGAAAGCGCTCCCGAAACAGGGCTTCTGTAAAATCGGGGATGCAGCATTCAATGTTGTGGCGCTCGGTCGTGCCGTCCTCAAAGCCGTAAACATCATCCCGCCGCATACGCTTGTAGAACTTGTCCTCGTTTCGGTTAAACTCTGCAAATATCTCGCCCATATCTTTGCTGAGAAGCACGAAAGGCAGGTAGCACTCTACAATAGGCGCATACCTTTCTGTGAGCTGCTCATAGCTTAGATCGCTGATAATGCCATACTTTTCCTTGCCCGTGTAGCCGGGGTACTCGCACCCCAGCTTGATAACCTTACAATGCGCCTTAAAATCTTCGGTCAATGCGTCGATGTCGATATTGATTGTGTTGTTCGTCATTTTTGTGTTCTCCTTGAAATTCGGAATTTTTTATAAATGTCAGATAAAAAACTTCATTCCGAAATCAGGGATAACGGGACACGGCGCTCTGCCAATGCAGTAAAAACATAACTTCACCCTTTCTGCTCAGAAAAAAGCGAAAAGGGTACAAAAAAAGCCGTTGCAGTTTTCAAGTCAATACTTGATGGCTACAACGGCTTCATTCTCAATTCGTCGTATTCAATTCGCTTCGCCTAAGCTATTTATAACTTAGTGAAAAATACCGCCTCGTTTCAAGAAAACATTTTTCACTGTGCAATCACGGCAAACGGGCAAAAAAAAAGCAGCTACAAACCTCGTTTAAGGCTGTAACTGCTTTAATAAGTCAGTCGTATTCATTTGCCTGCTCTGACGGATTGCAAAGGCAGTATTATCGGCAGGTTGCTTGTTGGCAAGTAAATTGCCCACATTTTTCGACGATACTATTATAACACGGCGCTTTTCCCGTGTCAGTGGCAGATTTGTGACAATTTTCTGCCTTTTTAGTGCCAGCCGCAAAAAACGGCTGCAATTCATCAGCATAGCAAGTATAGCATAGGTGAAGTCGGACATTCAGTAGGGATTTGCTCGGACAATTATCGTACTTTCGTCGGACATAGGTCGGACTGCGCTGTATTTATGAAAAACTCAGGAATTTCGTCCTCATCTCCTTCCACATCAAAAATACCACGGAACGCCGGAATTGCATATCCCCATAAAGCAATTCCGAGCAGCATTATCGCTTCTTCCTTACGGTCATAAAAGGTGCTGCGTTCAATACCCAGAATTTCCAACAGCTCACTTTCGGAATAGCGGAAAGCGGTCAGATAGCTCTTTGAGAGTATTTCGTGGTATAGCTTGCCGTTGTTATGGTAGTCATAGACCTTACTCATTGCTTTGTCAATCAGGTCAATCATCCATTTGTTTTCAAAGAGGCTGCACACTCGGCTTTCAAATTCGCTGTGCTCGATGTCGGGAGCAAATTCCTCTAAATATACAAGGGCTTCGTTCAGATCGTCGCCGTAGTAATAGATTTCTTCATTTACGCAGTCGCAACTTGAAAGGGTTGCCCATACCACATCACGATAAATGCTCAAAAGCAGCTTTGTTTTATGAAAAATATCGTCCTGCGCCAGCTCTAACTGCTCGTACATCTTTGTGATGTTTTTAATTGCCTTTGTATCTTTTCGTCCCATTGCTCCTCCTTGTCTGTATGAATCGGGCATACTAAATAAAAGCGATATATCATCGGTCAGCATAAAGATAAATTGCAACATCTTTCTCAAACCCCCTTGACACAACACGCAACTTGGGGTAAGATATATGCAACTTACTTGCGTTTGTCAATAGAAACAGGCAACTTAATTTCTAACATTTTTTACACACCACGGAGGACGGTAAGATGAAGTTTTGCGAGAAATTAAAAGAAGCCCGCACAAAGGCGGGCTTAAAGCAGGAGGAATTGGCGAAAGCTCTTGGGGTTTCCCTCAGAACGATCTCCAACTATGAGTCCGGCGAACGCTATCCGAAAAAGAGAGAGGTCTACTACAAGCTGGCGGAGCTGTTTCATACGGAAGAAAACTACTTCCTCAATGAAGGCGAGGAATTTATGCTTGCTGCCGCCAAAAAATATGGGGCAAAGGGTGCAAAGCAGGAAAGAGAGCTGGTAGATGAAGTCAGCGGTCTTTTTTCCGGCGGCGGTCTTGCCGACGAAGATTTGGACGAGATGATGAGAGGTATTCAAGAAGCCTATTGGATTGCAAAGGAAAAGAACAAGAAATACACTCCGAAAAAGTACCGCAAGAACCAATAAATTTGATTTAGTCCCGCTTATGGGACACTTGTTATGTTAGAATAAAGTTGTAGAAATAGGTAAGAAGGGGGTGTTCGCTCTTGGATATTCAAACCTTGGAGATCGTGCAGACGGCAAACAGGCTGGTCGATACGCTCGGAACGAGAGATCCGCACAGGATTGCCCGTGAGCTTGGCATAGAGGTAATTCCTATGAATTACAAGCGGCAGCGTGGAGCTTACAAGGTGATACTTCGCAACCGCTTTATTTTCATCAAAAATGACTTGCACCCTGCTATGGAGAGTATTGTAATGCTCCACGAGATCGGACACGATACCCTGCACCGCAAGGAAGCCGTAAAAGCAGGGGGCTTTAAGGAATTTAACATCTTCAATATGCAGGAAAGCCGAATGGAATACGAAGCAAATGTTTTTGCTTCTCAGGTATCATTGGGTGATGAAGAAATACTTGAATACATCAGATACGGCTATGACATACAGCAGATTGCCCGTGCAATGCACTCGGACACAAACCTTGTCGCATTAAAAACGGACGCACTGATTGCACAGGGCTATTGCCTGCGCCATCAGGAGTATGAAAACAGATTTTTGAAATAGCATCTCGGCAGATTGTGCAGACACCATCTGCACAATTCCGTGGTTGCGCAAAATCAAAGATACAAAGGATATAAAAAGAGCCGCAGCGGAATGATATAATCCGTTGCGGCTTGTGGTTTTATTCAGTTGTTTTCACTTTCCTCGGTTGTGGGCGGCTCGGTCTGAGCTGCCGTGGTGCTTTCCGGGGTTGCAGTTTCCGGCGCAGGAGTTGGTTCTGTGTCGGTGGTTTCGGGTTCGGTTGGTGCGTTTGCCGAGGGTTCGGGCGTGGCGGTTTGGCTCTCTGCCGGAGTGCTGCTCGGCGTTGTAGGAGTTGTAGGTGTGGTCGGAGCAGTAGGCTCGGCTGACGGCTCGGCGGTCACGCCGTTGTTCGGCTCTTGGGTGTTGTTTTGCTGTGAGCCGGTGGCGGTGATAACATCGCCGTTATGAAGCGTGGCATCGAGGGAGTATGTTCCCCATTTAGGGGTGATGGTGATAGTTGTGTCTGCGGCAGCGTTTACGGTAAAGGTGAATTCAGAGGTGTCATTCACAAATATCTGCTCGGTGCAGTAGGTTTCATCACCGATTTTTATACTGCAATAGCCTGTTGCGCCTGCCGTTCCGGTGGCTTTCAGTGTTATCACGGCTGTATCTGCTGTCAGCGTATAGGTGTTATCCGCTTCGGTAAGCTCGGTTGCGGCGGTGTCCTCATTAACCTGATAGGACAGCTTATAGGACGAGCTTTGGATCGCCGTTGTGCCTGTTGAAGTAGAGGCGGTAAACCAAGCCCAGCTTACACCGCAAAGGCAGATAGCGCAGATGCAGATAGCAAGCATTGAGGGGGCGAGAATGTGCATAAGACCGTCCGAGCGCTTTTCTTTTGTTGCGTGCTTTGCCCGGTGGAAGAATACGGGGTACACCTTCATTACATTTCGTTCGGTCACAAACGGAATAAGGCAGAGGTAAAGGCAGCGGAGTTCTCTGCGCCAATAGCGATATTCGTTGTAGTCTGCTGCACGGCGCATCTCGTTTAAGAGATATTGCTTTTCCCGTCCGAAATCGTTGACGAATTTTGGAAGCCGAATAAGGATCAGCAGAAAGGCAGATGCGATCAGAACGATCAAGAGTATCAAAGCGCCGCTATTGTTGTCCATAATGATGTATCTCCTTTCGATTGTGTTTGTGTGGGCAATCAAAAGGCATAATACACAGTTTATGCCCTTTGATTGCCCCTCCGCCCGAGGGCGGAGAGGACTTGAAAATCAGAATTTATTCGGGAACAACATTGTACCAGTCGCCGTTCTGAACGACCTTGTAGCCGTCAGCAATGAAGATTTCACCTTCGCCGACAGTGACATTGGACGGGTCAAACTGATAGAACGAGCCGCCCTTAACGGTGATAGTGGCAGCATCGTTGTCATTGCAGTTCAGCGTCCAAGCCGGGCTGACGCACTTAAAGGTGCCGCCTTCAATGGTGATCTTCGCATTGTCCTCTGCATAAATCAGGGACAGCGCGGAACCCGCAGGAGCCTGATTTGCAAATTCGCCGCCCTTGATGATAATCTCGGATCTACTGGAAGCGCAGACGGCCATCGCGTAGTTGCTGACATAAGTGCCGTAAACCGTTGTAGCATCTACGGTAATCTTTGCAGTACCCGTTCCGTGAATTGCACCGGCTGTGCCGTTTGCCTGAATGTTGCCGGTCACTGTATGTTCGCCGTCAGTATATTCCACGCGATTGAGCACAGTAGCCGCATTTGCATCGTAATTGTTATCAAAGCTGTCGCTTTCCACAGTCGCCTGAGTAGCGCGCACCTCAATGCCGAGGCCGGAGACAGAGGAAGGTCTGAGCCTTGAAGCATTGGCTTCGTTGCCGACTGAGGTGGGCATGTAGATTGCTACGGCAAAGGGTTCGGACTCTTCTCCTGCTTTCAGAGTAATCCATCCGTCGGTGAGCATAACATCCTTCGCCAAAGTCTTTTCGGTGGCGGAAATGGCAGACCAAACAGCCTCGCGGTTTGCAAACACGGTATTGGTCTTAGCAGTGCCAATCCTCAGATAATTATCCACACGGTACCAATCGCCGTTAACATTTTTTCCTCTGTTGGAGGTGTAGTTTTTGGAGAAGCCGGCCTCATATTTCAGAGCCAGATTACCGGCGTTCACAACCTTCAGATACACCACCTGTGTGTAACCCGGCTCCCACAGAGCCTTGTCGTCAAAGAGCTTGGTCTGATCGGTGGCTTCCTTCCACTCAACCATATCGGTGCTGTACATAAGCTTGACATCCAGATTCCCCGCCTGGATCTTATTTACCCCGGTGGATGCGGTGTCGGTGAACCACGCAAAGGTGGTACCGATGAGCATTGCCACGCACATAAGGATAGCCAGTGCGCTGGAAATCAATGCCCGCTTGGTAGATTTGCTGTTTTCCATCGTGTTTTCCTCCCATTTAATTACATTATGTAAACACTGTCTCAGTGGTCACACCAAGGCAATCAAAAGGCACACGCGCCCTCGCCTATGCCCTTTGATTGCCCCTCCGCCCGAGGGTGGAGGGGGTGGAAATAGGGTTTTACTTAATAATCACGGATGTGCCGCTTTGCTGTGCGGTGTGTCCCGTACCGACATAGTTAGAGAGTGCGTCAACGTTCATGTTTGCAAAGGTTCCGCCGTTGAGAACTGTGAATGTGGCATAGCTCTGAACGAAAAGCCCTTCTGTTCCGTCAAAGGTTCCGCCATTCACCGTCATTGCAGCACCGTTGGAAACTGCTTTGAAAGAATTTGAAGTTAAGGTTCCACCGTTGATTACGGCTGTTCCAAGATAGTCGTTGGAAAGGGCCCAATATCCGGTGGAGGTCACGGTCACATCATTTACGGTTAAATCGCCATATCTGCAATTCTTAATTCCACTGGAATCGGTATCAAGTTCCAAAGCGTTGATTTCCATCACTGCATGCGTAGTAGAAGCACCAGGATCAATATAATTCCAGCCATTGGTGATAGCAAAGCCATTTCCGTTCTTTAGGACGACCTTACCACCATTGAAGGTCATCTTGCCAAAGTTTTCAACTACATGCCATGTATTTCCATTGGCCCCGTCACGAGAAATTGTTCCGCCCTCGACTACACAGACTGCATTATCTCCGTTGCGAAGTGCTGCAGTGTTGCCCTTGAGGGAGATGATTTGACCGCTTTTATCTGCGCTTGAATCTGTCAGAGTAAGATGGCCTTTATTCAGAATGGTGTGCGATCCAGCATTCGTTACAGTGCGACCATTCAAATCCAGGGTTACATCCTTATCCGCAGGGATGACGAAGTTCTTGGTCGTAATGCTGTTCGTCAGCACGATATTGACAGGAGCTGTTGCATTGCTCACAATGGCCTGCAGTTCGTCTCCCGTTGTAACTGAAATAGGATATTCAGCATCTTTGTCGTACTGATTATTAAAGCTGTCGCTCTCAACAGTGTCCTGGGTGGCGACAACGGTGAGGGAGATGCCGTCCAGCGTCAGGCCCTGATAGTCATTGCCGGCAGTGGTCTGCATCACGCCCTTGATGTAATATACATCGCTGGTTTCGGTCTTTTTCAGATTGCCGGTGAACTCGTCAAGCGCAGTTTCAGTTTCTGTTCCATCGGCTGCCTTTGTTACCAGATAGAAGTCAATAACATCCAACAGATCGAAATTACCCTCATTAGCAGCGGTAGTGCCCGTGTTGACCTGTGCTTTCCACTTCAAAGCCAAATTACCCTTGTTGGCAATTCTGAAGCCCTCGGTCAGATAACGGCAGCCCGGCTCCCAGAGAATCTCTGCGCCAGCTTCTGCATCCGTCGTAGCAGCTTTGGTGAAGTTCAGCTTCTCAATATGAGAATCGCTGTCCGCGCCGATAATATCCACTTTTAGATTGCCGGACACAATCTTATTGACCCCGGTGGATGCGGTGTCGGTGAACCACGCAAAGGTGGTGCCGATGAGCATTGCCACACACATAAGGATAGCCAGTGCGCTGGAAATCAATGCCCGCTTGGTAGATTTGCTGCTTGTCATTGTGTTTTTCCTCCTTATTCCAAATTTTTCAATGACAATATGTAAACACGGATTTTCTGTGATTACACCAAAGCAATCAAAAGACACAAGCATAACTTATGCCCTTTGATTGCCCCTCCGCCCGAAGGCGGAGCGGACTTGATTTCTTTGTGATTTTCAGTTAATCGGCAACAACATTGAACCAGTCGCCGTCAGGTACTACATGGTAGCCTGCAGCAACGACAACTTCGTTGTCTCCAAGGGTCGGGTTAGACGGGTCATACTTATAGAAGCTACCGCCCTTAACGGTGATCTTCGCATTGGAGCCATCCTTGCAGTTCAAGGTATTAGCGGGAGTCACGGCCTTGAAGGTACCGCCGTTGATTTCGATCGTAGCATTGCCGAGGGCATAAATCAGATCGCATACAGGGTCGTCGGCAGGTACACTGACCTGACGGAAATCACCGCCGTTGATGATGACCTTACTGTTTCCATCAGCAGAAACAGCCATGGCTCCGCCGGTAGTGCCGCTTGTATCTTTTGTGTACACGGCATATACATCGGCATTGATCGTAAACTGAGCTCTTTTTTCCGCCTGTACTGCGCCAAAGCGTCCGTTCGCCTGCATATTCTGGGTGATTTCGTGCTTTCCGGAAGAAAAGCTGATTGCAGACAGAATGGTGGCAGCATCTTCATCGTATGTATTGTCAAACGAATCCGATTCAGACATTGCCTGTGTAGCGCTTACACTGATACCGAAGGAAACCTTTGCCGCCCAATACGGATCATTATTTTTCGGGTTAGCTTCGTTTCCGACTTCCGTAGGCATATAAAGCACCATTGCATAGACCTTTGTAGTGTTGGTAGCAAGGTCTGCACCGACAACACCGGTGTCTCCAATACTATTAAGCGTTTTGGCGCTGTCTTGCACAGCACTGATAGCAGCCGCACGGTCTGCATATGCAGCATCGGCTTCCGCTACGCCCAGCTTCACATAGTCGCTGAGACTATATTTGTTGCCCAAAACATTTTTGCCGGTGCTATTGTAAAGGTTATAAATGCCGAGCGTATACTTCAGTGCAAGCGTTCCTGCGTTCGTAACACGAAGATATACAACCTCTGTACGACCGGGTTCCCACAGTGTGCTGTCCTCGAACACCTTAGTCGTATCGTTCACCTTTTTCCATTCGGTGAAATCTTTGCTGTACTCTAATTGTACATCCAAATTTCCCGCCTGGATCTTGTTTACCGCAGTAGATGCGGTGTCGGTGAACCACGCAAAGGTGGTGCCGATGAGCATTGCCACGCACATAAGGATAGCCAGTGCGCTGGTAATCAATGCCCGCTTGGTAGATTTGCTGCTTGTCATTGTGTTTTTCCTCCTTATTCCAAATTTTTCAATGACAATATGTAAGCACGGATTTTCTATGATTACACCAAAGCAATCAAAAGGCATATTCATCCGGGGTCCCCGACAAAACAAGCAAAGCGGTTTTGTTGGGGAGAGGAGATACAGCACCGTGATTGACGCCTGCCGCTTACGGCGGGCGGAAAGATACAAAGCTTGTGTCAACGATATGCCCTTTGATTGCCCCTCCACCCTCGGGCGGAGGGGACAGTGTGTCATCTGTTCGAGATTATGGATTGATTACATAGGACGCATCCACAAAGCCCGGGAAATTCGTTTGAATCTCGGAGAAATTATGCAGTCCGATTAAGCCGGTGTAGCTGCCGCCATTGATTGTGATGGTTCCTTCCGGCTTGGGCATGGTATTATTTGTGGCGTTGTCGGTGGAGACTACCGCAAAACCATTGGTTGTGGAGCCGTTGTTGTTCTGCGTATAGCTCGCATTCGCGCTGTCCACCGTAGCGGTTACGATGCAATTATTCAGCGTCAGATTGGTGTACTTCACTTCGATAGCTGCATTGCCCTTAACCGTGCAGTCGGTGAAGCTAGCCTTCTGATAGCCGCCAGCGTCTCTCGTCGCCGTGGAGCCGGAAATGTAAACTCCGGTAGCATCAGTGCCGTTGTTGTCGGCGTTGATCTTCGTCCCGGTTACGGTCAGATTCAAACCGGAATTAGAACCATTATGGTAAAAGCCGACATTCTTTCCCTCAAGGGTGCTGTTGGAAACATTAATCGTCGCATTATTGTTGAAGTTGCACAGCGCATAACCGCCTTTAATCGTCGAGTCCTCAATGGTATACTGACTGTCAGCAGCACTGCAAGCCACACCAACCTGACCGGCAACATCAACCGTCACATTACGCATGGTCAGGTTTCCGTAGGCACCGATACCGCGGGCTGTGCCGGTTCCCTTGTATGTTCCGTTTACAATCGTTGCATCTGCTTTTGTCACAAGAGAATATCCATTACTATTCAAGCTACTAGTCAGCGTCTTTCCATTTAGGTCTATCGTTACCGCTTTGTCAAAGGTAAGAGCGTCCGTCAGAGTTACATCCTGTGTGAGCTGCACATTCTTGCCGTTAGTCGCCGCCGCTTTCAGTTCGTCGGATGTAGACACAGGCTCAAAATCAAGCGGAGCGTCCGCATCGTACTGATTGCCGAAGCTGTCGTACTCAACAGTGTCCTGCGTGGCAACAACGGTAATGCCGATGCCATCAATAGTAAGATTCTGATAATCATTGCCGGCGGTTTCCTTCATATGACCCTTGATGGTGAAAGCAGTGCCCGTCTGACCGGCAGACAGATGTCCCTCGGTCAGATTGATAGCGGCATCGTTGATGGTCCAATCAATAACCTCATTGAGCTTTGCGTCGCCCTGAATACCGGTGATCTGAATCTTGTACTTCAAAGCAAGGTTGCCTTTGTTGACAACACGGAGCTGCGGCAGCTCGTATGTACAGCCTGGCTCCCAGAGAATTTGGTCGGCGGCTCTATTGTCTTTGGTCTTGAAAGTAAGGGTCTTGCCCTCGGCACTTTCCCAAGTTGTGCCGTCGGTGGACATTTCAAGAGCCACATCCAGATTACCGGATTGGATCTTGTTTACCGCAGTAGATGCGGTGTCGGTGAACCACGCAAAGGTGGTGCCGATAAGCATTGCAATACACATAAGGATAGCCAGTGCGCTGGTAATCAATGCCCGCTTGGTAGATTTGCTGCTTTTCATCGTGTTTTAACCTCCCTATTATATAATTTCAATGCCAATATGTAAAACATGGATTTTCTGTGATTACACCAAAGCAATCAAAAGACACAAGTAAGCCTTATGCCCTTTGATTGCCCCTCCGCCCGAGGGCGGAGAGGACTTGAAAATTAGAATTTATTCGGGAACAACGGTGTACCACACTTCGCCATTGGTTTGGCTTGCGGAAACAACCTTGTAGCCGTCCGCAACAAAGTTAGTTCCTGCACCCTCAGCAGTATTGTTTGACGGGTCGAAGTTGACAAATGTGCCGCCCTTAACAATTATTTTTGCGCTGCCGTTCTTGTAGGCAGAGTCAACGCAGTTCAGCAGGAAGTTGTAGCCGTAAGGCTCGCCGAACGCTTCGACAGCAAAATGACCCCCGGTGATGGTGAGGGTACCCTCTTGAACCTGTACCGCAGTACCTCCACCGTAATAGCTGCCGCCTGTGATGGTCAGATTTGCACCTTTACGCACATTGAGTGCATATCCGCCGTTCCTACCGGTATTAATTCCGCCATTTTCGCCTGCATTGATGGTGGTATCAGCATCGACAATCAGCGCGCAGAAGTTGGTACTATTGTTACCCATATCATCGGGAGAGATAATCTTAGCATCCAAATTCAGTGTAGTGGGTTGGCTGATAGTAATGCGGTCTGCTTCATTGTCGCCGATATTATCGGTTTTGATATCCTTATTGACAGAAACGATACCGCCATTAGCCAAAGCCTCTTTCATCTCTGCAGCAGAAGCAACAGGATAACCTGCATCCTTATCGTACTGGGTGTCGAAGCTGTCGTTCTCAACGGTGTCCTGCGTGGCGTAAACAGTGAACTTAATGCCGGTAAGTGTCTTGCCCATGTAGTCGTTGCCGGCAGCCTCGTCCATGTGAGCGGAAACGGTGATCATATCGGTGGATGCACCGGCAGTTCCCTTGGCGGTCAGGTGACCCTCGGCGCTCATATCAAATTCTTCGCCACTTGCGGTTTTGTAGGTGAATTTGATTACATCGAGCAGCGGGGAATCGCCGTCCAGACCGGTGATGACGATCTTATATTTGAGCGCCAAATTGCCGGTGTTGGCAATCTTGAACGGAGTGAGCAGGTATGTACAACCCGGCTCCCAGAGAATATCGTCCTGATTGGCGATATCATTGCCGTCCTTGTCGACCCATTTCAGAGTGTCAATTTCTGTGCCTTCCTTGTCCTGAATCTCAACATGAAGATTACCTGCCTGGATCTTGTTTACCGCAGTGGATGCGGTGTCGGTGAACCACGCAAAGGTGGTGCCGATGAGCATTGCCACACACATAAGGATAGCCAGTGCGCTGGAAATCAATGCCCGCTTGGTAGATTTGCTGCTTGTCATTGTGTTTTTCCTCCTTATTCCAAATTTTTCAATGACAATATGTAAGCACGGATTCTCCGGAATTACACCGTAGTGGTATCGGACGGAGCCTCGTCCGTTTTCGGCGTTTCGCCGCCGTTGCTTTGCGCCATCTGCGCTTTCATTTGCAGCAGCTCCTGCATCATACGCTGTGTTTCGGCACGGTCGGCTTCAATCTTGTCCCTTTCGGCTTGCAGCTCCGCCTGCTGTTCTGCCTTATATTTGCGGAACAGACGGATGCAGCGGACGCCCTCTAACAGAATGAGGAGCAGGAACGGAATGAGAACACAAACGATATAGCCGGGGGTGCTTTTCAAAAACTGAAAGAATGTACCTACCTTCGGGATACGGCTGCTGTATTTGCCCAGCACATACGGATAGGTAACGACGGTTTCATCGTCCGTGTCGGTTGTTGTACCGTAGGTGACAAAGCCCGGTTCGCCGTTTGCATCGGTGGTGATCTTGCGGATCTTATGGGTGACGGTTTCGCCGTAGTTGGATGTATTCTGCGAGGTATAGGCGATAATATCGCCCTCTTTGAGCGTGGAGGGGTCAACCGTTTTCACGAGCACCAAATCGCCCGCATTGAAGTCGGTCTTGCTCATGGAGTCGGACAGGATAATAAAAGCCTTATAGCCGAATAAGCTACGGTCGGCACGGTCAAAGGTGGATACCGAAATAATGGTGAATATCATCATAAAAACGGCAAGCGCCACCATCAGCCACACAAATATACTTCGGATTATTTTTAATGCTTTCATTTGCTCACTCCTTATCGTTTCGGCATAGACGCAGGAGCAGATTCATTTCTTTGTCCCGCTCCGGACTATACGATTCACCCGGATAAATGTGCAGCTTTATGTAACAGTTTCCGCAGAACTGACCGCTTCCGACCTCATAATACTTGCGTTCGGAAACAGGCATATCAAACGGAACGCCGGTATCGCAGCCGCAGCATACACGTTTTTCAGCACCGTTATCGGGCATCTGCCGCACCTCCTTTATCGTAGAGGTTGACAGTACTCCCCGACTTTTTGGGGGTATTTTGCCATTTTCGCTTTTTGAATATTGACATTCCGGGATCGCCCTTTTAGTTAAACAACTTATTTGGATTATTTTTCGTTTGCGTTGCCTCGGCACACAGCGTGAATGTGAGATCGAGGTTCTGCGTTTCGTTGCCGCTATTTTCGGGATAGTGGAATACTACGGTTAAATTGCGGCGCTGCCCGATTTTAAGGGTATCATCGGCAGCGACTACATTCTGCTTTGTCAGTTCGTTTGCCGTGCCGGAGTATAAAACTTTATCGCCGTCCTTTATCGTCACGGTCAGCACATCGGCAAGATCGCCGGAAACATTATCAAGATATAGGCGGTAATACACATCCCAGGTACTGTCGTTTTCAATGAAGAAGTCCTTTGCAACGGTCATTCCCGGCTCAAAAAGAAATTCGTGTTCCCGAATGACTGGCTTGCCGTCGTTGAGGTCGATTTTTACCTCGCCCGTGTGGAACAGGTTATTCTCAACGGAAACGGAAGCATACACAAGGGCAAAGGTGGTGATGCAAAGGCAAACGGCAAGAATAATAATGGCAATAATTCCGCCCGTCAGCCTTTTAGCGGTTTTGGTTTCAGACATTTTCCTCATCCTCCTTACGCCTACGGGTTTTAAGCAGGATGATTATCATACTGAGTGAGCCGGCTGCAAGCGCCGCCCACAGCAGAATGTTTGAGGTGTCGCCTGTCTGCGGAGAGGCATCGAGATTTCCTGTTTCCTCCACCCACCATTTGAAGTCGGCAATCAAGTCCTTGTTCTGATAGTCATTGCCTACGCTTGTATCGAGATATGCTGTAATTTCGTAATACAGCTCGTCGGTGGTAGATTTTTTGGACGCCAATTTGTGCGTCAGACTTTCGGGCATATCCCGCATAAGCCCGTCATACATCGTTTCGCCCGTGGAGAGCAAATTGACCCGCACCTTCAACACTTCGGCTAATTTCTCATAGCCGGGGCGGACGGTGGCTTTGTAATGCACGGTAATTTTATCGTGGTAGGACACCCGCACACGGAAGTATTTTGTTTCAACATCGCCGGGGAACATATTGCCTACCGCAAACGGCGTGTTTTCCTCCGGCTGTTTGTTATACAGTTCAATGGTCGCTGCTTTCTTTGCTTCGGCGGTCGTGCTTTGCGTAGGCACGGCAGAGGAAGAAGCATTGGCAGAGCTTCTCGGCGTTTGCGTATCGGAGCTGTCCGGCGCTTGGCTGTTGTTCTCGCTGCTGTCGGGCTTGGTCGTGTCCTCATCCGGCGTAATCAGATTATCCGGCACGGTCACGGTGGTAGGGGTATTGTTCGCCAGCTTGTTATACACAAGTGTGCCACCGAGGGCTAAAATGCTGAGTCCGAGCAGAATGGCGAGAATGATAATGGCTATCTTGATTTTCTTTTTCTGTTCCACTTAGGCTCACTCCTTTACTCAAAAAATCGCTTAATGCTCTGCTGTATGAAGCGGTCGGCGGTTATTTGTCGTCCGCTTTGTTATCATCACCGCTATTTTGTCCGAACACGGAGAACACCGGCTGAAAGACCATATGATACACGGTGTTTACATTGACCTCATCGTCTGGATAAATACCCCTAAGCACCTTGGCAGCCATTGCCACTGTGTTGTCAACGAGGTTCCAAACCAACATTTCAAGATTGCATCTTTCAGAAAATTGGGATAGCCCATTTACCGACTGAACAAGCTCCCAAAAGACTTTTCCGTTCTGCATACGCTGCTGCACGACCGTCGGCGTGTAATATTCCGAATTGCAAAAGTGCCAGTAGAAAAGGGTGCGGTCATAATCGGCAGTCAAGTAGTTCCAATACGGCAGCCACAGCAGCCAGCAGAGATTATCTAAGCTCTGCAAATCTCTTACTCCGGCGGATAGGCTTTTCGGAACATTGGCAATTTTGCATGCAATTTCACTGTCGATGGACAGGAAGCAGGTGGTGAGCAAAGCTTCTTTGTTCTTGTAATGCTCATACACCGTCGGTGCATTGATTCCGGTTTCCGCCGCCAACTTTGGGTAGCTGAAATTCTGCATACCTCCGACAGCAACAAGATGCTGCGTCGCTTTGAGAATAATGGATTTTAACTGTTCCGGGGTTCTCTGCGGCGCCATGCTGCGCTTCCTTTCGTCAATTTTTGCCATGACTTAAAGCCCTTTATGAAATGTCGCAAAATATATTTCCCGTCATTACGGGAAATATAAAATTACAATTTCTTTCATAGAGTTTGGCACTCTGTGAGGGCTATTCACCCAACAAGCAAAATATTATAGCACCGTTCTGCGAAAAATCAAGTGAATTCGATTGATTTCTGCCATTTTTCAAGAAAATTTCGGAATTTTGGTTGTCGAAAAGCGTCACGCCATAAACGAACACTATTTTCCCGACAGGAATGGACAGTCCGGTGCGCAGTTAGAAAACAGTTAATTCTATTTGCTAAAATATATGGTGTCCGATCAGACAATAAAAATAGGAGGCTTCAAACGATGAAGAAGGATGAAAACATTTTCAAGAGAAAAGACGGGCGGTGGGAGGCTCGGTATATCAAGGGCTATGAACTGTCCGGCAAAATCAAGTACGGCTTTTGCTACGGTAAAACCTACAAGGAGGCAAAAGAAAAAGTTACAAAACACAAGGTGGCTTTGCTTGCAGGCAAACCGACACCGCAGACCGGCACACGACATCGCTTTGCTTTTTACTGTGACGAATGGTTGCGCTTGCGAAAAAGCAAAATACGAGAATCTACCTACATCAAGTATAACACGGTTTTGGAAAAGCATATCAAGCCGAAGCTCGGTGGTTGTTATCCCCTCGGAATTACCGCAGGGTTAGTAGATGATTTCTCAAAAGAGCTGTTGGATGCGGACAAGCTCTCCGTGAAAACGGTACATGACATTTTGGTGGTGCTGCACGGCATTTTGAAATATACCGCTGCACAGTTTCCGGGCATCTTCCCTGCGGTTGAAATCAACTACCCGAAAGAAACCCGCAAGGAAATGCGTGTGCTTTCCCGTGATGAGCAGAAGCGGCTTGCCGTATATCTCCTTGACGGTACGGACTTCTGCAAGTTTGGTGTGCTGCTTACGCTGTTTACCGGACTTCGCATCGGTGAGCTGTGTGCGCTGCGGTGGTCGGATGTAAACATCAAGGAAAAGGTTATCTCGGTCAGTGCTACTATGCAAAGGCTTTGCAGCACCGATACGGACACAGCAGAGAAAACAAAAATTCTGATCGGCGCACCGAAAAGCGATACCTCTGTCCGTACCATTCCCTTGACAGACAATACCGCAGAGCTTTGCCGAAAGTTTGCCGTGCGTAATCCGTGTGCCTACATTCTTACGGGAACGTCGGAATTTATGGAACCTCGTTCGGTTCAGTACCGTATCGAAAAGTATACCCGTGAATGTGGTCTGGACGGGATTCACGCACATACGCTCCGTCACACCTTCGCAACGAGAGCAGTTGAGGTCGGGTTTGAGATAAAAACACTTTCCGAAATTCTCGGTCACGCAAATACTACGATTACCTTAAATCGCTATGTTCATACTTCGCTGGAACTCAAACGCACCAATATGGACAAGCTGGCGGCACTTGCGATGTAGCCTATAAGCAGTCAAAGAATTGTGTCATTCCGTGCCGTTCTCATTCGTAAATGCGGTTAATACGCATTTTCCGTAAAGCTTTTAACAGAGTGACTAACTCTGCGAAAGAAACGGACGCTCGGCAGGCTCATTTGAGCCTGCTTTTATATTTTTATAATTGCCCGTCCGAGCTGCTCCGCCATACGCACACAGGCGGCTGTTTCGCCGCTTTCGTTGCGTATATAGGCGACCAATACATCGGTATTTGTCACCATCCAGCGGTTACGCTCCGTAATTGCCGCTTTCGGGTGTACGCCGTACAATTCTTTCGGGATAACGATTTCGTCGTAGTATTTCTCATAATCCTCATAGTCCTTTACCGGATACGGCAGAACGAGGATCATAACGCTGTTGTCGTCACGGAAATTCTTTTTAAGTCGTTTAATCACGCTTGCCGCCATTATGTCAAAGTCACCGTTTCTGCCCAAATAAAACTCCACATATTCCTTTGTGCGGAGCATATCGCAGAACAGGTCGTACAGCTTTTCTTCTATATCAAAGTCCTCGACGATACGATGACCGATCATACTGACACGGTATATCTCACCAAGCAAATTGCTTACCACCTCCCGTCACTTTATAAAAAAGTACACCTAAATACAAAAGCCCAAAAAACGGCTGCGAGCGATTGACTGAAAGCAAAAAGTGTGATATAATATAAAAAATGTCGAGAAAAGCGAGCTTTACAGCCTGTTTTTCTCCATTATGAGCGCAAAAAAATCACTGTAAAAAGGTGTACTTTTTTACAGTGATTTTTTTATTCGCTGTTCAATGTTGCTCTGTATTCCCGCAGCCGATGGTAAAAGGTCGACTCACACATTCCGCACATTTCGGCGGCTTCATAGGATTTGATGATACCGCTTTCCCATTTCTCCACGATCTCCGGGAAATTTGGCGGAGCCTTTTTGACAGGTCTGCCGAACTTCATGCCTTTGGCTTTTGCAGCGGCGATACCCTGTGCCTGCCGCTTTCGGATATTCTCCCGTTCATTCTGCGCCACGAAGGACAGAACTTGCAGCACAATATCCGCAAGGAAAGTACCCATCAGATCTTTTCCACGCCTTGTATCCAAAAGCGGCATATCGATTACAGAAATATCGGCTTCCTTTTCCCGTGTCAGAAATCTCCACTGGCTCTGGATTTCCTCGTAGTTTCTGCCAAGTCGGTCAATGCTCAAAATATACAGGACATCGCCCTTTTTGAGTTTACGGAGCAGCTTCTGATACATCGGACGGTTAAAGTCCTTGCCGGACTGCTTATCCTTATAGATGTTTTCCTCGGCAATTCCGAGCTTTCGCATCTCAACCATCTGCCGTTCTTCGTTCTGATCCAAGGAAGATACCCTGACATAACCATATTCTTTCATTTTCGCTTCACCTCCAAGCATAGATAGTATTTTATCAAATCTGTGTGTCCCGCCTTTTGCTGTGTTTCATTTTGTACAAACTCAACCGAAGATGAAAACCACCGACTTCCTGCGTGAAGAAGCCGGTGGTTTTCTTAATTTCCCATCAGTAGTTCGGAACTCCATATCCGAGGATTTCGTAGTGACCTACGCTGTATTGGTTTACCCGACAGCTATCACCGGAGTTTCCCTCAACGGTATAAACGATACCGTTTTCGACTTTTTGGACAATGCCGGTGTGGTCGAATTGTCCATCCTGCGGACCAGACGAACCCTTGTTATCCCAATCAAAGAAAATAATCATTCCGGGGACAGGCTCGGCAGAACCGTCGATCCACTGTCCTCGATCTTTGAACCACTGGACACCGTTCACGCAGCCTGCATATTTCGGCACAACCCCGGTGTCGATATAGCCGCACTGATCGGCACACCAACTTACAAAGCAAGCACACCATTCCACACGGCTCCCGAAGCCGTACCAAGACCAGTACGGTTCGCCGCCTACATTTCCGACCTGCGAAAGCGCCACGGTGACGATCTGATCGTCACTGTATCGGATACCGTAAAGTACCGCCGCCCAAAGGGAATTGTTTTTGTCCTTGAGAAGCTCGGCAAGGTATTCCCGCTGTTCTGCGTCAAAGCCATATAGGTCAGCCATTTCATCCACTGTCAAATGAGAAACGGTAATATATAGCGTTGTTTTTGTAACTGTCGTTTCCGTCTGAACAATGTTGCCGTTTCCGTCGTCCGTTTCGGTGATCTCCGTTTCCGAGTGGCTTTCACTGCGGGAAGATATGGAGTTCATCTCCCAAAAGATGTCCGAGAGGATCTGCTTCTTGCTCTCGTCCATCGTGGCAACCTCCTGCGGGTTGTCCTTGTCTGTATTCGTTTTGACTGCATAGACCGCAAGCACATCCTTCCAAACGGCTCGACCACCGCTGATCTCCATATTATCATAGGCTACCAAGTTTTTCTCCGCTTCTATCTTGGCGTCGTAATCAGCATTGATTTCCTGCACGGCTGTCTGCATCGACATTCCCGTTCCGGAGTCCTCGCCGGAGAAGAACACCCCGAAAACAGAGCCGCAGATCAGAGCAATCAGGCAAATCACAACAATGACCGCAACAGCGACCCAACCGCCTGCGGCGATAGCAGCAACCAGTGCTTTTGTCGCCGCTATGATTGCTTTGACTGCGGCAATCGTTGCTTTAACGGCAGCTTTTACACCGGCAACCGCTGCCTTGGCTGTGGCTTTGGCTGCTTGTGCGGCTTTTTGCGATGCTTTCACCGTAGCCTGTGCGGTTTTCTGTGCTGCCTTTGCCGCTTGCTGAGTGGTCTTGATTGCCGTTTTCGTGGTCTTGACCGACCTCTGTGCGGCTTTGGCTGTACCTTTCCCGGCAGTCTTGATGGTTTTCTTACCGGCAGAACTGGCAGACTGTTTGATCGTCTTTTCCGTTTGCTCGACCGCCTTGATGGTCTTATTCCCGGAGGTGCGGACAGTCTGCCTTTTCATTGACTCAGCCGCCCGCTTTTCCCGGAACCTCTGAACACCGTCCTTTGCTTTGGACACATTCCGTTTCGTTTCTTCCAGCCCCTTGCGCCCCTGCTTATCAAACTGGTGCGCCGCTTCGTGCGTGATACGGTCAACGCCGCCTTCCACACGGTCAGAGGCGTACTCCTCGGCATTATGCTCATCCGGGTGCGTTGTGTGTTCTGCCTTTTCCTTCGTCTGCACATAGGCGGAGCGTATACGATCTGCGGCGATTGCCGCCTTGTCGATCTTCTTGATTGTGCCTTTCACGACGTCTCTCGTTTTAATATCAGCCATTGAACCCTCCTTTCAGGGGCATACCCAAATGCCCCTGAATTAAAAACGAGGGGTAAAGGTATAAACACCTTACCCCTCAAAGTGCGGGAGCTGAAAAGTCTTGATATTGCTGGCTTTTTCAGTACCTATTTTTCGACTCTGCCCGTTTTCTTCTTGCGTACTCTGCCTGCTGAGCTTTGTAAGCTCTTTGAGCGCACTTCTCGCAGTATTTCTTTCGGTTGCCCTTCTTGATAATCGGCGCACCGCAGGACACGCACTTTTCAAAGCGTGTGCCGAAAATATCCGCTTCCAGCAAAGGCTCTGCCGGCAAAACAGCTTTGCGGAAATACTTGCAGAGAAGTGAGTATGAGATGCTCTGCACACAGGCGCAGGGTTCTCCGTCGTCCAGCGCAAGGCAGTTGCCGTTGTCATAATTAGCACAAAGGCGCTTAATTAGGGCGTTCGCCCTCTGCCGTTGCTTCGGCGTGAGTCTTGGCAGCATCCGCACCACCGTCCTCCGTTATGCGCTTCGCCACGACCACAAGACGGCTGTTGTTGCGGCTGTACTCACAGGTAGACAGCGTAATGAACTTATCGCCGTATTCGGCGGTCACGCCGGTATCATAGAAAGACAGCTCCTTGCACTTGGCAATGAAGTCGTCAAACTCATTGGCGCTCTCTGCATCTATAAAGCGATAAAACTTGAATGCTTCGGGACTGTCGGTGTAGACCACTGTGCGGAATACGGCAACGATCTCATACTCCTGCTTATCCGTCAGTGTGTTGAAGGTGATCATCCGATGCTCGCTCCAAAAGTCTTTGCTCTTGAATTTTTCAAGGTGGGCAAACATCGAACCGTTGGACATATGGTGTCCATAGATGACAAGATTGTCGGACGGCTCCTGCACATCGCAATCCTCCTGCACATAGGGGCAACCATAGTCGGAGTATTTCTTATCAAAGCCGTGCTTTAGATAGAAATTCGGCTCATTCACCGACTGCATCACGGGATAATTGATGTTGGTATCTGCAATGCTGATCCAGCCCACCAAATCGCCGTTCTGCTGATAAAGCTCTGCAAGCTCCGGCAGAAGCATCTTTTCCTCGGAGTATGGAATCTGCTCCGCCGGTTCCGTTGCGGCATCCGTCTGTGCCGCAGCATTCACAAGGTCAGCCAGCTCGCCATAAAGCTCGGCTTGCTTATTCGACTCCTTGTAGTGATCGATAATAAAATATGTGCTTGTGCCGAGGACGGCTACAAACACCGCAATAAGAATCATACAGATTTTCTTTTTCATTGAATTTCCTTTCTTGACGCCAAAGGCGAGGGTTAAGCACCTTCGCCCGGTTTGGTGGTCATCAGCTTATAGAGCTTCGTGTTCTTAGGGAATTTATTGGCAAACGGTACAAGACTGGAGCCGACCTTGATCAGTCCGTGACCGGCATCCACATTGGTGATATAGGAAAGCTGGGTGTCCGAGATGTTTAGCAGCTTCGCAAGCTCCAATCTGTCCGTGGATGCCTGATTGAGCATAACAATGAACTCGGAGTTTGCCAGCATCGTTCTTGCCGTGTGGGACTGGAGCAGATCGTCCACATTCTGCGTGATGCCCGTGGCATAAGCGCCGTACTTTCGCACACGCTTCCAAAGGGTGAACAGGAAGTTAGCGCTGTACTCGTGCTGGAACAGAAGGTAGATCTCATCAAGGAAGATGAAGGTGTTCTTGCCCTTGGCTCGGTTCTGCGTAATACGGTTCAGGATCGAGTCAAGGACGACCAGCATACCGATTGGCATAAGCTGTTTGCCGAGGTCGAGAATATCATAGCAAATCAGGCGGTTGTCCGTGTTCACATTGGTTTTCTTTGCAAAGGTGTTCAGAGAGCCATTGGTAAACAGCTCAATGGCAAGAGCGATTTCCTGCGCTTCGGGTTCGGACTGCTTGAGAAGCTCCGCCCGGAAGTCCTGCAAGGTCGGCACCTCGCCAGTGTAGTTGTTCTGCTGATAGGTGCGGTAGACGCTTGCCGTACAGCGGTCAATGATGGACTTCTGCACTGCACCAAGGTTGTTGCCTCCGATGAGTTGCTCGCACAGGGACATAATGAACTCGGATTTCAGAATGACGGGGTTTGCTCCGTCACCGTATTCCCGGTTCATATCCATAGCGTTGATATGGGTGGAAGAAGTGGCAGAAATGTTGATGATCTCGCCGCCCAGCGCCCGCACAAGGGGCGAATACTCTCGCTCCGGGTCAATGATAATAATGTCTGCGTTGCCAGCAAGCACCTGATTGATGACCTCGCCTTTTGCGGTAAAGGACTTACCACCGCCCGAAACACCGAGAATAAACTCGTTGCCGTTGAGGAGCTGTCTGCGGTCTGCGATAATCATATTTTTGGAAATGACATTCTGACCATAGTAAACGCCGTTGGTGTGGCAAATGTCCTGCACACGGAACGGGATAAAGACCGCAAGGCTCTCTGTGGTCAGAGTACGGAACGACTCGATCTTGCGGACACCGAAGGGCATCGCCGTATTCAGTCCGTCAAGCTGCTGGAACTTGAGAATACCGAACTGGCAAAGGTGCTTTCTCGCTGTGGTAAGCAGAGCTTCTGTGTCATTGTCAAGCTGCTCCTTGGTGTCCGCCGTGTGAACCATCGTCAGAACGGCAAACATCATTCTCTGGTCACGGGTCGTCAGGTCGTCAAGGAACTCTTTCATTTCCTTGCGCTGTTGTTCAATGTCGTAGGGAAGCTGTGCGGAGAAGTTGTTGTTGGCATTCTGCCTACGCTGCCAGTTGGTCGCATTGGTTTCAACACCGAGCAGACGACTTTCGGCTTCCCGAACGGCTTCATCCGTGGGTACAGGGATAACATCAATGGACATCATCAGATTGCGGTTGAGATCGGTCATTTCGGCAACCATACTGTCCTTGATATAGGAAGCGTACTCCCGCAGGAACAGCACTCTGCCGTAACGCTCTCCGATCTTGAAATAGTCGCCCGTGAACTCCATCGAATCAGGGCAGATGAAATCCTTGAAGTCGTGACCCTTTCTGCGGGTTTCCTTGATGTCGAAGCGGAACTCCGTTTCTTCACCGGCACGGTAAAAGTCGTGGAAAATGCGGAGCCGTTCGTCCGGTTCCAGCTCCACACACTTACTACCAAGCCGCCCAAAGTGGGCGATCAGGTCAGCACCCACACGGGCAAAGTAGTTTCTCGCTTCCTCCACATTCTTCTTGCACACCGAAATGGTGATGTGCTTTTCCTGAATGATAGCGTTTGCACCGGTTGCTTTATCAAGGAGCATCCGATTGTACTCCTCACGGTACTCGTCAAGAGCATCGCCCTTCAGGGGGAGAAGAATGGTTTTCTCAAAGTTTGCACGGTTCAAACGGCGGTTGTTAATGGTGATCTTGGTGGTTGCACCGCTGTCAAGGCTGTTGAGCAGCTCCGAATACTCAAGGAACATAGCTTCCTTATCCTCACGACTGGCGACAGCATAGTTGATGTCGCTAAACTTATAGGTCTTGGAGAACTTATCTCTACCCACCTGAAAAATACCGTCATCGTAAATCGCCTTGATGGGGATCACATCCTGGACGCCCCTCGGCACAACAAATCGTTCTTTATCCTGTTTGAGCAGGTTGCGAAGCGTTTTAATCATTGGCTTTTGATACCTCCTTCTGCTTGTGTTCCATTCCCGGCTTCATCATTTCGTAGTAGGTGTTGGTGGAACGGAAGGTCAGTTTCTTCGGCATAAGGAACTCGGATTTGAACCAAGCCCATACGAACTTTTCCGCCGTCATTCCGTTGTATTTGATAAAACCGAGAGCCGCAAAGGGTGCGGCTCCCAAAATGCACATCCACGATACGGTTTCCGTGCCGACATATGGCTTGAGCAGGAAATAGAGTCCCACTGCCACCACGCAGGCGCAGGCAGAAAAAATGAACTGTCGCATAGACAGTCCAAAGAACATTGCCTCCGTATAGTTGCGGATTTCTCGGTTGATCTTAACTTCCATACTTGTGTCCCTCCACCACATCGCCGGTTGCGATAAAAACAATGCTGCGCTTGGGAATATACGCTGAACCCAAAAGCAAATCGTTGACGGTCAGAATATCCGTTTCTTTCATTCGCTCGAACATACCAACCAATCCCTTTTCGGCAGGGAGGTCATAATCCTCCGATGACTGGATGACTTCTCCGTTCAGGGAGATGGATATTATAAAGTTGATAAAACATTAGAAGCTCCTTTCTCTGCGACAGCGTTCCTTTGCCTGACGGATTTCCTCGGCACAGACGCATTCATCCGCAAGGCAATTCACCTTGCCTTTGCGTCTGCCACCATAGTACAGACAATATCGGCAATCGCAGTCCTCAAGGGTAAACCCCTTGAAGCGGTTATAGATTTTGGTGTTGTTTTTCATAGTGCGCTCCTTACAGTCCCATCATCTCTCGGATAATGCGGTCGCTCATCTTGACCGAGCCAACGAGAACGAGCATATTAAAGAGCAGTTCGCCTATATAACTCCACACCTGCGTGACCGCCGCCGCATCGGGATTGACCACGGGTGGTGAGGACGCAAAAAGCGAGAAGATAATGCAGGACAGCACGATCACTGCCCCCTCCAAGCAAACGGCGCAGTAGCTTTTGATGAAGGACTTGCCCACATTCTGACTCGGTTCACCGGCGAAGGTGGAAAGCGGAATGGGTGCAAGCGCCGTGTACATATAGAGCTTAAAAAATATCCCGTACACGGTCATTATCAGGATGAAAGACATTACGGTGATGAACAGCCCTCCGATGAGCGTGACAGCCCATAGCGGTATGCTTTCAAAGAATCCGCATTCCTCGACGCTGGTAATCAATTCAGGCGGCAAGACTGTTTGCTGTGGTGTTGAGAAACCCGCCGAACCCATTATCGTCGAGATCGTGCCTTGGATGATATTAAACAGGGCAAGCATAAGCTCCATACCGTAGGTGATGGCACCCTTGGCGATGGCAAAACGAACGAACAGCTTCAGAGCGTGTTCCGGTTTCTTGACTTCTGTGAACGAGCCGCAGATTTTTACCATACCGGCAACGAAGAACAGCACAAGGAGTGCAAGTCCGATAGACTGCACTGCGCCGTTGATATTGACGATCACGCCCCATATCCCACCGCCTTTGAAGTCCTGCGGCGTTGTCGTGATAAGCTGCCAAATCTCTGCCAGCTTCTCGTTCCAAGTTTCCAATGCGTTTTCAAGGTTTTGTACGACCCAGTTGTCGCTCACGAAAAGCACCTCCTTTTCATAGAGTTAAGGGGTGCTCCCGCTTTTTCGGGAACACCCCTCGGTGTGAAATTTCTTAGCCGACAATCAGGTCTAGGATTTCCTTTGCAAAGGTGATGATGACGCCGCCTGCAAGGGTCAGGAAACCGTTCGCTCTCTGAGAGGGGTCATGGGACTTCAGGGACAGACCGACCTGCACAACACCGAAGCCCAACAGGATAAGCCCGATGGCACGGATCAGCCCGAAGATAAAGGTAGACAGATTGTTGATAACGGTAATGGGGTCGTTGGCGGCAAACGCCGTAACCGAAGTGCCGAGGACGAGTGTTGCACCCATAATGGCGGTGCAGTAAATACGGAAGCCCTTCTTAACCTTGCCGGTCATAGGCAGCTTTTCGGTATGCTTCTCGGTGTACTTCTTAAAAATGTTCATATTAGTTACCTCCGTAATTTTGTTGTTGTATTGTTGTTGGTTTCCGAGTTGAAATCCTCATCGGACAGCAGCTCATAGGTGGTTTCCGATACCTCTGTATCCGGCAGAGTATCGGGGGCGAGGTACTGCACCTCAATGGTCGCAACATTACTTGTGACCTTGCCGTGCTGATAGACGCTGCCTTTTCCGTCGGCAGTCAGGTCAACGGCGGGGTGCTTGAGAATGTCGTATTTTAAGTCCATCACGAGGAGTTCCCCTCGGATGAACAGAATGGCGTAGCGGTTATCAAGCATACGAACCTCATCCGGGGTCAGAAGCTCTCGACCGCTGATCTGATAGTTTGTGGAATAGTTTCCGCTTCGCCCGGAACTCTTTCCGTAAGTGTTCGTGTCGATGGTTTCCTTGCCCAGCAATTCGCTTACATACTTATGGGTGGACTGCTCGTTGCCGCCCAAGTAGAGGAACTCATCGCAGTTGCCGACGATGGATTCCCACTGCTTTTCAAACAGCGCCTTGAGCTGTGCCAAGTTCTGAAGAATGATGGACACAAACACGCCACGGGAACGCATAACGGAAAGGATCTTATCGAAGTCGTCCGGCAGGCTGACATTGGCGAACTCGTCCATTAGGAAGTGAACGAGAATTGGCAATGCGCCGCCGTGAATATGGTCAGCGGAAAAGAATAGCTGCTGAAATAGCTGGGTATAAAGGATGCTGACCAAGAAATTGAAGCTCGAATCGTTGTCCGGGATAATAGCGAACAGTGCCACTTTCTTTTCGCCCATAGAAGCAAGGTCAAGCTCGTCGGTGCAGATCAGTGCCGCCAAGCTCTCCAAGTTGAATTTTTCCAGCCTTGCGGCAAGTGTGATCTGAATGGATTTCAGGGTCTTTGCCGAACCGGTGTGGTAAGACCGATAGTATTTCAGAGCGATGTGGTCGGGTCTGTCCAACTCCAAATCGGCAAACAGGCAGTCCAGCGGCGAGGGTCGTGGATCTTCCTCATTGTCGATGGCAGCCGCTTGCAGCATCTCCATTACCATTGCAAAGTTCTGTTCATCCTCCGGCGCTTTGTAGTGAAGATAATAGACGAGAGCAGACAGCAGCATTGAAGCTGAGGTATCCCAAAAAGGATCGTTACTTTGTGACCCCTTTGGCGTTGTGCTCTTGAACAGATTTGTCACAAGCCTTTGCACATCGTTGTCCGAATGGAGATAGACAAACGGGTTGTAGCAATGGCTTTTCTCCATATCAATAAGATCAAGGACTTTTATTTCATAGCCCATCTCCTCCAGCAGATGGCCGGTATCCCGGAGCAGTTCACCCTTCTGTCAAGTGGGTTTTGAGATATTTTTTGAAAAATCTCCAAAGCGCATAGTTGTGCGTAAAATCAATCAGGCAACATCTGCTTCCTGCAAAGCCATTGCTTCTCTTGCAATCAGAGCCTTTACAAGCTCCTCCTGCGTATGCTTTGCGTTCTCTGCGGGCATTGCGTTGACAACGAAAATCGTGCCGCCGATTCTCTCTACAAAGCCGGTTTTCATATCCTCCACGGTCATCACCTCCCTCCGTAAAAAATAGGGGCGTCCGTTTCCGAACGCCCCGTTACCAGCCGAAAAAGGATTATTCCTTTTCATAGATTGCTTTCAGTGCGTCATAGAGGTTTCTGCCCTCGTCCTCCGTGAGCGTGATGCCCTTGCCGCATCGTTCGTGGTTCGGATGCCACTCTCGGATGTCCAGCTTGGCGGCATTGCCGTTCCAGGAAATGAAGTTGGCTTCCTTGGTGTAGCCCTTGCCGTTCTCTCCGAGGACGGCGAGGGGCTTGGTAATCGTGCTTGTAATGTCTTTCATTTTCGTACCTCCGTAATTCAAGTGTTGAAGAAGTTAAAAAGTCGGGATAGTAATGGAAGGGATTATCTTTCCCAATCATTTCTACCCCGACGGTGTTTGGATTGTTCTTTTCGGGCGGCTGCTCTATACGAGCTGGAATTGCAAATACCATTCACTATGATCTGACCGGCAAGACGATCATCCCGTTTGCAACCTCTGGAGGAAGCGGCATTGGCAAGACGAACGAACGCCTTGCGCCGAGCTGCAAAGGCGCAAAGCTGATGGACGGCAAGGTCTTCAAGGGCAGCGTCGGGCATCAGGAGCTTGCGGCGTGGGCTGAAGGACTTGGACTTTAAGGAACAGACAAATCGGGATTTGTAAAGGAGATATACAACATGAAGAAAGTCTGCTTAGCGGTTTTGCCAGCTTTAACAATAGTGTTAGAATTATTACCCTTGGGAGCAGTTTGTATTTTTGCAACATCTCCAACAGAAAGAGTAAAAGAAACATTCTCATACTTTAGCCTTACACCGTTTGGCTATGCAAATTTTGCTCCACTTATTACAGCCACACTTACTGTTGCCATCTTCTTACTTTCATTGTTTTCATTGAAGAAGAAAGGTGTTCTCAAAGCATTGTTTGTCCTTTCCATTATTACGGTAGTTATTTCTCTTTTGCCATTGATGTATGGCTTAAACTACTATACCCTTGTAGGAGCCTTTATAACAGTAATACTTGTAATAGAAAGTATTTTGGCTAAGATACAACAAAAGTAAAGCGATAACTTCAAGTTTGAGAGGATAAGGGCAATGGAATTTAAGTTGATTTCCATAGCAAGCATAATCGCTTTTTATGGTTGCTATTTTGTGAAAATGTTTCATCAAAAAAAGCAGGGAATACAGACAGACCAAATCGGAAAGAACAAAGTTGGTTTTGTGAAATTCGTGGAAATTACCATGAAGATTGCGGCTATTCTTGTTTTTATAGCGGGGCTTTCCAGTATTTTTTTTGAAACGGAGCATAACCATGTTTCCGTTCGGATTTTTGGAGCGATACTGAGTGTTGCGGGAACGGCTATATTTATCGTTGCGGTATGGACGATGCGTGACAGTTGGCGAGCAGGAGTGTCCAAAACCGATAAAACGGAGCTTGTGACAAACGGCATTTATCAAATCAGCCGCAATCCCGCCTTCCTGGGATTTGACCTTTTATATATTGGCACACTATTGATGTTTTTTAACTGGATTTTGTGCTTCCTAACGGTATTTGCGGTCATCATGTACCATTTGCAGATTGTCAATGTCGAAGAAGATTTTTTATTTGCCACATTTGGAAATGAGTATCTGCAATATAAGAAGAAAGTTTGTCGCTATATTGGCAGAAAGCGATAACTTCCAGTTGTGCGCCCAGCCAAGGGTGTGTAGCCTAACCGGTGGAAATCCGGTATATCCAAGGCCTAACCAGCCAGATATTAGCGAGTCTTGGGATGGCATCAGTAATGGTATCTGACAAGCGTAGACAGCAAGCAAGCAGGGTCGATAAAAGCGATTGAGCCTCGAAAAGTTAGTTATTCCAGCAGGCTGACGTCTTAACTGGTGCGGAAGGCAACATCATACAGGTCGTAACGGTGAGAACTGTATGGCGCTGCGGGGTCAGAGAGCCGATTATGCTTGACATTAAGGATACACATCAACTGGGGAGAGCCTGCCGCCTCTCGAAAAGGAGTATGATATACCAACTGAAAATGGAGGGTGTCAAACGGGCGACAGGCAGTCGGATAACTTCATAGTACTGTTGAAGTCGGGTAATGCCGACAGAGGGAAGGAGGTTACGCAGTAACGGTCTCTCTGAGGAAACATCATCCGTACTCAGGGACGGAGGAAATGATGGGAACAAAATTGGAGAGAATAGCGGAGATATCAGCGACAACAAAGAGACCGGAATTCACAAGCCTGTATCACCTCATAAATACTGAACTGCTGAAACAATGTCACAGGGAACTGGACGGCAAGAAGGCAGTAGGAATTGACAAGGTGACCAAGGAAGAATACGGAAAGCATCTTGAGAGCAACATCGCAGACCTTGTACAACGATTGAGGAACAAATCGTACAAGCCGCTTCCGACACGGCGGGTATACATTCCCAAAGCGAACGGAAAGCTGCGGCCACTGGGAATTGTGTCCTATGAGGATAAAATAGTACAGGTGGCAGTAAAGAAGATACTGGAAGCAATATATGAGCCAAAGTTTCTGAATTGCATGTACGGTTTCAGACCCAAGCGAGGATGCCATGAAGCAATCAAGGAAGTTTATCAACGTGTATCACACGGAAAGATAAACTACATCGTGGATGCCGACATAAAAGGCTTCTTCGACCACATCGACCATGAATGGATGATGAGATTCCTGAAATGGCATATCAAAGACCCCAATATCCTGTGGCTGTTACAAAAGTATCTGAAAGCGGGTGTTATGGTCGATGAGAAATATGAAGATACGGATGAAGGAACCATACAGGGAGGAAATATCAGCCCGATGCTGGCAAACATATATATGCACAACGTATTGACACTTTGGTTCAAACTGGTGATTCAGAAAGAGGCGAAAGGCGAGAGCTTTCTCGTGAACTACGCTGATGATTTTGTTGCAGGTTTTCAATACAAGTCGGATGCAGAACACTACTATGCAGCTCTGAAAGAGCGCATGGCAAAGTTCAACCTCGAACTGGAAGAAAGCAAGAGTAGGCTGATAGAATTCGGGCGATATGCAGAGCAAAATCGCAGAGCAAGAGGACTTGGAAAGCCAGAGACGTTCGACTTTCTTGGGTTCACATTCTACTACGGAAAGAGCAGGAAAGGCTACCCATGGCCTAAAGTCAAAACATCGCGAAAGAAATTTGAGAAGAAGCTAAGAGAATTCAAGGAATGGCTCTACGACAGTAAGAACCAACCTGCGAAGGACATAGTAAAGCAACTCAATGTGAAGCTGGTCGGTTACTACAGATACTATGGAGTGTCGTTCAACGTTTATAAGCTAAGCGCATTCCTGCATCGGGTACAGCAGTTTCTCTTCAAAGCGATGAACAGGCGAGGATGCAGACGTACCTATACATGGAATGGTTTCATTGACATGCTAAAGTACTATCCTCTTGCAAAGCCCAAGGTTTATTACCCGCTATATTGAAACGAATGTTACTGTGAGGAGCCGGATGCGGGAAAGCCGCACGTCCGGATCTGTGAGGGGCTAAGGGCGCGAGTCCTTAGTCTACTCGACTGTCGATGATTGTCAACTGGGATAATGTCATAGGGCATTGTTCCGAAATTTTTTCATAACCCTCAAGAAAGTGGTCTTGATAGAATGCTTCGATTCATGCTATACTAAAACCAGTTTTAATATTAGAAATAGAAAGCTATTGCTGATTATATCGACTATTACAATAACAGCAGGATCCAAGCGAAAACAAAATGGATGCCTCCCTCTAAATTCAGGGAAGCATCCATGATGGAAGCTTAATTATTCAATTTTGAACCGGTGTCCAGAAAACCGGGTACATATCATTTCATAGAAAGCTCTTTTGCATTTTCACAGTCCAGCTGTAAATAATTTTTTCCGTCTTTTTGGAAAAGCATGCTGCTTTGTTCCATAAATACCCTCCTTGCTGCAAGTAATAAAACCATCTCTATATGGTGATATTCTCAGAATTTCATCTGTCTGCATAATCTGGCACCATTGACATAAATGTCATTTGCCAGTTCTGTAACAAGCCGCATATCCTGCCAGGTTTCACACTTATTCCCCATAAAAGTAATGTTATCAAAATGGACATCATGGACACGTACTTCTTCTGTCGGTGTCTGATACCCCCGGATCATGGAGACCGGGATATCTCCGTTCAGCACCTGGATATTATCAAAATAGATATCATTAATCTCTCCTTTGGCAAGCTGTTCCGTATATTTGCAAAGCAGAACCTTAATATCGAACAGTTTCTGTTCTGCCTGCTCTACTCTGATATTTTTATAATGTATATCATGAACATGGCCGCCATCTGCCTGATGGATGGAAATCGCCGCACCACCCATGTTTCCTTCATACTGGCAGTGTATAATATCACAATCCTCAAATACTAGGTCGTGGATTTCGCTCTGGAGGGCATAACCAAGCTCTATGGCATTACCGGGTTCTGCATTCCAGATCACGTTATTGTGAACACGCACTTTTGTTACGTCACGTACCGTTGACGGATCTTCAAACAATCTTTGGGATTTGATGCAGATACTGTCGTCTGTGGAACGGATAAAGCAATTTTTTACCTCTACGTCCTGGCTGCTCGTAATATCAATACCGTCTCCCGTTACAATCCTCGACATAATATTCATATCATCAATCACAACATGGTCACACGCCGCAGGAACTACATGCCAGGAAGGACCGTCTACAGCAGTAAAGCCTTTTAAGAGTACATTATTACACCACTTGGCATAGATAAAGAAACGGTCTGCATTACTGTCCGGCAGATGCCAACAGGCTCCGTTGATAATTCCGTTTCCTACAATGGAAATATTGTCACAATGGTCTGCGTATACACAACCTGATACAACAGCACCTTCCTCTATGTAAACCGTATCATTGGACTTTAAGGTAAGAACTCCTACATTATATACCTTGCCCTTTTCAAAGCAGATGGTGGTATCTGCCGGCTTCTCAATCCTGCGCGAGCAAAGCACAAACAATGCATCATGAAGACCACCATCTGTCTCTACAGTAAACTTTCTCGGTTCATCAAGATGGATATGGACTGTTTCTCCTTTTACAAAAGGAACTATGCCAAAGCTGGATGGACGGATTTCAAGTTTTTCATATGGTGTATGGATTGAAATCTCCAGATCATACGCTTCGTTATCTACTACTACAACATAGTCAAACGAATCTGTATGGTATACCACACGCTCTGTTCCGTTGCAGGTAACACTGTATTTTGTTGATTTTTCCAATTCATCTACAGATTTTAAAATAAATCTCGGTTCCTTGACCGGGTCCGGATTAGGATAATAAATCAAATCATTTTCAAAATCCTTCATATCTCTTTTCTCCTCGCTCCATCATAAATACTTATGATTCATACTGCCTATAATCAATTACCAGAGCTATTATTTAATTCTTCGTTAATCTCTTTGAGAATCTGGTCACCACCCTGATTCTTCCAGTTTTCAACAAAAGTATCAAATTCGCTGATATCTGCTTTTCCCATAATAATCTTTGCAAATGTTTCTTCTTCCATTTTTTTCAGGTTAGCCCATTTTGCCTGCATGGTTTCTGTCTGACCGCTATATGCATTATAAACCGGTATATAGGTAGTGTCAAGAATTATGCGCAAAATTGATTACAGCTCTGGTAGAAATCTATTACAGTGGGCGGCTTAACCGCCCCTTGATTACTTTTC
Organism: Yeguia hominis; assembly: GCF_014384705.1. Lineage (GTDB taxonomy): Bacteria > Bacillota > Clostridia > Oscillospirales > Acutalibacteraceae > Yeguia > Yeguia hominis. The sequence goes on along the minus strand of NZ_JACRSN010000014.1, from coordinate 18,241 downwards.
AGCAGGCAGGGCGCAAATGGTCAAGGGCGGCGGTGCTGGTCACGGCGCTGGGCGCTTCGCTCTACCAGACCGCCGACCTCGGCATCGCGCCCTACGATTCCCTTTCCCTCGGTCTGCGGGACTACACACCCTGCCCGTACTTCGGGTGCCGCATCTTCACCGATGCGCTCAGCGCCCTGCTGTGCTGGCTGCTGGGTGGCCTTGTGGGCCTTGGCACCTTGATCTGTGCGTTCTGCCTTGGGCCCTTCATCCAGTTCTTCGATCGGACGTTCTCCCAGAAGGTGCTGCAATACAAACCGAACAATTGAGAAACCCCGCGGCGTCAAATCATACGCTGCGGGGGCCTTTTTTATTCATAAGAAAAACCACAAGCTAAGCTTGTGGAGGAATAGAGCTGTAGCATTGATACGGTAGAAAAAGAACCTCCTTTTGCTATAATAGAAGCGGGTAACGCCAACCGCGATAGTAGGAAACGCTGCTTTTCAAATCTTGGATTTCACTGCGGCTTGTGATACCCTCCTTGGCAAGTGCCGTGAGCTGTTGATAATCGTCCTTGGAAACGGAAATCTTGCCGGTGAGGGTTTTCTGCCCCATACCCTCAATCTCTGCCATTGTCTTGCGGACTTCGTGAGCAGGTTCATAGCGTACCTGCTCGGCTTCAATGCGTTCCTGAATGTGGGCAAGTCGTTCCTTGTCCTTCTGAATTTGATAATCCAGGCTGCTCAAATTCTCCGCTGTGCTGCCCAATACGCCACGCTCGAAGCCGGTAAAGCCCGCTTCGGTCATATGCGCAAAGAGCTTGTCTTGCAGGACAGAATAGGACTTGCGGAACATCGGCTTTCCGTATTTGCTGATAACCTGCTGCCCGTTTTCGTCCAGCAGAGGAACGATATTCTTCCACTTTTTTGAGTGGGAAACTTGGTTGATGACCTCCTTGACCGTTCCTCTCAGGGCTTCGTCCTTGCAGCGTTTCGACCACAGGATTTCTTTTCGGACGGTGGGGATTGCCACGATGTGCAGGTGGTAGTGGTAGACCGGCTTGCCCAGTTCTTCGGACACCGCCTTGTTGATTTCATCGGCGTGCATAACCGCCGACACGATGTTCTCCTCGCCGTAAATCTCACAGCCGAAACGGTAGGCTTCCTCGTAGAACTGCCTGGCATATTCGTAGCCGCCGTGCTCCTCAAAGTACCTTGTATTCACATCAATGAGCAGCTCATTGAAGATGGTTGCACCGGCTTTCTGCCCTCTTGTGGAGATTTTGCCCTCGTCAATGAGCCGCTGGAAATACTCGTTGTAGGTCAGACCGCCGGTGTCCTTGAAATGAACATTGCGGGCAATTTGCTCGGTGTCCACATTGAGATTTGCGTAGCTTTCGTTCTTGCGCTCGTTGTGTCGCTCGGTTTTCTGCGCTCCCTCTGCGGAGATTTTCTCCACTCGGATAACGCTCCAATTTCCTTCCGCCATTCTCATCACCTCCAGTCAGCGGAAAGGGCGGGGGTGCGGGTTACGCAACTTTTTCAAAGTGCGTAACCCACTATGACACTTTCAGCTTCGCTGCAAAGATGTCGTGGGCAAGGGCTTTCCTCCCTTGACCTCCCTCAAAACCTCAATCAAATAGGCAGGTCGTCCTCGTCCGTGACTTTCTGCCCATTCTCAATCGTTTTTTCAACCTCCGGCAAAGTCCAGTACCAAAGAAAGCCGTCCTTCACAGAGCGAACTCCGGCTTTCTTTTTGGACTTCTTGTAGGTTGATTTCTTGAAGCCTGCGGCTTCAAGCTTTGCTTCGCAATCGGAAGCCAGCCGCCTACCGCCCGCCAGCAGGGAACGGATAAAGTCCGTTGCCGCTTCCTCACGGGCATTCGGTCTGCCCATCCTCGGCGCAGAAGCAGAGAAAGCGTCCTCCGCACTCAGCTCCAGCTCATCAAGAAAGTTCACGCCCTTGTCGGCTACCTCAAAGAGAATAGCCGAGCCCATCGGCGCAAGATTGCTCTTGACCTGCACCAGATAACGCTCGGCGGGGTTCTGTTTGTTTGCCGTGCGTGTGACGGCAAGAATGCTTCTCGCTGCACCGGCAATGTCGATAGAGCCATTGGTGCGATAGAGGGGGCTTGTGTCCTTTGCCTTGTTCATATGGGCAATGATAACGATGGCGCAGCCGGTGTCCTTGGCAACAGCAATCAGGTGGTTGAACTCGGCTCTTGTCTCGTTGGCGTTGTTCATCGAGCAGGTGTCACCGATATACGAACTCATCGGGTCGAGAATCAGCAGCTTGGCGTTGTACTTCTCCACGGCCTCACGGATACGGTCATCCCCGAAGGTCAGGCTCTTTTCGTCCTCCTTGATGAAGATAAGCCGGTCGCCGTCACCGCCCGCCGCATTAAATCTCGGCACAACGGTATCGTCTGCATCGTCCTCGGTGGTCTGGTAGATAACGGTCATCGGCTCGCCGCTCTCGTCCTCATCGGCAAAGGGCAGCGGCGCTCCCTTGGAAAGCAAAGCGGCAAGAGAAAGCATCAGCTTACTCTTGCCGTCACCGGGGTCGCCTTGCAGCAGTGTGACCTTGCCGAAGGGGATATAGGGATACCACAGCCAGCGCACCTCTTTCGGGGTAATCTCGCTTGCCTTGATGATTTCCAGCTTTGCGGGAATGTTGTTCGGATAGTCTGTCATTGTCTTGTTCTCCTTTTTGATAGATAGTGCGGGCATTGGATAACGGTGGCACAGAAGCTCTGCTTGCAGCTCCTTTCGCATTTCCTGCAAAGCTCGTTGTATTTCTTCCTGCCACGCTCATCAAGAAAGAACGCCCATTCTCTCTTGAGGTATTTCGGCATACGGGGCATAGCGGGCATCTCCTTTTCGCTGCCGAATTGCCGATTTGCTCCCGAAACGCAGAAACGCCCAAAACCTGACCCCGCTGTATGGTTTCGGGGCGATTTTGGGCGTTTTCCTTCGATATGAGCGGCTTTGTTTTAGCGGCAGTATCCTTACCGTCCGTCATTCAAAAGCCGCTGTTTGTCACTTCCGGGTAACAAAAAAGCGCCGTATTGCTACGACGCTTTTGTCTTGCTCGGAAGATGGAGCAAGGGAACACTATTCAATTATCTGTTGTACTTTTTCTTCCTGCTTACAACCGTTGTACCAATGGCAGCACCGCCGCTGATAAACAGCAGAGCAATCCACAGTGCAAGGTTGCTTGTATCGCCGGTCTGCGGACTCTTATCGGATGTTCCCGGTTTGGTACTGGCAGGTTTTTTCTCAAGAGCAGCAATCGCATCTTCGATAGTCTGTGCCATCTTGTCTACTTCGGATTGCTCCGTAATATTTTTACCACGGACAACAGCCTTGACAGCAGTTTCTACAGCAGAGAAGTCCTTGTAGTTGTCCTTGTTCAGTGCATTTGCTTTGGCAATGGCTGCATCAACCTTTGTGTAATCAGCATCCTTGTATTGCAGGGCAGCAATGGCATCTTCAATAGCCTTTGCCATTGCGTCAACTTCGCTCTGTTCAGTGATGTTCTTGTCACGGACAACAGCATTGACGGCAGCTTCCACGGCGGTGAAGTCCTTGTAGTTGTCCTTGTTCAGTGCATTTGCCTTGGCAATGGCTGCATCAACCTTTGTGTAATCAGCATCCTTGTATTGCAGGGCAGCAATCGCATCTTCGATAGTCTGTGCCATCTTGTCTACTTCGGATTGCTCCGTAATATTTTTACCACGGACAACAGCCTTGACAGCAGCTTCCACACCGGAGAAATCCTTGTAGTCATTCTTGTTTAGTGCATTTGCTTTGGCAATGGCTGCATCAACCTTGGAGTAGTCGGCAGGTAAATAAGTCATTGCAATGGTCTGCGTATGCGTTGCCGCATCGGCGGTGATCGTTATATTGTCGGTGTATGCTTTGCAGTTATCGGCTGTTACCTCAACAGGGTAAGTTCCTGCTTCCAAACTGACAGAGCCGGTAACCTCCTGACCATTCACTTTCACAACAACATTGGTCAGACCGTCCGGCGTTACAACGAAAGAAACCGGATAGACAGCCTTTGTGATAAAATGGACATTCTTATAAAGTGCAAAATATTGGGTTCCGCTGGAAAGCAGGTCAATTTCTGTTCCTTCCGAGTCTACGGCTTTTGCATAGTTCAGGTGATAGCCATCGGCAATCACAGGCACACTTTCATCGAAAATTGCAGGGATATTATTCTCATTCGTATTCTTTGCATCAATCTCTGCTTCTTCTACGGTAAAAGTACCGTTACCGCCCATCGGAAATTTACCGTCAGTGGTTACTTTGGCGCCGCCTTTGATCAGAATATTGCCTTTTGTCCATATTGCGCCGTCCGCAGTAGAGGTGCATTTTACCTCGCCGCCGTTAACCGTCAGATTGCCCTCGGTAAACAAAGCGGGATAATAGCTTGTTGCTTCCACCTTGGAGTTGATAATCTCAATTTTGCCCGCGCCGTTTTCATCGCCCATATACGCTGCGTTAAAGCGATCCTCGCTTGCGATCAAAACAACCTCACTGTTGTTTTTGATTTCCAGTTCCTTGGCGCTTGCAGCAGTGTAATAGGAAGAAACCGCAACCTTTGCGCCGTCAATGGAAAGTATTCCTTTATTATAAGAAGTAATTCCGCAGCCCTGGGCAGAAGTTATATCAAGCTTTGCACCTTCGGATATGCTGATGTTGCCATTAAGCGTATAGAGTGCATCCCATTTTACATTGATTGTAAGCTTACCGTCACCGATAATATTGTAATTATCACTGCTACCGTCTGCAAAAATTCCGCCGCCGTTATCTAAAGTAATGCTGTTTGTGCCGGAAAGTTTGATCGTTAAATCGGTGTCTCCGACTACTCTGATACCGTACTTAGGACTTTCATCACTTTTGCCGCCGTTTGTAATTGCGGCATTGTTAAGCGTAAGGGTCTTTGTATTCGGGTCATAGCTTGCGGTTCCTTCTCCACAAGCGATAGAGAGCTTTTCGCTTGTGAACTGTTCGCCGTTTACATACAGATTGTAGTTTTCCGCAGCAAAGGCTACGGTCGGTAGCAATCCAGCTACCATTACAATGCTGAGTAGGATTGCAAATAGTTTTTTCTTCATAATAGTTCCTCCATTTTTTAATTGTCCGCTATTTACTTCCTCCGACAGCGGACACGCCGGAGAAGACAGAAGGTTTAACCGGAAAAGATTGATTTGCCGGTCGTGGTTAGGACTTCAATATCAAACCACCATCCTTTCGGCAAACGCAAAAAGCCGAAGCCAAGGCATAATGCGCCCTGTCTCCGGCAACTGGTTCGTTACAAATTGTATGAAATAAGACTTGACACGCTGAAAAAACGGCGCTATGCTCCTGCCGAGCCGAGCCGAGCCGAGCCGAGCCGAGCCGAGCCGACAATAATTGTCGGCATTTCCGTTTGCCATAGTCAAGTCCTCCTTCCATAATTTCTAAGGCAAAAGGATATGAATTCCCCTACCCCATAGATATACAAAAGTATTTTAGCAGATTTTCCCCAAAATCTCAAGTAGTTTTCAGAATATTGCTCTCATCTTTTTCTCAAAGCATTGCCTTCTTCCATTACTCACGGAACTTTATGACTTCTTGAATAGTACCCGAAAAGGAAAAGCCGCCGTCTGTGACAGCGACTTTTCTCTTTAGCGGGTAAACCGTATCAGCAGTTCATTTATAGCATCCACTGCGCCGTGTCTTTTCGCCTGTATCTCTCGATTTCTGCTTGCAGCTCCTTTCGCATTTCCTGCAAAGCTCGTTGTATTTCTTCCTGCCACGCTCATCAAGAAAGAACGCTCATTCTCTCTTGAGGTATTTCGGCATACGGGGCATAGGGGCCACCTCCTTTTCACTGCCGAATTGCCGATTTGCTCCCGAAACGCAGAAACGCCCAAAACCTGACCCCGCTGTATAGTTTCAGGGCGATTTTGGGCGTTTTCCTTCGATATGAGCGGCTTTGTTTTAGCGGCAGTATCCTTACCGTCCGTCATTCAAAAGTCGCTGTTTGTCGCTTCCGGGCAACAAAAAAGCGCCGTATTGCTACGACGCTTTTGTCTTGCTCGGAAGATGGAGCAAGGGAACGCTATTCAATTATCTGTTGTACTTTTTCTTCCTGCTTACAACCGTTGTGCCAATAGCTGCACCGCCGCTGATGAACAACAGGGCAATCCACAGTGCAAGGTTGCTTGTATCGCCGGTCTGGGGACTCTTATCGGATGTTCCCGGTTTGGTACTGGCAGGTTTTTTCTCAAGAGCAGCAATCGCATCTTCGATAGTCTTTGCCATCTTGTCTACTTCAGATTGCTCCGTAATATTTTTACCACGGACAACAGCTTTGACAGCGGTTTCCACACCAGAGAAATCCTTGTAGTCATCCTTCTTCAAAGCATTTGCTTTGGCAATGGCTGCATCTACCTTTGTGTAATCGGCATCCTTGTATTGCAGGGCAGCAATGGCATCTTCAATAGCCTTCGCCATTGCGTCAACTTCGCTCTGCTCAGTGATATTCTTGTCACGGACAACAGCATTGACGGCAGCTTCCACGGCAGTGAAGTCCTTGTACTCGTCCTTGTTCAGTGCATTTGCCTTGGCAATGGCTGCATCTACCTTTGTGTAATCGGCATCCTTGTATTGCAGGGCAGCAATGGCATCTTCAATAGCCTGTGCCATCGCATCAACTTCGCTCTGTTCAGTGATGTTCTTGTCACGGACAACAGCATTGACAGCAGTTTCTACAGCAGAGAAGTCCTTGTAGTTGTCCTTGTTCAGCGCATTTGCTTTGGCAATGGCTGCATCAACCTTAGTGTAGTCAGCATCCTTGTATTGCAGGGCAGCAATGGCATCTTCGATAGCCTGTGCCATTGCGTTGACATTAGCCTGACTCGCCAAAGCTTTGCCCCTAACAACTCCGTCCACCGCCGTATTCAATGCGGCAACAGATTCGTCGGTATAGACAGTCAAATCAGTGGGAATGGCTGCCATCGCTGCTTCCACAGCACTGTAATCTGCCGGTTCTGCACCGCAGAGAACCTGTCCGTTCACAAAAGACCATCCGTTGCTGTCGTCGCTGCCATTCAGCGCGGCTGCAAAAGCTTCGTTTTTCATTTCATCCTGCGGCTTTTCAGTTGCAGATTCGTTCTGGTTTTTAATACCGAGGTTTTCCACTGCAAAATAGCAATTGGTTATTTCGCTTCTCTTGGTCGCAGACGACTGCTCTGCAAAGGCATACCGAAAGGGTGATGAGCCTGTTACGATGCCGGTTGTAAAGCAATTTGTAATGGAGCCATAGTAATTTGAGTCAGAGGCATCGGTACCTACAAAAGAGGCCATAGCAGCCGCAGCCTGTGATACATTGCCACTTGCATAGCAGTTTTTGATATTCAGTCCCCAAAGGCCGCCAGCAAAGCCGCCTGTATATGCGCCGCCGGTAACATTGCCCGTGGCGTAACAATTTCGAATAATCGTTTCTGCATCTGTTTTGCCGTTTCCTTTGCCGATAAATCCGCCGACATTCGCACCGCCACGGGAATCTGCCTTCACATTTACCGTCACATCGGATCTGCTGTATGTGATTTTCGCTGCTTTTCCCAATTCACCAATCAGTCCGCCGATAGACCCCTTACCGGCTTTTTCCGTAATGCTGCCGGATACACTGCACTCGTTGATGAGCTGCGCTCCATCCAGTGCACCTACAAGCCCGCCGACCCAGTATGCAGCAGCATAACCGTTGCTCGGTGCGCTCATATCCATAGCCAAACCTGTCACATGACAATTTTCAATGGATCCGGCTGAAGAACCAACCAGACCGCCGGCAATTCCGACGACATATCCAGAAGCAATCTTTGCTACACCGTGGATAGAAACCGTGTCCAGATTCAAGTTGCTGATTTTCCCCCCCGTTGCACCAAACAACCCAAATACATCCGATTCAAACGGGGTGGTTTCAGACCCAATGGAAACGTTAGAGATGGTATATCCCTTACCGTCAAAATTACCGGCAAAGATGCGATAATCCGTACCTCCAAACAGTGCATCAGAAAAAGAATTTGCAATCGGTGTCCAAGGCAGCCCGTTCAGGTTTATGTTGGCCGTCAAAACAAAGTACTTATCTTCGTAGGTTTCTCCGCTATTCACAGAACTTGCAAGATATGCAAGCTCTGCTCCGTTAGCGATCTGATAAGGATCCTCTGCGGTACCTGTTCCACCTGCGAACGCTGCCATCCCAGACATTTATGTTCTGTGCATCCTCTGCAAATGCCGATACAGGAACAAGTGCCATCACAAGGCACAACGCAAGCAGAAGGCTTAGAATTTTCTTCTTCATTTTTATTCCTCCAAAATAAGGGAACACTATTCAATTATCTGTTGTACTTTTTCTTTCTGCTTACAACCGTTGTGCCGATGGCTGCACCGCCGCTGATGAACAACAGGGCAATCCACAGTGCAAGGTTGCTTGTATCGCCGGTCTGGGGACTCTTATCGGATGTTCCCGGTTTGGTACTGGCAGGCTTTTTCTCAAGAGCAGCAATCGCATCTTCGATAGCCTTTGCCATCTTGTCTACTTCGGATTGCTCCGTAATATTTTTACCACGGACAACAGCCTTGACAGCAGCTTCCACACCGGAGAAATCCTTGTAGTCATTCTTGTTTAGTGCATTTGCTTTGGCAATGGCTGCATCAACCTTTGTGTAATCAGCATCCTTGTATTGCAGGGCAGCAATGGCATCTTCAATAGCCTTCGCCATTGCATCCACTTCGGTCTGCTCCGTAAGGTTCTTACCACGGATCACAGCATTCACAGCGGCTTCCACGCCGGTGAAGTCCTTGTAGTTATCCTTGTTCAGTGCGTTTGCTTTGGCAATGGCTGCATCTACCTTTGTGTAATCGGCATCCTTGTATTGCAGGGCAGCAATGGCATCTTCAATAGCCTTCGCCATCGCATCTACCTCGGTCTGCTCGGTAATGTTCTTGTCACGGACAACAGCGTTGACGGCAGCTTCCACACCGGAGAAGTCCTTGTAGTTATCCTTGTTCAGCGCATTTGCTTTGGCAATGGCTGCATCAACCTTAGTGTAGTCAGCATCCTTGTATTGCAGGGCAGCAATCGCATCCTCGATAGCCTTTGCCATTGCATCAACCTCTGTTTGCTGGGCTTTACTTTTTGCTCGGTCAACAGAGTTAATGGAATCTTCTACCGCAGAATAATTTGTATAAAGGCTGCTATCAAGAGCCGTTGCCCTTGCGATGGCTGCATCGACAGCTGTGTAATCAGCGGGGATGTTATTGTCATCCCACACAAAAGTTGGATGACCGATTCCGGCAACCCATTCAACGCCCGCACCGGCATTGGTTTGCAAGCCAGCAAGGACATCTGCGGAGGTGAAGTTGGAGACAGCAGTGCCGCACGATGACTGGTCAAAGGTCGGATCGGCACTCGCAGTACCTGCATCCCAATCAACCACCAGCTTAGCAACGGCTAAGTAATTGCCTTTATTATCAGGATATTTTTCTTCATCAAGCGTTACGCCATCAGGAGGTGTATCCGGCCAAATGCAGTCGGTAACATGGGTATTTACAACAGCTGTAATCCAAGTGATATTGCCAGGCTCAGCGCCAGTGATGTTTTTTGTTGCAACTATGCAATTTTTGATTATTACGCCAGGCTTGTTCCCAGAGAAGTTTTCAAAGTTTGCACCGAGAATACCACCTACAGCTGAATAGATATTATTGCAGGAAACAGAACCACCAAACCAGCAATCAGTAATCGACGAGCTGTCCGCAGAGTTTTCCCACTGACCAATCAGCCCACCAACGGTATCAACATCATCTTCATTGGATTCTGTACTGATAACCGTGGCGTCTGAGCCACAGCCTTTTACCTGTGTACTCCAAGTGCATTGACCAATCAGCCCACCAACGAACTTGCTGCCAACATTGTTTTCTATTTTTCCGCTTGTATAGCAGTTTTCAACGGTGCCGCCATTGACCCAATCTGCCAAAATGCCGGCAAGTAACGAACCATCATTTGAGGCAATATCAGCGTCTATAACAAGTAAATTCTTTAATGTACCACCGTCAGAAACAACTCCGAAAAGTCCATTTCGAACAAGTTCGTCCCCAGTATAGTGATGGTACAGATTCATGATTTTATGATGTTGCCCATCAAAGGTACCAGCAAAATGTCTGACAAAGTTGTCACCATTTCCAATGGGGGTCCACTGGATGCCGGATAAGTCGAGGTCATTATCTAAGTAAATCGTTTTCCCTTCAAATGATACAGATGCAGTTTTGTCATTGACTAACTGCGCTAAACCGGCCAACTGTTCGGCAGTGGTGAAATGGTATTCAGTATCCGTCTTATGGTCGGTGTACCAGCTTGTATCTGCCGTACCGTCCCAATTATCTACTGAAGTTCCTTCAGCAAACGCTGTCATCGGAACAAGTGCCATCACAAAGCACAACGCAAGCAGAAGGCTTAGAAGTTTCTTCTTCATTTTTATTCCTCCAAAATAATTCTATCCGCTATTTTCTTCCTCCGACAGCGGACACGCCGGAGAAGACAGAAGGTTTAACCGGAAAAGATTGATTTGCCGGTCGTGGTTAGGACTTCAATATCAAACCACCATCCTTCCGACAAACGCAAAAAGCCGAAGTCAAGGCATAATGCGCCCTGTCTCCGGCAACTGGTTCGTTACAAATTGTATGAAATAAGACTTGACACGCTGGAAAAACGGCGCTATGTTCCTGCCGAGCCGAGGCGAGCCGACAATAATTGTCGCATTTCTGTTTGCCATAGTCAAGTCCTCCTTCCATAATTTCTAAGGCAAAAGGATATGAATTCCCCTACCCCATAGATATACAAAGGCATTTTAGCAGATTTTCCCCAAAATCTCAAGTAGTTTTCAGAATATTACTCTTCTCTATTTTCTCAAAGCGTTGGCTTCTTCCATTACTCACGAAACTTTATGACTTCTTGGATACTTCCCGAAAAGGGAAAGCCGCCGTCTGTGACAGCGACTTTTCTCTTTAGCGGGTAAACCGTATCAGCAGTTCATTTATAGCATCCTCTGCTTGTAGCTCCTTTCGCATTTCCTGCAAAGCTCGTTGTATTTCTTCCTGCCACGCTCATCAAGAAAGAACGCCCATTCTCTCTTGAGGTATTTCGGCATACGGGGCATAGGGGCCACCTCCTTTTCACTGCCGAATTGCCGATTTGCTCCCGAAACGCAGAAACGCCCAAAACCTGACCCCGCTGTATAGTTTCGGGGCGATTTTGGGCGTTTTCCTTCGATATGAGCGGCTTTGTTTTAGCGGCAGTATCCTTACCGTCCGTCATTCAAAAGTCGCTGTTTGTCGCTTCCGGGCAACAAAAAAGCGCCGTATTTCTACGACGCTTTTGTCTTGCTCGGAAGCTGGAGCAAGGGAACGCTATTCCATTATCTGTTGTGTTTTTTCTTTCTGATGACTACTACCGTTGTAGCAATGACCGCACCGCCGCTGACAAGCAGCAGGGCAATCCACAAAGCAAGGTTGCTTGTATCGCCGGTCGGGGGAGTCTGCGGCAGCTTTGCCGTTACGGTATCGGCCTGCTTGATTTCCTGTGTTGCCGTAGCGTCCTTGTAATACTTCTTGCAACCGGAGCAATACCAGTATTCGATATTGCCCTCGGCAGTCTTGGTCGCCGCCACTGCCGGGAAGTGTTTCAAATCAGAGTGGTTGTTTGCATTCAACTCTCCGTAGCTTTCGCCACAGAACTCACACTTTGCCTTATCCTTGCAGGTGGCCTTACCGCCGGAGTGCTCAGTCAGCTTCTTGCCGCAATAATCACACTTGTGGTCTTTGTTATCGTCTGCACACTCGCTGATTATATAATCGCAGATATCACATTTGTGGTCTTTGTTTGCATCGATGCAATTCTCCGTTTGCGTGCCTGCAGAGCATCCGTCAACGGTGCAGGTGCGGGTGTGCGTGCCGTCTCCGTTGGACGTCCATGCGCCCCAGTCATGGCCGAGCGGCTTGCCATTGGTAAAGGTTTCCGTGCCCTGCGCGCCGCAGGTGGAGCAGGACTGATAATATACCGCCGGGCTTGTACAGGTGGCGGCGGACTTCAGCCGGTATTCGTTCACCTGATCGACAAAATGGTGCGGGCCAAGCTCGCCGTACGGATGCTGGCAGACCTCGCAGAGAGCCGGGGCAAGGCAGTCGGCCGTGCCGCCCTGATGCGCGCCGCGATCGACCTCCAGATGGCAGCAGGTGTAGAATCTCCAGTGGCTGTCGCCGTCAAGCTGCCAGTCACCCGGCTCTTCGGCGTGCCGATCCGGGTTTTTCTCCCCGCTTGCAAAGGTCGCTTCGCTGGCCGTTCCCTTGGAGGACAGCATACAGATCTTGCAGGATTTGTAATAGAGCGCGGGAGAGAGGCAGTTTGCTTCCTTGTACAGAAGTGCCGTGATCGCAAGTTCTCCCGTGAAGTCGTGCTCAGTCATTTTGATGCCGCAGGTGTCGCAGAAATGGTTGCAGTCCGGGTCGGCGTGTTTGAGCCGCTCAGCCTCTCCGCCGCAGACGGTGCAGGTCTTCCAGTGACTGTCTTGGTTTGTGCTCCAGTCGCCGTAGGTGCAGCCGGCCGTTTCAACATGGCTGGCATCGTGGGTGCAGACGCGCTTGTGCGTGCCCTCCCCGTCGGGCGTCCACGTGCCCCAGTCATGGCCGAGCGGCTTGCCGGATTTAAAGGTCGCCTCGTCCGCCGTCCCCTTGGAGCTGGTACCGCAGACGGCGCAGGACTTGTAATACACCGCCTTTTCGGTGCAGGTCGCGGCGGATTTCAGATACTGCTCCTCGGCGGTTTCTGCCGTGAAGCTGTGCGCCGCCAGTGCGCCGTAGGACTGACCGCAGTGGTCGCAGATGGCCTGCTCCGTGCAGGTCGCCGTGCCGCCGGAGTGCTCGCGGATGGTGATATCCTTGGAAACGCTGAAGCGGTAGCCCTCCGCCGTCGTGGCAGAGGCGATAAAGCGGAAGCTGTTTTCCTCTGCCATGTAGGAATTGGCCGGGATCGTTCCCGCGCAGACGCCGTCGACCGGGGCGATGGGTTCGCCGTCGCCCGTGAAGGTGAACGCATAGCTGTAGGCGGGATTCGTGCAGCCCTCCGGCAGGTTGAAAGAGAATTTGAAGTCCTGCGTGCGGCAGACGGCATCCGGGCTGGTGATGGTCAGGGTGGGGATGTCCTTCTTTTCGACCCTATTGCCGCAGAATTCGCATTCGCCCCAATACTGGCCGTTTCCTGTCTGCCATTTGTAGGAATGGGACGAATGGACGGTCACGGTGAGCGTCGTGGAATTGCCCGCCTTGTCCGTGGCGACGACGGTCTGCGGGGTTCTCGCGTCGGTGAGGGTGATCTGACCCTGTTCGTTGGGGGTCACCGTCTTGCCGTTGACGGTCACGGTGTCCAGATACCGATCGGTCACGGTGAGGGTCTTGTCGCCCTCGCCGCAGAAAACGTCGCCATTCTTCGCGCCGGTGATCGTCGGGGCGGTCTTGTCGATGATGATTTTTTCCGTACATACAACGCCATAGTAAGCAGCTTCCGTTCCCAGCTGTGCATAGATCACAAAGGGCTTTCCCTCCTCCAGATTCAGAGAGGCGGTGTTGAAAGCGCCGGTATAAGTATAATAATCGTGCCCGTCGCGGAAAAGAACACCAGCATCGCGGGATTCGGAATAGAATTGGTCGCCGACGGCGTACTCAAAGTACTTCACTTCCTTCGGATGGGCGGTGCTGATCTGCACGGTCTGATCTTCCTTGAAGAAGTGTTCCGTCCCTTCGGAACGGAAGCCGGTCCACTGGGAATCGCCCACGGAAATGGTGCTGCGATCCACGAAGAAACCGCTCCAAACAGCAACGAGGGTCAGACTCTTCTCGCCGTTGACAGCAACGCTACCGTAGGTATCACCGTTATAGACTTTCTTTGTACCGAGCAGCAGCCAAAGCAAGCTTTCATTATTATCTCTTGTGGGCCTCTCGCCAAACCGCTCCCAGATCACATCCGTCCATTTGACGTTCTCAAAGTCCGCAAGCGTCGTGCCGTCCCGGTTGACGATGTGGACGGTATAGTCGCTGCGCTCCTCCCAGACGGGGTAGAGCGTAAGCGCCTCGTTTTGCTCATAAATCGCGTTCAGGGAATAGTCCTTCTCGCCGCCGTCGTGCTTCGACCAGCCGACCTGGGTGTAGCCGAGGCGAGTAAAGAGCGCGCCCTCCAGCTCCAGAGCGCTGTCGTGCTCCTTGTTCACCGTCTTGCTGTCGCCCGTGCCGTTTGCGCCGGGGGCGTAGGTCACGGGATAGGTCATGGTTTGCAGCTGGAGCTGCTGCGCGGCGTTATAGCCGATGCTGTAGCCCGCGCTGTCCGGGGTAAAGCGGCTGGTGTAATCCGTGCCGTTGGCCTCGGCGAACACCACAGGAACTGCCGTGCTCTCGGTGGTCAGGCCGATCTCGGCGGCGCTGCCGAGATTATCCAATGTAACGGTTTTTCCGTTGGCAAGATAGAGATTCGCGCCGGTGTTTCCGGTGATCTTCACGTCGCCGGTAAGGGTCAGGGAGCCTGCGCTCAGCGCGACCGCGCCCTTGCCGCCGGAGTTTCCGGTAATCCGGCCGGTGCCGAGGTTGGCGGTCGAGCCGTCCCGCGTCAGCGAGATCGCGCCGCCCTTGTTGTTCTTGATTTCGACGGGAATGGCGCTGCTCTGCTGCGCCATCGTCACTCTGCCGTAGGCCGCGTCGATGCCCGCACCGGTATTCTCCGAGATCGTACCGCCGTAGAGGTTGACATTGGTATAATAGTCGCTTGTCGCGATAGAGGGCATGGGCCAGTGGGTGGCCGAAATACCCGCGCCGGTATTGCCGGTGATGGTGCCGCCGTAGAGGTTGATGGTATCATCTGAACGGGTGATGGTGGACATCACACCGTTCCGCTCGTTGCCGGAGATGATGCCGTCGTACATATTGAAGGTTCCTCTGTTAATTACACCGGGGCCGTACTTGGTGTTGCGGATGTTGCTGATGACCGGGCGATCCGTGGGATAGTCGGAGCTTTTTTGATAGTAGCAGCCGCCGTACATATTGAACGTACCGCAGTTATAAATGCCGCAAACCGGGTCGTTGTAAGTATCGCGGATGCCGTCCGTTTCCGAGCTGGTCATGCAGATGCTCACGCCGTAAAGCTCAAATGTGGCAGTTTCGTCAACAGAAACAGCGGCGCAGCTGTCGCCGGTGATGAGGCCGCGGTCGCCGGAGAGCTGGCAATCCGTAAATACCAGACGCGCGTTATTCATCACAAGGAAGGCGCTTTGTGCATCCGGTACATTGCAGGTAAGGGTATGACCATGCAAACAGATCACAAACGTGCAGCCCTCCCAAACATAGATTCGTTTCGTGAGGGTGACATCATTGGCAAGGTAATAGTAGAACGTTTTTCCCTGGTTGTTCGCTGCTTTATGGTGGATCTCCATAAGGTCCGCTTCCGATCGGATCACGTTCATTTTTGAAATATCGCCGGAGGTGTTTTCCGTCCCGTCCTTGGTGAAGTAGACCCCTTCATAGGCCGTGTGTCCGTTCATGGCCTGATGATTGCTGATTCCTCCTCCGCAGACGCAATGCGCCGACGGATGCGGCCAATCAAGGCGAACCGCGCTTGCCGTGAGCGGGAAGAGCTGCGCGAGCAGGCAGAGCGTCAGCAGAATGGCGAACAGTCGTTTTTTCATGTGGTTTCCTCCGTTTCTGAAATCAAGGGGGCTTCAATTTCCTGTAGTGAAAAATCGTAGCGCATCGCCAGCGTTTGGAACAAGGTATGCATCACGCGCTCGGCAATCGAGCGGATGTCCAGACGCTCGACGAAGCGAACCGTCTGCTCCAGCTCGTCCTCCGGCACCCGGTACACCCGCATCGCCGCCGTCAAAAAGCGGCTGAGCTTGCGTTCCAACGGGAAATGGATGTCGCATTTTCGTGCCATATAATTGCGCATCAGTCCTGCCGTGCCGATTTCCATCTCGTAAAAGTCGCTGTCGCTGTAATCCGGGAAATTTGCGCTGAAGATCTGCTTCAGCTCTGCCGTGGTATGCAGGTAGATATATTCCGACGTGTCGGGTAGGGAATAGGCCTCAATGTAGATTTCCCGCAGGTTCTCGTTCAACTCGGTCAGTGTCAGCTGGATCGCCGTTTCCACCGCATAGGCGTAAACCGGCGGCAGCTTGGTGTCTGCAATGCTTCTTGCCATGCCGAACTGTCCGCCGAACATCGTTTCGGTCAAGTCCAGCAAAATTTTATCCTTGGTGGGAAACAGATTCAAATAGCTTCCTCTTGCAACACCTGCTTCGTCCACAATCTGACTGACAGAGGTGCTTTTATACCCCTGCTTCAAAAAGAGACGAACGCACACGGTCAGTATTTTCCGCTTCGTCTCGCTGCTGTCTCTCCGCAAATATATCACCTTTCTTCAAACACTTTAGTACGTGTACTAATAATATCATATCAAGAACAAAAAGGCAAGTGGTATTTGAAACTTTACCTCCGTAAATTGTGACATTTCCGCAAACGCTGGCTTCTTCCATTACTCACGGAACTTTATGACTTCTTGAATAGTACCCGAAAAGGAAAATCCGCCGTCTGTTGACGGCGACCTTACTTGTGCAGTGTTAGCGATAAATAAGCTCGTTTGAAACAATTTCCATAGCAGCGCTGCGGATGTTGTTCATCCTCTGTACCCACAGCATTTGGTTTTCCGCTTTGAGGGCTTCCGTTACGCCCTCCTTTTCGGAAAGCTGCTTTACCAGCCGAGAAAACATTGCTTCTGCCTGCTCATTGAGGTCTGCAAGATAATCGTTCAGCTTGCCGGTGGTCAGCAGCTCGGCATACAGACTGGTCTTGTGCTTGCGAATGTATCGCAGGTGTCGCTGTCCCCAAATGCCAATAGGCCTGCCCTCCGGCTCGTCCTCTCCGGCGATCAGATAGTAGTCCCCGATAAGCTCATAACACAAGCCTGTCCTTTCGTCTGTGATGAATTTCTCCATTGTGTCGTCCTCCTTGAATTATATTGCTTCTCCGGCTTTCTGCCCGAATTGCTTACGGTGATAATAGGCAAGTTGTTTCTGCCTGCGGTTGATGGTTTTGCATTCCTCGGAGCACAGCACCTCCTGACCGTTGGACGGCCAGAAGGGCTTGCCGCAAATCTTGCAGACCTTTTGACGAAAGGTGTGCTCGCCCTTTTCGGCAAAGCGTTTCTTCTCTTTTTCTGCCTGCTGATGGGCTTTTGTACAGTCAGTATTGCAAAATCTCTACCTTGTGCTGTTCGGATAAAACTCCTTACCGCACTGTTCGCAGATACGCTTCGGGTACTTATGACCGTCATTCGCCGCCCAGCGTTCCGCCTTGGTTTTAGCTCTATGCGCAGCATTGCTCTCACGCTGCCGGTTCTTCTTGCGCTTGGCTTTTTCCGCCGCTTCTTGCTCGGCTTTCCGTCTTGCTTCGGCAATTTCCTTTTCGGAAAGTGGGAGGTCAAACTGCCCGATGAAGTTATAGTAGATGTCCACCTGCTGCTGTCGGTTGGGCTTCTTGCCCACGGCTTCGTGAACAACGATTTTATCAATCAGTTCACACGCCATATCTTTCGTCAGCTCTGTGGGCTGCTTATACTTCTTGATGAGCCTGATAAACCTCCCGATATGAGCAGAGGACGCTTTCGTTTGCTCCAGCTTCTCCTGAATTTCCGATACTTGGCTCTCAAGGCTGTCCTGCTCAGCAGAATATTTTTTCATCAGGGACTTGTACTGCTTTTCAGGCAGCAGACCTGAAATGAAATTCTCATAAAGACTTCCAATCAGGCGGTCAAGCTCATTCAGTCTGCGGTTGATTGTCTGAAGTTCTTCCTTTTGCTTTTGCGGTTTACCGTTCGCCTGTGCTTCCCATTTGTTTTTCAGTTCTTCCGCAAAGCCACGCTCATCTGCGATAATGTGGCTTGAAAGACGTTGGATGGAGCGCAGCACCAACTGATAGAGGACTTTGTCGCTGATATGATGGATGGTGCAGTTCACGGTTCTGTTCCCGTAGCTGCTGCATCGGAACGAGTGGTAAGGGGCACCGCTTTTGTAGTAATTCGTCTGATAGGACATCTTACTGCCGCAATCAGCGCAATACACAAGACCGGGCAGTAAGCATTCCTCTTGGTGCGTCCCTTCCTTTATACGGCGTGTAGCGTG
>NZ_JACRSN010000013.1 GCF_014384705.1 Yeguia hominis | reverse complement strand
TTATTGATTGCGATAAAGCGTATCTGCTTCTTGGGGAACAGAATCTCGGTATAAAAGCCAACTTCAAGATAGTTTCTGCCGAAACGGCTCATATCCTTGACGATAATCGTGCCGATTTTTCCAGCTTCGGCTTCTGCAAGCATTGCCTGAAATCCGGGACGATTAAAGTTACGCCCTGTATAGCCGTCATCGGTAAAATGCTTGATGTTCGTCATACCGCTTTTGCGGGCAAAATCTTCGAGAAATCTCTTTTGATTCAGTATTGAGTTTGATTCGCCCTGCTGCTCATCATCCTTGGACAGCCTTTCATAGAGGGCTGTAACTCTGTTAAAATCCCTGATTTTAGGCACTTTCTGACCTCCTTTCCGTCTTTTATTCGCAGCCATATTCAATGGACTGCTTGCAATATATATCCTAAAACTTCTTTTCCGTTTGGGTCAAGAATGACAAATGATGTGTTGCACTGCATAAGATTCGGCTTGCAGTAAAACCTTGTCTTACCGGCTCCCGAACCGCCGCACACAAGGGTGTTTAAGTTTCTTCGGTGTTTCTTCGCATTGAGTCCGATACAGACATTTTGCGTCATCAGCTTATTTGCAGAAGCCGGAGACTGTCTGTATTTTTTGTTTACGGCTCTTGCATTGCCCCATTTTGCAGAACCGTGTTCTTCACGCCTTCGGTAATTCTTCTGTGTTGAGAAGTAAATCCCAATACCCATTGCATAGCAGAGAAGCAAAACGAGGACAGTTTTTAGGCTGTCCTCGCATAGCTCAATATGAAATGGTTCGTTGAACGCTGTTAATAGGCTCGGCAGTATTTCCGGCAATCCTCCTTTTACAGAGGGTGCAATCAGAAGTGCCAGCCATACGACCGGGATAATACCGATGACGGAAAGAATAATAGCAGACTGCCTCTCGTTATCTCGATTCACAGGAGCGTTCCTTTTCGATAACTTTGAACTTTTTCTTTGGGGCAGTTCCGACCTTGATGATAAGGTCGTCCACCGCATCGGTAGATTTGCCCTCGTTCATCAAATCTGTTTTCTCGTCGTTGAGAGAACGGATAATAATGCCGTGTTCATAATCGTCCAATGCGATATGATACATTTCTTCCTTCGCCATAGTCTCACCTTATCTTTCGTAGTCTTTGCTTCGTTCCTGCTTTTTCTTGTAAAGCTCATCGGAAACACGGGAGTGAATATCCGCCATTGCGTTTCTCGTTTTGGAAAGCTCATAGCGAATGTCCTTCGGCTCTTTGCCGGCGAGCTTTTCAGGGATACGGTTGATAGCAAAATTCTGTGTATCGACGCCGTACTTTTTGCAAAGCATATAGCCGATACATACTGCCTGAAAGCCCATATCCGCTCTGCTGTAACTGTCGCTGTTGATAGAGAGCTGTGCGTGGCCAAGCTCCTGTGCTACGCACTGAGCGACCGCTACGCTGTCTCCCACATCACGCTTTACATACAAGGTCTGTTCCTCGTTGTTATAAAACGCCGCCATATTGGGATACGGAAGCTCATTTGTTGCTTCCACTTCAACCGGGGAAGAATCCAGCATAACGGTAATGAGTGCTTTCGGGTCACGGTTGACAGTCGGTGCAGGCGGTCTTTTGCCGTTGGTCTGCGAAACATCAAAGACCTTTTTCACATTGTAGGAAATGCCGGTCGTACCGTCTTTCTTTGCATACTCGACAGGTTCAAGAATGGAAATGCTTTTCGCACCTTTCTGAATTTTCACATTATCTTTGCTCCAGTCATCAAAGTTTTTAAGCTGGCTTGCTTCGGGAAGCTGCTTGAAAATCAGAAGTGCGTTGACCGCAGAGTATCTGTCAAGACGGCTCTGCGTATCAAGGAAGGCTTTGAACTTTTCCGGGTCGGAAACAATCGCCTTTGCGGTGTCGTCCGCCATCTGATATACGGCTTCTTTTTCAGCCTTCATCTTCTCGGCATATTCCTCTTTGGAAAGTCGTTTGCTCTGCTGTCCTGCCTTAGCAGGGGTAAAATTGTTTGTCATTGTGATTACCTCTCTTTCACATTTTTGCTTTTAGGTTTCGGCTGCTGGTGTACGGTCTGTGCCGGGGCGTTCTTGACTTCCGGCTTTGATACCTCCGGCTCTTTGCGTTCTGCTTCTTTCTGCTGCTTGGACTGTGCCTTATATCGGTCAAGCTTTGCTTTTACCGACGGCTTTCTCTGTCTGTCGCTTACAGTACCCTTATCAGTTTGCATATCTACCGGCTCGGAGTCGTGCCTTGACGGAGGGTTTTTGTCCGTTTTGGCGACTGTGGGGTTTGACTGGGAATACCCCTCTTTCTGAATAGGTTTTCTGACGGCTTCCTCAGTGATGATTTCGTTTTTGGTTTTCGTCGGCTTGTCTTTCTCCAAAGCTTCACGCTTTTCGACAGCCTTCTGAGACTCGGTGACAATCGCAGCCTTATCAACTTTACCGAGTTCAAATCTCTCAACGATTCTCTGAATTTTGGAAGCGTCCTCTGCACGGGCAATAATATCAATCGGGACATTATCGCCCTTTGTGTTTTTATCCCTGAGTACGCAGTAGAGAACGCCGTAGCGTTTTGCCTGCTCGGTAAACTTCTTCAAGTCCTTGTTGGGGATAGAAAACACCTTCAGCTCCTTGCCCGACTTAATCATATTAGTAAGTCGAGCCTTGCCTTTTGTTTTCTGTTCCTGTTTGAGAACAGAGACTAAAAGAACGGCAATATTCTTTGCTGCCGCTCCGCTTAATTTTGCGGCTACTTCAAAGCCTTCAAGCGATAGCCTGACGACCTGTTCTGCCGCATCACCTCCGTTTGTCATTACGGTTCTGCTCCTTTCGTTCTTGTTTTTCTTCGTAAACTCTTACCGTTTCAAGGTTGGCTTCAATAACCTTTGACCTTTCGGCTATGTCATCACAAAGACCGACCTCTTTGCGGAGAGTCCACAGCTTGCTCGTGATTGCCGTAATCTGCTCTTTGACATTTGATAGCTCATCGTCACTCAAATTTCTTCTTAACTGTTTTCGCAGGTGCGTTCTATCGTCAGTCAAGGATTTGATTTGCGACAACACGGACTCTTTATATGAGAAAAGCTGCTCGTCGGTAGAAATGTTCTCCCGTCCAAGCAGCCTTGTCTCCTGAGTGATTTTGTCGAGCTTCAGCAAATCTTCTTTCAAAAGATAGTGAAGCCTTGCGGTATTCTGTTTTTTGTACTTCGGCAGATAACCCAGCTTATAGCAGTAATGCAGATACAGCCCATACAGTCCGCCGACCTTTTTGACTTTGTGTTCTCTTGTGGGCATTCGGTACTGCCTGACTCTTACCGTTTCCTTTGCAAAAGGAACGATAAGAACCTTTTGATTTTCCGTCAGCCTACGCTTGATTGCGTCCTCGGTATAATTCTCTCCGAGTGATTTAAGTCGTATCGGCTTCTTGTATCCTTTCGGGACAATCGTCCAATACTTTCGACTGTCGCTGAGACAATGTTCATAGCCCATCTGAGTCAGGATATAATCAAAGGTCTTTAAGTTGGTGCTGTGTGCAATCGCTTCATCAATGGCGTCACGGGTCATTGAATATCGGCTCGGCATACCGGCTTGTTCCTGCTTGTAGTAATAAGAGGATTGCTTACTGCGGTTTGGGTTCGGATTGTAATACAGTCCGTACTTTTCACAAAGGCAGTCGGCAACCAAACGAAACTTGAACCACGCTTTTTCGTCGCCCCATAACCGCTTGCCGTCCACAAAGGAAACGGAGTTTATTACATAATGACAGTGCAGGTGTTTCGTGTTCAGATGAGTAGTAACCACCACCTGAAATCTTTTGCCCCACACTTCGTTTGCAAATTCCATTCCGATTTTCTGTGCAAGCTCCGGGGATATGTCCTGTTCCTTAAAGCTCAGGTATCCGTGATAGGCTTGAATGCCGTCGTCTTTGCCGTATGCTTTTTTTACAGATATAAACTGGTCTCTTGCGGTCGCAGGGTTGCAGTTGATACCCTCTACGAAAAACTCACGCTCGGTTTTTTCTTCGTCCTTTGCATAGCTGAGAACATCACGGAGAGCCTGATACTGTTCCTCGGTGTAAATGTCTGCCGCCGTCTTTTCGGGATTGGCGGCATAGTCGATTACCTGACCGAGCCTTGATGTGACCGACCACAATTTACTTACTGCCATTTCATATCGCTCTTATCGGGTCTTAAAAAAGTACGCTCCACATCAGCCTGAAACTTGTGCCAACGCTCGGCTTCCTTTTTGAGCTGCGGTGCGTCCACAAATCCGAGGGTGTTTGCTTTCGCCGCAAGCTGATTGATGTTGTTGCCGATAGCGGAAAGCTCACGCATAACATCGTAAAATCTTTCATCGGGCTTTTCTCTCGGCTCGTATCCTCTGAGAAGCAAACGGATAAGTCCGCCTTCGGAAAGACACGCCCGCTTTGCTTTTTTCTGCAAATCCTGAGCTTCTGCCTTGTTCATCAGAATGTGCTTTTCAATGTTTCTCTTGCTCATTTTTATCGCTGTCCTTTCTGTAAATATAGTGTCTGTCCCGGTTTATCTGAAACAGGCACATTGTTGTTACTCCGAAAAAGCCGCCGATGAGTAACCCGGCGGCGACCAATACTATCTCCCGCAAAGCTTATGCTCCTTTCTTGCTTGGGGTATTAGGGGCAACCCCTAACGAGTGTACCGTTTTGGACATTCCTGTCCATAAATGGTCTGCTCGCTAAGATTATGCAGACACTCAGGGTTGCCCCATAGATTGACTCTTATCTCTCCATATCCTTTGAGACAGGCTTATACGGCTTTGCTTCAATACCGTCCAAGGACTTATAAAATCTCTCCGGGTATTTGAACTTTTCCTCGTACTTACGAGCCAGTTCTTTCGGCATACTGAGGAACTTTTCCGACTCAATCGGTGCGTATGCAATGAAGAACTTGCCGGCAATAATGTCGAGCATTTCACGGTTGCTGTCGTCTTTCACATAACATTTTTCAATCTTCCAACCATCCTTGCCGCCGTGTTCATCAGCCATATACGCTTCCAGTCGCACACATTTATCCGAGCCGTCAAGGGAAGAAGCATAGATAGAATATCCTCCCATACCCTCAATGAAAGCCTTATTGTTACTGCTGACAACATAGGTTCTTTGTTCCTCTGTGTAAGGCTTGTCAAAGCTGTCATCCGTAAAAACAATATATCCGGTCGTGTGGTTTCTTTCTTTTTCTGCCTGCCGGAAATGAGCTTTCAACTGCGGATAACTCATCTCAACATTCTCAGGCTCGGAATAAACTGCCCTGTTCAACGGCAAGCCGTTCATCTTTCCTTCATCGTTGCAGATGATGGCAACTTCGTCCTCAAAGGGCATATATTCTTCAATATCTCCCTCCACAAGAGACTGCATTGCTTCAAGCGTATCCTCGATTTCAATGAGCTTCGGATACCTGCCCGGCTCAACAAGAATGACGGAAATCTTCTCAGGTGCTTCTACCTTTTCAAAGGTATCCTCGTTAATATTCAAGGCGAGGGAGCTTCCGTTTTCCCAACTCATATGAATCTGTCCGGCGTCGTCAACGAATTTAACCGTTCCTTTCAGACCGTAGGGCATTTGACTTTCGCCAGCCATTTCAGTGAGTACAATCTGCGTTCCCTCCGGGTACATTTCTCTGATTTCTTTTAGTTTCATCGTGCAAAACTCCTTTCGGTTTTATCTTTTATTCCCAAGCGTTTACAAAGAAAGTCGTTGACATCTTTCCCATATTGGGGAGGGTCGTCAACGACTTCATACTTATCTGAAAGAATCGTCTGCAACGCTTTGGTCGCTTTTCTTCCGGCAATATCATTGTCCAAATGAAGAACAATTCGCCTGATTGTTTTGTCCTTTTCAAGCAGCCTGCCGAGTGTAACAGGCACTTTCGAGTCCTCGATTTTCTGCTTTGGGGAATACACTCCCGCAAGAGAAACAAGGTTAAACTGTCGCCAGTCTTTGCCCTCCAGCTTCATCAAAGTTGCATAGGAAAGCAGGTCAATGGCACACTCAAAAAGATGAACCTCTCCGGTGTTCTCGGCAGTCAGGCGGAAAGAATATTGCTTTTTGCTTCCGGTGCAGTCGCCCATAATTCTTGATTGATTTGTTGCTCTGTATGCGGCGTATTTAGGTTCTTTGTTCTCGTCATAGCCGATAAAAACAGCATTATGATATGGGAGCGACTCGATGATTAGCTTCTGTTCCAAGCAGTAGTTGATAATTTCATAATCAATCCCACGCCCGAAAAGATAATCAAATACCACATCGGTAGTGGGGCTTTTTTCAGGCAGAAGCAAAGGCTGGTTCTCATAACATTTGATGTTTTCACAAGTCGGAAAGCTGACTGAACCGTTTCCCATAATGGTCTGAACCGCCTCCACAAAATCCATTCCACGGACTTTGATAAGGTAATCGAGGGCAGATTTGCCCCCGATACCTCTCGACCACCACATCCATTTGCCGTTGGAAATCTTCAAGCTGTCGTGGGTTCTTGTGGTGTAGGTGTTACTTGAAAATTTAACAAGCTCGCCCGGTTCATACTCTCTAAGATAGGTTAATAAATCCATTCGTTTGGCTTCGGTTATGACTTCCGGTGCAATATACGGCATAATTATCACCGCCGTTCTACATCAGCAAATCGGCAACCGCTTTCTGTATCGGTTCGTTGATACTGAGCTTTGCAATGATAATGAGTATCTTATCAACAGGGCAGCCGATGTCATTCCAAACAGTCCAAGCACCTCCCGCAAGGTCGTCGTTTTCATACAAAGCAATGATTTCTTCCGGCGAAAACACCGTTTCAATGCTCTGTCGAACCAACTCTCCGTAGAAAGAAAGCTTTGCATTTCTAAGGGCAAATTCTGCTTCCTTTGCGGGCGGTTTGCTTCTTTTCAATTCGAGATATGCTTTATCAAGTCTCCTGACCACAACCATCATCATTGCGTCAAAAGGGTTAATGATTGCTTTTCTGCAAGGGCAGTTTTCTCTTTCCTTATCGGGTGTCATTTTATCGTTCATAGGTTTTCTCCTTTCGTGTGTTCGGCACTTCGCCCTCATCGGGTTCGCCGCCGACAATTTCGTTTTCTCGCTTATCCATATTGAGCAAGATATTCAGCTCGTCCAAGCGGGCAAGCTTTGTCTTTAGTTCTTCCTCTTGGATAAACGGTTTTTGGACTTCTTTCTTTGCGGTTTCCAACTGATTTGTGGTGTTCTCAAGGTCATTTTCCGCAAGCGACAAGCTCTCGGCAAATCTCTCAATGCCGTTATCAAGACGGATAATATTGCCGTGTGCGTCATCACCGAGAGGAACATTTCTGCTTGTCGCACCTTTCAGTCGAACCTCATAATTTCGCTCTGCGGTATTAAAAAGCAGTTCCGTTTCAAACCCTCGGTACTTGCCGAGAGGAATAGGGTCGGGGCTGTTCATCTGCTTGCAGGCTTCAATGATTGCTTTACCGGCGTCGGCTTTTTCGGAATAAAAAACACCCTTAACCTCCATACCGACAAATCGGTCGTCCGTTGGTTTCGGGTGCTGTTTCGCAGTTTCTACATCTTGCTTCAATCCTTCAATACGGTTTTCCAAAGCTGTAATTCGCTGCGGATAATATTTGATTATCTTATCTTCCAAAGCGTATTTTTCAGATAGAAAGTTGGATTTTAAGAGCTTCAGCTTTTGAACTTGAATGTCCAAATCCATCTTCTCCTTAATATACGGGTTGCCGGTGGCAAGCATTTTAATCTCTGCATAGGAAAGGGCGGTTTCATCAATATCCTCGGCAGAACGCACCGGGGATTTGCTCGTCATAATCTGACTGGCGAACTTTTGCTTTCCCTCTACAAGCTGATAGAGATATGCGTCAAAGGTCTGCTCCGTTACATAGCGGTAAATATCTACATCAGGATTTGAGTTACCCTGACGGATAATTCGACCGGAACGCTGCTCCAAGTCTGACGGTCTCCACGGGCAATCCACATCGTGAAGTGCGATAAGTCTGTCCTGAACATTCGTGCCGGCTCCCATCTTTTGCGTAGAGCCGAGAAGCACTCTGACCTCGCCTTTACGGGTCTTTTGGAACAGTTCTTTTTTCTTCACATCGGTATCTGCTTCGTGGATAAAGCGGACTTCGCTTTCGGGGACACCACGCTCTATGAGCTTCTTTCTGATGTCGTTATATACCGAGAATGTTCCGTCATTCTTTGGAGTTGAGAGGTCGCAGAACACAAGCTGTGCCGATTTTTTATCGGCTGTTTCCTCCCAAATACGGTAGATGTTATCGACGCAGGCGTTGATTTTACTGCCCTCAAAATCAGGCAGCATATCGTTAAGCATACGCTGGTCAAGTGCTAACTTCCTGCCGTCGTTTGTAATTTTAAGCATATTATCTACACTCGAATCTACACCGCCGCCACGGACTTTCTCGGCTCGTTCCGCAAGGGAAGCAACCATCTCTTTCTGCATTTCCGAAGGCTTGACCGCAACATTGTGGAAGTGTGCTTCCGGCACAGGCAGTTCCAGCATATCCGCCGTCTTGATGTCGGCGACCTCCTTAAACATCGCCATAAGCTCCGGTAGGTTGTAGAATTTCGCAAAGCGGGTTTTCGCTCTGTAACCCGTTCCCTCCGGGGTAAGCTCAACGGCTGTTACAGTCTCTCCAAAGGTACTTGCCCACGAGTCGAAGTGCTGCAAGTTGTTTTTGACAAGCGTGTTGTACTGCAAGTATCGCTGAATGGTATATAGCTCCACCATACTGTTTGAGATAGGAGTACCGGTTGCAAATACCGTTCCTCGACCGCCTGTAAGCTCGTCAAGGTATCGGCACTTCATAAACAGGTCGGAGGATTTCTGTGCTTCCGTTTGAGCGATACCGCCCACATTACGCATTTTGGTGTAAAGATAGAGGTTCTTGTAATAATGACTCTCGTCAATAAAAAGCCTGTCCACACCGAGTTCTTCAAAGGTAACAACATCGTCCTTTCGGCTTTGGTCGTTGAGCTTTTCCAGCTTTTGTTTCACGGACTTTTTAGACTTTTCAAGCTGTTTAATGGAGAAGTTTTCTCCACGGTTTCGCTTCAAATCCATAATACCGTCTGTCAGTTCTTCAAGCTGCTGCTCAAGAATTGCCCTCTGTCTTTCAATGGACATCGGGATTTTCTCAAACTGAGAATGACCGATGATTACGGCGTCATAATCTCCCGTGGCAATTCGACCGCAGAACTTTTTGCGGTTCTTTGTCTCAAAATCTCGCTTTGTCGCTACGAGAATATTCGCCGCCGGATAGAGTTGTAAGAACTCCGCCGCCCATTGCTCGGTTAAGTGATTTGGCACTACGAACAGCGACTTATTGCAAAGTCCCAGTCGTTTGGACTCCATAGCGGCGGCTACCATTTCAAAGGTCTTGCCCGCACCGACTGCGTGTGCTAACAGCGTATTACCGCCGTACAGAATGTGTGCAACCGCATTTTTCTGATGTTCACGGAGTTCGATTTCCGGGTTCATACCGTTGAAAACAATGTGGCTTCCGTCGTACTCACGGGGTCTTATACTGTTGAACTTTTCGTTATACATCTTCGTGAGTTTTTCTCGGCGGGCAGGGTCAGCCCATATCCAGTCCTGAAAGCCCTGCTTTATGAGTTCCTGCTTTGCCTGTGCGATTGCCGTCTCTTTTTTATTGAGAACGGCTTTCTTTCTGCCTTCCTCATCTTCGATATAGTCAAAGATTCGGACATCTTTCAGGTTCAGTGTTTCCTCAATTATCTTATATGCGTTGATGCGGGAAGTACCGTATGTGCTGTACGCTTTTACATTGGAACGGTCGTAGCTCTTTCCCTCAATGTTCCATTCGCCGGTAAACTGAGAGTAGTGAACCTTGATATTCCATTGTGCATAGCGTGGGGTGTCGAGAAACTCAAACATAAACTGTTGGAATATTTCGGGCGGTATCCAAGTCGCACCGAGCCTTACGGAAATCTCGCTTGCCGTCAAATCCTTTGGCTGCACCTTTTCAAGTGCCTGCACATTGACGGTGTAATCTTCGGGATACAGTGCCGCAGACCTTTTGGCTGTCGCCAGCTTCTCACGAACATTGCCCGACAGATATTCGTCTGCCATCAGATACTTCGGCTCATAGGAATTACCGTACTCATAAAGGGGATTTAAGAAGATTACACCCTTTAAGTCAGCGAATAATTCCTCCTCACTTTTGCCGGACAACTCCATCATATATTCCATATCAATGGCTGCTTTTTCGCCCATAGAGACAGCGAGAGCCTCGTCTGCGGTGTCAACCTCCGTTACCGGCTTGTGCGGTTTAATCGTCCTTTTGAAGAACATATCCGCCTTGCGTTCCAGTTCGCCATCTTCATTGATAACCTCAAGAGCGGAGAGCAGAGCATAGGAGCTGTCGTCGGAAAAGGCAGAAGTATTGGCACGGCTGTTAATCAGTCCGTACTTCTTTGTAAAGCTGTCATACAGTGTGTTCAGCTTATCCTGTGCCTGTTTGATTTCGCTGTCCGGGTAATCCTCGGTTTGCAGTTCAATCAAGTTACGGACGCAATCTCTTATCCCAATCATACCCTTAATGCGGTTCTCAGCGGTTGCAGATACCTCCACCGGGGACATACGGGAGTTCTCACGGAAATAGATTTTATCGTCTAAAACAGTGTAAGAGAAGTTCCTTACCATAGGGTCTGCCGGGATAGAATTATCTTCTTCCTCCAGTTCGTCGGCAACCTCGTATTCGGAGATTTCTCCGTGAATGTTTGAGACTGCTTCGTTCAAAAGCTCCGAAAGGTCGGCATTTTCAAACGGTTCACAGGTTGCTTCCGGTCCGAAGCGACCGCTTACCATTTTCATTTCGCCGAGTATCATTTCCGGGTGCTGAACAAAATATGAGTTCATCCTTATACCGTTTTCGTCGGTGTCAAGATGAACCCAATCCGGCTCAATATCTATGAGTCTGTCTCGCTTTTGCAGAAACAGAATATCGGATACGACCTCTGTCCCGGCATTACCTTTGAAGGTGTCGTTCGGAAGTCTGATTGCTCCGAGAAGCTCCGCCCTCTGTGCGATATATTTACGCACATTGGAGTTTTCCTTGTCCATAGTTCCTTTGCTTGTCACAAGAGCCATCACACCGCCGGGGCGTAACTTATCAAGCGATTTTGCAAAGAAATAATCGTGGATTAAGAAATTGTACTTGTCGTATCGTTTATCGGAGACTTTGAAATCTCCGAAAGGCACATTGCCGATAATGCCGTCAAAGAAGCTGTCGGGGACATTTACTTCCTCAAAGCCCTGTGCCGCAATGGAAGATTTCTGATAAAGCTGCTGAGCGATACCGGCTGAAATGGTATCAAGCTCAACACCGTAAACCTTTGCGTTTTCCATTGACTTGGGCAGCATACCGATGAAATTACCGATACCGCAGGACGGCTCAAGCAGGTTGCCCTCCTGAAATCCCATCTGTTCCAACACCTTGTAAATGGCGGTAGATACTTCGGGCGGAGTGTAAAATGCAGTCAGTGTGCTTTCTCTTGCCGACGCATATTCCTCCGGCGTCAGGATGTTTTTCAGCATTGCATACTCTGTATGCCAAGCTCCTGCTCGTTCGTCGAAGGCTTCGGGAATACCGCCCCAACCGACATATCTCGACAAGATTTTCTGCTCGTCAGGTGTTGCAAAACGGTTTTCGTTTTGACAATCTCTCAGGACTTTTATTGCTGCATAGTTTCGGTGGAAGCGTTCTTTCTTGTTCACTTCTTCAACCTGATTATTGGCAAGGTCAAAGTTGTGTCGTTCGGACATAGGAATATCCGGGTGGAGGTCAAAGCTCTTTACTTTTGACTTTTTCTTTTGCTCCCAAGCGGGGACAATCGGTTCAGGCTCTTTGTCGTAACCGTTGCCGATACGAACACCCTCGTTATACATTTCCTCATCGCTGTCAAAACCGTTTTGAGTAGCAACGATTTCTCTGTAATCCTCAATCGGTACATTCCCGATATTTGTTGCCACCATATCAGCTCTTTCAGTGTTTTCAATAAGAGCTTCCATTGTGGCAGAGGTACAGTCGGTCAAATCCGGTGTCCTGTGAAATTCTCGGTCTGCGTCCACAAACCATTCCGTACCTACATCGGCAAGCTCCTGATTTGCAATGCTACCGAGATAATCAAAGAAATCCTCTGCCGAGTCATACTCCCGTGCGACTTGCTGTATCTCGTCAAAAGAAAGAGTATTTGTAACATACTGACCTCCGGCATTGCTGTCGGGGTTATAGTACATCCAAGTTACACTTTCATTGTCCCGGTCAATAAAGAAGGCGTCGTCATAACCGGTTTTCGGACTGAAATCCGGTACGGTTTCAGTATCGTTTTGAGCTTTATTTTCGCCTGTAACGGTTTTTTCTTCCGCCGGTAATACACTGACCTTCAAGTGGTCGTTCATCGGATTTTCACGCACTTTGCGGTCAAATTCTTCCCTTGAAAGTTCCTTGTTGAATAAGGGCATATCGAAGTCATAGAGCATTACACGGTTTTCATCAAAGGACAAAATCTCATACTGAGAAGCCCCAATATACACGCTGTCGCCGAGATGATATTCATACTGCGCTTCCGGCTCGTCCTCTTTGTTTTCAGGTTCAGGCGGTGCGGTAGAAAGTATCTCACGGTTTTTTCTCTGCTCTGCAAGCTCGGCTCGCCGTTCTTCCTGCTTTTCAAGCCATTCAGGGTACTTTTCTTTTTCCTTTGGGTTTAGGTATCTGTCCATACGGATAAGGTCTCCGATACGCTTTTCCACCTGAGACCAAGAAAGAGTAATGTGCGGCTTGTCGCTTCCGATACCTTTTGAAATTGTGATACCTTTTCCGTCGTGCTGTTCGTCAATGCCTGCACCGATGATGACCGGATAAGAGCCGCCCCAACCGTATTCGTTTTTCAAGAAGTCGGCGTTCTCTTTTGCGGAAATGCTCTTTTCAAACTGCTCATAGATACGCATTTTACCCTCGGAAACTCCGCTTCCACGGGTCAATACAGCGTCTATGATTTCCTGAGAAAAAGTAAAGGCAGAGGTTTTTTGTTCCTCTGCCTGATTTCCCATAATGAGAGTCAACTGACCGTCCATAGACGGAATCGGTTTCATTGTATCGGTCAATTCTCCCAAAAGTCTCATTGCTTCAAAATGCTGTGCGATAACGCCCCAGTCGTAGAAACTCTGAGCGGTTCTGTTTTCGTATTCACCCTCCCACAAGTGGAGGACATTCTGAAATGTTTTGTATCCCACAAGCCTGCCGTCGTTTAAGGTAAGCCGGGTGTAGTCGTTATTGAAGATACCCTTGATATATTCGGTACGGGTCGCATTGTCCGTATTTCTCTCATAGAAGTCTTTGATTTTTTCCTTTGAAGCGGACAAATGCGGGGTAGTACCGAGTATCTCTCGGATAGTATCATCGCCACCGAAAAACGGCAGGCTCTTGTCCTCGTGGTTTCTGTCGTAATACTCTAAGCGAATATTACCTGATTCTTCACGATTTCCTGTGCCGAGTTCCTGATGTTGTTCATCAGGCGAACCCACTTCATCATATCTTCCGCTTTCATCTGCTCCGTCAGCCCGGCTTTCTGTGCCATCTGCTTCACGAGAGTTTCCTCCAGTTCGCTGGCTCTCTGCTGAACCTCCGCCAAGTGACTGTTCAGAATCCCTTTCGTCAGAAGATTGTAGTACAGGATTTTGTGATGTTCCTTCAGATAAGTTCTCCTCATCTGCGACCATCTGCCGAGAGTCACTTCCGTCTGCTCCGGCAGTTTCAGGTTCGGAAGATTGTAATCTCCCACCATCGTGTATGTGATTTCGCTCATCGCTTTGACTCCTTTCGTCTTTGATGTCTTTATTGTATTCGGATTGCTCCTGTTCATCAATTATGCGATTTTCCTTGCTGAGCGTGCTGATTGTTCTGCTGACAGGGAGCAACGCCATTTCTGCAATGTCGCTTGTAGCAATACCCACCGCATTGAGAACTTCCTGTGAATTAAAACTTGAAATACCGGCAAAGTCATCGGGAGAATAGACCTTGTCTGCGTTCAGTCCCAATCGTGCCATAACCATATATGATACGCTGTTTCTGACAAGCTCCAAATACAAGGCATTTGCTTCGTCGGCAGACAAATACTCAATATCGCTTCCTGCACCCAAACTCATAAAGTCGGAGATATAGTCTGCGATGTTATCCTCAACGGCATTGGCAATGCTCTCTTTGACGACATTTTCAATACTCGTTGTATCGTTTACCGCACCGAAAGTATTTTCAAGTGTTTCAATAACTTCTGCTTCATATTCGGGTCTCATCTCCCAAATCGGAACAGGGCGGGAATGTCGACTTTCGTGGGTGTCCGATATATCAAAGTAATGAATCAGCCTTTGACGGCTTCTGTCTGTGTCCTCAAATACGGCAATACCCTTTGCTCCTCGGTTTACCCAGCGACCGAAAGTACCGTTCCATCGTTCGATTTCAAGCACGGCTGTTGCGTCGGGTCTTTGGGCATAAATGAGAAGCTGTTCATCAAATCGGAGCCTGAAATTTCTGCCTGCTGTTTTCAGAAACGATTGCCAGTTTACCGGATTGTCTGTAACTGCAAAACAGGTTCTTTCATACAGCTCTGAAATCAGGTCAAATTTTCTTGCCACCTCGTCTGCACCTCCTTATCGTGTTTTTTCTTTGTCCTTTGCGGATTTCGTGTTTTCTTTTGCGGCTGGTTCTACGGTATGACCGTTTCTCTCGCAAAGCTCGGCAAATTCGCAGATATGGTAGAGATTTGTGCCGACCTCCAAATGGTAGTCGTCGATATATCTGCAAGTTCTCTCCATTGTTTTGCCGTCGCCGAGCTTGATTGAGATTTTTTCTCCGTCCGCAATGCGAAACTGCTCCTGATAGTGCGGGTTGATAAATCGGATACCTCGCTCAGCGTTTTTCAAGTGGGCATTTAGCCACTCTTTCTGATAGCAATAGCAGTACAGATTGTACTCGCCCCTGTTGGGGTTAAATCTCATAAGATAGCTGTACTTTCCCGTATCAAGACGGATGCCGTAGTGGTTGCAGTCATCATTAAAGGAGCTGTCGGGAGTGGAATAACAGTAAGAGGACATAGCCTTTCTGCCGGACAAAACATCGCCGTCACGCAATCCGTTTATGACTTCATCAAATTCAGCCTTAAATTCATCGGTTTTCAAGTCTTTTCTGAAATCGTTCCAAGTCGTCCAAAACTCGTTCCCGTTAGAACCGAAGTCGGCTCTCAAATATCCGATAAGACCGGTCTGCATAGAGAGCTGCTGACTTTGGCTGAAGGTGTATTTACGCTCTGCTTCGGTCAATACTCTGTAATCCATTTTCATCACCTCGCTTGTTCGTTTGTTTGTCTTTGCTTTGGAATAGGAAAACCATAAACTCCGGCAATGTCATCGCCGAGCCTTTTGGTAACTCGTGTGATGTCGGCTCTTGTGGCTTTTCCGTTATAGATTTTATCTTGCAGATTTTCAATCTGCGTATCGGTAACACCGTCTTTGAATACACGGTAAAGATAATGGTTTGTACCGTCGTGATGAACGGCGTCGGCACGAAGGTCGCCGTACTTATCCACATACCATTCGTTGTAATCGGTATCGGAATAAAGGCAGTCCTTAATGTTGCCGGAATCAATCATCTTGTAGCCCGACACTCTGCCGTTCCATCTGCCGAGGTCGCCGATAACAATAATCGGCTGTGAAAGCTGAATATTGAGATTTACTCGTTCATCATAAAGATTTTCGGCATTGGATTTTACCATAATGTCGTAAAGCTCATCATCGGAATATCCGGGATACAGTTCCTCCAAAGACTCTCGCCAATCATCAAGGTCAAGGCTAATGTCGCTCCAAATGATATGGCGGTCATTCTGTTCCTGCCTGCTCATCAGTGCCACCTCCCAAATAAGAGAACAGCTTATTGGCTTTGGTCTGCTTCTGAAACTCGATAATCAGACTCATATCCGGAATAGTGATACCCGGAATTTTCAAAATGCTCTCCATGTCGAGCTGCTGCAATTTCTTTTCGGTATTGCAGCCTGCGTCAAACAGTTTCGTCAGAAGCTTTGTCTTTTGCTGAAAAGTGAAATTTTCCTTCATTGCTTTGTCCTCCTTATCGTTCTTTGTCTTTATTTCGCTTCTTGTTTGAAAGCTCTTGTGCCTTTTCCTTTGCCCATTCAGGCAGACGCTCAGGCTTTATTTCGCCCATAACATCCATTCTTTCATATCGGGTTGATTTGCCGGTGTGAAGATTGGTACAAAACACGGCACTTCCACGGCTGTTTGCCGACGCACCGAAACCACCTGTAACATAGTAGAGCTGTCTGTCGGCTCTCTGAAATTCAGGCTTTAATACCTTGGGGTCAATGGCTATGATTTTGCCGTTGATGTCTTTGGAATAGTGGTCGGGGATACAGTCGGCTTCTGTTATGAGTGTGATTGGAATATCCAGTTTTTCGACCTGTTCCTTGAAAAGCTCCGCTTCATTTGCCACACGGCTTCCGAAAAGGTGTACGATTTCGATATAGTCATCGCTTACCATACATTCCGAACACAGTTCAAACAGGTCGTTTCGCTCTGCAAAGCCGCACATAAATTTATCGCCGTTTGTACTTTGCTCATTGGAAGCCAAGATAACTTCCTTTTCGCCCACATTGACCGAGCAAAGAACAGTGTATTCACCGATTTTTCTTTTTCCCTCGTTCATATCCACACCTCAGCTTACTTCAAT
The DNA here is from genome assembly GCF_014384705.1 of Yeguia hominis. Taxonomy (GTDB): domain Bacteria; phylum Bacillota; class Clostridia; order Oscillospirales; family Acutalibacteraceae; genus Yeguia; species Yeguia hominis. The sequence continues at coordinate 64,295 of NZ_JACRSN010000013.1, read as the reverse complement.
CACAATTCTGATGTTTCCGCAGTCGCAGCCACTGCACTGCCTTGACAGTTCGGGAAATAGGGATTGCACTCTCTGTCTTGCTCTGCGGATAGTCTCAAAGCACGGCAAGCCGTAGCCTTTATAGTTGTTGACTATATCCTCAAGCGGTAAATCTCCGACTCTCATATAGCTGTATCGGTTGTAATAGCAAAGGATAAGCTGCATATCGTCATACCTCGTTTCGGGGCATTCTCTGAGTATTGCAAGCACCTTGCTGTCAACCGTCTTTTGCTTATTCATAATGCACCTCCGTAAAAGAACGGTGGGCGAAGTTTTCACTCCGCCCACACAAGCGTTCCTTATTTCTTTCTGTTCTTAATCTGCAAGAAGATAAAGCCGCCGATAATAAAGGCGACTAATACAACTGCTACGATTGTTTTAGCGTCCATTACTCATTGTCCTCCTTCTTCTTTTTTCTGTACGCAACAACGGCTGTGCCGACAATACCGAGGGCAGAAAGTCCCGCAAGTGCCGTCCACAAGCCCACATTGCTGTTATCTCCGGTCTTTGGTGTATCTCTCAGCTCATTGTGCATTTCCACAACGGTAGTAGAACCGACCTTTACGGTTGCAATCTTATCCGCAGGAAGCACATAGGAAGCAGAAACACTATCCTGAACCTCGGAAATGGTGTAATCGCCGATACGAAGTCCCTCGATAATGATTTCGCCGTTCTTATCGGTCGTGAAGCTTCGGTCGTAACCGTTTACTCCTGTAACTCTGAAAGTGAAGCCTTCAACCTTACCGTCAGAGGAAGTTTTAACGATTTTCAGGTTTCCTTTCATAGCTGTGTTAATAAAGCCGACGCCGGCTTTGTTTTCTACCTCGTAGGTGGTTTCATCTTTTTCAATGAAAACAGAGTACACACCCTTATCAAGCTCAAAGCCATCCGGTGCTTTGGTTTCTCTTACAAGGTATTTTCCGTAAAGAAGTTCCTTCATCTCGTAAATACCGGTAGAGGTTTCGGAGAGAGTTCCGATAAGCTCGTCGGCGTCATCCAGTTTACCGTCGCCGTTTACATCTTTGTAAACCTCAAAGGTCGCTCCTGTCAGCTTGTTGTCCGGGTAATCTTCATCGACCTTAGTCAACTTGATATTGCCGTGAACATACTCATTGACGATTTCGACCTCAATGACCTGAGCGACCTCGGAGATTTTAACTTCATAAGAAGTTTCATCAAGCACGAAGCCCTCCGGCTGCTCGATTTCTCTTACAAGCCAGTTGCCATACGGTACTTTCTCAAAAGAAAAGCTACCGTCTTTTTGGGAGGTAGCAGTCATCAAAGCATTTTCTTTTGTAAATTCGGTTTCATCAGCCTTAAACAGACCGATTACAGCACCTCCCAGTGCTTCGCCGTTTTCGGTAATCTTCTTACCGGAAACAGAACCGTAAATGAGCTTGTTTTCAATCGGCTTGCCGTCATTGACCGCAATCTCAACATTTGCGGTATCCTGACCGGCATAGCTGAAAGTGAACGGATACTTGGCGTCGGTAAGGATATAATGCTCATCGGTGGCAAGTTCCTTTACATAGTAGCTTCCGAAAGGAAGGTCGGTTTTGATAACAGCCTTGCCGTTCTCGGAAAGTGAGATAATCTCAATCAGTCCGTCTGCCGGAATAGAAGTACCGCTTGCAGAAACAAGTTCTTCTGCGGCGAAAAGTCCGAAGCTGATATTCTTCATTTCATCGCCGTTGCCGATATTGAAGATGTCGTTCTTTTCAATAGTCTTTTCAAGACTTACCGCTACTTTCTGCCTGTCGTTTACAAAGCTTGTGGCGGTTTCGGTTACAGACACTTCCTGACCGGCATAAGTCAGCTCAACATCGTGAGCTTCTTTGTTGATGACCATACCCTCCGGTGCAGTAATTTCAACCACCGTATATTTTCCGAGATAAAGCTCCTTACTCTTGGCAAGTCCGTTTTCATCTGTGGTAACAGTATCTACTACCTCGCCCTTTGCATAACGGAGTGTACCGTCGGGAGTGATAATATCTTCTGCTGCGCTAATCTCATAAACTGCACCTGCAAGACCTTTCACTTCATAGACAGGCTGATAAATCACATCGGCGTTTTCCACGCCGGAGATATTTACCCCTGAAAACACCTCGCCGGTCTTTTCAATGCTGACTGTACCTTTCTGTGCCATATTAGGCTTATCGACCTTAATCACGGTAATACCACCCTCATCGGAAGAATGTTCCTCTGCCACATCAAAGTACACCGGTGTGCTGTCAAGCACATATCCGTAAGGAGCCTGAACTTCTACAAGAGAATATCCCTTGCCGTATTCCAGTTTTTCCGGTGTCACAAGCTGTCCGTTTGCGTCGGTGTAGAAAGTATCAATCGTTGTCGGAGTAGGATAAGTGAAGGTCATTGTTACCTGATTGCCGTCAGGGTCAAAGATTTTGAAGCCTGCACCGGCATAAGGAATGTTTTTACCGCTTTCTGCGTCCACCTTGACAACCTTGATATAGCTTTCAAAGTTTGCGTTGTTGATAAGATAGCGGTAGGTCTGTCCGTCCTGAGCAATGAACACATCAAAGTTCTTCATCAGCTCACGACCTTCCCAACCGGAGGTCTGATGAACGGTATATACGCCGTAAGGCATATCCTTTGTCTGCCCGAAACCGTTTTCATCACAGACAATGACATCTCTTTCATCTTCTTCTGCTGCGTCAAAACTGCCGGAAGATTTGAGATAGATTTCAAAGGTTGCTCCGTTTTCCGGTGTTTCAATCTGAGTTTCGCCGTCATCGGTGTGCTTGATAATGGCGATATTGCCTTTCATAACCTGTTCGGTAACATCATTTGCTGTCTGATTGTGTTCCACCGTATAAAGCTGCGGTTCAGCACCGACCTTGTGAACAGTCGTATCAAGCAGATAACCCTCGGACGGCGTGATTTCACGGATTGTCCAGTCATTATCACAGACATATTCCTTTGTGGTAAACTGCCCGTTCTTATCCGTCACATACTTGTCCACAAGGGTTTCGCCTTTATAGATACCGTAAACTGCTCCGGCAAGGGTAGCGTCGCCCTGCGGTGTGCCTTCCTCTCGGTCGCTCTTTGTTACGGTTACGCTGAACTTTTTGAGAATGTTCGTGAAGTTTCTTGTGGTTACTTCTTTCCAGTTAATCGGTGCGGTCTGATTTGCAGGCACAACATAACGGATTGCGGTATCCACTTCCTCAATGGTGTATGGGGTAGTGCCGCTGATAAGCACATCATCAAAAGAAGCAACACCGTTCTTATCTGTCACGGCATACTCATCGACAGCAATACCGGAAAGAGATGTGCCGTAAAGATGGAAGGTAACGCCCTCAACCAAGTTATCCTCAGAAGATTTGATGACCTGAAGATTACCTCTTTTGAGAACATTATTGAAATTGACCTTTGACACCTGACCGGCAACAACAGTTACTCTGTGAACCTCCTGCGGAACATATTTGTCGATAGACTGTTCTGTTACCGTGTAAACACCGGGCATAAGGTTATCCAGTTGGAATTTACCGCCGTTTGCGGTTGTTACAGTCTGATTGACACCGTTACCGCTTATGGTAAACTGAATGCCGTCAACCTTTCCGTCCTCACTTGTCTTTACAATCTGACAAGAGCCGTAGCTTACCTTCATTTTGACAAAGCCGCTGACAGGGTCACTGACCTCCTGAGCATAAGTGACCACATCCTGAATGCCGTTTCCGTTCTGATGGATACCGTCAGACCATACGACAACACCTCTGCGGACACCGTTCTTTTTTGCGGCTGTGATGGTAAATTCCTTGCTCGGAGCTTTCTCCATCGAAACAGTCAATTTGTTTCCGCTGACAGAGAAAGAAACCCCGTCAATGTTTGCCGAGAAGTTGTAATTGCCAAGCACACCGTTTGTATCGGTGAGAGTAGCAACATACTTGCTTCCGTTCCATTCAAGCTCGTTTACCTTTGCAGAACCGCTTGACCTTGTGCAGAAGCTCGGCACTTTGGTGTGATTCTGAACACTTGTTACCATACTGTTGTAGTACGACAAGATTTTACTGCGGAGTGGGTGTGCAGTGCTTACACATTCAAGCACGGCATTGTATCCGCTGGTAGAAACGTGATTAAAGCCTGCGTCTCTTTCTCCGACAATCGTTTCCCAAATCAAAATCTGAGTGGCATAAGCGTGTGCGATGCAGTTTGCGTCGCTTTCATTCTGCGACTTCCAGCTTGTCGAAATACCTCCACGGTAGCCGTACTGCAAGATACGACCGATAAGCAGGCGAATGTCATCGCCGGAAATCGTTCCGTTCGGGCTGATGTTATTAAAGAAGTTCTCGTCCTTTTCGGTGAGAGTATCTCCAGTCCGCTGACCTGTACCCGGTTCAATACAGTAGGCAATATTGCCCGAATACGAACCCATTGCACGAAGTCCTGTATATTTTGTGGACAAGCCTTTCCAACCGTTCATATAGTTGAGATTGCCGTGTCCCCATTCGCCGTTGTTATTGGTATCTCCGCTTCGGGGATAATCGACGAGGTACACATCGGCTTTTTCTCCTACGGCTGCAAAGGCTGTCGTTGCCCCAATGCCCGTAAAAGCAGTAAGGCTCATAACCGCCGCCAACATAAGCGAGACGGCTTTCTTGAATTTTGTTTTAACCATTGCGTTTTCCTCCTTGAAATGCAAAAACGCACCGATTTTACTCAGTGCGTCCGCTTAAAATTATTTTGTTTTAGCAGTAGCCGATATAGATGTTGTAATCCGTATCGGATAGCTTTTCTGTCCATATCCACACAGCGGTAAAACCCTCGCTGTTCTTGTATCGGTTCAGTCTGCTTTCAATATCAGACTTGATACCGCTTCGGTTAGGATTTGCGGATATGGGGTTGTCCCAACATTCTGTCGCCGTGATGTCAAGAGAAAGCCCTATGCTTACCGCATACTCTTTTGCGTAACTAACATAAGGGCTGACATCGAATGTCTGCTTGTGCGGCTCTGTCGGTTTCGGTTCTGCCGGCTTTTCAGTCGGTTTTTCAACCGGCTTTTGTTCGGCAGTTGTCTGTTCTTTTGGCTGTTCCGTTTGTTTTTCGGGTTCAGCCTGCGTGGTTGTCTGCTTCGGTGGCTCTGCCTTTGGCTTTTCGGTTGCAGGAGTATCAGCCGTTTTTTCTTCCGCCGGTTTTGTCTGAACAGTCGCAACCGTCTGCCTTTCAGCGGTTGATTGGCTTTCTTCTGCCGTAATCGGTGTTTCTTCCTGAACTGTCGTGCTTTCCGGTTCTTCTGCCGTTTCTTCCTGAGAATCTGTTTCGGTATTACCAGCCGGAAAAGAAGTCTCTGTTTTCGTAATCTCCTGTGCAGCTTCTTTGGCTGTGTTACCGTTACAACCTACGAGGAAAATCATCAGGCAGGCAAGAACACAAGGTATCAGCCTGTTTTTCATATCCATCGCTCCTTTCTGCCTTAATCGTAATCAAAACCGGTCAAAACATCAAAGGTGCGATTGGCTGAACTTTTTATCGTAGCAGACATTTTGCTTTTGCTCCAAATGTGCGAACCCTTTTATAGACAGCTATATGTTATTAGAGATAGATATACTCAAGGGAGATAGAGTATATTTTTCAGCAGGTTAATAGCCGGTATATATAGGGGTTAGAGTGTGAGAAAGGGGGAAGGCTATCGGCTGTCACGGTCGGCTCTGCTTCGCAGAAACTTGTTGTAATGCTCCAATGCCTTGCACACAAAATCCTCCGTTTGGCTTATGGGAATATTCTTCGGGATAAGCTGTCGAACCCTATCGCCCCTCAAAACAATTTTCTCCCTTTGGTTTGGTTTTTCCTCCGACATAATCGCTTGGATTGCTTCGGTTGTGAGCTTGCCCTCCTCAAAGAACTTTCGCATACGGATTGTTTGGTCGTGGGACGGGGTTGCGTCGTTCAGGTCGATTTCATCAACCACATCACGCTGACTGTCCTCATCGAGAAAAGACAATTCAACCGCCGGTCGCATTTTAATTCGCCCCTCATCAACATATTCCAAAAGTTCGGGAACAAGGTTTGTAAGGCGAATATATCTGCGAACTTGGGTTTGACTGTCACCCGACTGCTCTCCAATTAGTTGTGCTGTTTCTTTTCCGCTTGACTTCCAACCCACTGGGTCGGAAGTTAGGTCTGTTCTTTTGCCTTGTCTGCTCAATGCTTCCAAACGCATTTTGTAGGCATAGGCTTTTTCCGAGGGAAGTATCTGCGACCTTTGGTAGTTGCTCTCAACCATTAAAATCGTGGCTTCGTCTCGGTTCAGTTCAACGACCTCACAACGGAGAGTATCAAACCCGGCAAGCTCACAGGCTCGCTTTCGTCTGTGTCCCGATATGAGTTCGTATCTGCCGTCCTCTTTCTGCCTTACCGTCGCCGGAGTGATTACCCCTCGTTCCTTAATACTCTCAATGAGCTGTGCCATATCCTCGTCATCACGCACCTTAAAAGGGTGGTCGGGGAAATCGTCAATCTCAGTCAAGGGAATATCTCGGATTTTTGAAAGTTTTTCTTCATCTCTCTGTTCCTGCGTCGAGAATAAGTCATCGAGCTTCGTGAGAGTGAAGTCGCTCTTTCTTCCTGCCATCGGCTAACACCTCCTTTGTAAATTCGGTGTACGCTTTTGACACCGTGCTGCCCGGTTCGTAGGCAAAAATGCTCTTGCCTTTGGAAGAAGTCTCTGCGGCTTTTACGGCAATCGGGATATATGTTCGATACATCTTGATTTGACTACCGAAGTTCTCTCTCAGAGCTTCTACCGTGCTTTTGGCGAGGTTGGTACGGCTATCCACCAAAGTGAGAAGCATACCGTCAATCTTTAAGCCCGGATTGATACGCTTCTTAACTCGTGAAATGGTCTGAACAAGCTGCGTCATACCTTTTGCCGGTAAATACTGAGCCTGAACAGGAATTATTACGCTGTCTGCCGCAGATAGAGCATTGATTGTTACCATTCCGAGGGAAGGCATACAATCTATTAAGATATAGTCGTATTTCTCCTTCACTTCGCTGAGATAGTTTCTCAATGCCGTCTCTCTGCTCATTGCGTTGACAAGGTTAAACTCCATTGCTGAAAGCTCAAGGTTTGCCGGAATAAGGTCAACACCTTCGTCGTGGTGCAGAATACCGACCGTAGGGTCATTCATCGTTTCATTTATGACATCTGTGAGTTTCGTTGCAAGCGTGATACCCAAGTTGTCTGTATCCTGCCAACCGAGACAAGTGGTTAAGTCGCCCTGTGGGTCTGCGTCTATGAGCAGCACTTTCTTTCCCTGCATTGCAAGACCGACGCCGAGGTTTACCGTAGTGGTCGTCTTTCCAACTCCGCCTTTTTGATTGCATATCGCAATCGTTTTGCAGTTCGACACTTTGTGCGTCCTCCTTTCGTGAAATTCATAGCCATCGCAGTATGGCTATGTACTTGACCGGCTCATTTCCTAACCGGTCGGGCAATATTTGTTCTCAACACCCCTTGCCGAGCAATAAGCTCACGGGAAGTCACTAAGGAACAGACTGCTAATCTGTATCATAGGAATTTCACCTCTGCCGGGTACTCCGCCAGCTCCGTAGAGAAGTATCATTATCCTTCTGACTGTCATCGCCGTAACAGGGGCAACCTGTTACCTATACCGGGAGTTCTCGCTGTTCTGCAATGCAGAAGTCACGGCGTACCCGATAAGGTGGCTAAAATCATCAGAATTAAAGTCTTAGTGAATGGTTTATTCAGTTGTCAAAATACAAGTGAAAGGGCTGACCTTTTCGTGGCTCGGAATTAACCCCTTCACTTGTTTGAAATGGGAGAGCGTTTTTGGGGGGTGTTTTTTCAAAATTTCTTGAAAATTTTTTTGCTAACAAAAAAAGCCACCTACTTTCCTCTTAATTGAGGTCAATAGACGGCGGGTAGAAATATTCATAATTTTGGTGTATAATAGGAAATTAAGAGAAAGACAAATTTGAATTTGACGGAGAGATAGTATGGCTATTATTAAAAACGAAATACCGATTTTGGAGTTTGATACAGAGCAGACAGCAGTTCTTAATCCCACTCATGAAAATCTTGGTTTGAACTTACCCAAGAAATGTGTGTTCGCATTTCTTGGTGCTTACATAGATGAATATGCCAGTAAAAGTGATACCAAACAGGTATCCACTTTTGAGAGTGCAACGAAGCATTATCCCATTTACATCACCAAATACAAGGGTGAGGACATTGTGCTTTGTCAAGCACCCGTTGGTGCGGCAGCAGCCACACAGATACTTGATTGGCTGATTGGTTATGGTGTAAGAGAGGTAATCTCGGCAGGTAGTTGCGGTGCTCTGGAAAAGTTCCCCGAAAGTACATTCCTCGTACCAAACAAGGCTCTGCGTGATGAGGGAACATCTTATCACTATGCGCCCCCTTCTCGATTTGTGGAAATCAGCGAGAAGGCAAGAAAAGCAATTGAAGAAACCATTCTTGAGCATAGTATGAAATATCAGGAGGTTATAACCTGGTCAACGGATGGATTTTTCCGTGAAACCAAAGAAAAGGTGGCTTATCGCAAAAGTGAAGGCTGTGCAGTTGTAGAAATGGAATGTTCTGCTCTGGCGGCCTGTGCTGATTTCAGAGGGGCAACCTGGGGTATGATACTTTATACCGCAGACAGTCTTGCAGATGTTGACAAATACGACGAAAGAAACTGGGGCGGTAATGCATACGAATATGCACTTACGCTCTGCCTTGATGCGGTTATCAAATTATAAGAACAGTTAGAATCAATCTTTTTTTGTGATATAATTTTATTGAGGTGAATGAAATGAGGACTGAAAAAGAAATATACGATTTAGTTTTGAATTTTGCTTTTCAAGATGAGAGAATTAGAATTGTAACTCTTGAGGGGTCTCGCACTAATGTTAATATACCAAAAGACAATCTTCAAGATTATGATATTACTTTTTTTGTTATAGATATGGGAGAATTTTTGAAAAGCGATGACTGGCTTAGTGTTTTTGGTAACAGAATTATGATGCAAAAACCTGAAGATATGGAATTATTTCCTCCAGAAGAAAAAGGATTTTCTTATATAATGCTTTTTGATGATGGTGTAAAGATTGATTTAACTTTGTTACCTGTTTCAATGCTTGAGGAGTATCTTACTCGCGATAAACTTGTAAAAATCATGTTAGATAAAGATAATATGATTAAAACAGAAATAGTTCCCACAGATGAAGATTATTACATTAAGTGTCCAACAGAAAGAAAGTTTGATGACTGTTGTAACGAATTTTGGAATGTTGCAACATATGTATCCAAGGGCTTACTTCGTGGTGAAATACTATTTGCAATAGACCATATGAATGAAGTATTACGTCATGAGCTTCTTAGGATGATTAGTTGGTATGTCGGTACTGAAAAAGGATTTAATTTCAGTTTGGGTAAAAACTATAAATTTTTAGATAAGCATATTTCAAAAGAATTGTGGGATAACTTACTAAATACATATTCAATGAGTTCGTATGAAGAAATGTGGAAATCGTTTGATTTGTGTCTATGTTTGTTCAAAAAAATATCTAAAAAAGTGGCAGATTCACTTGGTTATAATTATCCTGATTATGATGAAAACGTTACAAAATATTTGGAAACACAAAAGAGAATTTCAAATAAATATCTTTATGGTAATAGGTATTGACAAATTCCAATTTGTCTAACTTACTCTAAATTAGCAAAGACCGCTTACAAAAGTGTAGGCGGTCTTTATTCGTGTTCAGATATATTTGATTTTGAACTTTCTTTTCTTGGCTGAAAGCACCTTGCAAAGAATATCATCTGCTGCGTCCGTGTATCTGCCTTGTGCTATCAGGCTGTTCTTCAAACGGATAAGTGATTGCAGCACTTCGCTGTATTCGTCCTTGGAAAGGTATAAATGATATTTTTGTTCTTTCAAAACAACCACCTCCTGTTACCGCAATTATATAATAAGAAATGGCATAGAAGTAGTGTGCGATTGTCGCTTGACCACCCCTAAATGAACGAATTAACAGGGTAACGAACGCCTTATTCATTAGCAGGAATTTTGCTCGAATTTTTCTGCCATTAGCAGAGAGGGCATTTTCATTAGCAAAATAGCGAAAATCCTGCTAATTTTTATTAGCAAGTCGTTCACCTGAAAGGCGGACGACATTCGTCCTAATTTCCATTAGCTGACGGAGATTTTGCTAATGAAAATCTGTGAATTTTACGATTTTTCACTTTTTCCGTAAAAATGAAAAAACGCCGGAAACCCTTGATTTTACTGGGTTTTCCGGCGGAGTTTTTGGCGTTCCCGAGGTGATTCGAACACCCGACCTACCGCTTAGGAGGCGGTCGCTCTATCCAGCTGAGCTACGGAAACATCTTTAAAATCTATTCAATTTTAGTCTTAAACTTACTCAATGTCAATCGCCTTTGCCCGAAAGGCGGTCGTTATAACATATTCTTAGGAGGCGGACGCTTTATCCTGCTGAGCTACGGGCGCATATGTTTTTCGGACTGAATCGGCAAACAAAGGAGAAAGAACCGTACACTGCCAAAAATCCATTTTAGCACAAGGCTCTTTTTGGAAAACCAAAATACAATGCATCTATTCTATACCGCGGCACTACATTTGTCAATGTGAAAATGCCGCGGTATAGAATTGCTTTTTCAGCTGCGGCTGTTTTGCATGATTTTTAAAGTATCAGCAAGCACGGTAAGCGCAGGCGCGTCCGGCTGCGTTTTGATGCCGATATAGGGCCGGCTGCCGGTTCCAAACACAATTTGGCCTTTGCGTGCAGTTCCCATTTTGGAAATCATCTGGATGTCAAGCGTATTGGTATATAGCAGCAGCATCCGTTCCTGCTGTTTGATTTCATAGATGCCGAGTGCCATCGCCGTGTTCCGCAAAAGTGCGATGTCGATGAGACCCTGCACCGCTTCAGGCGGCTCGCCAAAGCGATCGATGAGCTCATCCATGACATCTTCTGCATCATCTGTATTTCGGATATCGGCGATACGGCGGTAAACTTCCAGCCGGTGCGTCAGAGAAGGAATATACTGCTCCGGAATGTGCGCTTCAATGCGCAGGTCAATCAGGCATTCTGCATCGGCGGGCGCAGTGGGTTCGCCTTTTTCGCGGCTGATGGCTTCATCGAGCAGCTTGAGATACATATCATATCCGACGGATTCCATTTGCCCGTGCTGTTCTCCGCCGAGGATATTCCCGGCGCCGCGAATTTCCAAATCGCGCATTGCAATTTTAAAACCGGAGCCGAATTCTGTGAATTCGCGGATTGCGGAAAGGCGTTTCTGTGCGATTTCACTTAAAACTTTATCCGGGGTAAAGGTGAAGTAAGCATAGGCTCTTCGGGAGGACCGGCCGACCCGGCCGCGAAGCTGATGAAGCTGAGAAAGACCCATTCGATCCGCGTTGTCGATGATCAGCGTGTTGACATTCGGAACATCGACGCCGGTCTCGATGATCGTGGTGCAGACCAAAATGTCCAATTCCTGTTCAATTAGTTTTTTCCAAATTTCGGAGAGCTCGCCTTCGCCCATTCTGCCGTGTGCAATACCGATTCGTGCTTCCGGAATACGGGACTGGATCCGGGCAGCGGTTCGTTCCAGGGAACCAATATCATTGTGCAGATAGTACACCTGGCCGCCGCGGCGCAACTCCCGACGAATGGCGTCTGTCAAAATCCCAATGTCGTATTCGAGAACATAGCTCTGTACCGGATGCCGATCATGCGGGGCCTCCTCAATAACGGACATGTCCCGGATTCCGGAAAGCGCCATGCTGAGGGTTCGCGGAATTGGGGTAGCGGAAAGCGTCAGAACGTCGACGTTCTTGCAGATGGTTTTGAGATGCTCTTTTTGTGCAACGCCAAAACGCTGCTCTTCGTCAATAATGACAAGGCCGAGATCGCGGAACTGAACGTCCTTGGAAACCAGACGGTGAGTTCCAATCACCATGTCAATTTCTCCGCGGGCAAGCTTATGCAGAATCTCGGTTTGCTGTTTTGGTGTGCGGAAACGAGAGAGCAGCTCAACCTTCACAGGAAAGCCCTCCATACGCCCCAGGACGGTTTGATAGTGCTGCCAGGCAAGAATGGTTGTCGGCACCAAAAGCGCACATTGCTTGCTGTCTGTAATGCATTTAAACGCTGCCCGCAATGCTACCTCGGTTTTGCCAAAGCCCACGTCCCCGCAAAGCAGGCGATCCATCGGAACACTGCGTTCCATATCCGATTTGATTTCGTCGATGCAGCGCAGCTGATCTTCGGTTTCCTCATATTCAAAGTGCGCCTCAAAATCATGCTGCCACTCCGTATCTGCAGAAAAGGCGTGGCCGGAAGTCTGCATCCGTGCAGCGTAGAGTGCAATCAGATCTTTGGCCATATCCTGCACCGCTTTTCGAACACGGCTTTTGGCTTTTTGCCATTCTGTTCCGCCGAGCCGATGGAGCTTTACGGCAGAATCTTCCCGCGGCCCAATATATTTGGAGACCAAATCCAGCTGCGTGACCGGAACATAGAGCGTATCGGCCTTAGCATACCGGATTTTAATATAGTCTTTTGTAATGCCTTGCATGTCAATTTTCCGGATCCCGTCAAAGATTCCGATTCCGTGCGAAGCGTGAACGACGTAGTCGCCCGGCGTAAGTTCTGCAAGGCTGTAAATCTCTTTGCTGTTTTTGTTGCGGCGCCGCCGATGTGCCTTTGGAATGGAAAGTTGTCCATGTGTAATCATTCCAAATCCGGCGCTGGGATATTCCAGCCCGGCAGAGAGCGTTCCGGTCGTTACGACAACGCTTCCCGGTCGAATCGACTTGGGATCCGCAACAAATTCTGCGTCGATGCCCTCTTTTTGTAAGTCGAGCGCCGTGGTTCGTGCAGAGCGCTCGTTTCCGGCCAATACGGCGCATGCCCATCGATTATAGAGCATGGCGCGCAGGTCTTCTGTAAGCAGCCCGATGCTTCCGCCCCAGGCAGAGAGCTGCCGGACGGACAGGTGAATGGCGGTTCGCAAAGGCGCGTCATAATTGCCGTGTGCAAACGAATCGAGATAAATCGCACCATATGCGGCGAAACGGTCCGCAGCATATGCCGCGTCCTGGGCAAAGGAATCGAGGCCGCGGCAAAGAATGCCTTCCGCCAGAAGATCCCGAAGATCTTCTCCCCATTGCCAGGTGGTCGTGCGGATGCGCTCTTTGACATTCATGGGATCGGAAACAAACAAAAGAAATTGTCCGTCGCAATAGTCAAAGAGAGTGGCAGGCTGTGGATAGAGGAACGAAATGAATTTATCAGCGTTGCTTAAATGAACGCCGGCTTCCAAGGATTCTGCCTCCTGCAGAAGAATGGCCTTTGCCGCCGGCGCTGTTTTGCCGCGCAGCCCGGAAGCGTGTTCCCGGATCTGTTTGGCCAGCAGCGTTGGATTCGCAACCGGTGTTTCTACAGCGGGGGTTATGGTGATAGAGTCTGTCTGATCGGTACGGCGCTGGCTTTCCGGATCGAAGTAGGTGATGGTATCGATTTCGTCTCCCCAAAACTCAATCCGCACCGGAGCGGTGCTGTTCGGCGGGAAGAAATCAAAAATACCGCCGCGCTGCGCAAACTGTCCGGGGCCTTCGACCTGCTCGGCGCGCTCATACCCGCAGGAGAGCAGCAGTGCGGTGAGCGCTTCCGGAGAAATCTCCTGGGCTGTGGAGAGAGAGACGGTTCGTTTTCGCAGGATCGTCTCCGGCATGGTATATTGCAGGGCTGCGTCGATGCAGGCGATTACGCAGTCGCAATCTCCGGAAAGCAGTCCGGAAAGAACATGCAGACGGCTGTGCTCATATTCATGGGAGGTGGCAGCAGTATCCCGGAAGGTAAAATCCCGCGTGGGGTACAGAAGCGGATGCATCCCCATGGATTCCAAATCCCGCTGAAGGCGCTGTGCTTCCGCTTCATCGGACGCAACAACAAAAGCCCTGCGCCGCGAAAGGGCGCAGAGCGAATAAATGACATTTGCTTTGTGAATGCCGGACAATCCGGTTACGACAGCGGGAAGCGCACGGGTATCGACCGCTGTTTTTAGCTGCCGAAATTCCGGAAGCCCGGAAATTGCAGAGGTTAAGAATTCCACGAGCTTCTCCTAATTTTTATGCGTTAAATTGATTCATTGCCTGGTCAATTTTGCCGTCGACGATCAGGGCACAGGCTTTTGCCGCATGATCCGCTGCTTCTCTAAGAGAGGCGGCCTCTTTGTCCGTAAAACGGGACATCACCCAATCGGCAAGATCCCAATCCGGCGAAGGTTTTGCACCGACGCCGACTTTAATCCGCGGGAACGTGTCTTTTCCGGAGAGATAAAGGATGTTTTTCATTCCGTTATGCCCGCCGTCACTGCCCATTCTTCGAATCCGAAGTTTGCCGGGCGGCAGGGAAATATCATCGAAAACAATTAAAACCCGTTCAGGCGGCAGCTTATAGAATGCCATGGCCTCTCGTACCGATTGGCCGCTCAGATTCATAAAGGTCGAGGGCTTTAACAGCAGGACCTTTTTCTCGGAAAGCATGCCTTCGCCGCAAAGTCCTTTGAATTTAATTCGATTCATTTTGACCCCCATGCTTTCTGCAAGGGTATCAAGAACGAGAAAACCCGCATTGTGGCGGGTTCCCTCATATTGTTTGCCTGGATTCCCGAGCCCCACGATCAAAAATTCGACAGGGCCGGGAGCAGGTTTTGAAAACAGATGACTCAACATGCGTGCAAACCTCAGATGCGTTATCAATCAGTATAGCAAAGTGTCTGTGCAAAAAATGGAGAATTTGCTGGAGAACATTAGACAAACATGGGGGAAACAGGCTTGTCCTCATAAATCCGTTCAATGGCCTCGGCAAAGAGCGGCGCAGTGGGAAGGATTGTAAAGTTCGGCAGCATTTTTTCTTCCGGCATCGGGATGGTGTCAAGGAGAACGAGCTCATCGATGGGACTGTTCTTAATGCGTTCTACTGCCGGGCCGGAAAGAACCGCATGGGTCGCGCAGGCCATGATTTCAGCGGCGCCGCCTTTTTCCCGAAGCGCAACAGCAGCATTGCACAGCGTACCGGCAGTATCAATCATATCGTCAACCAAGATAATCTTTTTACCGCTGACGTCACCGATAATGTTCATGACTTCAGAGACGTTGGCGCGCTGACGGCGCTTGTCAATAATTGCAAGCGGGCAGCCCAGACGCGCGGTAAAATTCCGTGCTCTTGTGACGGACCCAAGATCCGGGGAGACGACGACATAATCCTTGATGTTGGCGCCAATCCGTTTTTTCAGATAGGAAATCAGAAGCGGGGAACCAAGCAGATGATCCAGCGGAATGTTGAAAAAGCCCTGAATTTGCGCTGCATGGAGATCCATCGTCAGAACGCGGTCTGCGCCGGCAGCGGTAATCAGATCCGCAACGAGTTTTGCAGAGATCGGATCACGGGCTTTGGCCTTGCGATCCTGACGCGCATAGCCAAAATACGGAATAACGGCGGTGATCCGTGCAGCGGAAGCACGTTTCATCGCGTCGATCATAATCAGCAGTTCCATAATGTTGTTATTGACCGGGCCGCATGTGGACTGGACAATAAAGCACTCCGAACCACGAACGGATTCGAGCAGCGAGATGGAGACTTCACCGTCGCTAAAGGTGGTAACTTCGCTTTTACCCATCGGAAGTCCCAGGCATTCCGAAATTTGCCGTGCAACCTGCGGGCAGGCGTTTGCGGCGAAAATCTTGATGTTTTTTCCGTGAAAATTCATATTCGATTCCCCCTATAATAATTTACCGCCAGGCGAACGCTTGGCGGCAAAATATAGCTATTGTTGGTCGAGCACAGAAACAGAAGAAGATACCATACACCCAGAACATTTTGTAGAATGCATCTTCTTGATAGAAGAAGTGTCTGCACAGACAGAAAAACAGCCTGTGTCCAACATCTGCATGACATATTCAGAAGCGGTATGCTGCAGAACACTTTGTTCGGTTTTTTGCTCCACAGGGTGTCTGTACAAAACAGACGGAATCCATGGAAAAAAATCCGGCATGATAGATCCTCCCGAATAAGCGGTGGTTTTCAGTATTGAGGTGTGTTTATCAAACCGGTTTGAACTTGCCGCTCAAAACCGGAACGAAAAAATTCGAAGCCAGAAAAAGGTTCCTTTGTGCGGACACAAAAGAGACAAGCACTTCGAAAAAATGACCAGTTATAACTTGAAAATATGGGAAAAGGTCAGAAGGACAATACTTATTTATATTATCGCACATAAATATATTTTTTCAAGCGGAAACAGACGATATTTTTTTATAAATTTCACTTTTGTAAAACATGGTTATTTTATTTTAAAATCTCCACAAACATCCAACGATTTGCACAATGAAAAAGGATGGAAATTTCCCGTTATTTTTGCTATAATAAATTGTTCCAATCAGAAGGAAAAAATATGGGGAAAGTAAATTTTTAGGAGGTCAATGCTAATGAGTCACAAGTACGTATACCTTTTTTCAGAAGGTAACGGAAAAATGCGGGAACTGCTGGGCGGCAAGGGCGCGAACCTTGCTGAAATGACCGGACTGGGAATGCCGGTTCCGCAGGGCTTCACCATTTCTACGGAAGCCTGCACGCAGTATTACACGGATGGCCGTCAGATCAATGCGGACATCCAGGCGCAGATTTATGACCATCTGGCAAAGATGGAAGAAATCTGCGGCAAAAAGTTTGGGGATCCGGAAAATCCGCTCCTCGTTTCGGTCCGTTCCGGTGCGCGCGCTTCCATGCCGGGCATGATGGATACGATTTTGAACCTGGGTCTGAACGATACCGTTGTCAAGGGACTGGCGGCGTTCACGAACAATCCGCGCTTTGCCTATGACTCCTATCGCCGGTTTATCCAGATGTTCTCCGATGTCGTTATGGAACAGCCGAAGAGCGAATTCGAAAAAATTATCGATGCCAAAAAAGCAGAAAAGGGCGTTAAGCTCGATACCGAACTGGACGCTGACGATATGATGGATCTGGTCTGCCGCTTTAAAACGCTTTACAAGCAGCAGAAAGGGGAAGATTTCCCAACCGATCCGAAGGTACAGCTGATGGAAGCGGTCAAGGCCGTGTTCCGTTCCTGGGATAACCCGCGTGCAAATGTGTATCGCCGGATGAATGAAATTCCCTACGATTGGGGCACCGCGGTAAACGTACAGTCGATGGTGTTCGGAAACTCCGGCAACACCTCCGGAACCGGCGTTGCCTTTACGCGGAATCCGGCAACCGGCGAAAAGAAACTGTTCGGCGAGTATCTCATCAACGCGCAGGGCGAAGATGTTGTTGCGGGTATCCGTACGCCGCAGCCAATCGCAGACCTGGAAAAGCAGATGCCGGAAGTTTACAAGCAGTTTGCTTCCATTGCAAATACGCTGGAACAGCATTATCAGGATATGCAGGACATGGAGTTCACCATTGAAAATGGCAAACTCTATATGCTTCAGACCAGAAACGGCAAGCGCACCGCTGCTGCTGCTTTGAAAATTGCGGTAGACCTTGTGGATGAGGGCATGATCTCGGAAGAAGAGGCAGTTCTCCGCGTCGATCCGAAACAGCTCGATGCATTGCTGCACCCGCAGTTCGATGCTGCTGCACTCAAAAAAGCACAGGCAATTGGAAAGGGCCTTGCGGCTTCTCCTGGCGCTGCCTGCGGAAAAGTGGTCTTTACGGCTGAAGATGCAAAAGCATGGGCCGCAAACGGAGAAAAGGTTGTCCTGGTGCGTCTGGAAACCTCTCCGGAAGACATCGAAGGCATGGCGGCAGCAGAAGGCATTCTGACCGTACGCGGCGGTATGACTTCGCACGCGGCGGTTGTTGCGCGCGGCATGGGAACCTGCTGTGTTTCCGGATGCGGCGAGATCAATGTCGATTACGATGCAAAACTGTTTACACTGGCCGGACGGACCATTCATGAGGGAGATTACATTTCCATCGATGGTTCGACAGGGAATATTTACGGAGAGGCGATTCCGACGGTGGAAGCTTCCATCTCCGGTGACTTTGAACGCTTCATGAAGTGGGCGGATGATGCCCGCCGTTTGGACGTATACACGAATGCCGATACGCCGCGTGATGCTGCGCAGGCGAAAAAATTCGGCGCAGAGGGAATCGGCCTTTGCCGTACAGAGCACATGTTCTTTGAAGGCGACCGGATTAAGGCTGTGCGTGAAATGATCGTGGCGAAGGATCTTGAGACCCGTAAAAAGGCGCTCGCAAAACTTCTGCCGTATCAGCAGGGAGACTTTGAGGCGCTCTTCCGTGTGATGGAAGAACACCCGGTTGTCATCCGTTTCCTCGATCCTCCGCTGCATGAGTTCCTTCCGACGAAGGAAGAAGATATCAAAGAAATTGCGGGCGAACTCGACATTTCGGTTGCAGAGCTCAAAGAGGTCATCTCCAACCTGCATGAGTTTAACCCGATGCTTGGACATCGCGGATGCCGTCTGGCGGTTTCCTATCCGGAAATTGCGGAAATGCAGACAACTGCGGTGATCACAGCTGCAATCCATGTGATGCAAGAAAAGAATATCCAGATTCGGCCGGAGATCATGATTCCGCTGGTTGGCGAGGTCAAGGAACTGCAGTATGTCAAGAAGATCGTAACCACCACGGCGGACAAATTGATCGCGGATGCCGGTGTGACGATGAAATATGAAGTCGGTACGATGATTGAAATCCCGCGTGCAGCGCTCATGGCGGATGAAGTTGCGAAAGAAGCGGAATTCTTCAGCTTTGGTACCAACGATTTGACGCAGATGACATTCGGCTTCAGCCGTGACGACGCCGGAAAGTTCCTGGATGCATATTACGAGAAGAAGATTTTTGAATCCGATCCGTTTGAGCATTTGGATCAGAAGGGTGTTGGCCGTCTGGTGAAACTGGCTGCAAAGCTTGGCCGCGAGACCCGTCCGGACATCCATCTCGGAATCTGCGGCGAACACGGCGGCGATCCCTCTTCTGTTGAGTTCTGCCACAATGCAGGTCTCGATTATGTTTCCTGCTCGCCGTTCCGTGTGCCGATCGCGCGTTTGGCTGCTGCACAGGCTGCAATTAAAGACTCGCGGAATTAAGCAAAAAAGCCAGTAATATCAAGGGTTTTCGGCATCGAAAACTGATGAAAACACGGCTTCAAAAATCAGGCTTTTTCGCCTGAAATAAGTCCTATAAACGGGTATCTGTTCATTTCTTGATCAGATACCCGTTATCTTTTTTTATTGCACCTCATCGTTCTGATGTGGTGCTTTTTTTATTTACCGGAGGTGTCTATGAAAAAATTTTTTCAACTTTTTTCGATTTACCCGCACATTTTGGCCTTTCTCGCTGGCTACTCTTTGAGGGACAAAAAACCTCGATGCACTTTGACAACTAAATACACATTCATCAGATACGTTCCTGTGCGGGAGCAAGAACTCCAGCCGAATGAAGGTGCGCCAAGACCCTCCTGCCACTCCAGGTTATAACGGGAAGCAAGGTGGCGAGCGTTTCCGAACCATTCTGAAATATCCGACAGCTACGGATATGGCAATGAAACGCTACAGGGCTAATGATACTTCTCTACGGAGCTGGCGGAGAACCCGGCAGGGGTGAGATTCCCATGGACCCGATTCGCTATCGGGCGTCTGATGATTTCCCTATTGTGCATATTCTTTCCGAAGAAAATATATTACGCTGGGCTTTCGCTGCTTTTGGCATAGGCATGAATAAATCAAAATTACTGGAAATCCAACTGGGCATGTTGCATCCAGAAATTTATGTTGAAGGGATTAGTAGCAATATCGACTCTAACACCCTCTCTAAGGAAGCTAAAGAAGCAGATTTAATTGTTTTCACAATCGGAAGTAGCGATCAACAACTTTTATTTAACAGAACATTACACAATGAAAAATGTAATGTTCCGGTTTTGTATGCTTGGTTGGAAGCAGGCGGAAAGTATAGCCACATTCTTGCTGTAGATTATGGGAGACGCGGATGTTACGAATGTCTATTCACTGATAATGAAGGCCAACTCGTGAACAATAGAGCTTTGCTTAACACAAATGATATTCAAGATAATCTCATAATTAGAAATGGGTGCGGTGGCACAAGGGCTTCCTATGGAACAACAGTATTACTTCGCACAACGGCTGCCTTGCTTGATACAATTCATAAAGTGTTAGATGGAAGTATCACTGAAAACACGCTAATGCTGATCGAGATAATAGCTGGCGAAGATTTCTTAAAGAAAAGGCAAGTGGCAATAACGCTTATCATCCTTATGGAATGGTTTCATGTGATTTGCGAGACTATTTTAGAGCGGTCATTGATGATCCTCTGTTTGACAAATCTAACGCAAAAAGTAGCTTGTTAGCTATAGCGCAAGCTCGTGATAGTTCAATCCCAATGTGGAGAAAACTTATTATTGACTGCGCAGATATCTTAAAGAATACTGAAGTTAATGCTCTTGGAAAAGACAGATTTTTAAGATGGAATAATGAAACCACGCAGTATCCGCATAAAAAGAATAGCGAAGATAACTACGAAATTGATCTTATTCCTGGTTCCGCAATAACTGGCTATCACGCAGAACTATTTTCGCTTTGTAAGTATTATGAACTAAAAGGAAAGACTTTTGGTGCTTTAGGTTCAGTAATCTACCAAAGAGCAAAGACTAATATTGAACAACCATATTTTTACTTGGGTAATGAAGATGAACCTGTCGTAAAAGTTATGTATCAAGATGATTGCTGCTTTAGATTTCTGATGGCAGATGGAACAGAAGAATGTAACATCGCGTTTGATGATGTTGAAGCAAGATTATTGGCAATAAATCCATAAGATGAGGGTAGTATGACACAAATAGGTCCATTTTTCTATATTCATGGAAAGCTAATTTATAATGCCTGTCCCCTTGTAGAAGGCCGGGAACAAGTTAGAAAATTGGATAACTCATACGGTCATGATCAGCTATATGACGATCATTTCAAAAGCGGAGAGTACATTTGATTACCCTCGTGGAAGGGTTTTATGGGACGAGGAAAAGAATCACTCAATCATTTACATTGACCCTTGTATACATCGTGACAATGTTCTATCTCAGATTATAGAGGCATTTGATATTGGGAATTATTTAGTAGAATATGATGACCACTACCACTGTAAAAAATGCGTAGGAGATTTATTCAACTGAACAAAAATAACGAACAGAGCTGCAAAAAATGCGGCTCTGTTTTGTTATGTACCCAATATGGTGCGAGGTCGCCAGTATAATATAATCACCAAAATAAATGCCGATTATTTAGGCACAGGAGGATTTATATGAAAACAAAACAAATCATTTCAATTGCATTAATGCTTGCTCTATTGGTGAGTGTAATCACTGGCTGCGGGACAAAAGAAGACCCTTCGACTAGCAACAATGAAGAATCCACTTCTGCTGTTTCTTCCGAAATGAAAGAAAATGAAGAAAGCAAATCAGCTGGTAAACCGTCAACAGAGAAGAAAACACACAGTGAATATTCATGTACTTCTTGTTGCCCCGCTGCGTTCCCGCCACATGACGCAGCCTTGCACAGACCAGCATCAGCGCAGAGTTCCCATCGGGGAACGTTCCCACCACACACGTCCTGCGGCGGATCTCACGGTTCAGCCGTTCGATCACATTGTTGGTGCGGATACGCGTCCAGTGCTCGCTGGGAAAATCACAGTAGGTCAGCGGTTCCTCAATGCCGTCCTCGACCTTCTTGGCAGCCTCCTTCAGCTTCATTGTTTTTAACTTGGCAACGACAGCTCTTGCCTTCTCGCGGGAGGCTTTCTTGCTCTCCTGCGCGTGGATCGCCTTGAGTATTTTCGCTGCAATTTTGACCTTTGATTTTGGCACAACGGAGAAAACATTGCGGTAGAAATGCACGATGCAGCGCTGGTATTTGGCCTCCGGAAACACTTCGCCCACGGCCTCCAGCATCCCCATGCACTTGTCGCCGACGATGAGCTTCACGCCGTCTAGACCCCGCCCGCGCAGCCGCTGCAAGAAGCTGACCCAGCTGGCCTTGTCCTCTTTCATCCCCTCGGGGCAGCGCCCAGAACCTCACGAAACCCGTCCTCATTCACGGCAATTGCCGCCGGAATGGCAGCATTTTCGTATTCTCCGCCCGAGTTGCGGCGCAGGTAGATGCCGTCCACGTAGACATACGCATACCGTCCGCCCTGCAGTGACCGGTTCCGCCAGTCTTCAATGTGGACGTAGGCTTTCTTGTTCAGCTCGCTGACGGTGGCAGGCGAGACCTTACTGCCCCACAGAGCCTCCGTGATGTCCTCCACACGGCGTACGGAAACGCCTGCCGGGTACATCTCGATGAGAGCCTCCTCCACGCTGCTCTCCCGGCGGCGATACCGCTCGATGATGGCCGTCTCGAAGGACACGCCCTTGCGCCGCGGCATATGGAGCGTGACATCGCCAGAGGTCGTGGTGAGGTTCCGGTCATAGTGGCCGCTGCGATAGCCCTGACGAGCCTCGCTGCGCTCGCAGCGGGCCGCCTGCGTCAGAGACTCCGCCTCCTTTTCCAGCAGCTCGTTCAGGGTTTCTTCCGCGCTGCTGCGGACTAATTCTTTGATCTGCCCCTTGATTACTTCCTCATTTAGCTATACAATTTTCTCGGACATCGTTTGCTGTCTCCTTTTGAATGTTTGTGTTGTGACTTCATTCTACCAGAGTCTGCAAACTATGTCTTCTTTTATCCTCTTTTCAATTTGCGCAACTTATCTTACCTTATTCGGTCGGCTTTGGGTGGCTTCACATTTTGAAAAAACGCTTGCGTGCCATTTTGAATTGCAGCAAAAAGAAAAAAGGAACGTGGACACTGCGGATGTCCACGTTCCTTTCGGAGGTTTTCACTTGCCAATCCCAGAAGGATTACAGTCAAAGATTAAAACATATTTTTCCGATTGGAAGACGCTTTTCGGGAAGTCAAATCCCGTACAAAAGCATAGCTGTGTTTTTTATTTTTCCAAATACGGCGTTCAACCACGAAGAATCCGAACGCACTCAAAACAGTTGCGAAAAGAATGAAAACAAAAGCGAGGGGATGGCCCTGTGTGGCGCCGGAAGTGCGCTGCTGCACCAAAGCTTCCTCGCCGATCAAGGCTCTCTGTTCCACAACCGTGGTTGTGCTTTCTTCTTTCGGAAGGGTGACTTCCGGTTGATCATTCGATTTCAAATCCTGCGTATCTGCGTTGGCCACCAAAGCCTGCGTTTCCGGCTCGACCTGATTGTAAGGATCATTGAGCGCCATTGTGGTCAAAAACGCTGCGGCAGAGCCTTCCTTTTCATCGGCTTCGCGCTGAGCGGCTTCTTCCTGAAGGCGTTTTTCTTCTTCTTCCTGCTTCTTCTTTTCTTCTTCCAGACGTTTCTTCTCTTCTTCCTGCTTCTTCTTTTCTTCCTGCGCAGCCTTTTCGGCTTCAGCCTCAGCATCGCTGGAGGAATCGTCATCGTAAGAAGGCTCGTCATAAGAGGGTTCCGGATCCGGATCCGGAGTCGTCGGCGCTGCAATCGAATTGTTAGCCATGGAATTTCCTGCCGAAGAACCGATATCTACCGAATTTCCGTTGCTGTCATAGGCGCTGACTGCTGCACCGGAAGAGCCAAACGAATAGGTCACGCCGTCCACTGTGCGGGTGGTATCCACAACATACTGGCCATCTTCATAATAGAACATGCTGCCGTTAAAGGAAACAAATCCGGTGTCCGGATAGCTCACGCCAGCGACTTTAAACCAGTTGGTCCAGCTTTTGCTATAAACTGAATCATAGCACACGCCGGAATATTCATCCCGCGCGTCAACGGCCATTCCGCTGCCGACATAGACACCGACATGGCCGGGCTGATAAAGTCCGAGACCATGAATCCGGGGCAGGGAACCGATGGATCCGGTCTCCGGAGAGGCAGCCATCATATCTGTCCGGATGCCGCCGACACCGTTATACAGCATAATCAAACCCGAGCAGTCAACTGCTCCGTAAGACATGGCGCCGTAGATATAAGACCAACCTTCATAATAGGCGTTGAGGCAATGCTCAGAAAGCCCAACACCGGTTGCAGTCGCAGCATCGACACCGACACCGCCGGAAAACACCAGCGAAGAGGAGACAATTACTGCTGCAATTAAAATGATGACGATAAATCGTTTGGCATTCTTTTTCAAAACGTAGATCCTCCGTGTTTTTTGGAATGATAAAAGGCCGTGTAAAACTGCCTTGTCAATTACAATTTTTTTACAATGGTAACAAAACTGTTACTATTGTAACACGGAAAGTCTCAGAGTGCAAGGCCTGAGACGAAAAAAATCCGTATTTTTCAAAAAAACTTTTGCAAAAAACCAAATTTTTTATCAAAACCAATAAAGGAAAGGCAGCTTTGCCGATCGTGTGTACGGAAAACTGCCTTTCTTTTCCAATTACAATTTTTGCAGCAGGGTTTTCACGACCGTTTCGGTGTGCATTCCGCGCGATCCTTTAACCAATACTGCGTCGCCGGGCTTAAGAAGAGAAAGAAGAAGTTCTGCGGCCTCGGTGTTTTCTTTACAGCAATGACACGAGATACCGCCGGCCTGCGCCGCTTGGGCAGTTGCCAGACTCTCTTCTCCGATGGTGATCACGAGATCCACACCGCGCTGTGCGGCATAAGCCCCGACACTTTCGTGCGCCTCCCGGGAGTGTTCCCCTAATTCCCGCATGTCGGCAAGCAGTGCGATGCGCTTGCCGGGTGTTTTCAGCCCGCAGAGGACATCGATCCCGCCGCGAACAGAATCCGGGCTGGCGTTATACGTGTCGTCAATAATCGTGATGTCGCCGGCGTGATGAATCTGCTGACGCATGGCAGGCGGGGTATACCGACTGAGCGCAGCGGCTGCTGCCTGTGGGGAAATTCCGCATGCAGCGGCAACGGCGACCGCTGCTGCCGCGTTAAGGACATGATGCATTCCCGGAACCGGAAGATCAACATGGACAATGCCGCCGGGATAAAGAATATGGAAGGAAAGCCCATCTCCGTAGGGCACGATGCCGCAGGCGCGCCAGATACAGGTTTCGCCGGTGCCGTAGGTCACCGTCTGGAACGGCAAATGCCCGTGCAGCGGAGCAAGCAGGGGATCATCCCCGTTGAGGAACAGGATGTTCCCGGGACCCCATCCGTCTGTAATATGCAGCTTTTCGTGCAGGATATTTTCCTGCGTATGTAACTGCCCGATGTGGGAAAGGCCGATGTTGGTCATAACCGCAAGCGTCGGCGCTGCAACGGCGGCAAGGCGGCTCATCTCTCCGAATTCGCTCATACCCATCTCGATGACCGCCGCTTCGTCTTCGGGTGCCAGCTGGAACATCGTCAGCGGAAGCCCGATTTGGCTGTTTTGGTTTCCTTTGGTGCTCATGACCCGCTTTCCGGCCGAGAGCGCCAGCGCAACCATTTCTTTGGTGGTTGTTTTTCCGACGCTGCCTGTAATGCCGACAAGCGGAATCGAGAATTGCGCGCGGTAAGCGGCGGCAAGTTTCTGCAGCGCAGGAAGCGTCTGTTCAACATAGATCAGCGCACCGCTGCGAAGGGGCTCTTTTGGATTTTCTGTAAACGAAGCGGCAGCGCCGGCTTCAAAAACTGCATCAATATAGAGATGCGGATCAATCCGTTCCCCTTTGATCGGAACAAAGAGGTCCCCGGGGATCACTTCACGGCTGTCAACCTTTACGCCGGTTACTTCCGCATCCGGATTGCCGCACAGCAGCGTGCCGCCGCAGGCGTTGAGAATTTCCCGTACGCTTAAGTTCATAGCGATTCCTCCTCCGGCTGGACAGGCGGAAGGGTGCCGTGCGTCTGCAGAATTTCTGCGATGACCTCCCGCTCGTCAAAGTGGTGCTTGACGCCTGCAATTTCCTGATAATCCTCATGCCCTTTTCCGGCAAGAACGATGATATCGCCGTCCTGTGCATTTTCGATGCAGTAGCGGATGGCGTCCCGCCGGTCGGGGATCACGACATATTTTCCGGTCGTTTTCGCCATACCGGTTTTAATATCCGCAATGATATCCATCACATTTTCAAATCTGGAGTTATCTGCCGTGATGACAGAGAGATCCGCCATATGCCCGCACACTTCTCCCATCTCATACCGCCGGATTTTCGGACGGTTTCCGCCTGCGCCGAACAGGCAGATCAGATGTTTGGGATGATACTCACTCAGAGTCCCGAGAATGTTTTCCATGCTGACCGCGTTGTGCGCATAGTCAATCAGAAGCGTGTAGTTTCCGGGAACCGGAACCGGTTCGACGCGTCCCTTGACTTTGACGGTGTCAAGGCCCTGCTGGATCTGAGAAAGCGTGATGTCGAACAGGCGGCAGACGGCTGCTGCGGCGAGTGCGTTATAGACGCTGAAGGTGCCGGGAATACAGACGCGCAGCGTGCCGGTAAGCGCGCCGGAAACCGTAAAGCCGGCGCCGAGATAACCCGGTTCTGAAATCAGGTGGTCATCCGCGGCGCGCAGCTGTGCGCGTTCGGAAAAACCATAGGTCTCGACCTGGCAGGTGTGTCCGGCAAGGACGCCTTCGCAATTTTCGTCGTCAATATTTACGACGCCGGTGCGGCACTGACGGAACAATAAGCTCTTACAATATAAGTACTCTTCCATGTCGCGGTGTTCACTGCCGCCGATATGGTCGGGAGAGAAGTTGGTGAACAGACCGACGTCAAAGGTCATGCCATCCACACGGTGGCCTTTCAGTCCGATGGAGGAAACCTCCATGACACAGAAATCACACCCGGCGTCCGCCATTTCTTTTAGATAGCGCTGGACATCGTAGGATTCCGGTGTCGTATTGTTGATCGGGATGGTTTTGCCGTCAATTACGACGCCGATGGTTCCGATCATGCCAACTTTATGCCCGGCAGCTTCCAGAATGGAGCGGATCATATAGGACGTCGTGGTTTTTCCCTTTGTGCCCGTAATGCCGATTGTGGTCAGTCTGCGGGCAGGATGGCCAAAAAAGGCAGCGGAAAGCAATGCCAGCGCACGCCGGGTATCCGGAACCAGCAGCACCGGTGCATCTGCTTCTACCGGATATTCCGCAAAAATGACAGCGGCGCCGTCTTTTGCGGCCTGTGCGGCATATTGATGGCTGTCTACGGCAGAACCCCGCAGGCAAACAAAGGCACAGCCCGGTTTTACGCGCCGGGAGTCGATAATGATGTCGGAAATTTCGACTGACGGATAATCGCCGGTATAAGTAAGATCTGTTAAAAGTGCAGAAAGCAACATGAAAAGGCCTCCCAGAAAAAGATCATCCTTCCAAAAAAGGATACGCTATCTTCGATGATACAATACCTTTTTCCGGTTGTCAAATAAAAGGCGTTGAACGACAGAAAATTGACAGACAACGACAGAAACTGTATAATAATTCGGAACTTGACGAACGTTCTGGAGCCGGAACCAATCCGGTTTGGCCAGCAGAAAATGATGCAGGACAGAGCACGATGGGGGAGCAGATATGGAACTGGAAACCATGTACCGAAAACTCGGAATTGACAAGACGGTATACCGATTCGGAGAGCACGTTTTGGAGAAACTGCAGGAACGCTTTCGGGAGATTGACCGGGTTGCGGAATATAATCAGATGAAAGTGATCGGCGCCATGCAGGAAAACCGGGTAAACGCAACACATTTCGCGGCGACAACCGGTTACGGCTACGACGACGCCGGCCGGGATAACCTTGAAAAAGTCTATGCTTCCTGCTTCCATACAGAGGCGGCGCTGGTGCGGCCGCAGATTACGTGCGGGACACACGCGCTGGCAGTTGCGCTGGCAGCCAATCTGCGTCCCGGGGACGAGCTGCTTTCTCCGGCAGGAAAGCCGTATGATACGCTGGAAGAAGTGATCGGAATCCGCGATTCGGTGGGATCCCTCAAGGAATACGGGATTTCTTACCGGCAGGTCGATTTGCTGCCGGACAATTCTTTTGACTATGAAGGAATCCGGCAGGCGATTCACGAAAAAACAAAACTGGTCACCATCCAGCGCTCCAAAGGTTACCAGACGCGTCCGACCTATTCTGTCCGGCAGATTGGGGAACTGATTGCCTTTGTCAAATCGATAAAGCCCGCTGTAATCTGCATGGTGGATAACTGCTACGGGGAATTTGTAGAGACAATTGAGCCTTCAGATGTCGGCGCAGATATGATTGTTGGCTCGCTGATCAAAAACCCGGGCGGCGGTTTGGCGCCAATCGGCGGCTATATCTGCGGCACAAAGGCCTGTGTGGAGCAGTGCGCCTATCGGCTCAGCGCGCCGGGCCTCGGGCAGGAGGTCGGTGCAAACCTCGGGTTGATGCCGGCATTTTATCAGGGCCTGTTCCTGGCGCCTACCGTTGTGGCCAGTGCGCTCAAGGGCGCAGTGTTTGCGGCGAATCTTTATGAACAGTTAGGATTTTCGGTGATTCCGAACGGTTCGGAGTCCCGGCACGATATTATTCAGGCGATCACCTTCGGAACGCCGGAAGGTGTGATCGCGTTTTGCAAAGGCATTCAGGCGGCAGCGCCGGTGGACAGCTATGTGGTGCCGGAGCCCTGGCCGATGCCGGGGTATGATTCGGATGTGATCATGGCGGCCGGCGCCTTTGTCCAGGGGTCGTCGATTGAATTGAGCGCAGACGGGCCGATCCGTCCGCCGTACGCCGTCTATTTTCAAGGCGGCCTGACTTGGCAGCATGCAAAGCTGGGAATTCTGATGTCACTGCAAAAGCTCTGCGAAGCGGGCATCGTGCAGTTGGATGAGACCCAATTTGCCTAAATGAGACCATAAAAAAGGACGCTTCCGGTCGGAAGCGTCCTTTTTGCTGCTTTTTGGTTTTTGTTGAAAGAGCGGTCAGGATCAAAACAGCTGGCCGGCGCAGAGCATTTCTACCGGCTGTTGGGCACACAAAAGCGGTCGCGGATTCCAGCCCAAAATGCAGATGTGCGGAAAGGCCGTTTTTATTCGTCCAGACCGTATTCCGGCGCTTCGTTCAGCGCGGTGAGATCCCATCCTTCTTTTTCAAAAAATGCAAGTGTGTGTGTGCACGCGGGATTGATGGGAAAGTTAGAGCCGCTCCCCTTATAAACGACAGGCCCGGAATGATCGCCGAGAAGATGGGAGAGCACGCTGCCCTGGCTTGGAATAAAGGAAGATTTCAGGTTCAGGGAAACGGAAATTTCCGGGATTCCTTCGGTTTTGGTGGCGGTTTCCGAATCTTCCGCGTAAACGTAATATCCAAACTTGCCGCTGTCCGCAACCAGCGCCTTCAAAAGCTCCGCTTTTACGGCGTCGTTGGGTTTGAGCGTTTGGGAGGACCAGATTCCGCTGAGGTCGATTGACTCAATAAATGCAGGTTCCAGATAATAGGCGAGGTTGGACTGTTTCAAAAAGGTTTCGCTGGCGGAAAGCGCCTGGCTTTTTTTGCAGAATTCCTCGTAGAACGTTCCGTTCCAGGGAACAGAAAATGTCCGGGAAAATGTGGATCCATTTTTCAGCCGATACCGGAATTTTACCGTTTCGTTGGACCCAAAAAGGCTGGAGTTTTGGAACTGGAACTGATAGGGATACCGCGTAGAGCGGATGTTTTGAATGGCGAGTTGATGCAGATCCAAAATTTTATCAAAGGTGTCCGAATCCTCTGCCGTCGGGAGAACAGAGGCGAGAATGCGTCCGTTTTCATCGCAGAAATCACCTTGATGATACGAATAGGAGACGAAGGACTCGCTGTTTTCATCGGTCGATACGGGATAAAGCTGCGGAAGTTCAATTTGTGTGCTGACAAGCTCGTCTGCTTTTGGAATTTTGGTGTCGTATCCGAAAAATCCGGTTGCCAGAGAACAATAAAAAAGAACCAGAAGGACTGCCGGAACAGCATACCAGCGGAAGCTTTTCAGCATGCCTTTGAATCCGCGGCTGTAAAGTGCTTCGGCGACGACATGCGCGGCGACAGACCCGGCCAATACGCCGATAAAAAAGGCTTTTTCGTCGGAAAAGAACATATACAGAAGAAATCCGAATCCAAGTCCGGCGGCAAAAGTGGTGATCATGCGGATGAAAATTTTAATGGCCGGCATGGAGATGGTGTTTTCGGCAGATTCACTTTTTCTGCGCCGGTACACAGCAATCGCGGCAACCAGCATGAGAATCGGCAGAACGATCCACCAGACGGTAAAACTAACCGGGACGATACCGGTATAACTGTCGCCGATCATAGAGGCGGCAAACGGAACGAATGCCGCAGCAGGTGGGGAAAACGCCATGATCGCTGCGATGTTGTAGCTCGACGCATAACCGGGAAGCAGGCATTCTGCCAGAACCAAAAGCAGAAGGACCGCAAGCGGCCAGGAAACGCTGATGAAAATCCCGGAGAGCATCATTTCCATCGTGGTCCCGCTGCATACCGCAATAAGCATGGCGAAGGTAAAGCAGGAAATCGTCATCAAAAGGAACCACAGGGTTTCGGAAAGAAGCCACAGCAGAATGGCGCAGTTAAACACGCGGTACAGAATACCGATCAGCGTACACAGCAGGACATTGCAGAGAAACGGTACCAGCAGAGAAAAAAGTCCTGCACAGTATTTTCCCAGAAGCATCGGCGTCCGGCCTACCGGCAGGGCATGAAAGAAATCGACGCTGCGTTTTCCGTGCAGATAGCGAAAAAGCTGCAGCACAAACACGACGGAGAAAATGAGCATGAGCGGTACGGCAGTGACGCCGAACAGTACCCGCAGGGCATCATAAAATGCGGAACTCGGCACCGTATGGGAAAGGGGACGATTGCGGGTGCTCTCAATATTCAGTAAAAGCAGAAGGGGAAGCAGGATCGTCTGCAGGAATCCATACAGGAACAGCATTCCCCGGAGTTTCCGCAAGGAAAACCGAAAAATCGCGGAAAATTCCCGGAGGACGCGTTTACGGTAGGATGTTATTAAGGTCATAGCCGGCCACCTCCATTTCACTGATAAAGACTTCTTCCAGCGTGAGCGGAATGATTTCGGAAAATACCGGATGCAGCGCATCAATCTGCGCGAGAATTTCTTCTTTGTTTCCGCGGACGACCAGGCTGATCAGCGATCCGCGAATCTCCAGCTTGACAATCTGGAGGGTGTCAAACGCTTTCATATCGGGCATCGGCCGGAAGATGGCCTGCAGCTTATAGATGCCCAGTTTGCGTTCATCAATTTCGCTCTCAAAAAGAATGCCGCCGCGGTGCATCAGGCCGATGTGATCGCAAAAATCTTCCAGTTCCCGCAGATTGTGCGATGCCACCACAACCGTCATATTCCGGTTCACAACCTCTCCGGAAACCAGCTGTTTTAACAGTTGGCGCATAACGGGGTCCAAACCGTCAAAGATTTCATCCAGGAATAAATATTCCGGACAGGTGGAAAGCCCGAGAATCAGTGCCGCCTGCCGCTGCATGCCTTTTGACATGTTGTGGATTTTCTGTGTCGCATCAATCGGAAACATGGAGCAGAGCTTGGAAAAGGTCTGTTCATCCCAGTTTGGATAAAGGCTCCGATACAGCATAGCGGAATCCAGCAGCGTCGTCTGCGGAAGAAAATACGGATAATCCGGGATGAAAATCAGGCGGCCTTTCAGCGCGCTGTTTTCAAAAGGCGGCGCGCCGTCAATGGTTACCACGCCGCCGTCGGGTTCATAAACGCCGGCAAGTGTGCGCAGCAGGGTGGATTTTCCGGCACCGTTAGAGCCGACCAAGCCGAAAACGGATCCGCGTGCAATTTGAAAAGAAATACCGTCAAGTGCGTGGAAGGATCCGAAAGACTTGACGAGAGACTGAATCTCAATCATGTTTTTGCCCCCTTTCTTCGTAACAGACATCCACAAGGGTATGCAGCTCGGATTTTTCGACGCCGCTGTCTGCGGCTTCCGAAATATCATCATGCAGTTTGTGCAGAATTTGCGTGCGCCAGAGTGAGCCGGCATTGCCCTCTTTAGAAAGGAAGGAACCCTTTCCCGGAATCGAGACAATGACGCCGTCGTGCTCTAACATCTGGTAGGCTTTTTGTACCGTATTGGGGTTGACGCCGAGATCCTGGGCGAGCGCGCGGACGGAAGGCAGCTGCTCCTCGGGTTCCAGTGCGCCGAGCGCAGCCATACGCGTCACAGACTGGTAGAGCTGCTCATAAATTGGATACCGGCTTTTCTGATCCAGAATAAATACCATCGCCAGGCCTCCTGTTTTAACTGTATTATTTCGATTAATACAGATGGATTATAACATGCGGAATTTCAGATGTCAATGGTTAAAAAGTTTCGCCGAAATTGTAAAAAATCATGAAAACAAATATTTGAAATGCTTTTTGGGGAAATCAGAGAATTTCGGAGAAAAACGGAGAAGAAAGAAGATTTTCGATATGCCGATATCTCAAAATCGGGAAAATAAAGAAAAATGTCGAAAAACATTGACATATAAGGAATTTTGAACTATATTTTGTTATGGTGGATTTCAGGTTTCCAAATTAGCGGCAGAAAAGACGGAACCGCGGGCTGTTAAGGCAGAACGCCCGGTTCTGAAAAAAGCGCATGCGCAGAAGGAAAAACCGCAGAACCGCGGTTGTTTTTTATGTTTAAAAACAGGCGCTTTGCGGCTGACAGGCTGAAATCCGGGTATCAAGCAAAGGAAAGGGGACGCAAGCAGGTGAAAGGGAATGTAATTATTTCGCTGAAGAATATTACGGTGGCGTTTGACGGAGAGCCGGTTCTGAAGGATTTTAATCTCAATATTCGGGACGGAGAATTTGTGACATTGCTCGGCCCGTCCGGCTGCGGAAAAACGACGACCCTGCGCATTATCGGCGGGTTTGTAACACCGGATTCGGGTGAGGTCTATTTTAACGATCAGAAAATTACGGATCTTCCGCCGTATAAGCGGGAAGTCAATACGATTTTCCAGCGCTATGCGTTGTTTCCTCACCTGAATGTGTATGAAAACGTCGCATTCGGCATGCGGATCCAAAAGAAGAAGGAAAAAGAGATTGACGAGACCGTCAGACACATGTTGGATCTGGTCGACTTGAACGGCTTTGCGCGCCGCAGTGTCAACCGCCTTTCCGGCGGACAGCAGCAGCGCGTGGCAATCGCCCGGGCGCTTGCCAACGACCCAAAGGTTTTGCTTCTGGACGAGCCGCTTGGCGCGCTGGATTTAAAGCTGCGCAAGGACATGCAGACGGAGCTGAAAAAAATCCAGCAGCAGACAGGAATCACCTTCCTCTTTGTCACGCACGATCAGCAGGAAGCGCTTTCCATGTCCGATACGGTAGTCGTCATGGATAAGGGCGTAATCCAGCAGATCGGAACGCCGGAGGACATCTACAACGAGCCGCGCAATGCATTTGTTGCGGATTTTATCGGCGAGAGTAATATCCTCGACGCTGTGATGCTGGAGGATTATCTTGTAGAATTTGCAGGCTGTCGGTTTGCCTGCCTCGACAAAGGGTTTGGAAAACGGGAACCGGTGGATGTCGTAATCCGCCCGGAGGACATTAAAGTGACGCGTCCGGAGGAAAGCCCGCTGCGCGGAACAGTGACAAGCGTGAACTTCCAGGGCGTACACTACGAGATTATTGTGGACGTACGCGGATTCAAATGGATGATCCAGTCCATTTACGGTCAGGAGGTCGGCCAGGAGATTGGCATCTCCCTGACGCCGGATGACATCCACGTGATGAA
Organism: Yeguia hominis; assembly: GCF_014384705.1. Classification (GTDB taxonomy): domain Bacteria; phylum Bacillota; class Clostridia; order Oscillospirales; family Acutalibacteraceae; genus Yeguia; species Yeguia hominis. Next base: position 30,471 of record NZ_JACRSN010000013.1, on the reverse strand, counting down.
GAAATCCGAATATTCCGGAACGTTCGGCGACTACTCGACATTCAGCGATGAGATGGAGGAGGATCTGCAGATGGCGCCTCCGGAAGAGGAGGAAGCGGAAGAATGAAATCAAAAACGGCATCGCTTCCCTATATCATTTGGATGATCATTTTTATTGTTGTCCCGATGATTCTGGTTGTGTTTTTTGCATTTACGGATAAAAGCGGCCAGTTTACACTGGAAAATATCGCAAAGGTCGGACAGTATTCCAACGTGTTTTTGCGCTCGATCTGGATGGGCGCGCTGGCAACGCTGATCTCTCTGATCCTGGGATATCCGCTGGCCTATATTATCGCGCACACGCACGCGCGCCGGCAGAATGTCATGATTATGCTGGTGATGCTGCCGATGTGGATGAACTTTTTGCTGCGGACCTATGCCTGGATGACGCTTTTAGAGGACAGCGGCCTAATTAACACGGCGCTTACCGCGTTGGGACTTCCGCCGGTGAAGCTCATCAATACAGCGGGCGCGGTGGTGCTCGGAATGGTTTACAACTATATTCCCTACATGATTTTGCCGCTGTATTCGATTTTGACCAAAATTGACGGGAGCGTGATCGAGGCGGCGCAGGATCTCGGCGCCAACCGGCTGCGGGTGTTTTTGCGGGTCATTTTGCCGATGAGCATGCCGGGAATGATTTCCGGCGTAACAATGGTGTTTGTCCCTTCGGTCAGTACGTTTATTATTTCCAAAATGCTCGGCGGCGGGGGCAACCTCCTGATCGGCGACCTGATTGATATGCAGTTCCTCGGAAATGCCTACAATCCGAATCTCGGTTCGGCGATCTCTCTGGTTCTGATGGTTTTGATTTTGATCTGCATGGGCATTATGAACCAGTTTGATGACGGCAGCGAAAACATGGAAGGGGGAATGATGCTGTGAAGGTGCTCTCCAAAATTTACACCGTGCTGATTTTCCTGTTCCTCTATGCGCCGATTGTGGTGTTGATTGTTTTTTCGTTCAACGACACCGATACCATGAGCCGTTCGGTGTTCTACGGATTTTCCCTGCGGTGGTACCGCCGTCTCTTTCAGGACGGCATGATTCTTGACGCGCTCAAAAACACGCTGATTATCGCGGTGGTTGCGGCGGTCGTTTCGACGGTGCTCGGTACGATTGCGGCGATCGGAATCAACGGCATGAAAAAATGGAAACAGAAACTGGTCATGAATCTGACCAATTTCCCGATGGTCAATCCGGAAATCGTGACCGGCGTCTCTCTGATGCTGCTCTTTGTGTTTGTCGCGCGGCAGATGGGCGGGGCGTCTCTCGGAATGGTTTCCCTGATTCTGGCGCATATTACCTTTTGTCTGCCGTATGTGATTCTTTCCATTTTGCCGAAGCTCAGACAGATGGATGCGAACCTCTATGAGGCGGCGCAGGATCTCGGCTGCACACCGATTTCCGCCTTTTTTAAGGTTGTGCTGATGGAGATCATGCCGGGAATCGTGACAGGCTTTATTATGGCTTTTACGCTCTCGATCGATGATTTTATCATCAGCTATTTTGCGAGCGGAACGACGCAGACGCTGTCGATCTATATTTATTCCATGACGCGCAAGCGGATCAGCCCTGAAATTAATGCGCTCTCAACGCTGATGTTTGTTGTGATTATGATCCTTCTGATTATTGTCAATATGCGGCAGGCAAAGGATCAGCGCGCTGCCAAAAAGGTGCTTTCGGAAGGGGGCGGCACGCATTGAAAAAGCGGATTTTGCTTCTCTTGCTGACGCTGCTTCTTTTGCTTCCCATGGCGCCGGCCGCTTTTGCGGCGGAAACGCAGGACGCGCCCAAAACCGGTGTCGTCATCAATGTTTATAACTGGGGGGAATATATCTCCAACGGCGTCGACGGAACGATGGACGTCAATGCGGAATTTACCCGTCGGACCGGAATCGAGGTCAATTATACGACCTATGAAACAAACGAAGCGCTCTATGCAAAGCTGGCGGGCGGTGGTGCAAACTATGATGTCATCATTCCGTCCGACTATATGATTGCAAAGATGATCAAAGAGGGGATGCTTGCGGAACTCGATTTCCAGAATATTCCCAATTTTGAAAAAATCGATGCGCAGTTCCGGAATCAGGACTATGATCCGGAAAACCGCTATTCGGTTCCGTTTACCTGGGGTTTGGTCGGCATGTTTTACAACAAAAATTATGTCGAGGAGCCGGAAAACTGGGAAGCCATGTGGGATGAGCGGTATTCCGGAAAAATTTTGATGTTTGACAATCCACGGGATGCGTTTGCCATTGCACAGAGCATCTTGAAGATTCCGTTTAATACGACGGACGAGGCGGATTGGTATGCGGCGGCAGATTTGCTCAAACAGCAAAAGCCGCTCGTGCAGGCCTATGTGATGGACCAGATCTTTGATAAAATGGAAAGCGGCGAGGCCTGGCTTGCGCCGTATTATGCCGGCGATGCAGCGATCCTTTGCGAGGACAACGAGGATATCGGCTTTGTGATTCCGAAGGGCGAAAGCACAAACTTTTTTGTCGACGCGATGTGCATTCCGATCGACAGTGTGCACAAGACGGAAGCCGAGGCTTATATCAATTTCCTATGTGAGCCGGAAGTTGCGGCAGCGAATTCAGAGTATATCGGGTACTCGACGCCGATCAGCGAGGCCAAGGAACTCATGGATGAGGAAACGGTAAACAACCCGATTTACTACCCGCCGGAGGAAATCCTTGCGCAATCCGAGATCTTTACGGACCTTCCGAAGGAAACCAGTACGCTTCTCGATACGCTGTGGGCAGAAGTGAAAATGGGCGGACCGGGAGATACGGCAACGCTGGTCATCATTCTGGTTGCGTTTGCTGCAGTGTATGTCGGAATTGTAATTGCCAAAAAGCTGAAAAAACGGCGGGAACGCTAAATACAATTTCATCAGACGAAAATCCGGTGCAGAAGGTTCTGTATCGGATTTTTTGTAAATTTTTTCCGGTTTTTCCTGAATTTCTGCTTGCGGGAGAAGAGCTATCCAAGTCCCAAATGTCCGCTCGAATCGGGTATCGCCCGGTGGGAATTGTCAAAATAAAGTGTGAGCGGTTGTGGCAGAGTAAAGAAGGAGGGAGGGAATTTACAATGAATCATAATTTCAAATGGAAGCGCAATTGGATAAAAAAGCATTTTACCGGCAGGTCGCTGTTTCGGTCGGCGGCAGCGATGCTGTCTGTTTTGACGGCGGCCGGCGGTACAGGCGCGGTGGTAGCGGAGACACAGCTTCCGGAAAGCTTTTTTGTCCGGGAAGGCGAGTCGCTTTCTTTTCAAAATCATGCGTATTCAGCACAGCATACCGCGCAGGCGGAAACGGTCAATCTCTCTACGGCTGCGGGCAGCAGCTATACGGCAGAGGTTCGGCTCTTGCAGTGTATTCCGCTTAAAACGGTTACGGTCCATGTGATCGAGGCGCCGAAAGTTGTTCCCGGCGGAACGCCGTTCGGCATTAAAATGGTTACAGACGGCGTCATGGTTGTGGGAACGGCAAAGGTGCAGAGTGCGGACGGCGCAGTCAGTCCGGCGGACCGTGCCGGTCTGCAAAAAGGGGATATCCTGACGGAAGCCGACGGAGCGGAGATTGCCGGCAATGATGACTTTGCGGCGCTTTTGCGAAAAAGTGGAGGAGATCCCATTGAGATTGCATATCAAAGGGCCGGAGAGTCGTTTACAACGACGCTGCAGCCGGTAAAATCTTCTGTAGACAATCAGTATAAAGCCGGACTTTGGGTGCGGGACAGTACGGCCGGAATCGGGACGGTGACGTTTTGCGACAGTGAAACCGGCCTCTTTGGAGGACTGGGACACGGCATCTGTGATGTCGATACCAGCGAGCTGATGCCCTTGGGAAGCGGGGACGTCGTAGATGTGGCGATCCTCGGCTGTATTCCGGGACGGCGTGGAGAAGCTGGAGAACTGCAGGGCTATTTTCCGACCGGCGTACCGGTGGGGACGTTATTCGGCAATACGGACACCGGCGTCTATGGTGTCTTCTACGATCAGCCTTCTGCAGAAAACGCGATCCCGGTTGCGCTGAAGCAGGAGATCAAAACGGGAAAAGCACAAATCCTTGCAACGGTCGACAACCGCGGCCCGCAGCTTTTTGAAGTGGAAATTGAAAGCGTCTCTTTAAATGATGGCCGCAAGACCAAAAACATGGTTTTGCATGTCACGGACGAAGAACTACTCTCGATCACCGGCGGAATTGTACAGGGAATGAGCGGAAGTCCCATTTTGCAAAATGGCAAATTGGTTGGCGCCGTGACACATGTTTTTCTGAATGAACCGGAACGCGGTTATGGAATCTTTGCGGAAAACATGTTTGACCAGCTTTTGGAATATCAAAATTTGTCAAATCCGGCCGCATAATCTGAAGAAGCCGTGAAAATGGCGGACTGTTCTTATTTTTTCCAAAAAATTTGAAAAAAATCAAAAAATACTATTGCCAAAATCAACCGCATATGGTAATATAAACCCATAAAACACAACAATTGGGGGATTTGAAATGGAGAACAGTCTAAAACTTATGATTACAGGAGAAAAAGAGGGATTTTCCAGAGAAATGTGTTCGGATTTCGAGCGAATGGGTTTTTGCTTGTGTTTCGTCGCAAAAAACGGGCTGGCCGTTCTGGAGGAACTTCCAAAAGCACAGCCGGACATTGTCCTGATGGATCTGTTTATGCCCGGGCTAGATGCAATTGGCGTTTTGAATGCCTATACAGTGGGAGAAGGCGAAAAGCGGCCGCTCTTTGTCGTTGCCTCAAATTCAGCAAGCCCGATGTTGGAGAAAGAAGCCATTGCGGCGGGTGCAGGATACTTTTTGATTCGGCCCTTCCAGGCACGGGCGCTTGCAGAGCGGATGATTCGCCTTTGCGGAATCGATCGCGGAATTCCGGAGAAAGCGTTTGCAGCAGAAGAGGACACAGTTTCTCTGAAAATCCAAGTGACAGAGATCCTGCATCAGATTGGGGTCCCGGCGCATATTAAAGGCTATCAGTATCTGCGCGATTCGATCATCATGGCAATTGAAAACCCGGATATTATCAACGCGATTACGAAGCAGCTCTATCCGAGCGTTGCCAAACGCTACGCAACAACCAGTTCGCGCGTGGAACGTGCGATCCGCCATGCAATTGAAGTGGCGTGGGATCGCGGAGATGTCGACATCTTAAATTCCTATTTCGGCTATACCATTCAGAATACACGCGGAAAGCCGACAAACAGCGAATTTGTGGCGATGATTAGCGATAAGCTGCGCTTGCAGCTGCGGAACGCAAGCTGAATTTTGGATTACGGCTTAAAACAAAAAACAGAAATTGGAATGAACCGGATGCTGCACAGTGTCCGGTTCGTTTTCTTATAAAGTTATCCGCACAGACCGGCGCGTTTCTTCCCGATTCAGCGGAAGCGCCGGCCGCCAGATTGCAAATGAAAAAGCACACCGACCTTGCGGCAAGTGTGCTTTTTGAAAATCAAAATGTGGAAGCCCCAATCGCGAGAGCATTTTAAAAGCAGCATGCGAATCGTGCAAAATCCGAAATGCCAGGACACATAGATTTTTTGCATTCAGCCCAGCTTTTCGCCGCCGATCTTTTCGGCAGGGCGACTGTAAAACGGCGTCAAAACGCCGCGTCAATCCGAATTGACAGTTACGGCGCCTCGTGCGACTCATTGGGGTCACTTGATTCCGGCTCCGGTGTGGGCGTGGGCTCCGGCGTCGGTTCCGGCGTGGGTTCCGGCGTCGGTTCCGGCGTGGGCTCCGGCGTGGGTTCCGGTGTCGGAGCCGGCGTCGGGGTCGGTTTTGGCGTCGGCGTGGGCTCCGGCTCGGAGGAAACCTCGCTGCTGACCTCGGATTCTAGCTCAGAATTGATGCCGGAGGAAATGTCACTGGACTCTTCATGTTCATCCGTGCAGGTCGTCGGAAGCTTGTCACGGACGTACCATCCGGTTGCAGTCTTTTTGCAGTGTGTGCCGGCAAGGAGTCCGGTTTCTCTACAGTAAGTCGCAGAAACCACATTCTCATCGAGCGGGTAACTGTAATTGGAGAGATCGACAGGCTCAAGGACCTGTTCCATAATTGCCATCCAGAGGCGTTTTGCGTGCTGGGTGCTGGAAAGGGTCTCCGGAATGTCATATCCGGTCCAGATTCCGGCTACACCATAAGGCGTTCCGGCAATGAACCAGGAGTTGTCGTTGATATCGGTGGTACCGGTTTTTCCGAAAGCGTCCCACTCCGAAGAAATGCCAAGGTCTGTTGCAGTACCCCAGGGGTTCGTGCTGTATACAACGTTGCGCAGAAGCTTTTCCATGATAGTCGCAGTTTCGGAAGAAATGACCTGTTCACCGGTTTTGTCGCGGTTATCAAGAATAACATTCCCATCGTGATCCTCGACATAGAAGTACATATACGGCTTGTGGTAGACGCCGCCGTTTCCAAAAATCTGGAAGGCAGCCGTCATTTCTTCCACGGTAATTCCGCCGTGAACGCCGCCGAGCGCCATAGCGGCGATGGAGGAACTGTCTTCTGTCGGATCCAAATGTGTAAAGTTCAGCTTTTCTGTTAAAAAGGTGTAGGAAGAAAGCGGGGCCATCGTGTTGCACAGCTGTGCAGCAGGTGCGTTCTGGGAGACCGTGATCGCATCGGCGGTCGTCATTTTTTTGGTATACGTACCGCCGGCATTTCCAGGTCCGGCCGAGCCGTCCGGGAAGTAGTGCGGGAGCGGTTCATCCTTGAGGATCGTGGAAAAATTGATCATGCCATTGTCAATGGCCGGTGCATAAATCGAGACCGGCTTGATGACGGAACCGGACTGCCGTCCGGCGTCAATGGCATTGCTGAAAAGCCGGTTTCCCTCTTTCTTTTCAAAAGAGCCGACCGTCGCAAGAACTCTCCCGGAATAGTCCATCATATAGAATCCGGAAAGAATTTCCCGATCCTCCGGACGGTACTCGTCGCTGGTATAGATAGAATCGGCGATATTTTGAATCCGCCGGTCCATTGCGGAATGGATCGTAATGCCGCCCTGATAAATCTGCATGGTTGCGATTTCTTCGGAATACCCGTAGGTATCCATCAAATCGGCAAGCACCTTTTCAAACAACGCGTCGGTGTACCAATCCCAGACGTCGAGCCCACCGTCATCCTCATCATCGTCATTGTTCGATGCGCCTGCAAACGTCATGTGTGCAGATTCGTCCATGGCGTCTTCATATTCCTGTTTGGTGATTTTTTCCTGCTTGTACATTTCCTCCAGGACGGTCTCGCGGCGTTCCTTGTTGTATTCCGGGAAAATGAGCGGTGTATAGCGGGACGGATTCTGCGTAATGCCTGCAATTGCGGCGCATTCGGCAATGCTGCAATCTTTGATGTCTTTATTAAAATAAAGGTTTGCCGCGGCCTGTACGCCGTTGCAGCCGCTGCCGAAGTTGACAATATTTAAATAGGATTCGAGAATCTCCTGCTTGGAATACTTCTTTTCCAGATTCAGCGCGCTGAAAATTTCCTTGATCTTTCGGGTCAGACTGACATCGTCGTCGCCGGTAACGTTTTTAATCAGCTGCTGCGTAATGGTGGAACCGCCGCCGCCCTTTCCAGTGATGAGGCCCAGGATTGCACCTGCGGTCCGTTTCCAGTCAACACCGTGATGTTCCGCGAAACGCTTGTCCTCGATTGCAGTGATGGCGTCGATCATCTGCTGGGGAATGTCTTTATAATCGACCCAGACACGGTTTTCGTAGCTGTAAAAGGACATGTACTCCGTGTCGTTTCCGTTTTCATCGAGCGCATAGATGAAGCTGGTGTATTTTAAAGAAATGTTGGTATTGGACAGCTCGATGACCGCCTCATTGCGCATGCTGATGATAAACGAAACGACCGTTCCCAGCACGATGGTTCCGGCAATGACCAAAATGACAAAAAATGTTTTGATGAATTTACAGACCATTTGCCAGACCGATCTGGAAACCGTGGAAGCAATTCTTCCGGTTTCTCCTTTGGTTCCGGTTTCGTTGGATGCGGTGTTGTATTTATTGATATCCGTTTTTCGCAAGCGAAGACCTCCTTTGCGCAGACAATGTATAGTTTGCCCAGCTTTTTTCCATACTAAAAGAAAAAACTTTTGGAAGGAAAGTGGTGGGCGTAATGTCCGACAAAACGTATAGAATATTGTCGATGGCGATCCAGGGGGTGATGACTCTGACCATGGTTGCGGTTCTGGTTACAGCGATTTCCGCTTTTTCGGGAAAAACAGAACTGCCGCCGGTTTCTGAAAGCAGCGCAGAAAGCCAAATAGACCCGGCAGATAATCAAACCTATTCTACCGCAAATGATGCGGTAAGTCAAGAAACGGAAGCCCCCGTTATGGCGCCGCAAGAACATCTTTACACCATCCGGGAATATCATGATCACATCGGCGTTTTTTTAAGAGGGCAGCAAACGCCCTATCTGGAAGTCGGCGTCCGTGTGGCGTCGCTGCCGGAGGCCGACCAGATTTTATTGAAAAACGGCATTTATGCGGACAACCGGACGGAGCTGATTGCAGTATTGCAGGATTACGACGGGTAAGTGCCTTTTCTGCGTCAGAAAGCCCGTGCGTCCGGTGATTCATGCAAACAAAACAGACCCGGATGTCAGGTCGACATCCGGGTCTGTTTCCGCGGAGAAGAGTTATTTCATGTTCTTCTCATACTGTTCAATCATTTTTTTGACCATCTGGCCGCCGACAGAACCGGCCTGCTTGGAGGTCAGGTCGCCGTTGTAGCCCTGTTTCAGGTTGACGCCGACTTCGTTAGCAGCTTCCATCTTAAACTTGTTCAAAGCTTCTCTAGCCTCAGGAACAACATTCTTATTGGACATGATCGTACACTCCTCAATTCAAAGTTTTTCTTTGCGTTTGCAATTCTATTTTGTGGAGTTTGAGGAGGTTTATGAATGGTAATTTTTAAGCGGTTTTCAAAAAAATGTCTTTACGGTTTTTTGATTTTTTCCCAATAGGCGCGGAAGGCCTGTTCGTTTTTGTTTTCGCCGTACTGATAGTAGCTTGCGTCTTTTAAAGTATCCGGCAGATACTGCTGCCGGACCCAACGGCCCGGAAAGTCGTGCGGATACTGATAGAATTGTCCCTTTACCGCCTGGTCTTCGCCGTCATAGTGCTTGTTTTGCAGCGCCCGGGGAATTGCGCCGGCCTTACCAGCGCGGATATCGGCGATTGCACGGTTAATCGCAAGATAGGCAGTATTGGATTTGGGCGCGGTGCTTACCAAAATGACGGCATCTGCCAGAGGGATACGCGCTTCCGGAAGCCCCACCTGCAAAGCGGCATCCACCGCAGCTTTGACAATCGGAATGATTTGCGGCCATGCAAGTCCGACATCCTCGCAGGCGCAGACCATCAACCGGCGGCAGGCAGACGGCAGATCACCGGCTTCAAGCAGGCGCGCCAGATAGTGGATTGCAGCGTCCGGATCCGAACCGCGCATGGATTTTTGAAACGCAGAGACGATGTCGTAATGCTCATCTCCGCCTTTGTCATATCGCATCGCGCTTTTTTGTGAGAGTTCGCGCGCGTGTTCGAGCGTGACAAAGAGACCGTTTTCCCGTTCCTCGGCGGAAAGGACACAGAGTTCCACTGCGTTGATGGATTTCCGGACATCGCCGCCGCAGCCGGTAGCAATTGCATCCGGAACGCCTTCTTCAAACGTAATCGGCTGCTTTTTTTCTTCGCTCAAAAACGCAAAAGCCCGCCGCACGGCGCGCGCAATCTCTTCTTTCGGAACCAGCTTGAATTCAAAAACGGTCGACCGGCTTAAAATGGCATTGTAGACGTAAAAATAAGGATTTTCGGTTGTGGAAGCAATCAGGGTGATGCGTCCGTCCTCGATGAATTCGAGCAGGGTTTGCTGCTGCTTTTTGTTGAAGTACTGAATCTCATCGAGATAGAGCAGCACGCCGTTTACCGCGCCGAGGGTTTCCGTCTGCGCGACGACAGCGCGGATGTCCGCGGTTGAAGCAGTGGTGCCGTTGAGCTTGCAGAGCTTGCGGTTGGTGGTTCTGGCAATCATTGTGGCAAGCGTTGTTTTTCCGACGCCGGAGGGCCCGTAAAAGACCATATTCGGAATGCTGCCGGATTCGATAATCCGGCGCAGAGGACGTCCTTCTGCAAGCAGATGCTGTTGTCCGACAATTTCGTCAAGCGTCCGGGGGCGCATCCGGTCAGCAAGCGGAGCTGGCATGGTGAAAACCTCCTGTGGAGATGATTTCGAAAAAAATGCGACAACACAGCGGCTGTCGCATTTTTAGAAAAGTCGTTGGCTTATTCGTAAAGCGGATGCGCGTTGCAGATATAGGAGACAGTATCCAGAATCTTTTCGCGATTTGCGTCAAAGTCCTGAATGGCCAGCGTAATGCACTCTGCCAGTTTTTCCATATCAGCAATGTCAAGACCGCGGGTGGTAACGGCAGGCGTACCAAGCCGCAGACCGCTGGTGATAAACGGGCTGCGCTGCTCGTTCGGAACGGTATTTTTGTTTGCGGTAAGATGGACTTCGTCCAGGCGGTGCTCCAGTTCCTTGCCGGTCAGTTCAAGACCGGTCAGGTCAACGAGCATGAGGTGGTTATCTGTACCGCCGGAAACCAGCTTGATGCCGCGCCGGGTCAGGCCGTCCGCAAGTGCTGCGGCGTTTTTGATGATCTGGGCGCTGTATGCTTTGAATTCGGGCTTCATCGCTTCTCCGAAGCAGACCGCTTTGCCTGCGATGATGTGCATAAGCGGGCCGCCCTGTGTGCCGGGGAAGATCGCTTTATCGATAGCCTTTGCATACTGCTCTTTGCAGAGAATCATGCCGCCGCGCGGTCCGCGAAGTGTTTTGTGTGTGGTAGTTGTCACAAAATCAGCATACGGCACCGGGCTCGGGTGATGTCCGGTTGCTACAAGCCCTGCAATATGTGCCATGTCGACCATGAAGAGCGCGCCGCAGGCATCCGCAATTTCGCGGAACCGCTTGAAGTCAATGATGCGCGGATAGGCGCTGGCGCCTGCCACAATCAGCTTCGGCTTGGTCTGCATGGCCTGTTCGTAGAGCTTATCGTAATCAATGCGGTGCGTGACCGGATCGACGCCGTATGCAACAAAGTTATAATATGCGCCGGAAATGTTGACCGGAGAGCCGTGCGTTAAATGCCCGCCCTCTGCAAGGTTCATGCCCATAACGGTGTCTCCGGGCTTCAGCATAGAGAAGTAGACGGCTGTATTGGCCTGTGCACCGGAATGCGGCTGAACGTTTGCGTGCTCTGCACCGAATAGCTTGCAGGCACGATCCCGCGCAATATTTTCCACGATGTCCACGTACTGGCATCCGCCGTAGTAGCGCTTTCCGGGATAGCCTTCGGCGTATTTGTTGGTCAGAATGCTTCCCATTGCGGCAAGAACGGCAGGGGAAACGGAGTTCTCCGAAGCGATCAGTTCCAGATTGTTCCGCTGGCGCAGAAGCTCCTGCTGCATAGCGGCTCCAACCTCGGGATCATATCCCGTTACGAATCCAATGGTGTCCATCATGTCACGGTACATCAAAAATCTTCCTCTCCTAGTTGATAGGAATTATTATACAACGGATGTCCGCAAAAAACAAGAATCGTTTCCGATCAAAAGAGAATCCGCTGCAAAAAGTAGAGCAGAAGCAAATGCACGGGATAGAAGGCGTAGAAAACCCATTTGGAAAGGTGCTTCCCGCGCTGGCCGTTATAAAGCCTCAGCGGAATCACCGCGAGTGCGCCGGCGTGCTGCAGTGTGCTTTTGACAAGAAATGCATATCCTGCATTCGCAGTAAAAAAGGCCGAGAGCGCAAGCGGGCGATTCTGGCGGAAAAAGTAAAAAAGAAGAATAAAAATCACGCCGTAATAGCGGTAATCGCTTTGCAGCAGATAAGCGGCGGCGCAGCCTGCGGCTCCGACGGGCAGACAAAGCAGCAAATGGCGCTTCCGCACAATATCGCAGCCCCAAACAGTCAGAAGGCCAAGAAGCAGTGTGAAATATACATTCTGTTTTTGAAAAGGGGCATCCATCCGGTGAAAGGCAAGATCAAACGGAAATTCGGAAAGAATGGCAAACAGAAACAACCGCAGCGCATACCGCGGTTTGCTGGAAGTATGATAAAAACCCTCTGCAAGCAAAAAGCAGTAGATTGGAAACGCAAGGCGGCCGATGACCCGCAAAACCGAAAGTTCCGGAAACAGGATGGCGCCAGTATGGTCAAGGAACATGGCGGCAACAGCCAGAAGTTTTAGTCCAAATCCGGTCAAGCAGAAAACGCTCCTTTCCACACAGCCTTGCAAAATCATGCAGGATTCAGTATAATCATAACAAAAGGGAGGGTGCGATGCAATGGAGAAAACGAAACTTGCCCGCCTTGCGGTGGAGGCGCTGAAGAAGGCGTATCCGGAGGCGGTCTGCTCTCTGGAATATACAGATCCTTTGCAGCTATTGATCGCAACCCGTCTGGCGGCGCAATGCACAGATGCGCGCGTCAACCTGGTCACGCCGGCGTTGTTTGAACGGTTTCCGACACTTGAGGCGTTTTGTGCGTCGAGCGCGGAGGAAATTGAGCCGTATATCCGTTCCTGCGGACTATATAAAACAAAAGCAAAAGATATTTTTGCCATGTGCCATGCACTGCGGGATCTCTATGGCGGCGTTGTACCCGATACCGTAGAGGCGCTGACGAAGCTGCCGGGTGTTGGAAGAAAGACGGCAAATCTGATTGTCGGGGACATTTTTGGAAAACCGGCGGTTGTAACGGATACGCACTGCATCCGGCTTTGCGGAAGACTCGGTCTGACAGACCAAACGGTTCCGCAGAAAGTGGAGAAAGACCTCTGGGCAGTTTTGCCGCCGGAGGAATCGAATGATTTTTGCCACCGCCTGGTACTGCATGGGCGCGCGGTCTGTACGGCCCGAAAACCGAATTGCGGCGGGTGCTGTATGCAGGGATTTTGCAGATTTGCGGCAGCAGAAAAATAAATTTTGAAATCTTCTCATTTTTGTGTTGAATTTTGGCGGGAGATGTGTTATAATATCTCCTGTTCTTACGGGCCTGTAGCTCAGCTGGGAGAGCGTTCGGTTCGCATCCGAGAGGTCGAGAGTTCGAGTCTCTTCAGGTCCACCATATGAAAACACCATTGAAATCTGAACCCCTAAGGTTTGGACAGCAGTGGTGTTTTTGTTATAATCTCAGTATTTATGCGGGTTCGTAGGCTATCTATTTCCAAATTCAAATTGGACAGAAAAATCAAAAAAAGTGTAAAACAAAGATTGAAAACAAAAAAATTTACAATCCGAACCCGTCTGTCTAATTTGATTCTGGTTATAAAATGGCCTGTTTGTTGAGATAGTCCAGTTCTTTCTTCATTGGTGTCTTGTATCCGTTTTTTGCGTGTGGCCGCTGTTCATTATAAAAGACTATATATCGATCTACCGCCGTTCTGAATTCGCCTTCAGAACGGTATTTTGTTCTGTATAGTTCTTCTCGCTTAAGATTGGAAAAGAAAGATTCCATGACGGAATTGTCATATGGGATGTGTGCTCTGGAAAAAGACTGAGTCACCCCGAACGAACGTAAAAGTAGGCGAAAAGTTTTAGACTGATAGTTGGAGCCGCGATCCGTATGAAAAGTCAGCGGCAGTACGGGTTTTCGCTCCATATAAGCCATTTGAAATGTACTTCTGACAAGTTGTGTACTGTTTACTTTTCCCACTTTATAGGCAATAACCATGCGTGAAAATAAATCAAGGATAACACAGATATAGAAATTCTTATTGTTGAACCGAAAATAGGTAATATCGCTTACCCACACCTCATTCGGTCTTGTGGTAGTAAATTGTTGATTTAAGTAATTTTTATATCGGCGTTGTTCTTTATCGTACAAATCCTTTGCATCTTGCCGAATGCTGATAAGCCCCATATCTCGCATCAGTTTTCTAACCATTTCAACCGAGATACGATAGCCATTATCTTTCATGACAGTGGCAATTTTAGCTGCGCCAAAGATTTGATTGCTGTCATCATATATTTGTTGTATTTTCAGACGATACTCCTCTCGGCGTTTAGCGTACCATGTGTTGTCTTTTTTGTTGCGAAGGACGTGGTTGTAAAATGTTCCTCTTGAAACTTTAAGCGCATCGCACAACATATGAACGCTGTACTGTCCATAAAGTTGTTCCAATGCGTAGAGCTTAATATCTAAGGGATCATCTACCCGGCAACCGACATTTTGTAAAATCTCAATGATTCCTTCTAAGCGTTTTACTTTTGCTTCGAGAACGCGAAAGTTTTTGAGTGAAACTTCTTTTTTGTTTTGCTTGGTTTGATAGATTTTAATCCACGCATACACCGTGCTACGAGGAATTCCGGTATTAGAAACAATAGCTACTACAGACATTCCATCAGTAAATTGATTAATTACTGCTTGCTTTTGTTCTTCAGTATATTTTTTGTTCATGTTATCAACTCCTCTAGGAGAATTATAACATGAAAATTTATAAGGACTTTTTATAAAAGTGTGGTATAATTACAACAAAACAAAAAAACATTTAATTTTATATGAAATGTTAAAAAGTGAAAGTTTCTATGAAACACAATGTTACCATTTTTGATTTGTTGTCGTAGCCTAGAAATGTTTATGCAGAGCGTAATCGAATCAATCATGATACCGAAACTATCTTAACAGTTTTATCCAAATGCTTTATAAGGAGGTCACGGATTAGACATGGCGAAAGTATCAAATGATTTTAATGGATATATCAATGTTGATAAAGATACATTTACATTTAGCGTGTCGAACTATATTGTTTCTTTACTTCCAGCCGAAAGCAATCCAACAAAAATAGAGGAAATTTTTGATCGCATTCGTTCGCGCAACATTGAGTTGCCGGAATATCTATTCGGTAGCAGTGGCGGTTATTCAATTGCATTGTTGCGCAATGATAAGTTTTATCACAGCCTTTTTGGGTTGGATAAGTGTGTCCGATTTGCAACGCCTATAATCGTACAGTCTGCAGGAAATGTTGGAGGATTTTTTAATCGAATAGCAAACCGATGGGATGAATTTCATGCAATTACATTTTACGGTGGCAATATAAATTCTATATTCATGCCACAAATGGCTATTGATCCAGCTGACACACAAAATGATTTAAGCCTTAACGGCGTATGGGAAATAAAAACACGCCATTGGAAAGATTATACTCATTCAATTGATTTGATAATAGATAGAGAAAAAGTAAATCTAACGATTTCTGTAGGACAGTTTGGTGAAAAAAATAATGATGATTATCTTAAATCATACAGTTTAGGGGAACTTAACTCCTTTGTACGTTTTTCTTTTGAAAATGCACAAGAATTTGATAAAATAGAGAAGTACTATCGCATTGTTAAATCTTTGATTGCTATTTTGACAAAACAAAAAAACATTTTCTTTGATACATATCTAAGCCAAAGAAATTCCGATAATCAATTCTTTACAACAGCATATTGTAAATTCGCTGATCCTTACGATAATTATTCTTCCAAAAAATACGGAAATGTAATTTCCGTACTTCATATATTTGATTATATTCCAAAATTAGTGGATAGTATTGTGAGTGGTAAATGCGAACCATTGCTTACTCTTTTGCCGGAGGATAATAGAAAAAATAATCAAATATCAATTACAAACATTCAAGACATATGTACAGCGTTAGAAATTTCATATGAGTGGAATAAGCAAAAGCGAAAGAAAGACAGTTTGATAGCAGAATTAAAAGAAAAAATAAAAGGTACTATAAAAGAATTTACAGAGTTACATTCAGAACTTGATCCTTCTAAGCAAACCACGATAAGTAGTGCTTTTCAGTATTTGGATTACACATTAAAGCAGAAAATCCTTACACTATATAATGAAAATACAGATGCAATTGATGCAGTAATTTCAAAATGGTCATTACCACAAATAACAGATACAAATATTTCGTCTTTTGTAAAGCTTCGTAATGGCAAAACACACTCCGGCACAATTGAATGGGGAGAAAATGCGGAAATATACCCAGCTCTCCTTGCTTTAGTATATGCATGTTTATTTAAACACCTCGGAATTCCCGATGAAAAAATAAAACGTCTTATTCAACAAATTTTTTAGAGAAAACGAATTGTCTAATGTTAAATATTAGAGATATTTTTTCTTGTAAAATTGTTTTTGAATTGCATGTAAGATGCGGGAGTTCAACTCTCTCCACAAAAAATGCAAAAACATCTTTTTCGTACTCCACAGACATTGGACGCATATCCGAACCCTGTATGGGGACGGTTTTCGTCCAAACCAAAAGACACTCTTTGTAATAAAGAGTGTCTTTTTTATGTGATAATTACGGAGACCACCCATTATAGGTGATCTCCGCTTTTAAACCTTTTTCGTGTACTTCAAGCAAATCCATCCGGCACCAGATTTTAGTTTACCCCCATTACCTTTAGTGTGGCATACACGCCCTGATCTGTAATCATTCCGACCTTTTTGCAGAGGGTTCCTGCGCCTTTACGAATGTTTAAAGCATCAACCGTCACGCGCACTGTGTAGCTTTTGGGTTTTACAATAGGATAAACGGCTTTTCCGAATTCATCGAAAACGAAATAACCTTTATGTTGATTCGCTGCCTTTTTAGCCTTTTTTAAATCAGTATATGTATGCTCGTTTTGGGGGATGCTTAGCAAAAGATGTACATGATCCGGCATCATATGCCCCTCTATAATCTCTACGCCTTTGTATTTGCACAATATCTTTATTATCTCCTGTAAATCTTTTCGGGTTTGGTTATATAGTATTCTCCTGCGGTATTTTGGAACAATTACAATGTGGTTCTTGCATAACCATTTTGTGTGTGATAGACCATTTGTGCTGTTAGCCGTTAAAATTCTCCTTTCGCAGTTCTCTAAGACTTGAACAACCTTATTGTACTGCTTTGGAGAATTTTTTTGTATAACTCTTGACGCGCACCCGCATTGCGGGTGGTTGTTTGTTTCGGATCTTCCGTCCTCAACTGGCTAAAGCCATAATCTGAAAAAACGGCATCTGCAGGCAACGCCGTGCAGATGCCGTTTTTTTAATCTCTGATAAATTTCGATTATCCTTTTACAGCGCCTGCGGCAATGCCCTTGACAATAAATTTCTGCAAGAACAGGAAAAGCAGGAACATCGGGATGATCGAGAGCAGGCAAGCTGCGGCCGCGAGATTGTGATAAGAAATCTGCTGTCCGATAAAGGCCTGCTGTGCGACCGGAAGCGTGCGGACGTTGTCCTTCATGATGACGACGAGCGCAATCTGGTAGTCGTTCCAGATTCCCAAAGCTGCAAGGACCACAACTGTCATCGTGATCGGCTTGAGCAGCGGGAACACAATTTTGAAATAGGTTCCGTAGGCGTTGCAGCCGTCGATTTGTGCGGCTTCTTCCAACTCCAGCGGCACGGTCTTAATGAATCCGCAGTACAGGAAAATATTAAATCCGAGCTGGAACCCCACAGAAACCAGGACATAGCCCCAAAGGGTATTGAGCATATGCAGGTTCACAAGGTTTTTATACAGCGGAAACATGGCGGTTTGGAACGGCAGCATGACTGCTGCAAGGAAAATATACTGCCAGGCGTTGTAAAAACGGGAACGTTCCCGGCGGACAATCACATAAGCTGCCATACTGCACACGATGACAAGCAGCAAGGTGCCGCAAATGGTTGCGATAAGTGAATTGCAGAAGGCAAGCGTAAATTTCGACTTTTCAATGGCTTCGGTAAAGTTTTCCCAGCACAGGCTGGTGGGAAGAGAAAGCGGGTTTTTGAGCATAGTCGCTTCCCTGGGTTTTACAGCATAGACAATCAAAATATAAAACGGCATCGCGAAAACCGCGACAATAAGCCACATCAGAATGGAGAGCGGAAGATTGACTTTGCGGTCCGGTTTCATGCGGTCGGGATTCTTGTTCATAGCTGCACCTCCCGTTTCCGAAGCAGCTTTGTCGTAATTCCGGTAATCACGACAACGATGATCAGCATGATGATCGAAGCCATCTGGCCATAGCCTGCGCGGTTATTGGAGAAGAAGTGGTTATAGACGAACAGCGCAACCGTTTCACTGGCTTTTCCAGGACCGCCGTTTGTCGCAACACGGGGATATTCAAAGGCTTTCAGGCCGTAGCCGAGCCAAAGTGTAATGCAGGTTGTAAAGGCCGGCGCAAGCATCGGGAAGGTGATCTTCCAGAAGGTCTGCCACGCGTTTGCACCGTCGATTTTGGCGGCTTCCCGGAGCTCTTCCGGAACGGACTGCAGACCCGCATTGTAGATGACCATTGCGAGGCCGGTGTCACGCCACAGGCAGATCAGCGCGATGCCGGGCATGACGGTCGATGTGGCGGTCAGGGGGCTTGCGACGCCGAAATTGACGGGAAAGACGTCGCTGAAGATTCGCAGCCACATGAATGCTGCGATTACGAGGCTGGTGATCATAGGCAGAAACATGACGCTCTGCAAAAATTTGTGCCCAAAGACATTGCTGTTGAGCGCAACAGTCAGAACGAGCGCCAAAATGTTGACGCCGACGCAGGTGAGCACGGTGTAATAGAGCGTGTTGAGAATTGCGTTGCCCGCCTGTTTGTCGTTGAGCAGATATTTGATGTTATTGAGGCCGATAAAATTGTAGGTCGGATTGATGCCGTTCCAATCGGTAAAGGCAATCCCAACGCCCTGGATAAAGGGAATGAGCAGCACGAAAACAAAGATCGCGACTGCTGGAAAAAGGAAACTGAACATGACGAGCTGATTAAGGAGCCGCCGCTTTTGCTTGCTTTGCAGCATGGAGCATCACCCTTCTAGAAAGATTCCCCGCCCCCCGTAAGAGGGGAGCGGGGTACCGTGAAAAAATGCTTACGGGGATTTTAGCCGCCGATTGCACGGATATTATCGAACGCTTCCTGCCACTCGGCGATGACTTCGTCAGAGGTCTTGCCATCGACACGACCCTGAATGAAGATCTTATCAAGATCGCTGTAGTACTGGCCGGTAAATGCAGAGTTCTGCTCGAAGTAGTAAGCCTTCTCGTCGAAGAGTTTCTGCATCTGCGGCATCATCGGATCCGGATTGTCGACTTCAACGCCGGAAACAGCGCTGATCGTACCGGTGTATTCAGACCAGATTTTGCCCGCTTCTTTTGTCATCATATATTTGAGGAATTTTTTTGCTTCTTCCGGATGTTTGGTGCCTGCGCTGCACATGATGGAGTCGCCGTTCGCAGCAAGATAGTTGCGGCTTTCGTCGTCCGACCATGCATAGTAGGTGAAGCCAAACTCATCGGTGTTTCCGGCAGCTTCCTGCGCGGTGCGGATGTCAGTGATCGCCCAAACGCCCTGCATCATCATCGCAGCGTCGCCGCGGCCGAACTGTGCATACTGATCGGAAGCCTGGTTGCTTGCAACCTCTTCATTTACCAGCGCATAGTCGCGGAGGAGTTTGTAGCAGTTGTCAACGATGGTTGCGAGTTCCGGATAATCGGAGAACTTCTTGTCGCCGCTCATCAGGTCAACAGCCATGTTCGGGTCTTCCTTCATCAGGCCGGCAAAGATCGGGCCTTCGATGATCATGTTCTCGGTCCAGCTCTCCGCATAACCGGAAGCCAGCGGAACCATACCAGCGTCTTTCACCTTCTGGCAAGCGTCAAGCAGGCCGGAGATGGTGGAGAGAGCGGAAGGATCAACGCCCGCTTTTTCGAGCATGTTTTTGTTGTAGTACATGCCGTAGCCGCTGCGGGAAAGCGGAATCGCATAGTATTTGCCGCCATGCTTCATCGGTTCGATGACGTCCTGGCCGACTTCTGCCGGATACAAATCGCTGTCGAGTTCGAGGATGAGGCCGGCATCAATGGTCTCCGGGCTCTGGTACGGCGTCAGCTGTACGAAATCCGGTGCATTGTCAGCAGCAGCTCTCTGCTTGAAGACGTTGATAAAATCGTCATAGGAAAGGAATTCGACTTCTACTTTGATGTTCGGGTTCTTTGCGGTGAAATCTTCAGACAGCGCAACGAGCGCGTCTTTTTTGCCCTGCTCACCCATGTGATGCATAAAGGACAGTGTAACTTCTTCGCCGGATGCGGAAGAATCCTCAGATTCTGCTTCCGAAGAAGCTGTGGACGCAGAAGGCGTAGAAGACGCATCCGAGCTTCCGGCAGATCCAGTGCTGCAGCCTGCAAAAATCATCAGGAATGCCAGCAGGATTGCCGCAATTTTTGCTACATGCTTCATTTGACAAATACCTCCTTAAAATGTGACGGGAAACATCCCTGTCGATGTTTTTATTATATCCATTTCGTCAGGAGGAACACAATTTGTCTGTTTTGTCATTTTATTAGAAATATTGATATTCTTTTGGGCTTTTTCCAGTAACCTTTTTAAAAATTTGGTAAAAATAAGCATAGTTATCGATCCCGACCATATTGGAAATTTCGTAGACTTTGTACCGTCCGTCCGTGAGCAGCGTGATCGCCTTTTCGACGCGCATGCGGTTGTTGATGTCGACAAAATTCATGCCGGTTTCCTTCTTGAGAAGCTTTGATAAATGTGCGCTGCTCAGGCCGGCATAGTCTGCGAGCTCCGCAAGGCTGGTCTTTTCGGAAAGGTGATCCTGCAGATAATCGAGCGCCCGCCGTACGGCGGCAGTGGTCTGGATTTCGGGATCCAATGCGTGAAATCCGGAATCGGCCGCCACGGCGGCGGTTTCCGCAGAATGGGTAGAGACATCCCGTAAGCCGGAAGCGCGGCGAAGCGCTGCAATGAGCGATTCGTCGTCGATCGGTTTGAGAATAATATCGATTGCGCCAAGACGCAGCGCTTTCTGCGCATAGGCAAATTCGTCATATCCGGTAATGACGATGGACGAAAAATTCGAATAAACCGTTTGCAGGCGTTCAATGAGTTCCAGTCCGGACATGCCCGGCATCTTGATGTCCGTAATGAGCATTTGCGGACGGTTTTCGCAGCAGAAAGCAAACGCTTCGCTGCTGTTTGTAAAGGCGCCGGCGAGCTGATATCCCAGTGGTTCCAGCGGGATGGAATGGCGGAGCGACTGTAAAATCAGGGGATTATCATCCACAAATACGACGGATTTCAAAGGGATCCTCTCCTTCCTTATGAACCGGCAGATGCACGGTAATATTGGTGCCCTGGCCCTGCGTGCTTTCAATCTGCAGGCCATACGCTTCTCCATAGTAGATCCAGATCCGGCGCATTACGCTGATCAGGCCGAAGTGTCCGGGCGGGTCTTCGCTTTTCGGTGTCAGGCTTCGCAGCTGGTTGAGCGTTTCGGCATCCATTCCAGCGCCGTTGTCAGAAATACGAACGGCGACGCATTCCTGGTCATGATAGGTTTCAAAGGACACGGAAATGAAAATCACGGCATCGCCTTCCTGTCCTTCCACGCCATGCACGATGGAATTTTCGACGATCGGCTGCAGCAGAAGCGCAGGAATCCGGACGCGATCCAGGCCGTCGCAAAGCTCAAAAAAGGCGTCGAGGCGATCTCCCATAATAAATTGCTGAATTTCCAAATAGTTTTGCAGATGGGAAATTTCTTCTTCCATGGTGATGATATTGGATTTTCGACTGAGTGAGGCGCGCATCAATTTGGCAAGCGCAATGCAGATCCGGCTGATTTCCTGTTGGCCTGCAAGTTTTGCGCGGGCATTCATCGCCTCCATTGCATTATAGATGAAATGGGGATTAAGCATTGCCTGCAGTTCCTTGAATTCTGCCTGTAAAGCGCGAAACTGCGCGCGCTCGGCCAACATTTTTTGTTCGGAAACCTCTTCGACCAGCATGTGCAGATCCCGAACCATTTCGTTGTAGGCCAGCGTAATTTCCCCAACTTCATCGTTCGGATAGGGAGGCCCAATGGGTTCCCAGCCGCCATGACGCACAAGCTTCAGGTGCTTGATCAGGCGCTGAATACCTTGGGTAAGATTGTGTGCAATTCCGGACATACAGACGCCGGAAATGACAATAAACGCAGCGCACACCAGAAAGATCAGCGCAATCGTCTGGGACATTTTTTGAGAGAGCGCGTGCTCGGAAATAAAATAGAGCACGGCCCATTTTCCGTCTCGGCTGTTATGACGGCGAAACAGGAACTTTCCGTTTTGAAATTTTAGGAGAGAAGACTCCGTGTACTGTTCTCTGGGGACAGAAAGCAATTCTGCAATCTCGACGGGTTCTTCGGTACTGCCGAAGATCAGCTGGCCCTGTTCGCTGGCGACCAGAAGACTGCCGTACCCGCCTTCCTGCAGCGTGGAAAACTGCGAACTGAAAATTTGTTTTTGGATGCCGACGACAATGGAGCCCTGCGGCTGTAAGGTGCGTGCGTGGATGATGCGGCGGGCCATATAAACGATATCCGGGGAATCTTCGGTGACAAACCATTCACATCCCCAGGGAAAATCATCTCCAGTTTCGAGCAGCTTTTCCCGCACTGCGGGGCTTTTTCCTTCAAAACGTTGGGTGGAATAACAGAATTCTGTGATCTGCCCGTAACGGTCCAGGACGTAAATTTCTTCGATTGGCGATTGCGTGGTGTTTCGGGTGTTGACAAAAGAGGCCAGATTGCGCCGGTTGTAATAGGGAAGACTGTCGGAATTGTTGAAATAATCCTCGAACAAGCGCCAGTCCTGCACCATGGAGAGAATGCCGTCCTCGTATTCTTTCGTGCGCGTGTTGAGGTTTGCTGCAATTTGTTCCACCAGACTGGTGGAATAATATCCTGCCTGAAAGATGCTTTCCGAAGTGTACAGACGGCTGAGAATGGCACCGGTTGTCAGAATGGCGATTACCAGCAGCAGTACGCTTGTAAAAAGAATTTTTTGTCCGATGGTTCCCAGCAATTTTTTCATGGCAGAACTTCTCCTGTTTAAAGATCTATTTTATCATAAAATCCAAATGGAATTGTGTCAAGGCCGATTTTTTAGGGTGAAATTTCTAAAATTTCGGTGCGTAGGGCTGTGCACAGAAAAGGCTTGCGTGCCTTTTTGGATCGTTGTACAATGAATTTGAAAAACATCTTTGCCGAAGAAGGCCTTATGAAGAAAGGGTGCAAGAAGAAAAATGGGAACCGGAGTGCAAGATTCTCAAAATGGGGAGACATATCGAAGCGTGAAAAAATTGGCTCCCGAATTCGATGCGAATGTTTTGAAACTGATTGCCATTGCCGCAATGACGGTAGATCATCTTACCTGGATGCTGTTTCCGGGGTATGCGAAGGAGCCGCTGCCTGTCTTTCTACATATCATCGGAAGGCTGACCTGTCCGATCATGTGCTTTTTTATTGCAGAAGGGTTTCACTACACGCATGACATCAAAAAATATACGGGCAGACTGTTCCTTTTTGCGGGTGTTTCGCATGTTCCGTATATTTTGGCATCTGAAAATTATGTCGACTGGAAGTCGTTCCTGCCGTTTTATTACGGAGACGTTTTAAATCAAACCAGTGTGATGTGGGCGCTTGCGTGGGGGCTTGTGATGCTGCGGATTGCGGAAAGCTCCAGGATTCGAGCAGCATGGAAGCCTGTACTGGTGGTGCTGGCCTGTGCGGCCGCGCTGCCGAGTGATTGGAGCTGTATTGCCTCTCTGTGCGTGCTCTCGATCGGAACCAATCGCGGCAACGCAAAAAAGCAGATTTTGTGGTGCCTTTTCTACATCGCTCTGTATGCAGGGGTTTATTGCCTGGCGCTGGATCCGCTTTATGGAGTTTTGCAGTTCGGTGTGGTGTTGTCCATTCCGCTGTTGTTTTTCTATAATGGAACTCGTGGAAAAAATGCCCGGATCAATCGGGTGATGAAATGGTTATTTTATCTCTATTATCCCCTGCATTTGCTTGTGATTGGTCTAATCATGCAGTTTGTTCTAAAATAGGCGTTTTCTTTTAATTTATGCGGATTGCAGGATGGGGTTCAGACGAGATTTATATGTACAAGTCAGAAATTATGTGAATTCATCCAATCTGGAATTGCGGGATGAAATCCCATTTGGAATCGATCCTTTTTGGAAAGAGAAAGCTGCGAAACTTCCAAAATTGGACGCTCTATTTTTGCCGAAGGGAGACTTTCCGGGCGTCCTGGTCTGCACAGAAATTTACATGTGAATTTTATTTACGAACGCTGTACAGAGTGCGGCGGAAGATCCTGAACATGGAAAAGGAAAGGGAAAATGATCGCAATGGCAACCTCAGTAGATTATGTAGAGTTCGTTTGTGAACAGATTCGTGAATTCGGAGAAATTCGGTACCGGAAAATGTTTGGCGAGTATATGGTATATCTGCAGGATCGGCCAATCCTTTTAGTCTGCGACAATACGGTTTTTGTGAAGGAACTGCCCGAACTGGAGATCCTGATGGAACAAGCGCCGCGCGGATATCCGTACGGCGGCGCGAAGAAGCATTATATTTTGGACATCGAAGCCCCGGATCTGCTCAGGCAGGTGATTCCGATTCTGGAAAAGGTGATTCCGTTGCCAAAGCCAAAGGAAAAGAAGGCGGATGCGGCGGCAGGCCTATATCGGAATTTTTTACAAGGGCGGTCTGCGCCTTTTTACAGAGACTGGTTTTATTTATGATCTGCCGCAAAATGTTTCGATCGCTGCGCCGCCGGATATCCGGAAAACGGTACTCAACCGGCTGTATCAGGATTGTGCAGAAAGCGGAAAGCTGCTGCGTATCGCAAAACCGCAGCGTCTGCATTTGCCGCAGGATGTGGTGATTGCCGTCCGGGAGTATGTAGGAACCCACTTTACATTGCCGCTAGAGATTTCCGGAGAATACTGCAATGTGCAAATTGAAGAGGGCACCATTACGGAGGCGTTTTTGGATTTTATTACCGCAGTGGCAGAATCTGACTCGGTCTATACAAAAGGTATAACGCTGGATAAAATTCATCAGGCGATGGGCATCCATTCTCCGATCGTGTGATAAGTACGCTTAACGGAATTTTGCCGCAATAAAAAATGCGTCCACAGAAAAGAAAATGTTTGTGGACGCATTTTGATAATGGTTGCACCGTCGGCCGTTTTGAAAACCGAAAAACGTGCAGATAGCGTTTTTTATCCGTCAAAAGTGAATTGGAAAACAGAAAAAGGAAAGGGCGGGCGGCAGCGCTTTTGCCTTAAAGCGAGATGGTCTGAGCCTTGGACAGCAAGCATACCGTCTCGACATTTGCAGTTCGGGGGAACATATCGACCGGCGTGAGGCGCATCGGCGGATATCCGAGCGCTGCAAATTGTTTTAAATCCCGTGCGAGGGTCGCAGGGTCGCAGGAGACGTAGACGATTCGTTCCGGCTGCATCGCAGTGATTGCGGAAACAACCTCCGGCGTGCAGCCCTTTCGCGGTGGGTCAATGGTAACGACAGTCGGTTGCAGGCCCTCCCGGGCCAGACGCGCAGCCGCTTTTGTGGCATCCATACAGAGAAATTCCGCGTTCAAAATTCCGTTCCGGCGTGCATTTTGCTGTGCGTTTTCCACGGCGCTTTCTACAATTTCTACACCAATCAGGCGGCCGGCGTCCTTGGCGATGGTCAGACCGATGGTTCCGGTTCCGCAATAGAGATCCAGTAAAAGACCGTCTTTCGGCAGCGCGGCTTCGGCAGCGGCGGCTTGATAAAGCCGCTGTGTCTGCGCGTGGTTTACCTGATAAAAAGAAGCCGGTGCAATGGAAAAGCGCAGTCCGCACAGCAGATCCTCGATCTGATCGCGTCCCCAGAGTGTTTCAAAACGTTTGCCAAGCACGACGTTGGTCTTGTCCGGATTATAGTTGAGCAGAATACTGACGATTTCCGGAACTTCTGCGTGCAGCATCTCGCACAGTACGTCACAGTGTTCCGGCATGCTGGCCGCGACGAGACAGACCATGATTTCTCCTGTCCTTTCGGCATACCGCAAATATAGATGGCGCAAGCAGCCTTTTCCGGAAACTTCTTCATAAATAGAAATGTGATATTTCTCGAACCAAGCCCGAAAAAGATTCTGGATTGTTGTAAAAACACCGGGCTGCAGACGACAGTCCGGACAATCGACAATCCGATGGCTGTGGTTGGCGTAAAAGCCCATACACAGACTGCCGTCTTTCTGGCATCCAATGGGAATTTGTGCTTTGTTGCGGTAGCGGTCCGGCGCTTCTGCGCCGAGAATCGGCTGAACAAGCGCAGGAGAAAACCCGCCGATTCGGGAAATGGCGTCGCAGACGCGCTGCTCTTTCAGACGCAGTTCCGCTTCGTAACGCAAATGGCGGAACTCACATCCGCCGCACCTGAAAAACTGCGGACAGTCCGGGACGATTCGATCGGGGGACGGGGTGAGAATCTGTTCGATTTTTCCGACGGCATAGGTTTTGGATCGTTTGATAATTCTGGCGATGAGCTGATCGCCGGGTGCAGAGCAGGGAACAAAAATTGCCATGCCTTCATACCGGCCGACGCCGGCGCCTTCTGCGGTCATTCCGGTGATCGTAAGGGAAATAGAGTCGTTTTTTTGAATGGACATGAATCCTCCATAAAATAATATAGGCAAAAGTTTAGGACGTGAGGGTGCATTTTGTTTTTTCTATAATAATGGTATAAATTCGGCGGTTTGTCAATGTTCCCGTCCTCTTTTTGTTAAGGGGTTTTTAAAGATTCGGAATTTGTTACAATCCATTCTTTGAAAATTTATGGCGTTTTTTGGGATATGACCTAAAAACAAAAAACTCTACAAAAATGCTTGACATTATTTATTCAATATCTTATACTAAGGTATAAATTTAATCTGTATCACTACATTCTGTTTTGCGTACAAGCCTTGCGGTGGATACCGCACCTTTTTCAATATAACTCCTCCCCAAAAGCAAAAGACCGGCGGTTTCCGCCGGTCTTTTGCTTTCCCGGCTTGCTTCAAAGTCTCAGATGTGCCATAATGAAAAATGGAAATGGAAACGGAGGGACTAATTTTGAACACACAGCAAAAAAACAAGGGCCTGATCCGGCGGTTTATGCCGTATTATAGGCCTTATCTCGGGATTCTGGCCTTGGATTTATTTTGTGCGGCCTTGACGACGGTTTGTGAGATCGTACTGCCGCTGATTATCCGGTATCTTACAGATATAGGGACGAATGATCTTGCATCGTTGACGGTGAGCGTGATCCTTCGGCTGGGCCTTTTATATTTGGGGCTCCGCCTGATTGACGGCGCTGCAAACTATTTTATGGCGTCGATCGGGCATATTATGGGGGCGCGCCTAGAAACAGATATGCGGCGGGATCTGTTTTCCCATCTGCAAAAATTAAGTTTTACATACTATGATAACACGAAGGTTGGACAAGTGATGTCCCGGATCACGCATGATCTTTTTGAGGTGACGGAGTTTTCCCATCATTGCCCGGAAGAATTCTTCATTGCATTTCTGAAAATTGTTGCGGCCTTTTCGATCCTTTGCACGATGAATGTGTGGCTGACGCTGATCATTTTTGCAGTGCTTCCGGTGATGCTTGCGTGTGCCTATTACTTTAATAAAAAAATGCGGTTGGCATTTAAGGATTCTCGCGTTCAGATTGGAGAGCTCAATTCCAGTGTCGAGGACAGTCTGCTGGGAATTCGGGTCGTAAAATCCTTTACAAATGAACAGGTCGAGGAGGAAAAATTTCAGGAAGGCAATGCGCGATTTTTGAATATCAAACGCCGGATGTATCATTATATGGCGTGTTTCCGGACCTCTACCCGCATGTTCGAGGGGTTGATGTATATTATTGTCGTGGTTGCAGGCGCGCTTTTTATGATTCGCGGCGCAATTGCGCCCAGCGACCTGATTGCCTATCTGATGTATGTATCGATGCTGCTCACAACCATCACCGTGATTGTCAACTACGTAGAGCAGTTCCAACTCGGCATGACCGGAATTGAACGGTTTGTCGAGATTATGGATATGCCTGACGAACTTGCACTTGCTGCTGGAAATGAATCGCCTTCCGATATTCACGGTACGGTGGATTTCCGGAACGTCAGCTTCCATTATATTGACGGCAAGAAGGATGTCCTCTCTCATATTACGCTGCATGTTGAAGCGGGAGACAGCGTTGCCATTGTCGGACCGTCGGGAAGCGGAAAAACGACGATGTGCAATTTAATTCCCAGATTTTATGAGATTTCTTCCGGTGAAATTCTGATTGACGGAAAAGACATCCGGGAATATACGCTGCAGTCTTTGCGCTCGCAGATCGGAATTGTCCAACAGGACGTGTATCTGTTTGCAGGAACTGTTTATGAGAATATCCTTTACGGCCGGCCGGATGCAACAGAGGAAGAGGTTCTGCAGGCTGCAAAGCTTGCGGGCGCGCATGCGTTTATTGAACGTTTGACGGACGGATATCAGACAAATGTCGGGGAACGCGGTGTGAAACTTTCCGGCGGCCAGAAGCAGCGAATCAGCATCGCACGGGTTTTCCTGAAGAATCCGCCGGTTCTGATTCTGGATGAAGCGACTTCTGCACTGGACAACGAGAGTGAACGAATTGTGCAGGATTCACTGGAGCGTCTGACCAAAGGCCGCACGACGTTTACGGTTGCACACCGGCTGTCGACGATTCAAAATGCCAAAACGATTTTGGTTTTGACGGAAAATGGAATTGAAGAGATGGGATCGCATGCGGAGCTGATGCAAAAGCGGGGAGTCTATTACCGGCTTTATCAGAATTCCGGATTGCTTGAAAACTGCTAAAATATTCATAAAATAGACAGGAACTGCGGCAGACAGCTGTGGTATAATAGTGGAACCTTGCGATCGCATAGAGCGCTTGGTGCGGATCTGATGCGTTTGGGAGGCCGGCTCATGCCGGAATTCGGCGTGTTTTACCGGATTTTGATATGATAGGGGGAAGCCTTTCTTGAGGACGGCCAAAAAAATTGCATGTACTGTTGCGATGGGGGCATTCCTTCTGGTTCTGGTACAGATTTGCGGAATGCTGATTTATCAGGTGGATCTGGCGGGCTGGATTTGGGGGATGGTATCCGGGCAGCAAACAAAGGAAGATCCATTGGTTCCGGCGCCCGAAAATGCGGAATATCCTTATGTGGAGCAGCGTATGGGATATGAGCAGCTTCCGGGTGAAGCGGAGCAACTGCTTTACCAGCAGATTGCACAGGGAATTTCGAAAATTCAAACGGAACCCAACGAAGAAGGGCTCTATCCGATCGAGGAGATTGTGTATGAGGGGCGGCTTCAGGAAGCCAGTCTGCAATTGGTGATTTCTACGTTCCGGAATGAGAATCCGGAAGTGTTCTGGCTTGCGAACCGTTACCGCTATGCCTACGGCAGCGATGTTACGACGCTATCGCTTTACTCCTATGTTTCGCCGGAACGGTATACTACGATGCAGAGAAATCTCAATCGGATTCGGGATGAAATTTTTCGTCAAATGCCGAACGGTCTGTCTGAACTGGATCGGGAAATTTATCTGTTTGAAAGCCTCTCCAAACGCTGTACATACGATACGGAAACGGCTTCTGGAGAAGAAAACTGGAAAGCGTATACGCTTTATGGCGCCCTGGTTGACGGAAAGGCGGTTTGCGAGGGATATTCCCGTGCAATGCAGTCACTTTTGGGCTGCACAGGAATGGAGAGTATTCTGGTTAACGGAACCTCTAAGGGAATGGATCATATGTGGAATCTCGTAAAGGTGGACGGAGACTGGTATCATCTGGACGCGACCTGGGGAGACGGCGAAGAGATGATGAATTACCAGTACTTTAATGTGACGGATGATCGGATTACGCGGGATCATGTGATTTACGGCTCTTACGAAAATTTGGATTTGGAAACAGCCAGCGCGGAGGATTTGCAAAATACAAATCTTCGTCTGCCTGTATGCAGTGCTACAGCGGCAAATTATTTTTTGGCGAAGGGAATCCCGATCAAGACGCTTCACGATAAAACGAATCCGCAACTGGTTGATGCGATTGCAGAGGCGGCAAAATCAAAGAAAGAGAGCGTGTCCGTCTATATTGACGAGTCACTGGATTTCGAGAATGCGCTCGATGGACTATTCAGCAAGACACCGTATTTGGTAAGCCACTGCATGGGGGCTGCATCACGGAAGTCCGGCGTGGAGTTGGAAACGAAAAGAAGCGTCTTTGTATCGGATCCAATCTCCCGTGGAATTACGATAAAACTGCTGTATGTGGATGCCGAAAAATAAAAACTCAAAAAAAGATTAAAAAAAGGTATTGACAAAGGTGGAGAAAGGTGCTAAAATAAATCTCGCTCTCCCGGAGACGGGCGGGCGGCGGACCTTGAAAATTAAACAACAAGAGCGAAACGGACCTGAAGATTCTAAAGGGTTTCGAGAGAGACGGTTTTAGAG
>NZ_JACRSN010000012.1 GCF_014384705.1 Yeguia hominis | reverse complement strand
CGGTGCGGCAGCACTGCTCTGATGAACGGAGGCTGACGCCTCCGCCCTTGACATACCCTCGAAGCGCTGTTATTTTATAGACAAGGCGGCAGCAGCTTGCGCCGCTCCCGCCTTAAAATGATTTTGCTCTATTTTGCACCACGATTTAGCGTTTACACAGAATTTGGGATTGACCCCTCAATTTCCCGCGTTGCGAGATAAACCGCATCTTCCACTACATCGGGCCGAACGCCGCTTTTCACTGCTTCCAATTGCGCCCGGGCTTCTGTAAGCTCTTTTTGGATTGCAATGCTTTGTACAGCGGTTTCTGTTGCCTGTTTGGGTTCTGCCGGTTCTTCTGTTTGCTGCTGTTGCTTGTCCCATTTTTTGTGCTCGCGCTTGATCCGTTTTTCAATCAGCGCGTCCAACTCTTCCTGTGTCTGGGGCAAACCTGCGGCGTTTGTTTCCAGCTGCTGGTTTTGCTGCTCTTCGTCCTGTGTCACGATCTCTTCATTAGGTTCCTTCATGCGCAAATCCGCTCCTTTTATAGCCTGTCGGCTTTCATTTCCTTGCAGAGTTTTTTGCCATTCAGCATGTTTTGGGCATAAAAAAAGCAGCTTGAAAGCCGCTTCGTTAAACCATATGAAATTTAGCCGTTATAATGGCATCTTCCGTCATAGAACGCGCCGCAATCTTCCCGGGCGCATTCCATATATTCGAACTGCTCATTTGTGATCGTTGTCCCTGCGGGTGTTTGATCTCCGTTTTCGCCGCCATATTCCTGCATCCACTGCTGCACGCTGACTTGAGATTTCATGTTATACGGACAAATCATGGGTTCCTCCTGTATTCATGCATAGAAATACTGCCCTACCGATTGGCGGGCGGTTATTCTTCGCGCCTTTGATACGCACAAATTTATTTTTTATATACTTCTTCGGGGCCATCATCGTACAAAGAAACAAAAATATCTTTTAACACCGGCATTAACACACTATCATCCAAAGCAAATTGATCACATTTTCGAATTTTGTAATTTAGGATTTCGCTCGGAATGGGTTTTTGCGTCTTGCCGCACATGCCAGGTGGAGAATAATGTTTGCAAATATTGCATAGCAGCATAGCCACAGTCTCGGAATATGAGCTGTCCATTTTTTGCATCATATCCTCTTTCCAATCGAGCCTTTCCATATCCTCTTTGTGTTCATCGTCTACAGAATGATTCCCCATATCGTTATCTGATCCCCCTCTTTTTTCGCTTTTGTAATGATGTACCTTAAACCGGTTTTAAAAAGAATCTCTTCCTGCCACCTGTATTTTAAAGTTGCTATCGGTGCAATGTATTGTGCCCCAACAAATCCTTTCGGTACCCGTAATATTAACCTCACGTTTCTTCCGGGGAGGTTTAACGGGATTAAACTTGTTGACAAATACCCGTATTGAACATCTACAAGACCAATCAATTTGTTTAAAGTAGATTCGTTCAAATCAAAACGGTTTTTATTCATGAGGTTCCTAATAACATTAACGTTTCGAGGAATCGTTTGCCTATAAACCGTTATTTCTTCCGGGATTACCCCAGATGCAAGCGCTAAATCAAGTTGATCAATCGACTTGTTAATTGTTTCAGAACGTTTTATTGTGCCGTTTAACGCTTGGTTTATCCTCGTAGCATTAAATCCGGTGTAGTTTGTAAGAGCCAATTGTAAGGAAGGGTCAAGGGCTTTCACTTGTTCGGTTAGTGTCTTTATTATATCATCCTTTTGCGGCGCTGTATATACCTTTTCCCGCCAATAATCGCGCCTTAATACATCATCATGTGCCACGATAAATTCCCGCAGCTTCTTTTGCGCTGTGCGCCGATGATCCCGTGCCTGTTTCTGGTTCTCCGGATCCACTGCACCGGCTTCCATGCGTTTCCACAGACGTACATCCCGTTCCAACTTCCGCTGCTTCTGTTCCAGCGCAGCAGTTTTCCGAATTTTATCTTTGTCCATTGGCTCCGGCATGGTGCTGATTCCGGAAATCCAGGTGGACAGCGTGTGCCGGCAGTTCGGATGAAAGAGGCCGTTTTTGACCGCTACGGAAAGCAGCACATACCAGTTTCCGTCCCGACTTTTGCCCCGGTCTCCCTCACGTTCTCCGTTCCAGCTTCCCCAAACATTATCTATGTACACACGCCCCTGCCACGGCAAACACGTATTGGAGCATGCTCCATACTGCGATACCAGCACCGTGTCAATCCCCAGTTCGTCGCGGCCTTTTGCCTCGCCTTGCAAATACGAACGCGTGGCCGCAGTGCGGAGCGCCATTTGCACATAACTTGCAATGTTTACCCGCTTGCCGTCTTTGTATTCGATGCAGTCAATTCCCTTGCGTAGAAATTCCTCTGTGGCCATAGCAACGATTAAACTAAGAATATTTTATGGATGTTCTCTTGTTTGCGCATAGATATCCAGAACTCTTCTTGCATAATACCGCGCTTGTCTTTCTGCACGCGGATCATCTAGTGTATCTTTGATCCACTGGTAATAATGCGACAATTCATGTGCAACGGAATGAAGAATTGCCGCAAGTGCACGATCTTTTCCACGACTTTTTAAAAGTGTTTTGTAGTCTCCAACTGAAATTCGAATGTATGGCTCGAAACGCTTGTCATAGGGACCGAAAAAAGCTGCCGATGCCTGTTCGCCTTGATTCGATACTATAAACTCTTTGTTTTTTAAATAAATTGGAATCCGTATTGGGAAATCAAAATTTTTCCGCATCCATTGAACAAACGCAAGACAAGCTCTACGAACCTCAGGGTCTACACCTTTATCAAAGCGCAGGCGGACACCTGTCCTTCTGTCCTGATAAAGATACAGATCCCAATGATTGCACTTCCATAACTTCATAATTTATCACCAAATTGCCTTGTTCAGCACTTCTCTTCCTTGCTTTTTTAGTTCTGCTCGCCCCTTAGGGTTATTTTTTCGAATAAGAATATACGGAAATAGCCAACTACAGCAATGGTTGTCTCTTGTGTGATCCATGTATATTCTATTGGTCATTCGATAACAACAAAAGTAGTTCCTATCACGTTCCGTGCCATCCATATCTGAATTATGGAAAACTGGGTTTTAAAAAATTATCTTTTCATTGATGACACGAATCATTAGCAGTTCACTTTTTTTAATCCTGCAAAAATAATTCCTGTTCATTTTTAGTAGCACTGTTTCAACAACATTTCCGGATCCATCAAATGATATCCATACTATTGAAATGGTACTGTCAAGAATTATGCGCAAAAAGGTTTGCAGACTCCGGCTGAATGAAGTCAGCCGGCAACAGGGACGTCGTTCAAAGCCGCCTCCAGATGCTTCATATTCATGTACTTCTTGTTGCCCCAATGCGTTCCCGCCACACGCGTCCTGCGGCGGATCTCACGGTTCAGCCGCTCGATCGCATTGCTGGTGCGGATACGCGTCCAGTGCTCGCTGGGAAAATCACAGCAGGTCAGCGTCTCCTCGATGCCGTCCTCGACCTTCTTGACAGCCTCCTTCAGCTTCATTGTTTTTAACTCGGCAACAACGGCCTTTGCCTTCGCGCAGGAGGCTTTCTTGCTCTCCTGCGCGTGGATCGCCTTGAGCATTTTCGCTACCATCTTAACCTTGGATCTGGGCACAACGGAGAAAACATTGCGGTAGAAATGCACGGTGCAGCGCTGGTATTTGGCATCTGGGAATACTTCGCCCACGGCCTCCAGCATCCCCATGCACTTGTCGCCGACGATGAGCTTTACGCCGTCTAGACCCCGCCCGCGCAGCCGCTGGAAAAAGCCGACCCAGCTGGCCTTGTCCTCTTTCATCCCCTCGACAGCGCCCAGAACCTCACGAAACCCGTCCTCATTCACGGTAATTGCCGCCGGAATGGCAGCATTTTCGTATTCTCCGCCCCAGTTGCGGCGCAGGCAGATGCCGTCCACATAGACATATGGATAGCGTCCGCCCTGCAAAGGCCGGTTCCGCCAGTCTTCAATGCGGACGCAGGCTTTCTTGTTCAGTTCGCTGACGGTGGCAGGCGAGACCTTGCTGTCCCACAGGGCTTCGGTGATGTCCTCCACACGACGCACGGAAACGCCTGCCAGGCACATCTCAATGAGGGCCTCCTCCACGCTGCTTTCCCGGCGGCGATACCGCTCGATGACGGCCGTCTCGAAGGACACGCCCTTGCGCCGCGGCATATGGAGCGTGACGTCGCCGGAGATCGTGGCGAGGTTCCGGTCATAGTGGCCGCTGCGGCAGCCCTGACGGGCCTCGCTGCGCTCGCAGCGGGCCGCCTGCGTCAGAGACTCCGCCTCCTTTTCCAGCAGCTCGTTCAGGGTTTTTTCCGCGCTGCTTCGGACCAATTCCCTGATCTGCCCCTTGATTAGTTCCTCGGTCAGCTGTACAATTTTCTCGGACATCGTTTGCTGTCTCCTTTCGAATGTTTGTGTTGTGACTTCATTCTACCAGAGCCTGCAAGCTATGTCTTCTTTTTTGCTCGTTTCAATTTGCGCAACTTGTCTTACCTTATCTCAAACGGAGCGATTTTCTATTAAAATCGCTCCAAAACACATAATATTTTGATTATTCGTGGGATAAAAAAGAGACAAACAAGCTTTTTAGACTTGTTTGTCTCTTTTGGCTGGGCTGGCTGGATTTGAACCAGCGGAATGACGGAGTCAAAGTCCGTTGCCTTACCCCTTGGCTACAGCCCAAAATAAATATAGATAGAGAATAACACGAGGCAACGGCGAACCATTGCCCCGTGCATTTGGGGTGGAATGTGGGATTCGAACCCACGGTCTCCAGTGCCACAAACTGGCGCTTTAACCAACTAAGCTAAATCCACCATATTTCCTCCGGAAACTCCGGGGATATCAAAAAACGGCTTTCACATGAAGTTCAAATAAAAGCCTTTTGGCGCGCCAAAAGGGACTCGAACCCCTGGCCTACTGCTTAGAAGGCAGTTGCTCTATCCAGCTGAGCTATTGGCGCAGATCAATCCGCCTGCGCACTTCACAGGCTGGAAGTGGAGCGGGTGATGGGAATCGAACCCACATGACTAGCTTGGAAGGCTAGTGTTCTACCACTGAACTACACCCGCGCATCTCGGCGACGCAATATAGTATATCACATCGCCGGTTCTTTTGTCAAGTATTTTTAGGGATTTCCTGACTCGAATTTCGCTACAAACCGATACGGCTAACGAGCGCCGTCCACTGCTGGCTTCTTTACAGCGTCTGCAGCTGCAGTCCGGCGTCATCCGCCGTAATTGCAATTGCAGAAAGCGGCGTTCCTTCTGCATCGATCATTGCAGAGGCAATCCGATCCTCGACCTCTTTGCGAATCAAATTCCGCAAATCACGCGCACCGCTTTTTCCGCCGATCGCATGTTCGGCAAGCCAGGCGCACGCCGCATCATCATACCGGAACGCAATCCCGCGTTCGGACAGCGCCGTCCGATATTCATCCATCATCAACGCAGCGATCTTGACGAAATCTGCCTTTTCCAGCGGGCGGAATACAATAATCTCGTCGATCCGGCTCAAAAATTCCGGGCGCAGGAAATCCGCCAGCGCTTTCATGGCCTTTTCCCGACTCATATCTGCAGCGCTTTTGGCAAATCCCAGCGCCTCGCCGCGGTGTTCACTTCCCGCATTTGAGGTCATCACAATGACGGTATTTTCAAAATTCACCTGCCGGCCCTGTGCATCGGTGATCCGGCCTTCATCCAGAATTTGCAGCAGGATGTTCATCACATCCGGATGCGCCTTTTCAATCTCATCAAATAACAGCACAGAATACGGACGGCGGCGCACCTTTTCTGTCACCTGACCCGCTTCGTCATAGCCCACATATCCCGGAGGCGAACCGATAATCCGGGAAACAGAATGCTTCTCCATAAATTCTGACATATCCAGCCGGATCAGCGTCTCAGGCGCATCAAAAAGCTCCGATGCCAATACCTTTACAAGCTCCGTCTTTCCAACACCGGTGGGTCCGACAAAAATGAACGAAGCCGGACGGCGGCGCGGGCTAATCTGCACCCGGCTGCGCCGGATTGCTGCAGAAAGCGCTGCGACCGCTTCTTCTTGTCCGATTACTTTGGAATTCAGATCCCGCTCCAAATCTTTGAGTTTTTTCAGCTCGTTCTCCTGAACTCTGCTGGAAGGAATCCCCGTCCACAGCTCAATCACATGGGCAATGTCCTGCTCTTCGACTGTCGCGTGCTGCAGCGCATCTTCGAGTCCGTGTACCTGATCCTCCATCCGCGCAATTTCATAGCGCACCTTTGCCATCTCTTCATAATTGGGCTCCGTATCGCCGGAAAGCACTTCTTCCTGCGTCTTGAGCGTATCCAGTTCCTGCGTTGCATCCTCATACTCGGTGATCGCCGGATTGCGTAAAGACGCATGGGTGCAAGCTTCATCCAGCAGGTCAATTGCCTTGTCCGGCAAATAGCGATCCGTGATATAACGCTCTGCAAGTACCACTGCACGGCGAATGATTGCATCCGGCACGTGGACACGGTGATAGGTCTCGTAGTAAGACTTTACACCGGAAAGAATTTCTACTGTCTCCTGAACAGACGGTTCTGCAACCGTTACCGGCTGGAACCGGCGTTCCAGCGCGGCATCCTTTTCAATATATTTCCGATACTCCACAAACGTGGTCGCACCGATCACCTGAATCTCTCCGCGGGACAGTGCCGGCTTCAAGATGTTTGCCGCGTTCATTGAGCCTTCTGCATCTCCGGTGCCCACCAGATTGTGGACCTCGTCGATAAACAGAATGACATTTCCGCTTGCCTTCACTTCTTCGATCAAGCCCTTGATCCGGCTCTCAAACTGTCCACGGAACTGCGTCCCGGCAACAAGCGCTGTCAGATCCAGAAGCTGAATTTCCTTCTTTTTCAGGCGGGAAGGCACTTCTCCCTGCGCAATCCGCAGCGCCAGCCCTTCTGCAATTGCCGTTTTTCCAACACCCGGTTCGCCAATCAGGCAGGGGTTATTCTTTGTACGGCGGCTCAAAATCTGGATCACACGGGTGATTTCCCGGTCACGTCCGATAATCGCATCGAGCTCTCCATTCCGTGCCTTTGCGGTAAGATCGGTGCAGTACGCGCCGATAAACTTTCGCTTATTTTTCACGTGGGACTCTGTTTTTTTCTCTTTCGGTGCAGCCTGTTGTTTCTGCTCCTTTTTCTCTCCGGAATTTCCGGAAAACAAATTTTGCAAAAAGGGAAACGTCGCTGCCCCACCGGGCATGAAATCCTCTGTGGAAAGGTCGCTATCCTGACCGGCTTCCGCCAGAACATCGCTGAGTTCTTCTTCCATTGCCTCAATCTGCTCCGGCGTGATGCCCATGCGGTCCATCAGGTCATTGACCGGTTTAATTCCAAGCTCTTTGGCGCACACCAGGCAAAGGCCCTCGCTTTTGGAGGCATCCACAGACTGCGATATGAATACAACGGCAGGCCGTTTGTGACATCTTGAACACATCATCATGGTATCGTTCCATTCTCCGCTGCCGCAACGGAATCGGGTTTCTTGCCCCGCGGCAAAATTGGGACACCCTTATTCTTTAGAGGCATTCAGCGCCGGCGTATTTGCTTCCTGCAGCAGCGCGCGGAACACCTTGTAATACTCTATAAATGCATAAATCATGGACGCAGCCGTTACCACAAGCAGCGCCATGGAAATCCCCATCAGTACCGGCGTATCTTGGAAAAAGACATGCATGACCAAAACGGATACAATGGAAACATAAAACAGAATCGTCGCCATTTTTCCATACCAGCGCGCTGCACCGGGCCGTTTTTTCTTTTTAAGAAGGATACAGGCGCCGATCAGCATCAAAATTTCCTTGACCACAAAAATGGCGAATATCGGGATTAAAATTGGAACCCGGATAGAAATACAGAGTGCTATCGTCGTCTGTGTCAGCTTGTCTGCCAACGGATCGAGCAGCTTCCCGAGCGGGGTAATCTGATGATACCGCCGTGCAATAAATCCATCCAGCGCGTCGCTCAGTCCGGAAAGTCCAACCACAATCAGCGCCCAAGTGATATTTCCCGTCAGGAAAAAATAGAGAAACGGGGCAATCAGGATAATCCGCAGCAGCGTCAGCGCATTGGGAACATTCAGATTTTTTTTGTCAAATTGAATCATCGTACGATTCTCCTCAATGATTGCGGAAAAAATCTCCGCCGAATGGATTATGCTCCAACAGGAACCGTCCAATACAGGATGCATCCAGACTTTTTTGTAAAAACGCGGCCGTCTCACCGGAAAACAGAGAAAGAATCGGCCCGGTCCAGATACAAATTAAAAACACAGCCAAAAGGCCTGTCAAAGCGCCAAGAAACAGCCCAAGTCCGCTATTGATGGTGTGCAAAACCGGCAGCTGGAAAATTCCATCCAGCACGCGTGCAAGGAATCGCAGCAACAGCAAACACACAAAAAACAAAATCAGCGCAAATAAAATTTCCAGCAGCGCCGTCACCACCGGCTGCAGAACACGCGCCGCATGCTCTGCAAGCGCCTCCCCGGTCTTCTCTGCAGAAGCACCGAGGCTTTTCCCACTCATTCCTGCATGGTTCATCAAATTTTGCAAAACACGGGGCAAGCTCTCCCAAAGCGCTTCTGTTCGATCTGCTGCTTCTGAAGCGGCAATCGCTTTTGTAAACCGCTCGACTAGCGCCTTGTGGATGAGCGTATCGTAACACCATCCAGCAAGGAACCGGCCCGCAAGCATCGCAGCAATTGCTGAAAGAACGCCGCTGAACAGGGAAAACAGAGACCGGACAAATCCTTTTCTCTTCCCGATTCCAACGCAAAGAAGAAAAACCAAAATCAAAATGCCGTCAAAGAGATACTTCATAATGAGGCTTCCCTCTCAAAAATCATTCCCTATCAAATTTGGGAATCTGCTTCCCGAATTTTTCAAACTTTCACCTGCCTTACCGGTCACGATGGGAGTTTCAAACATTCGGCAAATTCTGTTTGCTGAATTCCACTGTCTTTCCGGTATTGATCCATTCCAGAAAGCCGCCTCCGCGTCAGCGCTTCTTTCGCCCACAAAAGCACAGACGGCGCAACCGATGGTAGTATCATACCATAAACAATCTGCGGAGACAACTCTTACCTGCCGCTGCAACTACGATTTAAGCAAAAATTAATGGTTCCGTGATATTCTGAAATTTAGATCCGCTTTCGCGGTCCTGCTTTTCTGAATGTTCTTCTTTGCAGGCAGATCGCACTAGCTAGAAAGACACATATCGTACTTCCGTGACACCGAGCAAATACGCCGAACGCGTATCGCGCATCGCGACTGCACGGGCATCCTTGCCTACATCACGGGAAGCCGCCGCCGCGCCATTTCCCACAAGGTAGGCATCTAAAACGCCGTCATGCAGCACACAAACGGTATCTCCGTAAAGGGCGACGTCCCGTACTTCTCCGGAGACCGGCATCGATACAACCTCAGCCGCATCGGCGCCAATGATCCGCACATGGCTCTCCGATGCACCGGAATAGGCCGACAGCGCAAGCGCCGCCGTACCATCATAAACAGACCAGGCCTGCAAGGTTTCCTGGCCGTATGCATAATCGTTTTTCTGATAATTTGCCGTGTCGACTACAGACAACATCGTGTCTCCCACGCAAACAGCAGTGCCGTGTTCCCCGTAAGAAACATCCAGATAGCACACATCCGCCTGCTCCAATACCGCAAGCGGTTCCTCAGTATTAAAATCAAACACGTAAATTGCGGAATACAGCGCACCGTTTTTGCTGAACATCCCGCAGGCAATGCCGCCGGCGCCGTCCGGCCGAAGTGCAACCGACGTAACATAACAATTGGAAAACAGATACTGATATTGCAGCGTTCCATCCGGCAGATACGCATAAAGCGCAGAGGCATAATTATCCGCCTGCGTAACCAGAACATACCGCCCGTTTGCCGCAAGATCGCCGGCAATGATCTTTTGTTCTGCCGTTGTTTTCTGCACGGTTCCGGATACGGATTCCACCTGATAATCCAGTCCGCCGAGATGGTAAAGCAGACAGCGGGATCCGCTTGCCCGCAAAACCGGCGTGCTGTAGCTGTGCTGTGTCTCAATCACAGTATGCCCCTTTGCCGTCACCATGTTCAGCGACCGATCGCTGGCCAGCACAAGCTCCTTACCGGATACAAAAAAGTTGGACGGCATCACAGAGTCGCCTTTGATGGAATATGGGAATCCGTCTCCGCCGCTCATCTCTGCAAGCAACAGTTGTACCGTTTCAGAAAATTCTCCGGAAAAAAGAAATTTACGGTTTACCCAAACCGTAAGCAGCAAGCATACAGCAAGAAGGATCCCGATGCTTCGAAAAATGATTTTGGGAATCCGGCGAACCCGGTCTTTTTGCTTTCGATTCCGAAAAGCGGCAATCTTTTCTTCCCGGGTCGGCTCCTGATCCGGCCTGTTTTCTGGATTCATTGCAGGATCCTCCTTTCTTTCCCCATATTTCAATAAAAGACTTTATTCAGATACAACCCACAAGCCGGTGCCGTCGGACCCGCCGCCTTTCGGTCTTTAGCGGCAAGAATCTGCGGGAGGTCCTCCGGCGAAATCTTCCCCTGTGCAACCCGCAGGAGTGTTCCCGTCATAATGCGGACCATATTGTAAAGGAAACCGTCCGCGCTTACCGTAAAGGAGACCATCTCCCCGCTGCGTACGACTTCCGCCCGGGTGACCGTGCGCTCCATATTTCTGCGTTCCCGTTTATCCACTGTGCAAAAAGACGTAAAATCGTGCTTTCCCAGATAGCACGTGGCCGCTTTCTGTAAAAGAGCGGCATCCATCGGATACCGGTAATGCAGCGCGCGTCCTTCTAAAAACGGAGAGCGGATCTCGCTGTTCCAGATTTCGTAGACGTATTCTTTACCCTTACAGGAATACCGGGCGTGAAAATCTTCCGGCATCTCCCGGCAGGAAAACACCGCCATATCCGGCGGCAAAAACCGATTGAGCGCAAAAACCAACCTGTGGCAGGGGATCCGGTGCGCAGTCCGAAAACTGATCCCGTATTCCCGCGCATGAACGCCGGTATCCGTCCGGCTGCAGCCTTTGATATCCGGCCGTTCGCCCAAAACGTTCTGCAGCGCTTCCTGGAACACCTCCTGGACCGCGCGCGCATTTTGCTGCACCTGCCATCCATGGTAGGCCGCACCGTCATATCCGATCATCAGAAGCAGGTTTCGCACTGCCTTACCTCCCAACCTTCGGAATATACAGGTTCAGCACAATTGTGCCGGCACAAATCAGGATAATCCCCGCACAGATCCAGATATCCGAAGCTTTCAGATGAAGCTGCTTCATCTTTGTTCGTCCCTCACCGCCATGGTAGCACCGGCATTCCATCGCCATGGCAAGGTCATAGGCCCTGCGGAACGCCGAGACAAACAGCGGAATCAAAATCGGGATCAAGGCCCGGATGCGCTGCATCAGTCCGCCGCTTTCCATATCGGCACCGCGCGCTTTCTGCGCACTCATGATTTTGTCCGTTTCCTCCAGCAGCGTCGGAACAAAGCGCAACGCAATCGTCATCATCATCGCGATTTCATGCACCGGAACCCGGATCAGCTTGAGCGGCTTCATCACACGCTCCAGTGCGTCGGTCAGTTCTGTCGGAGAAGTGGTAAACGTCAGAATGGAACTGACCAAAATCAGGCTGATAATGCGAACTGCAATAAAAATGCTGTTGTAGATCCCATTCATGGTGATTTTCAAAATGCCCCACTCGAAGATCGGATCCCCGGATCCGTA
Source organism: Yeguia hominis (assembly GCF_014384705.1). Lineage (GTDB taxonomy): Bacteria > Bacillota > Clostridia > Oscillospirales > Acutalibacteraceae > Yeguia > Yeguia hominis. The sequence continues at coordinate 76,941 of NZ_JACRSN010000012.1, read as the reverse complement.
AAACAAATTGAGCACCGATGTAAACAGGACGATCACAATGATCGCCTTGATACTTTTAAAATACAGACGAATCGGCACGCCCGAAAGCAGCATCGAAATCAGGATCGTCGCAACCATCACGCCGAGTCCGACAAAGTTGCTTGCGACAAATAAAAAGACAATTAAAAGCAGCGTCAAAAGCAGCTTCGCGCGCGGATCCAGACGATGCACGACGGATTTTCCGGGAAAGAACTGTCCCAGTGTAATATCGGTAATCATGCCCGTCCCTCCTTTTCCTGAAGCAGCGGAAGAAGCTGCCGCAATGCCTGCTCCACGGTCAGAACCCCTTTTTCCACCGGGTATCCATCCTCGTGCAGCATGGTCATAATCTTGGTAACCTGCGGGACCCGCAGCCCGATCTTTTCAAGATCCGCAGGCCGCGCGAACACTTTGGCCGTTTCGTCAAACATGGCCACTTTTCCGTGATCCATCACGAGGAGCCGGTCTGCTGCGCGGGCAATATCCTCCATACTGTGCGACACCAATAAAATGGTGTTGCCGCGCTGGCGGTGATACGCTTCGATCTGTGCCAACAGGACATCCCGTCCATGCGGGTCCAGCCCCGCAGTCGGCTCGTCCAGAATCAGGACATCCGGATCCATCGCAATCACGCCCGCAATAGCCACCCGGCGCTTTTCGCCGCCGGAAAGCTCAAACGGAGATTTCTCCCACAGCTCCGGTTTGAGTCCCACAAACTCCGCCGCCTCACAGGCACGCTTTTGGGCATCCGTTTCGTTCATCCCCATATTTTTCGGGCCGAATGCAATATCCTTTAAAACGCTCTCTTCAAAAAGCTGATGTTCCGGATACTGAAACACCATGCCGACCTGAAACCGGACATCCCGGATCTTTTTCGGCTGTTCCCAAATATCCCGGCCTTTGAGCAGCACCTGCCCCGACGTCGGGCGCAGCAGACCGTTAAACTGCTGAATCAGGGTAGATTTTCCGCTTCCGGTGTGTCCGATCACGCCGATAAATTCCCCTTCTTCAATGGAAAGGCTGACATGATCGACTGCGGTCTTGCAGAAAGGCGTCCCCTGTCCGTATACATAGCTCAAATCCTTTAGTTCCAATACTGCCGCCAATAGGGTCACCTCTTTCTGTCAAACAGCGCTTCAATTGCCTGGACGCATTCCACTTCGTTTAAAATGCCCTCCGGGACCGGCAAACCCGCCGCCCGCAGACGATAGGCAAGCTCTGTGGCCTGCGGCACATCCAGTTCATGCTGCTTGAGCAGTTCCGCATGAGAGAACACCTCTCTGGGCACGCCTTCCACAAGGACCTTGCCGCTATCCATCACAATAACCCGGCCGGCATCGACCGCTTCATCCATATAATGCGTAATCAGCACGATTGTGATGCCTTTCTCACGGTTCAGACGGTGGATTGTTTCCAAAACTTCCTCTCGTCCGCGCGGATCGAGCATCGCGGTCGGTTCATCGAGCACGATACAATCCGGCTGCATGGCGATGATGCCTGCAATGGCAATCCGCTGCTTCTGTCCGCCGGAAAGCTTATACGGCGCATGCGTCCGGAATTCATACATGCCAACCGTTTTGAGTGCGTCATCCACACGCTGCCGGATTTCTTCCGGCGGTACGCCGAGATTTTCCGGCCCGAATGCGACGTCTTCTTCCACGATGCTCGCAACCAGCTGGTTGTCCGGATTCTGCAAAACCAGGCCTACCCTGCGCCGGATTTCATATTTGAGCGCCTCCTCCATGGTATCGAGTCCGTCTACGTATACCTTTCCGCCGGAAGGCAGCAGCATCGCGTTGAACTGCTTGGCCATCGTCGATTTGCCGCTTCCGTTATGTCCCAAAAGCGCAACAAATTCTCCCTTTTCAATGTGAATCGTCACACCGTGAAGGACTTCTGCCAACGTCTCCCGGTTTTCCTGTGATTCATATGCAAATGTGACGTTGTCCGCCTGTAAATACGCCATATTTCAAAACTCCGTCCGTTTTTATAAGGTTGCGTCTGCTTCCCAGATTGCCGTACTGCCGCACGGCAGCACCTGTTTGGTCGATGAGACCGGAATGCCGATCTCATCGGCATGAACCGATCCGCCCAGCCGGCTCCGCATAAGGACATGCAGAATATATTCCATCACCGAAGGGGAAAGCCCGGCGGTATAAGAATTGAGCATAAAAAACAGCGGACGTTCCGACAAAATCGGAAGACACATTTCCACCAGAGAATAAATGTGTTCTTCTAACCGCCAAACCTCTCCGGACGGGCCGCGTCCGTAAGAAGGCGGATCCATGATAATCGCTTCATACGTATTTCCGCGCCGCTGTTCGCGCGCCACAAATTTTGCGCAGTCATCCACAAGCCAGCGCGCCGGTTTCTGCGCAAGCCCGCTGAGCGCCGCATTTTCCCGCGCCCAGGTCACCATCCCCCGGGAGGCGTCCACATGGCACACACTGGCGCCGGCCTGCAGGCAGGCAAGCGTTGCCGCGCCGGTATAGCCAAATAAATTCAGCACCTTCACCGGGCCTTTTGCCGCCGCAATTTTCTTTGCGGAATACTCCCAGTTCACCGCCTGTTCCGGAAAAATCCCGGTATGTTTAAAGCCCATGGTTTTCACCCGGAATGAAAGCGTGTGATAATGAAGATCCCAGGCAGGAGGAAGCTGCTTATAGACCTTCCACGACCCACCGCCGGAAGATGACCGCACATACCGTGCATGCGCATGTTTCCAAAGGGGGTTGTCACGCGGCGTGTTCCAGATCACCTGCGGATCCGGGCGGATCAGGATAATATCTCCCCACCGTTCCAGCCGTTCTCCACCGGACGCATCCAGAAGCTCATATTCTTTCCATCCAACTGCTGCCCTCACATCTGACTCCTCTGTTTTCGGCAGGAGATCGCCCTGCACGTATTTTTGCCCGTTTTTACTGAAGTGGCGCTGCACATTCCGTCGGAATTCCGCACTGGAATGCCGTTTGCACATAATTCGTAATATTATAGCATAGATCCCGCCAAAAAGCAAAGATTCCGTAATGGGTACAGGCTTAAAATTCTGTGCATGTTCCTGCAAATTTATTGGCTGGTAAAAACTGCGCGCAACGCGTAGCGCAGCAATCTATTTCATTGGCGGTTTGCGGGCTTCTTTGCGCCCGAATGCCGCACGATCGGCAATCCGCCGAAACTGGATCGTGGCAAATTTCCCTGTATCCTGTATAAAGAGCAAACGACGGGTTTCTCCAAACCTGCCGCGCACGATAAACATAAAGAAAATGGATATTCATAACCAACTTGCGTTATGAATATCCATCCTGGTCGGGGTGACCGGGCTCGAACCGACGACATCCAGTTCCCAAAACTGGCGCGCTACCAACTGCGCTACACCCCGATATAATATGAAGTTTCTTTTATCTATTCCGGCCGACCGCCGTACTCCGTTTTGGTAACCCTCTTGCGGTGCCCGACGAAAAGCGCCTTGCAGCGTCGCTTTTCTGTCGACCGCGGCGCTTCGTTTTGCTCGCTTTCTCTGCCACCGGCAGCGCTCACAACCTCACCCAAAACTGGCGCGCTGCCAACTGCGCTACACCCCGATAAATACATGCTGCTATGGGTAAAAAGGTTTGCAGTAAAAACAAGAAGGTACCTGCAGCCAACAAAATGGTGCCCGCACGTCCTTTTCTTTTTTCACAGGAAACAACTTTCTTTGTCTGCTGTTCGCCAGAAGCGCGCAAAAGCGTCCCGCATTCTAAAACAGCTTTCTTATCATACTGGTTTTTCTTCGAAAAGTCAAGACAATGCGCCGATTTCTTTTGAAGTTGAAGTCTCCGGCGCGTCGCCGGAAAACAATTCCGGATGCAGACGGCTGTAATAGTAAATATATTGCTGTGCAATTCCGGCGTATTCGCCAAAACTGTCCGGAGATTCTCCCGGAAACAGGCCGGTCATGGCGCGCGTCATCCAGACATCGACCGGAAATGCCTCCAAGCGGTGGAAGCCATACAGTAAAACGCATTCCGCAACCTTCGGACCAACACCGCGCAGCATCGTCAACATTTTGCGTGCTTCCTCTGTCGGCATCATCTCAATGGCATGCAGATCAAATTTGCCTTCTGCAATTTTTTTAGCAGCATCCAGCAAATATTTGGAACGGAATCCGCATTTAATCGGAGACAGATCTTCTTCGCTCAATTCTGCGATCACTTCCGCCGAAGGGAAAGAATATTCTCCACCTGGCAATTTTTCTCCGAAGCAGGAACAGAGCGTTTCGATAATTTTTTTGATCCGCGGAATGTTATTGTTCTGAGAGAGGATAAAGGAACAAAGCGTCTCCCAGGGTTCCTGACGCAAAATCCGCAGTCCGCTTGCCGAAACCGCCGCAAGACGCAGCGCTGCATTCCGCTCACAAAGCTTTTTATGAATTCGTTCGTAATCTGTGTTCAGATCGAAATAGTCGGACCAAAAGGTTTGAAATTCTTCCTCTGTGGTTCCCTCGAAAATAATCTGCTGCTCGGTCTGGCGCACCCTCAGCGCTTTTCCGGAGGAAACGCCGTGCCAAGCGCCGTCTTCTGCGCATTCCCAACGGAAACACTGCCCGCATTCCAGCGTCTGTGCCAAATTAAAAATCGAGGCGTCTGCAGAAAGAAGGATCTTTCCGTTTTCATAAACAGCATTCATCGGTTCTTTTCATCTGCCTTTCCTTCATTTTTGGGCTGACGGGAAGTGAGATATTGAATCGACCGTTCGATGGAATCTTTCGAATTTCCCCAATCGGAATCTTTATTGCGGTAGTCGAACATCCGGCAAAAATGGGTGACGTCTTTTTCCAGCTCCCGCAGATAATTTCCGGCTAAACGGCGCGTTTCCTGCACAAATGGCTGGTAAGTCTTTTTATTCATCTTTTCTGCAGCCGAAAGCAAAATCCGGTAATGCGGCAAGCAGACATACGGCTGCTGCGCGTAAAGCGTCCGGAAGTCCTCCTCTTTCTGCCAGAGATGCGTGACCGTTTCCAGAAGATGTCGGATATTGGTTTCGATATTTTCGCACATAAAGCAGGAATGCTCTGCGCGGTCAAGGTCTGCAAGAACTTTTTTTGCGGGCAGGCGATCCCCCTTCGGGAAAACCAGCTTTTCTTCAACTTCTTTCAGATGGCTTTCCAGAATCAGCGCGACCGAAAGACGGCTTCCGCGGGAAAGCACCAGATCAAAATGATCTTTGCAAAACCCCAGACGATTGGTCTCTATGCGGACATCCGGTTCCATCATGGCGGCGCCGGTAATATAGGTGGCAATCCGGTCCTCCAGCATGTCGCGCATCCGGCAAATCGGGCAGCCGTCCCGCGGTTCGAACACATCATGAATCGGAATGGAGCAAATATCTTCACGCATGCAGGAAGCCTCCTTCTGGAAATCAGCCTGTCCAAAACTGAATCCGTGTAGATTATACCCTAAATTTCGGTCGTTGTAAATCCTTCGGCGTCGAATAAAATTCACAGGCCGCATTCCTTCTGTAATTTTGCGGCAGCGCTCCGCTCTAAGATATTACGGATAGTTTTTTAAAAAAAGCAGAAGATTCATTCACAAGTTGACATAACGGAGAATACATCGCATATACATGTCCGTAAAAAATGGCCTGTCTATCAAAAGTTATCCACTGTTTCAACAGAGTTTTCAACTGTACTTTTCTGAAGTTATGCGTCGAATTATGTAAATAACTGTAAATACAAAAAGTATAACCAGCTTGCCCGGCGGTATAATCTTGGAAAAAGAGTCCAAAATAGGATTGTATGAAAAAACGGAGGAATCGGGAAAACACATGATAAAAGGAATCAGCAGACAGATTATTGAAGTGCAGGAAACCGGATCCATCTATTATGAACGCGCCTATTTTGTGGTAAAACCGGAATACGACAGCGCGCAGCGCCAGGCCCTTGAAAAAGAAGCGCTGAAGGTCCTGCGGCAGATTGACGCACCGAGCGGAATCAAAAAGCACGGAAGATTGGCCCTTAAAAAGCTCTTATGGATGATCTTAGCGGCAGCTGTTGGCGCGCTTTTTACCTTTGGCATCATGAATTTTGTCTAAATTCTGAATTTTCCCATAATTTTGGAGTTTATATTTTCAAGGCACAATTTCTGTGATATAATGATACTCTTAAAAGTGGGTCGTTGTGGTCTGTGCAAAACCCGGATCTTTCGGGATTCCACGCTCTGTTTTCGCAAGCTGCACTTTTCGCCAAAGAGCGTGCACGCACGGCCTTTTTCCGAATGCTTCTGGACTGAACAGGTATCCATGAATCATGAATATATAGAGAATCCGGCCTGTTCTTTTCCGCCGGGTTCAGAAAGCGGGGCAATTTGTGACAGATATCCAGGAAAAGCCGGTTGGAGACCGGGAAGAAAATCTGATCATCGGACGGAATGCTATTTTGGAGGCGCTGCGTTCCGATCGTACGATTGACAGCCTCTATGTTGCCCGGGGGAACCGGGCCGGTGCAATCTCCGCATTGCTTGCAAAAGCGAAAGCAAAAGGGATTGTGATCAAGGAAGCCGACCCGAAAAAGCTCGACTTTCTCTGCGGCCATGCAAACCACCAGGGCGTTGTCGCCGTTGCCTCGGTAAAGGCTTATGCGACGCTGGACGACCTGTTCCGTCTTGCAGAAGAACGCGGAGAGCCGCCGTTCTTCATTATCGCGGACGGCCTGCATGATCCGCACAATCTCGGTGCAGTCATCCGTACGGCGGAATGCGCCGGTGCGCACGGTGTGATCGTTCCCAAACGGCATTCCACGGGTCTTACATACGCTGTCGGAAAAGCCTCTGCCGGAGCAGTGGAGTATTTGCCGGTAGCGCGTGTATCGAATCTTGCTGCAGCAATGGACGAGCTGAAAAAGCGCGGCGTATGGATCTATGCAGCGGATATGGACGGAGAGCGCTGGTGCGATGTGGATTACAGCGGCGCGGTTGCGCTGGTAGTTGGTTCCGAAGGCGACGGCGTCGGCCGCCTTGTAAAAGAAAAATCTGATTTTATCGTTTCCCTTCCGATTCGCGGAAACGTCAATTCATTAAATGCCTCTGTCGCGTGCGGCATCCTGTGCTATGAAGTAGTGCGCAGCCGTATGGCAGCCCAGGCTAAATGAAAGGAGTGCACGACTTGAGCGATCCTAAAAAGAAAAGACATTCATTTTCCGTAGAGGACGTTTTAGCAGAGGCGCAATCCAAACGAAACGCCAAAAAACAAACCGCTGTCCAGGCACCGGTTAACCCGCCGCAGCCGCAAAAGCCTGCCGCACCGGAAACACCGATGCCGGCAGCTCCACAGCCCATGCCGGAAATTCAGACTCCTCCCGCAAGGGAAATGCCGATGCCGCAGCCGCCGGCCGCACAACCGGGACAAGTCCGTTTTGCTGCACAGGCGCCGGCGGAAAAGCCGGAACCTGAAAAGAAAAAAGGCCGCAGGCGTGAAAAAAAGGCGCGGGACACATTTGAAGAGACCGAAGATATTTACTACGGTCTGCATCTGAAATCGGCAGAAGAACTTCGGAATACGAAAGAAGCTGCCGCACCCAATTCGCAAAAGTCTGCGTTTTCTTATCTTTTTGAGGAAACTGCCGCCCCGCCGGCACAGCAGGCTATAACCCCGCCGGTACAGCAATCCGCAGCACCGGCGCAGCCTGTGGCGCCAGCATCTCGGCCTGCAGCACCGGCCCGCCCGGCGGTCGCTCCGGCGCCTGCCGTACCCGCACAGCCTCCGGCTGACCCCGCGAAAGCGGAACGCATTGCGGCCGCAATTGCTGCAGAAAAGCATACGGGCAGACATCCTGCCAAAAAGGCGGCTCCCAAAATCGTAAAAAGCACGGTAGAGGATCTCCCTCCCGCACCGAAAGCACCGATGCCGGAGAAGCCGCCGCTTCCGCCCAAGCATGAGGAACCGATTGTCCGGTACCTAGAAGAAGATCCGGAAAAGCAACGCCGTTCGGTCACAAGCCCGCGGATTCCGAAAAACATCTCTGCAAAAGCACAGGCCAAGCCGGTGCATGGCGGAAACACCGTTGAGCTTGTTTTGAAAACCATTGAAAACGAAGTGGATGAAAAAATCCCGGCCATTTACCACCAGCCTCAGACGAGTGCGCTACATAAGGCGGAGGCGCAGAAATCAGACGAGGCAAAAGAGACCAAACCGCAAACGGCCGAAAAGAGCAAAGGCCCTTCTTCTGAAAACGAAAAGCCCGACGGAAAAAAAGCAAAAACTTCCGACACGGAAACAGGTTCCCCGAAAGGAAAGACGCAGCATCCGCGCAAACCGCAACATCATCCGGAGCCGCCGGAGGCGCAGGAAGTCCTGACGGATCCAAACGGAAAGATTCTTTATGCATCGCGAAACAAGCCGGTACACTTTATGGATACCAACTGGCTGCACGAGGCACTGCTCTCAGAAGCAAAAGAATATCTCGCTGCGCCGACGCCAAGCCATGCAGAGGTCGTACGGCGCGCAGAAGGCCCGTCGATGCCCGTTTATTCAGACGAACCCTTGCCGGATGAGCCGGATGAGGCGTTTATGGACGACGAAGAGCCCGCGTATGAACCGGAGATTCACGAGTACGAAACCCCGCAGGATGCCGATATGGTTTCCCGGCAGATTGAGATGCAGATGCATGAAAACAAGCTCCGGACGCTGGTTACCGGAGGCTGTACGCTGATTTTGCTGCTTGCCGGATTTTTGAGCGAATACACGCACATCGGCTCTTTGAAGCTGCACCTCTCTTCCGGTCCGATTCCGTATCTGATTTCCAACCTGGTGTTCCTGCTTCTCGCAACCGCATTCAATCTCAAGAGCATTCTGCACGGGTTCCGCGGCCTGTTCCGTCTGCGAGCCAATCCCGATAGCGGAATCGCCGTCGCCACAACGGCTGCAGTCATACAGAGCATCGCCGCCTTCTTTTTCCAGGAAAGCGTGATGTCCGGTACGCTTCACCTGTATTCCTCTCTCGCAGCGGTTGCGCTTTTGCTCAACGGACTTGGGAAATCGGTTATGCTCCGGCGGATTGACCGGAACTTTCAGTTTGTTTCTTCTCCGGAACAAAAATACGCCGTAGAAACGCTCTCCGGAAATGCGGAGGCAGCAAAAATCGCGGCCGATTATGCTGGAAGCGATCCGGTTGTTGCCTATCAGCACCACACGGAGTTCCCAGAGGAATTTATCCGGTTGTCCCATCTTCCGGATCCGGGAAATTCTGTCTCACAGATGATTACGCCGGTCGGATTTTTAGCTTCTCTGATTTTGTTTGCGGCAAGCCTTCTGATGTTTGGAAGCTTCCCGGAAGCCATCACTGCCTTTACGGTTTCGGCTTGCATTTGCGTTCCGGCTGCAAACCTGCTTTGCGTGAACCTGCCGCTGAACCGGCTGAGCAGCATTGCCTCCAAATGGGGCGGCATGATCAGCGGATATGCAGCGATTGAGGAATTTTCCAAAGCAACCGCCGTTATGGTGGATGCAGACGACTTATTCCCCAAAGGCACGGTGGAGCTGAACAACATCAAAACCTTTGGCACACCGCATGTAGATGAAGCCATTTTAGAGGCCGCTGCGCTTGTAAACGCGGTCGGCGGCCCGCTCGGCGATGTTTTTGAACAGGTCTTAAAGGCCAAAAAAAATCTGATTCCCAAAATTGAAAAGATCGCCTATGAAGACGGGCTCGGCGTCAGCGGGTGGTCGCGCGGGAAACGCGTTCTGCTCGGAAGCCGGGAGTTGCTTGCAAACCATGGTGTTCCGCTGCCGCCGCGTGATGTCGAAACGCGTTATCTGCAGGCCGGCAAACAGGTCACCTATCTGGCAACTGGCGGAGTTGCTGCCGCGATGTTCGTACTGACGTATCATGCGGACACACGCCGGGCCGCGGAGCTGCTCCGGATGGAACACAACGGAATTGCCGTGATGATCCGCACCTGTGATCACAATATCACGCCGGGTTTGATTGCGGCTTGTTTCGAAGTAGATGGCCGGATGATTCGCATTCTGCCGTCTTCCCTTTCCGGCATCTGCGAAAAGGCCATGGATACCAGCACACCGCGCAGTCCGGCGGTCATGCTTACCAAAGGACGCCCGATGACCATGATGCGGCTGCTTGCTGCAAGCGTCCGGCAAAAGAGCAATATCACCATCTCCGTTCTTTTGCAGATTATTGCAGTCGTTCTGGGCTTTGTCCTGGTCGCATTCATGACCTGCTACTCCGGACTTTACCAGATGCGCACGCTCTCTCTGCTGCTGTATGAGGTTTTCTGGGCCGCTGTCATTGCAATCATTCCCTTAATTCGCAAACCATAGGATCGTTTGTACGATTTGCTGTAAAAAGTCGGGGTTCCCAAATGGAGCCCCGACTTTATTTGTATATATTGTCCAAAACCAGAGCATTCGATATAGAAAAATTCATGATTTGAAAATTGGTGATTGTAATAGATATGTGAATAAGTTATAATTAAAAACGGGACTGTTTTTGAAATCTGGCAAAAACCTATTACTGATGGGAATTTCGCCGTCTTACAATCAAAACAGTTTCCGGAAATTTGTTTTTGGTACTGGGATTTGTCATGACCTGGTATGCATTCGAAGGGAGCTTAAATAAGCACATGAAACAGTATGACGCAAAAAGTATTCTAAATATCGCGATTGCAGGACACAGTGGCGCGGGAAAGACTTCGCTTGCGGAAGCGATGCTGTTCCTGTCCGGTGCAACAGACCGTCTGGGGAAAGTTTCGGACGGCAATACCGTGTGCGACTATGATTCTGAAGAGATCAAGAGAAAAGCCACCGTTATGACGGCGGTTGCTCCGGTCGAATGGCAGGGAAAGAAACTGAATTTTATCGATGCTCCGGGTCTTTTTGACTTTGAGGGCGGCGTGTGCGAAGCGGTTCGCGCGGCAGACACCGTTCTTGTGACGATTCACGGAAAATCCGGCGTTGCAGTCGGCAGTGAAAAAGCGGTAAAAGCAGCGGATGCCCGTGGACTTGCAAAAGTATTTTTCATCAATGGACTTTGCGATGAAAACGCCGATTTTTATGCCATTTTCGATGCCCTGAAAGAAAAATTCGGGACCTCTGTTTGCCCGGTCGTCATTCCGTATGTGATAAACGGAAAAGCCGATACCTATATTAACATTGTAGAATCCAAGGCTTATACTTACAAGAACGGCAAAATGTCGGAAACCGCAATGCCGGATTTTGACCGGATGGATGATTTCCGTGCCGCACTGTATGAGGCTGTCGCAGAAACCAGCGATGAGCTTATGGAGAAATATTTCGCCGAAGAGCCGTTCACGCCGGAAGAGATCATTGAAGGCGTCAGCAAAGGCGCGCGCTTCGGCCTGATCGCACCGGTATTCTGCGGCGACCCGGTTCTGCTGCAGGGCATTGATCTGCTTCTCAACGGTCTGTGCGATCTCGCGCCGACCGCGCACCGCGGCACAGAGACCGGCGAAGATCCGGACGGCAATCCGGTGGAAATCGCGGTAAATGAAGCCGATCCGGCTGCTGCGATCGTCTTTAAGACCATCGCAGATCCGTTTGTCGGAAAACTTTCGTACATCAAAGTACTTTCCGGAAAAATCTCCACGGAGACTGCGCTTGTAAACATGCGTACCGGCAATCCGGAACGTATCGGCAAGACGCTCTTCGTCTGCGGCAAAAAGCAGGAGGAAACCAAAGCCATCTGCGCCGGAGATATCGGCGCAATTCCGAAGCTCTCCGGCACAAACACCGGTGATACACTCTGCGCACCGACCCGGAAGGTCATTTTAGAGGGCATCAAGTACCCGACGCCGACCATCACCATGGCTGTTCTCCCGAAGAAAAAAGGAGAAGAAGACAAGGTTGCACAGGGCATCCTTCGTCTGGTCGAAGAAGATCCGACGATCCATTTTGCCAATAACGCGGAAACGCATCAGATGACCATCTCCGGACTTGGCGAGCAGCATCTCGATGTCATTTCCTCCAAACTCAAGAGCAAGTTTGGCGTAGAAGTAACCATCCAGAAACCCAAGGTGGCTTACCGCGAAACCATCCGGAAAAAGGTTCAGGTACAGGGCCGTCACAAGAAACAATCCGGCGGTCACGGACAGTTCGGCGATGTGTGGATCGAGTTCGAACCCTGCGACAGCGAGTCTCTCGAATTTGGCGAGCGTGTCGTTGGCGGCGCCGTTCCGAAGAACTTCTTCCCGGCTGTTGAAAAGGGTCTGCGCGATTGCATCCAAAAGGGTACACTCGCGGGATATCCGATGGTTGGTCTGCGTGCAACCCTGTACGACGGCTCCTATCATCCGGTAGACTCTTCCGAAATGTCCTTTAAGATGGCTGCATCGATCGCCTACAAAAACGGAATTCCGCAGGCAAACCCGGTTCTGCTTGAACCGATCGGCACGCTCAAGGCCACTGTGCCGGACGCCAACATGGGCGACGTCATGGGCGAAGTCAATAAACGCCGTGGCCGTGTTCTCGGCATGAACCCTGCGGAAGAGCGCGGTTATCAGACCGTCGAAGCAGAAGTCCCGATGGCGGAAATGCATGATTTCTGCACCTTCATCCGGCAGTGCACGCAAGGCCGCGGAAACTTTACATTTGACTTTGTCCGCTATGAAGAAGCGCCGGCGCCTGTTGCAAAAAAAGTGATTGAGGCTGCTGCAAGCGAGGCCGGAGACGCCTGATCCTGCAACGCCTGCGCATTTCTGATTTTTCACACAAGCAAAATCCCAGTTTCGTTGATCCGGACGGAACTGGGATTTTTTGACTTCTGCAAATTACCGGCACATCAAAAAGACATCTGCAGAAAGAGGATTTTCAAAAAACTCTACTTGACAAGCGTTCCCTCGTCTGACTGCAGCAAAATTAAAATATTTTCCTCCAGGCCGGTCTCAGTATTGATATAGACTAGGACCTGTTCTCCGGCAAAGCCCTTACACAAAAATTCGTAACAGCACACTTCTCCCCCTGCGGGCGTCGGAACGACTGCCGTTTTGCGTGTCTGCACTTCCAGATGCGGACTGACTTTGCGTTCCGCTTCATCGATTGAAAGCGACGCCGGAAAAGCGTCCCGGCTATGGTGATTCATGACATAACCGGTTGCCTCGTACTTGAGGATTTCTCCATTGTCCAGCGCAACTGAAATTTTGATCAGATCCGGATAATAGAGCACTTCCCCATCAGAATACACGAAGTGAAACGTGCAAATCTGATTGCCGGTGATATAGTAATTTTCCTGCATGCCTTTTATTCCCTGCGCAGAAAGAAACGCGTTGGCTTTTTCCAGCGCCTCTTTCTCCGTCAGAACCGCTTTCTCCACCTTGCGTGATCGCAACAGCGACAGCGGGACGCCTCCTGCTTTTGTGATCGAGATCTGCACCCCGTCGGACGCAAACCGATACAGCGGCAGCCCGCCCGTACTATCGGATTCTTGCGTCAATGCTTCTGTCGGAAGGCCTGCAAGCGACGCTGCTGCGCGCCGTGCATTTTCCGCAGAGACTTCCGCTTTCCCGGTCAGAAAAAGCGGAGTTTCCTGACCGACGTGGTCGGAAAACGGCCCGTCATAGAGCAGTGTCGGAAAATCCGCGAGCTGTTCGGCAGTGCTCTCAAAAGCATCTCCCAAGGCAGATGGTTTTTCTTCTGTCAGGTTGTCAAGCAATTTTTCGGCGTCTCCGATCTTTTGCCCGTCTCCAAAATATTGAACCGCCTTGACGGTTTCGGTTTTTAGCTCCGAAGCATATTGACCCAGGGAAGCCAGCGTTTCGTATTCCGACTCGCTGATCGCAGTTCCGGCCGAGATTTTTCGGGAAAGGGTCATGGCGTAATCCCCCACCTGCGCGACAAACCGGCTGACTCGATCGAGCATTCCGTCTTTTACCGGCAGGACCGCAAGCGCAGACTTTGCTGCGGAAGTTTCCTGCAGAAGCTGCGCGGCAAGACTGTTTTGCTGCGGTGCTGTATTGGCATACCGCGCTTTTGTCAGCGCAGTTTCCATTGCAGAAATACTGGTTTCCAAATCGCCGAGCGCACGGCGATAACTGTATTCCAACGCCATACGATAGCGTCCGGCCAGCAAATAACCGCAGACTGTCGTGCCGCCGAGAACCAGAATGGTGGCGACAAGGATGCTGGAAATTTGAATCTTTTTGCGTTTTGACATGATATTCCGGCGGAGAAGGCCGCCCATGCCCCCTTTTTTCTCAGGTTTCTTTTAGCTTTTGCGAATCGAAAGCAGGTTATGCGGAGAAAATGGCTTTTCTGGTTCCATAACAGTCGGTTTTGTGTTATAATAATTTTGTTTCGTATTGATTTTGCAGGCCGGTCGTTTTTGTTCGGGAAAGAACCGGCACTGCACACATGAGCGCGTTTCTTAACTGGCGTCCTTTGGCCTTTCGTCTGTCGCAGATTGACCGCAGTGCGTCATCATAGCCCAGTTTCGGACTTTGTGCTCTGACTGAACTTCAGGCATTCATGTTTATCATAAAATTCGCTTTTCCTGCCAAAAACGGGAAAACAATTTAAACTCGTGACCCTTTAGAGAAAAGGAGCGTTGCCGTCATGCGGATTCTGGGAATCGATCCTGGATATGCCATCGTCGGTTATGGCGCGGTGGAATGTCTCTCCGGAAAGTATCGTCCGCTCACTTATGGGGCGATCCTCACCGAAGCAGAAGAACCGTTTCCCCGCAGATTGGAAACCATCTATCACGACTTGCTGGAAATTCTGGATACTTGGAAGCCGGAAGCCGTTTCGATTGAAAAATTGTTTTTTTACAACAATCAAAAAACAGCGATTAGCGTAGCAGAGGCCCGCGGTGTCATTTTGCTGGCCCTTCAAAAGAAAAACCTTCCCATTTTTGAATACACGCCGCTCCAGGTTAAAGTCGCGGTGACCGGATACGGCGGAGCCGGAAAACTGCAGGTTATGGAAATGACCCGGCGGCTTTTGCACTTAAAAGAAATTCCGCGGCCGGACGATGCGGCGGATGCGCTTGCGATGGCAATTTGCCATGGACAGTCAGCCGTTGCGCTGCGTCGGCGGAGCAGCTTTTTAGGAGGAAATTAACGGATGTTTTACAGTATTCGGGGCGTCCTGACCCATATGGAACCGGGCATCACCGTGATCGAGTGCGGCGGCGTCGGATTTAAATGCCTGACCAGTCTCTCCACACAGCGTGCGATGCCGAAACTCGGAGAGGCGGCAACACTGTTTACAAGCCTGAATGTCCGGGAAGATGCACTCGATTTATTCGGGTTTGCAACGCGGGCAGAGCAAAACTGCTTCCGGCTTTTAACTGCCATCAGCGGCGTCGGTCCAAAAGCCGCACTGGCTGTTCTTTCGGAGCTGACTCCGGAACAGGTCGCACTTGCCGCCGCTGCTGGCGACAGCAAGGCTTTCACCCGCGCTTCTGGCGTCGGCCCAAAGCTTGCACAAAGAATCGTTTTGGAACTGAAAGATAAGGCCGGAAAACTTGCCGCAGCACAGGAGAATCTTGCGCCGGGCGTTTCCGCCGCTGTCTCCGTCTCCGCTTCGTCGGGTGCGGCAGAAGCGGTCAGCGCGCTGACTGTACTTGGATATACGCCTTCCGAGGCCGCAGCCGCAGTCGGCAAACTCGACAGCAGCCTGCCGGTTGAAGAGCTGATTCGCCTTTCGCTTCGTTCGATGATGCAAAAAAACTGAGTGCGAACCATCTGTAGGCGTTTTTAACAAAGGCTTGCAAAAGGAATCTGAAAAGTGAGGGAAAACCGTTATGGCATATACCGGGCATACGGATTTTGGGTTGGAAGAACAGGGCGATGCCTTTGATTTTGAAAACCGGATTACGGATCCGACGTCCTTACCGGATGATCTGGAAACAGAAAACCCACTGCGTCCTAGGTCTCTTTCCGAGTATATTGGGCAGGAAAAAGCCAAAGAAAATCTCGCAGTTTTTATTGAGGCTGCAAAAATCCGCGGAGAAGCGCTCGACCACGTCCTGCTTTACGGACCGCCGGGACTTGGAAAAACAACACTTGCCGGCATTATTGCCAATGAACTGCACGTAAACTTTCGCGTAACAAGCGGTCCTGCAATTGAACGTCCGGGGGATCTTGCGGCGCTTCTGACCAATTTAAACGCCGGGGACGTCCTGTTTATCGACGAGGTGCATCGTCTTTCCCGCAGTGTGGAAGAGATTCTCTATCCGGCGATGGAAGATTTTGCGCTGGACATCATCAACGGCAAGGGGCAGATGGCCGCCTCTTATCACCTGCCGCTGCCACGCTTCACACTGGTCGGCGCAACCACCCGGGCCGGACAGCTTACCGCGCCGCTCCGGGATCGTTTTGGCGTTGTGCTGCGCCTGGAGCTTTACACGCCGCAGGAGCTTGCAAAAATCATTACCCGGAGCGCCAAAATCCTTGGAATTGAAATTGAAGCGGACGGTGCGCTGGAAATCGCCTCGCGTTCCCGCGGAACCCCGCGAATTGCGAACCGGCTGTTAAAACGGGTGCGTGATTTTGCACAGGTCATCAGCAACGGAGTCATAACTTTGCAGAGTGCGCGCATAGGTCTGGATCGGTTGGAAATTGATGAGTTGGGTCTGGATTCCGGAGACCGGCGAATGCTGCGTGCACTCATTGAATTTTATCATGGCGGTCCGGTCGGGATCGAAACACTTGCTGCGGCAATCGGCGAAGAGGCCGTGACGCTTGAAGATGTTGTCGAACCGTATCTGATGCAAATCGGATTTTTAAGCCGGACGCCGCGCGGACGCTGCGCGACAGCTTCTGCGTATCTGCATCTGGGCATGCAGCCGCCGAATACGGACGGCCAACAAAAATTATTTTGACGGATAATGGGGGCTTTTAACGATGGGGAGATTATTTGGAACAGACGGCGTTCGCGGTGTGGCAAATCGGGAGCTCACCTGTGAACTCGCTATGCAGGTCGGACGCGCCGCAGCCATGGTACTGACAGACGGCACTTACCGCAGGCCGAAAATTTTAATCGGCAAGGATACGCGTCTTTCTTCCGATATGCTGGAAAATGCTCTGACAGCCGGACTTTGCAGCGTCGGCGCCAATGTCATGCAGCTTGGCGTCGTACCGACGCCGGCAGTTGCTTATCTTGTCGGAAAATATAAGGCGGACGCGGGCATTATGATTTCCGCTTCGCACAATCCGTTTGAATTCAACGGCATCAAAATTTTCAGCGGCGACGGCTACAAGCTTCCCGATGCCCTGGAAGAGCGAATTGAAGCCATTGTTTTGGATCATGAAGCACAGCCGCTTTGCCGGGTCGGCGGGGAAATCGGCCGCGTAGAATCCGCCCCGGATGTTGTGCGCGACTATGTCGACCACATTAAGAGCACCGTTCCCTTTGCACTCGGCGGGATGAAAGTCGCCTTTGACTGTGCAAACGGATCCGCCTCCCGCACTGCAAAACTGTTATTTACGGAACTCGGTGCAGAATGCCATATGCTCAGCGACACGCCGGATGGTGTCAACATCAATACCGCATGCGGTTCTACCCACATGGAGGTGCTGATGGACTATGTACGCACACACCATCTTGACGCCGGCATCGCCTTTGACGGAGACGCGGACCGTTGTCTGGCCGTTGACGAAAACGGCAACCTGATTGACGGAGACGTCCTGATGGCAATCTGTTCTCTCGATATGAAATCCCGCGGAAAGCTGGAAAAAGACGCGGCTGTCGGCACCATCATGTCCAATCTGGGCTTCATTCGCTTCTGTGAAAAAAATGGGATCAAATTTGCCGCAACCAAGGTCGGCGACCGCTATGTCCTGGAGGAAATGCTGCTGGAACGCTACAACTTTGGCGGCGAACAGAGCGGCCACATCATTTTCCACGATTTTGCCACTACGGGAGACGGGCAGCTCACCGCTGCACAGCTTCTCTGCATTTTACGGCGCCGGGAGGCAAAGCTGTCCAGTCTGGCATCCGTCATGGAAAAATACCCGCAGGTTCTCGTAAACATACACGTTGCGCCGGATGGAAAACTGCGTTTCTACACGGATCCGCATGTCAAAATGGCTATTGAAGAGGCAGAAGCAACCCTCGGGGACGAGGGGCGTATCGTCGTTCGTCCGTCCGGCACAGAACCCCTCCTGCGCGTTATGGTTGAGGGCCGCGACAATGCATCCATTCACGAAATCGCGGAAACGGTTGCCGAAACGCTCCGGGAACGTCTCGGCGGAAATTCCTGACGTTGGGTTTTATCGGTCGGTTGCAAACAGCTTCCCTGTCAAATCCGTCGGCTAAGCCGGCGGATTTGTGATTTTCTGCAGTTTTACCATCCGATAAAAGTAGGGGTTGGTAACACAAGCGCGTTAACGCTTGCATATCGAGCGGTCTGCAAAACGCCCCTGCGCTTTTGCGGCAAAGCCTATACTGCTTTGTTTGATTCTTTCGGGACAACCTGACCCGGTACAAAACGCAAGCGCGCCTCCCGTCTTTCTCTGCCGACGATTTCGGTGGTGTTCAAATTTTTGCAAACTTGGACGCTACAGGTCCTTGCAGCTATGTTTTTTTATGGCATCGGAAGGTTGCGGGCCGACACGGTCTTTACAGTCTCGACGGTTCGCAAAACGCGGCCGAGTCCCCGGTCGCAGGGAACGTTTGCTGCGGTTTTTTTGTTTCTCCGGTTCTCTTGCTTTCAACTTGCTTTGATGCTATACTGAATAAAAATTTGCACGTAGGACTCCATGCAGGGCGAAGGCTCTGTTCCTTTACACTGAGGGCAGCCGGAAGGCATACGCTCTTTTGGATTCACAGGAGGATTTTCATGAAAGATTTTTGCGCAATTGTATCCGGCGGCACATTTTCCCCACTCGATGAAATTGAAAACGCCGCTTTTGTGATCGCCTGCGATAAAGGCTATGCTTACGCAGCCCAGGGCGGCATTGTTCCGGACCTTTTCGTCGGTGACTGCGACTCTTATACAGGATCTCTTCCGGAAGCGATTCCCTCTCTGGAGCTGCCAAAAGAAAAGGATGATACCGATACGATGGCGGCAATCCGTTATGCAGTCCAGCATGGATATCGGGAGATCGTTCTCTATTGTGCGCTGGGAGGCCGCCTCGATCATCTTTTAGGCAACATTCAGGCTGCCGCGTTCGCGGTAAAACACGGTGCACGGGTAAAAATTACGGATCAAAACAATACGCTATACCTGATACAAAATGCCGAAATCACGTTTCCGAAACGTCCAGGATTTTCGTTATCCATGCTCTCCGTGACAGACACCTGCACGCAGGTAACCATCCGCGGCGCCAAATACCCGCTTCAGGATGCAACCATCTCCAACACCTTTCCTATCGGCGTCAGCAACGAGTGGGAATCGGATTCTGTGGAAATCTGTGTCGGCAGCGGCATCCTCATGCTGATCTTTTCGAAAATGGACCATGAAGCGTAATTCTTTTTTGCGGAAAGAACACGGAAGCCCCGAAATGGCATCTGCCATCTCGGGGCTTTGTTTTTTGGATTCTTAGATCGGCACACAACCCTGTTAATGGTTTGCAGCACGATAAATTTCATAAACGTCCTCTTCGGAAAGCCGTTTAAAGAATCCGGTCTTTCCGCCGGTTTTGCTCGTGCAGGCATGCGCAAGCGCGTGGAGCGTTTCGTCAGTCTGCACGCCGATTCCCAGTTCCGTAAAGCAAACCGGTGCATGAATGCGCTGGAAATATGCAACCGTTGCATCAATGGCCGCAACTGCTGCCTCTTCCGGGGTGGATTTTTGGATTCCCCAGACGCGCTCTCCATAGCACGCAAACCGTTCCGGCTCTTCTCTGTAGACTGCCTTGGCCCAGGAACCCCATACCGCCGACAAGCTTGCACCGTGTGCGACGTCAAAACGCGCGCTGAGTTCATGGCCGAGCTTGTGCGTTGAGAAGTCCGTCTGCGCGCCCAGACCGGTCATCCGGTTGTGGGAAATGCTGCCGCACCACATCAGTTCGCTCATTGCCTCGTAATTGTGATGATCCTTTGCGGCAATTGCGCCGTTTTTAAACGCCGTCCGCAAAACTGCTTCTGCGATGGCATCTGTCAGTTCGTTGTTTTTCGTATGCGTAAAATACCGGTCCAGCGTATGCATCAGGATATCTGTGATGCCGCAGGTTACCTGAAAATCAGAAAGCGTAAACGTCAATTCCGGATCCATAAAGGCAAGTTTCGGCACATTAAAGTCCGTGGAAAGCCCGCGCTTTTCGCCGGTCTCTTCATTGGTAAGGACGGCCGAGTCGCTCGTTTCACTTCCGGCTGCCGGAATGGTCAAAACCGCACCAACCGGAAGGCTGCGCGTAAGCGGAACCTTTTTCAGCCAGAATTCCCAAATATCTGTTTCCGGGTTCGCAGCGCCATGCGCAATCGCTTTCGCGGTATCAATCGCACTGCCGCCGCCCACCGCCAAAATAAAATCGCTCTGGAAACTTCGCGCTTTCTGAACGCCTTCCCGTGCATGGGAAACCACCGGATTCGGCTTTGCGCCGCCAAAGGATGCATGTGCAATTCCCGCAGCATCCAGGTTTTCTTCCATCCGCTGCAGCAGACCGCTTTTGCGTACGCTTCCCCCGCCGAACACCAGCAGCACGCGCTTCGCGCCATAGCACAAAAGCTCTTTGGCGACCTGGTTTTCCGCACCTTTTCCAAATACAATTTTGCACGGTGAATAGTACTCAAAATTCTGCATACAAGGTTCCCCTTTCAAATTTTAATCGTTTCCGGGCTTTCGTTCAAAATAAGCCTGCGGATGGCCGCAAACCGGACAGACTGCCGGTGCACTTTCTCCGACATGAAGGTGTCCGCAATTTCGGCAAACCCAGACGACCGGTTTTCCGTCCTTTTCTTCGAACACCACGTCTTGCTGCACCATTTGCAGGAGCTTCCGATAGCGCGTTTCGTGGGATTTCTCAATTTCCGCTACCAGACGCATCTGCGCCGCGATTCTATGGAAGCCTTCTTCCTCCGCAGTTTTCGCAAACGCCTGATACATCTCTGTCCACTCGTACTGCTCTCCGTCCGCTGCATCCGAGAGGTTTAGATCTGTCTTCGGAATCTCTCCATCGTGCAGCAGTGTAAACCAGAGTTTGGCGTGTGCTCTTTCGTTATTGGCAGTCTCTTCAAAAATGGCCGCAATCTGTTCATAGCCATCTTTGCGCGCCCGCGCGGCATAATACGTATATTTATTTCTGGCCTGTGATTCTCCTGCAAATGCTGCCATCAAATTGGCTTCTGTCTTGCTTCCTTTGAGTTCCATTCATAGAACCTCCTTGATTGTTTTTGGGTTTCCTAACCATTAGTATGAGTGGATCCGCCCAAAAATATAAAAGAGGCCAGCCAAAAATAACGTTTGCTGAAAATCAGACGTTAAAACGGAACAGCACCACGTCGCCGTCCTGCATCACATATTCTTTGCCCTCGGAACGAACCAGGCCCTTTTCCTTGGCGGCAGCAATGCTTCCGCACGCAATCAGAACGTCAAACGGAACCACTTCAGCCCGGATAAATCCCCGTTCAAAATCGCTATGGATCTTACCGGCCGCCTGCGGCGCTTTCGTTCCCTTGGTGATCGTCCAGGCGCGCACCTCCGGCTTGCCCGCCGTAAGATAGGAAATCAGGCCCAAAAGCGAATAGCATTCCCGAATCAGCCGATCCAGACCGGACTCTGAAAGCCCGATATCCGAAAGGAACATGGTCTTTTCTTCCGGATCCATCCCCGCAATCTCCGCTTCCAGTTCTGCGCAGATTGGCAGTACGCCGGCGTGTTCCTGCGCCGCAACCGACTGCACCACGGCGTAATACGGATTCTCCGCAATTCCATTTTTGAAGTCAGATTCATCCATGTTTGCCGCATAGATAACCGGTTTATTGGTCAGCAGAGAAATCCCGGAAAGGATCTCGCGCTCTTCTTCTGTACATTCGACGCTTCTCGCCGGCCGGCCGGCATCCAGCGCAGCGCGAACCCGCTCCAGGAATTCACATTCCTCTGCATATTTTTTATCTGCCTTGATCATTTTCTTGGTTTTATCAATCCGGCGATCCAAAACCTCCATATCCGAGAGGATCAGCTCCAGATTGATGGTTTCAATATCGCGCGCCGGATCGATGCTGCCCTCGACATGCACGATATCGTCATTCAAAAAGCACCGGACCACGTGGACAATGGCGTCCACTTCCCGGATGTTCGCGAGAAACTTATTTCCTAGACCTTCCCCTTTGGAAGCACCGCGCACCAAGCCTGCGATATCGACGAATTCAATGGTGGCTGGTGTGTACTTTTCCGGCTGATAAAGCTCCGCCAGCTTGTCCAGGCGCGGATCCGGAACCGCAACAACACCGACATTCGGCTCTATTGTGCAAAACGGATAGTTGGCCGACTGCGCGCCGGCATTTGTGATTGCGTTAAAGAGCGTGCTTTTGCCGACATTCGGCAGCCCGACGATACCTAATTTCATATGGTTTGACATCTCCTTAAAAGGTTCTGTGTCCTGAAAAATTGGGGGGTTCTGTGCCGCTTTCTCAGGAAGCGGCCGCTGATTTTCTGATTCGTACAAAAGACCTCTGGTTTCCCGGTATCACGCGACGGCGAAACGGCCCTATGCAACATCTAATTATAACAGAAAGGCATGATTCTCTCAAGCTGTTTTTTGAATTTATGCGTCAAACGCACCCGAAAAAACGACGCTGCAAAACAGGAGGGATTTTGGTATCCGCCGGCATCACACGCCCAAATACTGCATCCGAATTTTGGCGCCACGGATATGATCCTGCAAAAAGCAATCCGCAAAAACAATCAGTTCTTCCGGCGTGCGTTCGATCTCGCCTAAAAGCCAGCTTTCCAGAACGCCGGCAAAAGCCACTACATAGACATGCGTCATCAAAGCGATATCTTCCGCTGTAACGCCGGCGCGGGCAATGCCGACAGCTTCGCTGATCTGTTCCACAGTCCGGTGAATGATGGCATGGATATCCGCCTCAAAAAACCGTTTGAGATCATCGCGGCCCACGGATTTCAGCGCGCAAAGGCAGACCGCCCGGTTTTCCTCAAGATACCGAAAAAGCTGCAGAAGTCCTTCCTGCCACAGCAGCGTGCCCTCATGCTGGCGCAATGTGGATACGGCCTCTTCTTGGAACATCCAGCGCATCAGGTCGTAAATATCCGCAAAATGGCAATAAAAATTTTGACGCCGGATGCCGCAGCATTCCGTGAGGTCGTGGATGGTAATCTTATCCATCGGCTTTTGCGCCATCCATTTCTTCAGAGCCGCAGCAAGCGCCTGTTTCGTTTGGTCGGCCGCTGCATGGATTCGTTTTTCCATCGGGAATCCCCCTACAAGTTGATTGTACCACAGAAGCCGGATTTTTTCAGCATACAGTTTTCGTATCCGCTTCCGTGTGACATTCATTGTTCCTTTGACTCTTGTTTTTTGAAATACAATACGATAAACTGACGATAGTCTGAAAAAGGAGGTCAAAGCACGGTGCAGCAATACGAAATTATTTTGGAGAGCCAGCTTGGCCAGCGCTACGGAACCCTCGTCTGGCAGGAGAACGCCGCCGGCCAAATTACAGGGATTTTCTCTCTTATGGGAATAGATAATCCGATCAGCGGACAAAAAGATGGACAGCGCCTCTCCTTTTCTCATGATCTGCGCACAGCGGTCAGTGTTTTAAACTGCCATACTGTTTTGACGCTTTGCGGAGACAGTCTCTATGGCACCGTTTCCTCGGAACGCAGCGTGATGAAAATAAGCGGGAAAAAATCCACTGAACCGCTTTCACTGGAGTAGCAGAAAAAACAGCGCATCAAATCACTGGAAGGAGGATCTCCCATGCCGCAAAAAACCGCTGCCAAAAACAGCTTTATGGTGAAGCTCGCCACGTTTATTGTGGATAAACGAAATCTTTTTTTCCTGTTGACCGTTATTTTACTGATTTTTTCAGGGCTTTCGCGAAATTGGGTCGAAGTAGAAAACGATTTGACCTATTACCTTCCCGACTCTTCCGACACCAAACAGGCGCTAAGCGTAATGGAAGATCAATTTATCACTTATGGCACTGCGGAAGTCATGGTCGCAAACATCACCTATGAGGAAGCCGAAGCGCTCAAAAAAAGCTGACAGAAGTCAAAGGCGTCCAGAGTGTTGCCTTTGATGAAACCTCCAGCCACTACAGCCGCTCTTCTGCACTCTTCTCCGTGACATTCGACTATGATGAGACCGACGACAGCTGCCTGGAATCGCTGGAAGCGATAAAATCCTTATTCGGGGAAGAAGATCTGTTTATCTCGACGGACCTCGGCAACACCCTGCAGGATACCATTGCTTCAGAGGTCAGCGTCATCATGGTATACGTCGCCATTATTGTCATCGTGGTATTGATTCTGACCTCCCAGACCTATGGTGAAGTGCCGGTTCTGCTTTTGACCTTCGTCACGGCTATGATTCTCAACCAGGGCAGTAACTTTCTCCTGGGAAAAATCTCCTTTGTTTCCAACTCCGTTACCAGTATTCTGCAGCTGGCGCTATCGCTCGATTACGCTGTAATTCTCTGCAATCATTTTAAGGAAGAGCGGGAAACCCTGCCGGTTCGCGATGCTGCCATCACCGCACTGAGCAAGGCCATTCCCGAAATCAGCGCCAGTTCCCTGACGACCGTCGGCGGTCTTGCAGCGATGCTGTTTATGCAGTTCAAAATCGGGCCGGATATGGGCATCTGTCTGATTAAAGCCATTTTGTACGCCCTCTTATCCGTCTTTATTGTTATGCCGGGGCTTTTGGTTCTGTTTGGGCCACTGATTGAAAAAACGCGGCACAAAAATTTCATTCCCAAAATCTCTTTTATCGGAAAGTGGGATTATGCAACCCGCTTCTTTGTTCCGGTTATTTTTGCCGCGCTTTTAGTGTTTGGCATCTATTTCTCCGGGAAATGCCCCTATGCCTACGGATACAGCTCTTTGCACACGCCAAAACTCAATGAAACGCAAATTGCAAAGCAGCAAATTGACGATACGTTTCCCTCCTCGAACATGTTGGCGCTGGTGGTGCCCGCAGGAGATTACGAAAAAGAAGCCAAGCTGCTGCAGGAGCTGGCCGGCTTCGACGAAATTGACCACTCCATGGGACTTTCCAATGTGGAGGCCATGGACGGCTATATGCTGGCCGATAAGCTGACGCCGCGGCAATTTTCAGAGATTGCCGATCTGGATTATGAGATGGCCTGCATTCTCTATGCAGCCTACGCCACAGAACAGGGAGATTACGGCAAGCTTGCCGGCAACATTGCGTCTTATAAAGTCCCTCTGATGGATATGTTCCTGTTTGTCTGCGATCAGGTAGACGCCGGAATTGTATCGTTAAGCGAAGAACAAACCCGAACGCTCACAGACGCCAAAAGCCAGATTGAAAGCGCCAAAGCCCAGCTGCAGGGAAATAAATACAGCCGGATGCTGCTGTACTTAACGCTTCCGAAAAGCGGAGAGGAAACCTATCACTTTATCGATACGCTCCACGAAACGGCTGCGTGTTATTATCCTGACGGCAACGTTTATATTGCCGGGGACTCCACCAATGAGTACGATTTTCAAAAATCGTTCGCGCGTGACAATACCGTTGTCAGTATTGTGTCGCTGCTCATTGTCCTGGTTGTCCTGCTGTTTACGTTTAAATCCGCCGGGATGCCGCTTCTGCTCATTCTGGTCATTCAGGGCAGTATCTGGATCAATTTCTCTATTCCGTTCTTCACCGGAACCGGGCTTTTCTTCATGAGTTATCTGGTGGTCAGCTCGATTCAGATGGGCGCAAACATCGACTATGCCATCGTCATCGCCAGCCGTTATCAGGAGCTCAAAGGCAAAATGGATCATAAAACATCGATCACCGAAACGCTGAATTTCGCATTTCCGACCGTCCTGACCTCCGGCGCCATTCTCGCCGTAGCCGGAACGCTCATTGGACAAATGACCTCCGAAGCAGCCATCGCCGGCATCGGGCAAAGTCTCGGACGCGGCACCATTATTTCCATGTTCCTGGTGCTCTTTGTCCTTCCGCAGATTCTGCTGATCGGCAGCAAAATTGTCGACAAAACCTCCTTTGCGGTTCCGCATGTGATCCGTAAAAAAGAAGCCAGCGGACGCGTATACGTGGACGGCATGGTCAGCGGCGAAATTCACGGTACAGTCAGCGGCATGATGCGGGCAAGCGTAGAGGGCGATGTCGATCTGAGCTTAATCTCCGGCAAAATTAGAGAAGATGAGGCTTTTGAAAATTCACAAAAGGAGGGAACTGGCGATGAAGCATAACGTGACCATTCGGCTTATCTCTGTCCTGTTGACGCTGCTCCTGCTCCTGCCAGTCTCCCCCACCGTATTGGCAGCGGAAAACCGGGTCTCCATCGGAACATTGGAGGAACTCGCCGATTTTGCGAAACGCTGTTCTTCCGATGCCTATTCCAAGGGACTATCCGTCGTTTTAACTGCGGATCTCGACGCCGCAGGCGCTGAACTATCCATTCCAATTTTTCTCGGCACTTTTGACGGGCAAGGACACTGCATCACCGGCCTGCAACTGACACAAAGCAATTCTCCTTCCGGACTGTTCAGCCGGATAGAAGCCGGTGCAGTAGTAAAAAATCTCTCTGTAGAGGGGAAAATCCAACCCGCCGGAACCCAACGCTCGGTCGGCGGTATTGTCGGAGAAAACAGCGGAACACTTGAAAGCTGTAATTTCTCCGGTGTTGTCCTCGGAAGCGACGACGTCGGCGACATCGCCGGCCGCAACGAAACTGGCGGCAGCATCACAAACTGCACGGTTTCGGGAATTATGCGCGGCACGCAGTTCACCGGCGGCATCGTCGGGGAAAACGCAGGCACCATTCTGCGCTGCACCAGCGCGGCTTCTGTAAATACAACGGTCACGGAAGAGGACATCAGCGCCGCCGAACTGGGAAATCCGGAAAATACGCTTTACAGCATTCTCAAAAAAGAGGAAGCCACCGAAACCGCTGTCACAACAGACACCGGCGGCATTGCGGGCTATTCCACGGGCATTGTGCAAAGCTGCACCAACACCGGCGCTGTCGGCTATCCGCACGTCGGTTACAATGTCGGCGGTATTGCAGGCCGTCAAAACGGATATCTGGCAAGCTGCGTCAATCGCGGATTTGTCCAGGGCCGCAAGGATGTCGGCGGAATCATCGGCCAGATGGCGCCGGACGTTACGCTGCAATTTTCTTCAGACGGACTCGACGAACTGCAGACACGCATTGACCGCACGCTGGACGACACACAATCTGCTTCCGACGGGATTACGGATCGAATTTCCAACATCTCCGATTATGCCGGAAGCGCCCGGGAAAGTGCGTTTGCCATCACAGAGCAAGCGGAAAGTTTTGTGAATGACAACCTGTCCGCTGTCAACGATACGCTGCTTCTGGCGGAACGGTATCTCGATCAATCTGCACCGATTATGGAGGACTTGTCGGCGGCATCCGAAAACGCAGCGGAAGCTGTTCGGGCGTTCCGGGAACTTTGGGCGCAAATGGACGACCTTGCGGAGGATAGCGACCAGCTTCTCTCCCAGCTTCAGGACTTCTGCACGGAGATCAAAGCCACCTGCGATGCGCTGGAAACCGCGATGGACCGTCTGGAAAACGCCTTTTCTCTGCTGAAAAAGGGTCACGCCAAACCGGACACCCAACCGCTCCGGAACGATCTTGCCGCTTTGCGGGAGGCAGCAGACACATTGGAAACTGCTGTCAGCAGAGCGCTGGAGGAGCTTGAAGCCGGCGGCACCCTAACGCCGGAAACCAGGGCGCAGATTCGGACAGCTGTGGCAGCCGTGCTTGACGGATATGTCGCTGTGCTGCGCGACGCTGCAGACTTGATTGTCAACACCGATCGGGGCGCGTTGCGGGATGAAAATCTGGAAACGATTCGGCAGGTTGCAACCGAATTATCCGCCGCCATGCAGGCCTTTGCTTCCGGCGTTTCGCACTTTGGAAACGCGATGGAACATCTCGGAGAAGTGCTGCAAACCATGCGTTCTCTGGCGTTTGAACTGGAACCGATCCTGGCGGACCTGGACGCGGTGCTGGCTCCGGTACAGCAAGCATCCGCTGCCCTGGCGGATGCATTCTCCGGCATTGCGCAGTGGGCAAGTTCGCTTTCAAAAGAGGAGCCGATTTCCTTCTCCCCGCTAAGCTCTGATTTTGACGCCGCTTCAAGCGCGCTGAATTCGTCGCTCGGCGGAATCGGCAATGAACTTTCGGCGCTGAATCAGGAACTCAGCAGTGCAAATGCGTCTCTTCTTTCCGATATCCGCGCCATCAACAATCAGTTCATGAAGGTTATGAACCTTTTCCTCAATCTGCTCAACGGTACGCAGGATCTGGATTACACTGATCTTTTTGAGGACGTTTCTGAAAAAAGCCTGCAAAGCGCAACGCGCGGCAAGGCGCTGGAGTGCATCAATTACGGAGAAGTCTGCGCCGACCGCAACGTCGGCGAAATTGCGGGTTCCATGGCGATTGAATATGATCTTGATCCGGAGGACGATCTGCTTTCCTCTGACAACCGTTCTCTGCATTTCACATACCAAACCAAAGCCATCCTGCTCGACTGCAAGAACTACGGTTCGGTTACCGCTAAAAAAAGCTGTGCGGGCGGAATTGCCGGCCGGATGGATCTGGGCACCATTTCCGGGTGCGGCGGATGGGGCGACACTTCCAGTGAAAGCGGAGACTATGTGGGCGGCGTGGCCGGGCTGTCGCTCTCCTCGATCCGGGACAGCGACGCAAAATGTACGCTTTCCGGCGGAAAATATGTCGGCGGGATCGCAGGATCCGGCAACCGCGTTTCCGACTGTTTATCCATGGTTGCCATCGCAGACTGCACCCAGTTTGGCGGCGCGGTAGCGGGTGAAATCACCGGGGAATGCAGCAAAAACCAGTTTGTTTCCGATGATTTGGCCGGTATTGACCGGGTTAGCCTTTCCGGCCAGGCGGAGCCGATTTCCTATTCGGCGCTCTGCAAGAAAAAAGGCATTTCAAAGGAGTTTCGAACGCTGACGCTAAGCTTTGTGGCGGACGGCAAAACTTTGAAAGAACAGGAGTTCCAATATGGGGATTCCTTTTCAGCTGACTGTTATCCCGCACCGCCCGAAAAAGATGGATGTTTTGTCCGTTGGGATCGAACGAATCTGACGCAGCTGCATTTTGATACGGTCGTAACGGCAACTTATGAACCTTATGTCACAACCCTTGCTTCCGCGTCCACACAGGATGGGCACGCTTCCCTGCTTGTGGAAGGAACCTTTTCTGCGGATGACAAACTGCAGGCTAGTTTGGAACCGGCGCCGGCATCCTTTTCCGAAACCGCTCTGGAAACCTGGAAGCTTCGAATTCCAGAGGACGGTCAAAAATCGCACACCGTACGCTGGAGGCTTCCAAACGATGGGAAATTTGCGGTTTATACCGGCGGAGAAGATGCGTGGACAAAAGTTTCGAGCAATGTCATTGGAAGCTATCTCTGCTTTGAGCTGGAAAACAGCGACCAGTTTACTGTGATCTCCGTATCTTCCGCTATGCGGTGGGTCTGGGTTGCCCTTGCAGGCGGCGTCGCAATCCTCGGCATCTTGTTTTTTATTGGAATACGGCGCAGAAAGAATCGCACAACCAAACGGAAACACGGTTAAAAACGTATTTCCTTGATGTGCGATCCCTGTGCAGGCTTTTCTGCAAAGGGCAGGCTCCACTGCAAATTTTCCAAGTGCCTCGCTTCTGGATAATCGGAAACGCGATCTGCGCAAACCGGCTTCTTGATTCGGTCTGCCGGAGATTCTTCCCGCTTTTTGCACTTCAATTGGACAAAAACGTTTATGAATCCGGCAGCAATTGGAGACATCTGCCCTTCAAACTGAACCGTTAAAAAACAGCATCCGCATGGTTTGATTCCATCCGGATGCTGTTTCTGTTGCCGGGTTTTCCCGGCAGTGATTTAAGAGTTTCGCACGGTCCGCACGGATTTCGCAGGCGGCCGCTCAATACGCAAAACCGAACTGGATTTCAAGCCACTCCAGGCAAAGAGAAACCCAAGAGCGGACATGCGGATCTTCTGCGTTGACCTCTTTGGTGCAAACCGACATGCCATGCACACCGTGCGGATAAATATGGCACTCAAACGGAACGCCGTTTTTCCGGAGCGCTGACGCAAACAGCAGGGTGTTTTCCACCGGGACGGTTTCGTCATCAAAAGTATGCCACAAAAACACTGGCGGCGTTTCCGGCGTCACTTGCGTTTCCAGCGACCAGAACGCCTGCCGCGGATCGCCTTCTTCTGCACCAGAGACATTACGGATCGACTCCCGGTGCCCTTCCGGCCCGGCCGTAATCACCGGATAGCATAAAATTGCTGCATCCGGACGGGCCTGTCTGCCCGTTATTCCGCACATTTTCTGAAGCTTCGGATTTCCCCACAAGGTCGCAATGCTCGCCGCAAGATGACCGCCCGCTGAAAATCCGCACACGGCGATCTTGCTGGAATCCACCATCCAATCCGCCGCATGCGCACGAATTTCCATCAGCGTGCGCGCAGCAGAAGCCAGCGGCTGCATATTGGCCGCTTCTTCTAAAACCGGGTAAAAAGCCACAAATACCTGATAGCCTTTTTCGAACAGGGGAATGGCAACCGGATCTGCCTCCCGGTCGGAACAAAACGCATATGCGCCTCCCGGAAAAATCACAACTGCAGGCCGCGCTGCCCGAGACGGCGCCTGCCCTTCAAGCGGATCATGAAGATACGCCACTACCCTGGTTCCATAGTCCAGAGAAAACTCGATCTGTTTCAAACGTTTGCCCTCCTTTTTCCTTGCGGCCGCCTAAGCTTCCGGATTTCTGAGATTTACCATAGCGGAGAGGGATACTGTCCGCTTTCGACCCGCGCAAGGAGCTCTTTTTGCACCGCAGCACGGTCCTCGTGATAGGTAATGCCAAACCACTTTTCCTGCGTCGGGAAAACCCGAACGCGGCACTGCCCCTGTGCAATCATCTCGCAGACAATTGAAGGCAGGAAATATTCTGCCTTACAGAGCGTTTCGCGATTTTCATCGAGGAAAGTCCGGAACCGCACTTCTGCTGCCTGTAAAAACGAAGGCGGAAAGCACCAGCAGTTCATGGACACCATCGTGTTTTCATCCATCGCATGCCAGACGCCATCTTCTTCATATTCTATCGCATCTCCATGACGCAGGATCTTCGTCCGCTCGGTCACGGACTGCAAAAGGCCGTCCTGCCCGGTCTGGCATACACCGCGCGAGACCGATCCGTTTTCCGTCAGCGTGTTTTTCAGGATATATCCGGCCATACAGAATTCTTCCGTCGAAGTCGGATCCACCGTTTCCGCCCAATCCGCCAAAAGCCGAAACGCTTCCGGGCCGTAATAGTCGTCCGCATTGATGACAGCAAACGGCTCCTGCACAACGTCCGCACAGCAAAGAACCGCATGTCCTGTTCCCCACGGTTTCACACGTCCTTCCGGAACTGTATATCCATCCGGAAGACGGTCAAGCTCCTGAAACACATATTCCACCGGAACCAGCTGGGACACCGCATCGCCGACCTGTTCCCGAAAAATTTGTTCGTGCTCTTTTCGAATGATAAAAACGACCTTATGAAATCCGGCCCGAACCGCGTCGTAAATCGAATAGTCCATAATCCGCTCTCCGTGCGGTCCCATTCCATCGACCTGCTTGAGCCCGCCGTAACGGCTTCCCAGACCCGCCGCCATGATTACCAGTGTTTTATTCATGCCGTTTTCCTGCCCTTCTGCGATTTCATGACTCTTTTGATTATAACCGACTGAATAAAAAAAGCAATCCCCCCTTCCGTGTTTCCTAAAAATCTTTTCTGAAACAGAAGTTTTCTTCTTCATCCATTTGAAAAATATTCTGCCGTTGACAGATTTTATGCAGAAGGTTACAATAGACACGAGAACAAGATCCTTTAAAAAGAGGAGGGACCGCGATGAACTTTGCCTATTTACATCCGGCTGATCAGCTTGTCATGATTATGCAACGCATCTATGAGCGCGGAATGACCACAACCTCCGGCGGGAACCTGTCCATTCTGGACGATGACGGAAATATCTGGATTACGCCCGCCGGTATTGACAAAGGAACGCTCAGCCGCGCGGATATCATCTGTGTAAAAAAGGACGGAACCTGCGAGGGAATTCACAAGCCTTCGTCTGAACTTCCGTTTCACGCTTCGATTTATAAGCGCCGTCCGGACATCCGTGCTGTTTTGCACGCACACCCGCCTGCGCTGGTAGCCTTCTCCATTGCGCGCAAGCTGCCGGACGTCGACCTGCTTTCCTCGGTCCGAAAGACCTGCGGCGAGCTTTCCATGGCCACTTACGCAGTACCGGGAAGCAATCAGCTGGGCGAAAATATTGCACACGAATTCGAAAAAGGCATCAATATCGTGCTTCTCGAAAATCACGGCGTCTGCATCGGCGCCCAAGATCTCTTTGCCGCCTTCATGGCCTTTGAAACGCTCGAATACAGTGCAAGTCTCGAAATTGTCGCCAATAAAATCGGCACGCCGAATCCCATTCCGGCAGAGGAATTTGCCATCACGCAAACCCGCAACCATCTTTTGATGGATGATTTCATTCCCAAAACCCACTCTACCGAGGAATGCGCCGCCCGCCGGGATATGATTACCTTTATCCACCGTTCGTACCGGCAAGGGCTGTTCAACGCGACACACGGGACCTATTCCGTAAAGCTCGCGGACGGTTCTTTTCTCATTACGCCGTTTGGCTTTGACCGTGCATATTTGCAGGAAGAAGATCTCGTTCGTATCAAGGCCGGCATGAAAGAACAGGGCAAAATTCCGTCCCGCGCGGTCAAATTCCACGAAGCCATTTATCAGGAAAACCCGGAGATCGGTGCGATTCTGATCGCGCACCCGCTGCATATGATGGCGTTCGCAGTAACGGATGCGGATTTTGATCCGCGTACCATTCCGGAAAGTTATATTTTCCTGCGGGAGGTCCGGAAGGAACCCTTCGAGGAGATCTATACCTATCCCGCTGCCGCCGCCAAAAAATTCAACCGCCACACGCCGGTCATCCTCTATAAAAACGACTGCGTCGCCGTAACCGGCGAAACCCTTCTGCAGGCCTTTGACCGCTTGGAAGTTGCCGAAGCAACCGCCAACTCCATCATCGCTTCCAGCGATCTCGGTCCGGTCGTTCATATCACCGCCCAGGAAATTGACGAATTGAAAGAAGCTTTCCATCTAAAAGACTAAACGTAAAAAAGTCGCGGACACGTTTCGTGATGTACGAAAAGAATTGCGGATAACTGGTAACCGGAAGGTATGACGCCTTCCGGTTATCGCTGTTTTCACGGTTTTTGCGCGGTCTGTGCGGTCAGCCGGCTTTGTAATTCCGCCTGCAGACGGAATGTGCTGCAGATCGCAATTGCGTTCCCGGCAAAGTTCCCGCACATCTATTTTGGGAAGCGGTTTCGAAACAAATTTTCGCTTCTGCAGAAGCTGCGTCCGTTCCGGCTCATAATCGCCAAAACTGTACGCTTCAGCGTTATTCTGCACGCCACTTTTCTACAGGCAGCAAAAATTCTGGTTCCATTTGCAGTCTCCGGTCATCCTTGCAAATCCGGATCGTTGCTGGTATAATGGCCTTGCAAGTTAGATGGTGCTAACCAACGGCCCCATAATACAAAAAGCGCTCTGCTTCTCCATAAAGAGCATGTGGGTCTTCCCCACGCCTTTTACAGCGGCGGCCGAATGCCGCCATTCGTTCCATGGACGAACACTTTGATTTTGAAATCACGCCGAAGCCGTTTCCTGAACTTCTGTTTATAGAACGCATAACGCCCCTTTTTAGAGGCGCTTTCAGATGGAGTATCGGAATGGATTGGCTTCGGAATTTCATTGCGTGCAAACAGAGAAAGGAGCCTGTCTTATGGAAGCCTTTTGGGGAATTTTGATCCCATTTCTCGGCACCTCGCTCGGGGCAGCGTGCGTGTTCTTTATGAAAAAATCTTTTCGCGATGTCGTACAGCGCGCACTGACCGGATTTGCCGCCGGCGTCATGGTAGCCGCTTCGGTGTGGAGTTTACTGATTCCTGCAATCGAACGATCGGCAGCTATGGAAAAGTTCGCCTTTTTCCCTGCCGCTCTCGGGTTCTGGGTCGGCGTTCTGTTCTTACTTGCTCTTGACCACATGATCCCCCATCTGCACGCAAAAAGCGGACAGCCGGAAGGCCCAAAAAGCCGGCTTCAGCGCACAACCATGATGATTTTAGCCGTAACACTCCACAATATTCCGGAAGGCATGGCCGTCGGCGTGGTATACGCCGGGTATCTCTCCGGCGATACACAGATTACAGCGGCCGGGGCACTGGCGTTGTCATTGGGAATCGCTATTCAGAACTTTCCGGAAGGAGCGATTATTTCTATGCCGCTGCGGGCGGAGGGCATGCATAAAGGCAGAGCTTTTCGGAACGGTCTGCTCTCCGGTGTGGTAGAACCCGTCGGGGCGGTGTTGACGATTTTGGCAGCACAGCTGATCGTTCCGGCGCTTCCGTATCTTCTGAGTTTTGCCGCCGGGGCTATGCTCTATGTTGTGGTGGAGGAGCTGATCCCAGAGATGTCTCAGGGCAGTCATTCCAATACCGGCACGATATGGTTTGCCGTCGGCTTCAGCGTAATGATGATGTTGGATGTCGCACTTGGATAATCTCAAATTCAAAAAAACAGGAACAGCCGTGAAGCCACAGCCCTATAAGGCGATAGTGGGTGCAAGGCAGAAAGCACAGCTGCGGCGAATGGTGGACTTCAAGTTTACCCGCCATCCGTCTCTCAATTTGCCGGAAGAACGGCTGACAGCCATTGAAAAGCAGCTCGGAGAGCGCACAAGAGAGCTGCTCTCCATTCCGGTTCAGAGAAGCGCAAAGCGCAAAAATGAGCCGGAAAGATGATCCGTCTGCGGTATGGGAGCAACCCCGTACCGCAGATACTTATCAGCCGCCCATACAGACCAGTATGAGATTCCCGTAAAAAATACCACCTATGTTCTTAAAACAACCACCTATCGAGAATCGGTAGAAATCGGTTCTTGATTTTCCTATACTGTAACCGTAGCGAGGAGGTGAACCGATGCAAATTGAAATCAAGATAGACGAAAAATGCAAAGAGCCAAAAATCATCGTGATGACGGACAAAATGACCGATGAAGTCAATGCAATCATAAAAAGACTGTCAGACGAGCAGCCGCAGGTCATTGCCGGATTCAGGGAGGATGTGGTCGAGGTTCTGGAACCGTCTGAAATCTACCGTGTTTTTGCTGAATCAGGTAAGGTGTTTGCCGAGACAAATCACGGCGAGTATGCGCTCCGCCTGAGGCTATACGAGGCGGAACAACGGCTTGACAGCAAGACTTTTGTCCGAATATCAAACTCGGATATTATCAATCTGAGAAAGGTCAAGAGCTTTGATTTGAGCTTTGTCGGGACAATTTGCATTACGCTTTCAAACGGTACGGTTACTTATGTTTCACGGCGATCCGTCGCCAAAATCAAACAACTGTTAGGAATGTGAGGTGGCAGAAATGAAGAAAAAACTGATTGGACGAGGAGTAATTGGTTTCCCTGTTGGCATTGCAATCGGATATGTCATTACGGTGATTATCTCAATCTGTATTGGGGATGGCTTCTTCCATCCGGTCAATCCAGAGCTTGTGAATAAAATGGGGAGCGAATTAAATGCGGTTCTCATTCAAACCGGTCTGAGCGGAATAATGGGCACAGGCTTTGCAATGGCTTCGGTTATTTGGGAAATTGATTCGTGGAGTCTTGCAAAGCAAAGCGGGGTTTATTTTGCAATTGCTTGCGTGATTATGTTCCCCATCTCTTATTTTGCCAACTGGATGCCCCATTCGACCGGTGGAATTCTGTCTTATGTAGGTATATTCGTAGCGATCTTCCTCGCTGCTTGGGTAACTCAGTATTCTGTGTGGAAAAGGAAGATTAAAAAAATGAACGAAGGCATTAAGGATAATAACGATATGAATTGATCCCGCCGCTTTGCATCCTGCGCTTTGTTTTAACAACAGAATAAACCACATACATAGGACAAGTCTTTTTTCTGGCAAGGTGTTCTGTGCAGATTGCGGTTCAAAGCTCCACTTCTGTGCTGCCAAAAGTCTGAACGCAAATCAAGAGAATTACCGGTGCGCCAACTACAAAAGCGGTAGAGGAAATTGTCAGATACACTATATCCGTAATGTGGTGCTTGAAAAAATCGTGCTGGAAGCAATCAACAGCTTGGCGGACTTCGTGAGGTGCTATGAGCCGGTTTTCTTTACTTGATGGCGCAGAAAGACATCGTATCCAAGCGGACAGAAATCAGTAAGCACAAGGCTACTATTGAAAACGGAAGGCGTCGTATTCAAGATCTTGACAAGCAGATTGAGCGCATCTATGAAGATCAAGTCCTTGGTAATATATATCTGCCGAACGCTATGCAAGAATGTCAGTCAATTACGAGAACGAACAGCGCACCCTTATCAATAAGGTGGCGGAGGATGAAAAGAAACTTGCCTGCATTGAACAGACGAGCCTTGACTTGAAAACCTTATTGAAAGTTCTGCGAAGCAGTACATCTTTCGAAGAATTGACACCAACCCTTGTGAATTCTCTGATCCGCAGAATAGAGGTTCATAACAATGACAAATCAAGCGGGCACTGCTATGTGAAGGTGGACATCTACTTCACAGCTATCGGACTGATTGACATTCCAATAGAGGACGAAATCAAAAGTCTTATGGCTAAAATCAAAACAAATCCCCAGGAATACAGATTTACCGCTTGAAAAAGAGAAAACATCCTTATGGGGCTTTGGCAGATGAGATGGTGTTCCTGTTTTTGATTTCCATTTACAGCTTCCAGCCGACAGCCTGCTTCTTTCCGCCGACAAAGTCTGCATAAATACCGGGTTCGGCGATCAGCTGCTCGTGCTTGCCTTGCTGTACAATATGGCCGTGGTCGATAACCAAAATCTGATCGGCATGACGCACGGTTTTCAGACGGTGCGCGATCATGATGATGGTCTTGTTGCGCTTCAAGGCTTCAATGGTTTTTTTGCAGCTGGTCCTCATTTTCCGGATCTACATTGGCAGTCGCCTCGTCCAGAATGACGATCGGCGCGTTTTTCAGCATGGCGCGCAATGGAAATGCGCTGCTTTTCGCCGCCGGAAAGGCTCGCGCCGCCTTCTCCGATCACAGTTTGATACCCCTCTGGCAGACTTTCGATGAAGTCATCGCAGCAGGCGGCTTTCGCCGCAGCTACAACTTCGTCATGCGTTGCATTCGGTCTGCCGAATTTAATATTGTTTTCAATCGTGTCCGCAAACAGATACACAGTTTGAAACACCACGCTGATTTGATCCATGAGAGATGCAAGGGTATAATCCTTCACATCATAGCCGCCGATTTTTACGCTGCCGCTGTCCGTATCCCAAAATCGGGCGATCAGGTTGCAGAACGTCGTCTTGCCGCTTCCGGAGGGATCAATGACCGCAGTGGTGGTTTTGTCTGGAATCGTCACGGAAATATCGTGCAGGATCGGCTTCCGCTCATAGGAAAAGCCCACATGGTCAAAGACGATCTCATGGCTTTCGGGCTTCAGTGCCTTTCCGTTTTCGTCCATGCGCGGCATCTCCTCGGTGGCCGCTGTGCGGTCAATGGCAGCTGCCGCCAGGCGCAGCATGGAAACGCTCATGCCGAATGCTTTAATCTGATTGAATACCAGAAAGGACATGACCAGCATCATCAGCGCATTGGCAAGGCTCATTGCGCCGTTAATCCAAAGCAAAACGGCTGCAAGCATCATGCCGATTCCGGCAATCTGCAAAACGGCTTCCTGTAAAGCGGTATAGGGCGTCAGAATGTCCGATACCTCCACATTGCTGCGGCGGTTATATTCCAGTGCATCCTGCAGTTTTTTGTCGCCTTTGCCCGTAAGATTGAAGGATTTGATCACGCTCATGCCCTGAACCGTTTCCAAAACGGCTTCGATCAGCGCTGTCTGCGATTTTTGCGTATCATTGACAATCGCTGCAGACTTTTTCTCCATTGCGGAAACCGCACACAGATACAGGACGATCCCCGCAAGAACAATGAGCCCGATTCGCCAGTCAAAAACGAGGATCAGCGCTGCAAACACGGCGGTCGTAATCAAACCGCCGAGAATGTTTACCAACACCATCGGAACCATGCTCTCAATACTGCCGACAACCGTCGTGCATACACCCGAAATCTGACCGAGGCTGTTCTCGTTAAAGAAGCCCATCGGCACGCTTTTCAGCCGGTTAGCGATGGAGATCCGGCGATCCGCCGCCATAAAGTAACCGGCGTGCGTCTGCAGCATTTTGGAAAAGCTCGCACTCACGGCACCGCCGAAAATTGCAATCAATTCGCAGAGCAGCGCGATCCATGCGGTTTTTGTGTTTTTCTCCCCGCTTGTCAGCGCGAGTACAATAAAGTAAATCGCCGCTACCTGAAACATTTACAGTATGGCGTTTAAAAAGCCCACTGCCACGGATTTGTTGATGTTCTGGGTCTCATTTCCGGCAAAATGCCAAATTTTGTAAAACGCTTCGATCATTCTGCGTCACCATCCTTTGTCCGATATGCGCCTGCCACATTTCACGGTAGAGCGCGCAGCTTTCAAGCAGTTCTTCATGCTTGCCCTGTGCTTCGATATGACCATTCTGCACCACGGCGATCCGATCCGCACCCGTAATTGTGGAGAGCCGGCGGGCGATTACAATAACCATTTTGTTTTCGACCAGCTTTGCCGCCGCTTTTTGAATGATTGCTTCGTTTGCGGGGTCGATATACGCCGTCGCCGCATCCAGAATGATGACTGGGGCGTCTTTCAGCATGGCGCGGGCGATGGCAATCCGCTGCCGTTCACCGCCGGAAAGATGGGCGCCGCCTCCGCCGACTATCGTATCAAATCCATTTTCCAAGTCGTGGATAAAGCTGCCAGCATTGTGCGCCGCTGCTTCTACCTCGGCATCGCTTGCGTCTCTTCGCCCCATGCGGATATTTTCCCGGACGGTGTCGTCAAACAAGTAGTTGTCCTGCGAAACAAAGGCCACCTGGTCATAAAGCTCATCGAGCGGAATTTCCTTCAAATCGTGTCCGCCCGTCGTAATCGTGCCGTTTTTTACATCCCAAAAGCCCGCAATAAACTTTGCAATCGTGGATTTGCCGGAACCGGAGGAGCCGACAAGTGCCGTCATGCGGTTCTGCGGAATCGATAGGCTGACATTATGCAGAATTTCCTGGTCATCGTGATAGCCAAATGAAATATTTTTGACCTCGATGCTGTGATCGGTAAATGCGACACGCCGTGTACCGTGTTCCTGTTCCTCGGCTTTCAGAATTTCATCCACCTGAGAAACCGTCGTGCCGACCTGCGCCAGCGTGTCCACAAAATTAAATGCAGCCACAACCGGCGCTGCCATGCCGAGCGCGAGGATGATGACCGTGACAAACGTTTCTAATTGCCGCCCGCGCCGTTGTGAAAATTCTTTTTACCGCCGAGGTCCGTACGCCAGTCTGAAAGGAAAGCAACATATTGCTGCTGCACGTGCGTCCAGACGGACTCGCATCTTTCCGGCGGATAGTACAGGGCTATTTTCTCCCGGATCTGCTTTTTGCAAGACTTGGAGTACAGTACATAACAGCTTCGGTCAAATTGTAATTCGTTGTCTTTCATATCTGCTCCTTTTCGAGACGATGGCGGTGCGTGCTGCTATCGCACATGCAGCCGCTGCAAAGCACGACCATCCGCACGGCTTTTTTGCGAATTCAAAATGCTTCATGTCCCGTCTCCGTCTCTATTTTTTCAATATATCCGTGATTTTCGCAAAGTCCTCCTTGGACTCCTTAAAACAGGGCAGCATACAGTAGCAATGCACCATTTTGGGCCGAGCAAAGGCGGTATAGGGAACCCCCGCACGCTTGCAAGCCGCTTCAAAATCCGGCAGAGCGCCGTAGAGCACCTCGTCCGCGGAATAAAAGAAGTGGATATCCCCCGTGCCGGAAAAATCCCCCCGGGAACCGGAAATCATATAGTCCGGTACATTTTTCTCTCCGTGGCGCATGAATTTTTCCACTGTGACCATAAAAGCATAGTCAATGGCCACATCCTTTGCATTCAGCGCCTGCATTCTTGTCTTTTCAGCGTCGTTCCACGGTACCTCTCCGGGAGAAACGGCGACAATATGCCGCGGCTGCGGCAATGGATCGGGATGCGCATTGTTGTGTGCGGCAATTCCCAGAGCCAGCGCTCCGCCGGAGGAAAACCCACAGGTACTGACGTTTCCGCCGCCGTACGTCGCGATCATTTGGCAATAGCATGCATAGACCATGTCGTAAGTCTCGGTAATGCAGTGCTCCGTACAGAGCGGATAGAACGGAAACCATACATCACAGCCGGTATCCCGCATCAGCTTACGCATCACGGGAAGATCCCCCTGATCGGGGCCAATGACCATACCACCGCCGAAAAAGTAAAGGATTGCACGCGCGGACGGCTTGGGATTTGCCCGAACAATCAGGCAGGGGAAATCTTTGACTGTGATCGTTTCATAGTAAGCCTTGTGATCCGTCGGTGTGAAAACACCGCGGTGACGATTCTGTTTATCAATGACCTTTCGTATTTCGTGCTCCGGCAAACCAAAGGCCTTTTTGGCGCCGACGAGCCGATAAACGCCCCGCAGCACCGCCGCAAAAGCACTCATAATCCGTCCTCCTTTTTGAAGCTTATTCTTTCATCCGGTTCGCCCACTGTCCCGGGTAACAGGCCAGCTGTTTCTTCTATTGCAGGTCTGCGCACAAATCACCGGGTCGGGTTCCGTTCTAAAAAATATTTTCCAGCGTTCTGCTTTAGAGATTTTATTCCAGCATCGCGTTCCGAATCTGCGGTCGTCTATGTTTTGTCCTCGTTTTCAAGCGGCTTCTGTGCCGTGACGCAAAGCCAGCCCTTCGTGTTTTTTTGTATCTCGCTCTTACGGAAGCCGGTCTGTTCCAGATACGCTTTTAGCTGAACATCCCGGTAGATGGTCATTCCGTCGATTTTCTCTGTCCACTTGTTCTCCTGTTCGGTTTCTCCGCTGCACGCATTGCAGATCAGGAAGATGCCGCCGGGCTTCAGCACGCGGGAAACTTCCCGGAAACATTGATACAGATCGGGCCAGAAGTAGACCGTCTCAAAGGCCGTAACCGCATCAAACCAATCTTTTGCAAAGACCATTTTTTCTACGCTGCCCTGCCACACCACACATCGGCCGTCGTGGATTGCTTTTGCGTTTCGTTTTTTGCTTTTTCCACGCTGACAGCGGCGTAATCAACGCTTTTCACAATGCCCTTCGGACAAGTTTTCAGAAGGGTTTCGATATTTGCCCCACCGCCACAGCCGCAGTCCAGCACCTTTGCATCTGCGGAAAGATTTAGGAAGTTCATTCCCCAACCGGCTAAAGCGCGATGTCCAATATTCATCATGGACACCATCAGTTTTCCACCCAAGCCCACCGGCCTGCGGGTGTTCTCAAAGAATGACATCTTGCCGCCTCCTCAGCTTCTCTCAAGGACAACGATTTTATTGGAGATCTTCCGCACAGCGGGGATCTTTCCCAGCACTTTATAGATAGGGACAAATGCAGCCATTCCTTCGGTCAGGCTGTGTTCTTCCACAAACCGAAAGTCCGGCAGCAGTTCGGCCAGACCCGCGCCATTTTTCACGCCCCATGTAAATTTTGCATGGCTTGCATCAATGGACTTTTCTTTAAACCGCTTGACAATCATAGGATTCATCGTTTCCACAAATACCGTTGCCTGCCGAAACCGGTTGGCGATCACGGTGAAGATACGACGCACCTCTGCTTCGCGCAGATACATGGTCAGACCCTCGATCACAATTAGCACCGGGGCACCCTTTTCTTCGATCTTGCATCCCCAATCATCCATGGCGGACATCGCAATCTGCGAAACCGCTCCGCTTTCCGGCAGGAGTTTTTCCCGCACTGCGATGACCTCCGGCAGATCGAGATTGTACCAATGCGCGTATCCGCGCATTCGATAGCACCGGGTATCCAGCCCGCAGGCGATGTTTCCCACAGCCGCGTCAGAATGTCCGGCCAGCCAATCTGATACCAATCGGTCCAGTACGATCGTACGGGCAACCACGCCGCTGCGCATGGCGGTGTCCTTGTCTGCAAGAGAAAAATCATAATTTAGTTTACCGATGAGTTCCTCAGCTTTCGGATCGCGGATTGCGCCGCGGCCTTCACTCTCTTTGGCTCTGGCATAAACGGTTTGCAGCATCGTCTCCGGAACCCCGGAGAGCGCGATGGGTTCGTTCATAGGGGATTTCTCCTTTCCGGCAGACAAGTCCTGCGATCCTTTTCACGGTCTCGATGGTCCCGTCCGCGTATCTTCTCTCCGGCCGTGTCTTCTGGTTGGAGACTGTTTTCATTTTTTGTCCGTGCTCGATCATACGAGTCATGGTAGTCTCCTTTCCATATGGCTTCTCACATAGTTAGATCAAACTAACCGATTTGGTTTTGAAAAGCCGCATCTCTGCGGCCTTCCGCTTTTATGGAAATTATTCTTTGCAAGCCGCCTGCAGCAGCGGTTTCAATGCCTGCGGATACAGGATGTCGAGCTGCTCCTGAATCAGAAACAGTTCAAATCCGTCCGTACACGGCGGCAGCGGCCAATTTCATTCCGCCCTTTGGCACAAGACCGTACTGCGCAGGCAACTCCCGCGTATGCGCCCCTGAAATATGACCGAATCAGTTTATCTGGTCATACTGTAGCATAAATCCGTTTCGTTTGCAATAGGCAAGCGACTTTTCACGCCCTTTTTGCCGTATGTTGTCGTACTGCAAACGGAATTTTCACAGGACGGCTTTC
Source organism: Yeguia hominis (assembly GCF_014384705.1). Classification (GTDB taxonomy): domain Bacteria; phylum Bacillota; class Clostridia; order Oscillospirales; family Acutalibacteraceae; genus Yeguia; species Yeguia hominis. The sequence continues at coordinate 33,913 of NZ_JACRSN010000012.1, read as the reverse complement.
GATGTACCGTGAGCTGTCCTTTTCTTACGCCCTTTCATTTTTCAAAAACAGCCAAAACAGGGAGCATCTTCCATTTCCTTTTACTAGAATAAAAGTAGACGGAAGGCGCCGCACTTTCAGGAGCGGACGTTGAGCGGAACGGACGCGGTGCCTTCCCGTCAAAATGCATTTTAGGAGGAAGTTCTATGAAAAAGATCAACTGGCGTGTCCGCTTTCTAAACCCGGTTTTCTGGTGGAATTTTGCCGCTGCAATGCTCCTGCCGGCACTGACGTATCTGGGAATCGAGTGGAAAGATCTGACTACCTGGGCAAAGCTTTGGGAAACACTTCAAAAAATTGCGGAAAACCCCGCCATCCTGAGCGCAACGGCCATTTCAATTTGGAATCTCATTCAGGATCCAACAACTGTGGGGCTTTGTGACAGCGCCCGCGCGCTGGGATACCGGGAGCCAGGCGGCGGAGGAGGAGAAAAAGAATGACGGAAATTCTCATCGCGCTGATCACAGGCGGTCTGGCGCTCATCGGATCTGCAATCGGAGTGTTTTCCGGGATCAAAACCGGCCAGAAGGTGACAGAGGTTAAGCTGGAGGAGTTGACCCGCGAAGTGCGGGAACACAATCACTTTGCCAAGCGGATCCCGGTAGTTGAAGAGCAGATCAAGGTTCTCAACCATCGAATCGAAGATTTAGAAAGGAAGTAGCGGTATGAAGAAACAATTTGGCGTCGATGTCTCAAGCTGGCAGAGCGGCGTTGACTACAGAAAAGCGGTGCAGGAAGGCGGTGTGCAGTTCGCAATTCTGCGCGCATCTTTCGGCTGGGAATCCGGTCAGAAGGACAATCAGTTTGAAACACACTACCGGGGATTTTCTGCGCAAAAAATTCCGTTGGGGGCATATCATTACAGCTATGCCACAACGGAAGCGGAAGCCCGGAAAGAAGCGGCATTTTTCCTGCAATGCATCCGGGGAAAACAGTTTTCCCTGCCGTGCTACCTGGATGTCGAAGACAAAAGCCAGCAGGCACTCAGCCGCAGCGCCCTGACCGGAATTGTCAAAGCCTGGTGCGAAGCGGTAGAAGCAGCCGGCTACCGTGCGGGGGTCTATACCGGCGAATACTGGATCCGCGACCGGATGGACGCAAAGACCCTGTTCCCGAAATATGCACTGTGGATCGCATCATGGGGCAGCCAAAAGCCGTCAGATTGTCAGATGTGGCAGTTTGGAGGCAGCACCAACCTCTTGCGAAGCAAAACAGTAGCCGGATTTACGGGCACGGTCGATCAAAATTATCTGTATGAGGCATCCGGTGTCACGGCGGAAAAGCCGAAAGCAGAAAATCCGAAAGCAGAGAAAAGCTGCCGGGTGACCGGAGATTGGGTCAACCTGCGGGAAGACGCCCATACGGGCGCCAAAATTCTCAAGACGCTGCCGGAAGGCACAACGGTTGTCTGGCTGCTCGATGACGGCTGGGGCTGGTCGAAGGTCCGGCATGGAACGCAAACGGGCTTTATGAGCAATCAATACCTGAGCCGAAAGGGTCTAAGCGCATATAAGGCCGGAATTTGCAATGGGACAGCGGTCAATGTGCGGGAAACGCCGTCTTTAGAAGGGAAGGTGCTTTATCAGATTGGAAAAGGAGAACGCTTTACGGTGATCTCCATTCTGCCGAACGGCTGGCTGCATGTCGAGCTTCGCGGGTCGGAAGCCTATCTTTATTTTGACAAAAGCTATCTGACAATCTGAGAAAAGCAAATCGGCATACAGCTGATAAAGGCGGCAGCAACCACCGACATGTGCGGGCGCCTTAAGCAAGATACTGGCTTCTCTGAAAGCGCGGCATGCCAGCCGGCCGCTGGACGCTTGCCGGAAAGCGCAGTACGGAGTTTCCCCGTGTGGAAAACAGCAAAAAGAAAGCCAGCGTTGTTCAGACGCTGGCTTTTTCATACCTTTTTTAATACCCGGCCTGCCGGTTGACCACATGCGACAAGGGGCGCTGATTCCGGATTTCATGCTTTGTGGACATATAGTCTTGTCATCTCTGCATGTGCGCCTTCCTGCTGCACCATGCAGAGGAACTGGAATCCATACCGCTCGTAAAAACCGGTATGGTCTGTGAGCAGATACAGGGTATCAATCCCCTGCCTTTTCATATCGTCGCACGCATACTGCAGCAATGCGCCTGCAATTCCTTGGCAGCGCTTCTCCGGTTCCGTATATACGGCACAGAGATTGGGGGCAAGGTCTTTCCTGACGTGAAAGTCGTTTTCAATCACGCCTAAGCCCGCAATCATCCGGTCGCCTTCCATACCCAGATACCACTGCGGAACCGGATGAACGCCTTGCAGGCACGCTTCCATACTTTCCCGATACGCACCAATCGGAATCTTCCACTTTTCGTGGAACCATTGCGCCGCCTGCTCCATTTTTTCCGGGCAATCCGACAGCCTGACAATTTGAACCGGCATGCAGCCGCCTCCCCTCTGTATTAGACGGATGCATCCAAATCGAACAGGACATCCGCATAATTTTTCACGAAATATTTTTTAATTTTCCGGCCTCTTTCCAAAATCGTATGGCCTTCTTGCTCCAGCTTTTCTCGTTGCGCCTCGATGCCGCCGGGATACTTTTCGTTTAACTCGCCGTTTGCCTTAAGCGTCCTCCAATACGGCGTCGGATCCTCAGCTCGCTGGACGCTTGCCCAGGCGGCAATCGATACAAAAATCCCCGCTGTCATGGGATCTGTAAAATCTGCACCATTCTTTTGGGCAAAGAATTCGCGGATTTTTCCCACTGTAATGACCCGGCCGGAAGGAATTCGTTTCATCACATGATCATAATCCTCCGGCGGTGCCAAAAACATTCTGTCTCCGCCGTACTTGGCAACGCTTTTGGGATCCGTAATGATTTGCATTTTGGGCATATCCTTCCGATTGTGCAGCATTGCGTTAAAGTCTTTTTTCTCGTTCTTTGCCACCGCCGCCACCTCCAAATAAAGCTATGCTTCATTTTTTGCCGATGCAATCCAGTTGTTAAAAGGCCTCCGCTTTCTGGCGTTTCAAACCGTTGTAAGCAGGTCACGGACTGCATTTAGCAAGCAAGATTCTTCTGCTCCCACTTGCGGAGTTCTGCCAGCTGTTCCGGTGTATGGAACCAATGCTCTCCCGCTTCATAGACGGTCAGCACCGCACGGCAGTCCTTCACAAAATTCCCCATCGTTTCCCGGCTGGTCAGATGGTCTTTCCCTGCGAAAAGGACTGCGGTCGGCGTTTTCCAGTCGGAGACAGGATGTTCCCGTACCCAAGACAAATAGTTCCAGGAAAGCGTTTGTCCGAAACTTGTCGGAATTTCGCCCTTCAGACGAAGCTGCTCTTCTGTCACGCCAGCCCAATTCATCATGTCCAGCATCAGCTTTTCCATATTCACAACCGGCGACACAAACAGCGCTTTTTCAATTGTCCGATCGGCCAGCGCAAGCATGGAAAAATATGCGCCGATACTATTTGCCCGCAAAGAAATGGTTTTCCACCGCGGCTGCATCCATTCCAGTACCGCTTGCAGTTCCGGCACGATCACCCATGGATAAAATCCCGGCACATCGCGCCTCGCGCCATGTCCGGCAAATCGATTCCCAGCACCTGTCTTCCTGCAGGTACGGCAACTTCAGCGAACTGCCCCGCCTCTTCTTTGCAGCCGCCCTGCCCCTGAAGAAAAAGCCACACCGTTTCGCTCGGCTCCCCATATAGAACAGCGGGAATCGAATGAATCTCCATTTTTTCTGTACGCATGCTCCCTTTCCTTTCCAGAACATGTTGTTTGATCAGCGCTGCTCTGCATAAACCGGCACGCTGCCGCCAGACCCATTTCCGCCGTGTGACCATCCGGAAGCTTGCGAATTTTCCGATTTCGCATCCTATTTTTATTGGGGCTTGCGTCTGCCCAGATAGCGAAACACCTGTGCCCGATACTGCAAATAGGGGCTTCCAAACGTCTTTGCGAGATAGGACTCTTCCTGTAAAGTCTGCAGATGCAGCATCACGACTGCAAAGACGGTAAATCCTGTTGTCAGGAAATCCCCATACAGCAACAACACACCGACATACATCAGATCAAATCCCAAAAAACGCCGGATTCCGGCTAAATTTATAAATTCCATCCGTGACCAGTCTGGTTTTGTCTTCGTCCGGAATGCCGGCACGCCAGCTGTCTTTCATGCAGATTACAGAACACAAAAAGATCGCATCCCCGATCATTCCAATCCAAAATCCCGTAAACCGTGCGTTGGCAGGCATCCAGTTCCACTGAAAAACGATGGACAACAACTGCGCTGCCACGACCCCCAGCGTCGCAACCGACATCAGGACTTCTACCGTATGCACACGACGCTCTTTTCTGCGTTCAATCTGGCGCGTCTGAATGCCCGCCCGTTTTTGCAGCAGCATTTTTGTAAAATAAATCCCATAAAAAACAGCCAGCACCAAAAGCGCTAAAAGCGGATAGGGAAGACGTTCTTCAAACGGAACTTTCATATCCTGCCGCCATCCTTTCTGCCATTCTGTATGCTGTAATCCTAGATCTTTCGATTGTCAAGACGACTTTGTGCCAAACTGCGATAACGTTTTTATGCACGCTTTTTCACGGTGACATTGAGCACTACATACAGCCCCACAAGCACTGCAATGGCGCCAATCAAAATCGCATACATGGTAGGAATCCCGACTGCGGTTCCAAAAAAATACAGATTGCAGTCGACACTGTCGCGGATTGCTTCCACGACTTCTTCCGGAAAGCCGACCCGGGCCATTTCCGCAAACACGCCGCGCAGTGTATGATTCCGCAGGAGCGAAGTTCCATATGTACCGGGCAAAAAGGAAAGCACCTTCTGCAGCCCGTCAGAAAAATTGGAAATCGGCATATATGCCCCGCAGAGAAATCCGTATCCTGCGCTGACCACGGTCCCGATTGCACTCGCCTGGCCGCTGGTGGAGAGCAGAAAAATCAAACAGGAGGAAAGCGCCGTCCCAAACAGTACAAGCAGCACCACATCTGCCAGCAGCGCCGCTACATCTCCTGCACACAAATACCAGCCGACTATGGCCAAATATCCCAGACAGATACCCGTTGCTGCAAAACAGATGATCAGCGTTGTCAGCATTGTGGACAAATAATAGCTCAGCGCCAATGTCGCAGGCTTCAGCGGTGCGATCGTCAGATCGCGGCGCGCACCGCTGACCTTATCTTGCACCATCAAAAGATTCGAGCAAAATGCGACCGTGACACAACTGACCGCCAGCAAAGAGGAAATCAGCTGGCCTCCTACGCAGCCATGCAGCGTTTCATCCGAAACCGACGCTCCGGCGGCCTCCAAGGCAGAACGAAAGGAATCTTCGTAAATATTGTTCAAGAAGGTGCCATATAACACCAGCAGAATCACCGGTGTAATCAAAGAGGTAAAGAACATGCCTTTATCTTTAAAATACAACCTTGTGTTGCGCCCGATCAGCGCGCCCAAACCGGTCATTCTTTTGCACCTCCTGTCAGTTTTTTCCCTGTGACGGCAAGAAACACATCGTCCATTTTTCCTTTTGTGATTTCATAATCCCGAAACAGCTCCGGATGCTGTAAAATCAACTTTGTCGCCGCGGCCGTATTCGGCACCGAAACCCGATAGGCGTCCCGGAGCTTTTCTATCGGGGTGCCCAGCTTTTGGACATCCGCTTCTTCCACACCATAAAGCGTGATAAAATCCCCGGTATAGGTATTTTTCAGCTGCAGCGGCGTCCCCTCTGCGGCAATTTTCCCCTGATCCAAAAGGATCACATAATCTGCATCCGCCGCCTCTTCCATATAGTGCGTCGTCAGAAAAACCGTCATCTTTTCTTCTTTCCGAAGCCTGCCGATCACCTGCCACAAAAGGTTCCGGGTCTGCGGATCAAGTCCTGTGGTCGGTTCGTCCAAAATCAGAATTTTGGGGTTGTGCAGTAACGCTCTGGCGATATCGATCCGTCTGCGCTGACCGCCGGATAACTTTCCGACCGGACGTTTCAGCAAAGATTTAAAATCCAGCAATGCCGTCAGCTCCGCAAGGCGCTTTTGGAACGCATTTCCATGGATTCCATAAAGAGCAGCCCGGCTTTTCAGGTTTTCCTGCACCGACAACTGCTGATCAAGCACAGAATTTTGAAATACTACGCCAAGGCTCCGGTGCACTGCATCCGGATTCGTCTCCGGATCCATCCCGCAGATTGCCACTTCGCCGCCGTCCTTTTTCAGCTGCCCGCAGAGAATGTTGATGGTTGTGGATTTTCCCGCACCATTCACGCCCAAAAAGGCAAACAGCTCTCCCTCTTTCACGTGGAAGCTCAAATCCTGCACCGCTTTGACGCTGCCAAACTGTTTTTGCAGCTGGCTAATTTCGATCACATGCTCCACTGTATTCCCTCCGTTCTGCTTTCGGTCAAAGCATCAACTGCCTGTTATTTCTACTGATCCGCCATATTATGAATAGAAGCGATTTTTCTTATAACGCGGCAAACACTTGGCCGCCCTTCTTTTTCAGCCATCTGTAAAGCAACACTACCAGCGCCAACGTTACTGCAATAAAGCAAAGCAGGTATCCCGAAAAGCCCAGCTGATATCCCACTATAACATATCCGATAAACAGGATCACGGCATAGAGAGAACCATTCAGCAGCGCCAGCATGACGCCGGTATTTTGCTTGATCGGCGTAATTTCATTGGTCCATACCAGATTCGGCATCTTTAGTCCGATAAACAGCCCGAGCAGCGCCGAAAACAGCACATACAGCAGCAAAAGCAAGAGGGTAAGGAGCATCTGCACCCCGGAATACGGATAAATCAGGGCAATACACAAACTGCAGAACAGCACCGGCAGTCCTGTCAAAATCAGCTGCACCTCCAGCTTTGCCTGCAAGACCTGCCACGGCGTTACCGGAAGAGACTGCAAAAGCCATAAACTCCTGCCCTCCAGCGAAATCGAAGGTGCCGCCATATCATTCATGGAAGCCAGCATACAGATTACCGCACAAAAGAGCATCGGCGTGATGCCTGTTTCTGTATCGAACACCTGATTCAGTGCAGAAATCAGCTCTCCGCCCTTGACCAGCAGGGCGATTCCCGCAATCGGCAGCAGCAGAATTCCGAGACCGCAGTTGAGCATATAGTTCGGGCTGGCTGTAAAACGGGAAAACTCTTTGGAAAGCAGCGCGGCGTGAATGCCCTTCTGCTTTGCGGCGTGTTCTTTGTATACCTTTTTGGCGGTACGTCCGGAAGCGGTTGCGATTTTCAAAAAACTGCGGGAAATCAAAATCCACATCAGCGCAAACAACAGCAGAATCACTACCGACACCAGCAGCATTGCAACACCATCTCCGACCGCAACGCTGCCAAAAAGATAAACCGGATAGGCTGCACCTTTAATTTTCTCACCGTAAGCAGCCGCATTTGCAATTAAATCATTGATCACGGTCTGTGCCTTAAAGTAGAAAAAGTAGTAGGCGCTAATAAACACCAAAGAAATGAACACCGTGATAAAGCTTTTATTTTTGAGTTTTAAGCTAATTTTCGCAACCACCCATCCAAGCGCCGCGGAAAGCGTCAACACAAAAATGGAAACCAGCAGCAGAAGAAGCAAAGAACCGAAAATCACGCCGGCGCTTGCCGAAACCATAACCCAATAAACGATCACCGCCGGAAGGATCACCACGCCGGAATACATCAGGCCCATCAGGTACACGCCGAGCAGTCTGGCAGTCATGATCACCTTTACCGGAATCGGCATCGAAAGCAGAAGGTCATTATCTTTGGCAAGATAAAGGCCCGAATAGGTATTGAACACGCTGCCAAACGCGCCCAACAAAATGGAGAGCAAACCCATAATCGCAAAATACAGCCAGTCCATTCCCGCAGCCGCCATCGCGCCGCAGACAGAATACGAAAGATAGGAAAACATCCCGCCGAGAAGGCCCACCATCAACACAATGAAAAGCAGGATATACGCAAGTGTCGCGCCCTTGGAACGCGCCCGATTTTTCTTCGGGTCATAAAAATAGCTTCGGAAAATTTCTGTCATCTGCTTTTTTAAAAGGACCTTCAGCATGATTCTCCCTCCAGTTCCAAAAAGACCTGTTCCAGAGAGTCGTCGCCCTTGACCTCTTCCATCGTTCCGGAACGGATCAGCTTTCCGCCTTTGATAATAGCCACCTTGTCACAAAGCTTTTCTGCTACTTCGAGGACATGCGTAGAAAAGAAAATTGCACCGCCTGCATCACAAAGTTCGCGCATCATGCCTTTGAGCAAATGCGCCGCTTTCGGATCGAGCCCGACAAACGGTTCATCCATGATAATCAGCTTCGGCTGATGCAGCCACGCAGCAATAATCGCCAGCTTCTGCTTCATGCCGTGCGAATACGCCGCAATCGGCTGTGCAAGATCGCTCGTCAGTTCAAACCGATCCGCGTAATCCCGAATCCGTGCCTGTCGGTCCGCCGCGCTCACGCCGAATATATCGCCGATGAAATTCAGGTATTTGATTCCCGACAGATATTCATACAAATCCGGGTTGTCCGGAATATAGGCGAGTTCCCGTTTACAGGCAAGCGGATCTTCCCAAATGGACTTTCCGTCAATCCGAATCTCGCCCGCATCAAACTGCAGAATGCCCACCGTGCATTTCAGGGTCGTTGTTTTTCCCGCGCCGTTATGACCGATAAAGCCATAGATTTCGCCGGACTGGATTTGCAGACTCAAATCGTCCACAGCCTTTTTCTCTCCGTAAAGTTTGGTCAAATGTTCAATGGTCAGCATACTGTCTTCCTCCTGTCTGTATTGCTTCCTTCGTCGTTCTATTTGAACGCGAACCGCAAGATTCCAGATCTTTTATTGATCCGCGTGGTTTGTCCTGTAAAGCTCCGCACAAAATTCTTTTCTGCCGCAGGGCGGGCAAGTCCTGGCTTGCCCAAGCCGCCTTGCGCACAGGCCGAAACACCCACTGCGGGCAAAGATCGGCCCACTTTCAAATCGCGCTGCGGTCTCGATTTTTCTCTCTAAAAAGTCATCCGCGCTTTTCTACAGCTGCTTCTATCTTGGATGAAATTCCCATGTGCCGGAAAGGCCGGGCTTGCGTTCTAGGGTTTGCAGTCGTTCTATGTAAATTTCAGTTTCTGGACTGCAAGCACTTTGCCTGGTGTTTTGTCCAACAAACCGACAATTCCCACTGAGAAGAATCATTTTTTCAAATCATTCCTCCCAGTGGGTCCTGATGAAATCGAACATGATTTCAGAGAATCCTGTTGTTTAGGCGGCGGACCGTAAATAGAAGTCAGCGCCAAAAATTCCCGTTTAAATGCACGAATCAACTCTTCATCTGTAACATGCAGCCGGCCGATATTCGCCAAAATGGCAAGTCCGTAAGAATAAAATGTCATATCGCGATGAATCTGTCGCGCAACTGCCTCCTCATAGCCGTATTCCTGCGATATCGTTCGGAGAATTTCCGGAAGCAAAACATCCTCGTCATGAATTTCGTTCTGCCCCTCCCCCAGATACAGCCAGCGAAACAGCTGTTTTTCCTGCTCGGCAAAGCGCACGAAGCCAATTCCATAATCACTGTAGTGGCTGTGGGAGCCGTGATTGCCGCAGATCGCTGCCGTGACGCGTTCGGTGTGTTCCTGAATCGCGCGCGCCGTCAGTTCGGCTTTTAATGCCTCCATGTTTTGAAAAGAAAGATAAATCGGCTGCGTGGAACAGCCCAATTTTTGCGCGACGCTTCTGGCGTTCACCGCAGAAAATCCGCCTTCCCGAAGCACCGCAAAAGCGCCGTCTACAATTTCTTTCCGTGTAATTTTCCTGCTTGCCGGCATTTGAAGCTCTCCTTGTAAAAAATAACACATCGTTATTGATAACACTTGTTATTCTACATGTTTTGCGTTTTTTTGTCAAGCGGATCTTTCTTTATTGCCGCAAACCGTCCCGTTATAAAGCGCAATTCCTAAAATTGCAACAAACCCGGCCGCAGCAAATACGCTGAACCGTTTCGGGATCCCAAAATATGCAGCCGGAAACGCACCGGTTCCGACGGCGCCAAAGAGCATCATTCCCAGCGCAACCGCCGCACATCGTCCCAAAGACGAACAGGCCTTTTGACGCCACCCGCCGTAGAAACGAAAAAGACAGCTTTTTGGAGAAACCCTCTCTCAAAAGCTGCCGAAAGATACCGGGGCGGTAGTTCAAATTTTTCCGCAAAAAGAAACATTTTTGTGCTGAAAATTCATGCAATCTCTTTTGGGGTACGCAATAGTTTTTGGCCACCGTTTTCACTGGCAGAGCCAATACGAAATTACATAAAATCAGCTTTTACAGAATCACTCCTTCCCCTGACGAACTGCAACAAAGTCTACCTTATGCAATGGCGTAGGATATGGTATTTCATTGATCAATTCCTTCACAATGTTTTCCATCTCGACCCACCTATCTGGACAGGCTCCCCACCAAGAATAAACCACTTGATTTTTTTGATAAAAATAACACATGTAACCGTCAAAACCCTCTATCCTCTGTACATCATTGCTTGAATAAACCTTATTCGCTCTTTCTGCCAGCAAGGAAGCCCTTTGGGGCTCATTAAGTAAAAATTGATCTTCTGCACGTGTAGAGCTTTCTCTCCATTTGCAAATATAATATTTTAAACAATAACTGCTGTCCGCTCTGTTTTTTAGCAATGCAATGATGAAATGCCGCTCCTCAGAATAGGATTCTGGAGTCGCGGTTCTTGCATATGCAAATTCAATATCATGACCTTGCTCTTGAATTTTAGATAAAAATGGAAGCATTTTTCAGTTTCTCCTTACAAAATCAAAATACAAAAAATATCCCGAAGTTTTCATACTAATTGTGACTCCTTATATCCCCATTTGTTAACGTCTGAAAAGGATTCTCAAGGTTTTTATTTGCAGATGATACAAACCCACAAGGTTAAACGCTATGCGGGTTTGTGGGTGAAAAGGATGGACACTTTAGATGCCTACTATTGCAGGGCAACTGAATATGGAAAAGACGTAATTTCCTTTACATCTTGTATGTATACAATCTGATCGATATAGGTTTTTTTGTAAACACATCCTATCGGCTCTTGCCATACCTTTATAAATAATTTGGTACCCACAGATAAAAGGTTTGCTTTGGGTGCTCAAAGGATTTAGAAGAAGGCAAGATAAATTCTAACGATAAACCACCGCCCTCTCTCAGTACCAAAGGAAGAAACTACTCATTCTTTCTTACCATCTTGAGATCTGTCAATAAGTGCAACGCTTGTGTTGCAATAAAACAAAAACCAAAATCCGATTTACTAAGATGCAACTTGCAAATATCTGCAAGTTTTAAAGAAAAATCTTCAACTGAAGCAAACCATTTTTCCTTCGTCAAGCATTTCTTTTATAATGTCCAAAAGTGATTACGGAAAACCCTTTCTGTGCCCTATATTACTCCTGTTTGACCTAACACACAATGGTGTCGATACTTTTTCCCCATCATGTTTTGCATATTCGCATCAACACTTAATTCTAATGAATTACCAAATCCATCCCAATCCCATATAGCTGCAGGTTTCTGCATGTTCTCTGGAATCATCAATCACGCAACTTCACACTTTCCTACAGTAAATTTTCTGTAAAAAATCAAAATCTCGTATCAAATTGGCAGTGGCAGATATTTAGATGCCAAAAGTAATCAACCCATCCTTCATCCTTTTTTGAAATTCCCAAAAAACGCAAATCCGCATAAAAACAAAAAATGTGCCCGACAATAAAATCGGGCACATAACCTGGTGGAGGAGGATGGATTCGAACCATCGAAGTCACTGACAACAGATTTACAGTCTGCCCCCTTTGGCCACTCGGGAACTCCTCCATATGAAATTTTGGTAATTGGTGGAGCTGGTGGACGGACTCGAACCCCCGACCTGCTGATTACAAATCAGCTGCTCTACCAACTGAGCTACACCAGCATAAGGCGTATTTCTTAGCGCCAGAACACTATACCATGATTTGAGGGCGATTGTCAAGCCTTTTTCCAAAATTCCCGAAAAATTCTTTTAAATTTCGCGTTTTTCAGATGCGCATAGTCTCTGCTCTGCGTTCTTGTCCCACTCCGGCCTTTTGCATCACCAGCCGCAACTTCAGTCAGCAGCCGATAAAACGCCGATCCGTTCCAGAAAGCGCCGAACACCTTCCAAATCATTGCTTTCCGTTACCGCGTCCGCTGCCGCTTTTACATCCTCCGGCGCATTTCCCATCGCCACACCAAGCCCTGCCGCCCGAAGCATCTCGACATCATTATAATAATCGCCAAATGCAAGGGAGGTTTCCACCGGATATTGATACCGTCCGCAAAACAGACGAAGCGCATTCGCCTTTGACGCGGCGGAAGAAACAATTTCGAGATAGGTATCTTTGGAACGATACCCATCGCAATTTGGGAACGCATCCAACACGGCTTTCTCGAGCCGAAGAATTTCAGAAGGCATTCCCATACAAAAGATTTTGTGCACCGGAATTTTCGCACAAATTGCCTGCCAGGACGATCCCTGCTCTGCACAGAGCCCGGTAATCGAAGCTTCTTCCCGCACCCATAAATCTTCCGGATCCAACACCATCCAGTGATCGCCGCCATAAATACTGACACAGACATTGGGAAATGCTGCATTCGCCATCTCGCAAATTGAGACAGCCGTTTTCGCCGGAACGATCTCTTCAAACAGACAATTCCCCTCCTGATCCTGCGCCAGCGCACCGCTGTATGCGATCACCGGAGAATGCCCGCCGGCGGCAGCCTGGATGCGCCGGATGCTCTTCGGCATTCTTGCAGAAACAAAAACAAATGGAATGCCCTGCTTTTCGACTTTACGGATTGCCTTTGCAACCGCCTGGGGCATCTCATGCTGCGAATTGAGCAGTGTGCCGTCGATATCGCTAAAAAGAATCTTTGCCGAAAATGTCTGCATACCATACGCCTCCTGATGGAATCTTGTGTCTATTATATTTATTATAAAAAAACTTTTTCCAGAATGCAAGATTCCCGGTTCTGTCCATACATAAAAGTTCTGTAAAAAATGCAAGGATCCTACTGCAAACACACAAATTCGTTGACAGCCTGTTTCCGAGAATGGTAAACTGAACGGGAGGGAACAAAAAGAGGGGGAAATCAGATGATTGCACTCGTGCAAGGGGAACCGGGCAAACGCTATCGTGTGATGGATATTCGCTTGGATACCGCCGTAAAACGGCGATTTGAAATTCTCGGCATGACAAAGGGAGCCGGTGTCTCTGTGCTCAACAAAAAACGTTCCGGCGCGATGATTATCAAATTCCGGGGCACCCGGTTCGCAATCGGGAAAAAATTTGCAGAAGGCATTCTGATAGGGGGCTAAGCAATGGCAAATACCATCAATGTTGCCTTTGCGGGCAACCCGAACTGCGGCAAAACCACGCTCTTTAATGCTTTAACCGGCGCCAATCTGAAGGTTGCAAACTGGCCGGGCGTTACCGTTGAAAAAAAAGAAGGGCATATGAAATACCACAATCAGACCTACAAGATGGTTGATTTGCCCGGGACCTACTCGCTGACCTCCTATACCATGGAGGAAATTGTTGCGCGCAACTACATCCTGGAGGACGAAGTCGACGTCATCATCAACATTGTGGACGCCTCCGCATTGGAGCGCAACCTGTATTTAACCTTACAGCTCATTGAACTTGGCAAGCCCGTTGTGCTTGCACTCAACATGATGGATATCGTGGAAGAACGCGGTCTGGAAATTGATCTGCACCGTCTTCCGGAGATGCTTGGAATTCCGGTCATTCCGGTGTCCGCCCGAAAACGCAGCGGTCTGAGCGCCCTGATGCACGCGGTGGAGCACCACAAAGATCAGCCGGTCGGATACCTGGAGCACCACCATACACATGGCCATCATGCACACGATCACCACAATGAATATGCCATGGTCTACAGCGATACGATCGAAGATAAAATTGACCAGATTTCTGAACGCCTGAAAAAGCAGGATCCCAACATCAAAAATACTCGTTGGCACGCAATTAAAATCCTGGAAAACGATGCAGAGGTCCGGAAGAAACACCCGATTCGTCTTGACGACCTCGGGCAAACCGATCTGGAATCGGTTATGATCAACGAGAAATACGAATTTATCGAAGAGATCATCGGCGAGGTTCTTGTCAACCGTGAAGAAAAAAGTGCACGGACAGACCGGGTCGATGCCATTCTGACGCATCGCTTCTGGGGAATTCCCATCTTCTTTCTCATCATGGCGCTGGTCTTCTTCCTGACCTTTACGGTTGGAGACTGGCTGAAGGGATACTTTGAAATCGGCCTTAGCTGGCTCTCAGACACAGTATTACAGCTTCTTAACTCGCTTCACGTCGGCGCAGTCCTGACTTCCCTGATTGTCGACGGCATCATTGCCGGTGTCGGGGGAATCTTAACCTTTTTGCCAAACATCTTTATTCTCTTTTTGGCGCTTGCCTTTTTGGAGGACAGCGGCTACATGTCGCGAGTCGCTTTTGTCATGGACGGTATTATGGGAAAAGTCGGCCTTTCCGGACGTGCATTTATTCCCATGCTGCTCGGATTCGGCTGCACCGTTCCTGCCGTGATGGCTTCCCGGGCGCTGGAAAACCGCCGGGATCGGCTGAAAACCATCATGATTACGCCCTTCATGTCCTGCAGTGCGCGCCTTCCGGTCTATGTGCTGTTTTCGGAAATGTTTTTTGGAAAGTACGCCATGCTGGCAGCCTACTCGATGTATTTGATCGGCATTCTGGTTGCAATTTTGATTGCTTTAATTACGAATAAAATCGACCATCAGGATAACCAGGGCACGCTCCTGATTGAATTGCCGGAATACAAAACGCCAAATGCCCGCACCGTTATGATCTATGTGTGGACGAAAGTCAAAGACTATCTCACCAAAGCCGGAACCACCATTTTCCTGGCGTCGATCGCGCTATGGTTCCTACTAAAATTTGGACCGCACGGAATGGCCGGAGAAATGTCAGACAGCTTTGGCGCATATCTTGGGAAGTGGCTAACGCCCATCATGCGTCCGGCCGGACTGGGATACTGGCAGATCGTGGTCGCGCTGATTTCCGGAATCGCAGCCAAAGAGGTCGTCGTGTCGAGCATGAGCGTTCTTTATGGAATCAGCAATATTTCTTCCGACGCCGGCATGGCTTCTCTTTCGGCACTTTTGGGAACACAGGGCTTTACCGCTGTCAATGCGTATGCACTGATGATTTTCTGCCTGTTGTATGTTCCGTGCATCGCAAGCATTGCCGTAATCCGCAAGGAAACCGGATCTCTGAAATGGACCGCCGGAACCGTTCTCTTACAGCTCGGGATCGCCTGGGTGTGCGCGACGCTCTTTTTCCAGGTCGCTTCTCTGTTTGTGGGGTGACCGATGGAAATTTTACTTTGGGGACTGCTTGTGTTATGCTGCGCCGGAATCCTCCTGCGAAAAATACGAAACCGGAAATCCGGGTGCTGCGGATGTTCGGGCTGCACCATGCGTTGTCATCAAAAAAGGCCGCCTCCCTCTGCGCAGGAATAAATTCATGCCGGCTGGAAGCCGACGTTTTCCCGAAAAGAGGGAATCCCACCGAAAGCAACATTCGGTGGGATTTTCCTTTTTGCACGGCCAAATTTTTTTCTAAATATACCGATTTTGATTTTCTGCCCCGGTAAAAACAGCATCCGATGCAAGCGCTTTGGATTGACTTTTCCTGCCGTTCAGGATAAAATGAAGCCATCCGGCAACAAGGGGGCATTTTATGAAACGAACCGAACTTTCTACCCTATTAAAAGGACTTGCGGTCATTGCAGGGGCGGTCATTCTGATTTTATACGGACCGGTTGCAGTCTCGCTCGGCCAAAAATTTGCGCATCAGAACCCGGAACTGCGCCACCTGTTCTGGCCATTTCTGCTCTTTCTCTGGGCGTCTGTGATTCCGTTCTACCTGGCGCTGGGGTATGCCTGGAGAATTTTTAACGCCATCGCGCAAGATGCTTCCTATACGCCGAAAAACGTCCTGCGCTTAAAGCGGATCAGCTTTCTGGCGCTGATTGACTGTCTGCTCTATTTTTTCGCGGTTGTGGCATTGCTATTACTGGAGATTTTAAATCCCGGCGTCCTGTTGGTTGTTCTTGCGGTCATGCTGGTCAGCGCAGTTGTTTGTGCGGTATCTGCAGCGCTTTCCCATTTGGTGGAAAAGGCCTATCTTGCCGTCCAAGATTCTGAGGATACACGTTAAGCCTTCCGCTTTCTTTTTCGTTCGAACTGTTCTGACGGCGCAAATTCGCCGTTCCCACACCGCACCCTGAACGATCCGCTGCAATTTTCAGTTTTCAAAAATAATCGAAAAGGCTATCGAATCCAAACCACGGATTCGATAGCCTCTTTTTATTCTTCTCGTTCTCTGTTTTTACGAACGAAGCACTGCGCCGATTTTTTCCAGCTCTCGCATCATTTTCTCTAGGACGGTGCTGACCTCTTCTTCCGTCATCGTGCCCTCCTGTGAGCGAAGCAAGATCCGGTAAGCGACACTCTTTTTACCTTTTTCGATCTGCGAACCCTGGTACACGTCAAACAGTGTTACCTTTTCCAGACGATGTCCGCCGCAGCTGCGGATAATCTTCTCCAGCGTTGCCACCGGAAGATCTTCGTCGCACAACAGTGCCAGATCGCGTTCGACGGCCGGGAACTTCGGCATCGGCTTAAAGATGGTCACACTTTCGTCTGCAACCTGGTAGAGCACGTCGAGATACACTTCCGCGACATACACCCGGGTTTCAAATCCGTAGCGCGCGGCCGTCGCCGGATGCAGCTCTCCGAACACCGCCAGCTTGTTTCCATCCATTTCCGCAGATGCAGAGCGGCCCGGATGGAGATACGGCTCCCGATACGGCGCATAGTCCGGCGTCAGGCCAAACACTGCAAAGAGGTCTTCCAAAACACCCTTGAGCACAAAGAAATCAATATCGTCCCCGTAAAGGCCGATGCTCAAAGTCGGAAGCTCTGCCGGCTGTTCGGTTACCGGCAACGCCTTGGGGATAAAGCGCCGGGCAATTTCAAAGAGCCGGGCGGAAGGGTTCTTGCGGCTGTAGTTCGTTGCCAACACATTCAGCGTGCTGCTGACCAATTGCGTCCGCAGCACCGCATATTCCTCGCTCAGCGGATTCATCAGCGGAACCGCCATTCTGCGCGGATCATTTGCGTCCAGCGAAAGCAGATCCGGCGCTTTGGCAGAAATAAAGGCGTAAGTTTCCATCTCCCGGAGTCCATGCGCAATCAGGCAGGCTTTTGCCTGATCGTCATTCAGACGCTCCTTGGACTTCTGCCCGCGGGTGATGGCGCCGCGCATCGGTTCTCCGGTAATATGATCATACCCATAGATCCGCATGACTTCTTCTGCCACATCCGCGCGGCCTTCCATGTCGTCGCGGAAGGACGGAATCTCACAGTGCAGCACCGCATCAGAAAGTGTTGTCGGAATGCTCAGACGGTTCAAAATTTGCGCCATTTCTTCGCCCGGAATGGAAAGCCCCAGCAGCGAATTGACGCTATCAGCCGGAACATCCAGTTTCCGCGGCGCAGGCAATCCTTCGTTGCAGTCAATCACGCCGTCGACAATGTCGCCCGCGTCCAGCTCGTCAATGAGCTGCAGCGCGCGCTCCATGGCATACTCGACGCCCAGGATATCCATGCCCTTTTCAAACCGTGCGCTTGACTCTGTGCGCATTCCCAGCGCACGAGCCGTACGCCGCACGCTGTCTCTGCGGAACTTTGCGGATTCAAAGAAAATATCTTTGGTGTCCGGCTTGATTTCGCTATCCAGCCCGCCCATGATGCCGGCAAGGCACGAAGGACCTTCTGCATCGGCAATTACAAGCATTTCCGGTGTAAGCGTATGATCCTTGTCATCCAGCGTGGTAATCGTCTCGCCCGCTTTTGCACGGCGAACAATAATCTTTGAACCGCGGACATCCCGCAGATCAAACGCATGCATGGGCTGTCCGGTTTCAAGCATCACAAAATTCGTAATGTCGACAATATTGCTGATCGGACGCATTCCCGCTGCGCTAAGACACTCTTTCATCCAGACGGGGGATTCCGCAATCCGTACATTCCGTACCACACGGCCATAATACCGCGGGCACAGATCGGTATCTTCTACAGAGACGGAAATATGCTCTTTGATATCCCCGCCCGCTGTCCGATAGGCAGGCTTCGGCAGGTGCAGCTCTTTGCCGAGCACGCCGGCAACCTCACGCGCAATTCCGATTACGCTCTGGCAGTCCGGACGGTTCGCCGTAACGGCAAAATCGATCACCTGATCATTCAGGCCCAAAACGTCCCGCATATCCGTCCCGGCCGGGCAGTTTTCGTGCAGGATCAGAATTCCGTAAACCTCGGCGCCCGGATAATCCGCCTCTTTGAGGCAAAGCTCTTCTCCGGAGCACAGCATGCCTTCAGAGACCACACCGCGCAGTTTTCCCTTTTTGATCTGCATTCCATTCGGAAGTTTCGCGCCGTGCAGCGCGACCGGTACCATTGCGCCGACAAACAGATTCGATGCACCGGTTACAATTTGCAGCGGTGCGTCGCCGCCTACATCAATTCCGCAGACCATGAGCTTGTCCGCATCCGGATGTTTTTCCATGGTGACCACAATTCCGGTTACCACATTTTCCATGGTTTTGGAAAGGTCGATGACCTCTTCTACCTCAAAGCCGCTCAAAACCATTCGGTTGCAGAGTTCCTCCAGGGGAATATCAATATCGACATACCGGCGAAGCCATTTTAACGGTGTTTTCATATTGCATCGGCAGAACCAAATTGTTCTGCCTGCCTCCTTCCTTTTTTGCGTTCTGCAAATTCTTTTTATCTTCCAAATTGCTCAAGAAAACGCACGTCATTTTCAAACAGCAGCCGAATATCATTGATCTTATGGCGCGTCATCGTCAGCCGCTCCAGACCGATTCCGAACGCAAAACCGGAGTAGACCGAAGGATCAATTCCGCAGCCCTCCAGCACATGCGGATGCACCATACCTGCGCCAAGAATTTCAATCCAGCCTGTTCCCTTGCAGGTCCGGCATCCGGAGCCGCCGCAGGAGAAACAGCTGACATCCACTTCGACGCTCGGCTCTGTGAACGGGAAGAAGGAAGGACGGAACCGCACTTTGGTTTCCGGCCCGTAAATTTCATGTGCAAATTGCTCGAGGACCCCCTTTAAATGGCACATCGTAATGCCTTTGTCCACCACCAGGCCCTCGATCTGATGGAACATCGGGGAGTGTGTCGAATCCTCATCGACACGGTACGTTCTGCCCGGGCAGAGCACCCGGATCGGCGGTTTGCGGTTCTCCATGGTACGGATCTGCATGCCGGAGGTCTGCGTCCGCAGAAGCACATTCTCGCTGATATAGAAGGTATCCTGCATATCACGCGCCGGGTGATCTTTCGGCACATTGAGCGCCTCGAAATTATAGTAGTCTGTTTCCACTTCCGGGCCATCCGCAATATCAAAGCCCATGGAACGGAACAAATCGATCAGCGTTTCCAGCACCGTGTTGAGCGGATGCAGGCTGCCTGCTGCCGGCCGTTTGCCCGGCATGGTGACATCCAGTTTTTCCGACGCAAGACGCGCTTCAAGTTCCTTCGCCTTGAGCTGTTCCGCACGTTCTGTAATTTTGGCTTCCAGATAGGCGCGCACTTCATTTGCACGCTGTCCGATAACCGGACGCTCCTCTGCGGAAAGTTTTCCCATTTGCTTGAGAATTGCGGTCAATTCCCCTTTTTTCCCAAGATACTGGACGCGTAAAGCTTCCAGTTCCTGCTTTGCTTTTGCTTCCGACAAGGCTTTTGCCGCAGCCTCCCGGATTGCTTCAATCTGTTGTCTCATGGGCGTTCGTCCTTTCATCCATGGGATCCCTTTGGATGCCCATTTTTATTTTTCCATACCGTTTTCTGTGATTGCGCTGCTGCAGTTCCCGGATTCGCCGCCGAAAGGTCATTTCTCCGTCATCCGGGATCCGCGCCTGCATGGCACCTGCAGCAAAAGGGTACAAAAAATCTCCGTCCCAAAAGGGACGGAGATTGTCTCCGTGGTACCACCCTGCTTCAGCTGCGTAAAACCGCAGCCCTCATCGACCGGTAACGGGGTCATCCGTCACAGCCTACTTTCCGAAAATCGGGTTCCGCTGTGCCGCTCCGAAGGGAACTTCTCCTGCCGCTTTCCGCAGACGCGCTTTCAGCCTATGGCGCACCCTCTCTGTCCGGAGTCAACCGGGTACTTTCCTTCTTCCATGCGTTGCAATTTATCGGTTTCTGCCAAAATGCTTCTCTTGCAGAAACATGTTTTTTCTCTCAGTCAATGCCCACGCAAATTCAAAACCAGCACACCTGAGATACCGCTACTATAGCATAATTCCCCGCATTTTGCAAGCTGAACCTGCAAGGATCCGGAAAGAACCGTTCGGTTTATTTATGGAACAGTTTTTTGGTCTGGTATTTCGGTTCACAAGTCAAGTTGATGCCTAATTTCCGGAAGATTCCCTCGTCAACCTGGGAAAGAATCACACTGGAGTGCACCTCGCAGCCGCGCAGGTTTTTCAGCTGCTTCATGGCAGCAGCGGCATTCGGATTGGTGGCGGCGCAAATCGAAAGCGCAACCAGCACCTCATCGGTATGCAGGCGGGGATTATGGTTCCCGAGATAGTCCACTTTCAGATTCTGAACCGGCTCAATAATGGTCGGCGAAATCAGGTGAACCTCTTCATCGATTCCCGCAAGCGCTTTGAGCGCATTGAGCAGCAGCGCAGAAGAAGATCCCAACAAAGAGGAGGTTTTTCCCGTAACAATCCGTCCGTCGTTAAGCTGCATGGCAGCGGCCGGTGCGTTCGTTTCCTCGGCTTTTGCAAGCGCCGGACGAATTACCGCGCGCTCCTCGGTCGTAAGCTGCGCCTGTTTCATCAGAAGCTCAATTTTATAGACAACTTCCGGAGAAGTAAAGCCCTGCCGCTGTCCGCAAAGCGCATGATAGTAGCGGCGGATGATCTCATCATTGGCCGCTTTCCGCACCGCCTCGTCGTCGGTAATACAGTTGCCGGCCATATTGACGCCCATATCAGTCGGAGACTTATACGGACATTCCCCGAAGATCTTTTCAAAAATTGCCCGAAGCACCGGGAAAATTTCCACGTCGCGGTTATAATTGACCGTTGTCACACCGTAGGCATCCAGATGGAACGGGTCGATCATATTGACGTCATTGAGATCGGCGGTAGCCGCCTCATACGCAATATTGACCGGGTGCTTCAGCGGAAGGTTCCAAATGGGGAAGGTCTCGAACTTGGCGTACCCGGCCTTTCTTCCCATCCGGTGTTCATGATAAAGCTGCGAAAGGCAGGTCGCCATTTTCCCGCTTCCCGGGCCCGGCGCCGTGACGACAATGAGCGACCGTTCCGTCTCGATATATTCGTTTTTTCCGTATCCTTCGTCGCTTACAATCAGCGGAATATCATTGGGGTATCCCTCAATCGGATAGTGCCGATACACTTTGACCCCCAGCGATTCCAGCCGCCTCTGGAACGCCTCGGCCGACGGCTGTCCGCTATACTGTGCAATAACAACGCTTCCCACATAAAGGCCTTTCCCGCGGAACGCATCGATCAGACGAAGAACGTCAAGATCATAAGTAATTCCCAAGTCGCCGCGCACCTTGTTTTTTTCGATGTCCGAAGCATTGATGACGATAATCACCTCTGCCTGATCGCGCAGCTGGAGCAGCATATTGATTTTGCTGTCCGGTTTAAATCCCGGCAATACGCGGGATGCATGAAAGTCGTCAAAGAGTTTGCCGCCAAACTCCAGATAAAGCTTTCCTCCCAGAGCATGGATTCTCTCCCGAATATGCCCTGATTGCATATGTAGATATTGGTCATTGTCAAATCCGATTTTGTTCACACACGGCGGCAGGATTCCTTCGCTTTTTCCACACACCACAAAAGCGCCGCAGAAATCCGTGCCACGCCCCCCTTTCCAATTTTCCCTTCGCTAAAACCCAACTGTTTGACATTATACCACAAATTCCTTCCCTTGTAAGCCCTCACTTAAAAAAGATTCCATGGAATTTTACAGTTTTTTCAGTTTCGCAAAGCCCGGAAAAAATTCTACCCGCCCGGAAGTCTTGACAGCCTTCTCAAAAGCAGTACAATAAAACAAAGCGCTAAAAGACACGGAGGACCCCGCCATGAAGCAATGCATGGATGCCGAAAATTTACACCGCAGACTCAAGAAAATCATCGGGCAGGTACAGGCCATTGACCGAATGGTCGATGAAAATGTCCCGTGCGAGGATATTCTTTCCCAGCTCAACACTGCAAAATCCGCGCTGCACAAATGCGGACAGGTTGTGCTGGAGGGACACATTAA
Source organism: Yeguia hominis (assembly GCF_014384705.1). Taxonomy (GTDB): domain Bacteria; phylum Bacillota; class Clostridia; order Oscillospirales; family Acutalibacteraceae; genus Yeguia; species Yeguia hominis. The sequence continues at coordinate 11,393 of NZ_JACRSN010000012.1, read as the reverse complement.
GCATTGTGTCAAAGACGGCATTGAGCACGGAGATGCCGATAAAACAATTGAAGATTTTACGAAATCCGTCGAGCGGTTTGCCAATATGGGCTGACGCTTTCAGGCGCCCTTTCTTTTGCAGCGGATTATGAAAACCTGCTGCATCAAGGTACGGTTTGCTTTTCTAAAAATCTGTTTTTTCGGAGAAATCCAAAAAAACAGATTTTTTATTTTTTCTCCTTAAAACCCATACCCCTATATGTATAATATGCCAATACCCCATATGGTATAAAGGAGGAAGCTATGAAAAAAGCAATGGAAAAATGCGAGGCGTTTCTGGAATTCGGCGGAACGAAAAAAGAAATCATTTTGCTCATTCTTTCCGGAATCTCGCTCATTTTAAGTCTGACCGGAATGGTTCCGCTGCCCTTTGACATCGCCTGGGTATCCATCCTGCTCTGCGGAATTCCCATCATTCTGGAAGCGGTCATCGGCCTCATCACCGCTTTTGACATCAAAGCCGATGTCCTTGTCTCGTTCGCCCTGATTGCCTCTGTCTGCATCGGCGAAGATTTCGCTGCGGGCGAAGTCGCTTTTATTATGCAAATCGGTGCGTTGCTTGAAGATCTGACCGTCGCAAAAGCACGCGCCGGAATTGAACGGCTCGTACACCTGACGTCGCAAACCGCACGCGTTCTTCGCAATGGAAACGAATTTGTGATTTCTTCCAGCGAAGTGCAGGTTGGAGATCTGCTTCGGGTCTTGCCCGGTGAAACCATCCCGGTAGACGGCACCATTACCGCTGGACAGACCTCTATCAATCAGGCTGTGATGACCGGAGAATCGCTGCCCGTTGATAAGACCGTCGGGGATGAAGTTTCCAGCGGAACCGTCAACCAGTTCGGTGCATTTGAAATGCGGGCTGCAAAAGTCGGCGAGGATACTATTTAGCTGGCTACCTGGATCTATTCAATAACGAGATTGCGGAGTGGGAACTCAGCGATACCTTTGACAGCTTCCTTGTTATGAGACCCGCAGAGCGTCTTCTGAAAAAAGAAAAATGAGCACCGAACACCAAGTCCTTTTGCGCAGCGGCCAAGGTGTCCAGTACTCATCAGCAGGTTATTGCAACCTGCTCAAAGAATACAATGCAATTCTAAAGTATGTCAAGAGCTGGAAATCCTCATGACAATGCTGTTATGGAAAGTTTTTGGGGAAGATTCAAAGACACATTGCGAAAGCACTTTCGCTACCGGGAGAGTGACGACCTCAGAGCGACTATTAAACGTGCTCTCTCCTATTTTAACAACGAACGTCCTGTTCGCAAGCTGAATGGAAAACCACCAGTCCTGTTCAGAACAGAACTAGTGGCATAGAAAATTTTGTGCCTACTATCTATTGACTAGTTCACAATGATTTGAATTAGCGTTTGAGGGCAGAAAGTGTCTTAAAGTCATCTTTCAAATCGCAATACAGACGCTTGTAAAGCGTGTAGTACCCCTCATAAGCCGCATGGTTTTCAAGATCCGGCTCCTGTGTTTTCTTTTTGCGGATAATGGCATCGCAGCCTTCTTCCACAGAGCCGTAGATTCCCGCACCGACACCGGCCAGAATTGCCACGCCAAGCGCCGGGCCTTCTGAAGTATTGACCGTGCTGACCGGGCAGCCGTACAGATCCGCAAGCATCTGTCTCCAAACGCTGCTGCGCGCACCGCCGCCGCATGCCATCATATCGTCGATTTGAATGCCCATCTCGCGGAATACATCCACACATTCGCGCTGCGAATAGGCGACGCCTTCCATGACCGCACGGATCAGATGCTTCCGGTCATGAATCGCAGAAAGCCCGAAAAATACACCGCGGCAATCCGGATCCGGATGCGGCGCCCGCTCGCCCATCAGATACGGCAGATATAACAGCCCATCCGCACCGATACCGGCCTCTACCGCAAGCTGATCCATAATCACATACGGATCCACGCCCGCTTCTTTGGCTTTCAGCACCTCTTCGCTGCAGCAGGTATCCCGGAGCCATTTCAGAGAAAGTCCGGCTGCCTGGGTACAACTCATCACAGTCCATTTGCCCGGCACAGAAGCGCAGAGCGTGTGGACGCGTCCCTGCAGATCAATCGAGACCGTATCCGAAACGGCATAAACCACCGCAGACGATCCGATCGTAGTAAACGCTTTCCCGGCGCGGACGATTCCGGTTCCGACAGCCGCTGCAGGATTATCTCCAGCACCGCCGACGACCACCGTACCCACGGATAGACCAGTCAGCTCCGCGGCCTGGCGGGTCACTGTACCGGTGACATCCGGAGATTCATACATTTTACCGAGAAGCGAACGGTCAATATGTAATTTTGTGAGGACTTCATCGGACCAGCAACGATTCGGAATATCCATCAGCTGCATTCCGGCAGCATCCGAAACTTCGGTCGCGAACTCGCCGGTCAGCATATAGCGGATGTAGTCTTTCGGAAGCAGAATATGCGCGCAACGCGCGTACAAATCGGGTTCATGATTCTGCACCCACAAAATTTTAGAAGCAGTAAAGCCCGTCATCGGCGGGTTTGCCGTAATCTCGATCACCCGCTGTGCGCCGATCACCCGGTTCATCTGCTCGCATTCGGCGGCAGTTCGCTGGTCGCACCAGATAATGGAACGGCGCAGCACCTGTCCGTCTTTATCGAGCATCACCAGACCGTGCATCTGTCCGGAGATTCCAACACCGCGAATCTCGGAAGGCGACACGCCGCTCTTCGCAATCACCGCGTTGGTACCCTCTATGACTGCGTTCCACCAGTCAAGCGGATCCTGCTCTGCCCAGCCGTTCTGCGGCTGATAGAGCGGATACTCCACCGTTTTGGAACAGCAGGCATTGCCCTCTGTATCGAACAACACGGTTTTGGTTCCGGACGTTCCCAGATCAATTCCCAATAAGTATTCCATTTTTTACCTCCCAAACTACGTTTTCCACACTGGAGACGACTTCTCCATCATGCAAACAATTTTCTTTATGGTATCATGGATTTCTCTTCATTTCAATCATTATTTTGTCCTCATTCCGTTGTTTTTCGGTAGATTTCATGCTATGATAATAAAAATTCGGTTTTTTCAAAAGGAAAAACCGCATATCAGCGGAGGCTTTTCATGCGATATCAGTACAAAACCCATCAGACTTGCTCCAGCGCCATCACCTTTGACATCAATGACGGCGTCGTCACAAATGTTTCCTTTACCGGCGGATGCAACGGCAACTTAAAAGCCATTTCCACGCTTGTAAACGGCATGACCGCTGCGGAAATTGAATCCAAATGCCGGGGAATCACCTGCGGCATCCGGCCGACCTCCTGTTCCGACCAGCTTGCCCGCGCCGTCCATGCTGCGGCAGAAGCAGAACGCGCCGCAAAAGCATAAAATATTTTGAAAAGCAAAAGCCAAAAAGGGACGCGAAAATGCGTCCCTTTTTTCTATAAATCCCGCTTCACTTTTTCCAGTGCGCCTTTTTCCAGCCGGCTCACCTGCGCCTGGCTGATCCCGATTTCCGCCGCGACCTCCATTTGGGTTTTACCCTGAAAAAACCGCATGGCGAGGATCCGTTTTTCGCGGTCGCTCAAATCGTGAATGGCTTGCTTGAGCGCAATCTCATCAAGCCAGTTTCCGTCATCATTTCCGTCCCCGATCTGATCCATGACATAAATGGTATCGCCGCCGTCGGAAAAGACCGGTTCATAAAGAGAAACCGGCTCCACAATTGCCTCCAAAGCGAGAACCACATCTTCCCGGCGAATTCCGAGCGCTTTGGCAATTTCTTCAACACTGGGCTCCCTGCCGTTTTCGGAAGTCATTTTTTCTTTTACCTGCATCGCCTTATATGCAGTATCCCGCATGGAGCGGCTGACCCGAATGCTGTTATTGTCGCGCAAATACCGCCGGATTTCTCCGATAATCATCGGTACACCGTACGTTGAAAACCGCACACCCTGCGTCACGTCAAAGTGATCGATCGCCTTCATCAGGCCGATACAACCTACCTGAAAGAGATCATCCGGATTTTCCCCACGGTTTGTGAACCGCTGAATTACGCTCAGAACCAGCCGAAGATTTCCGTTAATCAATTCTTCCCGCGCCTTCGCCGCCTCAGCAGGCGTTCCTTCGCGCATTTTTGTCAGCAGCGCAAGCTTTTCCTTTTCGCTAAGTACTTTCAGCTTTGAGGTATTGACTCCGCAAATTTCCACCTTATTATACTGCATCGAATCGCCCCCTGGTTTTCAGTATTGCCTCCGGGAGATCGATTCATGCATCTTTTATGAAAGTCTTTCCACCGCCAAATACAGCTTATTCCATACGCTCCAAATCAGCGCGCAGGCGCTCGATAATTCGTTTTTCCAGACGTGAAATGTAGGATTGTGAAATTCCGAGAATATCCGCCACTTCCTTCTGCGTGTGTTCCTTTGTCCCATTGAGGCCGAACCGGAGTTCCATAATCGTCTGTTCCCGATCAGGCAGACGGGAAACTGCCTCCAGCAGCAGTTCCCGCTCCGTTTCCTGCTCCAATTCCCGATTAACCGAATCGCTGTCGCTGCCCAAGACGTCCGAAAGCAGCAATTCATTGCCGTCCCAATCCACATTGAGCGGATCGTCAATGGAGACCTCGTTGCGCTGCTGCACCCGTTTGCGCAGAAACATGAGAATCTCATTTTCAATACAGCGGGAAGCATATGTCGCCAGCTTAATTTTTTTCTCCGGCCGGAATGTATTGACCGCCTTCATCAGCCCGATGGTGCCAATGGAGATTAGATCCTCTACGCCGACCGCGGAGGACTCAAACTTTTTTGCAATATACACAACCAGCCGCAGATTGTGCGTAATCAGCGGCTCCCGCGCGTTTTCTTTTCCCTGCAAAATGGCTTCCATCACGCGGTTTTCTTCCTCTTTTGTCAGCGGCGGCGGCAGTGTTTCCGGACCATTGATATAATAGATCTCCTCCGGCAATCGGAGGCAAATCCAGATTCGAAGTTTCTGAAGCCATGCAAATGTCCTCATACCATTTCCTCTTTTCCTTTCCGATTATGATTTCCGCGCGTCAGAAACGCCGGATTTAGCAGTGCATCAAAAGTCCCCCCCGGAAACGGTTCCCGACGAACCGCAACATAACAGTCCCGAACCTCTATCACCCGGTTTCCCTGGCGGATCCGTAAACATTCCGGGCGAAAAGCCGGCAGTACGCCGGTTCCCGACAAATCGGAATAGGGAATCATGCGGATATTCTGTACGGATGATCCCGCTTCCGCAAAATCCGGCGCCGCATTTCCGGCATCCGGATCTTCTAAAAATCCCGGCAGCGATTGCACCAGCAAGTCTTTTAAGACCGGTCGGCTCGCAACCACTACCGGATCACGCGAAAAAGGCTCCATGAGCGTGCTGCCGGTATCCAATTTTCCAACACAGGAAACTTCCCGGCCATCTAAGCAAACGGTCAGCTTACAGAAGCCGCCGTCAGCCTCCCGCTGTCCTGCCAACCGGCTCAGCAGACTGACAATGCCATAGGCCGCCACAGAAAGCAGCGCCAAAAGCAGCGGCGGAACTTCAAAATATACGACCGAATTCTTGATCACAATCCGTTCAGGAGACACAAAATACCAAATTGCCAGCATAAATCCGGCATAGGCAAAGCTTATCAGATAAAAACAGACAAATGCCCGCAAAAGCTGTCCCAGACGCTGCCGCCAAAACGAGGAAAACACAATTGCTGCCGAAAGCGCCAGCTGAAACAGAACCGAAAGCACCGGCGAGAGCGTCGGCAGCAAAATCGACAGGCTTCCGGCTGCGCCCACTGCTGCACCGAGCAAAAGCCGAAGCCGAGAAACCGTAAGATGCAAAAATCCCCGCACCGTCAAGAGCAAAAAATAGTTGACAAACAAATTGACGGCAAGCAGCACATCTACATAGATCGTCTGTTTCAAAGGGCTCACCTCCGGGCTATAAGAACAGTATAGACTGCATACTTCTGCGGTTTCTGTCGCAATCAGCACTCACCGAAAAAAAGCCTGACAGAACATCGTTCTGTCAGGCTTTCCGTGATCACGCATTTGTTTATTTTTTCTGGCCGTAATAAGCGTTTGCGCCATGCTTGCGCAGAAAATGCTTATCCAGCAATTCCTGCGGCATCGGCGGCGCCGGATTTGCAATTGCTTCCGTATGCCAGGCCATCATGGCAAGTTCCTCCAAGACGACTGCATTATGCACCGCCTCCATGCAATCCTTTCCCCAGGCAAACGGTCCATGGGATTTCACCAGCACAGCCGGAATCGTTGTGGGATCCATGCCCGAAAAAGTCTCCGCAATTACCGCACCGGTATTTTTCTCGTAAGCTTCCCGGATTTCTTCCGGCGTCATCGCACGGGTGCAGGGAATCGTTCCGTAAAAATAATCGCCGTGCGTGGTGCCGTATGCAGGAATTCCGCGTCCGGCCTGCGCCCAAATCGTCGCCCAACGGGAATGCGTGTGGACAATTCCGCCGATTCCCGGAAAGCTGCGGTAAAGGTAACAGTGCGTCGGCGTATCCGAGGACGGATTGAGGTCTCCCTCTACCCGATTTCCCTCGAGATCCACCACTACCATATCTTCCGGTTTCATTTCTGCATAGTCCACTCCGGACGGCTTAATCACCACAAGGCCTTTTTCCCGGTCGACTGCAGAAACATTCCCCCAGGTAAACACCACCAAACCGTGCTGCGGAAGCTGCATATTGGCCTCATAAACCTGTTTTTTTAAAGACTCCAGCATTTTCTTTCCCGGCTCCCGCTTAAAACAGAGCCGCTCCCTCCTTTTTTATAATCATTTTTTATCGGACTTTTTTCCCGGAACACCGGTGGATTCTCTCGGAACCAACGGCATCACAAATTGCTCAGATTTTTCCCGCTCTCCAGTCTCTATCATTCGGAGAAGCTTTTCTGCAGCAGCAATTCCCATTTTTTCTTTCGGATGTTCAAATGTTGTAAGCTTAACCGGCGCATATTCCGAAACTCCAGCATGATCCACACCGATGACCGCCAGCTGTCCGGGCACCGAAATTCCATGAGAGAGCAGCACCATCAGAAGATCATAGGCAGCCTGATCATTATAGCAGACCACGCCGTCGCACTGCCGCAAGGCGCTGAGGAGCCGCGTCAGATTTTCGGTAGAGAACAGCGTTTCATAGTCCCCGGTTGTATACCAGAACAATGCATCATCAAAAAGCGTTCCGCCGTTTTGAAGAACCGCCTTTGCAAAGCCGGCGTACCGATCGTGGCCCTGGATGTCATCCGACTTGAAAATACCGCCAAGTTTCCGACAGCCGCACCGGAACAGGTATGCCGCCGCATCGGCACCGCATTTCCGGTCATCTGTCCGGACACAAATACTTGTTTTCAGTTCCCGATAGTTTCCGTTTAAAAAGACGACAGGAAGCCCTGCCCGTTCCAGTTCATGATACAATTCGAGGTTCGGGTTCGGCAATGCAGACTTTGTACCTTCCACAATCAGCCCGTCAATCCCATCCGATAAAAATGCGCGCAAGAGCCGCTTTTCGTTCTCCACGCGGTTCTTTGTCGCGCCAAAAACCAGGTGGTACCCGCTCTTTGCAGCGGTTCCCTCAATTCCTTTGATGATAAACGGGAAAATGTAATCCGTAATATACGTGGTAATCACGCCGATGCGGTGTGTCTGCTGTTTCTTTTCCCAAAGGCCGGCCACATATGTCCCGCTTCCGCGCCTGCGTACAATCAGGCCTTCATGCTCCAAAACATTGAGCGCCTGCCGCACCGTCTGTCTGCTGCATGCATACCGCTCGGAAAGTGTTCCTTCCGAGGGAAGCTTATCTCCGGACCCAAATATTCCTTGCTGGATCTGTTCCCGCAAATCCGAACACAAGGCCGCATATTTAGATTCTTTCCTCTGTTCTTCCATCTGATCCCCTCTTTCTGTTTCTATCATACAATACCGTACAACTTTTTGCAATCCTATTTCAAGTAGTACGTACTTTATTTCTGCATGCTTGACTTTCTCATCGTGATCCCCTACTATGGAACCAGAACGATTTTCTAGGAAGGGTCCCCCTTCCATTCTGATCCATTCTGACAAAAAAGGAGCTCCCCGCATGACGCTTTCTCTGCTTTGCTCTTTGCTCTATCCGTGCGCCGCGGTTCTGATCTGGAAGTTCTCTCTGCGCAGCCGTCGGCCGCTGCGAAAAGCGGTTCTGCCCGCTTTCTTTTTTGCCGCCTTCCTTCTGCGCATTTGGCTCGCCCTGACCCAAAACGGGTATCCGCAGGATATGAGCACCTTTAAAGCCTGGGCGCAGCTGACGCATATTCACGGGCTTTCCGGCATGTATCACGCCGATTTTTTTCTGGACTATCCACCCGGTTACCTTTACGTTCTCTATTTTTTAGAACAGCTCCGTCTCTGGTTTGGACTTTCCTCGCAGGACGCCGTCTGGAACCTGATTCTAAAATTACCCTCCATTCTTGCAGATTTGCTGTGTGCATATCTTCTTTACCGTGTTGCCCAAAACAGAATCCGATCCGTTGACGCCGCGCTGCTCTGCGGCGCCTATCTCTTCTGCCCGGCCATCCTGATCAACTCCTCTGTCTGGGGCCAGGTCGACAGCTTCTGTCTGCTGTTTGTTTTCTGCGCGCTGCTGTTTCTGCTCCAAAAAAAGATTTTCCCTTGCGCCGCAGTCTATGCTGTTTCGGTGCTGCTCAAGCCCCAGGCGCTTTTTTACGCGCCGCTATTTGTTCTGTTTCTCCTGCGCAAGAAGCGATACCGCTGGATTTTCCGCGGAATCGCCGCCTTCTTTCTCAGCGTACTGCTGATTGCCCTGCCCTTCACAGAACATTTTGACTACCTCACCTTACTGCGTCAGTATCTTGCAACGCTGCAATCGTATTCCTATTTTTCCATTAATGCTTACAACCTTTACGCCCTGTTCGGGCTCAACTGGGGTTCCATAGAAACCGCGATCCCCTCTGCATTTTGCCGGGGACTTTTGACCGTGCTTCCCATTGTTCTCGTCGTACTCTATAGCGGATGGATTTACTGGCGTACACCGAACCGGGGCGGATTCTTCTTCTGTGCCTATTTTCTAACCGCCGGCACCTTTCTACTTTCTGTAAAAATGCATGAGCGCTATCTCTTCCCGGCTCTGCTGTTTTTGCTTCTCTCTTTTGTGTTTTGGAAAGATCTGCGATTGCTTTTCTCGTTTCTTGGCCTCTCCTTTACGCATTTTCTCAATGTTGCGTATGTTCTGCATCTCAACAATACGTCCGTTTCGGCGTTTCATCTGCCGATGCTGCTGCTTTCCGCTGCACAGACAGCGGTGATTCTCTACACCGGCAAATTGGCCTGGGATTTGTGCATCCGAAAAAAAGCGCCTGTTTCGAAACTCCAAATATCGTTTCCTAAAAAAACGCTGCCGGCAGGCGCGGATGGTTGCCGGCGTCTTACCACCAAGGATCTCTTCCCGCTTTTGGCACTGACATTCGGTTCGGCGCTGTTACTCTTTTGGAATCTCGGTTCTTTCCAAAGTGCGCAGACCAGCTGGATCCCGGCGGAAGGAGAGTCTGTCGTCCTGGAAACCAGCGGCCGGGCGGATAAGCTGCTTTACCTGCCCGGAATCGGTGCAGACGGCCGTCAAAACACCTGCGCCGGAGTTTCTCTCCGCATGGAGCTCTCTATGGACGGCGTTTTCTGGCAGTCGTGGGACGATCTCACGGAGGGCGAAGTCTATGCATGGGAAAGTATCCCCCTCTCCGCAGAGTTTCGGTATCTCCGTCTGACTGCCTATGGCACCACAGTTCTCAATGAGTTTGCACTGAAGGCCGACGGCGAGGATCGCCTTCTCACGCTTACGCCAGTCGCCGGAAATGCGGCGGCACTTCTTGACGAACAGGACGCCGTTCCGCTGTATCCGACATGGTATGACTCGATGTATTTTGATGAAATTTATCATGCACGCACCGCCTATGAGCATCTGCACGGCATTTGGCCCTATGAAACAACCCATCCGCCGCTGGGAAAACTCCTGATTGCTTTGGGCATTGCACGATTTGGTATGACGCCGTTTGGGTGGCGCTTCTCCGGCGCACTGTTCGGCGTGCTGATGCTGCCCGCATTTTATATTCTCCTCAAACGGCTTTTCGGAAAGACCGGGCTTGCAGCTTGCGGAACCTGTCTGTTTGCCGTGGATTTCATGCATTATACACAGTCCCGAATTGCAACCATTGATACCTACGCCGTGTTTTTCCTGATTCTGACGTACGGCTGCATGGCAGTTTTTCTCGATACCGATCTGAAAACCGCCACCCTGCGCCAAATTTGTCTGCCGTTATTTTTCTGCGGCGTTTCCTTCGGACTCGGAGCTGCCGCAAAATGGACCGCTCTATACGGCGGTCTTGGGCTTGCCTTCCTCTTTTTTTATCGGCTTTTTCGTACGGCAAATCAAACGCCAAAAGCAGAACGCCCTGCGCTTTTGCGGCGTTATCGTGCGCTGATTCTCTGGTGCTGCCTGTTCTTTCTCATCATTCCGGCATGCCTGTACTCTGCCGCCTATCTGCCGGTCTTTACCGTAACCGGACATTCCTACCGTGAATTTTTCTCCTATCAGGCAAAGATGTATTCCTATCACGCAACGCTCGACGCAACGCATACATTTTCCTCTGCCTGGTATGAGTGGCCGATTCTCAAACGGCCGGTCTGGTATCACATCACGTGGGCGGAAAACACTGCGGACGGTCTGACCCATTCCATTTCTGCACTTGGAAATCCTATTATCTGGTGGGGGTCTATCGCAACGATGCTCTTGTCCGCCGTTTGGGGACTGCTTTATCGTGATCGCCGCGCAGCGTTTTTATGGGTTGGCTATCTCAGCGTCTACTTGCCGTGGGTGGGCGTGACCCGAATTGCGTTTCTCTATCACTACTATACTGCGGTTCCATTTTTGATTCTCTCTATGGTATGGGTGCTTTCCTTTACCCATCAACAAATCCGGCAGAAACCAAAGAGCCAAAAGGCTTTGTCTCTCCAACAGGCCGCCGTTCAGGCCGCAACTTGGCTGCTGCCGGCCGCAGCGCTCGGACTTTTCATTCTGTTCTTCCCGGTTATCTCCGGGGCCGGCGTGCCGCTCTCCACGCTTCAATCGCTCGAGTGGTTTTCTTCCTGGTATTTTGGATAAAAAAGCAGCGTCCCGCTTCGCCGAAAGTGATATGTACCCGGTTTTCTGGACACCGGTTCAAAATTGAATAATTAACTTTTCATCATGGATGCTTCCCTGAATTTAGAGGGAGGCATCCATTTTGTTTTAGCTTGGATTCTGGTGTTATTGTAATAATCAATATACTCGGCAATCGCCTTAGAGAAGGATTCAAAGGAAG
>NZ_JACRSN010000011.1 GCF_014384705.1 Yeguia hominis | reverse complement strand
CTTCCTTTGAATCCTTCTCTAAGGCGATTGCCGAGTATATTGATTATTACAATAACACCAGAATCCAAGCTAAAACAAAATGGATGCCTCCCTCTAAATTCAGGGAAGCATCCATGATGGAAGCTTAATTATTCATTTTTAAGCCGGTGTCCAGAAAACCGGGTACATATCATGGCTGTACGTCAAGATCGCCGCTTTTATTTTAATCATTTAATACGAATGCAGTTCCCCTATGCATCCTTCAGCATCTGGCGATACAGGCGGATATAGGCATTTGCAGACCGACCCCAGCTAAAATCACAGGTCATTGCAGTATGCATCAGCGTCCTGCGCGTTTCCGGGTCCTTCCAAGCGTCAATGGCACGGTATACAGCGCGCTTCATATCCTCACTGTCATAGTTACAGAAGGTAAACCCATTTCCGCCCGGCGCACCCGCATCATGGATCGAATCTTTCAGCCCGCCGGTTTCCCGGACAATCGGAATCGTTCCATACCGCAGGGAAATCATCTGTGCAAGTCCGCACGGCTCACTCTTACTCGGCATCAAGAACAAATCCGCCCCGGCATAAATCTTGCGGGAAAGCTCCGGCACAAATCCAAAGCACGCGCAAACTCTGCCCGGATACGCCTGCTGCATGTTTTTAAAGAACGTTTCATATTCCCACTCACCGGATCCCAGAACGACAAACTGCAGATTGGTCTCGCGCAGCAATTCCTCCAGCGCAGCCTGCACCAAATCGATTCCTTTATGGGAAACCAGGCGTGTCACCATTCCAACGAGCGGCGCCTCCGGATCCTGCTGCAGCGAAAGCCGCTCCTGCAGCTTCTGCTTGTTGATTTTCTTCCCAGACAGGTCTTCCGCCGAATACGGCGCATAAAGCTGCGGATCCGTCTGCGGATCATAGCTCGCAACATCGATGCCATTTAAGATTCCGGAAAGCTTCCAGGCGCGTTCCCTCAAAAATCGATCCAGGCCATAGGCAAACCAGGGATCCAAAATTTCCTCCGCATAAGTCGGGCTCACCGTAGAAATCCGATTGGCACACTCCATGCCGCCTTTCATAAAATTGATGCAGCCATCGTATTCCAGAAGAGAATCGTGCTCTTCCGGAATTCCCAAAACATCCTCTAGCAATTCATGTCCATACTTGCCCTGATACTGAATATTATGAACCGTAAACAGCGTCTTGATGCCGGCATGCCATCCGCCGGAGTAGAACAAATGCAGATAAACCGGCACCAGCGCGGTCTGCCAGTCGTTGCAGTGGATCACATCGGGATGAAAATCCAGATAGGGGAGCATCTCCAGAACCGCACGCGAAAAAAACGCAAACCGCTCTGCGTCATCATAATGGCCGTAAATGCCAGCTCGCTTAAAATAGTACTGATTATCGAGCAGATAATAAATCACGCCGCCAAGGTGTGCCTCAAAAACACCGCAGTACTGCCGGCGCCAGGCAACCGGAACCGACAGGCTTGTGACAAACCGCATGTTATCTTTGAGTGCCTGCGGAATCTCCTCATAAAGCGGAAGCGCCACCCGGCATCCAATCAGCCGGGTCCGCAACGCCTGCGGCAAAGAACCGGAAACATCGCCGAGGCCTCCGGTTGCAATAAATGGCAATGCCTCGCTGGTACAAAATAAAACTTTCATGTTGCTTTCCCACTCCTTTTCTGAGATGGAACCCATGGAAATTCTGTCTGCAAATCAGACTTTATACAATCCGGCCTTTGCTGATCGACAACGGATAGGTTTCGTATCCCATCAGCTGCCGACCATCCGTGACCCTTGCGTTTTTATCGATGACCACATATTGGAGACAGCAATTCGATCCAACCACACTGTCCTGCATGATGATGCAATTCTTCACTACGCTGCCTTTTCCAATCCGTACACCGCGGAACAGCAAACTGTTTTCGACTTCTCCTTCAATCACGCAGCCGTCTGCCACCATGGAATTCTGCACCTGCGCCCCCAGTCCATACCGGGCAGGCATATCATCGTGCACCTTTGTGTAAATCGGCCGTTCCGGATTAAAAAGCGCTTCCCGAACCGGCTTTTGCAGCAGCGCCATATTTGCCTGAAAATATGTTTCGATCGAATTGATCGGCGCTGCGAATTCTTTGAACGGATATCCATAAATCCGGAGCGTATGCAAATTGCTCTGGATCATATCCCGCACGAACCGGCAGCGGTTGTGACTGATGTTATCCGCGATCATGGAAAGCAGCTTCTCCCGGCGCATCAAAAACATTCCCATACCGTAGCAGCGGTTGTCCTGCGGTTCCGGGCGAATCACCACCTCATTGACACGTCCGTCTTCATCCAAGCGATATGCCGCCACCTCATGCAGACCAGTCGGTGTCTCTGCCTCGCGGTAAAGCACCGTAATGTCCGCTTCCTTCTGTTTATGGAAGGAAATCATATCTGCATAATTGATGTTGCAGATGGTATCACAGTCGCACATCAGGACATACTCTTCATTGCTTGCCCGTTTTAGGAATTTCCCCACCGAAGCCAGCGACTCAATCCGGCTGTCGCGTCCGTAGCCATTCCAAGCAAACGGCGGCAGCAAAAACAGGCCGCCGCTTTTGCGGGAAAGATCCCAGACCTTTCCGGAACCGACGTGATCCATCAGCGACTGATAATTATTCCGCGTAATGATCCCAATTTTCCGGATTCCGGAATTGACCATATTGGAAATCGGAAAATCGATCAGCCGGTACCGCCCGCCAAAAGGAATTGATGCCAGTGTCCGTTCTCCAGTCAGTTCATGCACCCCATCGTCGTTAATGTTGGCAAAGAGAATTCCCAGTACATTATTCCGCCGCATTCTTTTCCGCCTCCTCTGCATCCAGCATGGCTTTGGGCGGCACTACCGCACCGGGCTGGACAACATATCCCGCGCCGACAACTGCAATCCCCCAACCGCCCTTATCCTTTGGCGCAATGTCTTCCGGCCGGGCGCCGACAACCGCGCCCTTCCCGATCACCGCATCTTCTGCGATAATCGCATACTGCACCACCGCGCCTTCTTCGATGCGTGCCCCGGGCATTACAATGGAATCGCGCACCACCGCGCCCGCTCCGACAAACACGCCGGTAAACAAAACCGAAAAATCAATTTCGCCGTAAATATTGCATCCGCCGGCAACCAGCGAATTTTGCACCCGGGATTCCGGCGCGACATAGTGCGGCGGCATCACCTGGCTGCGTGCATAAATCTTCCAGTTCGGATCGGAAAGATCCAGTTCCACCTTCGGGTTGATCAAATCCATATTGGCTTCCCAGAGGCTTTCAATGGTTCCGACATCCTTCCAGTACCCGGTAAATGGATACGCCAGCAGCCGCTCGCCCGCATTCATCATAGCCGGAAGCAGGTTTTTTCCGAAATCATGCGCCGATCTGCGGTCCGCCGCATCCTTGACCAGATACTCTCGCAGCTTGCTCCAGGTGAACACATAAATGCCCATGGAAGCCTGATTCGATTTCGGATGTGCAGGCTTTTCGTCAAACTCATAAATGGTTCCGTCCGCGTTTGTATTGAGAATTCCAAAGCGAGGCGCCTCTTCCCACGGAACCTCAATCGACGCGATCGTACAGTCCGCATGGTTCTCCCGATGGAAAAGAACCATTTCGGAATAATCCATCTTGTAAATATGATCGCCGGAAAGAATCATCACGTAATCCGGATGATACTGTTCAATAAACCGAATATTCTGATAAATCGCGTTGGCCGTCCCCATATACCAGTCGGATCCACGGCTGCGCTGGAACGGCGGCAGAACATGCACGCCGGCCTTTGTGCTGTCCAGATCCCAGGGCTGTCCGTTTCCGATATATCGGTTGAGTTCCAGCGGCTGGTATTGTGTCAGCACGCCGACCGACTCAATGCCGGAATTGACACAGTTCGAAAGCGGAAAATCAATAATTCGATATTTCCCGCCGAACGGCACCGCCGGTTTGGCAAGATATTTTGTCAGGACACCTAATCTGCTTCCCTGCCCGCCGGCAAGCAGCATCGCGACCACTTCCTGTTTTGGCAACATGGATACCCCTCCTAACGTTAACGCACATCCTAGGTTTCATCCGGAATGTCCGGTTTGTTCTGTTTTTTTCGCTGTTCTGACCGATCGCGCTGACAGGTGAGAAACGCGACGGAAAGCGGCGGCAGCGTCAGCGAAATGCTCTGTGCCTGTCCGTGCATCGGTACCGGATCCGAGTGCAGCATTTCGCAAGTTTTGGTGCCGGTACCGCCAAAAGCCGCTTCCTCCGTCGAAAAGATCTCTGTATAGACGCCCGCATACGGTGCGCCAATCCGGTAATTTTGGCGTTCAACCGGCTGAAAATTGCAGACCGCCAAAACTTCGCCGCCCATAGAATCCTTTCTCCGGAATGCAATCACGCTCTGCGTGTAGTCATCGTTTGCAATCCAGGAAAAGCCTTCCCAGGAAAAGTCAATCTCCCAAAGCGGACGAGTTTCCCGATAGAATCGGTTCAGGCTGCGGAAAAACGCCTGTGCTTTCTGATTTTGGGTTTGTTTGAGCAGCCCCCACTGCAGCTCGCCTTCATAATTCCATTCGGATTCCTGCAAAAATTCGGTCCCCATAAAGGTCAGCTTTTTCCCCGGATGCGCCATCATATACGCCAGAAACACTCGAACTTCTGCAAATTTCTCTTCCGGCATTCCCGGCATCTTGTTGTAGACCGACCGTTTCAGATGAACAACTTCATCGTGGGAAACCGGCAGAACAAAATTTTCCGAAAAAGCATAAAAGAAGGAGAACGTGACCTTGTTGTGGTGATCCTTTCGGTAGAGCGGATCCAGCGACATATATTCCAGCATGTCGTTCATCCAGCCCATATTCCATTTATAGTTAAAGCCAAGTCCGCCGCAGTATGCCGGCCGGGAAACCATCGGCCAGGCGGTGGATTCTTCTGCAATCATCATCACACCGGGATCTGCCGCAAAAACAGCCGAGTTGAGTTTCTGTAAAAAAGCGACTGCTTCCAGATTTTCGTTTCCACCAAGCCGATTTGGATACCATTCTCCATCTTTTCTGCTGTAATCAAGGTACAGCATCGATGCAACCGCGTCGACCCGGATTCCGTCAATGTGGTAATGCTTCACCCAGAAAACAGCGCTGGAAATCAGAAATGAAACGACTTCTTCTCTTCCGTAATCAAAAACCAGCGTGCCCCAGTCTTTGTGTTCCCGTTTCAGCGGATCCGTATATTCGTAACACGGCGTGCCGTCATAAAGCGCAATGCCGGCCGTATCCCGCGGAAAATGCGCCGGAACCCAATCCATGATGACGCCGATTCCGGCACAGTGGCAAGCGTCGACAAACGCCATAAATTCATCCGGCGTTCCATAACGCGATGTCGGTGCAAAATACCCCGTTACCTGGTAGCCCCAGGAACCGTCAAAAGGATACTCCGTTACCGGCATGATCTCGATATGCGTATAGCCCATTTCCTTAACATAAGGAACCAGCTCTTCCGCAAGCTTTCGGTAAGAGTAAAAATTCCCGTCCGCATACCGGCGCCATGAGCCCAGATGCACCTCGTAAATATTGACCGGCGACTGTTCATGCGGATGCGCTTTTTTATACGCATACCACGGCGCGTCGTTCCAATGGAACCCGCTGATATCAAAATATTTGGAGGCGTTATCGGGGCGGGTTTCGAAATGATAGGCATATGGATCAATTTTAAATAACTTTTTTCCATCCGTACCGCTTACATAAAATTTATAGGCGGAAAATTGTTCCAATACAAACGGCAGCGTTGTTTCCCAGACGCCGTCGCTGATTTTGACAAGCGGATACTCCTCCGGGTTCCACCCGTTAAAATCGCCGGCAATCGAAACTGCTTTCGCGTGCGGCGCCCAAACCCGGACCGACATGCCGTCTCCCTCTTCGGTTTCTATCCGATGGACGCCCAAATAGTCCTGCGTATTAAAATTCTCGCCGCGATGGAACAAATACAGCGGAAGGTTTTCGGTTTTCTTCTTGGTTACTTCCTGCATGTTCACGTATGGCCTCCCTGTGATCCGGAACAGATCCGTTTTATCCGTAGGACACTGTCCATTTTGAATTTCCTTTTGCGGGCACCTGAAAGAGAGCCCTTCTTCCGTTTTCTGTTATCATCATAACAAGATTTCCAGAAAATTTCAATGGGGATTATGCAATATTTCCTTATATTATTTTGTTAAAAAGAGATTCGTTTGTTAGTTTTATATAAATACGCCGTGCAAATTCCCCATAAGAACACAAATCCTATTGTATCACACGGTCTGTGTCGGAACCTGTAAAAAAGGCTGCCCGCGTTTTGACGCAGACAGCCTTTTTATCGTTAGAGCCAGGGATTGATCATGTATTTACCCTTTGCGCGCATCTCCGCGCTGCTCAGAATCTCCGGAAGCGCCTCCAAGGAGCAGGTGTCGTGCACCATCGCGTCCACATTGATCCGGCCGGAGTTAATCAGCGAAACCGCACGGTTGTGGGTATACGGATTGATGAACGAAGCCTTCAGCACAACTTCCTTCTGGAAAATTTCAAACGGCTTCAGTGCAACCGTCGCGTCCGGTTTGGTCAATCCAAACATCATCACAACCGAACGTTTGCCGGCAAGATCGATCGCCTGCTCAATACAGGCGGGAATTCCTGCACACTCAATCACTGCGTCCAGACGCTTAATGCCGGCGTTTGCAATTGCGGCCTTTACGTCTTCCTTGAACGGATCCACGCAAACATCCGCACCCAGCTGTTTGCCCATTTCGCGCTTTCCTGCGACCGGTTCGATCAAAACCACTTTATGCGCGCCGTAAAGCTTCGCAAGCTGTACCATCAAAAGGCCAATCATTCCGCCGCCAATCACAGCAGCGGCTGCGCCTGGGCGAATTTCACACAGATCAATTCCATGCAGACAGCAAGCAAGCGGTTCCGCCATGGCGCCCTGCCCGAACGTAACTGTATCTGCCAAACGATAGACTTGTTTCGCAGGAACCGCAGCGTATTGTGCAAATCCGCCGTCCGTCGTCGTTCCATAGCCGATCATTTTCTCGCAGAAATGGCCGATTCCCTCGCGGCAGTAATCACACTCTCCGCACATATTATTGGGATCCACACAAACGCGGTCTCCAATCTTCAGGCTATCCACTTTTGCCCCAATCTGTTCAATTACGCCCGAAAATTCGTGTCCCAGAACGGTATTGGGGTTGCAATCTGCGGCTCCTTTATCGCCTTCGTAGATATGGACATCTGTCCCGCAAATACCGCAGGCCATCACTCGAATCAGAACATCCTGCTCTCCAACCGTAGGAAGCGCACGTTCTTCGATGCGCAAATCATGTTTTCCATAAAAAACAGCGCTTTTCATTTTGATGTCTCCTCTTTTGCGTTTTTCTCACCTTTGAGTTTACTGTTCTGCCAGTGGTTTGTCAAGAATCATTTCCTATTTTCCCCTTTCGTTTTAACATGTTTGCTGAAAAGAATTTGGGGCGTTCAAGATTTTACAGCTGATTACGGAAAATTCTTGCAGCCGGATCGGAACATTGCCAAAAAACCATTTCTCTTTTTTGTGGGAATCGTTGAAATGGGAGAATTTTTAATCGGCCTTTTATTATTCTTTATTCTCATTAAATATTTTCAAACAGTAGTATACTATTAACAGAAATAGAAATGAATTCATGTAAAAAATCACAAAAAGAGGCGTGGGACATGCTCTATTTATTGGACACGGCAAACTTAAAAGCCATTCAAGATTTGACAGATTACTATCCGGTTTCAGGCGTCACAACCAACCCGACCATCATTTCCCACGAAAGGGCTGATTTTGAAACATTGATCAGCGGCATCCGCAGCATCATCGGAAAAGACCGAATGCTCCACGTCCAGGCCACCGGAAAAACCTGCGAAGAAATTGCACGGGAAGCTTTGGCGCTCAATTCCTTTGACAAGGGAAATCTTTATATCAAGGTTCCAGTTTCCCGAGAAGGCGTAAAGGCCATTAAAGTCCTAAAGGAAAAAGGGATCAAGGTCACGGCGACCGCCATCTTCACCCAACAGCAGGCGTTGGTCTGCGCACGTGCCGGCGCGGATTTCGTCGCACCGTATATCAATCGTTTGGATAATATTGTCAGCGACGGCACCGGTGTTGCGAGCGATATTTCTCACTTGTTCCACCTTTACAATCTGCCGACCAAGGTATTGGCCGCAAGCTTTAAGAATGTAGAACAAGTTCATAAAGTCAGCATGGCCGGCATCGACGCCGCAACTGTAAATCCGGAATTGCTGGAATCCCTGCTCTGTCACCCGCTTACCACACAGGCAATTGCGGATTTCTCTGCTGATTGGGCTTCCGTTTATGGAAA
This sequence comes from Yeguia hominis, assembly GCF_014384705.1. GTDB lineage: Bacteria > Bacillota > Clostridia > Oscillospirales > Acutalibacteraceae > Yeguia > Yeguia hominis. The sequence continues at coordinate 95,498 of NZ_JACRSN010000011.1, read as the reverse complement.
GGATGCCGACATTGCAGATCTTTTGGAAAACGACATCTCGATTACCGCCTGATTTTATCCGCTTTGGTATGCCGCAGCGTTTCATCGCTGCGGCATATTTTTTTGCTTTTCCTGCAGCAGCTCTTGCGCCTTGCAATTTTTCTTCTGGAAAGCGGCATCTTCGCGTCCCATTTTGGGGAGTGCTTCGGAAAATACTGCTACATGTACACGCGTCCTTTTTCAAAAGACATTTCATGCTTTAGGGTTTTGATTTTCCGCATTGCAAAAACAGCGCCGTTTTAGGATGTCTGCGCACTGTTTTCGAAACCCTAATTTTTAACAACCGTCCGCCGTGTCTCTATTGGATTGCAAATACACGCTGGGTACAAGCACACAAAAAAAGCAGCAGGCAATCAGCCTGCTGCTTTCAGGATTCGTTCACAAATCTTATTCGTGATCGACTTTGTACATGTGCTTGATGAGCTCGATAACCTTGTTGCTGTAACCCCACTCGTTGTCATACCAGGAAACGAGTTTCACGAAGTTCTTGGTCAGCGCAATACCGGCCTTCGCATCGAAGATGGAGGTACGCGGATCGCTGATGAAGTCGGAGGAAACAACATCTTCATCGGTGTAGCCGAGGATGCCCTTCAGTTCGCCTTCAGAAGCCTCTTTTACAGCTGCGCAGATCTCATCATAGGTCGCTTCATTTCTGAGGTTGACAGTCAGGTCAACAACAGAAACGTCCAGAGTCGGGATACGGAAGGACATACCGGTCAGCTTGCCGTTGAGTTCCGGAATAACCTTGCCGACAGCCTTTGCAGCGCCAGTGGAGCTCGGGATGATATTGCCGGAAGCAGCGCGGCCGCCTCTCCAGTCTTTCTTGGAAGGTCCGTCAACCGTCTTCTGGGTAGCAGTGGTTGCGTGAACCGTCGTCATAAGACCGTCAACAATGCCGAACTTGTCGTTGATGACTTTGGCAAGCGGAGCCAGGCAGTTGGTCGTGCAGGAAGCGTTCGAAACGAACTGCATGTCCTTCTTGTACGTATTGTTATTTACGCCCATAACAAACATCGGGGTGTCGTCCTTGGAAGGAGCGGACATAACGACTTTCTTTGCACCGGCATCGATGTGTGCCTGAGATTTCTCTTTCGTCAGGAAGAGACCGGTGGACTCGACAACATATTCTGCGCCGACTTTGCCCCACGGGATCTCAGCAGGATTCATGCAAGCGAAGAAGTTAACCTTCTTACCATTTACGGTGATGGAATTCTCATCGTAGGAAATCTCGCCGTCAAATTTGCCGTGAACGGTGTCATAGCGGAGCATGTACGCCATGTAATCCGGCGTCATGAACGGATCGTTGATTCCAACAAACTCAATTTCCTCGGATTTGAGGCCTGCACGGAAAACGAGACGACCGATGCGGCCAAAGCCATTAATACCAACTTTGATGGACATAACTCTTACCTCCTGAAATTATTGTTAAATAATTATCCACCATTTATTCTATCCTATTCCCTCGCACTTTTCAAGTCTAAAACCAAAAAAATATGTTTTTTCACCTTTCCCATAAATATCTTTCGTCATGGCGCCGGCACATACAGCAGTATGATGGTTTTTGAGCTTTTCGTTTCAAGTGCGTGATGCACCCCCGCCGAATCACAGCTTCCGCACAAGGCAAGGGAAAGGATTTCGAAAAAATCTCGTTATCGAGCTGCTTTCTAGAGTTTCCCGTTTGTGTGGCGCTTGATCGCCTCAAAACTTTCCGGACTGATGACATGCTCAATCCGGCAGGCATCTTCCCGGGCAATTGTCGGATCTACGCCGAGATAAATCAGCCAGTCAGAAAGCAGCGTGTGCCGCTCGTAAATCATAGACGCAATTTCTGCCCCTTTTTCTGTTAAGGTGATGTACCCGTCCGGATCCATTCGGATGCACCCGTTTTCCCGAAGATGTTTCATTGCAACGCTGACACTGGGCTTGGAGAATTCCAGTTCATTGACAATATCAATCGACCGAACCGCGCCAAGGCGCCGATGCAAAATCAGAATGGTTTCCAAATAGTTTTCTGCGGATTCCTGTATCTTCAAAGTCCTCATTCCTTTTTATTGAATCATAATCATATTTAGTATAACACGACTTTTGTGCAGATTGCAACTTCCGTTTTAAAGCGTAGAAAAAAGCGGAAAAAAAGCTTGACAAGAGAGTTAGACAGTGCTAACTTAGTAGGTGGTTAGAAAATGCTAACCTAATTAAAAAATCCAAAACCAATCCCGTAAACCAACGGAGGGAGGAAGCTATGATGCCCCTAACAATGGCCAAAACAGGCGAAGCCATCGAAATCAAACGAATTGGCGGTCGAGAAGACACCCGGCGTTTTCTGGAGAATCTCGGATTCGTCGTCGGCGGTACTGTAACCGTGGTTTCGGAAATCAATGGCAATATGATCATCAACGTCAAAGACTCTCGTGTTGCAATCAGCCGAGAGATGGCAAACCGGATTATGATTTAAACTCCGGCGCCTAATATGCGGCAAGCAAAGAGCCGGATTGGCTTCCGGTTCAAACCTCAAACGCAGAAAAGAATGAGAAGGGAGCGATCGAAATGCAGACACTGCGAGAGACAAAATGCGGTTCCACCGTAAAAGTGGTAAAACTCCACGGACAGGGTGCGGTAAAACGCCGGATCATGGACATGGGCATTACCAAAGGCGTGGAAATTTATGTTCGAAAAGTGGCCCCGTTGGGTGATCCCGTAGAGGTAACGGTGCGCGGTTACGAACTTTCCTTGCGCAAAGCGGACGCTGAAATGATTGAAGTGGAATAAGCCGGCCGATTCGGCAGATCCCCCATCATCCTTTGCAAATGCAGAATTGTCCAGCCAAAAAGTTAGCTCAATCTAACTCAAAAACTCAACCGGCACCGGTTGCCGGAAACACTTATCAAGAGGAGGCTTATGTGCAATGGCTATTAAGATCGCACTTGCCGGAAACCCGAACAGCGGTAAGACGACGTTGTTCAACGCGCTGACGGGATCCAACCAGTTCGTCGGAAACTGGCCCGGCGTTACCGTTGAAAAGAAAGAGGGACGTCTGAAAAACCAGAAAGACGTGGTCATTACAGACTTGCCCGGTATTTACTCTCTGTCGCCGTACACCCTCGAAGAAGTTGTCGCGCGGAACTATTTGATTCAGGATCGTCCTGACGCCATCCTCAACATCGTAGATGGCACCAACATTGAGCGAAATCTTTATTTGACCACACAACTCATGGAGTTGGGCATTCCGGTTGTAATGGCTGTCAACATGATGGATATCGTCAACAAAAACGGCGACCAGATTCGTACGGAACAGCTTGAAAAGAGTCTCGGCTGTAAGGTCGTAGAGATTTCCGCATTGAAAGGCACCGGCATCCAGGAAGCTGCGCAGAAGGCTGTTAAGCTTGCAAAAAGCAAATCGCGTATTCTGCCGGTCCATCATTTCTCTGCACGCATCGAAAAATCTCTGGATGAAATTGAAAGCAAGCTGACCGATATTCCGGAGGAGCAGAAACGCTTTTACGCCATTAAACTCTTGGAACGCGATGATAAAATCCGCGATCAGATGAAGAGCGCGCCGGATGTGGAACCGATTATTGCAGCGCTGGAAACCGAACTGGACGACGACAGCGAAAGCATCATCACAGACGCACGGTATACATATATTTCCTCCATCATCAGCAGCTGCTACAAAAAGAAAAACCAGTCCGCATTGACGCCTTCGGACAAAATTGACCGCGTGGTTACCAACCGCTGGGCTGCGCTCCCGATTTTTGCCGTCGTCATGTTCATCGTGTACTATATTTCCGTTACAACAGTTGGCAGCATTGCGACCGACTGGGCGAATGACGGCGTATTCGGAGACGGATGGCATCTCTTCGGCATCGGAAGCAAGGCTTATAGCGATGTTGCTGAAGAATATGACGGCGCCTCCCAGGTCATCAACGGATTTATTGCGTCCGCTGAAGAAAACGGCATCGATACAGAGGCGGTTGCCGCGGCGCTGGATGCGGAATCTGAGGATTATGATCCGGCCGCTGCAAAAGAAGCCCTGATGGCGTTTACTTCGCAGTTCTCTGCGACCGACACCGCAACCTATACCGTTGTCGATGAGGAAACCATGGCAGACGAAGAAGTTACCTCAACAGGTGCTGATCTTGCGGATGCCGAGGCTGTTTACGACAAATACAGCTATGAAGCGCCGGATCCTGCAAGCTATGGCGTTTGGGTGCCCGGTATTCCGGTTCTGATCGGCAAAGGCCTTGAAGCCGCCAATTGTGCAGATTGGCTCAGCGGCCTGGTTCTCGACGGTATCGTCGCCGGTTTGGGCGCTGTTCTCGGATTTGTCCCGCAGATGCTCGTGCTCTTTATCTTCCTTGCCTTCCTTGAGGCTTGCGGCTACATGGCGCGTATCGCCTTCGTGATGGACCGTATTTTCCGCAAATTCGGACTTTCCGGAAAATCCTTTATCCCGATCCTGATTGGTACCGGCTGCGGCGTTCCCGGAATCATGGCTTCCCGTACCATTGAAAATGAACGTGACCGCCGGATGACGGTTATGACGACGACCTTTATTCCCTGCGGCGCAAAGCTGCCCTTCATCGCCATGATCGCCGGCGCGATTTTCGGCGGAGCGCCTTGGGTTGCGCCTTCCGCTTATTTCCTCGGCATGGCAGCCATCATCTGCTCCGGTATCATTTTAAAGAAAACCAAAATGTTCTCCGGCGATCCGGCGCCGTTTGTCATGGAGCTGCCGGCATACCACTGGCCGACAGTCGGCAATGTTCTGCGCAGCATGTGGGAACGCGGCTGGGCATTCATCAAGAAGGCCGGAACCATCATCCTGCTTTCCACCATCATTGTCTGGTTCACAACGTACTTCGGCTTTGTTGACGGCACCTTCACAATGCTCTCTGAAGATCAGATCGACCACAGTATTCTGGCCATCATCGGCAATGCGATTGCTTGGCTCTTCATTCCGCTCGGCTGGGGCAACTGGCAGGCAACGGTCGCTTCGATCACCGGTCTGGTTGCAAAAGAAAACATCGTCGGCACGATGGGGATCCTTTACGGCGGAACCGGTACGGTTTACAGCAATCTCGCTGGCGCCTTCACTGCTCTGAGCGGTTACAGCTTCCTGACCTTTAACCTGCTGTGCGCGCCTTGCTTCGCTGCGATGGGTGCCATCAAGCGCGAAATGAACAGCGCAAAATGGACCTGGTTTGCAATTGGTTATCAGTGCGGATTTGCTTATGTTATCGCACTGTGCATCTATCAGCTCGGTATGCTCTTCACTTCCGGCGCATTCGGCATCTTCACAGTTGTTGCGTTCCTGCTGGTCGCACTGCTTGTGTTCCTGCTCTTCCGTCCGTATCACGAAAGCGATCGCCTGAATGTCCGTGTACGGGTATAACTAAACGCGTAAATTTCAAAATCTCATTTCGTTGTTTCCATTCCGGAAAGGGGGATTTTCATGCTTGCATTTCTTGCTCAGTCCTGGGGAACGCTTTTGATCGGCGCACTCGTTCTGCTTGTGGTCGTACTGGTTATTCGAAAACTCCTGCACGACCGAAAACAAGGAAAATCCTCTTGCGGCTGCAACTGTGCACATTGTCCGAATGCAGGAATGTGCCACTCCCACACGGCCCCGGATGCGACCCCGGCTTCGAAAAAAATTAAATGATTTCCCTCTCCTCTCTGAATGGTTTGATTCTGTTTTCGAAGCTTTCAAAAGAAGGAACCGTATCGACACGATACGGTTCCTTCTTTTATATACGCATATACTTCCGCGTCATGCTCTGGAGTTTGACTTTTGCGGCTGTTTTCTTCCGCACAAGCGTTTGGAGAACCCCCTGCAAGGGCTGTGCAGTTGCAGAGCCTTGCGATAGGAGGTCCGTCTTGCATCCGCATTTACATTTGGACGAACACTTTGTTTTTGTGTGCCGATTAAAAATTTTTAGATTTCAAAAAAACTGCATTTTCTCGAGAGATGTTTTGCGGCGCTCTACGCCTCCACGTTCGGCTTTTAGCTCCCAGCACACCACTTTCCTTTTTGAAAGTTTAACCGCATTTAGGCGGCATTTTGCAAGCAAGAAAACACGTCTGGTTTCCAAAAAAGTTTTGCTACAATTTGTAAGCATGGATCCCGCTTTCACTTTCGACTAAAAGTCGGGAAGAAAAGACGACCACCGAATTCTCCGGATAACTGGGTACCGTTTCCGCTCCCCTCCATTTCAGGTTTAGATACCTGCTTTCCAAACACAGTTTTGTTTCTTCGGCCTCTTTGTTTACGCATGGATCCGGCTGATTGGCCGCTTGCTTCTGCAGACCTTTGGTATTCCCTGTCGCCGACTACGCTTGCCCTGTTGCCGTCTCCTTTTCTGCTCTCTGAAGAAACGCAGCCTTTCACAAAAAAGCCCCAAAGCAGCGCGCACTATCGCCACATAAAAGGTATCAAAAAAGGGCCTCTGTTTTTGAAACAGAGGCTCTTTTGAAGCTTTATTAGTCAAGGATATAAACATTCATCGTACGAATTCCAAACGAGTAGCAATCACTCAGCGTGTCATAATAGAGATCCGCCAGATAATCGCCATACAGGAACGCTCCGCCGGTATCTGCAGCAACTGCATACCCATAGACGAAGCTGCCGTCCGGAGAACAGATATACAGCCGCGTCCCATACGGAATGACATTGGGATTGACCGCCACATTGCCGACGGCTGCCGGCAATCCGGAAGCGGTTGTACCACCGCCGGTATAAGCCGAACAGCTTCCTGTCAGCACCGCGCTGTAGGAGATCGTATTCCCATTGTGATCCACTAGCGTGGAACCGCTCGTGCTTGCTTCCGCAGAGCTGCTGGAAGAAACCGTTTCCGGTTCTTTTGTACCAACGAGCACCACCTCATCAACCGGTTCCTTTGTAACCTCGTTGCTGAGCTCCTCACTCTCAATGACCTTTCCGTCCAAAAGCTTTTCTTTCTTTACGATGGTACGGACTCCGGCTTCTCCCGCTGTTTCAACAGCGGTTTCTCCAAGATAAAGATCTTCGCTTTCTTTTTCAACAATCTCGTAAGAAATCTTTTTTTCTTCGGTCTTTTCGCGATACGTCACACGGCCGACCTCGATGGACATTCCGTCATAGACTGCCTCATCCAGCGAGACGTTCAATTCGTCCTCTTCGCCAAGCGTGATTCCGGCCGCCTTCAAAGCATCTTCCACCGTGCCTGCCGGAACGATCTGCTTCTCTGTCGTTCCGTCCGCGGTAATTTTCACTTCGAACTGCGGCAAAAACCGGATCGTCATGCCAGAACGCAGCTTCGTATCTGCCGACGGCTCCAACAGGACTTTTTCGTCCGGAACCAGATTTTCTTCAGCAAGAAAATCCGAAACCGTATCTCCTGTATGCGCAATGCATTGCTTCTCGCCGTCTTCTGTCTGCAACGTGACAAAGAACGCTCTGCGAATGACCACCTTATTGGCGGCAGCGTCGTAGGATACGGCGTCATCTGCCATCAGCGGCGGCATTCCGCAGTCGTGCACAGCAGTCTGTGCAATCGATGCAGCACTCATCTGATACGTCTGTACCGGAAGCCGGTATAACGCGCCGTCATCCATTACCGTTGCTTCGGTTTCCCGATAAATCGTAAGCACACGGGTTTCCTCTGACAGAACTGCAGTATCGTACCCTTCTAAAGGTGCAATCCCATACGTCTCCGCCTTTTCCAGGATTTTCTCCTGGTTCAGGCCTGCTGTTTCAAACGTTATGCTTTCTTCGCCGTCTATCACGGTCACGTCTATCATGGCAGCCATAACGGAAACAACCGAGGCGATGCAGATCATCATCATGACTGCAATTGCAATCATGCGTTTGACCGCTGCGGTCAACCTCATCTTTGTTTCTTTCTTAACCATAAAAAGTCCTCCTGCGATCCGTTCCTCTCAATTATAAAATTGAGTCCGTAAATCCTTGACTGTCGTTTCGCAGTCTTCTGCGAAATACGCTCACCGCAATATGGCAAGCCCCTGGAACGAATTACAGATGCTAGTATATCGGATTTCTTTACGATTGTCAAATTATTTTCGCCATCGGTTTTGTGCATTATGCTTAATTATGTATTTTTTTAATTCTAATATAGCAAAATTCAGTTCCAAAATCCTATTTTTGAATTTACATAACTGTTTTTATTTTCCTTTTCATGTGTGCAAAATGCTGTAATTTCAAAAATTACAAGTTTGTAACCGAAATAAATTTTGCTGAAAATGAATATATATTCTGAATATTTCATTTTTTGTCAAATATCGTTCTTGAAATATCTCGATTTATTGAAAATTTGCAGCAAAAAAGATTCGTTTTATGAATATTCATACATTTCATTTTCTTTCGGTTTTTTCAAATATATTCCAGAAACGTATCAATTCTTACAAAGGTCTTACAAAATTTTGAAATATCCGCCTCTGAATCCCATGCTTGCGCAAATGCCACCGCAGGAGCAGTTCGCCGCATTTCGCTTTTCCAGACGACTTTAAAGCAGAATACAATGGAGCGGCAGGATCCTATAAAAGACAAAGCAGCTTACACTTCGTTAAAACGTCATCGCACACTTTGCGCTTTATCTATCCAATCAGCGCCACCCAACATCCTTTTTCCACACAAAAAAACAGGCAGGGAAATTTTTCCCTGCCTGTTTGAAATTCATATTGGCGTTTATGCCTGCACGTTCTTCTTGAGCAGTTCGAGCTGTTCGCGAAGTTCCTTCGGAAGCTTGTCGCCAAATTTCTTGTAGAACTCTTCGATGCCGTCGGCTTCTTTTGCCCACTGGCCGTTCTTGACTTCCAGAATGGACTTGAGCGTCTCGCGGTCGAGGTCAAGACCTTCGATATTGATATCTTCTGCCTTCGGGACATATCCGATTGCTGTCTCAACAGCATCCGCTTCGCCCTTGCAGCGATCAACGATCCATTCGAGGACGCGGAGGTTATCGCCAAATCCCGGCCAGATGAAGTGGCCTTCTTCGTCCAGACGGAACCAGTTGACATTGAAGATCTTCGGAGCCTTATCGCCGAGCTTTTCGCCCATGTCGATCCAGTGCTGGAAGTAGTCACCCATATGGTATCCGCAGAACGGAAGCATTGCCATCGGATCACGGCGAACCACGCCGACTGCACCGGTAGCTGCAGCTGTCGTCTCGGAAGCCATGATCGAACCTACGAACACACCGTGGTTCCAGTCACGGGACTGATATACCAGCGGAGTGGTCTGCGCACGGCGGCCGCCGAAAATGAACGCAGAAATCGGCACACCGGTTCCCTTGTCGAACTCGTCGCTGATGCACGGGCAGTTCTTTGCCGGCGCGGTAAAGCGGCTGTTGGGATGCGCACCCTTCTCTGTAGAAGTCTTGCCGTTCCAGGGGTTGCCCTTCCAGTCAACCGCATTCTCCGGCGGATTCTTGTCGAGGCCTTCCCACCAGACGGTATTATCGTCGAGGTTATGCACAACGTTGGTAAAGATCGTGCCCTGGCGTGTAGAAGCCAGCGCATTCGGGTTGGATTTCTGGTTGGTTCCCGGTGCAACACCGAAGAAGCCGTTTTCCGGATTGATCGCGTAGAGACGTCCGTCCTCGCCGATCCGCATCCAGGCGATATCGTCGCCGACTGTCCAAACTTTGTATCCCTTGGCTTTGTAGCCCTCCGGCGGAATCATCATTGCGAGGTTGGTTTTGCCGCAAGCAGACGGGAACGCTGCGGAAACATAGGTGATTTCGCCATTCGGCGCTTCAATACCGAGAATCAGCATATGCTCTGCCAGCCAGCCGTTTTTCCAGCCGAGATAGGAAGCAATGCGCAGTGCAAAGCACTTTTTGCCGAGCAGAACGTTTCCGCCGTAACCGGAGTTTACGGAAATAATCGTGTTGTCCTCGGGGAAATGGCAGATATAACGCTTTTCCGCATCGATATCGCATTTGCAGTGCAGACCGCGTACCCAATGATCGCTGTCGCCCAGCACTTCGAGAACGTTTGCGCCCACACGGGTCATAATCGCCATGTTCAGAACGACATAGATGGAGTCCGTAACCTCAATTCCGATTTCGGAAAGGGAAGAACCGACCGGTCCCATAGAATACGGAATCACATACATTGTCCGGCCATGGTAGCTTCCGCGTGCAATGTCATACAGCATTTTGTATGCTTCCTGCGGATCTTTCCAGTGGTTTGTCGGACCTGCGTTCTCCTCTTTGCGGGAGCAGATGAATGTGCGATCCTCTACACGTGCAACGTCGTTGACCGCCGTACGGTGCAGATAGCAACCCGGAAGTTTTTCCTGGTTGAGTTTAATCATCTCTCCGGACTGGCAGGCTTCTGCGCGCAGCGCTTCGAGTTGCTCTTCGGAACCGTCAATCCAGACAACCTGATCCGGGTTGACAAGCGCCTTCATTTCTTCAAGCCAAGCGATTACTGATTGGTTATTCGTCATGTTCTTCTCCTTTCGGCACAAAAATGCTGAATAATAATAAAATGAACGTTATACACTTTTATTATACCGGATTTCCCGCCCAAAATCAACCATAATTTCTACAAATCATTTCCTATCCGGCGTTCTCCGGCGTTTAAAAACATCCCGGTTCTGCAAGATCCGCATTGGCGCTTGCATTCAATTCCATACCGGCTGTATGTCCGGCCAGAAACTCATAATATCCCTGCGACGCAATCATCGCTCCGTTGTCCCCGCAGAAGGCGCGTTCCGGCATGTAAAGTTTCCATCCGCGCGCACGGCATACTTCCTCCGCCCGGCGCCGCAAAAGCCGGTTCGCTGAGACGCCGCCTGCAAGCACAAGTTTCTGACTTCCGGTCTGCTCTGCTGCGGCAATCAGATTCCCAATCAGAGATTCCACCACTGCATGACGCAGCGACGCCGCCATATCCGGCACCAAAACAGTTTCCCCTTTTTGTTCTGCATTATGAATACGATTGATGACCGCTGTTTTGAGTCCTGAAAAACTAAAATCCAACGGCGCGCCGTCTACATGCGGCCGCGGCAGCGGGTACGCATTCGGATTTCCGGTCTCCGCAATCTCATCAAGCTGCACACCGCCCGGATAAGGAATCCCCATCGCACGCGCCGCTTTGTCAAAGGTTTCGCCGGCTGCATCATCACGCGTGCTTCCAAGCACCGTAAACCGGGTATAGTCCTCCACCGAAAGCAAATCCGTATGGCCGCCCGAAACAACCAGACATAAAAACGGCGGTTCCAGATCCGGGTTCGACAGATAGTTGGAGGCAACATGTCCGCGCGTATGATGAACCGGAACCAGCGGAAGTCCCGAAGACAGCGCCAGTCCTTTTGCGAAATTCACGCCGACCAGCAGCGCGCCGATCAATCCGGGCGCACAGGTCACCGCAATGGCATCCACCTCCGAAAGAGACAGACCCGCATCGGCAAGCGCCTTTTTGGTCACCGGAATCACCGACTCACAATGGCTGCGCGATGCAATCTCCGGTACAACACCGCCGAACGGCTGGTGCTGCTGAATTTGAGAAAACACCGCAGAAGAGAGCAGACGCCGTCCATCCTCAACAATTGCCGCTGCTGTCTCATCACACGAGGACTCAATTCCCAATATTTTCATGTTCTGTTTCTCCTTTTTCTTCCGCTGTCAGGAAGCGCGTATAGATCACCGCATCTTCTTTCGGGTTCTCATAAAAATCGCGGCGCACGCCCGCCTTTTCAAACCCCATTGCCTGGTAAAGCCGCTTAGCAATTTCATTGCTCAGACGCACTTCCAAAGTCAGAAAGTCCGCATTTTGCGCTTTGGCATACCGGATCAGCGCACCTAACAGCCCACGCCCGATTCCATTCCCGCGCCAGTCCGGATGAACCGCCACGGTATCGATGTAGCATTCCCCGCAAATGATATGCATACCGGCGCATCCTACCAAAATGCCGTCTTTCCTGTGCGCGCCCACAAAGTAACACAAATTCGGTTGTGCAATCGCCTCTGCAAGCGACGTCCGGCTCCACGGGCTTGAAAAGCTCAGCCGCTCGATTTCCGCCGCAGCACCCAGATCTTGTTCTGCAAGCGGGGCAAACCAGTCCTCACGATCCTGCATGCAGCGCCTCCAAATCGGTTAGCAGCCGCTTTATGCCTGCAGAAAGCTGATCCCGGCAGATACGATATGTTTCCAAAGAACCCCCGTAGGGATCTGCGATCGGGTCTCCCAGCACATAAATCCGGTTTCCCGGAACGCCTGCAGCCTTCAGAATCCCGACGGGCGCTTGTCCCATCACTGCAAAAACGGTGTCCGGCGTAAAATCTTCCGGCGCAAGTCTCCGCGCCCGATGTGCGGAGAGATCGATCCCAAGTTCTTTACAGGCAAGCACTGCATTTTCACTGGCCGGGGCACCCGTTTCCGCGCAAAACCCCGCACTCGAGCAGGGATAACGCTCCGTAACGCCCGCTTCTTCCGTCGCCTTCCGGAAGAGTCCTTCCGCCATGGGACTCCGGCAGGTATTGCCGGTGCAGACAAATAAAATTCTCACATAAACTCCCCCTTATCCCTTGGCATCATACCAGGTTTTCCCGATCTTTGCTTCCGCAACCAACGGGACCCGCAAATCGGCAGCATGCTCCATTTCTTCTGTAAGCAATGCTGCAACCCGTTCTGCTTCCTCCTGCGGTGCCTCTACAATCAGTTCATCGTGTACCTGTAAAATCAGTTTCGCACGCATTTTTTCCCGCTCCAGCCGCTCACAGACCCGAATCATTGCGATTTTGATGATATCGGCTGCTGCGCCCTGGATCGGCATGTTTCGCGCAACCCGTTCTCCAAACGCCCGCAGATTGAAATTGCTCGAAGCAAGCTCCTGTAAATAGCGCCGGCGGCCAAAAATGGTCTCCGCATATCCGCGCTCCTTTGCTTCCCGGATTGCGGTATCCATATATGCTTTCACGCCGGAGTAATGCTCCAGATAACTTTGGATATACTGCTCTGCTTCCTTGCGGGAAACGCCGATATCCTTGGAGAGAGAAAACGCACCGATGCCATATACGATTCCGAAATTGACCGCCTTTGCGCGGCTGCGCATTTCCGGCGTCACCATTGCCTCCGGCATATGGAACACCTGCGCCGCTGTTGCGCGATGGATGTCATCCTCCCGGCGGAATGCGTCAATCATGTTCTCATCATTTGCCACATGCGCCAATACGCGCAGTTCAATCTGCGAATAGTCCGCATCCACCAGTGTCCATCCGGGCTTTGCAGTGAAAAAGCGGCGCATCTCCCGTCCGAGCGCCGTCCGCACCGGGATATTCTGCAAGTTTGGTTCCGTAGAGCTGATCCGGCCGGTACGGGTTTCGGTCTGGTTAAAGCTGGAATGAATCCGTCCGTCCGCGCCGATGACTTTCAGCAGCCCGTCGCAATAGGTCGATTTCAGCTTGGTCAGCGTCCGATACCGGAGCACCATCTCGACTGCCGGATGCTCATACCGCAGGCTCTCCAACACCTCGGCGCTGGTAGAATAACCGCTCTTGGTTTTCTTTCCGTGACGCAGGCCGAGCTTTCCAAATAACGCCTCCCCCAGCTGTTTCGGGGAATTGATATTAAAGGCATAGCCCACTTCCTGATAAATTTCGGACTGAAGCGTTTCGATTTCAGCCTGCATTTTTTCGCCAAATGCTGCAATTCCGTCTGCATCCACGGCGACGCCGGTTTCTTCCATCTCGGCAAGCACGCGCGCAAGCGGGAGCTCGATTTCATCAAACAGCTTTTTCTGCCCGTTTTGTTCCATTTCTGCTTCCTGTTTGTCCGCAAGCGCAGGAAGCACCGCCGCTTCTCCCAAAAGTTCTTCTTCCATCGCAGGCGCCGAAATTCCGTATCCGGCCGCCATCCGGGAAATTTGATAGTCTGAAGAGGAAGGATTTAAAAGATATCCCGCCAGCAAACAGTCCATACACACGCCGGAAAGTGCACAATTCTGCAAAATCGCCTCCCGGTACAAACGCTTTCCGTCAAAGGTGCGTTTGCGAATCGGCAGTCTGCAAAACGCCCGGAAAAATGCAGGATCATTCTGCACCTCGCAAATTTCATCGCCAATCCGGAACACCAGCCGGGTACAGCGTCCCTCTTCAAAAACCGATAAAAAGTCGGCGGCTCCCTGATCTGCCAGACGCGCAAGCACCGCCGCGCCGTCGGCATACCGCTGCACCGGCAGACTTGTCTGCGGACAATCCTGCGCGTGTTCCGTTTTATCGGCGGGCAGCAGTTTTTCAACCTGTGAAAACATCTCCAGCCGCACAAGAAGCGCCTTTGCCCGCTCTGCGTCCGGTGCTTTCTCTACATACGCCTGCGGATCCGATTCGACCGGCGCTTCCCGGCAAATCGTGCCCAAAAACAGGCTCATGCGCGCACTCTCTTCCCCGGCCCGCAGCTTTTTAGCCAGCGCCGGTTTCATGGTTTCATCCTCCAGATGTGCATAAACGTTTTCCAAACTTCCATACTGCTGAATCAGTTCCCCCGCGCCTTTTGGGCCAATCCCCGGCACGCCGGGAATATTGTCGGAGCTATCTCCCTGAATGGCTTTGATGTCAATCAACTGCCGGGGAGAAACGCCGTATTCCTCCCGAATTTTCTCTGCGGTATAGAGAGTTGACTGTGACGCGCCGAACTTTGTTGTCACAAGGCGAACGGTCGTCTGATCCGATACCAGCTGCAGGCTGTCGCGGTCGCCCGTTGCAATCACACAGGAATTGCCGCTTTCTTCACAGGCGCGGGAAAGCGTCCCGAGGATATCGTCCGCTTCAAATCCCTCGCATTCTACCAGTCGATATCCGAGCAGCGTGAGCAATTCCTTTAAAACCGGCATCTGCTGCGCCAATTCCTCCGGCATCCCTTTTCGTTTTGCTTTATAGGCCGCAAACGCTTTATGCCGAAATGTCGGTGCGCGCAAATCGAATGCAATCGCCACTGCATCGGGCTGTGTCTCTTCTTTGATTTTTTGCAGCATCGTGAGGAATCCATAAATCCCGTTTGTAAACTGGCCGTCCTTGGTAGAGAGCAGTTTAATTCCATAAAAGGCACGGTTCAGGATGCTGTTTCCGTCGAGTGCAAGCAGCTTCATAGGAGGATCCTTTCTAAACTTTAAATTCCATCTTTTGTTTGGATCCGGACGCTTCTCGGCCGAATCCAATTTACAGGACATATTTCATTTATTATAACACTTTCCAAAGAAAAAAATAAGTGGTAAAATAACCGGAGATCCCAAGTGAAGGAGAGGATGCTTTGCTTCCGTTTGAAATGAACCGAAAACTTGCGCTTGCACCGATGGCCGGCGTGACCGATCACGCGTTCCGGGCACTTTGTATTTCCTTTGGCGCCGATTACTGCGTAACGGAAATGGTCAGTGCAAAAGCAATGCAAAATAAAGATCGCAAAAGCCTGCGCCTTGCTGCGCTTGCACCGGATGAGCACCCTGCAGCAATCCAGCTCTTCGGGGATGATCCGGAGGCGCTTGCGTTTTCTGCGAAAAGAGTCGCCGCCCTGTATGCACCGGAGGCCATCGATCTCAACATGGGCTGTCCTGCGCCGAAAATCGCCGCAGGTGGCGGCGGCGTGTCGTTGATGCGCAATCCGAAGCTGTGCGGAGCGCTTGTTGCCGCTGTAAAAAAAAGCGTCCCCGAACTTCCGGTCACAGTAAAAATTCGGAGCGGCTGGGACGACACCGAAAAAAACGCCGTTGAAGTCGCGCTGCGCTGTGAAGCCGCCGGCGCTGCTGCCGTCGCCGTACACGGCAGAACCCGCGCGCAGATGTATCGTCCGCCTGCAGATCTCGAAATCATCCGGGCGGTTGTCGACGCGCTGGAAATTCCCGTGATCGGAAACGGGGACGTCACTGACGGCCCCTCTGCTGCGCGGATGTTCGACGAAACCGGATGCCGCATGGTCATGATCGGGCGCGCTGCGCTCGGAAAGCCCTGGATTTTTAAAGAAATAGCGGCGTATCTCTCGAATTCCGAGTACACGCCGCCGTCTATTTCAGAACGTATGAAAATTATGGAACAGCACATTGAAACCATGTGCCATGAAAAGGGAGAACGCATCGCCATGCGGGAAGCCCGCAAGCACATCGGCTGGTATCTGGCCGGGCTGCGCGGCGCCGCCGCATTCCGCCGCCGGGCCGTGGCGCTGTGTGAACTCCGGGAGCTCCACCCGCTGGTGCAGGACATTCTGAAGGAAAATCCCGATCAGTAAAGCACCAGTGTCCCATCCTGTACAGAAAACCGGCAAAACCGCCGTTCACTGACGGATGTCACCGTATCGCAAAGATAGAATCCGCCTTTTCCGTCCTCAACCTGTGTTACAATATACCGGCCGTCCACACACGCAAGCATGGTTCCCAACTCCCGCGGATAGGAAAAACAATCCCCGGTATTGAGCAGGCCTTCCACCTCATAGACATCTCCCCGGTCCCGAATGCAGTAGACCCGCGCTGTATCTGCATCGACCAAATACCGGACAGCTTCCGCTTCTCCGTTCAGTTCCAATAGCGCCGTGACCTCCCGGGTTGTTTTGTCGACTGCACAAATCCGTTGATCCCCGGTTGGAAAATACGTTGCGCGGAAATAAAGCGATGCGGCATCTATGCCGGCATAGCGGAGCATTCCATTGGTCCCGCTTCCCATAATCGGCTCCAGCGGAAGATGGGCCTCCCCGCTTTTGACGGAGATTACAAAATCAATCAGCGGGCAAATCCAGATATCATCCCGGATTTCTTCCTCCATGTACTTGCGGTTTCGGTAGCAATATCGTTTTTCCGATTCACTGCCATAGGTCTGGAGAATCAAAAGCTGGCGCTGGCCGTTAAAATCATAAATCCGAAACTGTTCGGCACAAAGGCCGCAAAGACGCGGATCTTTGAGGTAATAATACTGTTGATCCTTCATATCATAGAGAAACAGGATCCGTGAAAAACCGGTCAATTCCCGATATTTCTGAAAAACTTTTCGGTGCGCTTCATTTTCTTCGGTAATCAGCAGAAGCCGCGTCTCATCCAGCGCAAGACAGCCGTAAAGATTTCCGAAAAACTGCAGATGCGCGCGCGCTGTTTCGGCCCCGCTTTCCTTGGAAACACGGGAAACCACGGCTTCGCTTTCCCCGCCCGACATCACGAGCACCGTTTCCTCCGGAAAATCAAAAAATGTGCAGACATCCTCCGGCGGAATTGCAATTCCAGACGCAACGGTACGGACTTCGCCAGTTTCTGCTTGGTAAACCTGAAGAGAAAGGCTCACGCCGGCGCTTGTGCGGGTTTCGCTGGAAAAATAGACTTCTGCGCCGTCCGTGGAAATCCATTCCACGCCGGCACCCTGGCCCCGAATATCCGCTGTCCGCACACGCACCCCTCCTTATCCGCCGCAGTCTAACTGTACTCTTCTTTGTATTATAACATTCTTTTTTCGATTGTGAAACCTATTTTGCGCCAGAGTCTGCAAAACGGCGCCCAAAGGAGTTTTTTGATGAAAGTAAAAAAATCCGGTGCAATCATTGAAGTGGATCTTCATGGTCTTCGCACCGAGGACGCCGAATACCGGCTTCTGCACCTGATTGATCACGCCGGTCCGGAAATCACGGAAATTCTCGTCATCCACGGCTACAGCCGCGGACAGGCGCTTCGGGATATGGTTCGGGAAACGCTTTCACACCCGCGAATCAAATCGCGCCTGAAAACGCTCAATGAAGGCCAGACCCGACTGCTCCTTCGAAAAAAATGAGGCATCCATGATGAAAGCCGCCAGTCACATGACCGGCGGCTTTTGAAGTCCGATTTTCAGGATAAAACGTACGGCTTTAAAAAAGCTGCCAGTATCATTCACCACCGCTTTCTGAACTGCTGGCCTGGCTGATGACATTGCCTTTTCCGTCATATCCATAATGTTCCAGCGTCAGTGCGAGTTCCGGGAAATCCTCTTCATAAATGAAATTGTTGACCAGGATATTGTTCCACTGAATATGCGGCGTCAAAACTGCCGCTTCATATCCGTTGATCAGAACCCACGGAGACTCATAAAACCCATCGACCGGCAGACGGAACTGTTCTGTCGGGTAATTGAGATATGTCTGCGCATTGGAAAGGATCGCCAGAATTTCCTCCTGCGTCAGATCGCTCGAAATCGTCGGCACGACTTCGTTTGCCATCTGCGTAATGGTAAGGATATCCAGCTTTTTCATTTTTTTAATCAAAGACTCGATCACATTCCGCTGCCGCTGCGTACGCCCCCAGTCAGAAGTCTGCCCGTCTCGAATCCGCGCATAGTACCGCGCCTGCAGCCCGGTCAGGTTGTTGTCTCCCGCAACCGCCCAGGCATTTTCTTCTCCGGACTTCTGGTTGATCCGATCCGCCTCGTCCTGTGTCAGTTCAATCTCCACACCGCCCGCAGTGTTAATGATTTTTTCAAACGCCGCGAAGCTGACTACCACATATTTATCGATGTCACAGCCAAAATTCTTTTCAATGGTTTTGACCAGCAGTTTGGGCCCACCAAATGTATATGCGGTGTTGATCCGGTTATATCCGTTGTCTTCTGCAATTTCCAGATACATATCCCGCATAAAGGACGTCATTTTCAGCTTTTGGTGGCGCCGGTCAATGGAAATCAGAATGATACTGTCCGTCCGGCAGGCCTCGCCGGTATAGTCATCCGTTCCCATAAGCAGCACGTTGAAAATCGCATCGTCATGATACAAATCACCGACCCGTTCCGGATCGTCATAGATTTCCTGCTGCGCTACCGGGCTCATTTTGGAAGGCGTTCCGTCGTCATTGACCGTATAGCTGGAGTCGCCATCATAGACATACATTCCGAGCAGATTTCCGGCATAAACAAATCCGACTCCGCCAACCAGAAAGATCAGGCTGAACACCAAGCACAAAACGCTCAAGACAATGGCTTTTTTGGAGCGCTTCCATGGTTTTTCCGAAGAAGATAGCTCTTCCATGCGCGGATTCTTTCCGCGGCGCAATTTGACATTTTGCGATGAATTGCGCCGGGATTTCTGGTTTCCGTGCCGGTGAACCGGCGTACTGTATCGTTTTCCTCGATTCTGATAACTCGCCATTTTATTCGCTCCTTTGTGCGTTTTTGGCCCGGTTCCTTTTCCTGATTCCCGGAACCGCGTCCAAATGCAGGTTGGCGGACGGACTGAATTTTTTTCGGATGCCCGCATGCTGCGGATGCATGCCGGGCGATCTGATCTTATTCCTGTTCATCCAGCGTCAGTTCATATGACGGCAAAAATTCCTGTAAAAAGCAGTCCACTTCCGGCATTTTCATCTCGGAAAGCGCCTGCCTTGTCGCTTTTTCGGCCTGGAGAAATTCCAGATTTCCTGTACTGCGTTCTTCCACGCATTTAATCAGGGCGGAAAGCTTGTCTGCCGCCTTTACAAATCGCAGCAGCTCTCTATTTTCCGGGGCAGCCTCTTCGAGAAGCGGCTGATAAGCGGCGCACAAATCTTCCGGCAGCATCGACAAAAGCCGCCGCTGCGCCATTTGCTCCACGCCCGCATACGCCTTCCGGATCTCCAAGCTGTAATATTTGACCGGCGTGGGCATATCTCCGGTAATGATCTCCGGCGCATCGTGGAAAAGCGCCAACACCGCCGCACGCTCCGCGTCTGCGCTTCCGCCAAACCGCGTATTGTGCAGGACTACCAGCGCATGCGCAAGAACCGCCGTTTCAAAGCTGTGTTCGCAAAGGCTCTCGTTCCGCGTGTTCCGCATCAGTCCCCAACGGCTGATATACTTCATCCGGGAGAGCATTGCAAAAAAATGCGCCATTCCGACAGTCTCTCTTTCTTTCTCAATTTCAAAATTCTGTTTTATTTTACAATACTTCCATATAAAAAGCAAATTATCCGCAAGAATAATTTTTAAATTATTTGTGAAAACATGATTTTTTCTATCTTCCTGGGAAAAAACATGGTATAATACTACCATTGATTGACAAAGTCATCCTCTTCATTCATAAACAGCATCCGGGCATAAAGACATTTTTGAAAAACACAGAACCTGTCTTTTCCCCGGATTTTTATTCTACATACGACACGGATCTGTTTTGTGAACAGCAAGACGCCGGTGGAGGGAATCATGAATTTCGAACACGAAAAGCAGCTGGACGCTGCCGGAAAGCGCGGACTAAACGGATACTGGAAAGCATTTCTGTACGGACTTGCCATTTCATTTTGTATTTTTCTTCCCTTTCTCATCGTGGACAAGGGATATTTTCTTTATTACGGTGACTTCAACGTACAGCAGGTTCCGTTTTATCAGATGTGCCACGACGCCATCCGGAGCGGAAATGTGCGCTGGAGCTGGACAACCGACCTCGGTGCCAATTTTGTTGGGTCCTATTCGTTTTACCTTTTGGGAAGTCCCTTCTTCTGGCTGACCATTCCGTTTCCCAGCAAAGCGGTTCCCTATTTAATGGCGCCGCTCCTGATGCTGAAATTTGCCTGCGCAGCACTCGCGGGATTCACCTTTCTTCGGCGCTATGTACGCCGGGAAGAAAGCGCGATCCTCGGCGCGCTGCTCTATGCATTTTCCGGTTTTTCCATCTACAATGTCTTCTTTAATCATTTTCACGAGGCGATTATTTCATTTCCCTTCCTACTCGCTGCGCTGGATGAGTACATGTACACCCGGCGGCGCGGCGTCTTTGCACTTGCCGTCTTTGCGTGCTGTTTTGTCAACTATTATTTCTTTGTCGGGCAAGTCACATTCTGTCTGATCTACTGGTTTCTGCGCATGTTCAGCCGAAGCTGGGAAATCCGCCCCCGCGATTTTCTCCTGCTGTTTTTCGAAGCGGTCGTCGGCGTCCTGCTTTCCTGTGTTCTTCTGATTCCCTCAGTGCTTGCGGTCCTGCAAAATCCGCGGGTGAGCAACGCGCCGATGGGATGGAATGCACTGATCTACAATAAAAACCAGCGGTATCTGCACATTTTAGAGTGTTTTTTCTTTCCGCCCGATATTCCTGCGCGGCCGAATTTCACACCAGATTCGGAATCCAAATGGGCCTCGCTGGGTGCGTGGCTGCCGCTGTTCAGCATGACCGGCGTCATCGCATGGCTTCAGCAGCGCCGGAAGCACTGGCTCAAAAAATTGCTCTATGTCCTGTTTGCCATGGCGTTTGTCCCGCTGCTCAACTCCATGTTCCAGCTTTTCAACGCTTCTTATTATGCCCGATGGTTCTATATGCTCACGCTGATGATGGCGCTCGCTACCGTAATGGCGCTGGAACGTCCGGGCGTCGACTGGAAACGTGCGATCTGCTGGACCACCGTCATCACACTGTGTATTGCGCTGCCCATCGGCCTGATGCCGCACGAATCCGACGATATCAAGGATATTCATGGCAATCCGGTTGTTCTTTACGGGCTTGAACAATATCCGACCCGGTTTTGGAGTTACGTTGCGATTGCGCTCTTCTGCCTGTTTTTGCTTTCCATTTTATTTGCATTTTTCCGTAAACACCGAAAGATATTTTTCCGGATTACCATTTGGTCCGTTTCCTTTTTATCGATCCTTTACTCCATTTTCGTGATTTCTCTCGGCAAAACGCAGTCTGAGGCTGCGAACGTTCACCTCATCCCCTATGCGCTCAACAACGGAGAAGATCTGGATCTTCCCGGAGATTTGCAAAATGTCCGATCGGATTTTTATGACTCCATGGACAATTCCGCCATGTACTGGCAAATCCCCAGCATTCAGGCCTTCCACAGCATCGTGCCGGGTTCTATTATGGAATTCTATCCCTCCATCGACGTCACGCGCGACGTCGGATCCCGCGCAGACACCACCCACGTTGGCTTGCGGGCACTGACTTCCTGCCGCTGGCTCTTCGACGACATGGACGACAACGCTTACTTTGGCGGCGAAAAAAAGGATTCCCCGCTGATGCCCGGGTGGACGTATTACGATACGCAGAACGGATTTGACATCTGGGAAAACGAATACTACATTCCAATGGGGTTTTCGTATCGATATTACGTGACGCCGGAACAATATGAGGAAACACCGAAAACAGACCGGGAACAGCTTTTGCTCAAAGCCATGGTGCTCTCTGACGAACAGGCCAAAAAATATGCATCCTGCATCTCTCCGCTGCCGGATTTCGGGACATACCACTACAGCGACGCCGAATATTTCGCGGACTGCCTGACGCTGCAGGCTGCTTCCTGCTCCTCGTTTTCACACGATAATACCGGATTCACCGCAGAGATTTCCGCACTTTCCTCAGAACTCGTCTTTTTCAGCGTGCCTTATGAATCCGGATGGACTGCGACTGTCAACGGAGAACCTGTCGATGTCGAAAAAGTCAGTGTTGGATTTATGGCGGTACAGGTACCCGCCGGCGACAATACCATCCGGTTCGAATATGAAACACCCGGTTTAAAGCTTGGGCTTCTCGTCAGCGCCGGCGCACTGCTTCTGCTTCTTTTCTATCTGTTCCTCGCCCGGCGTCTGCGTCTCGACCGCACGTTTACACCGGCCGGATATTTCCGCAGCCCCTATCACTGCAAACCATTTTCCGTCTATAAACAGGCCTGCCATTGCCAGTTCCCTGATTCTTCTGCGGCACTGGCAGAACCTCCAGAGAAAGAAAGGTCGGATACGCTATGACAACGCTGTTTCTTGTGGTTCCCTGCTACAATGAAGAGGCGGTTCTTCCGGAAACCAACCGCATTTTAAAAGAAAAAATGACTGCCCTTATGGAAGCCGGGCGAATCCGGAAAGACAGCCGGATCCTTTATGTGGACGACGGAAGCCGGGATCGCACCTGGGAAATCATTTCCGCCTGCCACGCAGAAGATGCACTTGTCAGCGGACTGAAGCTTGCGCATAACCGCGGACATCAGAACGCGCTGTTTGCCGGTCTCATGACTGCCCGCCTGGAATGCGACTGCGCCGTCAGCCTGGACGCAGACTTGCAGGACGATATCGATGTCATCGACGGATTTCTCGATAAATTTGAGGAGCACTGCGATATCGTGTACGGCGTCCGAAAAAAGAGAGAAACAGACTCTTTTTTCAAGCGCACCACCGCACAGGGATTTTATAAATGCATGAAACTCTTGGGCGTCGATATCGTATACAATCACGCAGATTATCGCCTGATGAGCAAGCGCGCGCTTGACGCCTTAAGTGAATACACCGAAACCAATCTCTTTCTGCGCGGCATTGTACCGCTGATTGGCTACCGCACCGACTATGTCTATTATGACCGCAAGGAACGGATGGCCGGCGAGTCGAAATATCCGCTAAAGAAGATGATTTCCTTCGCGCTGGAGGGCATCACCTCCTTCAGCGTCAAACCGCTGAAGATCATTTCCAACCTGGGCATTCTCATTTCCTGTCTGAGCGTCCTTGGCTTACTTTATGCGCTGATTTCCTACCTGACGCACAATGCGGTTGCCGGTTGGACCGCAATCGTCGCCTCCATCTGGCTGCTCGGCGGAATTCAGCTGCTCTGCATCGGAACGCTCGGCGGATATATCGGAAAAATCTACAGTGAGGTGAAGCGCCGTCCACGCTTCCACGTCGAAGAATATCTCAAAGACGGAAACGATTCTGATCTTCATTAAAAAAACCGGATTCGCAGGAAATCTGCGGATCCGGTTTTTCACTGCACAGGAAATTTTTCTGTGCCTAGCTGTGTATTTGTCTCTTTTCAATGGCCGCATTCTGATAGCTGATGGTAATATGGCAAATCGCAAACAACACCGCGAACACTATTAGCGGAATATGCAGCAGAAGGATTCCGCTTTCCAAAAACAGAATGGAGGGCAGAATCGACAGCACCAATGCCTTGCGGATCGAATTTTCCCGCCAGAACACCATCCACCCCAAACAATACAGCGCCGTCAGAAGGAACCCTGCAATTATATACGCTGTTTTCGCACCGGGAAACCAAAACCCACGGCAGAGGACCGGCGGTGTAACAATCATCAGGCCAAAACAGCCAACCCGGCCGATCTGTTCTGCGCACTCGACCACCCGGTTCTGGTATAGGTTCTGAAACCCCTCCTTGTGCGTCATGGTAAAGAAAATATTGGGGATTAAAATGATCCCGACAAACAATAGCCCATAAAACTGAATCCACGCAGACATGGGCTGCACACTCCTCTTTGGATTAATTTGGTTTAATTCCGGCAGATTGCGGCGATGGTTTTCGTCTCCGTCCTTTCAAGCAATCTGCAGAACCGGGCTGCAGATATCCGGCGCCGGAAAAACAGATTTCATTGCCCGGCGACGCAAAAGCACGCTTATGCAGAACCATCCAGCGCCTGCACAAGCGCCCGATAAATTTCGCCCTTTTTTCGTCCGGACTCCTGTGCCGCCTGTTTCGCAGCTTCCGCCGCAGATTTTCCCGCCTGCACATATCTGCGCGCAAGTAAAACCGCATCCTCTTCTGAAAGCTGTGTTTTTTCCAGCCGGGGCGCTCCTTCAATTACGAGGACAAATTCCCCCCGCGCGCTGCCGTCTCCATAACGCTCCAGCGCACCGGAAAGCGTCGTCCGCACCGCTTCCTCATGAATTTTGGTAAGCTCCCGGACAAGCGCGATCCGCCGGTCCCCCCATGTCGCAAGCATATCTGCAAGCGTTGCCGCCAGCTTATGCGGCGCCTCGTAAAAAACCATCGTCCGCCGCTCATCCTTCAGTTCCTGCAAATGCTCCCGGCGACTTTTTTTATTCATACTGAGAAACCCTTCGAACGTAAACCGGCCGGTCGGCAAACCGGAAACCGCCAGCGCTGCCGTAAATGCGCTCGGCCCCGGCACCGCCAGCACCTCAATTCCCCGCGCTGCACACTCTGCAGCCAGCGTCTCTCCCGGATCAGAAATCGCCGGCATTCCTGCATCCGAAACCAACGCGCAAGTTTCGCCGTTTTCGATCCGGTCACAAATATAGCGTGAGCGGGAACGCTCGTTGTGTTCATAACAGCTGATCAGTTCCTTTTTGATTGAAAAATGGTTCAGAAGCTTCGCCGTTACCCGGGTATCTTCCGCCGCGATAAAATCTGCCTGACGCAGCGTTTCCTGTCCGCGCGGAGAAAAATCCGCCAGATTGCCAATCGGTGTTCCGACAATGAACAATTTCCCCGTCATTTCTGCACCGCCTCTCCTTCCTGCTTTACGGGCTCTTGCAGATCCTGTGCGATCTGCTTTCCCGCAAATACCGGGTTCTGTTTATAATCCCCGTAGATCGCCATCATCTCTTTTGTAAACTGGCCGGCTTCCTCAACAAACAGCACCGGCTCAACCTTTAAAAACGGCTTCCCGCCTTTTCGGCCCTCCAAAAGAAATAAAAACGGCGCTTTCCCCCTGCGCTGCTGTACAAACTGCAGCCGCTTCGGCTCTAAGCCATGCTTCCGAAACGCTTCCATGACGTCGCCAAGGCGTTCCGGACGCTGGCAGACACAAAACCGGCCGCCATACCGCAGCACACGGGCGGCCGCTTCTGCGACGGCTTCTATGGTGCAGTCCGTTTCATGTCTTGCTGTACTTTCCGCCTTTTCCCGGCATAAAATTCCGGTTCCTACCGGTTTATACGGCGGATTACAGGCAACCACATGCAATTCCCGCAGCGGTTTGAGATCTTCTCTGCTGCAAAGATCCGCACAAAGCACTTTCAGGCGTCCGGAAAGGCCGTTACGCACAATCGTCTGCGAAAGCAGCCCGCAGGCATCCTGCTGGATTTCCACTGCATACACCATTTCCGCCTCCGACCGGGCGCACCATAAAACCGGAATCGCGCCGCAGCCTGTCCCAAAGTCCGCACACCGCTCTCCGCGGCGCGGCATGGAAAACTGCGCAAGCAGCAGCGTATCCGTCGAAAATCGATGCTGCGGAGAGACCCAAACGCCATATCCGCGGGACAGCGGTTCCCAGGTTTGTTCCATATTGGACGCCATTGGGTTCTTCCTTTCTTTCCATAGAATTCAAACGATTGTTAGATCTCCGGCAAACCTTGAGAATCCGTTCCTTTTTACGGGCCGTCTTGCATATCTGGCCGCGCCTGACGGAATCATGTTCCGGACCTTCCATCATGGAAAGCCGGTTCTTAAAAATGCCGTTTCAGGTTTTTATACAACAAAAAGCGGAGCAGAAAACCGCCCCGCTTTTTCTGTTCTGTTTTCCCTTACGCCTGCTTGGGAGCGTCTACCGGGCAAACATCTGCGCAAGCACCGCACTCGCTGCAAGCGTCTGCGTCGATTACGTATTTCCCATCACCTTCGGAAATCGCTTCACAGGGACATTCCGCTGCGCAAGCGCCGCAGGCGATGCAGTCGTCACTAATTGCATATGCCATCGTTGTGCACCTCCCTATTAATTTCGTCTCCTATTGTATCACATTTTCGTAGAATTGCAAGATTTTTCACAAAACATCCCCAAAAATCTCACAATCTGTTCTTAAACTCCCTGCCGGGTAACCCCCATGCTTTCCATTTTTTACGAAAAATCGGGCTGCAAACGCGCTTGCAGCCCAATTCCTTTTTAATTTTTTTCCAGTTTTCCCAGACTTTCCGCCTCTGCCTTGTCGACTTTAATCTGACTGTCCTTCAGCAGTTTAACTTCATCAAGCGAAAACGTCTGCGGTGCGGCATCCGGCGCCTTGGCAAGCCGGACCGTCAGAATTCCCGTCAAGAGATTCTGATCGACGACCGTGCCCTTTCCTTTGGGTGTCATAACCAGCGCATTGACCTTCGGCGTACGCCGCAGAAGATCCAGATACGCTTCCTGTTCGTATTTCAGGCAGCACATCAGTCTGCCGCAGGTTCCCGAAATTTTTGTAGGATTCAAAGACAGCCCCTGCTCTTTGGCCATTTTAATGGAAACCGGCTGAAATTCATCTAAAAAAGACGAACAACAAAACGGCCTGCCGCAAATGCCGAGTCCGCCGAGCATCTTCGCCTCATCGCGCACCCCAATCTGCCGCAGCTCAATCCGTGTCCGGAAAACGCTTGCGAGATCTTTCACCAGCTCACGAAAATCGATCCGGCCGTCCGCAGTGAAGTAAAACAGAATTTTGCTCCCGTCAAACGCATATTCTACATCGACCAGTTTCATTTCCAGCTTATGGGCCGCAATTTTTTTATTGCAAACGGAAAATGCATTTTTTTCCTTCTGCGCATTTTCGCGAAGCTTTTTTAAATCATTTTTGGTTGCAACCCGCAGAACTTTTTTCAGCGGCTGCACAATTACACTCTCGTTGACATTCCGGTTTTCCATTGCGACGTCTCCGCATTCCACACCGTGGGCAGTCTCAACGACTACCTTTGCGCCAACGTCGACCTGATTGCCGCAGGGATCAAAATAATAAACCTTCCCTGCATCCTTAAACCGGACTCCTATGACTTCTGCCATGCCTTTTATCCTTTCCTGCCCCGAATATCGGAGCCTTCTCTCTTATTGAATCCCGCATCTGAACCGTATCGAATTTTTCTGCACATTGCGAAAAACGTCGTAACAAGCAGTGCATGATTTGCATTCTGCTGGCTCTTTTGGCGGGTCTCTTCCGTTAATGCAGATAAATTCAGGAGGCGCTCCAGAGTCAGCGCGCCACCCAGCGTTTCCACTGCTGCCTGCAGCTGCTTAGCCGGCGTTCCACAAGCCCGAAACACACAGACGTCCCGCAAAAGCAACGACAGCTTCTCAAGAACCGCGCGAAAAAGCACCTTGTCCGCAATCAGCGGCGCACTCAGAGAAACCAGTTCCCATTCTTTCGGTGCAACCAAAGCAGACGCAATCTGACTTATCAGCTGTTCGGCGCGCTCCGCAAGTTCTGCGTCAAAGGCCGGTTTCTCCTGAGGCAATGAAAAAAATTGTGTGCGGGAACGAACTGTCGGCAAGAGCGCATTGACGTTATCGCAGGTCAGAATAAACAGCAAATCCTGCGGCGGCTCCTCCAAAATTTTGAGGAGCGCATTCTGCGCTTCCCGAGACATATCCTGTGCTCCGCGCAGAATATACACCTTTCTGGGCGCTTCGTTCGGCCGCTTGTAAACATCGGAACGGATAAAGCGGATTTCCTCTACATGAAACGACCGCGCCGCACCGCTTCCGCTTGCAGTATGAATATCCGGATGAATTCCGCCAAATGCTTTTTTGCATCCGGCGCACTCTCCGCAAGGCCTTTTTTGCGCATTGGTGCATACCGCAGCTGCAGAAATCCAGGCCGCAAGTGCGTCCGTTTCTCCGCCTTCCAACAAAATCGCATGCGGTGCGCGGCCTCTCAAAAACGCATCTCCCAGCTGTTGCCGGATCTGCTCCAGCGCAGAGGTCTCTGCCTGCTGCATGCGGGTTAAACCTTTTCGAAACGATCGATATTGAGCACAAAGATCGTCGAACCGCCAACCGTAACTTCAACCGGGAACGAGGAATAAATTCCGACGTCCATGCTCGCCGTGCTCGGAATCACCTGCGTGCGGCGGCTGCTCCGCTCTGCGATCAGTTCAATGACCCGATCCACTTTATCATCCTCAACACCCGCAATAAACGTCGTATTCCCGGCCATCAGGAATCCGCCCGTTGTCGCAAGCTTTGTAACGGAAAAGCCTTCTTTTGTGAGCGACCTAGAAACCGCACTGCTGTCATCGTTACTTACAATCGCGAGGATTAATTTCATTTGGTGTCCCTCCCAATATTTTGATAGAAAAGTCCATACGGAAACATTTTTCGCTTCCGTTTTTGTCTATATTTATTTTATCACTTTTGTGGAAAAAAAGCTATACTTTTTTTCAGCTTCGCGTGCGGATCCGTTTCGCGTAATTCGGACCTGCTTTTCGGCATCCAGATATTGCCGCAGTTCCGAGAGCACCTCGCCGGACAGGAAAAAGACTGCCGCCAGGTTCGGAATTGCCATCATCCCATTAAACGTATCGCACAGGTCCCAGACGGAGCCAAGATCCATCCGACAGGCGAAAAATGCCGCTGCTGCAAACAGAAGCCGGTATCCCCATATGCCGCGTCCGCCGGAAAGATACCGCAGACCGGCCTCGCCATAGCAGCACCACGCCAGCATCGTTGCAAAGGCAAACAGGGCAACCGCTACCGCGACAAAAATGGCGCCGCCATTTCCAAAGGCGGACCGGAACGTTTCTGTGCTCAACGCAGCGCCGTCTTTTCCGGTTTTCATAACCCCGCTGGAAAGAATACAGAGCGCCGTCAGCGTACACATTACCCAGGTATCAATAAAGACCTGAAAGATCCCCCACATGCCCTGCTCCACCGGAGAATGGTTGCAGGTACTGGTATGTGCCATGACGGAACTTCCCAATCCCGCTTCGTTTGTAAAAATTCCGCGGGAAACGCCGGCGCGCATGGCCCGCAGCATGACAACCCCGCCCGTACCGCCCGCCGCTGCCCGAAGGCTGAAGGCTTGCGAAAAAATCTCGGCGATCGCGTGACCCAAGTTGTTTCGAAACAAAAACAGCACGATCGAACAGGCAAGCAGATAACCGATTGCCATCCCCGGCACCAATTTTTCCGCAACACGAGCCGTGCGGCGGATCCCGCCGCAGGCAACCGCAAATAACAGGACGCTTAAAACGCCGCCGGTCAGAAGCGGAGACAAGCCAAATCCCTCTCCAAACGCCTGTGCAATAGAATTTGCCTGTGCCATATTCCCCATGCCGAGTGACGCAAGCACACAGGCTGCCGCAAACAGTTTTGCCAGCCATGGGCTGTGCAGACCGCGCTCCAGATAATACATGGCACCGCCGCGCCAAAATCCGGATTCATCCCGAACCCGGTACTTCATGCCGAGAACCGTTTCGGAAAAAATCGTCATCATGCCCAGCAGCGCTGAAATCCACATCCAAAAAATTGCGCCCGGCCCGCCGAGCGTCAGTGCAGTTGCAACGCCGACAATGTTGCCGGTTCCAATGGACCCGGCAAGCGCCGTTGACACGGCCTGCAGCGCGGATACGCCCTGTTTTCCTTCTTTCCGCGCAGACTGACCGAACAACGCAAACGCAGTCTTACGCAACCAAAGCCGGGCGTGTGTCAGCTGAAAAAATCCGCTCCGAATACTTAAATTTGCACCTGCCAAAAGGATGGCCGAAAGCACCGGCCATCCCCATAAAAATCCTTTTAATCCCTGTCCGATTGCAAAAAGCACATGCATCTTACTTCACCCATATTAGTGTATGAGCAAGCGGATGCCCGTTAGTACCTCAGACTGTGCTTTCGTCTGCCGTTTTTGCCTGGGCGCGCGGCACTTTCGCCTTGCACCGGATCGGTCTTTCCCGGAACGTGCAGACGATACCGTCCAACACAGGAGAAAGAAGATTCCCAAATAATATGGCAAAACAGGTGCCTTCTTCATAACTGCCAAACCAGCGGTACGCCATTACAAACGCGCCGACAACCACTGCAAAGCAGACCGATCCGACCGCTGTACGCGGAGAAGTTACGGGATCCGCCGCCAGAAACACGGCACAAAAGAGCAGCGAACCGGAAAGCAGCTCATATTTCACGGAAGCAAGCGCCGATAATTCAGAGAATCGCGGAAAAATAGCAGCAACGATTGCCGCTGTTCCCAAAAGAACAACCGGCACATACAGCCGAACATCCCGGCGCAGCACAAAAAAGACAGCGCACGCGGCCAGCATCACCGCAAATCCCGCACCCATCGGGCCGGGATATTGCCCCCAAAGCAGATCATACGGAAGGATTTCCGGTTTCATTCCCGCTTTCAGGAATGCGCCCGGAGACCATTCCGGATTCACTTGGCAAGTTGCCAGCAGCGGAAGCTTCTCCAGTGCACAATAGCCAAACACCTGTTTCGGCCAGCAGAGCGTCAGTCCCGCAAGCCCAAACGCCGCCGGATTCAGCAAATTCCGGCCGCCGCGGCCAATCGGAAGTTTTCCCACTAAAACACCTGCAAACGCACCGGCCGCAGGCATCCAGACCGGTACAGCTGCCGGAAGCAGCAGTGCAACGATCATGCCCGTTACAACCGCGGAGCCGTCAAACGCCTGCTTTCGAAAAAGGAGACCGCGCAGCGCTTCCGCACCGCAGGCACCAAGAATACCCGATAAAAGAAGAATCCCTGCACGAGGTCCATAAAAGGCAAGCGGAAGCAGCGAAAGCACCGCCAGTGCAAGCAACGCATCGGCCATCATTCTCGGAATCGTGCGGTTTTTTCGAACCCACAGCTGGCCTCTCATCCCGCATCCGCCTCCTTTTGTCTTCTCTCTGCAAATAACAGCGGCATACCCAGTCCCGCCGGACATCCAAACGTACAGGTGTTGCAGCCCAGGCACCGTTGCTCCCAAGCATCCAAAAGCGCTTTGGGCGGCCGTTTCCGCTGAAAAAGTTCCGCAGCCCGCCACAGGGCAAGCCCCGCCGGACAAGCACGCTCGCAGGCGCCGCACCCGATGCAGGCCCTGGTCTCCCGCTTCTTTCCGACCGGAAGCACCAGCAAGCTGCGGGTAACCGCCATTACAGGGGCAGAAAGATCCTGTACCGCAGCACCATTCCAGGAAGATCCCATTACCACGGTAAACTCCCGCGAGCGGATGCCCAGGCCGCAAGCTTCCAGAACAGCGCGAACCGGCGTTCCAATCAGCACCTTTACATTTTTCGGTTCCGGAACCCCTTCGCCCGACACGGAAATAACGGTATCGGTCTGCGGCACTCCGGCACGCACGGCGTCCGACAGCGCAATACAGGCCTGTATCCCGATGATTCCCGCATGCTGAAAAGCCGGCTTTTGAGAAAGCAGCGGCCATACAGGATACCGGGTACCTGCATCCTGCCAAAGGGAAGCAGATTCTCCCCGTAGCTTTCGGCGCCCGGTTTCGCCCGGACATATGACCCGCATCGTTTTCGCGCCAATTGCCGCAGCTGCAAGTGCAAGCCCATCCAGTGCGGCTTCGGTATCACAGGAAAATGCCGCCTCCTCTGCAGAGGAATAGGGATCCTCATCAAATGCCGCAGCGGCCAGGCATTCGACACCATCCGTCTGCATACCTTTCAGTGTGTCATAGAGCGGCTCCCCGCTCAGTTCCTCCAAAATGGCAGCACTTCCAGCCACCCGCAAAATCATTTCCGCACCCGGAATTCCTTCTGCAGCAGGCGGAATTCCACGCAGCGCCTTTTGCCGCGGAGCCACTTCCGTCACCGCACAGCGCAGCGCGCCCTGCAGCGGATGCGGAACGGTTTCAAAACGCAAGACCTCTCCGCAAACAGGCGAATACGACGGTAACTGTGTTTCCGGAATGCAGACCGGCTGAAACCGAATTACTTTTCGGCCGCCCGTCAGCAGCAGCCCCTCTTCCGGCGTTTCCGCCGTCAGCGGAATCCACACCTGCTCCGGAACAGACACCACTGTAATTCGTCTTGGCGAAGGCCGGTTCTGCCTGTCAGGCTCTATTCCTTTCCAAATTGCTGCCGCCAACTTTTCCAGTCCCTTCCAAAATTCCTCAGATCTTCATAATATGAAGCAGAGCGGTTTCGAGCCGTCCGCTTTGAATGGAGGTGCCCGATTGAAAATCAAATCTATCGACCCCACCCACTTGCTCGTTGTCCTGTCCCCCACGGAAACCGATTCTCTCGGCATTCATCCGGAAACGCAGTGGCAAAACCTGCACACCCGGCTTACCGTCGCAAAAATTTTCGCCGCAGCCTGTGACCGGGCATCCTTTTCTGCGGGTCACGGAGAAATCACCATCCGAATTTCCACCTCTCATGACGGGGAAACCCTGCTGCTGTTCTCGACCTCTCCGCGCAGACAATACCGGATCAAGGGTGTTGCCGGCCCGCTCATCTACCGGTTTCGAACCATCGATGACCTTCTGGATGCTGCCAAACGGCTGCTTCGCGCCGGGCTTACCAGCAAAGCGTCCCTGTTTTCAGACCGCGATACGTTTTGTCTGATCATTTCTCCGCGGTACATCCGGCGCGTCAAAACCGCGCTCCTTCTCGGGGAATACGGAACGCTCTGCGGCAAAGGCCGGGCGGCCGCCTCTCTCCTGCGGGAACACGGCCGCCTGCTTTCCTCAAATTTTCTGGACGCGCTCGCGCCCTACTTTTCTACTGTGCGTTAAGCGTTTTGCAGCGCATGAATCGCCGCCGCCGGATCTTCCGCAAGGAACACCCCCGTTCCGGCCACGCAGACATCCACTCCGGCCTGCGCACAGGATGGTGCCGTTCCGGCGTGGATGCCGCCATCCACCTCGACCAGAACATGCGGCGCCTTTTCTTTCAAAAAGCGTACTTTCTGCATCATGTCCGGCATGAATTTCTGCCCGCCAAAGCCGGGCTCTACCGTCATAACCAGAACCATATAGAGTCGATCCAAATAGGGCAGCACCGCCTCTGCAGGCGTTCCGGGCTTGATTGCAAGCGCCGGTTTCGCCCCTGCTGCACAGATTTCATCCATCGTTTCCGAAACATCATCCGCGCTTTCATAATGGAAGCTGATGATATCTGCGCCGGCCTTGCGGAACCGCCGGACGTATTCTTTCGGATGCGTAATCATTAAATGCACATCAAACGGAATTTCCGTCAGCGGACGAATCGCCTCCACAACCGGAAATCCAAACGAAAGATTCGGCACAAACACGCCGTCCATAATATCCAGGTGAAGCCAGTCGGCTCCGCCGGAAACAACCCTGTGAAGATCCTGCTGTAAATTCGTAAAATCCGCCGAAAGAACCGAAGGTGCCACTTTCACGTTGTTTTCCCCCTTAAATTCTCAAAAAGCGTCATCTGCTCGATGTGCTTTTTTTATTTTACCTGATCATCTCCGAGTTTTCAAGCAGATTTGCCGCTTTACAAGAAAAGCCCGCTGCAGCCGGAGCGGCCGAAGCGGGCAATCTATATAAAAGCAGGAAATTCTCCTGCTTTTCCATCCTATGCAGCGCGTGCCGGATTGACACTGCCCGCATAAGAGAACGTTTGAAAATCAAAACGCGCTAATGATCGGCGTCTTTCTGCGCTTTGCGATCTTTTTGATAGTTCCGGAGAAAAACCACCGCAACAATCACCAGAATAATCCCGGCAATCACCCGAAACACAATGCCAAGCGTTCCCTTGAAGAATCCAACCGCCGGCCAGATTGCATCTGCAAGCCACCAGCACCCAAACAGCAGAAACAGCCCGCCGCCCAAATAGAAGACTTTGTTTTCCTTTCCCATTCTTGCAATGAGCAGATACCCAATCGCAAACCACATGACGGCATATACATACTGCATGGCCGTTTCCTCCTTTTTCGGTCAGACACCCAGAAGCCTTCCGGTATCTTCTTTCATCTTCTCGATCATCGCTTCGGTTTCCGCACGGGAACCTGCATGCGCCAGATAATACACCTTGACCTTCGGCTCTGTTCCGGAGGGGCGCACCAACAGTTTTGTTCCATTTTCCATGCGGTATTCCAGGACATTGGATTTTCCCATTGGGATTTCGCTTTTCCGGTCACCATCCCAACGTTCAGAGGTTTGATAGTCGCTCCGGCCGGTAATACGGTAGCCCGCAATCTCCTGCGGCGCACTCGCGCGCAGTTTTTCCATGATTGCCTGCATCCGCTTCATGCCGTCCTCACCCTCAAAGAAGAAGTTGCCGAGGCCGCTGAGATAATAGCCGTATTGCTGGTAGAGCTTTTCCAGCACTGCAATCAGGGTTTGTCCGCGCTGCTTGTAGTAAGTTGCCATCGCACAGATCATCATGCTGGAATTGACGGCATCCTTATCCCGCACATAGGTTCCTGCAAGATAGCCGTTGCTTTCTTCAAACGAAAAGATGCATCGGTTCTCTTCGCCGTCTGCTTCATACTTTGCAATCTGATCGCCGATGTTTTTAAACCCGGTAAAAACCCGGTCTACCGTAACACCGTAATGCGGCGCAATCACATCTGTCATGTCGGTGCTGACAATCGTGGAAATCAAGACCGGATTCTTCGGCATCTTGTGAAGCTCCGTACGGCGCTTCGCGATAAAGTCAAACAGCAGAATTCCGATTTCATTTCCGGTCAGCAGCGTATATGCCCCCTGATCCCGAACCGCGACCCCGCATCGGTCGCAATCCGGATCCGTCGCCAGCAAAAGATCCGGCTGTACGCTCTCGCAAAGCGCAAGCCCCACCTTCAGTGCTTCCCGCAATTCCGGATTCGGGAACGGGCAGGTCGGGAAATGCCCATCCGGCCATTCCTGCTCCGGAACAACGGTGACGTCGGTTACGCCTGTCCGTTTTAAAATTTCCAGAACGCACTTCCGTCCAGTTCCGTTGAGCGGCGTATACACAACCTTCAGATTGCCGCCGTGCGCATCATAAATGCTCTCCGCTTGTACGGAATGCAAAAACGCTTCGGTTACGCTTTCTGAAATGTATTCCACACCGCCGTTTTGCTGCGCTTCTTCAAATGAGATTCGCTTCACACCGGTAAAAAGATCTGTCTGTTCAATTTCCTGCATCACTTCGTCCGCCATTTCAGCGGCAATCTGGCATCCGTCGTTGCCATACACCTTATATCCATTGTAGGCCGAAGGATTGTGGCTGGCCGTTACACAGATTCCGGCATCGCAGTGCAGATACCGCACGGCAAAGGAAATCGCCGGTGTCGGCATCAACTCCGGATATAGATAAACATGCACCCCATTTGCCACCAAAACAGCGGCAGCCTCTCTGGCAAAGACGTCGCTCTTGAGGCGGCTGTCATAAGCAATTGCCGTCGAAGGCGTCTTTTGGCCTTCTTTGTGATGATTGAGATAATTGGCAAGTCCCTGTGTCGCTTTGCGCACCGTATAAACATTCATGCGGTTCGTTCCGGCACCAAGGATTCCGCGCAGACCGGCTGTTCCAAAGGTCAGATCCCGGTAAAACCGGTCGTTGATCTCTTCCGGTTTTCCGGCAACAGCGTCCAAATCCGCTTTGAGATCCGGGTCATCCAGTTCTTTGCTGCGCCATGTCTGATATTTTTCTTCGACCGTCATATTTCACACATCCTTTCTAAGTTTGATGCTTTCTATCTTTTTACGGTATCAAGCGTACCACGATCCGGCAGCGACGTCAACTGCTGTCACCGGTTTTTCCGGACGATGGATGTCACGATTCCGGCTTCTGTCAAATCGAGAAGCCCATAACTTCCGTTTCTCCCCCGCACTGATCCGGGATTCAGAAGATAAAGCCCGTCCTCATATTTTGTATATGCAACATGCGTATGCCCGTAAAGCGCAACATCTGCATTTGCAGCCCGTGCTGCTTCCTGCAGGCGCTCTTCTCCAAACTTGACGTCATACAAATGTCCATGCGTAAAAAACAGCCGGAAGCCCTGCACCAGCATCGTATCAACCGCCGGAAGAGACGAGGCGTAATCACAATTTCCCCGAACCTGCAGAAACATTTTACTGCGGAACATTGCCCGCGCCTCTATAAGATCCGCTTCTCCGTCACCCAAATGCACAACAAGTTCCGCCGTCGGTTGTTCTCGAACGGCCGAAAGCACCGCCTGTTCATCGCCGTGAGAATCGGACAACACCAAAATCCGCAAAAAAACATCTCCTTTCCAAAAGCCGCCGCAAACGCCCGGATTCTCCGGTTCATACTTTCTCTCCTGCCGCATAGAATGGAGTATACGCGCACAGTGTGCCTCCCTTTCAATCCGTCGGGAGCACAATTTCCTGCTTCGCAAATCGGATCAACATAAAAACACCTGAAAAAGGAGGGCAGCGGTGCCTTCGCGCACCGGATTTTATGCCAAATCAAAACGAACTTCGCGCCATGCTCGACGCCCTGTCAAAAAAGATGGGAACCACGCCGCAGGAGTTGGAACAATCCGCACAAAGCGGACAGCTGGACCGCATGCTCCGAAACCTAAAGCCAAACGATGCGCAAAAACTGCAATCTGTTCTGCAAAACCCGGAAGCCGCCAACGCGCTTTTAAACAGCCCGCAGGCACAGCAGCTGATCAAAAAACTCACAGGAGGCTAAGAAAGCCATGGAGGATCTGACAGGCAGGCTCAGTGAAATCTTGAATAGCCCGGAGGGCATGGAGCAAATGAAAGCAATCGCCGGAATGCTTGGAATGTCCGGCGGGCTTCCCGGCGCTGCAGAGCCGCCTCCCGCTGTGCCTGCCGCACCTTCCTCCGGCAGCGACATGATGGGCGGCCTTTTAAAATTTGCACCGCTCTTGGGACATTTACAGGGCGACGATGAAACCATCCGGTTTCTCAACGCACTCCGCCCGCTTCTCGGAGAAGAACGCCAAAAAAAGCTCGATGAAGCCATTAAAATTTTGCGGCTGCTCCGGCTTTTTCCCCTTTTAAAGGACACCGGCTTACTCTCTTCGCTTTTTTAATCGCATCCCTTAATTCAGATGGAAGGGAAGTGCTTTCATGCCAGCAAATCCGGAGATGCAGCGGATGCAGCAGGAGGCCGTCCGCCGTGCAATGGAAATGCAGTCCAGAGCAAAACCTGGCCCGGAGCTGCATGTTGCAGATTCCCGGCAGCGCGCACAGCAAGGCCGCCGCGGTATGAATCCGGCCGCACAGCAAAACCGCACGCCACCGCAAGCCGCACGCAATTCTGCGGAACAGCGGGCTCCAGTGCCGCCGCAGCCAGAGACACCTAGGCCAGCACCGCCTGAAGATCCTGAAAAGCCCGGTCTCCCTGCCGGAGATATTCTGGATTTCTTGTTGCAAGACAGCGAACGCACGCTGATTCTTTTGCTGATTTTGCTGCTCAGTTCGGAAAAAGCCGACGCTTCCCTGCTTTTCGCGCTTCTCTATCTTGCTCTATAGGAATGAAGTTCCGACACATGTGCCAATCGTCAAAATTCCGCATGCTGCCAAATCTTCATGCCGGCTCCTTCCAGGCTCGAACGGAAGAAATATAGACTTGTCCGGTCTTTGGTGTTTCCTGCAGCGTATATTCCATCCATTTATCCGGCTCATGCTGTGAAACACCAGAAACGCATCCCACTTTTAAGCGAATGGTCTTCCCGTTTGTTTCGACCGTTTCGACCTTCGCAGTATATCCAGCCGAATTCGGAAGCGGCGTGACCAAAAACAGGTTTTGCGCGGCGTCATACGTATAAAAGGCGCCGTCCTGCGGCTGTAAAGCAGCATCCGGACCAAACAGTTTTTTGCAAGCTGATTCCGCATCTGCAAAAGGGACAAGCACCCGGCCCAATTCATCGGTTTCCGGTTCCGACAGAGCCTGCATGGCGTTTCGCACCGCGCAGGCACAAAGATCCCCCGGTGCGGCATCGGAAAGCTGCT
The DNA here is from genome assembly GCF_014384705.1 of Yeguia hominis. Classification (GTDB taxonomy): domain Bacteria; phylum Bacillota; class Clostridia; order Oscillospirales; family Acutalibacteraceae; genus Yeguia; species Yeguia hominis. Next base: position 57,212 of record NZ_JACRSN010000011.1, on the reverse strand, counting down.
CGAACGGTGCCGGGTCATTCCACACCACGGCGTCCAAAAGCGGATCCCATGCATGTAAATCGCCGGTGTTTTGCGCCGCATCCGCAATTTTCCCGCCGACTGCGCAAACCAGCAACACAACGCCAGCCAATGCTGCCAATAGGACTGCGACTCCTGCAGCAAATCCATATTTGTGAACCACAGGCCGTACCGCTTGTTTTCCTTGCGGCTGTTTTTCCGGTTCTTTTGTCTGTTCCGGCGCAGAGAAAGACGCCTCTGTTTTGGGCGCTTCTTTTGGCGCTTCCAACACAAGCGCCGCAGCTGGCTCCTCCGGCTGTTTTTCCGCAGAAACAGGCTGCACCGGAAGCGGTTCGGCGTGCAGGCCCGCATTCGGTTTTTCCGGATAAAAATCCCGGTAATCCACTCGTACTTCCGAAACGACCGGTTCTGCGCGCGGGGTATCCTCTTCGGGATTCATGGTTTTCCCTCCGTTAGCGCGTCTGCCCGTTTCCGCAGACAATAAATTTGGTAGAGGTCAGCTCGCCGACACCCATCGGCCCTCTTGCGTGCAGTTTTTGTGTCGAAATTCCGACCTCTGCGCCGAGACCAAACTCGCCGCCATCTGTAAACCGCGTGGATGCATTCACATATACTGCGGCAGAATCCACCTCGGCTGTAAATTTTTCCGCTGAAGCATAGCTTTCCGTAATGATCGCTTCACTGTGTCCCGTGGAGTACTGCGCAATGTGTGCAATCGCCTCATCCACAGAATCCACCACTTTAACCGCCAGGATATAATCCAGAAATTCGGTTTCCCAGTCTTTCTCCGTTGCGGGAACTGCCTGCGGAAGGATGTTCCGCGTCCGGTCGCAGCCGCGGATTTCCACGGACTTTTCCGAAAGCCGGGCGGCAATCGCAGGAAGCGCCTTTTCTGCAATACCCTGATGGACAAGCAGTGTTTCCATCGCATTGCAGACAGAAGGCCGCGACGTTTTAGCGTTGTAGACAATCTCCGCCGCCATGTCGATATTTGCGGTTGCATCTACATAAATATGACAGTTCCCTTCCCCGGTTTGAATCACCGGTACGCGTGAATGCGCGACAACCGACCGGATCAGTCCGCCGCCGCCGCGCGGAATGAGCACATCGAGATATTCTGTCAGCTCCATCATTGCAACCGCGGATTCCCGGCTGGTGTCCTCGACGATCTGCACTGCATCTGCAGGCAAGCCCGCACTTTCCAGGGCGCCCCGAATCAGCCCGGTGATACAGCAGTTGGAGCGGAACGCTTCCTTTCCGCCGCGCAGGATCACGGCATTTCCTGCCTTCAGGCAGAGCGCCGCCGCATCAGCCGTGACATTGGGGCGCGCCTCAAAAATAATCCCAATGACGCCAAGCGGTACCCGGACTTTTTTCAGCTGCAAGCCGTTCGGAAGCGTTCTGCCATCGACGACTTCGCCGATCGGATCTGTCTGCGCCGCCACTTTCCGAATTCCTTCCGCCATACCGCGAATCCGTTCCGGCGTCAGCATCAAGCGATCCCGAAAGGCTTGGCTCAGCCCGTCCGCATTTTGAAGATCCAACGCATTTGCGTCCAAAATCTCTGCCGCGCCCTGTTCAATTGCATCGGCCGCTGCCAGCAGCGCCGCATTTTTTCGCGCACCTGCTGTCAAAAGGCTCCTCGCCGCAGCCTTTGCGCGTTTTCCCATTTCCTGTAAGTCCACCATACGGCACCTTGTCCTTTCTTTGCAACACCCTTATGATATGCCACCTGTAGGGCTGAAAATTGTCCCAATCTGTACGCCATCAAAAAGTTTATATAAATTTTCCGGCGTTACGCCGCTGAGGACACAGCAGGTAATACCCGCTTCGTTCGCAAGCGCCGCCGCGCGGACTTTCGTATACATACCGCCGGTTCCGCGATTTGAACCCGCTCCGCCTGCAAGCGCAAAGACCTCTTCTGTAATCCCTTCAATATACGGAATTCGTTTGGCATCCGGATCCTTTTGCGGATTTTTGTCATAAAGCCCGTCAATATCCGTCAGGATGACCAGCAAATCCGCATCCAAAAGTGTCGCAACCGTCGCCGACAGCGTATCGTTGTCGCCGATATTTTTTCCGATCAGCTCATCGACGCCAACCGTATCGTTTTCGTTGACAACCGGCACGATCCCCATATTGATCAGTTCCCGAAAGGTGTTCCCGACATTCTGCATGGCATGCTGATTGTGCACAACGTCGCCTGTCAAAAGCACCTGTGCGACCGGCTGGCTGTATTCGCCAAAAAGCTTATCATAAATAAACATCAGCTCACACTGCCCGATCGCCGCCAGCGCCTGCTTCTTTTCGGTCTCTGCCGGACGTTCCCGCAGACCAAGTTTGCCCATTCCTACACCAATCGCGCCGCTTGATACCAGAATGATCTCTTTTCCGGATGCCTGCAGATCGCTTAGCACCCTGCAAAGCGCCTCAATCCGGCGCAGATTGGGTTTTCCGTTTTCATAGGTCAGCGTAGAGGTGCCCACCTTGACAACCACTCGCTTGGCCTGTGTAATTTTTGACATAATTCTCCCTCCAAGATCAAGATCCTACACCATTTGATTCTGTCTGCTGCTGTCCTGCAGATGGATTCCGCGGCAGCAAAAACACCAGCGCTGCTCCGACAAAAACGATTCCTGCCGAAAGCAAAAAACCGCCGGTTAAAGCGTTATCTGAACTGCCCGGATTTCCGATTGCGAGCGGTCCCAGAAAGATGCCAAGGCTGTAAAGCGCCTGAAAAAATCCCATCGCGCTGCCTTTCCTGGTGTCTTCCACCCCGGCAATCGAAAGATTCATGCAAATTGGGAACACCAGATTCCGGGCAAATCCAGAGAGGAACTGAACGAGGTATACGCCCCACAGTGTCTGTACAAACGGAAAGGCCGCACAGGATGCTGCATTGATCAGCAAGCATATGAGCATCACGCCTCTTGTGTTCCGGCGCCGGATTGCCGCAGTCCCGGCGAGCAACGTCGCCGGAATTCCGGAAGCCGCCATGATAGCCGCTAAAATTCCCAATTCTGTATCACTGGCACCCAGCTTTTGCTCTGCCAGCAACGGAGCGAATGTCGTCCCCGCGCCGAACGCCGCAAACTGCAGTAGCGCCGCAATCAGAGAAACCGTCAAAACGGTTCGGTCTTTGCCAACGGAAAGCAATTCCCGTACCGTGACAGCCTTTCCTGCCGTCGATTTTTGTTCTGGAATCCAGAACATCACAAGTCCGCCGATAAGTGAAATTCCGAGCGCCATCCAAAACGGTACCGACGGCCCCAATGTTTCTGACACCGCGCCGCCTGTAAAATTGGCAATCAGGGGTCCTATGACGCTTGTCAGCGTCATGATCGCAATGGCCTTTTGCCCCTGCTCTGCATCGTAATACCCTGCATACAAAATCGTAAAGCTCACCCAGGCGCTGGCGGAAATTCCACTCAGAAGCCTGCCTGCAAACAAGACGCCCGGTGTCGGATACAGTGCCATTGCGGCCGCCGCAATTCCAAGGCATCCGAATCCCAACGTCAGAATAAACACCTTTTGTCGGCCGATCCGGTCGCTGACCATTCCCAGCGGAATGCGTACCAAAAGCTGCGCCAGGCCATATGCGCTCGCGATCACGCCAACTGCCGCAACCGAAGCCCCCGCCGACCGGCAATATGTCGGAAAAGTCGGCACAAAGAAGTAGTTTCCCAGCCAAAACAAAACAGCAGCCAAAACCAGAGCCCGTCTTTGACGCGGCACGCTTTTTTTCAAAATTTCCATCTCCTTGGTCACAGAAGTCATCTCTCTGCGGCCATCGTTTCATTCTACAAAAATCGGAACTTTTTTCAGTATAAACGGCTTTCCACGCCTTTTCCATGCATTATGTAATCAAATTTATACAAAAATTCATGCAAAATCGAAAAAGAACCCATCAACAGGCGGAGTCTAAGAACTTTTTATTTTGTTATTATAGATTATAGCATGAAAGTCCGCGCTTCACAATCATTCTGCAATGCAATCCTTTCGTTTTTTGATGGAACGGTACAAGAAAGGGAAAGACGCCCTTCGGTCCAAGCGTCATAAATCCGGCACACGGATTTTCGTCTGTTACGCTAAGTGACGCAACCAATTTCGAGGGATCCTCTTTTAATTGATTATGGATCGCTATCTGCATTTCGGCTTCCTTTTTTCGATCCTCTCTATCCGTTTCATTTGGCGAGGAATAACATTTTCACTTTCGACTTCGAAACAACTACAAAACTTTCCGATTCTTTTTTGTTGACATAATTGCAACCCACAGGGGCATGTGGTAAAATAACGGTATCAACAGGGGGTGTTCTTTTGAAAAAAGCGATAATCTCTATTTTATGCGTTTGCCTTCTACTTTCCTTTTGTGCCTGTGGGGAAAAACGCCCGGAAGGCGCCGACAAGGAGTTTTTTTACGCGCTTTCTTCGGAACCACAGACCCTGGATCCGCAGGTTGCTTCCGACGCTGCAAGCCTGACGGTCATTACGGCTCTTTTTGAGGGACTTGTCCGCCTGGATGAAAACGGCGATCCCTACCCCGGCGTCGCGGCAAGCTGGAGCGCCAATCGCGATTCCACCGTTTTTATCTTTTCGCTTCGCGAGGATGCCTGTTGGTCCGACATTTCTTCGGATGATCCTGCCGAACCTGTTACGGCTGAGGATTTTGTCTTTGCTTTTCGGCGTGCTGTAAATCCCGATACCAAATCGCCAAACGCTTCCCAATTTTTCTGTATCAAAAATGCACAGCAGATTTATTCCGGTGCAATGCCGGTTGACGCGTTGGGAGTATCCGCCTCTGACACGCATACGCTTACGGTTGAGCTGGAATATTCTCTCCCAGACTTTCCTACCCTGACCGCCTCTGCCGCATTTATGCCCTGCAAAGAACGGTTTTTTAATGAAACAAACGGCCGTTACGGTCTGGAGCGCAAATATGTCTTGGGAAACGGCCCCTTTGCGTTTTCCGGCTATTATGCTTGGGAACATAATGATCATCTTTCGCTCACGCGTTCCGCTGTCTATCACGGCGAAACGGAAGTTCTCCCTGCAAGTCTCTATTTTTACGTCGGTGAGGATGCCGTTGATCTTTCCGACCCGATCAATGCGCTCAGCTCCGGAACCGTGCAGCTTCTGACCATTCCGGCCGCAGCAGCCGCACAGGCAGAATCGGCGGGCATGGTGCTTACCCGAATGAATACTTCGACCTATGGATTGTGTCTGAACACCGCGGATGACCTGATGAAGCACCCGGAAATCCGAAAAGCGTTTTTGCAAACGCTGGATCGGGAGACACTCCTCTCTAAAATTCCGGATGGAATGACGGCTGCTGACGATATTATTTCCCCGGAAATGACCCTTTCCGGATCCAATTATCGAGAAGCCGCCGGTTCCGGCTTCCTTTTGCCGGAAGACCTAGAGGCCGCTGCCAGCGCAAATACCGTTCTGCAGTCGCTCGATTATGAAACCATGCCTTCTGTCTCGGTTCTTTGCGAAGACCGCCCGGAGATCACCGCACTTGTAAATGAGCTGATTGTTTCCTGGAACCGCACCATGGGAAATTATTTTAATATGACGCCAGTCTCCGCAGACGAACTGGAAAATCGGGTTTTCTTCGGCGAGTATCAGATCGCTTTTTATGCGCTTGCGCCAAATGGAAGCACGCCCATGAGCCTTCTTGAACAGTTTTCCTCCGCTTACAGCGGAAATCCCGCACATCTGAAGGATTCTGCCTATGATGCATTGGTCCGTTCGTTCTATACAGAAAGCAATTTGCTTTCTGCCTGCAAATCCGCCGAGACGTATCTGAATACAGAAGGCATTTTTTATCCCGTCTGCTATGACAATGCAGTTTATGCTGCGGCACCTGGCGTACAGGGGATTTCCATCCATCCTTACGGTACGGGAATTGACTTTATTCACGCAGTGATAAAATAAGTGAGCACACAGATCATCATGAAAATTTTGAAAAGGGGGAACTCTTTTGTCTGATCGTGCATCGTTACCGTCCGCTCCAACGCCTTCTGCATCGCGCCCCAGAATCTGGCTGATGGACGAAATCCGCGGATTTGCCGTCTTTTGTATGGTATTTTATCATGCCTTTTACACGCTTGCATTCTTGTTCGAGGTTCCGATCGCCATGACGCTGCTGCGGTTTTTCCGTCCGTTGGAACCGTTTTTCGGCGGGGCATTTATTTTTATTTCCGGAATCTGCTCTCAGCTTTCCCGCTCCAATCTTAAGCGCGGCATAAAACTGGTCCCGATCGCGGTGGCCATTACGCTGGTGACTGCCTGGATTGCGCCGGATTCTATCATTATTTTCGGCGTCATTCATTTCTTTGCTGCCAGTATGATTCTTTTTAGCCTGTTAAAGCCGTTGTTTGACCGCATCCCGACCATATGGGGACTCATCGGCTGTGTTCTCCTCTATCTCATGACCATGTCGATTCAAAAGGGCATTTTCGCTTTTGCAGTTCATTTGCCCGCTTCACTCTATCAGACCGACTGGCTCTGTCCTTTTGGCATTTATTCGCCGACATTTGTTTCTGCGGACTATTTCCCCTTGTTTCCCTGGCTGTTTGTGTTCCTGTTTGGAACGTTTCTCGGCCGATTTGCCGCTGCCGGACAATTTCCGAAGTTTACGTACCAAAGCCGGGTTCCTTTTTTCTCCTGGCTCGGACGCCACGCACTGATCATTTATGTCGTGCATCAACCGATTATTTACGGCATTGCAGAGTTACTCTCGCTCATTTTTAAAAAATAAGCCGGATTTTTCGCAAAAAATCCGGAGAATTCATAAAATTTTATAGAAATGCTCGCGATTTCGATGTAAAATAAAAAGATAAGGCGATTCCAATCCATCGTTTTGCAGCCACATGGATTTTGGCTTTGCGATTCCGATCCAAAAGCATCAAAACAGCAGGGGCTTCGCCGCACGATGGGAAACAAATAAAGGAGGTCGAGCCCTGATGCTCCCCAAAGTCAAAAAGCTGCTGGCAATCTGTTTTGCCGTATTCCTGGTGGTTGCCTGTGTCGTTCCGGTGTCCGCCGCAACAAAGTCCTATGAAATTGAAAACGCACACCTGAACATTGAAATTCCGGACAACTTCTATGCGTTTACGCCGGAAACCAGCATTTTCGATGAAAGCTGGATGCTGATCGGTGTTACAGATCCCACCTCGAAATTAAAGGAATACAAGGAGATGGGCACGCTTGTTCATCTGGCAACCGCAGGCGGAAAGGAAAATATCCTGATTTCTACCAAAACATCTTCTTATACAAAAGAAATCTTTTCCTTTGTCGGTGCGGATGAAGAGACCTTCCGCACCTTTATGGACGACATGATCTCTGCGCAGGACGAAAACGAAAATCTGACTGCAACCGCAGAGCGTTACAATGACGCCGCTTACCCATTTGTCCGCGTGGAATTTCTGCTGGATTCTGACAGCGACTATTTGAGCGAGGTCTGCTACGTCACAGTAATCAACGGATCCTCCTACAGTTTCGACATGTATTCCGCCGGCAAAAAGCTCGGAGAAGACGAAGAAGCGATTTTGCGCGAGATTGTCAACAGCGCAGAATTTACACAGATTCTCGATAATACACCGGTTGATTATACCCCGAAGCAGATCTTCCTTGCCCTTTTGCCGCTGATTATGCTCATTCTGGCTATAATTGCGCTGATTGTCGGATTTGCAATCCGCCGGAAACAGCAAAAAAAGAAACGGGCTGATCTGGCCGCACGCCTTTCTGAGTATCGGATTCAAAAGAAAAAGGAAGCAGAAGAGAATCCGGATGCCCCGGAACCGGAAGAACGCTTCCGGAATTCCACCATTCACTCGGATCAGGCGCTGCACACATTCAGCTACTTCCACTCCTACTGGAAAAACCCGCTTACGATTCCGGTTTTTGCACTCTGCGGACTTGCCGCAATTTGGCTCGCGATTACCTCCACGATGGGCGACAGCATTATTTTCCGTCTGCTCTTCGCTGCTGCTGGAATTTACCTGATCGTGCATATCTTTACGATACCGGGAACGATCTACAAATCGCTGTTCCGGACGTATAAAAAGATGCCGAACCGGATTGCGGTGTTTTCTTTCCGGGATGAAGATTTCCGACTTTCCGGATTGCAGGCAAGCGGTGTTTTCCCGTATTTCCAGATTACAACCGCCTATGAAACAAAAAAGTACTTTTATCTGTATTTTGGACGCGAAAACGCGTATTTCGTCGCGAAAGACAACTTCAAGGTCGGGGATGCCAAAGCCTTCCGCGCCTTCCTGAAAGAAAAGCTTGGAAAAAATTTCAAACGCCGTACGTTCTGAACCAAATTTTCTCCTGTCGGGTAATCCGGCAGGGCCCGTATCACAAAGGAGATGATGACTGTGCATACAGCGAAACGTCTCGCTGCCATTCTGCTTTGCCTTGCTTTGCTTGCTGCGCTTTTTTCCGGCTGCAAATCGAAAGAAAAGCCATCCAGCGAGGACGAAACCACGAATTATCCGGTAACGATCGGGGACTTGACGCTCAGCGAAAAACCGGAACGTGTTGTTGTTCTTTCTGAAAATCTTGCCGATATCATTTTGGCGCTGGGATATGAAGCTTCCTTAAAAGGCAAAAGCCCCGAATGCACGCAAAGTGAGCTTTCGATTCTTCCGGAGGTATCCCTTTCTGACCTTAAGACATTAAAGGATCTGGAGCCGGATCTGGTGCTGGTCGATACAGAACCGGAAAATGCAGAAGAACTTGCCCTGCAAGGCATTCCGGTCGCAGTGGTTCCGCCTGCAACCGGCCGAAGCGATTTTGAACGGGAATACTCCGATGTCGGTTCTTTGCTGAACGGAAAAATTGACGGCGCGGCCTTCGCGGTCAAGCGCGCACAGGATATCTTCCTGGCAATTGACGACATCACCCGAATGGCGCCCTCCTCCAACATCGTGATTACAGCCTGTTATCTCTACGATATGGACGGAACCGCCGCAACGGGCAACACGCTTGCCGGGGCACTAATTTCGGCAACCGGCGCCACAAACGCCTTTGAGAACACCGAACAGGGCGATACCACCTTGGCTGCGCTAAAACTTTCCAATCCGAATTATATCTTTTGCCCAACCGGTTTAAAGGAGCAAATTTTGGCTTCTGAAGAATTGTCCGGTTTGAGCGCTGTAGAAAACGGCCTGGTCTACGAAATGGATCCCACTTATATGATTCGGCAAGGCAGAACGGTGCTGCAGGCTGTCAACTTTATGTCCGGTGTTCTTTATCCGGAGCTTTTGGACAATGCAGCCTCCGACCCTGCCTCTTCTGCGCCTTCCTCCGGAGATGGTGAAAACGGCGATTCCTCTGCCATAGAGCCCAGCTCCAACTCCAGCGATCCGGATTCCTCCAGTGAGCCGTCCTCCAGCAGTTCCTCGGACGCCAGTACGACTTCCGGATCTTCCGATTCGGATTTAAAAGTAGGGGCTAAAGGCGATGATGTTCTGAAACTGCAAAAGCGCCTTGCTGAACTTGGTTATTTTGTATTAGAGCCCACCGGAGAGTTCGGCGAGGGCACGGAACAGGCCCTGATGAACTTCCAGCTGTACAACGGTCTGCTTGCCACCGGTGTTGCAAACGCCGAAACGATCAAAACGCTGTATTCTTCCAGTGCTATTCCTGCTGATCAAACCGGCAGTAACGAGGCTTAAAAGTCTTCTATAAAAACCCAAAAGGCATCCGTTTCGTATACGGATGCCTTTTTGATATGCGGAAACATTTTTGCGGATTGCCCTTTTGAACAGCTGGATTTCTGTTGGTCGTACTTTCCAATTTTAGAAAACTTTTTTTGGCTGGCCTTGCTCTTTTCATCTCATTTTTTTCGCAGCAGCGCAGCCCTCTTTTGCACCCGTATTGCACCAAACGACGCCTTGGCCGGTCCTTATTATATAAAGTCTTCGGGAAATACTCTTCTGGGCCTTTGTATGGCAACCATAAAACGAGGCGCTGTAAGTTAGTTTTCTCAAAAGAAGGACGCTATGCAGCAAAAGACCGCTAAACGTCCCTTTCAGCAAATCCAAATGCCGATTTTTTGTATTGCCGCATTTTATTTCTTGGATTTCAAAAGAGTCCGCGAAATCAGGATATTCTCCATCAAGCTGTTATGGAGACTGTGCAGCTTTTTTGATGGAATCTGTCCGTCTATGGGTTTACAGTTTCCGCACCAAAACATCTCCCTTCCCTACATAGGCCAAAACAGGCCATAAAAATGCACCTCCTGCTTTTCGGCAGAAAGTGCATTTTTTACTGCAAGTTTTGATTTTAGGGCCGGTCGTTACGCGCCGACGTTGACATCGTTTTCCATATCCTTTGCGTTGCTGAGGAGCGATTCCAGAGTAGTCTTTTTGACGACACCGTCTACCGCGCCGTTTACAACCGCCAGATAGGTACGGTCAGATTCTTTGCTCTCATAGAATTCCACCACATCCGCTTCGCCGCTGTCATAGTAACGGTAAGTCAGCGTCAGATACGGTTTGCCTTCCGGCTCTTCTTCTGTCGCATCAAAAAGCTGTACGCCGATCGCAACCTGATAGAATTTCCGGAATGTATCAATCGTCAAATCCTGACCAGCCGTTCCTTTTACCGTCAAAATGTAGCTGGGATCGTCTTCTGTGGATTTTTCCTCGTCCAACGTCCGGCTCAGCGTAAACGTATGCGATACATCCGCGGTTTTGATTTCGACCTTTTCCACATTGTCAATATACGGAAGTAGCAGGAACACGCTCCGCAAATTATGGAGCGTGACATCTGCCCAGCCGGAGGCCGTCGCATTGTCCACAACATAAACGACTTGTACATCGTCGACCATTACGTATGTGCCTGCATCGGTACGGTTTCCAGTCCGCAACGTGTGATGTTCCGTATCGTTGGCCGTAAATTCCAACACGCAAACCGGATTCTCAAAGCCGTATTCCTTCAGAACCGCTTCATCCGGATAAACCGCCGCAACAGAACTCGCAGAGAGCGATTCCAGAGACGTAGTGATTTTTCCGACGTTTTCATCATTACAGCCGAGCTCTCTCGGCTTTTTGATGAGATATGTGCTCATTATTGTGGAATCCGGCTCGTTGACGATTTCAATCGGTTCTGCAAAATTTGCACCGCTGAATTTCAGCGTATTGAAGACATTGGTTGCCGCTGTACCAGCTGCTGCTTCTTCCTCCGTTTGCGGCGCCGTGATCGAAAGGATCGTCGTATCAACCAGCTCCAGCTTTTTCTTTAGAAGGTTTGTCCCCAGCGTCGAGACATAAAGATTGTCCGAATCTGCTGTTTTGATATAGTATCCGCCGTTCGGCGTTTCGTCGCCAACATCATAGGCAAACGTGCTTCCGTCCGTAAAGGTCACTTTTACGGAAATCTGCGGATTGTCAAGGCCATATTCCGCTTTGTTTTCTAATGCGCCGAGATCTTTGGTCGCAGTCAGGGAATGCCCAAAAGACGCAACGGATTTCAGTGCGCTTGTTTTCAGCGAAATAGTTTCCAAACCCTTGATGGTAAAGACCGGTTCGTCGCCATCCGATGCTTCCTGCGGCAACAGCGTGTAGGAACCGTCCGCGTCATCTCGGAATGAAATTTCCATAGAGGCAACATCCGCCGCTTCCTTGGAGACCAAACTGATGGTATCGGCCGATGCGTTGGAGGATTCCTCCTCTGCTGCGCCACGGTTCGGGTCTGTCAGAACCAGAACCAACACCGCTGCTCCGAGCACCAGAACGACTGCTAAAATAATCAAAAGATATTTTATGGACTTCTTCATGCCTTACAGGTGCCTCCTCTTCAGAAACACGACAACACCCGCAACCAAAATCGCGATCGGGATCAGCAGGGTAAAGACGCCGATTCCCAGGAACAGCCGCGTAGAGGTCGGAACCGTGACATCCAGCGTGGTGGTTTCCACCTTGTTCGTATAGACGCCAATGCTGCTGTCCGTTGTTCCCGTGGTGTACCGCGCAAGATCCACAAGATATACTGCGTTGCCGAACGTATTGCTGGAGAGATACGAATCCAACATCATCATCGAGCTACCGAATGCCACAACGCTCTTGTGATAATATTCGCCGTTGACCTTTACCTGCTTGGTTGCAAGCGCAGCCGTATTATAAGACTGCTTGGTTGCAGTTTCCGAAATATCCTCTTCGCTGGTAGCGTCCTGAATATAAGAGGTATCGGAAGAAGTGGCCAGCGCATAGGTGACGACGCTGTTGTTCGATTTGAAAATCGTATTGACCGGACGGCTCTGCGGCGTGACAAAATATTTGTAGCTATCCTCGCCACCCAGATCCACTTCATCGGTCAGCGACGAAATAAAGAACGTCGAATCTGCCGCGATCATATTGTTTTTGTCACTCTCGCGGATGACTTCTGTCGGAACCTCTAAGCCCCACTCCTCAAGGAATGCGGAAAGGTTCGGCAGATCAATCTGGGAAGGATGGAAGGTCACCCAGAGAGACCGGTTGCCCTCGGTGTTATCGTCTAGGAAGGCATCCAGCTTTGCAAGCTCTTCCGCCGTATAATCGGTGCTCGGCGTCGGGAGCATCACAATCTGCGTATCTTCCGGAACTTCCTCTGTCATCGGATCAAAGGTTTTAATTTCGAACTGATTGTTCTCCATCAGCGTCTTGAACGAGGACAGACCGTTTGCAAGCATTTCAGAATGGCTTCCGGCTGCAATCGAAACGACCGGGACATTTTCTGCCGTTACCTGCATGAGCGCCGATGCCAGTGCGCTGTCGACCTGCATATAGTACGTCGCCGCGCCGGTTGTCTGATCCTGCGTGTAGGAATAGAGGTCCGTAATGCCCAGCACCCGGATTCTACGCTCATTTTCGACCAACACGGAACCGGTCGTCAGCGTATAGTTTGCGTACTTGGAATCCGATGCAAAGGTCGGATTCAAATCCAGATCCACATATTTAACGGTAATATTGGAGTTTGCTTCCTGCATTTTTTCTGCAAGCACCGAAACCTGGCTGTACTGCAGACCATAGCTGGAAAGCAACGTATCATTTTTCGCAGCTTCTTCGCCCGCCAAAATGTAAATCGTGGTTGGAATATCTACTTTTTCTGCAGCTTCCAAAGCGTCGTCTGAAAGCGAGAAAATCTTATTCGTAGTCATGTCGATCTGCATGGAGGGGAACCGTGTTTCCAAAATCGAAAACACAACATTGAGCAGAACCACAATCACAATAAAGCCGATGCTGGCCGCTGTTGCCAGCCCGCCGCGTTTAAACCGCGTGCTCTTAAAGAAATTCCCGGTATGTTTTTTGCTCTTTTCTGCTTTTTTCTCTGTTTTGGATTCCTGCGGCTCTTCTGCAGCAGCTGTCTGCGCTGCATCCGTCTCCGGCGTTTCTGCCGCGGCAGCCGGAATCTCTTCCTCACTGGGAATCAGATTTTTATTCTTCTCAGACATGTTTTATCCTCCCTTAACTCCATCTTCTGCTTTCGAGTTTGCGGGCCGTAAGGAAAATAAAGATCGCCGCCACACTCAAAAAGAACACTGCATTGGAAATGCTGAACAGGCCTTGCGTGAACAGGGAGTACCGGGTATTAAAGGAGATCCAGGTCACGACCTTGGAGAGGAACGCACTGCCGGTCGCACCGCCGAGCGAATCAATGATCATTAGAAAAATCGCCACTGCAAATGTACCGATTGCCGCAATGATCTGACTGACCGTCAGGCTGGAAATAAACACGCCGATTGCAATCATCGCCGCGCCGTAAAGCAACGAAGCAAGGAAGTTTCCAAAAATAATGCCCCAGTTCGGATCGGCAATGAAGGTCATTATGATGCAGGGAATCAGGCTGCCGATCATGATGATTGCATAAACTGCGAAGGAAGCCAGAAATTTGCCCATCACAATCGCGGTTACGCTGACCGGCGCCGTCAAAAGCGCCTGATCCGTCTTGTTTTTGCGGTCTTCACTCATGCTGCGCATGGTGATGATCGGGATTACCATCATGCACCAGGTGAACATCACGCCGTACACAGAAGAAATGTACGAAGTCGAGCCGGACATCAGCACCTGGAAGTAAAAATATCCGAAAAACGCCAAAATCAGCGCTACACAGACATAGCCGATGGGGGAAGAAAAATAGGATTTTAAGTCACGTTTTGCAATAGCCAGCATTATTCTTTCCCGCCTTTCTCTTTTTTGCTGCCGATATAGGATTCCGCATCACCGCTTGTCAGGCGCAGGAACACCTCTTCCAGCGTCAGGTCTGTGTTCCGCAGACTCAGCAGCGGCCAGCCCTTCCGCGCCAAAAGCGCAAACAGATTTCTGCGGACATCATGGTCTTCGTCCGTTTCAATGGAGAACTCGAAGACACCTTTTTCTTTTTCACCATAGCAGAGAACCTCTTTGACGTTCTCCATTGCGATCAATGCGTGCTCCACTTCTTTTTCCGGTCCGTCGATCCGCGCGATCAAGCGGAAATCCGTGGAAAGGTTATGTGCCAGCGTATCGGTGTTCCCGTCCGCAACCAGCTTTCCGCGGTTGATGACGATGACTCGTTCGCAGACTGCCTGTACTTCCGGAAGAATATGCGAGCTGAGAATGACTGTGTGGTTCCGTCCGAGACTTTTGATCAGGTTGCGGATTTCAATAATCTGTTTCGGATCCAAACCAACCGTCGGTTCGTCCAGAATCAGCACCGGCGGATTTCCAATCAGCGCCTGTGCAATGCCGACACGCTGTTTATAGCCCTTCGACAGGTTTGCAATCAGACGATTGTACACGTTATCGATTTTGGTCAACCGGCAAATTTCATCCAGGTGCTTATCCTTCGGAAGCGTCGTCTTCTTGAGATCATACATGAAGCTCAGGTACTCTTTGACCGTCATATCCATGTACAGCGGCGGCAGTTCCGGCAGATATCCGATCAACTTTTTGACCTCATTCGGATTATCCAACGTATTGTATCCGCCAACAGTGACAACGCCTTCGCTGGCAGACAAATACCCCGTAATAATATTCATTGTGGTCGTTTTTCCCGCGCCGTTTGGTCCCAAAAAGCCGAGAATGTTTCCTTCCTCTACCGAGAAGCTGATATTATCCAAAGCGATATTGGAACCATAGCGCTTTGTGAGGTTTTTAACCTCTATCATCTCGATCCCTCCTATGTCTTATTTTTTATTTTTAAATGCACCGAAACATTCAAATTGTAGCGCATTTAAGGGTTCAATGCAAGTATTTTGCTATAAAAAGGGCAGAAACCATCCGTTTTCTTTTCCTAAAATGCATAAAACGGGCAAAATTCAACTCTCTTTTTCATAGTATATCGCCCTTTTGTGAATACCACGTGAAGGTCTTCAAAAGTTTTCCCTTTCCAGATGCCTTCTTGACGGAATCCGGATTCCTGTTTACAATAGAAACCGTAATCCCGGCATTTTCCATCTTGCCGGCAACCTTACGTCGAACGGAGTGATCATTTTGGCAGAAATCAAGCCCTTCCGCGCACTGCGGTTCACGGAACAGGCAGGGCCGATTGAAAAGTTGACCTGTCCGCCCTATGACATCATCAGCCCGGAGCAGCGCCGGCAGTATTTGGAGACCAATCCCTATAACATTGTCCGGCTGGAACTTCCGGTCGGAGAGCACCCTTATGAGGAAGCCGGGGAAACCCTAAAAAAGTGGGAAGAATCCGGCATTCTCAAACAGGACACCGCGCCTGCTTTGTACATCTATGAGGAAACTTTTACCGCATACGGACAGAAAAAAAGCTTTAAAGGCTTCATCTGCCGCGTGAAAGCAGAAGACTTCTCAAAGGGCGTCGTGCTGCCGCACGAAAATACACTTAGCAAGGCAAAGGCCGACCGCTTTGAACTGATGAAGGCAACCGGCTGCAATTTCAGTCAAATTTATTCGCTTTATATGGATGATGAACACACGACACTCTCGCGGATCGAACGCCTCTCACAGGGCACACCCAACGTGGAAATGGATGACGGAGAGGTTCTTCACCGGCTTTGGATTGTCAACGATCCTGTGGCAATTGCAGCAATCTGTGAGGATTTTAAAGACCGAAAGCTTTATATCGCAGACGGTCATCACCGCTATGAAACAGCCCTGAATTTCCGGAATTACTGCCATGAAAACGGCCTCTACCAGGAAACCGGAGACTGTGATTATGTCATGATGATGCTCGTGGATATGCAACACGACGGACTGGTTGTCTTTCCGACGCACAGGCTGATCCACAACCTGCCGAACTTTGACAAAGAGGCGCTTCTGAGCAGCTGCCGGGAACACTTTGAAGTTCATGAAATGCCGCGGCTTTCTGAACTTTCCGCCTCGCTCGACGCACTCTTCCGGCAAGGCAAAAAAGCCTTTGCTTTCTACTGCGGCGGAGACTCCTGGACGCTTCTTGTCCTGCGCGACCTATCCATCATGGATCAGGTGCTCTCAGAAGAATGCCCTGCAGTACGCACACTTGACGTTTCGGTTCTGCATACGCTTATCCTCGAGCGCGCGTTCGGGATCGACAAAGAAAACATGGCAAACCAGAAAAATCTCTCTTACACCCGTTCGTTCGACGAGGCGATCCAGGCCGTGCAATCCGGAAACGCACAGGCGGCCTTTTTCCTCAATCCGACACGGATCAGCGAAATTCGGGATGTCGCCGCTGCCGGTGGAAAGATGCCGCAGAAATCGACCTATTTCTATCCAAAACTGATCACCGGACTGGTTATGAATCAAATGAACGAAACTGCTGAATAAACACTTCTTAAAGCTGCCCCGCTTTGACGAGGCAGCTTGTTTTTAAAATAGCCACCTGTGTCTTGGCATCCGGAATTTCATTGCGGAGCACCATCTCCACCGCCGTCTCCAGCGGTACGTACTCAGTCTCCAAGAACTCCCCTTCATCCAGCTTTAACGCTCCATATTGGGAAATCCGGCACGCCCAGATCCGGATAATTTCATCTGTATAACCCGGAGAAGGATACATCTCACCCAAGAACTGATACGCTTCAGCCCGAGTTCCTGTTTCCTCCAGCTGCTCGCGCTTGACGGCCTCAAATGGATCCTCACCCGGCTCCAGTTTTCCGGCCGGAATCTCCAGAACCACCTTCGAATACGGATACCGGAACTGGCGTACAAAAACCATCTCGTTTTTCTCGTTGAGCGCTGCAACACAAACACCGCCCGGATGCTCGACGACCTCGCGCGTTACCTGACGCCCGTTTTCGAGTTCCGCGTCATCCCGGCGCAGATTTAAAATTTTTCCCCGATAAAGATAATTTTTTTGCAGCGTCTTTTCTGTCAGCTTCATGCAAAACGCCTCCCAAAGCAAAACGGTACGATACCAGGAACTCCTGTGATCGTACCTTTTATTATAGCTGTTTTCTGCCCGCCGCTCAACACTTTTCCAAGAAGAAGATGCTCATATCCTGTCCTTTTTTCGCATAGGATAAAGCAAACAAAGCGATTGCGGAGGACATAAGATGGAAGATACGGAATATACCTACCAAAAACTCTGTGAAGACGTTTTAACCCTGCAAAAACGCTTTCCGTTTTTGCAGGTTGACTCGATTGGAAGCAGCTTATGCGGCCGGACGCTCTATCGTCTGGGGATCGGCTCCGGAAGGGACGCGGTTCTATTTGCCGGTGCATTTCACGGAATGGAACGAATTACCTCTGCCCTGCTCATGCGGTTTTTCTGCGCGCTTGCAGAAGCAGTTCAGACTAACGGCGCCCTGCAGGGCGTCCCCGTCCGGCAGCTGCTTGCGAAACGGCATCTCTGCCTTTTGCCCTCCATCAATCCGGACGGCGCGGAGATTTCCATTTTCGGGGCATATCGGGCCGGCGAATATGCTGCTTTTGTACGGGAACACGCAAATGGAAACCTGTCCTGCTGGCAGGCAAATGCCCGCGGCGTGGATCTTAACCACAATTTTGGCGCAGGCTGGACGATCTTACGAAAGTTGGAAATCCAAGAAGGGTACTGCGCGCCTGGGCCAACCCGATTTGGCGGATACGCACCGGAAAGCGAACCGGAAACCTTTTCGCTTACACAGCTCTGCCGGAAAGAACCTTTTCTTTATGTGCTGGCTTTTCATACACAGGGGGAAGAAATTTACTATCGCTACGGAGACCAGACACCGCCCTATGCGCGGAAAATGGCCAAAATTCTTTCAGAAACTTCTGGATACGCTATTTCCGAGCCGGAAGGGATCGCTTCTATGGGCGGATTTAAGGACTGGTTTATCCAAACATTTCAGCGGCCGGGCTTCACCATCGAGGCAGGTCTTGGAAAGAACCCGCTTCCGCCGTCCGATCTGCCGGCGCTTTATCAGCGTCTGGAGCCGATGCTGGTCGCGGCGCTGGAATTACCGATTCCAGTCTCTTCTGTATCATAAGTCCCGCCTTTTTCTCAAAATTGCCCTGTTGCATGAATGCGCCGATTATGGTAAAGTAAAGAAAACGCTTTTTCCATTTGGATCAAGGAAAGGATGATGCATCGTGATCGCTCATCATGCAAACAGGAACTTGAAATTGTTTTACACCGGCATTGTACTGCTGACGTTTTGTCTGCTTTTTTCCGGATGTCAGCTGATTTCTTCCGGAACTTCTTCCTCCGAAACATCCAGTGATTCGGCTTATTCGGAGGTCTCTGGGGATCCCGCTTCGGAAGCTGCGTCTCAAGAACCGGAATCTTCCGAGGTCGTTTCGGAGCCTGCAGAGCCGGAGCATTCCAGCAACGAGGATCCTTCTATTCCGGAGGAACCGGAGGATTCCTCTTCATCCGAAAGCCTGCTTCCGCCCGCTGACACAGAGAATGCGGCGTTCAACGAAAAATTCTCGACCAATGCCATTGACGCCGCCTACGCGGAAGAAATCGACGTCGCCACTTCTATTTCTGAAATGGTCCGCATCTGCGGTGAATACACAGATCTTTGGAGCAAAGAAGTTGATAATGCGTATATGCACCTCCTTGCTGCATCGGATGAAGAACACTATTCCGATTACAAAGCCGATCAGGAAAGCTGGGTTTCCGAAAAAGACGGAAAAATTGCAGAAATCACCGCCGCAGCACAGGAGCAAGGCGGCAGCATGGCACTTTTAAACGGTTCCAGTCAGGTCATGAATTTTTATCGGGCGCGTGCCATGTACCTGTACGAGGAATTGTATCAGTATGATCCAGAGTTCTCGTTTGCGTTCCAGGCAAACGGCTGATTCATCGCGTTCTCTCTATAAACATATGAAAAAGGATACGCCTTTTGGCGTATCCTTTTTGTTTCTCGTTCTTTTCTTTTTTGGTATGTAGCAGAAATGGACAAGGCGGTTTTGTTTTCCACCAGCCTCTGCTTCTTTTGTTGAAAACACGACCGAGAGGACGATCGCATTTGCGCGAATAACGATTTATCCTTCTTCCCAGCGATAACGCTTCATATCCACATGGAATGCATCCCGAAATCTAATGCCTTCTCGTTCCAACAAAAGCGCCTGCTCCGGCCATCCCGGTACCAGTCGGCCATCCTGTGCCACCACGCGATGACAGGGATACTCCCCATAATACGCTGCGTTCCGCAAAACCCTTCCTACGAGCCGTGCGTTTTTCTCCCGCCCGATTAACTTGGCAATCTGTCCGTAGCTTGCAACTCTGCCCTCTGGGATTTCTTCCACAACAGCCAGAATTTCATAGGCCAAATCCTCATCCATCCGCTGTCTCTGCTCCTTTCTTTCCCGTCACGGTGCCGCTTTGATCCCGATCAGGAGAATCCAACGATGATCAAATCCAATTTTCTCATCTTTGCAATAAGGGTAAAAGCCGGTCTTCTGCCCGCCTTGCAGTTCTTCCTGCAACCGGCGGGTAATCTCTTTCTGGATATCGGACGGCGTTTGCGTCAAGTCCAGCCAATTCTGCAGCACGACCGGCATTTTTGTCATCTCACAAGTGGGGATTGTCATTCCATAATACGCGTACATCTCCTGCATTTCCGCCAGGCTTAGGTTTCGGACATGTGAGGGAGCCCGCATCTGTTCCAGCTCATCCTCAACCGCCCGTAAAGGTTCCTCTGCCGCTTCCATATCAATCATAACCAGTTTTCCGCCCGGTTTTAAAACCCGAACTATTTCAGCAAACGGCTTTCCACGGTTGGGAAAATGATGAAACGCCAAGCGCGAGAGCACAATTTCAAAACTGCAATCCGGAAACGGCAATGCTTCCGCATTCCCCATCACATCGGTGATATTTTACAGTCCCGCTTTTTCCGCTTCCTTTTTTCCGGTTTTCAGCATTTGCGGTGTTAAATCCAGACAGGTTACCGCTTGTACAAATGGGGAAATCGCTCGCCCGCAGGCACAGGTTCCCGCTGCAACCTCCAATACGGTATCGGTTTTCGAAGGCGCGATCCGCGAAACAGCCTTCTCCAAATACGGTTGATGCAAAAAATTCATCTTTGTACTTTCGAAATTCTCCGCCTGCTTGGAAAATGACTCCTGAATCTTCGCATCATTTTCAAATCGCATATTTGTCCCCTCTTTCTTTTACGTTTCAAAATACCGCCGTCTGCGAATCAGGGCCGTACAGTTGAAACACATTGACGTTTTTTAAAGTTCCTGCTATCATAATATCACGATTTATGTTTTTTGTATAATAAAGCAAAAAGATATTTTTATCAATAGCTTTGCAACAAGCAAAATGGGTTGGAGTGAGGTTTTATGAAAAAAGGTATATATTGGTTCGGAGTGTTTATGTTAATCCTTTTGGGTGCTTTTTTTTGGTTTGGAATGGTGTGATCATATTAAACGGGTTTTCTTCCGAAAAATATCCTGTTAAGGGAATCGATGTTTCATCGTATCAGGGAGAAATTAATTGGGAAGAGCTGTCAAGAGAAAACATATCATTCGTTTTTATAAAAGCCACCGAGGGAAGCTCGCTTGTTGATAATCGATTTGTTTATAATTTTGAAAATGCGCAAAAGACGCACCTTGCTGTTGGCGCATATCATTTTTTTAGCTATGATAGCCTGGGGGAAACGCAGGCTCAAAACTTTATTGATACAGTAAAACCTTTTAAAGGTATGCTTCCGCCTGTTATCGACCTTGAGTTCTACGGTGATAAAGAAAAAAATCCGCCGAAGCGGGAAGATGCCCAAAGAGAGCTTAATATAATGCTTAAAATACTCGAAGATCATTACGGTCAAAAGCCGATAATTTATGCTACGGAAAGATCCTATGAGCTTTATTTATCAGGTGATTACGAAGAATATGATATCTGGATCAGAAATGTTATTACAAGACCAAAACTTTTGGATAACAGAAAGTGGGTTTTCTGGCAGTATACAAACCGAGAAAGATTAAAAGGTTATAATGGGGATGAGAAATATATTGATATGAATGTTTTTAATGGATCTGAATGTGATTTTTATGTTTGGCTAGAGGATAGGGCAATTGATACTAGGTATTAATATAGAAAGATTTATATTGCTTTAAGGTTAATCTCCTGTTATATAACAAGAGATTAACCTTTTTGTTTATAAATAAAATTAAATAGATCTATGCGAATCGTTTTTCTATAAGGAGTAGAGTAAAATATGATTTCTAGAATAATTGCAATATAAAATGTTATATTACTGAATATTAACACTGGGCAGAAAGTCTGTTCTATCGTATATATATTTAACATAATGTTGATTGAAGGTGTTAAAATTAACAGTAAAAGCACGGTTATACAATAACCGTGCTTTTTATTTCCGTTACTAATTCAGTAAATTTAATTGTGCGTGTTTATAAAGTCCTCATTTTTTCATGTAGTTTTTAAGGTGGATGCAATATAAGGCACGAGTTCTCCAGAGGATAGTTCTACGTCCATAGATATCGTTCCGTGTACCGCATAAGGAATATCTTCACGGTAACACATTATATCAATATATTCTTTGCCATTATAGGTGTAGTTCCCTTTTCTCAATAAAAGTCTTCCATATTTACCTTTTAAGAAACTGTATTCCCACTCGGCATCTTCCACTACTGTTTCTGGCTTCTTAGGGAATTTACCGTTAAAGTAACTTTCATATTCTTCTTTGATATTTTCACTGTTTCCAGGATTATAATTATAGATAGACAAAGTATGCGGTATAGTTTCAAGAGCAGAATCCAAAACATCAAAATCCGATAAGTCAATTGAATTACTGTCATATATCTCAAAAACAAATCCTGATGTACTATAGGGAATCCATCCTTTTGGTAATTTGGCTTCTATGTCGATATAACCATCTGTACCTTTTATCGTTACTGTTTGCATAGGTACATGAGGTTTGTCGACCTTTTCGCTTTCCTGACATGATGTCATACACATTAAAGTGATAACAACTAATATCATGATTAATATTCTTTTGCATCTCATAACACAGCCTCCTTTTTAACGCTTCTTATATTTCCTATGCTGCTGCGAATGGCTTTTTTTATCCTCTTGTTCTTTCCAGAAAAGCACAAGAGAAAGAACGATACCAAATCCTAAAATCACCGGCCACAGCTTCTCAAATCCTCTCCAATAGCTTCCGATAGAAAAGCGCAGCGGTAAAACTCTGATGGCAAGGTAATAAATGAGCATAACGATCATAAGAAGCCAACCTTTTTCAGCTGAAAACAGATTGTTCTTCTTTACCACACTTCTTCCCCAAAGAATAGCAAATACGAAAGGAGCAACAACTGTTATACCCAGCAGATAGACATAGATCAGATAGTTTATCAAAGCATCATTTGCTTCATCAAACAGATACACAAGCGATTGCACCGAAATAATACCGAGCACATAGAGAAAATAAGGCAGCAATATACGCATAACCTTTGAGAAAGGCAGAGTTTTAGTGATTTTTATAAATGCTAAAATCAGGAGGGCAAGAATACCTGCACAGACAAAAGGCGTTGCAAAATACATCTCTTTTCCGTCTTTAAAAAACCAAGCAACACGAAGGTTTATTCCGTTTACCGTATAAAGTTTGACATTGCCGTTTATATCAATATCAGCTTCTTTTACAAATCCTTCCGAAAGACTCATTCGGGAAAATTCCTGCGTGATACCTTGCGGCATCTGAGTGAATTTTCCGTTCAATAAAACATATTCATCCGACGAAAAAGCAACCGTATATTCTCTTCCTGCAGGAAATACCGTTGTTATGTTTTCGGCATCATAATCATAAGTAATATCTATACCGCTGTTTGTTTCACAGAAAATCTCTTCTGGTTTTTCGTTATAGCGAGGAGAGCCGTCAGGATTTACAATAATCGTTTCATGCCTTATAAGGGGCGAAGCTTTTGCGATAAGTGTATCGTTTGAATCGTAAACTTGTATACTCACTAACCCGTCGGCAGATAATATAAGTTCATCATATTCGACTGCGCTGTTTTCTTTACAACCGACAAGAAGTAAAAGAAAAAACAGTGTGGATAAAAAGTAAAGAAGTTTTTTCATTGTTCTTTCCTCCTATTTTTCTTTTATCTTACAAAAACATTCTGTTATTATCGTAAAATCGTCAAGCTTGGGGGAGGCATCATGGATTCAGAAAGTTTCATCAACTCTGTAAACTTAAATCAGGCGTCCGAGTTCCCTTATTTGGTTCTCGATGTCACCAACGACCACAGCGATCCGAGAAATCCGGACTTTCGGGTCATGCACTGGCACGAAGATCTGCAATCTATTTATGTCCTGGACGGCACCGTTCAGATCAAAACATTGGAGTCGACCTTTTCGGCGCAAAAGGGTGATGGCTTTTTTCTCAACCGAAATACGGTTCATTTGGTGACGCGCATTGGGGCATGCCAATATAAAAGCTTTTTGTTTCCGGAATATTTTTTAAAATTCTATTTGGGAAGCCCAACAAATGCACTGGTAGAAGATCTTGCCGGAAAAAGAACCCTGCCGGTTTCTCTGCTTTCTCAGCAAACCGCAAAACATCAACCAGCGCTGGAACAACTGAAGCGCCTTTCCGAACTGACTCCGGATTCATCCGTATTTTACTATTACGAGGTTTTGACGCTTCTTTGTACCCTGTGGCTTGCATTTCGCAAAAGTATTTCCTTTTCGGCAGAAAAAGGAGATCCCATTCTTTCCGGTAGAATGAAACTTTTTTGCAATATATTGAAACACATTACGGAGAACCCGTTTCCCTGGAAGTACTGTCCCGCAGCGCAAATATCAGCAAATCAGAATGTCTGCGCTGTTTTAAAGCCGCGCTGCAAACGACACCCTATCAGTATCTTACGGGATACCGCCTTTCAAAAGCAGCAGCGTTACTGGAAAATACCGATCTTCCGATTACGCAGGTCGCAGACCGCGTCGGTTTTTCACAGCTCAGTCACTTTGGAAAACAATTTAAGGAAAAAACCGGTATTACGCCCAGCCAATATAGAAAAAAATCGTGCGGCAGCTGTTTCTGACGCACGATTTTCGTTTTTCAACTGTTGCTCGTAGTCTGCTGCAAGTTTCGCTTATTTCGCAACCACTTTTTTCAGATGGGCAAAGCGCGGCATACCGTTCTCGTACTTCATCTGCGGAACGCCCTGAATCAGCGGCAATGCATAGTCGATGAACGCATCCGTGATGCCGTTTCCATCTGCATTGATCATCTCATCCGGAACTTTCTTTTCTGTGTTTGCAACGTCAGAAAGATCCATCAGTTTGATTTCGCATACATAGTTGCCGTTTTCATCCTTGCTGCGTGCAAAACCAACCATCTTGTCGGTAATGCCCGAAACTGCGCACTCTACGGCAGCCTTACCGGAACGGAAGGATTCCTGTACGTCTGTTTCAGATGCGCAATGTGCAGCGCAGCGCTGCATCAGAGAAAGCTCGATTGCACGTACTTTTGCGTCAAATTTGCCTTTGATGATATTGGCGAGCGTTGCAGCCAAGCCGCCAAGCTGTTTGTGGCCGAAGGAATCAACTGCAGCATCTGCGGCGCCATACTCGACAATAAACTTGCCGTCTTTATCATGGATGCCTTCCGAAACTGCAATGATGCACTTCTTGTTGGCGTCATAAACGCGCTTGACATCTGCAAGGAACTTGTCCATATCGAAGTCGCGTTCCGGCAGGTAAACCAGATCCGGCCCCTGTCCAAAATGCGTTGCAATGGAAGCAGCAGCCGTCAACCATCCAGCATGACGTCCCATGCATTCGATGATGCAGATCATGCCGGTATCATAAACGCGCGCGTCGTGGTAGATTTCCATGCAGCTTGTCGCGATGAATTTTGCAGCAGAAGCAAATCCCGGGCAGTGATCGGTGCCCCAAAGGTCATTGTCGATCGTCTTCGGCACACCCATGATACGGCACTCATAACCGGCTTTCTGCATATACTTGGAAATTTTATTGCAAGTATCCATCGAGTCGTTGCCGCCGTTATAGAAGAAATAACGGACATCATATTTTTTGAAGATTTCCAGAATGCGCTTGTAGTCGGTATCATCCACTTCGCTGTCCTTGAGCTTATAGCGGCAAGAACCCAGCGCAGAAGACGGCGTATGCAGGAGCAGTTCCAGCTCTGCCGGATCTTCCTGACCCATATCATACAGAACATCGTCAAGTACTCCGCGGATACCATGCGCCGCACCGTATACTTTCGTAATGTTCGGGTTTTCCAGAGCGGTTTTGATGACGCCGTATGCACTTGCGTTGATGACCGAAGTCGGGCCGCCGGACTGACCGATGATGCATGCACCTTTCAGTTGTTCTGCCATAGAAATGACCTCCTTAAAATATCGTTTTGGGGATTCAGAATGATAAAAATAAAAAAAGCGGAAAGCGGGGCAACCATTCCTGTCACCGGCGCGTCCGCCTTTTTGATTTTATTGTCGCGAACGCCCAACACACGGAACGTTCTTGTTTGCGCCGCTACGCAAGTTTTTCATAAAAAACACCTGCGGTGCGCAGCTGCCCACCGCAGGTGTGGTGGACACAAGGGGACTCGAACCCATGACCTCTCGCGTGTGAGGCGAGCGCTCTAACCAGCTGAGCTATGCGTCCCTGTAAAAGAGGAAAATCATCATTGCGTCCGGACAAATCGGCTTGTCCGGACGCAATTCAGAAGTGGTGACCCGGACGAGATTCGAACTCGTGAACCCGCCGTGAAAGGGCGGTGTCTTAACCACTTGACGACCGGGCCATTGGTAGCGGCAAATGGACTTGAACCATCGACACTTCGGGTATGAACCGAATGCTCTAGCCAACTGAGCTATGCCGCCATATCATGCTCCGTATTTATGCGGAGCAGTGATTATTATAGTACATAACCATGGTGTTTGTCAATCCCTAATTCAAAAAAAGTTCTATAAAACAAGATTTTTTCTCATGGCTCTCTTTGCAACTCATTTTGAATTTGTTTTTCGCAAACACAATTCCGATTTTTTACTCAACCGGAGAAAGAATAGTTCGGTGCTTCCTTCGTGATCTGAATATCGTGCGGATGGCTTTCCTTCAGGCCGGCACCTGTAATCCGGACGAACTGAGCTTTTTCGTGCAGTTCTCCAATCGTCGCACACCCTGTGTAACCCATTCCGGAGCGCAATCCGCCGACAATCTGATACACCGTATCCGACAGCGGTCCCTTGTACGGAACGCGTCCTTCAACGCCTTCCGGCACCAGTTTCCTGGCATCTTCCTGGAAATACCGGTCTTTGCCGCCCTTATTCATCGCGCCCAGGCTACCCATGCCCCTGTACACTTTAAACTGACGGCCTTGGTACAGCTCATAATCTCCCGGAGATTCCTTGCATCCTGCGACCATCGAACCGACCATAATCGCACTTGCGCCTGCTGCCAACGCCTTTACAACATCGCCGGAATATTTAATTCCGCCGTCCGCAATGACCGGAATGCCATATTTCGCGGCAACACATGCCGCATCATAAATTGCCGTAATCTGCGGGACACCGATTCCGGCCACCACGCGCGTTGTGCAGATAGAGCCCGGGCCGATTCCCACCTTAATGCAATCTGCGCCAGCATCAATCAATGCCTCCGCAGCAGTAGCCGTCGCAATATTTCCCGCAATCAACTGCAACGACGGATAGGCCTTCTTGACCTTTTTGACCGTCTCCACGACGTGGCTGTTGTGGCCGTGCGCAGAATCGAGTGTTACCACGTCGACCTGCGATTCCACAAGTGCCGCAACACGGTCCAAAACATCATCTGTTGCACCGATTGCCGCGCCGCAAAGCAGACGTCCGTCTCCGTCTCTCGCAGAGTTTGGATACTGTACCGCCTTTTCGATATCCTTAATGGTAATGAGGCCCTTCAAATTACCGTGTGCGTCGACAATCGGAAGCTTTTCAATCCGATGCTTGCGGAGAATCTCCTGTGCTTCTTTGAGTGTTGTGCCAACCGGCGCCGTCACAAGATTTTCTTTTGTCATGACCGCATAAATCGGCTGGGCATAATCCTGCTCCGACATAAAACGCATGTCGCGGTTGGTGATAATTCCAACCAGTTTTCCGTTTTCGCAGATCGGAACGCCGGAAATTTTGTAGCGCGCCATAATATCTTCTGCATCCTGAACCAGATGCGTCGGAGAAAGAAAGAACGGATTGACAATGACCCCATTTTCAGAACGTTTTACACGGTCGACCTGATCGGACTGCTTTTCAATCGACATGTTTTTGTGAATAATTCCAACGCCGCCTTCTCTGGCAATTGCAATTGCCATGGCAGACTCTGTTACGGTATCCATTGCAGCGGTCAGGATCGGCGTATTCAGACGAAGCGTCTTTGTCAAATTGGTTGAGATATCCACACTTTTCGGCAAAACATTTGATTCCGCCGGAATCAACAGCACATCGTCAAAGGTCAGTCCTTCTTTTACAAACTTGTCCGCATAATTTGTATTCAGCATCGTTCCATTCTCCTTTACCGCCGCAATTTTGTATCAGCAAAACAGGGTATTTCTATTATTTTACCATGAATCGCAGGAGCGTTCAAGATTATTTTTCTTTTCGGATAACATCCATACCCATATATTTCCGCAAAACTTCCGGAATGGTAATGCTGCCGTCCGCATTCTGATACTGCTCGGTAATTGCCGGAATCAGACGGCTGGTTGCCAAGCCGGAAGCGTTCAGGGTATGCACCAAATGCAGCTTCTTGTCTTCACCGCGGTATTTCATGTTGCCGCGCCGTGCCTGGTAATCGCGTGCATTGGATGCGGAGCTAACTTCTTTATAAATGCCCATACTCGGGATCCAAACCTCAATGTCATATGTTCTGGCCATTGAGAACGAGCAATCCCCTGCTGCAAGTTTGCTGAGCTGATAATGCAATCCCAGCTTCTGTACCAGCGTTTCGGCTTTGCGCACCAGCTCCGCAAAGGCCTCATCGGAATGCTCCGGCGTGGTGTACTGCACCATTTCGACCTTATTAAACTGATGTCCACGGATCATTCCGCGCTCTTCCGCGCGATAGCTTCCCGCTTCACGGCGATAGCAGGGGGTATACGCAATGTACTTTTTGGGCAGCTCATCCAAAGTCAGAACTTCATCGCGATGGAGGTTGACCAGCGCGGTTTCTGCTGTCGGCAACAGGAATTTGCGGTCTGAAGAGTTGGAATTTTCAATCCAATAGACTTCATCTGCAAATTTTGGGAATTGTCCTGCCACATATCCGCAGTCATAACCGAGCATATGCGGCACCAAGAGCAACTCATACCCGTCTGCCAAATGTTCTTCAATAAAGAAATTGAGCAATGCCCATTCCAAACGCGCACCGAGTCCGCGATAAATCCAAGATCCGGATCCGGCCAGCTTTGCGCCGCGTTTATAGTCAATCAGACCCAGACTCTCGCAAAGATCCACATGGTTTTTCGGTTCAAAATCAAAAACCGGTTTTTCTTTGAACTGGTGTAGAACACGATTGTTCTCTTTTCCGCCAGCACAGACATCTTCGTCGGGCAGGTTGGGCAGCGCAAGCAGCAATTCATGCTGTTTTGCTTCCAACGCGGAAAGATCTTCGTCCGCCTTTTTAATTTCGGCAGAAAGCGCCTTCATTTCTGCCATAACCGCAGAAACATCGCCGCCTTCCTTCTTGATTTGCGGAATTTTCTTTGTCGCAGCATTTTGCTCCGCCTTCATTTTTTCCACTTTTCCGGTTTCTTCTCTGCGTTTTGCATCGATTCCCAAAATCTCATCAATGACAGAGCTGAGGCCTTCTACCTTTTTTTCGATAGCTACTTTTACAAAATCCGGATTTGTGCGAATCAATTTAATATCGATCATGTTTCCCACTCCTTAAATTCATCTTTCCGCAATTTCGCGGAAAGTCTCATTCTTTTCCAAAATTTTTGAGCAGATCCTGCAAATCTTCTTCCCCATAAAATTCAATTTGCAAGACACCTTTTTTCGCAGTTCCTGTTACCGTTACACGGCGGCCGAGCTGCTCTTTCAGGGCAAGTTCTGCCTCTTCAAAATATCGACTGCGTTGAGATCGCGGTTTTTCCTTTTTGGGCGCTGCCGCACGTTTTGCCATGGCTTCCAAATCCCGAACCGTCATCCCGCGCTCTGCAGCCTGCTTCGCGGCCTCTATAATTTCTTCTTCGTTTTCAAATGCAAGCAGCGTCCGTGCGTGACCGGCAGTCAAAATACCTGCGGAAACCATATCGCGGACTTCTTCCGGCAAACCCAACAACCGAAGCGCATTGGTCACTGCCGGGCGCGATTTTCCGACCGCCTTTGCGACCTCTTCCTGTGTCATTCCGTAGGTATCAATCAGTAACTGATAGCCTTCTGCCTCTTCCAGCGGCGTTAAATCTTCTCGCTGTAGATTTTCTACCAGTGCAAGTTCCGCCATTTCATGATCCGACATTTCCCGGATAACTGCCGGAACTTCCGTAAGGCCTGCAATTCTGGCCGCACGCCATCTGCGTTCTCCGGCGACAAGCTGGTATCCGCCATCCAAAAGCGGCCGCACCAAAAGTGGCTGCAACACACCATGCTGCGCAATCGATTCGGCAAGATCCTGCAATGCTTCCTCGCTGAACTCTTTTCTTGGCTGATCGCGGTTCGGCTCAATATCTCGAATTTGCAATGTAACCGAATGGTTGCGGTCCTCCATATCATTTTCTGCAAAAATTGCATCTAGGCCCTTTCCAAGCCCTCTTTTCTTCATGAATTCGTCCCTTTCCTATTTTTAGATCTGTATTTCGAATGTTATCTGCGATTTTGTTTCAGAACTTCGTCTGCAAGCGCCAAATAGGAGGCGGCTCCTTTTGAAGAACGATCAAAATAGAAGATCGGACTTCCAAAACTTGGAGCCTCTGACAAACGGACAGTCCGCGGAATAACCGTTGAGAATACTTTTTTAGGAAAATACTTTTTTACCTCATGCACGACCTGTTGTGTCAAATTCAATCTGCCGTCATACATGGTGAGCAAGACGCCTTCCACATCTAACAGTGCATTGTATTGCCGTTTGACACGGCGTACAGTATTCATCAGCTGTGACAGGCCCTCCAGTGCATAATACTCGCACTGAATCGGAACCAGCAACGTATCCGCAGCGCAAAGTGCATTTGTCGTGATCAGTCCCAGAGACGGCGGACAGTCAATAAACAAATAGTCATACTGTTCCCGCAGCGGCGCCAACGTGTTTTTCAGAATTGCTTCTCTTTTTTCGATTCCAACCAGCTCAATTTCTGCTGCCGCAAGATCCATACCAGCCGGAATAACACTCAAATTTTGATATTCCGTCTGCACAATCGCATCTTTTGCCGAAATTTCGCCGATTAACACTTCATAGGTCGTTTTTTTCTTTCCTCTGCGATCAATTCCCACGCCGCTTGTAGCATTCCCCTGCGGGTCAATGTCCACCAAAAGCACCTTTTTTCCCCGAAGTCCAATTGCAGCCGCTAAGTTAACTGCGGTTGTCGTTTTGCCAACGCCGCCTTTTTGATTCGCAATCGCAATTATTTTTCCCATATTACAAAACATGCGGAGTTGTATCAGTTTACAAGTCTCCGCAACCCTCCTTGCGGCTTTTTCCGGACTACAGAACTCTTTTTTTAATGATCAAAGCACTTCTGCTACGGTAATTCTTATTATATCACCTTTTCCAATATAGTGGAAGCTTAAAATTATTTGTTTCACGTGAAACAAATAATTTTTTGACAGGCAAAAAAACGCGGAAAAGTTTATCTGTTAAAAAAGAATTTTCAAATTGACACTCAATTAAAACAACCTAAAATTTATAAAAAGACTGGAAGCAAAATCACTCTGCTCCCAGCTTTTTCTTTGTATTATACGGATTTTAGCAATGAAAGGCGTTTTGTACCTTCTGCCTTTTGAATTCGGATCCGATATTCAATACATGTCTCCGTCTCCTGACGTTCAGCTACGGCGTCAATTCCCGCATTTTTCATTGTGTCCACGGCATGGTCAATGGTGTTCATGAAAATTCGAATATCTTTCGCGACAAATAGTCGTCGTTTCGGCAGCTTTTTCACGACTGGATGTACATTCAGCATATCTTCTACCATTGCTTCTGTTTGTGCAACCGTCATTTCTTTCTCAATTATACGATTTAAAGCAGCATTCCGTTGATCGCTATTTTTTATACGCAACAACGCACGTGCATGCCGCTCACTGAGTCCGTTTTTCGCAATTTTTGTTTGTTCTTCCGCAGTTAGCTGTAAGAGCCGA
Organism: Yeguia hominis; assembly: GCF_014384705.1. Taxonomy (GTDB): domain Bacteria; phylum Bacillota; class Clostridia; order Oscillospirales; family Acutalibacteraceae; genus Yeguia; species Yeguia hominis. Next base: position 25,536 of record NZ_JACRSN010000011.1, on the reverse strand, counting down.
AGTTTATTGGCCAGTGTCGATTGACTTTTTCCAAGTCGGTGCGCCGCTTCTTCCTGTGTAATATTCCATTCTTCTATGAATCGTTTTAGCGCTTCTGCTTCTTCAAACACGCCCAAATCTTTGCGTTGCAAATTTTCGATTAATGCGTAAGTTGCAGACTGCCGATCATCACAGGCAGCCAAAATGCAGGCAATTACCTGACATCCAGCCAATTTACTTGCACGCAATCTGCGTTCTCCAGCAATCAATTCATATTCGGACCCTTTTTTACGAACCGTAATCGGCTGCAAAAGTCCATTTTCACGAATGCTGTCTGCTAATTCTTGCAACTCCATCTCCGAAAAATACTTTCTGGGTTGTGAGGGGTTTGCATGTATTTTTTCAATTGGAATTCGGTAAATTCGATTTTTATCCTGCAGCATAAAAATAGTCCTCCCTTAAATGGCAAAAACATCCTGTTTTTACCAGCATATCACAGAGAGGACATATCTTTTGTTGTATTTTGTCTGTTACAATGGATTCTTTGTAATTTTGACACCGCGTCTCGGATATTTTTCGGGGGTCTGTCGTCTTTTTTCTATAACAATGAAAGTTCGGGTAATTTCATTAGAAATCGATTTTGTCACGATATTGGAAATCGATCCGCCGAGCAATTGAATTGCAGACTTCGCAGCATGTGCTTCGTCTATTCCGCCAGGACCCTTCATTGCAATAAAAGCGCCGCCTTGTTTTAAAAGTGGCAGACAATACTCAGCAAGGACATTCAGCGGTGCCACCGCGCGGGCCGTTACAATATCAAAAGTTTCCCGGTATCGTGGGTTTCTTCCGCACTCTTCTGCTCGCGCGTGTAAAAGCTCCGGCGAAAGAAAAAGCTTTTGGCAGAGCGCCTCTAAAAAAGTCAGCCTCTTTTGCAAGCTGTCAATCAGAACCATTCGAATATCCGGATGTAAAATCATAATTGGAACTCCAGGAAATCCGGCGCCGGTTCCGACATCTGCAAAGGAAAACACTTCTTTTTCAGGCAAAAAGGGTGCAAGCAAGAGGCTATCCAAAAAATGTTTGACCACAATTTCTTCCGGATCTGTAATGGCAGTCAAATTCATTTTTTCATTCCACATTATAAGCTCTTGCATATAAATTTGAAACAGATCGAGTTGATGTTCGGAAAGAGGAACTTGTTCTCTTTCCGCTTTTTGCTTCAGGGACTCGCGAATATCTGTCATGTTGTTTTCTCCCTTTTTGCCAGCTTTGTCATATAAATAAGCAAAACAGAAATATCAGCTGGGCTAACCCCGGAAATTCTCGAAGCTTGTCCGACGTTCATCGGACGGATCTTTTGAAGTTTTTCTTGTGCTTCGGTTCGCAGCCCCACAATCTGTTGGTAATCAATATCGCGCGGCAGCGTTTTTTCTTCTAACCGCCGCATCTCAGCGATGTCTGCCTTTTGGCGTTTGATATATCCCTCATATTTGATTTCAATTTCGACATTTTCAAAAACAGCTGCAGGAAGATCCGGACGCTGTACATCAATTGGCGCCAAATCTGCATAAGAAAGCTCCGGCCGGCGCAATAAATCCGTTAAACGTACGCCCGTTGTCACCGGGGATGTTCCACGTGAAACCAAAATAGCATTGAGCTCTCCCGTTGGTGAAAAGACTGTCTGATCTGCACGCGCGCGTTCCTGCTTTTTCAGCTCCTGTTTGTTTTGAAATTTCGCCCAGCGATCGTCGCTGATCAGTCCCAGCTCTCTTCCATAAGGCGTCAAGCGTTCATCCGCATTATCCTGACGCAAAACAAGCCGGTATTCTGAGCGGGAAGTCATCATCCTATAAGGATCATTTGCGCCTTTGGTCACAAGATCATCGATCAGTGTTCCAATATAGGAGGTCGCACGATCCAAAATAAAAGGTGACTGCCCCTTCACCTTTCTTGCAGCATTGACGCCGGCGACAAATCCTTGGACTGCTGCCTCTTCATAACCGGAACTGCCGTTAAACTGTCCTGCTCCATAAAGGCCGGGGAATTTTTGAAATTCCAGTGTTGCGTCCATTTGGGTGGGATCCACGCAATCGTACTCAATTGCATATGCAGAACGCATAATCTGCACATGTTCCAATCCTTTAATCGAATGATAAAACGCAATTTGGACATCTTCCGGAAGTGAAGACGACATCCCCTGCAAATACATTTCTTCTGTGTCCATGCCGCACGGTTCGATAAACAATTGATGGCGTTTTTTCTCGGAAAAGCGTACAATTTTATCTTCAATACTTGGACAATATCGCGGACCAATGCCTTCAATTTTTCCGCCATAAAGTGGAGAACGATGAATATTTTCTAAAATAATTCGCTTTGTTTCCTCATTGGTCCAACTAACATAGCAAACTGCTCGATTTTTTCCGGGTTCTTCTGTCTCATAAGAAAATGGAACGACCGGCTCATCGCCATATTGTGCCTCCAGGTCGGTAAAGTCAATACTGGACCGAAGTACTCTTGCAGGCGTTCCTGTTTTAAAGCGTCTGAGAGAAAGCCCCAATTTTTTTAAGGACGCACCTAAAAAAGACGCTGGAAACATTCCATCCGGTCCGCTGTCATAGCTGACGTCTCCAACATAAATTCGTCCACCCAAAAAGGTGCCGGTTGCAAGAATAACCGCTTTTGTCTGATAAACAGCATCCATACGGGTTACAACAGACCAGCTCTTATCTTCATTCTGAAAAATTTCCGTCACTTCCGCCTGTTTAACCTGCAAATTCTGCTGCAATTCCAGCTTATGCTTCATGATTTTACTGTATTCCCGACGATCGATTTGCGCGCGCAGAGAATGTACCGCCGGACCTTTTCCAAGATTTAGCATCCGGCTCTGCAAAAAACAGGCATCCGTCGTTTTTCCCATTTCACCGCCCAATGCATCGAGTTCCCGGACAAGATGTCCCTTTGCTGTTCCGCCGATACTCGGATTGCAAGGACAATTTCCAACCGCATCCATATTAATGGTAAAAACAAGAACCGACGCACCCAATCGGGCTGCCGCCAGACCCGCCTCAATTCCGGCATGTCCGGCTCCTATTACCGCAATATCAAAAATTCCAGCCGCATAACGCACCTATAAACGCTTCCCTTCTCAAAAGGAATTTATTTTCCAACGCAAAATTTTGAAAACACTTCATCAACAACTGTTTCAGACACTCTCTCACCGGTAAGTTCCAAAAAGGCAGAAATCGCACCCTCAACCGAAACCGTAACCGCATCAAAGGTCATTTCGGCAAGCACTGCTGTTTTTGCTTCCTCTAAACAGATTTCTGCTCTGCGAACTGCATCACGCTGCCGCTCTGTATACAGCATACCCTCTGAAGGATTCAAATGATTGGTATTTAAAATATCCGAAACCGCAGATTCAAGGGCAGAGAATCCCTCTCCTGTCTCTGCTGAAATATACACTAAGTATTTAAAATGTTTTTTTATACAATTTATATCTATTACTTGCGGCAAATCGACTTTATTGATCACTGCAATCGCAGGAAGACTGCCAATGGATTGAATTAAGTCCAGGTCTTCCTTTTCCAAATTTTCTGAAGAATCAAATACTGCAAATACAAGCTGCGCGGATTCCAATCTTTTCTTCGCGCGATCCACACCGATTTGTTCCACTGGATCTGCAGTTGTTCGAATTCCTGCCGTATCCGCAAGGCAAAGCGGAATTCCCCCTACCAACACGACTTCCTCCACGACATCCCGTGTGGTACCGGCATATTCCGTTACAATCGAACGTTCACAACCGGCCAATAAATTCATCAGCGTTGATTTTCCGACATTCGGACGTCCCACAATAACTGTTTTTACGCCTTCACGCAAAGCACGTCCGGCATCAAACTGGCTCAATAGCGTCTGACATTCCGAAAGTGCAAAATTAAGATCGGAAAGGAGGTCATCGGAAGTAATTTCCGGAACTTCGTCTTCCGGATAGTCCGCCCAAGCAGAAAGATGCGCCGCAGAAGCAACGAGACGTGACCGAATTTTTTGAATTCGCCGTGCAAGCGCGCCGCCGTTTCCTTCTGCTGCTGCGCGTGCAGCACTCTCACCCTGTGCAGAAATCATCTGCATCACGGCCTCTGCCCGCGTCAAATCCATTTTTCCGTTCAAAAAAGCCCGCCGCGTAAATTCTCCGGGATCTGCAGGAGCGGCACCCGCTGCAAATACCGTCGCGAGAAGCTGCTTTAAGACATACATGCCGCCATGACAGGAAAGTTCGACAACATCTTCACCCGTAAAGCTTTTTGGCGCTGTAAAAATTAAAGCAATTGCTTCGTCAATCCGTTTTCCTTCTGCATCGAAAACAGTTCCATAAAGAGCATGATATCCCGGCGTTTCCATCACAGAATGAGACCCTGCCGGAACAAATACGCGAGAGGCAATTGTTTTGGCATCCGACCCCGAAATTCGAATAATTCCTATTCCACCAGGCGCCTGTGCGGTAGAAATTGCCGCGATTGTCCTTCCATTTTCCACGGTTTTATCTCCATTCATCTCGAATTCTCAAAAGAAGTGGGGCGACTCGTTTCCGAACCGCCCCCACCGTAAAGATCATTCTTTATTCGCTACATCGATTTTTCCATATAAAAGCGCTGCACCGGCATCTGTCTTATTTTCTACCGGCTTTTCTCCAGCAGGCTTGTTCGCAGATGCCGAAGAACGAGGTCCGCGCCGATTGTCATTTGACCGTCCGCCGCTTTTTCCGCCGCGAGATTTGCCTTTATAACCACCACGGCGGCGATCATCATAACCACCGCGACGTTTCACTTCTCCGTCCACTGGACCTACAACAACATGGCGTGCGCTCTCTTCGCCTTCACTCCAGGACTTCGCACCTTCTACTGTCTGCACAGCAGTATGAATAATCCGGCGCTCATAGGGATTCATAGGCTCTAAAGAGAAGTTCCGTTTATTGCGGACCGCCTTTTCGGCCATTCTCCGTCCCAGATTTTCGAGTGTTTCCTTACGCTTTTCACGGTAATTTCCGACATCAAGCGTAATCCGATAATAGGAATTATCGACATGATTTGCAACCAAACCGGAAAGATACTGCAGCGCATCCAATGTTTCGCCGCGATGGCCAATGATAAATCCAATATCTTCGCCTGTCAATTGCAGCTGGGCACCATTTTCTTCCTCATGAATCGTAATTTCCGTGCCGTGGATTCCCATCTGTTCCAAAATGGATTTCAGATATTCTGCCGCCGCAGTAGCAGGGCTGGTCTTGATGAAAGCACGCACTCTCGCCGGACTTCCGCCGAAAATACCCAAAGTCTTTTTCACAGGGAAATTCAGAATATCGATTTCTGCCTCGTGTGACGGAACCCCCAATTCCTGACACGCCTTTTCAAAAGCCTGTTCTACGGTATCGCCAGTTGCGATCGCTTCTCTTAACACGAACATACACCCCCACATAAATCCTTCATGATTGATCATTGCAAAATTTCGTTCAAACACGCAAACACATTATTTATTTTTTTGATCCAAGATAATCGTCGGATTTTTTAACTGTTCCAGTTTTTTTCTTCTGTTTCGCAACAGGATTCTTCTTTTGTCCCTTCTCATTCTGAGATGGCTGACGCGCAAATAAATACTTTTCTTCCAAAGCCTTTTGTTCTGCATACGGAAGCGGCTTTACTGCGGCTTCATCCTGTACACGGAGCGCTGCGCGTTGTGCCTCCGCCTTTGCGCTTAATGCCGCAGGTCCGTAAAACACATTGGTGATCACGGACTGTACAAATCCTGTCAAAGAAGAAAGCACCCAGTAAAAACCAATTGCGGCAGGCATTACATAGGAAAAATAAACACTGATGAGGGGAAGCAAAAACATGCTGTATTTCATGCATCCCTGCTGTTGCTGCATTCCGGGCGAACGCTTTGTCATATAAAACTGCTGCGCCCATGCAGATACCAGACAAAGCACCGGAATCAGCCAGAGCATGGAAGAAAATGCGCTTCCCTTCGGTGTTCCAAGCAGATCCAACCCCAAAAACTGAAAGCTGTTTGACAGCTCTTCGATTTTTATAAGCTGTGATTCCGTAAATATTTCTGCAAGCGCCGGTTTTAACTCCGAAAAATGCTTTACAATTTCTATCTCGCTGTAAAAATTGTTTGCAGCAAAATTGGAACCGATTCCCGGAAGATGAACCAGAACGTCAGAGGCTTTCTGCACCACATCCGCGCTGATATGCAAGACGTTTTTCAGCGGAAAAACCACCGCGTAATAAAGACCGAGCATAATCGGGAACGGAATTAAAGTCGTCAAACACCCGCTGGCAGGATTGATGCCCTCTTTTTGATACAGATTCTGCAGTTCCTCGTTGTATTTTACTTTATTGTCTCCATACTTTTTCTGGAGCTCTTTCTGCTTGGCGGCAAGTTTTCCCTGCGCAGCCATTGACTTTTGCTGCTTGATGGAAAACGGGAACATAATCAGTTTCAGGATGATGGTAAAGAGAATAATTGCAACGCCGTAATTTCGGACGATGATATAAAAGAACCAAAGCAAATATCCTAGGATATTACCGAAAAAATTAAAAATCTGCACCAAAACGCAAATCAACTCCTTGTGTTTCCATCATTGAAACGATTCTTTTTTCTTTTTTCCGGAACAGGATCATATCCGCCGCGGCTAAAGGGATTACAGCGCAAAATCCGCCAAACAGCCAGCGCAGTTCCCTTAAAAATACCGAACCGTTTTAAGGCCTCTACCGCATAAGCTGAACAAACCGGATAAAATTTACAGGTCGGGGCTTTTTTCAGAGGAGAAAGATAATTCTGATATCCCCGTATCAGCCAGATCAGCGGTTTACCCATTCGGATGGATAACTTTTCCTGACAGCCGCAATCATCCTTCTTTTTCAAAATTGATTACTCCGATTTTCCGAAGCTGCTTTTCCATTTCCGGCAGCAATTCCGTACTTTTTATATATGCGGTCTTTGTGCGTGCGACAAAAATCAGATCTGTCCCCTTTTTTATCCGCGGCGCCAAAGTCCGGAACGCTTCCCGGATAATGCGGCGAGATCGATTACGCAAAACGGCATTTCCAACCTTTTTCCCGGTTGTAATTCCAATCCGTACGCATCCTTCGCGATTTCTGCCTGCATAAGTTACCAGCGTTCGTCCCACAACAGACTTTCCTCTTGTATACAACCGGCGAAAATCACGATTTTCACAAATAGAATGATATAACTTCATACAGCAACCACGCATTTTTTCTTTGCAAACAAAACGTACAGACTTTTGATAAAAAGAAAGGCCACACTACGGTGGCCTATAACGACGATATTTTTATCATCGCCATACAATTTGCCGCAAGCTTATAGGAGCAACGTACCTTAGTAGGTCAAACGTGCTCTTCCCTTTGCTCTGCGGCGAGCCAGAACTTTACGGCCGTTTCTGTCCGCCATTCTCTTTCTGAAACCATGCTCCTTTTTCCGATGGAGCTTCTTCGGCTGATAGGTTCTCAGCATTTCGGAACCCTCCTTTCGGGGTACAAACCTTGCGATACAATATTATATAGAAAGAATTGATTTCTGTCAACCTGCTTTTATAAAAAAAACACGGTATCTTCTTGATTTTTTCTCCTTTTTTAAAATGTTTTTCGTGATTTTTTCGAAGATAAAGAGGATTCAATTTTTTCATACCACAAGATACAGTTTTATCTTTCTCAATAAAAAAATAAAAGAATTTTTGAAAGCGAAATAACTTTTTTGGAAAGTTGAAAACCACTATTTTTTGTGTTATCATAATATCATTGCTTTTTATGCCCATTTTTATTTGATCTTAAATTTAAGAATCCTAGATTTTCTGCTTTTTCTCTGAGAAAAGCAGCAGTCTGAAAGAACTAAAGGAGATGAAAGAATGGATTCTTTCACAGAAGCGTGGGAATATGTCTGCCAGTATTGCAGAGAACGAATTGCGGAGGTTGCCTATCAGACATGGATCAGCCGAATTCAGCCTGTCAATATGGATTTTGCCTCTGGCGTCGCAATTTTGGAAGTTCCAAATGAATTTCATAAAAAAACCCTGCAACGCTGTTATTTTCATCTTTTAGAAGAAGCATTTCAGCAAATTTTCGGCTCTGATATTGAAATCCGCCTCTTTTTGCCGGAAGAACTCTCTACTGAAGAAAAAGAAGAAAAAAAGCAGAATACAGACGACTACGAATACACGTTTGAAACGTTTATTGTCGGCTCTTCCAATAAATTTGCCCATGCCGCTGCAATGGCCGTTGCCACTAAGCCGGCCGCACTCTACAATCCGTTCTTTATTTACGGAAATTCCGGACTCGGAAAAACACACCTTTTGAATGCAATCCGCAATGAAATTTCAAAATCGTTTCCCGAAATGAGCATTATCTATATTAAAGGAGATGAATTTACTAACGAGCTCATTGAAGCAATCAAGCGCGGTACACAGCCTGAATTTCATCAGAAATATCGAAAAGCGGATGTTCTTCTGATGGATGATATTCAGTTTATTGCAGGACGGGAATCTACACAGGAAGAATTTTTCCATACATTCAATACGCTGTATGAATCCAAAAAGCAGATTGTTCTGACGTCGGACAGGCCCCCAAGAGATATTGCAACACTGGAAGACCGTCTGAAAACCCGGTTTGAATGGGGCCTTACTGCGGATATTCAGCCGCCGGATTTTGAAACGAGAATTGCCATCATTAAAAGAAAAGCGGAAACCCTGCAGTTTGACGTACCGGATAATGTGAGCGAATATATTGCTAACAAAATTAAAAGTAATATTCGGCAGCTGGAAGGAACCATTAAAAAGCTCTATGCCTATTATCTTTTACAGGGAAAGGCGCCCAGTATCAATATGGCACAGGCTGCGATCAGCGACATTATCAATAACGATCAGCCGACACCAGTGACCATTGAGAAAATTATTGAGGAGGTTGCCCGTACTTTCGGCGTCACACCGGAAGATATTCGTTCGGAAAACCGGCGTGCGCAGATTTCCAATGCCCGGCAGGTTGCGATTTATGCGGTCCGGGAAATCACACAGATTCCTTACGAAGCAATTGGAAAAGAATTTGGAAATCGGGATCACTCTACCATTGTCTATGCACTGCAGCAGATGGATAAAAAAATTGCAAAAGATTCCAAAACCAAGGCGACGGTCGAAGATATCATAAAGAATATCCGAAACCTGTAGTCAATTCTTTTTCCTATTTTTCTTTTAACAAGTTTTCAACTTTCCCCACAGAGTTTTCCACAGCGCTGTTTAAAAGATTTTAGTTTTCCATTCTTTTCACTTTCTTCAAACAATCCAAAATGAAAAACTCCACTGCGTTTTTTGAGTAATTTCCTTGCTTTTTTGAATTTTTAAACAATTCAAGGCCCTCTACTACTACTGCTGACTTAAAAAAGATTAGAATACATAGAAATGATTCCGATCATTTCAGGAAGGTGCAAACTTATGAAACTGACATGCAATCGGCAAGAACTGACGCAGGCGCTTTCCAATGTACAGCGTGCTGTTTCTTCAAAATCCTCCATTCCGGCGCTCGAAGGCATTTTACTTCGCACCGATGGATCCATGCTTATCATCTGCGGATATGACTTAGAAATTGGAATGACAACCGGCATCGAGGCTTCCTGCAGCGAAACCGGCAGCGTTGTCCTCAATGCGAGACTTTTTGCAGATATTATCCGTCGTTTACCGGAGGACTCCGTTCTGATTATGAGCGACGAAAAAAATGTAACAACCATCGTAAGCGGACAAAGCCAGTTCTCAATTCCGGGAATTCCGGCAGAAGAATATCCGGAACTTCCAGTTGTTACGGATACCGTTTCGATCTCTCTGCCTCATAATATTTTAAAAAGCATGATTCGGCAGACAATTTTCGCCGTAGCAGAAACAGATACCAATCCGGTTCACACCGGAACCATGTTTGAAATCAGTGATCAGACGATCCGGCTAATTTCTGTAGACGGATTCCGTCTGGCCGTCCGTTCAGAACCGATTTCCTGTACGGAAGAAATGAAATTTGTTATCCCCGGAAAAACACTTTCTGAAATTTCAAAACTGCTGCGGGACGACGATGAAGATGTTTCTCTCAAAGTAAGCCGGCGTCACATTCTCTTTGAAATCGGAGATTATATTGTTCTTTCCCGCCTTTTGGAAGGCGATTTTCTGGATTATCGCGCTGCAATTCCCAAAACAAGCGCAACAGAAGTTGTTTTGCAAACCCGAGCATTTATGGACAGCGTCGAGCGCGTTTCGCTGCTGATCAACGACCGGCGCAGAATTCCGGTTCGCTGTATTTTTGAAAATCAGGAAGTTAAAGTTTCCTGTGAAACAGAAATCGGCCGCGCAAATGATCAATTTCCTGCTGAAATTTCCGGAGAAGGCGTGGAAATGGGATTTAATAACCGATATCTTCTGGATGCACTGCGCAATTCAGAAGATGACGAGGTGAAAATTCAGCTCAACGGACCGATTAGCCCGATGACGATTCTTCCAAAAGAAGGGGACGCTTTCCTTTTCTTAGTACTTCCGGTACGTCTGTAAGCGGATTAAAGGTGTGATGCGTACTTGAAAATCAGTCAATTTGCATATCAAAATTTCAGAAATCTGCAGGACGGAATGTTTTCTCCGCAAGAGGGTGTCAATGTTATTTACGGGAAAAACGCCCAGGGAAAGACGAATTTGTTGGAAGCCATGTGGATTTTTACCGGAGGACGCTCTTTTCGCGGAGCAAAGGACGCAGAATTTCTTCGGATGAACGCTTCTCAGAAAAAAGTCACGCTTTCCATGCAATTTTTTTCAGGAGAACGGGAACAGCAGGCGGAACTTTTTCTAGAAGACGGAAAACGGACGTCTTCTTTAAACGGCGTGAAGCGCAAAGGGTCAGCTTGTCTCGTAGGAAATTTCTGCGCGGTCATTTTTTCTCCGGAACATTTATCGTTCGTAAAGGGCGGACCACAGCTGCGCCGCAGTTTTCTCGACAGTGCAATTTGTCAGATAAAACCGCTTTATTCCAAGTTGTTGTATCGATATCAGCATACGCTGCAGCAACGAAATTCTCTGCTGAAGGACATTCCTCGTCACCGGGAATTATTGGATACTCTTGAAATCTGGGATGAGAAGCTTGCCCACTACGGCAGTTCTATTTTGCAGGAACGGCTGTCCTATACAGAACGGATTGGCGCTGCTGCACAGAAAATTTATGAAGGAATTTCCGGCGGCAAAGAGGCCATTACACTTTCTTATCAAAGCTCTGCAGGAATGCCGGTTCCTGCGGAACAGAATTTTTATGATTATCTGATTTCTTCTTTGCAGCATCGGCGCGCAGAAGATCTTTCCTGCGGATTTACACTTTCCGGCCCTCATCGGGACGATTTGGATATTTTTATTGATGGAGCGTCCGCGCGCGCTTTTGGATCACAGGGACAGCAAAGAAGTATTGTCCTGGCAATGAAATTTGCAGAAGCACAAATTTTATCCAGTGTATTAAATGAGCCGCCAATTTTGTTTTTGGATGATGTGATGAGTGAATTGGATACCTTCAGGCAGGATTATCTTTTCAATCATCTGCACGGACATCAGGTTTTTATAACTTGCTGTGATCCGGAAAATATCCGTTCTTTTGAGAATGGTTCCCTGTTTCGGATGGAAAAAGGGGTACTGCTACAGGAGGAAACATCATGTATTTGCATTTAGGACAGGATACCGTAGTCCGTACCGATGAAATCATCGGCATTTTTGATATGGAAACTTCGACGATTTCAAAAATTACGAGAAATTATTTGGGCATTGTCCAAAAAAAGGGATATGTCGTCAATGTTTCGGAAGAACTTCCGAAAGCTTTCGTGCCATGTATCGATAAGGATGGAAAAAAAACAGTTTATATCTCTCAAATTTCTACTTCAACGCTTTTAAAACGGACAAACTATATTCATGACCTTTCCAACGTTTAAAAGAGCGGAATATCGGAAAGAAGGTACGCGAATGAAAAGTTTTCGAAAACCTGTATGCCCTTATTGCGGAAAAAAAGTCGACCTGATGACGACATGGATGCTGCGCAGACAGGGCGAATATCGGTGTCCCCGCTGCAGAGGGGTATCCACCATTGTTTTGGATATGAAAACGTCTTTTTTGGCGGTTGCTGCGGTGATTACAGCTTTACTGATTTTTCTGATTATTCGAGTTATTCTTCAGAAAGTGACGCTTTGGACAATTTTTTGGGTTTTAATTCCATTTCTTATTTTCTATATTCTCAGCGTATTTCTGGTGCGGCTAAAACGCCCGGTTGTACGAAAGGTTCCAAAAAGAGACGCTGGAAAAAGAAAACCGTCGCGTTCCGTACCGCCTTCAGCCCGTTGGAATGAAGGAGATTCTATGGAACATACGCGAATTTTATAACGTTTTTTACGATCAGATTTATGGAATGTCATATTGCCACAGGAGGTTTTAAATTTTGAAAGACTTCAGCGAAATTACGCAGGCACAACAAAATTATGATGAGAATCAAATTCAGGTATTGGAAGGACTGGAGGCTGTTCGGAAGCGTCCGGGAATGTATATCGGATCAACAGGACCGCGCGGACTGCATCATCTTGTCTATGAAATCGTCGATAACTCGATCGATGAAGCTTTAGCCGGATTTTGTGATCGGATTGAAGTTAAAATTCTTCCCGGAAATATTATCAGCGTAGAAGACAACGGCCGCGGTATTCCAGTAGGAATTCAGCAGAAAACCGGACTTCCTGCAGTGACGGTTGTCTTTACGATTCTGCATGCCGGCGGAAAATTCGGCGGTGGCGGATACAAGGTTTCCGGCGGACTCCACGGCGTTGGCGCATCGGTTGTCAATGCGCTTTCTATCTGGCTTGAGGTAGAGGTCTATCACGAAGGACACCGGTATTTTCAGCGTTTTGAACACGGAAAAGCGATAACGAAACTGGAAGATCGCGGTCCCAGCGCAGATCCGAACCGTACCGGAACGGTTGTTCGCTTTTTGGCGGATCCGGAAATTTTTAAAGAGACAACGGAATATGATTATGAAACACTGCAAACGCGTCTGCGGGAACAGTCTTTTCTTAATGCCGGAATTCGGATTGTTTTGACAGATACACGTGATCCGGAAAATATTTTGGAAAGTGATTTTCACTATGAGGGCGGCGTCAGCAGTTTTGTTGATTATATCAACAAAAAGAAATCTGCAGAAGTTGTGCATCCGGATATTATCCATTTTATCGGCGCTGCGGCCGACGGAAATGCAACTGCGGAAATTGCAATGCAGTATAATGACAGTTATAACGAATTATTATTGTCATTTGCAAATAATATTCACACAACAGACGGCGGTACCCACGAGGATGGCTTTAAACGCGCTTTGACCCGTGTGATGAATGATTATGCCAGAAAATATAATATTATCAAAGAGAACGATAAAAATTTTTCCGGCGAAGATGTTCGAGAAGGACTGACGGCGGTCATCAGCGTAAAATTAAAAGAAGCGCAGTTTGAAGGTCAAACGAAAGCCCGCCTCGGAAATACAGAAATCAGCGGACTGGTCAGCGGATTGATCAATGAAAAACTGACCACTTATCTTGAGGAAAATCCTGCGACGGCGAAAGCTATTTTTGAAAAGGCGCTTGCTGCCTCCCGTGCACGGGAAGCGGCAAGAAAAGCCCGTGATCTTGTACGCCGGAAATCTGCGCTTGAGTCTGCTTCTCTTCCGGGAAAACTTGCGGACTGTCAGTCAAGAAATCCGGAAGAAACCGAAATTTATATTGTCGAGGGAGATTCTGCAGGCGGCTCCGCAAAAGGCGGACGCGATCGGAAATTCCAGGCAATTCTTCCTTTGTGGGGGAAAATGCTCAACGTTGAAAAAGCCCGTCTCGACAAAGTATATGGAAATGAAAAGTTAATGCCGGTTGTCACTGCGCTCGGCTGCGGAATCGGAGAAGAATTTGATCTAAGTAAACTGCGCTATGGCAAAGTCATTATTATGGCCGATGCGGATGTCGACGGATCACACATTCGGACGCTTCTTTTGACGTTTTTTTTCCGGTTTATGCGTCCTCTGGTCGAAGAAGGCCATATTTATCTCGCACAGCCTCCGCTGTATCGGGTCAGCAAAGGCAAAAATCATTATTATGCCTATACGGATTCGGAACGCGACGTTTTGATGGAACAGCTTTCCGGAAACTATGAAATCCAGCGCTATAAAGGTCTTGGTGAAATGGATTCCGAACAGCTTTGGGAAACGACTATGAATCCGGACACCCGAATGATGCTTCGAATCGAAGTGGAGGACGCTGCGCTTGCAGATGAAGCGTTTACCATTTTGATGGGAGATAAAGTCGAACCCCGCCGGGAATTCATCGAAAAAAATGCAAAATATGTGCAGAATTTGGATATTTGAGGACTTACTATGAAATTTCGCTACATATTGGAACAAAAGGATCTATATCAGGTGCTAAAGGAAACCGGGTATATAAAAACTGTTGGAAAACGTGCGGTTTTGGAAACCGGAATTTTATCTATCCTGTTTATTGGCTTTTTGATTTGCTTTTTTGTGACAAAAGATTTTCGAAATTTGTTTTTCGCAGTCATCAGTGCGGTTTTTGGAATTGTGATTTGGATTGTTCCGGAATTTCTTCTTCAGCGAAAAGCAAAGTCGGAAGCGGAAAGCAAAACGGTATTTGAGGGGACTTTGGAAGACGATTTTCTTTCCATTACCTGTCATGGTGAAACGCTCAAATTTCCGCTCAATCAGACTTGTCTTTATCGAAATTGCGGGGAATTGCTGATTTTTTATACAGCAGAAAAAAAGATGGCAGTATTTCCGCTGCATTGTTTGGAAAATGAGAAAAGAGAGCCGTTTTTAAACGCTGTACGGGAAGGATTTCTGCCGTATTCCCAGTAAACTCCGAAAAGAAAGGGAGGAAAAAGGTGCCGACATTTTATGAGGGAGAACCGATTGCAACCTTTACTTTTCAAGTGGAAGAATCTGACTTTCAGGAAGCCTTGTTTTTAGAACTGAATTTTCGGTCTAATATGCACAGACAGGAAGTGAAAGTCGGAATCTGTGCGACACTGGCAATTCTTTTTGCGGCAATGATTCCGATTTTCTACGGAAGGTTCAGAAGTTTCTGGATGCCGATGATTGCTGTAGGCTTTGTCGTGATTTTGGGGCTGTTCTTTCTTTTTTGGCAGCCTAAAAGTCTTCGGCAACTCGGCGCGGAATTTTATCGTTCGAATCAGCTGCTCTCTAAAAAGCAAACAGCTTCGGTCTATCGGGACAGCCTGATCTATCAGAATGACTGTGAAACAATCACACAGTATTGGACGGATTTCGATCGGTGTATAGAAAATAAATCCGGCCTTCTTTTGGTCGGCGGAGAGCATCGTTTGCTGATTTTAAAGACAGACGTTCTTTCCGAAGAAAAACAAAAACAGATATCAGAACATATGCAAGCAGTGTTTGCTTCCAAATATCATCGGGTAAAACGATAATGGAGGTGTTGCACGTTGGAATCGATTACCGTAAGTTATCTTCCGACAAAAGAAGATTACGTTGCATATAAAACCGCTATGGATAAGGCTGCCTGGAAAGAACAGAACAACCGGTTTATCCGATTGCTGCAAATTTTGGGATCTGCCGTCTTTCTATACGGACTGATCAAATTGGCAATGGCAGTTTTATCGGGCGGCCGGATGGGCCAGAATTTTTTAAATGCCATTTTGATTCTAGGCGGCGTCTATTTGATTCTTTACCCCGATATTTTGCGTCCCGCACTTGTAAAAAAGGCGGCGGTAGCTTATTATGATACACATGGAGAAAAAATGATTTCTGCGCAAATGCAATTTACAGCAGAAACTCTGAAAATGACAACAGACCGCTATGCTGCGTATTTTCCCTATACAATGCTCTGGCGTGTCTATGAAGATCAAAAAATCATTCTTTTTTATACAGGTATCGGAGAAGCACGATATCTTCCGAAGCGGGTTTTGTCAGCGGAAGAGCTGGAAACCCTGCATGTGTTTCTCCGGTCCGTACAAAAAATATAGAAAGATCAAAATTATTAGAGAGTAATCGGAGATAAAAACCGAATTTCAAACAGGAAGGTGCCTTCATGGACGAATTACAGCAGGAGCAGCAAGCAGAACGAATTCAAAATGTCGATTTGGAAAAGGAAATTAAAAAGTCCTTTTTAGCGTATTCCATGTCCGTTATTGTTTCGCGTGCACTTCCCGATGTGCGGGATGGATTGAAGCCGGTTCACCGCCGGATTTTGTATACCATGTACGAGAACAGCCTCTGGCCGGAGAAACCTTACCGAAAGTGTGCAGATACGGTTGGAACCGTATTGGGACGATATCATCCGCACGGTGACGCGTCGGTCTATGACGCGTTGGTTCGTCTGGCACAAGATTTTTCAATGCGGTATATGCTGGTGGACGGACACGGAAACTTTGGTTCGGTGGACGGAGATCCCCCGGCGGCTTATCGTTACACAGAGGCCAGAATGAGCAAGCTGTCTGTCGAAATGCTGACAGATATTGATAAGGAGACCGTTGACTTTTCTCCGAACTATGACGACCGTTTAAAAGAACCGAATGTGCTTCCCTCCCATTTTCCGAATCTTTTGGTAAACGGATCAACCGGAATCGCGGTTGGTATGGCGACGAATATTCCGCCGCATAATATGGGTGAAGTCATTAATGGAATGTGCCGTCTGATCGACAACCCGGATATTCCGCTGGACGAATTGATGGAAAGCATTCAGG
The DNA here is from genome assembly GCF_014384705.1 of Yeguia hominis. GTDB lineage: Bacteria > Bacillota > Clostridia > Oscillospirales > Acutalibacteraceae > Yeguia > Yeguia hominis. Next base: position 8,738 of record NZ_JACRSN010000011.1, on the reverse strand, counting down.
GACCGGACTTCCCGACCGGCGGCGTGATTATGGGCCGCAGCGGAATTCGTGCGGCTTATGCGACCGGACGCGGTCGAATTACGGTAAGAGCCCGGACAGAAATTGAGGAAGGAAAAGACGGCCGATCCAAAATTATTGTTACGGAAATTCCGTATCAGGTCAATAAGGCGCGCCTGATTGAAAATATCGCGGATTTGGTAAAAGAAAAACGGATTGAAGGTATTACAAACGTAGAAGACCATTCTGACCGCAACGGCATGTATATTGTCATCGATGTGCGCCGGGACGCTTCTCCGCAAATTGTGCTCAATCAGCTGTTTTCTTATACGCAACTCCAGACTACATTCGGCGTAATTATGCTGGCGATCGTCAACGGTGAGCCGAAAACGCTGACGCTGAAACAAATTTTACAGGAATATATCGATTTCCAGGAAAGCGTCATTGTGCGGCGCACGCAGTTCGATCTGCGCAAGGCGCAGGAACGGATGCACATTTTGGAAGGTCTCAAAATTGCCGTTGACAATATCGACGAAATCATTCGGATTATCCGCACATCGAAAGATCGTCCGGAAGCCCGTATGAGAATGACAGAACGGTTTGGACTCGACGATATTCAGACACAGGCAATTGTACAGATGCCGCTTGGAAGCCTGACCGGTCTGGAAAGACAAAAACTCGAGGATGAAATTCATACGCTCGGCGAAAAAATTGAAGATTATCTGGATATCCTTGCAAACCGCAGCCGCGTTTTGGCAATCATCAAGGATGAAGCACTCGTCATGAAGAAAAAATTCTCGGATGAACGCCGGACAGAAATTATGGCCGTATCCGGAGAAGTCGATATCGAAGATTTGATTCCGCAGGAAGAGTGCGTCCTGACGCTGACAAACTTCGGTTATGTCAAGCGCCAAAAGGTCGATATGTACAAGCTGCAGCGCAGAGGCGGGCGCGGTGTCAATGGTATGACACGGCGTGACGAGGATGTGGCAACTGAAATGTTTGTCATTAACAGCCATGACTATGTAATGTTCTTTACCGATCTCGGACGGGTATATCGGCTGAAATGCTATGAGGTTCCGGAAGGATCTCGTACCGGACGCGGCATGAATATTGCAAATCTCTTGCCGCTTGCTCCGGGAGAAAAAGTGACCTCTATGATTCGAGTCCCGCAATTTGAAGAGGGAAAATATCTGGTAATGGTCACGCGCAATGGCGTCATCAAGCGGACTGCCCTGGAAGCCTATAACACGGCGCGGAAGGGCGGTTTGATTGCGCTGACGCTGGACGAAGGCGACGTATTGAGCTGGGTCAAGATGACAGACGGAAATTCTGAACTGATTGTTGCGACGAAGAAGGGAATGGCAATCCATTTTGCAGAGACGGATGTCCGCGAAATGGGACGGACTGCGCGCGGCGTAAAAGCTATTACACTTCGGGAAGGCGACTGTGTCGTCGGAATGTCCCGTGTCCGTGAAAACGGATTGGTACTGACCGTTTCTGAAACCGGATACGGACGGCTTTCTCCGGTTTCGGACTACCGGATGCAGAGCCGCGGCGGTAAGGGAATTATCAATTATCACACCGAAAAATACGGGGAAGTTGCGGCAATTCGGACAGTGGATCTGGACGATGATGTCATCATGATTTCGGCAGACGGCGTAATTATCCGGATTATGGCCAGCTCGATCCGCGTTTGTGCGCGTCCGAGTAAGGGCGTTCGCGTCATGCGGATTACCGGAGAAGAAAATAAGGTTGTGACCATTGCCCGCGCACCGCACGATGAAGAAGAAGTCGACGATGTAGAAGTAGAAGACGACGGTTTTGCTGAAGATGCTGCAGACGCAGTCGTCGAGGAACCGGAAGAAGAAATTCTGCCGGTGGATGATGCAGAAGAATAAATTAGGAAAGTTTTGCCTCACACGGATTTTCTGTGTGAGGTAAAATCGTCTGGAAGAAGAATTGCTAAAGGAGATCAAGAAATATGAAAATTATTATTGTCGGTGACGGAAAAGTCGGTCTGACTCTGACAGAACAGCTTTCCAGTGAGGGACATGATCTGGTCGTCATCGACAGCAATGCAGAGGTCCTGCAGGATTCCTTGGAATCTTTTGACGTGATGGTAGTCAGCGGAAACGGTGCGAGTTTGCGTGTATTAAAAGAGGCTGGTGTGCAGGATGCAGACCTTTTGATTGCGGCGACTTCTCTGGATGAAATCAATCTTTTAAGCTGCATGACGGCGAAAAAGCTGGGATGCGGAAGAACGATTGCACGGGTTCGAAATCCGGAGTATAAAGAGCAAATTGCGCAGTTTGGCCATGACTTTGGCATCAGTATGGCCATTAATCCGGAAGAGGCAGCAGCGCGTGAGATTTATCATATGCTGCAATTTCCTTCTTCTATTAAGCGGGAATTTTTTGCTAAAAGCAAAATTGAGCTGGTAAAGCTGAAAGTCCCGGCAAATTCTTTGGTGGTCGGCCAGCCTTTGACCAATTTATATAAGCTTTCCAAATTAAAAGTCCTCGTCTGCGCTGTCGACCGCGGCGGAGAAGTCTTTATTCCCGGAGGAAACTTCATCCTCCGCGCAGGAGATCTCATTTATGTCACAAGTGAAACGGCAAAGCTGGCAGCACTCATTAAATTTTTGGGAATTGAAACACAAAAAATTCGAGATGTCATGCTGATTGGCGGCGGACAGATCGCCTATTATCTTGCAAAATGGCTTTCCGCCTCCAATATGAATCTGAAAATTATTGAGAAAAATTACGAGAAATGCGTCCGGCTTGCGGAAAATTTTCCAAGGGCATTGGTCATTCACGGAGATGGCAGTGCATATAAGCTTCTGGAAAAAGAAGGTATCGGAAAAATGGATTCGGTGATTTCTTTGATTGGAATTGACGAATTTAACATGATTATTTCGATGTATGCGCAAAATCTCAATGTTCAGAAAGTGATTACCAAAATTGACAGAACGGAAAATTCTGAAATTATCAAAAAGTTTGGAATGGAATCCATCGTGTGCCCGAAACTAATTGCCTGCAACGACGTTTTGCGGTATGTCCGTGCGATGGATATCCGTTCTGAAAATACCATCCGAACGCTGCTGCGCCTTTTGGATGGACGTGTGGAAGCGCTGGAATTTACCGTAACAGAAGATACGATGAACCTAAATACGCCCTTAAAAGATGTTCCTCTGATTCGGGAAACCCTGGTTGCCTGTATTGTACATCGAGGAAGAGTCTTATTCCCCGGTGGTGACGATCATATTGAACGGAATGATTCCGTTATCATTATTTCGTCGGCAAAAAACCGGATTAAAAGACTGAATGATATTTTTGTGAAATAAGGAGCCGGAAAGAAACGATTATGAATTTCAGGATGCTTTCCAAATTAACTGGATATATCTTATTTATTGAAGCTGCAGCCATGACGCCTGCACTGGGATTTTCCATGATTTATGGAGAAAGAACCGCAATACGGGGTTTTATAACTGCGATGCTTCTGACAGTAATTGTGGGTGCTTTGTGTATGCTTCCGAAGCCTCGTATAAAACAACTATATGTCGCAGAGGGATTTGCAGTTACGGTCATTTCTTGGATCCTGATGGCTTTTTTCGGATCGCTGCCATTCCTTTTCAGCGGTGTAATTACAAACCCCATTGATTGCTTTTTTGAGACGATGTCCGGCTTTACGACGACGGGAGCCAGTATTTTGCCGGAAGTGGAATCTCTGCCGAGAGGCATTTTGTTTTGGCGGTGCTTTACGCATTGGATTGGCGGCATGGGGGTTCTGGTCTTCTTATTGGCGTTACTGCCAAACAGCGGCGGAAAGGGATATTCTCTGCATTTATTGCGTGCAGAAAGCCCCGGTCCCGACGTCGGAAAGCTGACGCCGAAACTCCGCCGCAGTGCGATGATTCTCTATATTATTTATATCGTGCTGACGATTGTTCAGATGATTTTTTTGCTTTGCGGCGGAATGCCGGTATTTGACAGTATTTGTACCGCAGTGGCAACTGCCGGAACCGGAGGATTTGGCATCAAGAATGCAAGCCTTGCAGGATATTCTCCGTATTTGCAAATGGTAACAGCGGTATTTATGATGCTGTTTGGAATCAATTTCAGTATTTTTTATTTTATTTTAATTCGGGAAGTCAAAGCGATACTGCACGATGAAGAATTATGGCTTTATCTTGCACTGGTTGTTGTTTCGACAACGGTTATCTTACTCGACATTCTTCCGCTCTATCAGAATGTTTCACAAGCATTCCGCGATGCCTTTTTTCAGGTAACCTCCGTGATGTCTACGACCGGATTTGCAACGACAGATTTTGATAAATGGCCGGATTTTTCAAGAGGCGTCCTGCTTTTGCTGATGATGATAGGCGGTTCTGCGGGTTCTACCGCGGGCGGGTTTAAGGTATCAAGAGTGTTAATTCTGATCAAATCTCTTAGGCAGGAAATTAGCCGGACACTGCATCCCGGCGCGGTCAGAATCGTACGGCTGCGCGGGCGTCCGATTGAAAAAACCGTACAGAGCACGGTCGGCGTCTACACAACCGCTTATTTTGGATTAATTGTGCTGTCTTTTATCTTGGTGCTTTTGGACAATAAAGGGCTGTTTACAAGTTTGAGCGCAGTCATTACGTGTTTTAATAATGTTGGTCCGGGATTTGATCTGGTTGGTCCGACAAAGAATTTTTCAATTTTTTCCGGATTTAACAAATTGGTTCTCTCTCTGGATATGCTGCTCGGACGGCTTGAAATTTTTCCTGTTTTGGCGATTCTTTCTCCTTCAATCTGGAAAAAAAGTCTTTCCAATCTCCGGGAAGGAGAAGATTAAATTAAAATATTTTTGGAAAGCTCGCGTAGGGTGTGGCAGGAATGCTGCATCTGCGCGCTTTCTTTTTCATTGAGCGGAAGAACAAGCACTTCTCGAATGCCCTGCCGGTTTAAAATACAGGGAACGCCGGCGTAAACCCCGGATTCTCCATATTCTCCGTTGAGCGCAGCAGAAACAGTCAGAATGCTGTTTTCGTCTCCAAGAAGCGCTCGGGTAATTCGAAGCAAAGAAAGTCCGATTCCGTAATACGTTGCTTTTTTTGCCTGGATAATTTTTTGAGCCGAATTACGGACTTCATTTTCAATTGCATAAAGCGGTTCCTTCTGAAATTTTCCGTGCGAGGTATCGCAAATTTCAGCGAGAGACTTTGTCGCGAGATAGGCTTGCGACCATGCGACAAATTCGGTCTCGCCGTGTTCTCCTAAGACATAGGCGTGGACATTTCGTGGATCAACGGAAAAATATCCGCCGACCAGATAACGCAGGCGCGCGGTATCCAAAGCAGTGCCGGAACCGAGAACCCGTCCGGCGGGAAGGCCGGAAAGTTTGTGTGCAATTTGCGCCATGATATCTACAGGATTGGTTGCAATGAGCAGAATTCCATGAAAACCGGATTCCATCAGCGGTTCGATGATGGATCGAAAAACTTCCGCATTTCTTTGCAGAAGCGCCGTCCGTTCTTCTCCTGGTTTTTGTGCAACGCCGGCGCAGATGACGGCAATGTCCGCATCTTTGCAGTCCGGATAGGTTCCGGCGGATATTTTCATATGAGAGCCCGAAAAGGCAAGCCCATGATTCAAATCCATCGCTTCTCCTTCAGCACGGGTTTTGTCGAGATCGCAAAGAATCAATTCATCGCAGGCATTTTGATTTAATAGGGTATAGGCATAACTCATGCCGACCATTCCGGTTCCAATGATAACAATTTTTCGGCTATTCATGATTATTTTCTCCTTTTACAGGACTTTTTTAGAAGCAGATACCGATCTTATTTTGTCCGCAAAGTAAAAAATTACGAATGAAAATTGAAGAAACGACGAATTTGTGATAAGATATTCCTGATTTTTTAGATACGGATTGTCGTGCGGATCGAAAAGCGGGGATGAATTTGAAAAATCTGATTTTGTCGGCAAATATTGTGCTGCCTCTGTTTATCATTATGGGCCTCGGCTATGGTGCAAAACAGCTGAAGCTGATTGACGACCATGCCATTGAAAAAATGAATAATCTGACCTTTCGGATTTTTGTCCCGGTGATGATTTGCGAAAATATTATGACGGCGGATGTCAATTTAGAGGCAAATCCGTGGATTTTCGTGTTTGTTGCGTGCGGTCTTGTGTTTTTGTTTTTGGTGAGTTGGCTGTTTGTATCGCATTTTGAACCGGATAGCAAAAAGAAATCCGTGATGATCCAGGGTATGTTCCGGGGAAATTATGTATTGTTCGGAATTCCGCTGGTAAAAGCCATTTGTCCGGACCAGGATACGGCAATTGCCTCCCTTTTGGTCGTGGTGGCGGTTCCGATGGTAAATGTTCTTTCTGTAATTGTGTTGGAAGTCTATCGCGGCGGAAAAATGAATCCGAAAAAAATTCTCAAAGGCATTTTAACCAATCCGCTGATTTTATCCTCGTTTCTCGGATTTTTGCTTTTAAAACTGCAAATTTCCTTTCCGCATGTAATCATGAAGCCGATTTCTGATATAGCAGGCATTGCGACGCCGCTGGCGCTGTTTATTTTGGGCGGTTCGTTTACCTTTTCCAAAGTGGAAGGGAATCTTCGTCAGCTTACGGTTATGCTGATCGGAAAACTGATTGCTGCGCCGGCAATTTTTGTAACGTTGGCTGCGTTGATTGGATTTCGCGGACCGGATCTGGCCAGTTTGATGGTTGCATTTGCCGCGCCGGCTGCGGTGAATTCTTATACGATGGCACAGCAAATGGGGGGAGATGCAGAACTTGCCGCAGAACATGTCGTTTTTTCTTCTGCGTTTTCGATTGTCACGATTTTTTTGATGGTTTTTGTCGGCAAACAGCTGGCTTTATTTTAAGAAATGAAAATTTTAAAATTGATTTGGCAAACTAGAGCCAAAGCTCATATGAAGTATCAATTTTTTGAAATACAGTTTTAATTTTCAACAGAAGGATGGACGGATTGTGGAAAAACAGGAAAAATTACTTCTCATTGTCAATCTGCACGCAGGCATGATGAAGATTAAAGCAGCGCTGCCCGATATCATTGACCTATATTGCAGACAAAATCAGGACGTAACCGTATACACAACCAGCGGAAAAGGAGACGCGACGCGAATTTGCAGGGAACGCGGCATGCTTTTTGATGCCGTTGTTTGCTGCGGCGGTGACGGAACGCTCAATGAGGTTCTTTGTGGACTTTTACCGCTTGAAAATCCGCCGATGGTCGGATATATTCCCGCGGGCACGACAAACGATTTTGCATCCAGCATGAAGATTCCCTCAAATCTGCTGGAGGCCGCCCGGCGCGCAGTGTGTGGTACGCCGACACCGATTGATGTCGGACAGTTTAATTCGCGGTATTTTTCCTATGTTGCCTCGTTTGGAGCCTTTACAGAAAGCTCTTATGCGACACCGCAGTATGTGAAAAACGCGCTTGGACATCTGGCCTATATCATAGAAGGGATGAAGGATCTGCATACCATTCATCCTTATCAGATGAAAATTACAGTTGAAAATCAAACTTGGGAGGATGAATATCTCTTCGGATGCGTCAGCAATTCTACATCCATCGGCGGAATTGTGAAACTCAGCGAATCGGCCGTGGATATGCGTGACGGAAAATTTGAGGTCATGCTGATTAAGAGTCCGAAAAATGCGGCAGAGACGCAAAAAATTATTTTAGGCATTTTGACACACCAATTTGATGGGGAAGTGATTAAATTCTTCCCAACTTCAGAGATTGCATTTTATTCGAAAAATCAGCTTCCCTGGACGCTTGACGGCGAATATGAAGCGGGTTCTACAGAAATTCAGATTCGAAATTTGCATGAAGCAATCCAGATGCGCATTTAAGAAGAGAACAGCTTTTTTGAAAAATAGAAGATTCGCTTGCTTTTACAGGAGGCGGAAGGTATAATTATTCTCAGAATTCCGAATATATGGACGGAGGAAAATACATGAATTTGAAAAAAGTATCGATTTTAATGCTGGCGTTTTGCCTGCTCGTAATTTTTACTGCCTGTGGTGCCGGAGATTGGAGAAACCAGTCTTCTGAACCTGCAAATGCCGATGAAAGCAGTTCTTCTGCGCCCGCCGAAGTTTCTCAGGATGACTATGAAGACTCATTGGACGGTCTTTGCAAGTATCTGAAAGATTCGGAAATTATCAGTGGGGATGCAACTGAAATGCGTGCGGATATGATCGGTGCAGAAGCTGGAAACATGTACGTGCATTCCTTTGAAGGCGGAAGCGTTACGGTAGAGCTTTATGCTTATGATTTGGATCATTTAAACGATACGGGAAAATCCATGCTGGATTCTATCAAGAAAAACGGAACATTTACGCTGCTCGGAACAGAAACGCCTGCAATTCTTTCGGATAATGGAAAATATCTGATGATCTACAAAGATGCGAAAAATGACGATGTCAATGTTGCACAGAAAGCGCGTGCGGAAAAGCTGTTCCGTGAATTTAAAAAATGAGTCCGAACGATGACAAAAATTCGGGAAAAGGATCTTTGCTGTGAGCGTTTTGAGTTTTTGCTATAAAGAAAGCCTTGCAATCCATTTTCATGTGGACTATCCTCATCAAAACGGACAGTGAAAAAAAGCACCTCCTGTTGTAGAATAGAAACTACAACAGGAGGTGCAGTCATGTCGAGAGGAGATACGAAAGCAGAGGCGCTCAGCGAAGAAGTGTTCCGGCGAA
>NZ_JACRSN010000010.1 GCF_014384705.1 Yeguia hominis | reverse complement strand
CGAATCATGAATCAGCTTGGACTGTTTGGCAAACGTCCCAAGGAGAAGTACCATTCTTACAAAGGCGATGCAGGCAAGGTCGCTGATAACATTATCAACCGAGATTTCAGTACCGAGAAACCGCTGCAAAAGTGGACAACAGATGTATCACAGTTCAACCTGTCTTGGGGCAAGTGCTATATTTCTCCGATTCTTGACATGAATACCAATGAGATTATTTCCTACAGTCTCTCTACCAGTCCGAACATGGAACAAATTAAAGATATGCTGACGAAAGCGTTTGAACGATTTCCGTCAACCCAAGGGCTGATTATGCACGCAGATCAAGGCTGGCAGTACCAGCACGTATTCTACCGCAATGAACTTCAGAAGCACGGAATCATTCAATCCATGTCCAGAAAAGGCAACTGCTATGACAACTGCATTATGGAGACCTTCTTCGGTAGACTAAAAAATGAAATGTTCTATGGATTAGAGAAGGATTATCCTTCCTTTGAATCCTTCTCTAAGGCGATTGCCGAGTATATTGATTATTACAATAACACCAGAATCCAAGCTAAAACAAAATGGATGCCTCCCTCTAAATTCAGGGAAGCATCCATGATGGAAAGTTAATTATTCATTTTTAAGCCGGTGTCCAGAAAACCGGGTACATATCATGATGCACTGCACCATGTGACTCTTTTTTTATTTGAGGAAAATCATCCTTGCATCCGGGCAAACCGATTTGTCCGGATGCAATTTCATATAAAATACGATTTCAGGCGTTACTTGGAAAGAATCTCCATAAACTCCTCGCCGGTAATGGATTCTTTTTCCAAAAGGTACTTTGCAAGCTCGTGGAGCTTCGGTTCATTCTCCTGCAGAATCGCAGTGGCCTTGGCATGTGCCGCCTTGATCATGTCGACAACCATCGTGTCGATTTTTCCGGCCGTTTCTGCCGAACAGGCAAGAGAAGCGTCTCCGCCGAGGTACTGATTCGAGACGGTTTCCAGCGCCACCATATCAAAGTCCGCACACATTCCGTACCGGGTAATCATCGCACGCGCAAGCTTTGTGGCCTGTTCAATATCGTTTGAAGCACCCGTTGTAATCGAATGGAAAATGAGTTCTTCCGCCGCGCGTCCACCCGTCAACGTTGCGATCTTGTTTTCGAGTTCCTCACGGCTCATCAGGAACCGCTCGCCGCTATCAACCTGCATGGTGTAGCCAAGCGCGCCCGAGGTTCGCGGCACAATGGTAATCTTTGCAACCGGTGCAGAGTTGCTCTGCTTTGCCGCCACGAGGGCATGTCCGACTTCGTGATATGCAACAATCTTCTTTTCTTCCGGAGACAACACCGCATTTTTACGCTGATATCCTGCAATTACGGTCTCCACGCTCTCCTGCAGGTCTTCCTGTATCACGGTATCGCGTCCCATGCGTACCGCGCGCAGGGCAGCCTCATTCACAATATTGGCAAGTTCTGCACCGGAAGCGCCGGAGGTTGCGCGCGCAATTGCGTTCCAGTCGATTTTGCTGTCCATGCGGATGTCCTTTGCATGAACCCGCAAAACGGCCTCCCGTCCGGCAAGATCTGGCAGTTCCACGGGAATCCGGCGATCAAAGCGACCCGGCCGCAAAAGGGCTGGATCCAACGTTTCCGGACGGTTCGTCGCAGCAAGAATCACCACGCCTTTTCGTCCGTCAAAGCCGTCCATTTCCGTCAAAAGCTGGTTGAGCGTCTGTTCGCGCTCATCGTTTCCGCCAATTGCGCCTGCGCCGTCGCGCTTTTTCCCGATGGTATCAATTTCATCAATAAAGACAATGCAGGGCGCTTTTTCGTTTGCCTGTTTAAAGAGGTCACGCACTTTTGCGGCGCCCATTCCGACAAACATTTCGACAAATTCTGATCCGGAAATCGAGAAAAACGGAACCTTTGCCTCGCCGGCCACGGCTTTGGCAAGCAACGTCTTACCGGTTCCCGGAGGTCCCACCAGCAGAGCGCCCTTCGGCAGCTTTGCGCCGATTTCCGTATATTTGCCCGGATTGTGCAAAAAGTCCACGATTTCCGTCAGCGCTTCTTTCGCTTCATCCTCACCGGCAACATCCGCAAAGGTAACCCCGGTTTCCTTTTCTGCATAAATCTTTGCATTCGCCTTGCCAAACGTCATGGCATTTCCGGCTCCGCCCATCCGTTTCATCATCATCCGGGAAAGAATCTGTCCGATGATGACAAACAGAACAATCGGGAAAATCCAGGTCAGGATAAAATTGAGCAGCGGTGAATTCTGCTGCGGAATTTCGGCCGTAAATTTGACACCGGCTTTCTCCAGGCGTTGCGTCAATGTGGAATCATCCGGCCAGATTCCCGTTTTATAATAACTCTCTTTTCCGTTTTCATCTTTCGCTGTGAACACAATTTCCGTATCATCGCGCGCAACTTCCTCGACCTTGCCGTCATCGACCATGGATAGAAATTCATTATAGCCGACCTCTGTCACGCTGGTCTGCAGCAGCGCCGGAAATAGAAGCGCGTTGAGAAGCATCAGCACCAGCATCGCAATCAAATAGTAAAAAATGAGTGGTTTTTTCGGAGTTTTGTTTTGAGAATCCATATCAACCATTTTTTCTTCGCCTCCTTATGATAGTTGCTGAAAGTATGCTTCCAGCCGATCCATGCTCTCGCTCATCGCACGCTGTTCTTCCGGGGTCATCCGGGAAAGCACTGCCTCCTGCCGCTCAGACAGCAACCGGTAAATCCGTTTCAGTGCCGCTTTTCCTTTCGGCGCGATCGCGACCCGGACAACACGTTCATCTTCCTGCGCGCGTGTCCGCAATAACAGTCCGCGGCTCTCCATCCGTTTGCACGCCGAGGAACAATTTCCAGTATTCATCCCCAGGCGTACGCCAAGTTCGCCGACTGGAAGCCCCTCTGTCAGATCCAGCTCGGAAAGAATCCGCAGCTGAATGGCCGTAATCCCTTCGTTTGCAAGCGCCGCAGAAATTGCCGACTCCATTTTGACATATAAGGATCGGTAAAACTGGTAAATCCGCTTTTCAAAGTCCGTTTGCGCTTCCATATGGTCCCCCCTTCCGCACCGCTATTAGTTTTAGCTTAAAACTATTTTGATTTAAATTTATTTCAAAAAAATTGGTTTATTATGAACAAATTTTAAAATCTTGCTTTTTCCTCTTATGGAAGCGCAGAAAAGCCTCCGATGAAGATCATCGGAGGCTTGGTTTGTTTTCGGATTTCGGATTTCTGACACCGGATTTCGCACCCGGCAGACAAACGCATAGTCTTTCTTTTGCACGATGCACAGCAATTGCTTCCGCACCGGCACTTTTTCCGCCAGAATCCGGAAATCACCTGATCCCTATTCTACGGACATAACAATCTATATCAATATCATAAGGGTTTGAACAAGCCACTGTGTCCGGAAAACACTGTAGTTCAGCGCAGCCTTTCACCCTGCGCATGATTCTCTCTTGTCAGCGTCGATACAACGCTGCTGTGCACCGCAATAGTTCTCCAAATCACAGCTTCTATTTTTGTGTGTTTCGGATCCGGATATCAAACAGCATGCACTTCTTTCTCGTATACCCGCATTTTTCTTACTCAAATTGCTGTAGAAACATTCATTCCCGCAACAAAACCTGCTTTTCAAAAAAGCCAAAACAGCGGTAGTTGTCAGAAACAGTCGCATTCTTCACTGTCGGATATTCTCCGGAAACATCTCCGGGTCCTTACTCTTCCGCCCGAAAGACATCGCCCGATACAAGTTCTTCCGGCCAAGCGTTTCGATCACACAACATCTTTTATGCATGGAGAGCAGTTGAATTACATTCTTCTGTACTGCACAAACATTTAAAACGCCAGACCAATTTCCGCACTGTCAGGCTCTCCTTCCGGGGTTATCAAAGAGGGAGATTTATGACAATTTCGGGGAGATTGCGCTTGAATCAGCGAGCCAGCCCAACGGACCGGCCGCTGAAAAAAGAAGATTCTTCCTGAACCATTGGACCCACCCCTTTCTCTTTTCGTAAAATCCGTCCCATCCCGCCTGAATTTCCAGATTTCATTCAAAATCTGCGAATTCATCTGGAGAACAGAAACCTGCTTTTTCTGTTTCACTTTCCCCACACAACACTGCAGATGAAAACGAAACAGATCAGCGCATCCGCTTTACCGGCCAGATCTTGTAAATCTGCTTTCATACGAAACTGCACTGCAATAAAGCAGTTTCTTTGCGACTTGCTCAGAGGCACTCCCAATCCAAATCGCACACTTTTGGGACTCTGTTCTGAAATCAATCTCTGAACCTGTCATTATTATATATTATAATTATTTAACTGTCAATATCTTTTTTAATTATTTTTACTATATTTTAAAAATTCACAAATCTTTCTTCAAATTTGCTGCCTGGTATTGACTTCTGACGCGCAGACATGTAAAATAGAGTACGCGGTTCTCGGTAACAGAGAATTTCGGAAAGGAGCTTACCAGCTATGAGCGATGAATACAGCGCAGATCTGATTACGTTAATTGATGATGACGGCGAAGAACATGAGTTTGAAATTTTAGACGAAATTGAAAATGAAGACGGCGTGTTCTATGCCCTTCTTCCGACCTTTGCAACACCGGAAGAATCTCTCGAAGCAGACACCTACTATATCTTCGAGGTTGTCGAAGAAGACGGTGAAGAACAGCTCGCCGAAGTAGAAGATGAAGAGCTGCTCGACCGGTTGGCTGAAATCTTCGAAAGCCGTTTCGAAGAAATGTATGAAGACGGAGACGACGAGGAAGAATAATTCCCGTCTTTCTGATTTCCTGCCCGGTGCGCGAATCGTTGCACAATAACCCTACAACGCATTAAAAGGGAGCCCGGCTCCAGCGGCGGATTGCAGACCTCCCGGCTTTGGCCGGAAGAAGGGAGCGTGAACCCGTTGGGAGGACACCCACCTGCTTAACTGGTAGGCAGGTTATTATCGCACCGTTACGGCCGGGCGGGGCCAAAAAAGAAAAAACAGGAAAGCGCTAAAGCTTTCCTGTTTTTTTATGTCCCGGTTTTTATGCCTGATCCTGCATAAAGAATCTGCAGCGCTTTGCGCATCGTGACAGGTTCGCTGAAATGATTTTCGTAGACGGCCGGAAGCTTTTCATTTTGCGCATTTTTTGCCGGTGCCGTGAAAGACTAACCGTATATCTGATGTGTGCAGGAAGGAGCCGTCTATGAAAACTGCCAAACAAAAAAAGTGGTGGACTGCGCTCGGCGGGCTTTTCGCCGGCTTTTTAAACGGTCTGTTCGGCGCCGGCGGCGGAATGGTTGTCGTCCCGATGCTTGAACGTGCGGGATATGAAGAAGTTAAGAGCCACGCGATGTCTGTCTCGATCATTCTGCCGATCTGCGTGCTGAGCGCCGGAATCTATCTCTGGAACGGGCACGTCGCCCTGCAGGATGCGCTCCCCTACCTGCCCTGGATGCTCGGTGGCTCTCTGCTCGGCGCTTGGCTGCTGCCGCGATGCAAACCGCGGTTTCTGCATATTGTATTTGGCCTTCTGATTCTCTGGGCCGCAGTGCGGATGGTGTTCGGATGAGCGCGGTCTGGCTTGCAGTCGCCGGGATTCTCGCGGGCATGCTCGGCGCAATGGGAATGGGCGGCGGAGGCGTTCTGATTATCTATCTGACGCTGGTACAGGGCATCGCGCAGCACACCGCCCAGGGAATCAATCTCCTGCTTTTTATTCCATGTGCCTGCCTGGCGCTTGTTTCCTATTTTCGAAAAAAATTGATCGATGTAAAAAGTGCACTGCCGGCGATTCTCTGCGGGCTTGCCGGCGCAGCTGCTGGCAGTCTTGTTTCCTCTCTCCTTTCTGTCGACTGGCTGCGGCGCGGATTTGGAGTTTTCCTGTTTTTAATCGGATTACGGGAAATTTTCCAAAAACCGAAATCAAAATCCTAGCTTCTTTTGAAATTTACTGGACACAGCCGCCCTTCATTTGTTATAATGAAAAAAATACTGCGTTTTTTGACCGGTTTTTCCGGCTCTCTCTTTTCCGTTTGCACACCAAACGGAAAGGCGCAATGACAAACGAGGTGGCTATTATGGCAAAAAATAAAATCATTCCTTCCTTTGCCCTGTTTTCGGATTCCACAACCGATATCACAGCCAAAATGGCAGAAGAACTCGAGATTACCATTCTTCCGCTGATGTTTACCATAGAAGGAAAAGACTATCGCAACTATCTGGATGGACGCGATATGGACAATAAAACGTTCTATGCCCGAATCCGGGAAGGCGCAGTTTCTGTCACGACGCAGCTCAACGCTTCGCAGCTGGTCGACACATTGGAACCGACGCTCAAAAAAGGACTTGACGTTTATTATATGGCCTTTTCTTCCGGACTGAGCGGAACCTATCACAGCGCCTGCATGGCCCGCGACGAATTACAAGAAAAGTATCCGGATCGCAAGATTTATGTGACCGATACCCGCTGCGCTTCCATGGGAGAGGGGCTGCTGGTCTATCACGCCGCACAGAAACGCCTTGCCGGACAATCTGTTGACGAGGTTTTTCATTGGGTAGAGGACAACAAGCTGGGGCTCTGCCACTGGTTCACGGTGGATGACCTCAATCACCTCAAGCGCGGCGGCCGGATCTCCGCAGCGGCTGCCATGGTCGGCACCATGCTGGGGATCAAACCGGTTCTGCATGTGGATGACGAAGGCCATCTTGTACCGGTAGAAAAGGTGCGCGGACGCCGGAAATCTCTCGACGCACTGGTTTCCCATATGGAAAATACCGCGATGCTCCCCGCCGATCAAACCATTTTCATCAGCCACGGAGACTGCAGGGAAGATGCCGAATATGTGGCGCAGCGGGTACGCGAAAAGATGAAAGTCAAAACCATTTTTATCAACTACATCGGACCGGTCATCGGTTCCCACTCCGGCCCCGGTACCGTTGCACTGTTCTTCCTTGGAACCAAACGCTGAATTAGCTGCCAATACAAACTCTCTCCCATACTGTGTGTGGACCACGCCCCAACGAACAGACAAGAAAAAAAGCGCCAGTCGTAGAATAACGGCGAATTACACGGCCTTGCTCCGGATTGGATCGTTCCCCGTTTAACAGACAAATAAAAAATCACTCTGTCGCAGAATAGCGACGAATTACACGGCCTTGCTCCGGATTTTAAACGGAGTGAGGCCGTTTTTTTGCGGACGACCCAGCATGCGGGAGGGTTTTTAGCGTCTATACAATAAACTGTATTTCTTTCCATAATTTTTCCATAATAAAGAAAAAAGCGTTTCGCCTGCCGATTTTTCCCAACACAAGGTTCCTATGCGCACCGATGGTTAATAAATCATTACTTTTCGTTCGGCAGCTCATCTTTTTCAGCGGGAACTGCTTCAAGCTCGGCGGCGAGTTGTTTCCAACACCAACCGGTTATATCCGCTTTCGTAAGAAATTTCGATCTACCAGGCTCTGCGGGCGGCGTCCCTTTTTACATACCATAATACCATACGCAGTATCGGCGATTTCCGAATCCGTGTCATCCGGAAATTCGAGATTTCCCTGTCTGTTTAAGATTTCTCTTTCGTTCTGCTGTTTCATCTTGCACAGCCATGTTTTATGTCTTTCGGTCGCATGGTTCAAAGTGAGATTGCTCCGTTTGGCAGAGCAGCCGCGCAAATTTTTTATTCGCCGACAAGCCGCCACAGTTTCCATAATGCCGGGAACAAATTTGTCAAATTTTGCTCCCTCAAATTTTACAAATTCCACAAAGATGTTGTTTCTCAAAAAATTTTTTCATTTTTCGTTACAACACTCTGAAAACATGGTAAAATGGTAAAGTTCATTTTCTTAAAAACAAGATAAGGGGTATGGAGACATGAAAGAACGCGAAAAATTTGGGTCACGCCTGGGATTTATTCTAATCTCAGCCGGTTGCGCAATCGGCCTTGGAAACGTCTATCGTTTTCCGATCACAACCGGCAGCTACGGCGGCGCGGCTTTTGTCCTGATTTACATTGCCTTTCTCATTCTCTTGGGCATTCCGATTATGACGGCAGAGCTTGCAGTCGGCCGCGGCAGCCAGCGCAGCATTGCCTCGTCATTTGATGTCTTGGAAAAGAAAGGGCAAAAATGGCACTGGATGAAGGGGCTCGGGTTTGCCGGCAACTATCTTCTGATGATGTTTTACACCACCATCTCCGGTTGGATGCTGATTTATTTCTTCAAGTATCTGACCGGTGAAATGGAATCGGTTTCCGGCGCAGAAGCGCTGGGCGGTGTTTTCGGCGATATGGTCAGCAATACAGGACTGATGATCGGTTCCACCTTTGCGGTTATTCTCATCTGCTTTGCGGTCTGTTCGTTTGGGCTGCAAAAAGGCGTGGAGCGCATCACAAAAGGCATGATGCTGGCGCTCTTTATTCTGATGATCGGTCTCGCCGTCTATTCGTGCACGCTTCCGAAAGCCGCAGAAGGCCTGCGTTTTTATCTGGTGCCTTCTGTTGAACATATCCGCGAGGCCGGACTTTGGACCGTCATCTCCTCCGCAATGGGACAGGCCTTCTTCACCTTGAGCATCGGCATCGGTTCGATCGCCATTTTCGGCAGCTATATCGGAAAAGACCGCCGTCTGCTCGGAGAATCTCTGACCATCGTCAGCCTGGACACGCTGGTCGCGCTTTGCTCCGGTCTGATTATCTTCCCCGCCTGCTTTACTTACAACGACGGTGTGACTGCCGACGCCGGAACCGTCGGCGCCGGATTCCTGTTCACGACACTCTCCTCGATTTTCAATGCGATGCCGGGCGGACGAATTGTAGGAACCCTGTTCTTCCTCTTCATGATTTTCGCCGCGTTCTCTACAGTCATCGCGGTTTTTGAAAATATCATGTCATTCTGGCTGGAGCTGACGCACCTGAATCGCCGGACAATCGCCATTATCAACATTCTTCTGATGCTCGTGCTGTCGCTGCCCTGCATTTTCAGCCTGAACATCTGGTCGGATATCACGGTTTTCGGCAAAAGCTTTATGGACCTTGAGGACTATATTGTCTCGAACCTCCTGCTTCCGATCGGCAGCCTGATCTATGTTCTCTTCTGCACCACGCGATATGGTTGGGGATGGAAAAATTACTATGAGGAAGTCAACAGCGGTGAAAAGGGCATCAAAGTTCCCCGCTGGATTCGTCCGTACATGACGTTTATTCTTCCGCTGATTATCCTAATTGTTCTGGTCATGTCGCTGACTTGACCGCATAGCGGATGATATCTTTAAAAAGGACTTTCTAAAAGGACCCGGTACAGCAAATGGACTGTTTCCCAGCGAACAGACAAAGAAAAAAGCGCCCAGTCGCAGAATAGCGGCGAATTACACGGCCTCACTCCGGGTTTCAAACGGAGTGAGGCCGTTCTTCAGGTTGATCCGCTCATAGTTGTAGAATCGCACATACTCCGCCACCGCCTGTTCGACTTCGGCCCGGCACGAAAATTTTCTCCGATACAGGCACTCTGTTTTCAGCGTCCCGAAAAAATTTTCCATTGCCGCATTGTCATAAAGGCATCCGGGGCTGGACATCGACGGCTGAATGTGGGATTCTTGGCTTAGGTCAAAGTATGCTTGGGATGTGTATTGTGACCCTTGGCCGCTGTGGAGGATTCGTCCATCAGCGTCCCTCTCTTTTTTACAGGCATCCCGAACGGTATCCGTCACCAGCGAAGCGGTCATATCACCGCCGATCCGGTACGCCAGCACCATTTTTCCGCACAGATCCAGTACGGTACACAGATACACCATTCCCTTAGCTGCGGGAATATAGGTGATATCGGTTGCCCAAAAACGATTGGGGAATGGTTGGGCAAACGCACGCTGCAGCAGATTTGGATATTTGTGAACGGCCTGCTGATAGTTCCGATACGGCTTGCGGCGGCGTACCTGTGAGAGCAGATCGAGCTTGCGCATTATGCGCAAAATGGCTTTGATGCTGACTTTTCTGCCATGCTGTCGTTCCAGCCAGCGGCGAACGCGGCGGCAGCCGCAGGTCTGTTTGCTGCGCTGTTGGCAGTCGATGATCAGATCGGCAAGCCACTGATCTTTTTCGGGCTTGCCTTGCCGTTTTCGCCAGGCATAGCAGCCGCTGCGGGAGACTTCAAACATACGGCACATGGAGCCGATCGGATATTTCCCGCGAAAACGCTCGATCACCCGGTATTTCAGCTTCACCTCCTCCCAGCTTCGAACAGAAAATTTCGCAGCAGCTCCATCTGCATCCGCAGCTCGATCAGTTCGTTATTTCGCTTTCGTTCTTCGCTGATCGAAGCTTTGCACGGCCGGCCTTTCGGCTGCGGAACATAGCCGTTGGCAATCAGTCGCTGTTTGCGATTTTGGCGATTGACAAGTCCTTTGACTTGTGCCTTGCGCAGTCCGAAATGGACACCGATCTCTCGGTTCGTTTCTCCTGCGGCCTTTCGCCGGAACACTTCTTCGCTGAGCGCCTCTACTTTCATATATCCTCTCGACATGACTGCACCTCCTGTTGTAGCTTCTATTCTACAACAGGAGCTGCTTTTTTTCACTGTCCGTTTTCTTGGGTACAGTCCAAAAAACCGTCCGGGTCTTTTCATTATATATATTGTATATCGTTGTATATCGCGTTTTGTTTTTTTAATTCAGACCTGAATCGGAAAATTCTACAGGTCCGAAAGGAACATCCGAAATGCCGTCGGCAGGGCAATTTCTTCCTGCAGCTCTGCTTTTGTTACCCAGCGGAAGCAATCACTCTCTGCTTTGCAGGAAAAGAAATAGGCGACCATCTCCCATTCCATATGGGTGAAGATATGTTTTTTCTGCAAAGCACGGTCAAGGGAAACCGGATAAACACCATCTTCCCCGGCAGCAGCTGCGGCTTCCTGTTCGGAAAGCCAGCCGGTACAGTTTGGAAGTTCCCAGCAGCCTGCAAGCAATCCGCGCGCCTTTCTGCGCCGAACAGCCAATTTTCCTTCACAGAAATAGACAAATACCGTCCGCTGTTCCGTTCTGCGCGGCTTTTTCGGCTGTTTTGCCGGCAAAAGGCCGACGGTGCCATGCTGAAATGCCCTGCAAAAGGATCCTGCTGGGCAAAGCGCACATTTGGGCGCGCCGTTCGGCGTACAGACCGTTGCGCCGAGTTCCATCAGACTCTGCGTAAAATTGCCGCAATTTCCAATCGGGTAAACGGCTTCCAGCGACGCAGCCAGGCGCTTTTTCAGCGCAGGCGATCCGCTCGGATCAAAGCGTTCCAAAATCCGTGAAAGCACACGGATCACGTTCCCGTCCACCGCAGCAATCGGAAGCTCCAGGCAAATCGAAGCAATTGCGCCTGCCGTATAATCGCCGACACCGGGCAGCGCCCGGATTCCGTCATACGAATCCGGAAATCGCCCGCCATAACGCGTCACAATTTCCCGCGCCGCCTTTTGCAAATTCCGGGCGCGGCTATAGTATCCGAGGCCTTCCCAAAGCTTGAGCAGCTTTTCTTCTTCAACATCCGCAAGCGCTTCCACAGTGGGAAGCACCGCTAAAAATCGCGCATAATACCCTTTTACTGCTTCCACACGAGTCTGTTGCAGCATAATTTCCGAAACCCACACATGGTATGGCTCCCGGTCCTGCCGCCAGGGCAGATTCCGCGCATGTTCCTTATACCAGGGAAGCAAGGCGCCCGGTAAGCGTGCATAGAGCGTCGCCCGTTCAGCATTGATGGCCTGCATCCGCGCCCAGATCTTACGATAGACAGGAAGCATCTTCTTTTCCTGACAGTTTTCTTCCAGCATGGATTCTGCGATCCACTCAACCGCACTGTTTTCATCGGATTTTACAGTGAGCGTCTGGTTTTTGGGGGCAATCAGCCCATAAGCCACCGAATAATGTACATGCGCTTTTACAGCACGGCCGTGCTTTTGATGCGCCGGAACCCAAAAGCGGTCGATCGAGAGAATCTGCCCGCTGAGCGGCCAAATTTCCGTCACGCCGGTTTCCTCCTTTGCTTCCCGCAATGCGACAGAAAGCAGGTCCGTTTCCCCGTCTGCATGGCCGCCGGTCCAGGAAAACGACTGATAGATCAAATGATAGACCATCAGTGTCTCGCGCATTTCCGGATCCAAAATAAAGCCGGATGCCGTCAGATGCGCATCCTCCTGCGTGCGTAAAAAGAGGCCCTCGCCATAGCGCGCAAGATCCGCAAGCAGCGCTGCCTTATTTTCGCGCTCGCAAGCATCCTGCGGTACAAAATTCCGAATCGCCTGCTGTATGTCCATAGCATTTTCTCCGTTTCCCAGCCCAGTGTTTTTCCGAAACAAAAAAGGCCCGAAAAAATCCGGACCCCCTGTAAACGATTGTCTTCCCTATTTTTCAGTTCTACGTGAACCAAAACCACCGGTTGAACCGGTGGTTTACTCCACCCCCTATAAGGGGTGATTACTGGCTTGACCCCTAAAAGGGGTTTCGAAAGTTTAGCACCGCATTACATTCTCCGGCAACCGCTCACGTGCGGTTGTCTTTTTTTGCCTACTTTCTCTTGTCACACGTAAACGGGTCCGTAATTTCTTTTATACTAATCTGGCCTGCTGCATAATCTTCTTCTAACTGATTCCTTATGTATTCCGCTATAACTTTTTTATTTCGACCGACTGTATCTACATAATATCCTCTACACCAAAAATTTCTTGAGCCGTATTTGTATTTTAATTTTGCATGCCTGTCGAAAATCATTAAGCTGCTCTTCCCCTTGAGATATCCCATGAATTGTGCTATACTTAATGTGCGGTGGGATACTCACCAGCATATGTATATGGTCGGGACATGCTTCTGCTTCTATTTTTTCTACTCCCTTTTGATTCCATAATTTCCTAAGTATTGCTCCTATATCCTTTTTCATCTTGCCATATATTTCTTTTCTCCTATGCTTTGGAGCAAAAACTATATGTACTGACACCTATATTTGCTGTGGGCTATGCTTTTTATCTCATTCTTTCATTTGAAAAACCTCCTGTTTTTTAGTAATGCGGTCGCCAAACCACTACTTTTTTACAAGAGGTTCTTCTTTTTTCAAGGTCTTTCCGCTCGCACCAAGCTCGCCTTGTTTTTTTGTCGCTCCGCTCTTTTTTCTTCCCTCGGTAGTACCGAGGGTTTATTTCCACGTCTAAAGACAACAATTAAATCGGCAAACCTCTATCGAAGTTTGCCGATTGTTGGAGCAGGTGAAGGGAATCGAACCCTCGTGTTCAGCTTGGGAAGCTGACATTCTGCCATTGAACTACACCTGCACAGATTCCGGACAATAAAAGCCCGGAGTAAAACTGTGAGAAAAATTATACCACAAAACCGATTCTGGCGCAAGTAGTATTTAAAAAATTACAGCTGAAAATTTGTAGGACTACAATACATATTGGACAATTGAATAAAAAGGTATGAGAGATAGGATCTCATGTGCTAAAGTTAAGTTGTTACACACCAACTAGACGAAAGGAGACCATATCCCTCATGAGAAAGAGTATAACACAAGACATGGCATGTCGGCAATTCCTAATGAAGTACGCGGAGAAATACGGCGTCAGCCGCGCCAGCCGGAAGTACAACAAGAGCCGGTCGTACATCTACTTCTGGAAGCAGTGCTGGGACGGAAGTGTGGCGTCCCTGGCCTGCCAGTCTAGGCGGCCGCACAGTCATCCGAATCAGCACACGGAGGCCGAACGGAAGCTCATCCGCGACATGCGCCGCAGGAACCCGACCCTGGGCATGATCGAGCTTTGGCACCGTCTGCGGCAGCGCGGCTATACACGCTGTCCGGAAAGCCTGTTCCGAGTTATGCGCAAAATGGGCCTGTTTCCCGCCGAAAAGACCAAAAAGACATACAAGCCCAAGCCGTATGAGCAGATGACCTATCCCGGCGAGCGTGTTCAGGTCGACGTAAAGGTCGTGCCGCGCAGCTGTATCGCAGATCCGAACCTTCGGCTGTTCCAGTACACCGCCATTGACGAGTTCACGCGCCTGCGTTTCCTCGCCGCCTATCCGGAGCAGTCTACCTATTCCTCGGCGGATTTCCTGCGCAAACTGACAGTGTGGTGTGTGCGCCGCGGCATCAAGGTGGAGTGTGTTCAGAAGGACAACGGCTTTGAGTTTACGAACCGTTTTTCAAACAGCAAACGTGATTTACCGACGCTGTTTGAAAAGACTGCCGCTGAGCTGGGCGTTCGCCACAAGCGCATTCGCCCGTATACCCCGCGCCACAACGGCAAGGTCGAGCGCAGCCGCCGCGAGGATCAGAAACGTTTTTACTCCTGCCACACTTTCTATTCTCTGGATGATTTCGCAAAGCAGCTTGCCGTTCACAATCGCCGCTCTAACAACTTACCCATGAGACCACTCCGCTGGTTCTCTCCTCCGAGTTCGCTGTCCAATTTGTTTGACAAACCTACATATTTAAAAAATTACAGCTGAAAATCTTCCGGCTTAAAATCGAACACTTTCATGTCGTATTCCGGATTCGGCGTCCGTTTGAGTGGATCATAGAAGAATTTCGGACAGCTGCCATCGATATCCAAAAACAAATGCAGCGTGCATTCCGGACGCGTTTCGCCGTCTCCATATGCGCAATAACTGCAATTGGGAGAAATATGGTTTCCAAACCACTGTTTTTTCTTCGCCATGATCTCGATCCCACCTTTTGCACGTCGATCTTTTGCGGACTGTTCATTCCGGATTTCCTGTTTATTATAGCACCCTTTTTCGACAAATGCCACTCCCATTTGCAGAAAAAAGGAAAAATGCCGATAGTGCAAGCAACGCAACCGTACCGGGCAAAGAAGACGCAAACGCAGCCGATGTGGGGACAGTCACCGCCGAAAAGGCCGGAATTTCTATAGGCAGCATCCGCTGTCCCAATCGGACGAAAAATGCGGAACAGATGCCGTGTAAAAATCGGAAGGCAAAAAAGCGCAGCTTGGAAAACGGCAGGTTTCCGATCATTGCAAAAATCTGGAAATGAATGCAGAGCCCTCCCCAACCAAGTACAAAAGCGAAGAACGGCAAACCGACGCTGGATGCTGCACACGCTGTGCAGCCGCCGACAACCTCCAGAAGCGCTGGAAGCAGCACCTGGGAAGCGTCAGGCGAAACGCCGCACCGGCAAAGCGTCCGTGCGAAAAAAGTCAGAAAGCCGGAGGCCCCGAGCAGCGCCTCAAATGTATGAAACAAAATCACAAATGCACACATGATGAAAGTTGCGCGGGAAGCATCGGTCGTAGCGGAAACCAGCGCCGAAACGCCCGTCTGCGGCGCTTTCTCTACAGGAATTTCTGGCGCGTTCCCGAAATCGCCGCCTTTGATCCGTGCAAAAACACCGAGCACCACACCGAACAAAATCGGCGGCAGCATGAGGCAAATCAAAAGCAGCACGCCGGATTTTACGCTCCCGAGCATTCCGCAGCCGACGGCTGTTATCACAAATGCAGGGCCGGAGTTTACACAAAAGCAGAGCATCCGATCGGCCTGTTTTTCGGTAAGTACCCCTTTTTTCCAAAGCGCGGCAATGCTTTTTGCACCCACCGGATAGCCGCCGATCAGGCTCATCAGGATAACCGCGCCGGCAGAGCCGGGCAAATAAAATATTCCATGCACCGCTTTTTGAAAGAACGCGCCGATTTTTTCTGCAGCGCCGGAAAGCACCATCAGAGAAGAAAGCGTCATAAACGGAAAAAGTGACGGCACCAAAATATGGACACTGTACGCAACGCCGTGCCCGGCGCCGTTTGCTGCCTGTGCAGGAAAAAGAAGGATACCGATCATGCAGAAAAGAATCGATATGCCCCAAAAAATGGTGGATTTTCCCGTTTTCCGGTTCTGCTTTTGCATGTTTTTCCGCCTCCGCAACACTTGTTTTGATAGTACCATCCGTTAACAAAAAGAGACAAGGTTTTGACGAGCAGAGCCGTACGGTACGCCTAGAAATACGAACAGAATTCCCTGCGTGTTTTTCTTTGTCTGTGCGCATTGCTGCTCCGATAAAACGGTTTCACACCTGTGATGCTGTATTTTCGAGTGATTTTCGTCTTTTGCGCCGCAGGTGCGCTGGCATCCGCCGAGGTCAAGGGGCAAAAAGCACCGAAAAGCCGCGTCGGCAGGCGTGTTTGCTCTTGTCAACCGATGCTCGTGTCTCAAGAGATACCTATGCGGAAAAAGGCGGAATTATCCGTCTGTTTTCGGCTCAATCCATGGATGTGAAACCCGTACGCCGCCGGGCTGAAATGTCAGAGAAAGCTTATTTTTTCCTGCCGGTGCAACCATTCGGCTGACCTCAAAAACTGCTCCGTGTTGCTCCCTTGAAACCCGCTGAATCTGGAATGCCGCAGAGCCGGCCGGACACTGCAAAAGCGCTGCCTGTTTTTCGCTGAGCAGCGCCGCATCATAGGTTTCGACCGCTTCCATAGGCTGGATTTCGGATCCGGAAAAAAGTAACTGCCAAAGCGTGTCGCTGCACACTTCCGCGCTGCAATCCGGAAAATAACATGCCGGAATACAGGTGGCCTCCAAAAAGACCGGTTCCTGATCCAGCAAAAACAGCCGGTCCATTTTGACAACCGGATGTTCCTGTGCTGTTTCCAGCAGCTTAGCAAGAACCGGAGACGGGTACGATTTTCGGATCGAGAGTACCCGAATTTCCGGAAGACGCCCAGCCTTCCGGAGTTCCTGCGAAAAACGATATAGACTCTGCAGCGTCGTCCGCGGCTGCGGAGTCGCCACAAAACTGCCCTTCCCCTTTTTTCGCACCACAAACCCCTCTTCTTCCAGCAGCTGGAACGCGCGCCGCACCGTTGTCCGGCAAACTGAAAGCGCTTGGCTGAGTTCCAATTCTCCGGGAAGCAATGCGCCCGGCAAAAGCGTTTCTTCCTGAATTTTTCGTTTTAACTGCCGGTAAATCTGCTGATAGGCAGGCACCGCACCCGCAGCCTGTAAAAAATCCGGATGCATCCAAGAGGTGTCCATGTTGATTCTCCTTTTTATATGTATTCAATGTTGTATACATTTATTTTATTTCAAAAAAACGGACGAAAAATTCGCCCGTTTTTGAACTGTTCCGCCAGAATAACCGAAACGTTGGACGTTCTTTAAAACGCCCATTGATCGTCCTGCGCAACCAGCTCTTCGATCGGTTTCCGCGGTCTCTGTTTCGGCTCCGACACCGGATATCCCAGCGGTGTTACTGCCACAACGCGATACTGCTCCGGGATGTGCAGAATTTCACGCACCGCATCCTCATAAAATGACCCCAGCCAACAGGTGCCAAGTCCCAACTCCGCCGCCTGCAGCATCATAAACGACAGCGCAATGGAGCAGTCCACGGTGTCGACCGGCTGACCGCAGCGCATCAGGTCATGGTCATCGGAGCAGATTGCCAAAAACGCCGGTGCTTCCCCAACAAACTTCTGGTCGCAGCACGCAGGTACCAGTTTTTCAATCAGTGCTTTGTCCTGCACAACGACAAATTTCCAATCCTGCCCGTTTCTAGCGGATGGCGCCAAGCGGCCGGCCTCCAGCACGAGCGCTAGCTTCTCATTTTCAACCGGCTTCGATTGATACGCACGGACGCTCCGCCGTAATTCGATTAATTTCAGCAATTCCATCTCGATGCATCCTTTCGAAATCATTTTATATATAGCCAACGTACAGCGCTGGCCGTAGACACGTTTAATCTTTGCGGAGTTTTATTACCAAGACGCCTGTTCCGGAAAAATCAAGGTATTTCTCTGCGCATCCCACCTGGATGTTCTGCCCGATTTTAACGTGCAGAAAAACGGCGGTCTCCGCGCGCTATAACATACTGTGCATCTGCCCTTGTGTCCCCGCAACCGTGCTTCTCCTGGTACATAAACTGATCGTCAATATAGTTTTTATTATACTCGAATCGACCCAAAGAAGCAAGATATTTCCAGCAGAAAAGCACCCCGCATCAGCCAAACCGCAGCCAGAGAACGACCGCCAACGCGATCTGCAAACCGAGGATTACCGGAACACCCACAAAAAATTTCGGATGCCGCGTTTTATGATGAAACAGCCGCATGCCCAAAAGCGCGCCGATAGAGCCTCCAAGCGCCGCAAAACCGAGAAGCGTTGCCTCTGGAATTCGCCACTGCTGCCTGCGCGCCCGTCGCTTGTCGACGCCGAACAGCACAAAAACAATCCCATTGATGAGAACCAGATATCCAGCTCCTATAAATCGCCAGTCGAGCATCATCTCTTGCACAATCCCCCTCCCTATTGTACCACGAAACATATCCCCCTGCGGTTTTGCAACCGCAAATTGCAGCAGAAGTCTGCGCGTGCCAAGCGAACGGTTTGGAAATCTATCCAAACACAACGCTCCATTGGTGAATCCAGGCAAAACGGTCCGCGCACAGGTCTGCCGGTAATATCGGATGCCGTTCCGACGGAAGCTTTGCGGAGTCACCGCGTGATGCACTATTCTGATGCACAATTCTAGCTTGTATCCTGCCGGATCCGAAGTTGATCCTTGCTCTGCTCGATGTTCGGATTACAAATCACTCCCATTTTACCAAATGCGGACGCTTTTTTCTATATCGAACAGACGCAAATTTTGCAGAAAAATGAAAGGATCCGAATTCATTCTCCCTCGCCCTCTGGAAAAGAACAGGCGGCAAATGCTTCTGGGCTCTTCAAAGTCCGGAATCATTCACCGCTACTGTTCCTGATTGCGGTAACGCTTATTTTATGAAACGACCAAAGAATGAATGCGGTACGTCCAGCTTGAGTCCGGAAACGGCCCCATAAATCCGCAGGAAAAAGCGACTTCCACCGTTTCCTGGTGCAGCATCCAACCATATTGATCTGTCACAAGACCGGTATTATGATTCCGCGGAAACCCTGTGTCCGACGGCCCGATTGTTTTTAAAGTCGACCAGGTGTGATTGTTTGGCGTCTGAAAGACGTCTCCCGGCAAGAAGCCTAGTGCCGCATTGTCAAAATCCGATAGATATGTAACTCGAAAATGGGAGGAAATGAACACCGGCTCCGCGACTCTGGGATTCGGATGGCAATCACTGACCGAAACAAATCGATTGTTTACGGGGTCGTAGCCAAAATCTCCATTATTCATAAAATCATTTTCTGTTCCTTCCAGATCGACAAGCCCCTGTGTCGGAAGCTCCGATGAAAATTCCCGCACCGGATTTTCTAAATTCGAAAAATTCCACCGTTCCACTTTGGTTGACGGATCTCCAATATTTCCCGAAGAATAGAACAGGAGTACCGTCCCGCTTTTATCCGCACTCACCAAACTTGGCTGACCATATCCCCACTGGAATTCATTGTCGTACGCCGGATTGCGGCAAAACGGCAGGAATGCATCGCCTCCGCCGATCCGAACCCATGGGCCAAGGGGGCTCTTCGCAGCTGCAAGACCAACCTCATTGTTTTGGCTGTCCGGACTTACCGATCCGGTATAGGCCATCAAGTATGAATACGTCTCGTTTTGATAGGCAAATTCACCTGCGACTACAGCCGGATCGCAGACATGCAGGGCATCAAATCCATCTTCCGACGGTGCAAGCGCAATTTGTTTTTCTCCCCACGTCCAATTTCCATCCGGCGTGCGGTCACCTTTTCGCACCGCAATATAATCCACGATTTCCCCGGAATTCATATTGCTGCAATAATATACATACCGCGTACTGGCATCTGTCTGGATGACAACCGGACAATAATTATAGATTTGGCCCGCATCGCCAAACCATTCCTCCGAAGCCGCAAACGGATAGGATTTCAGATAAATCCGATAGGACCAATTGGACTCCGGAACCGTTCCAAGCAGTCCCCGCGTAAAGACCACCTCGACATCGTCAGGCGACAGCATCCATCCATATGCATCCGTTACCAGGCCGGCATTATGGTTCCGCGGAAATCCGGTATCAGCGGAGCTTATGATCTTCATGGTGGACCAGGCGTTTGCCGTATTTTCCTCAAATACATCTCCCGGTTCAAAACCCGCTGTGCTCGCCGGCAAATCGGAGAGATACACGACCCGCAAGTGCGAAGAAAGAAACGTCGGCTCTGCATCTGTCGGGTTTGGATGACAGTCACTGACCGCAAAAAACCGGTTATGGGTCGGATCATACCCAAAATCCGCATTATTCATAAAATCATTCGGTGTTCCTGCCAAATTCGTAAGTCCCTGGCGCGGAAGTTCTTCAGAAAACGCCCGTGTTGGTGACGACAAGTCCGAAAAATCCCACCGTTCCACTTTTGTGGTTGTTCCGGTCGCCGTTCCCACGCTATAAAACAGCAAAACGGTTCCTTCTTTGTCTACGCTGACCAGACTCGGCTGGCCGCATCCCCACTGAAATGACTCTGCATGGGTATCATCCCGGGTAAACGGCACGATCGGATTGGAACTGAGCCGAATCCATGGGCCAAGCGGATTTTTCGCCACCGCCAACCCCACTGCATTGTTTTGACCGGTATTATCTGCGCAGCCCGTATATGCCATCAGATACGCATAATGGTCATTTTCATATGCGAAGGTTCCCGCAATGACAGAAGGATCCCCCACCTGCAAGGCGTCAAATCCGCTGGCAGCAGATGTCAGTGCGATTTGCTTTTCCTCCCAATTCCATTCTCCGGCTTCGGAACGCGTTCCTTTTCGCACCACAATCTGATTGACACCGCTGTACGCGCTCGCATTGCTGTTATAGTACACAAATCTTGTGTTTGCATCTGTTTGGATCACGGTTGCTCCATAATTATAGATTCCTTTGGCATCCTGAAATTGGATTCCGGAATCCGGAGCGAAAAAGTAAGATTTTGAACCGATCCGATAAGACCAATTCGAGTCGGGAAAGGCGCCCAATAAGCCGCGTGTAAATACAACTTCTACATCAAGATCAGAGAGCATCCATCCATATGCATCCGTGACGATTCCGGCATTGTGATTGCGGGGAAAT
Organism: Yeguia hominis; assembly: GCF_014384705.1. Classification (GTDB taxonomy): domain Bacteria; phylum Bacillota; class Clostridia; order Oscillospirales; family Acutalibacteraceae; genus Yeguia; species Yeguia hominis. The sequence continues at coordinate 87,423 of NZ_JACRSN010000010.1, read as the reverse complement.
CCCGTGTCAGACGGCTTTATGGTTTTCATGGTAGACCAGGCGTTTGCCGTATTTGCCTCAAATACGTCTCCCGGTTCAAAACCCGCTGTGCTCACCGGTAAATCGGAGAGATACACGACCCGCAAGTGCGAGGAAAGAAACGTCGGCTCTGCATCTGTCGGATTCGGATGACAGTCACTGACCGCAAAAAACCGGTTATAAATCGGATCATACCCAAAATCTGCATTGTTCATAAAATCACTCGGTGATTTTTCCAGATCCAGAAGCCCTTTTCTGGGAAGCTCTCTCGAGAATTCCCGCGCCGGGCTTGCAAGGTTTGAAAGATCCCAGCGTTCTACAATCGTCGTGGTTCCGCTGGCGCTTCCGACAGAATAAAACAACATCACTTTGCCAGCCTGATTGACGCTGACCAGACTCGGCTGACCATATCCCCACTGCGCCGTCTCCTCCTGGGCTTGAGTAAATGCAATCCAAGGGGTTCCCGCATTCACCCGTACCCACGGTCCCATAGGACTTTTCGATACCGCCATTCCAATCTGATGATTCTGTCCATCTGCACTGTTTGAAGCAGTATACGCCATCACATAGGAATACGCTTCGTTTTGGTAGGAAAATGTACCCGCAACAACAGAAGGATCGCTTACCTGCAAAGAATCAAACCCGCTCTCCGAAGGGGTCAGCATCGTCTGTTGGGCACCCCAAGTCCATTCTCCGGATTCTGAGCAGGTTCCCACTCGCGCTACGATCTGATTGGTACCGCCGTATACGCTTTCGTTGCGATTATAATAGACATATCGCGTAGTTTCATTTGTCTGGATTACGCAGGGACCGTAATTATAAAATCCTGCGTCGTCATCAAACCACATTTCTGAACTTACACTTTCTGAAAAAACGAACTGATATCCCGAAAACAAAACTGCAAAAAGGATCCCCAAGCTTAAGCACCGCATTCTTTTCATGTACCGCAACCTCCATGACGTCCGTCGTTTTTTGTCGGAATCAAGCAAAAAAGGTCAGAGAAATTCTCTGACCTTTTTTACTCCCCTAGCATGGTGTCCCAAACCAATGGATGAAACAGCCTGAGGCAGAAGCCCGTTCAGGAAGCCCCGATAAAAGCATGTTGGGTTCTTCCGCCTCATGCTGCAATCATCCCTTTCATACATTGCATCCACTGCGTCTGGCGTCTGTTTTTGAAGACTGCATATCGCTAATGTCCCGCTAACTTTTGATACAGGTCTTTATAAATCCTGTGTCTGTCTAAAAAGGTGGCCATGAACACCGAGTGGCGCGACGCATCCCATGCAAAGTCTCCCGCATTTGTAAGAATCGGACTGGATATCTGTTTGGTGCGGAACCAATTTTGATCGATCAAATAGGCCACTGCGCCAATGTCCCATATTTCTTTGCTCCAAGCCGGGTCAATTGGCATTTCCACAATTTTCTCATTGGGATCGACAGAAGGTCGATGTATCTGAAAGTCCTTCACGCGTTGAATGAGAAAATCGCAAAGTGCGCCACTTCCGCCCAAATTTGTTTCCAGATCGGCCATCGTTGTCAGCAAGTGCGATGTAACGCCGAATGCCGGAATGATCATGAGTTTCACGCCGCTGTCTAAAAGCGCCCTGCTTGCAGAGACATCAGACCACATATTAAACTCAATTGCCGGCTTTTCCAGCCAATATCCATGTCCCCCAAGCCAAATGACTGTGATTCGATCCCGAATCTCCGGGTACAGCTCTAACGCTGTCGCCACATTGGTCGGTGCGCCAATCGCAATTACAAACAGCTCTCGCGGATCTTCTGCTTTTGCACGGCGAACCAAATCCAGTACAGCCGGATTCGGCGCCGGCTTTAAGCCGGAGGACAAAAAGCTGGTCGCGCCGCGGAACACCATCTCTTCCCGCGGATCGTGCATAAGCCGCATGATATGAAGAATTTCCTGATAACTTTTCTCCATTCCATCTCCGGGACTCTCTGCACGATTGTTATAAAACGGCGCAGCATAAACGGCCTCTACGTCAAAGCGTTCCTGCGATAAAAGCAAGTAGGCCAGCGCAATTTGATCGTCAACTTCGTTATACGTATCCGTATCGAGAATGACACGAAGTTTTCCTTCCGGCACGCAAAAGTCGTTTTTCTTATCCATTTTCAGCATACCGATTATAGAGATCCTGATAAACCTTCAGCATATCCTGCAAATGCAGTTCATTCATTTGCGCTTCATAGCTGTCCCAATCATCAAAGCTCCACGCGCCGGAAATCAAATTCGCAAACAATTCAGACATATACGTATTCAATTCCGTTGAATACTTTGCAATCAGTTCCGTCTCTTCCGGTGTAGCCATCGCGACCGAAATTGCAAAGTCCGCATTCATGCCGTAGCGATCATTGGTTTCCAAATAGCCAAGCGCGGTATTGAGGTTCTCCCAGCCTGTCAAATTGTTTGCCTTTTCCAGATCTTCTTTCATGAATTCCGTAAAGTAAGCACCCGTTTGGAAGGATTTCGGTGAGTCATAGCTCAAGGATTCTCCCTTATATGTCAGGTAGCTTGCATTCATGCGCACGAACGGGAAAATGGTCTGGCTGACCAGGTTTTCGCCTTTGACCTTACCGTGTGTCTCTCTGGCATAGTCCGCTGTATAAGTGTAATTCAGAACCGGCACGCCGGCATCGTTAAAGTCATACGTTACGCCTTCCACACCATATTCGTGCCAATAATGATACCATTCGCTCCACAATACATCCATAACCGCTGCGGCCGCATCCAGATCCGCTGAACTGGAGAATCCCCACGGAGCGGTGATTTCCTGGCTGTATGCACACATGATCGCCGGATTGACGTCCTTCGAGCCTTCGATCTGACCCATGGTGACATATTTTGCCTCATTGTCAATCCCCGTCAAGAAGGTATTGGCATCCTTCGGATAATACGTATAAATTCCAACGGTGTTCTGCGGAATCGTCGAAGCAATATTCGTCCAGTATCCGTCATCCGAAAGATAAATAACGCCTGCTTCTACGCCTTTCTTTACAAATTCCACATAATCGCGGAAGCCGGGCTGGAAGAACGGAAGCACAGCTTCACCCGTATCTTCATCGATCTGGAACATATACGGTGCAAGACCGAACCACTGGGCAATACCATTTTTAAAATAGTCCGTACCGAAATCTACAAACATTCTCTCGTCCGGAATGCCATTTCCATTGACGTCATTTTCCTGGAACGCCTTCAAAACCTCAATAACCTCATCGGTCGTGGTCGGCATCGGCATATTGACCTTGTCGAGCCAGTCCTGCCGAATCAGAGGGACCCAGTTTTCGGATGCATTCCAATTGCGGAAATCGCCTCCAAAAGAGGGCGCGTTGTCCGCCAACCCGCGAATAAAGTAATCTTTGCCGTCGACATAGGTATCCAATTTTCTTAAATAGCTGGCTGCGCCGCCTTCGCCCCATGTCTTTTTGGCTGTTCCGTCTCCGTGATCCACCAACGTGTCCACATCATACAGTTTGCCGTCATCGATCAGATTGATCAGGGTAGAAGCGTCTACTAAGTACAGCAGTGTCAGATCCGCCAAATCGCTTGAGGCGATTCTTGTCTGTATGGTTGACTGCCACTGTTCAGAGCCGATCACTTCAAACTCAAGCTTGACGCCGTACTCCGCCATCTTGTCATTTAAGTAACCGATCATCTCATAGTCTTCCACATGATCGACGTTCCAATCGGTATATCCCGGCAGCTGCATGGATAAAACCGAAAACGGCTTGAGCTGTCCTTCTTCTCCAGAAGACAATTCCGACGAAGCAGCTTCGGACGCAGCAGAAGAAGAGGAAACCTGCGATGAATTTGTCGTGCCTGCATTACAACCGGAAACAACGAGAAGCAGCATACAGATCGCGATTACGAGTGAACACATTCTTTTTGTTTGATTTTTCATGCAATTCATCCTTTCAGCTTTTTACAGGTTACAGGAAACGCTCATTCTTTCAGAGATCCCAACATCACTCCTTTGACAAAAAACTTTTGGAAAAAGGGATATAAGATCATCATAGGAATCATGGAAACAAAGATCACCGTATACTTTAGCTGAGAATTGACCAGAAGCTCCTTTTGCGCGGCAAGTCTTTCGGCCTCTGTCAGCAGGGTATCCGCAAGTTTTACGGAATTTTCGACTAAGATACGCCGTAAATACAATTGCAGCGGCTGCCATTCCACTTTTGTCAGATACAGGAACGCGCTGAACCACCCATTCCATACGCCGACGATGGTATACAGTGCAATGACCGCCAAAATAGGCTTTGACGCGGGTAAATAAATGGACAATAAGATTTTCCAGTGGTTTGCGCCGTCCATCTTTGCCGCTTCCCGCAGAGATTCCGGAATGGTGCTGAAATATGATTTTACTAAGATGATGTACCAAATGCTAAAGGATCCCGTTAAAATCAGGGCAAACGGTGTATTATATAATCCAAGATTCAGGACCAGCAAATATGAAGGGATAATTCCACCGCTAAAGTACATCGGAATCAGTAAATAAGTGGTCAGGATCTTCCGCCCTTTCAAGCCTTTTACCGTAAGCGGATAGGCCGTTAACGTGCAGGTAATCAGCATGAGCACCAGCTGAGAGACGACATACAAAACGGTATTCCGAAACGAAAACCAGAACTGCGTATCTTTGAGCACACGGGCATACCCGTCCAAATAGAAGCCCTTTGGCCACCAATACACACGCATGGTCACTGCATACTCTGGACTGCTGAGCGATAAAATCAGTACGTAATAAACCGGGTAAATGGTTATAAACGCAATGCATGCTGCAAAAAAGTATATCAGGATCGTCGCAAAGAGATTTCCTTCCCGGATCCCTTTCTTTTTATCAATTCGTTTTTTCATCATGATTACCACAACCCATATCCAGCAAATTTATTACTTACCTTGTTTGCGACAAACGTAAGTCCAAAGCCGATGATCGATAAGAATAAACCAACTGCCGTTGAATAGCTGTATTTTCCCTGCTCGATGCCCATCCGGTAGACAAACGTACCGATGACATCACTCGTTTCATAGGTCGCCGACCGGTACAATAACAAGGCAAGTTCCGTATTGGACGTCAGCAGCGCTCCTAATTGCAGAATCAGCGTAATCGCAATGATGTTCCGCAGGCCCGGCAACGTGATGTAGAGCATCTGTTTCCAGCGATTGGCTCCATCGATCTTTGCAGATTCATATAAGGTCGGATCAATCGACGCCATCGTTGAAAAATAGAGCACACTCGAAAAGCCAAAATTTTTCCATACATTCGTAACCGTATAAATGGTTGGATAAGCCTTCGGCTGTACAATCCACTCTGTCGGCTGAACGCCAAACATTGCTAAAATATTATTCACCAATCCGTTTGGCTCCAAAAACGACAGAACCAGCCCGGCAACGACAACTGTGGAAATAAAGTAAGGCAAATAGCTGACGGTCTGCACGAATTTTTTAAAATGCAGATTTTTTACTTCATTCAGCAACAGTGCAAACAGAATCGGAATGGTAAACCCGAACAACAGATTCAGCAGGCTTAAACGGATTGTGTTCCAAATCAGCCTCGAAAAGAAAATACTGTTAATAAATGCAGTAAAATGTTCGAACCCGACCCAATTTGCATTTGCCAAAGACAAAAACTGTCTTCCGGGCACATAATCCTGAAACGCAATAATCAGTCCATACATGGGGATGTAGCAAAAGATAAAAATCAAAATAACCGTTGGCGCAAGCATGGTATATAGTTCTGCATTCTCGCGCCAAGATAAGCCACCCCTTTTTTTTACGCGCTTTCTCACAGCGTTCACGCCCCCAGCAGAATTTCACGGATATATCGTGTAGAAGCAACCGCATCCTGGTCCTTCAAAATTGCATCCATTTTTTCCGGATCGATTCGAGATGCTGTACGCTCCAGCATCGTCATCCAGTCCAGACTCTGCTGTGCTGCCTGCAGCGAATCCTCGCGATACGGATACTGGTCGATCGATAAGTACCCTTGATACCCTATTTTTTGCAGCCAGTAGAACAGCTCTAAGTATTCAATCGTATGGACAGAACCCGTGATCAAATCATCATCCCACATGCGGAAATTATCATTGATATGGATATGTGCCAGCCGATGGTGTTTCTGTGCCACACAGATTGCATCGGAAACATTCTCTCCTGCCAGAAGCGAATGCCCAAAATCGACCGTTACCCCAACATTCGGCAAGCCCGTCTTTTCTGCAAGATACAGCGCGCTGTATACGTTTGGAATTGAGCAATGATTGCGCGGCTCTTTCGGTTTATATTCCAGCGCAAACATGAGATCGGGTTCCCGGGAAGCAAGTGCATACAACCCTTGAATTAAGTACTCGTTTAGAGCGGCATAATCCGCCTGCAAAGGGTAATCAAATCCATCCTGCCCGTTCCAAATGCTGATTACCGGACAGGAAAGCGCATGTGCGGTCTCGCAGATCCGCAATGTACTGTCAATCGCTTCCTGCCTTACAGCAGCATCCGGTGCGGTAAAGGCGCCTTTTCCCCAATACTTTGTTCCAAAATGATCCGGAATAATTGATACCACCGGAAGACCGACCTCTTCGAGCATGCTTTTGATTTCCTGCGTATTGTTCGGGCGAATATGCCAGGTACCAACCAGTTCGACGCCGTCCACGCCTTTTAGTTTTTTTAGTTGCTGGAATAATTCTTTCAGCGAAACGGGAGCGTCATACCCTTCGGTCACATATCGGTCCGAACAAGATCCCAAATTGCTTAAAATGATCGAACGTTTCATTTCACCAAACTCCTTTATTTATGTAAATTTTAAAACGTTTTAAATTATTACAAAAAATTTTTGGATTCCCGATATTTTGCATTTCCACCTTTATTTTCCTTCCGTGGAAGCGCGTTTCACAATGTGTGTTGGAATCAAAATTTCTGTATTTGCGCTTGTCTGATTGGAGATGCGATCCATAAGCAGATCCACACTGCCCTCTGCAATTTTTTTGACGTCCTGTACAACGGTCGTCAGCGTGACAACCGAAATCTGCGCAAATAAGGAATCATCAAATCCGGTCACTGCAACATCTTCCGGAACCTTGATTCCCTGGCGCATTAAGGTGTTGATGACGCCAATTGCCATCGTGTCGTTGACACACATGATGACATCGATCTTTTTTTTCTGCTGCAAATACTGGTGAATCGTTTCCGAGGCTGTATCATAGTCCACAGCCTGCACACGAACAATTTCATTCGATACATCCTTTTCGTTTTTCAGCGCACGCAAAAATCCGTTTTCACGCAAACGCAGAGTCAAAACGTTTTCCGGACCAGTCAGCAATAAGAAGGAACGGTACCCCTTCTCTGCCAGCAAATAGCGCGTAAGACTATACATTCCCGTCTCTAAATCGCACATCACATAAGGCGCCGATACATCTTCATATCTGCTCGAAGAAAACACAAACGGAATCGAATTTGTTTTAAAATACCGCAAATAGTCCGGATTGAAATTGGAGACGTTAACCGGTGCGATCACGACACCTTCTGCACAGTTCTCAATCATCGCCAGGACATTTTCTTTTTCTTTATGGACATTATTGTTCGAGATGGATACAAATAGCCGGTATCCAACCTTTTGACAATACCGATTGATATGTTTGACCAGCTCCGAATAATACACATTCTCAATATCCGGAATAATCAGCCCGAGCATCCCGCTCTTTTTTCGCACCAAGCTTCTTGCAAGCGAATTGGGAATATACCCCATCTCATCCGCCATTTTCTGTACGCGGATGCGCGTTTCCGCTTTTACAATTTTATTTCCATTTAACGCCAGAGATACCGTCGCTTCCGATAAACCTAACCGTTCAGCGATATCTTTCAGACCAACACTCACATGAAACCCGCCTATTTAAAACGATTTAAATTTTTCTTTACCCATATTGTAATTTCAAAGCCTGCATTTGTCAATAGTTTTATTTAATGTTTTTTATCATTATATATAAAATTTATAAATTTTGCAGAACATTTTTGGTTTTCAGACTTTTTGCGATCGGAACAAACACGCCTTCCCATTTTTTCTTCCGCTGCGCTTTTCGGCATTTCGATCCGTCCCGTACTGGAAGCCTACTTTTTTCAAACCGCCTCATCGATAGCAGACCGCAAAAACGGGCAAAAAAATCGCGGAAAATCCAAAGACTTCCGCGATGATGCATACTGCAGAAAACCAGTTCATATGTCCAGAACGCAAAACTGCTGCGCCCAAAAGACAACGCTGCAAGGGCGCATTGTGCATCAAAACATGCACAACAATATTCCGGCGTAAAAACAACGCAAAGACAAGGCAATCGATTTTCTATTCCTGAGAACTTGCCAGAATGGATTATGAAAAAGCAAAGCAACGCATAAAAACACCGCCCTGCCGATTGGCGGGCGGTTATTCAGAATCTGGATATTGGTTTAGAATTTCCTGAAAATCTCTCGCAAGCAGCTATTCTTCCGGAACTTTGCCGTCGAAAAGCTCGCATTCTTCGTCGTAAGAATGATCAATTGGATGTTTTTTTAAACTTCCTCATCCTTTTGCGATCTTGTGGTGTAATAGTTGAGTCCACAATCGCCAATCTCCATTAAAAGATCTTGTATACAATCCACATATCGCTCTGGCTCACTTAAAAAGTATGGGTGTTTTAACTTTACCTTTTCCCAAAGTCGGTAAAACTCTATAACAGAAAAACTTTTTGTTTTTTCCACCGCATACACCGCGCCGCTATTTCCAAGCACTGTTAGCATAATTATGTTGGGCGATTTTGCAAACACCAGCAAATCCGCGCGCGTAAACGTTCCACCTGTCGGATGGGTATGCGCCGCAATATACCAGAACGGCTATTTGGAAATTTTGACGCTTGCCGATGCGGCTTTTCCTGCCGCGATATCCAATCTGTCCGCAAAAAAATCTGTGCAACAGCTGCGCACGGGCACGGGTTGGAAGTCACAGGGCATGCTGTCGGCCGTTTTTGCGCCGAAATGACAAAAACAGACCTGTAAAAAAGTAGACCGGCCGAAACGCTGTTCTGCGTTCGCCGCGTCTGTGGTTTCGTCTTAAAAATAACTGACCTTCAGGTTTTTGCCCATCTGTTTTAAGCAGGAGGAAAGTTCTTCAACAAGATTCATCTTAATATTAAAGTGGATTGGCAGATCCGGGTTTTGATGCGCCGGATTGATCGCTCTGCCGACATAGAAATTGATATCCGTTGCTTCTTCAAACAGCAGCCGGCAAATTTGCGACGCACCGTCTTTTCCGGTGCTCCATTCCTGGAATTTCTCGTTTGTGTCCAGAAAATCCTTGGCGTATTCGATCACTCTGCTGATGGTGATAACGCCCTCCGTCACAAGATCCACGCCCTCAATCGCCGCAGTCGGCGGAACATCGCTCCGCTCATAGACAAGGCTCGCCTGTATCGGTTTGTTCAAATACGATGCAACGATCGAAGAGGTTGTGCCGCCGCAGACAATGTGCTTGCCTTCTTTTGAGAAAAACAGCGACATCATTCGTCCGCAGTCGTCACGGTTTCTCGGCGGGCCAAACAGGATATTGACCGGATTGCGTTCACGGATCCGCACCACACATGCCGTCGCGTCGTCTCCGGGCCGGTGGCCGTATAGGCGGTCACATTCATTGACAAGAAGCGTCGCCAGCGTCTTGGCGTGGTGCCCTGCCGGCACGAACTGCTTCATGAATTCTGCGATGTCCTCGTGCTTCCAGCCGAAATTATAGGCCATTCCGATTCCTGCATGCGGACATCCGTCGCTCATTGCAACAAAGACGTCCCCCTCCTGCAGCTTAATTGACGACATAAAAATACTCTTGCCGCCAATCGTCCGCTCCGTTTTCGGATAATCGTAGATTTCGCCTTCACGGATCATAATCACCTGCGGATTGTCATACTGGATGAGCTCCGCGGTCGAATTCTCTACCAGATGGATAATGGTAAACGTCGAGTATGCAACACCGCGCACCGAACAGATCGGCAGCGTCGCGGCAATTGTCGAGACGCACGCCTCAACCGGCATGCCTTCCGCCATCATCGTCGAGATAATCTTGGAAGTCAGCGTCGAGAGGATGCTTGCTTTCACACCGCTGCCGAGACCGTCCGCCAGAACAATCACAGTGGAATCTTCATTCTGGGAGACGATATCCACATGGTCCCCGCAAAGCTGTTCGCCCTCATGATTGATGCTTTTCCATCCAATGTCCGCACACAAATGATTCATGCCGATTGACTCCTTTGCCTAAATCCGTACCGTTCTGCGATTTGAAGCTGCGATTACGCGCTGAGTTTCGGCAGGATTTCCGTTTTGAAAAAGCTGTCGACAGAATCCGGCGACACAGAGTGGAACACACCGTCTACCGTTACGCAGACGCCCTGCTGACATTTTCCCACACAAAAGCTTCCTGCAAGTTCCACCTGATCTGTCAGATTGTGTGCTGCAAGCAGCTGCTGGAGTCGTTCGACCACCTGGCGGGAACCTTTAATGTGACAGGAAGAGCCGATACAGATTGTAATTTTCATGGTGTGTTCCTTTCCAAACAATTTAAATCTTTTTCTTTAAATATGCAAGCGAGAGCCCCATATTCTCATACTGAACCGGAATTTCTTCCGGAACAGAAAGCGTACAGGGCGCAAAACACCAGATGGCACGAATTCCATTTGCAACCATTCGGTCGCAAACTTCCTGCGCATTGGGGGCCGGAACGGTAATGACCCCAATGCGCACGGCATGCGACTGACAGAAGGCAGCAAAGGAATCCATGGCATAAATCGGTTTGCCGGTCTTGCTGTACGCCGTTTCGGACACCGCAATGTCAAAGGCCGCGACAATCTGAAGGCCATATTCCGCAAATCCGCTATAGTCAAGCAACGCCCTGCCGAGCTTTCCGGCGCCGACGATCACAACACTGCTGTTCTCGTCGTTCGTCAGAAATTTCTCCAGCGCCGCAATCAGCTCCTGAATCTGATACCCGGTTTTGGGTCTGCCGGCGCCGCTTACCGCGCCAAGATCCTTACGGACCTGTACTTCGCCAAGCCCAAGTGCTCTGGCAAGCGCAGTCGCAGAAATATTTTCGGCATGATGATTCGTTTCCTTCAAATATTTCAGATAGATCGGAATGCGGCCCATTGTCGCACGTGAAACTTCCATTTGCTTCATGAATTCCACCTCCTGTTCAGAATAAAATCTAGTTTTTAACAGACTAACCGAAGATCACAATCAGGAACTGCGAAACCAAAACGACCGCAAGCAGCGCGATCGGATACGTTGCAGCATAGGCGGCCGCCACATCTTCGGTGCCGGCAACGTTAATGAGCGTGCCGAGCGCAGGCGTAGAGGTCATGCCGCCCGTAATGGAGCCCAGATTGTTGAGCAGGCTGAGTTTTAAGATGTACTTTGCAATCAGGTAACCGACAATCATCGGAACCAGCGTCATAATCGCGCCATAGAGGAAGTAAACCGGCTTAAAGTACTTGACAAAGTTTGCACCGCCCGCAACACCTGCGCCGATCAGGAAGAGCATGAGGCCGAGTTCGCGCAGATTTTCGAGTGTTTTCTTCGGCGGCATAATGTTGACGCGTCCGATTCTCGAAAAATGTCCGAATACGAGCGCCGTAACCAGCGCGCCGCCGGTCGTGGTCAGAGAGAAGCAAGTCCCGGAAAGCCCCTGCGAAGAAAGCGGAATGCGGATATTGCCGATTACAAGGCCGATCAGCGCCGCCAGGCCGAATGCACCAAGTCCCATCGGATCGATGTCGATCAGCTTGCCGGAATAGGTCTTTGCTGTGCCCATATCCACGCTCGCAAGTTTCTTGCGCTCCTCTTCCATATTGGCTTTGGTGAATTTTGGAATCAGCTGGACAAACAGCACGACGCCGACCACACCGAACAGATACGCGATGCCATGTCCGACGGTGACAGCCGCTTCGCACGCTGCCGACATTTCCGGATCATTGACATACAGGTTCTTTACCGTTTCTTTTGCGGCAGAGAAGCCCGGTGTTGTCGTCAGAGAGCCGGAAAGCAGACCGTCGAGCATCGCAATAAACTCGCTGGAATTACTCTCGCTGCCTCTGCCGATATAATAGCAGGCTACACAGGTCAGGCCGCCTGCAAGAATAATCGATACGCCGAGCAAAATGTAGGATTTAAAATTCTTCTTGAGGTTTTTGAAGAATTTCGGTCCGGCAATAAACCCGACGGAAGTCACGAAAAACACGAGGCCCGTGTTTTCGACAATTTTTAAGCCGTTCGACGTCACTTCTGCGGATTTGAGTGCCGTCGAAAGGTCTTCATAAAAAAGCGCGCCAAAAAGCAGTGCAACGATAAACACACCTGCTGTACCGAGCGACACGCCCTTTATGGTGATGCGCCCGAGCAAATATCCGAGCGCGACAATCACCATAATAGAAAACATTAAAAAGGAAATCCCCGAGACGTTAATTACGCCGCCAAATAGACTCATTACCCCCGTACCCCTTTCACTTAATACCGTTTTTCTTATTGCGATAATCCGGTAACAGCTTCGGAGATACTGTGTCGGTTTCGATGCCGGCCGCTTCGCGCTCTGCGTCGAATTTCGCGATATGCGCAAGGGTCAGCTTGCCAACTTTCACATCTTTTGCCTTTGCGGAGGCGTTCTGTCCGGCGTTGCGTCCGAATACAATCACGTCGAGCAGCGAGTTGCCCATCAGACGGTTGCGTCCGTGGATTCCGCCGACAGCCTCGCCGGCTACAAAGAGATTTTCGACATTTGTCGTCATACCGTTTACGTTGATATCGAGTCCGCCGTTCTGATAGTGAAGCGTCGGATAGACAAGGATCGGTTCCTTGCGGATATCGATGCCATAGGTTGCGAACATCCGCATCATGGCCGGAATGCGCTTTTCAATCGTGCCTTCGCCGCCGATTGCTTCGATCATCGGCGTATCGAGCCAAACAGCTTCTCCGCTTCCGGTATCAACGCCTTCTGCACGGTCGGAGCACTCGCGGATGATGGAAGCTGCCGCAACGTCACGCGTCTCCAAAGGATGCATAAAGACTTTGCCGTCCCGGTTGACGAGCTTTGCGCCGAGGGAACGAACTTTTTCCGTAACCAGTGCACCGAAAATCTGCTGCGGATAAGCGGCGCCTGTCGGATGATACTGCAACGTATCCGCATAGAGCAGCTTTGCGCCGACACGATAGCCAAGCACCAGACCGTCCGCCGTTGCACCGTAGTGGTTCGACGTCGGGAAGCCCTGATAATGCATCCGTCCTGCACCGCCGGTTGCGATGATTACGGTCTTTGCACGCGCAACCATAAGCTCATGTGTTTCCATATTCATCAGCACTGCACCTGCCGCTTTGCCGTCCTCGTCGAGGATCAGTTCAATGGCAGCGGTGAAATCGACGATTTCAATGCCGCGGTTGATCACTTCATCACGCAGTGTCCGCATGATTTCTGCACCGGAATAGTCCTTCGCCGCGTGCATACGCTTACGGGATGTTCCGCCGCCGTGGGTGGTAATCATTGTGCCGTCCGGCGCCTTGTCGAACTCGACGCCGAGATCGTTGAGCCACTGAATCGCTTCCGGCGCATCGCAGACGAGTTTCGCAAGCAGATCGCGCTTTGCCGCATAGTGACCGCCGCCGAAGGCATCAACAAAGTGAATTGCCGGAGAATCGTTCGGCTTATCCGCAGCCTGGATACCGCCCTCCGCCATCATGGTATTGGCGTCGCCGATCCGAAGCTTCGTGACGATCATCGTCTTCGCGCCGGCCTCGTCCGCCTCGATTGCCGCGGAAGCACCTGCGCCGCCGCCGCCGATGATCAGGACGTCGACATCATATTTGATATCGTCGAGATCAATGTCCGCTGCGCTGATCCGGCTGTGGGCCTGCAGCATCTCGCACAGCTCGTGCGGAACCTTCTCCCCTTTATTCGGGCCGATCTGCAGCGTAGAAAACTCACTCTTTTTATAGTCCGGATGGTATGCTGCGAGAAGATCATCCTTCTCCTGCGCCGTCATTCGGACCGGTTCGTAGGCAATGTTTGCTGCTCTTGCAGCCTCCACCGCTGCCAGGGACTCCTGAAATTCTTTCGAATACATGGATCTTCTCCTCCTTACTTCTCAATCTCCCGGTTGTTGTAAAGCTCCTTGATCTCGTCAACCGGCTTCTGCATCAACGCCTCGATCAGCTCCGTGAAGGTGCCGTCGTGAATTTCCTTGACGCGGTTCGCAAGATGTTCGGTCTTCGGAGCAAGATATTTCCCGTTCAGGCGGCGCGCCAGCATGGCGACCTGCGGATGGGAAATTCCGGCCGGGCAGCGGGAGGAACATACGCCGCACATGACGCAGTCAAAGGATTCCTCGGCGCATTTGTCGAATTCACCGCGCTGCGCATAAGCGATGTACTGCATGACATTGAGGTCCTGCGTGCAGCTCTTCGTGCAGGCATTGCAGCCGACGCAAGCATAAATTTCCGGATAAAGCTGCATCATGATCTGCTCGGTGGGTTTGATTTTCTCGATATCGTAGACCTGTTTGACCAGCGGGAAAAACGGAAGCGTTGCGACATACATGTCGTTTTCAACCTTTGTCTGGCACGCAAGGCAGGTTTTCAGTTCGCGATCGCCTTTGATGCGGTAGATTGTCGCACACGCACCGCAGAACCCATTCCGGCAGCCGCATCCGCGGACAAGCTGGTAGCCTGCGTATTCCATTGCGCGCATGATTGTCAGATTGTCGGGTACGCTGTACTGCTTACCGAACAGGTAAATGTTCGCCATCTTTTCCATGTTCCAATTCTCCTTATCAATATTCATCCGGAAGTTCGTCGATTTCATCGCAGCGGAACACCGGGCCGTCCTTGCAGACATATTTTGAGCCGATATTGCAGCGGCCGCATTTTCCAATGCCGCATTTCATGCGAAGTTCCATCGTGGTATACACCTGCGTTTTGTCAAAGCCGATTTCCTGCAGGCCGGCAAGGGTAAATTTGATCATGATCGGCGGTCCGCAGAGCACAGCGATTTTATCGGTGGAAAACCCGAGTTCTTTGACATAATTCGGTACGAACCCGACATGTCCGTCCCATTCCGGCTGTTCGCGGTCAATCGTCAGGTGGACGTTCACGCCGCTGTCCTTCGACCATTCGTCGATGATTTCGCGGTAATCGACGAGATCCTGCATGCTGCGGGATCCGTATACGATGTCAATCTTGCCGTAACGGTCGCGGTAGTGGCGGCAGTAGTTGATGACGGAGCGCAGCGGCGCCAGGCCGATACCGCCGGCGATAAAGAGCATGTCATGTCCGGCAAAAGCAGTATCGACCGGAAATGCATTGCCGTACGGTCCGCGGATTGTAATCTGCTGGCCGACCTCCATCGAGTGCAGCCACTGGGTCACGCATCCGCATTTTTTAATGGAAAACTCCATAAATTCGGTGTTTGTCGGCGAAGAAGTGATCGAAAACATCGCCTCGCCGACGCCCGGAACCGACAGCATCGCGCACTGGCCGGGCTTGTGTTCGAACGCCTTTTTTCCGTCAGGCGTCACAACACGGAAGGTCTTGACGTCCGGGGTATCGATGCGGATATCGGTGACGACGCCTACCACGGGGATCAACGGCTCTTTCCGATTAAGCATGTTCACAACCTCCTAACGCTTTCATGACCTTGACAATATTCATCTGGATCGGACATTTTGCAAGACACCGGCCACAGCCGACGCAGGAAAACAGTCCGTCGTTGTTGGTGGGATAATACACGAGTTTGTGCATGAACCGCTGGCGGAAACGCTCAAGCTGCGTCAGACGGGGCTGTCCGGCCGACATTTTGGTAAAGTCGGAGTACATGCAGGAATCCCAGCAGCGGAAACGCTTGACACCGTGTCCGGTATCGAAATCCTTGATGTCGTAGCACTGGCAGGTCGGGCAGACAAACGTGCAGGTTCCGCATCCGAGGCAGGACTGCGAGAGCGCCTTCCATTCCGGTGCGTCAAAGAATTCCGCGGTCTTTCCGGCGCCGAAAGCCTGTGCAGAAAGCGATGCAAGCGGCAGCTTTTTCATGCGCTCGCCGATCAGCTCCTTCTGTGCGGCAACGGCATCGCCGTCTGCTTCTTCCGTCACATCGGAAAGCTTCTCAAGAATCGCTTTGCCCTTCTCCGTCTTGGCGTCGAGGTAAATCGCGTCATCAGTCTTATAGCAGACAACATCGCCCTCCGGGTTTGCCGCATCAATGCCAAAGGTACCGCAGAAGCAGGTTTCCACCGGCTTTGTGCAGGCCATGGAGAAGATCGCGCCGTGTTCCCGGCGGTTCTGGTAATAGGTATCGACAGGATCCGCAAGGAATACCCGGTCGAGAATTTCAAAGCTCTTTACATCGCAGGCACGCACGCCGAAGAGGACAAAATCCTCGCACTCTTTGCGCGTATCGATGATTTCGATGGTTTTGCCTTCCACTTTAAAGTCCATGAGGTTTTCCGTCTGCGGAAAGAAGAAATCTTTCGCGCTTCTGACGGTGTTGAGCGCATTCGAAAGCGTTTTTCCGCTCTCCCACGGCTCAAATTTTGCACCGGCTTCGGTGTCGACCGGCAGATAAAGCTTCTGTCCGGCTGCGATTGCGGAAAAGAAGGCATCTAATTTTTCAAGTGCTACTTTACGCATTCTCGTCACCTCTTTCTACCGCTTCGCTCGGCTCCAGATCGTCGGTCGTGTAATTCACGATCGGCGCACGGCTGCCAACCTCGGCGCCCGCCTGGTATTCCCCATAGAACGCATCGATGTCTTTTATGAATTTCCGGTTGAGCAGATGCAGCGGAATGTGCTGCGGACATACTCTCGAACATTCCCCACAGTCGGTGCAGCGTCCGGCCACATGGAATGCGCGGATGATATGGAACATCTGCTCCTCAAAAGAGGTTGCAGGCGCTTTGTTTTCCACGCCGGAATTCGGGTTGTCAAATACGCATCTCTCGCAGGTGCAGGCCGGACAAATATCACGGCAGGCATTGCAGCGGATGCAGCGGGAAAGCTCGTTCTGCCAGAATGCAAAGCGCTCATCCGGCGTCATTTTTTCGATTTTATCGACTTCGTCAAACCGCTTGCTGTCGAGGATCTCGCCGTCTTCGCCGAGCAGCTCATCATAAGCCACATGCTGTTTCGATTTGCAGTTTGTGCAGCGATCCGGCAGCATCGCGCTGCGGTCGAGTGCCAACGTGCCGTCGTAGAGCGTATCGACCAGAACCTGTTCCCCATCGACCCGAATCGCAGCGATGCCTTCTGCCTGCTCCTTGATTCGGCCGGCATCCAGCATTCCGCTGCAGGGTACGCCGACGACGTACACTTTTTCGCGGTTAAAGCGGTGTTCTGTCAGGAGCTGGTTGAAGCTGTAGGTATCACAGGGCTTTAAAAACACCAGAATCTTCTGTTCGCTCTTTCCGGTCTCTTTTACAAGATACTTCGAAAAGTTTGCGCCGCAAAAATCATTCCAGACAAAGCTTTCGGCGAGTTCTTCCGCCGTATGGAAAACTGCGGGCGTTACATCGTAGTCGAATTCTCCGGCCTTCCATCCGAGGACACGGTCAACCGTACCGTTTTCCAGCATCTCGGAAGCCTTGGATACGAGAATTTCGCGTGTTATTTCTTGCATCGCAAATCCTCCAATCTTTTGTTTTCGCCGAGAGCTGCAACCTTCTCTACGAAATCATTCATCGTTGCGGCAAATTTCGCGCCTTCCGCCGCGCTGACCCATTCAACGCGGGTCCGTTCGCGTTCAATGCCCAGATAGTCGAGCATCGAGAATAAGAGCGCCATCCGGCGGCGTGTGTAGTAGTTGCCGGACGTGTAGTGGCAGTCTCCGGGATGGCATCCGCAAAGGATGACCCCGTCAGCACCGCGTTGGAACGCACGCAGAATGAACATGGGATTCACCCGGCAAGAGCAGGGCACGCGGATGATCTTGACGTCCGCAGGGTAATTGAGACGGTTGTTTCCTGCCAGATCGGCGCCGGCATAGGAGCACCAATTACAGCAGAATGCCACAATAAGCGGCTTATATCCATTTACTTGCATATTGCGTCTACCTCCGCCATAATTTGTTTATTCATGAACCCGCGCAGATCCATCGCGCCGGACATACAGGCAACCGTGCAGGCGCCGCAGCCCTGGCACACAGCCTCGTTGACAACGGCGATCCGGCGGACCTTCGTCGTACGGTCAGGCATACGGAATTCTTTCTCCTGATAGGTAATGGCGCCGTACGGGCAAACCTTTTCACAGGTGGAGCAGCCGTTGCACATCCACTCGTCCGAGTGCGCAACGCAGGGGTTGCCGGTCAGCTTATCCTTGCAGAGCAGGCCGATGACCTTCGAAGCGGCGGCGCCTGCCTGGGAAACGGTCTCCGGAATGTCCTTCGGGCCCTGGCAGGTTCCGGAAAGGAACACACCGGCTGTCGGGCTTTCGACCGGGCGAAGCTTCGGATGCGCTTCGGTGAAGAAGTCGTTGGTATCCATGCTGGCGGTGAGCATCGTTGCGAGCGGTCTTGCGGATTTATCCGGCTCAATCGCCGCAGCAAGCACGACGAGGTCAGCGTCGATATGCAGCTGTTTGCCGTCGAGCAGATCGGATGCCTGCACCTTGAGGACTTTGCCCTCCGGAGAAACCTTTCCGACCATACCCTTGATGTAGTGCACGCCGTATTCCTCGACCGCGCGGCGGTAGAATTCGTCGAAGTTTTTGCCCGGGGTACGCACGTCAATGTAGAAGACATAGACATCGGTATCCGGATATTTATCGCGGATGAGCATCGCGTGTTTTGCGGTGTACATGCAGCAGATCTTCGAGCAGTATTCCTTGCCCTTTTCCGCGCAGGCCTCGCAGCGCGAACCGACGCACTGGACAAAGACGATCGTATGCGGATGTTCTCCATCAGACGGGCGCAGGAGCGTGCCGCCTGTCGGGCCTGCCGCATTCATCAGACGTTCGAGTTCCAGAGAGGTGATGACGTCTTTCGACTGGGAATACGCGAATTCGTCAAATTTCTCCATAGAGATCGGATTAAAGCCGGTCGCAACGACAATCGCGCCGTACTTTTCTTCGATCATCTCATCTTTTGCGGTATAATCAATGGCGCCTGCGGTGCAAACCTTGGAACATACGCCGCATTTGCCGGTTTTGAGTTTCGTGCAGTAGTTCGGGTCGATGGTGGCAACCTTCGGGACAGCCTGCGCAAACGGGATATAGATTGCACGGCGGTTGTCCATACCGAGGTTGAATTCATTCGGCACCTTTTTCTGCGGACATTTTTCGGTGCAAAGGCCGCAGCCGGTACAGATTTCTTCCTTGACGTATCTTGCCTTGCGCTTGATCGTCACATCGAAATTGCCGACAAAGCCTTTAACATCGGTCACTTCCGAATACGAGAAAATGCGGATTTTCTCATTCTGCGCAACGTCCACCATCTTCGGGGTCAGAATACAGGCAGCACAGTCAAGCGTCGGGAACGTCTTATCGAGCTGCGCCATCTTTCCGCCGATCGTCGGTTTGGTTTCCACGATATCGACCGGGAAGCCTGCGTCGGCGATGTCAAGTGCGGTCTGGATGCCGGCGATTCCGCCGCCGATGACCAGCGCGCGCTTGGTGACCGGGCTTTCGCCAGGCGTCAGCGGCGTGTTGAGATTGACTTTTGCAACGGCTGCTTTGCCGAGGATGATTGCCTTTTCGGTGCCGATTGGCATTTCCTTATGTACCCAGGAGCACTGCTCACGGATATTGGCGATCTCCACCATATAGGGGTTCAGTCCTGCGGCAGCCGCCGTTTTGCGGAAGGTCGCCTCGTGCATCCGGGGTGAGCAGGAACAGACAACGATGCCGGTCAGATGATGTTCCGCGACTGCATCCTTAATCAGGTTTTGTCCCGCCTGTGAGCACATGTACTGATAATCGGTGGAGAAAACGACACCCGGCTCGTTTTCCAAAGCCTTTGCAACGGCTTTGACGTCTACCGTACCGGCAATGTTGGTGCCGCAGTGGCAGACAAATACTCCAATTCTCTGCATGGTCCGTTTCTCCTTTCTTATTTCGAATATTTCCGCAGGGCGCTCATAATCGCCTGCTGCGGCATCTCGTCGTCGAGAAGGCCGGGGATATCATCCGGTTTGAGGTGGTTTGCGCCTTTTTCCCGGATCACGGTAAGCCGAATGGCTTCGACAAGCTTTGCAGGCTCGACGCCTCTCGGGCAGCGGTCAACACACGCAAAGCAGGAAAGACATTTATAGAGGGAATCGGACTGCATCAGCGCTTCCAGATCGCCGTTTTCCACCATGTAAACAAACTGGTGCGGATGGTATTCCATCTCGTCGTAAGAAGGACATGTTCCGGAGCATTTTCCGCAGCGCATGCATTTTTTCGGGTTGACGCCGCTCATGCGGAGAATCTGTTCCTTTTGACGTTCCGTTTTATTCAGCATGAGGGTTCCTCCTCCTTTACGCCAAGCGCTTCGGCAAGAAGCTCCGTAAAGTACACGACCGGAAGCGTGCTGCCGTTCTTGACAAGATTGTATTTACATAGCGGACATGCCGTCACAATCCGCTCTGCGTCGTGGCTCTTCGCGCTGCTGACAACGGCATTCGACTTCTTTTTGGCCGACGCCGCATCTTCCAGCGCGACATATCCGCCGCAGCACTCGTTGCGCATCGGATACACAACCGGCTCTGCGCCGACCGCACGGATGAAATCTTCCATCAGCTGGGGATTTTCGACATCGTCAAACTGCATGACTTTGCCCGGACGGAGCAGCATGCAGCCGTAATAGGCGGCAATTTTCTGACCGGTCAGCGGATTTTTGACCGCCTCGCGAATTTTGTCGAACCCGACGACGTCGCGGAGGAGCTCAAGATAATGATAGACCTTCGTCTCGCCCTGATACGGCTCGGAAGGCGTCTTATCCTGCGACATATAAGTATTGACCTTGTTTGCAAAGTCTTCGTCTGTCTGCATCGCGTGGTTCGTTTGTTTGATTACATTATGGCAGGCTGAACATACCGTAACGAGTGGTTCATCGGCGTCTCTGGCACTGACAAGTGCGCGAACGCTGGGGAGCTTGCTCGCAATTTCATCCTTGGCACTGACGAACACGCCGCCGCAGCATTGCCAATCCTGAATTTCGCAAAGCTCGACGCCGAGGATCTCTGCACATTTGCGTGCATACCGATCCAGCTCTTTCGCCTTGGTGCGGAGGGTACAGCCCGGAAAATAACTGACTTTCATTGTTTACCTCCAATTGCATTCGGCATGATATGAGAACCCGGACCACAAAAAGGCCCGGCGCAAGGGGCGCATGCAGCTTTGCACGGGCAGCCACGCCGCCCGTGCAAAGCAGATCGTTTCGTTCCGTTTAGACCATCTGTTCCGGATGGAAAACTTCGTCGAACCGTTCCGCCGTTAGGAAGCCCAGTTCCACGCAGGCTTCTTTCAGCGAAATATTATCTTTAAATGCTTTTTTCGCCGTTTTGGCAGCATTTTCGTAGCCGATGTACGGATTGAGCGCCGTGACGAGCATCAGGGAATTGTGCAGATTGTGATCCATCTTTTCGCGGTTTGCGGTGATGCCGACCGCGCAGTTGTTGTTGAAGGAAACAATTGCTTCCGCCAGAAGGCGCGCGGACTGCAGGAAATTGTAGATGGCAACCGGCATAAAGACGTTGAGCTCGAAGTTGCCCTGGGAGGCGGCCATTCCAACCGCCACATCGTTGCCCATGACCTGAACCGCAACCATCGTCACGGCTTCGCACTGCGTCGGATTGACCTTACCGGGCATAATGGAAGAACCCGGCTCATTTTCCGGAATGTGAATTTCACCGAGACCGTCGCGCGGACCGCTTGCCAGCCAGCGGACGTCGTTCGCAATCTTCATCATATCGCAGGCAGCCGCCTTGATTGCGCCGTGTGCGAAAACCAGTTCATCCTTAGAAGTCAGCGCATGGAATTTATTGCCCGCTGTCACGAAGGGTTTTCCCGTCAGCATGGCAACCTTTGCTGCAACCAGCTCGGAGAATCCGGCCGGTGCGTTGAGGCCTGTTCCGACGGCTGTACCGCCGAGCGCCAGTTCGTGAAGCGGCTTTACCGCCAATTTCAGAAGCTCGACGTCTCTTTCAAGGCTGCTTCTCCAGCCGGAAATTTCCTGGCTGAATTTGATCGGCGTTGCATCCTGCAGGTGCGTCCGGCCGGATTTGACAATGCCCTCATTTTCTGCTTCAAGACGCTTGAAAGTTGCAATCAGCAGTTCCATTGCCGGAAGCAGTTTGTCTTCAATCGCAATCACTGCGGAAATATGCATCGCCGTCGGGAACGTATCGTTCGAGGACTGGCTCATATTGATATCGTCATTCGGATGGCAAAGCTTCTGGCCCGCAATCTGGTTTGCACGGTTCGCAATGACCTCGTTTGCGTTCATGTTCGACTGTGTGCCGGAACCGGTCTGCCAGACAACCAGCGGAAAATGACCGTTGAGCTGTCCGGAAATCACCTCGTCACAGGCTGCGCTGATCGCCGAAAGCTTTTCTGCGGTCATTTTTTCCGGTTTGAGCTCCGCGTTGGCAAGCGCCGCCGCTTTTTTCAGGATTCCAAACGCATGTGTGATTTCGCGCGGCATCGTTTCGATACCCACACCGATCTTAAAGTTCTCGTGGCTTCTCTGCGTCTGTGCAGCCCAAAGCCGATCCGCAGGAACTTTCATCTCGCCCATAGAATCATGTTCAATCCGATACTCCAATTTTCTTCACCTTTCCCCATTTAAATTCTATCTAAATTTTAGATATCCAAGTTTTTGAGCACAGCCTTTAAGGTGTCTGCGCTGTGGCGGAGCTTTGCAGTTTCCTCGTCCGTCAGCGAAATGTTGACCTTGTTGCGCACGCCGCCGTGTCCAACCGCATTAAGGGTGCTCAGGCAGACGTCGTCGATTCCGTATTCGCCATGCATCATGGTCGAAACCGTCATCGTAGTGTCGATTCCGCTCAAAACGCATTTGCAGATATGGCAAACCGACATCGAAACCGCATAGAAGGTCGCGCCTTTGCGTGCAATCACGCGCGCGCCGGATTTGCGGACATAATCCTCGATTTCTTTCAAATCGAGTTCCGGATTCGCAATCTTGTTGTTGGCAAATACCTTGGGACATTCCGCAATCGGGACATTCGAGATATTCGCCACAGACCACGGAATAAAGGAAGAATCACCGTGCTCACCAAAGACATAAGCGTGAATGTTGTTCTGGCTGATGTTGTAGTATTCCGAAAGTCTGGAACGCAGACGCGCCGTATCCAGAATCGTGCCGGAACCGATAATCCGGTTTTCCGGCAGACCGGAAAACTTGTGGAACGTATAGGTCAGGATATCGACCGGATTCGAAACGATGACATACGTTGCATCCGGGGCATATTTTGTGATTTCCGGAATGATCATCTTTGTGATATTGACGTTTGACTGCGCAAGCTCAAGACGAGACTGGCCGGGCTTTCTGGGAAGTCCGGACGTCAGAACAACGATATTGGAGCCTGCTGCATCCGGATAATCGCCCGCATAGATCGAACATGGCGTGCAAAACGGCGTGCCCTGGCGAATATCCAAAGCCTCGCCGAGTGCCTTTTCCCGGTTGATATCGATCATCACAATTTCAGCCGCGAACCCCATTATGGCGATAGAATATGCGATTGTGGAGCCAACGCTCCCGGTTCCGATTACGGAGATCTTGTTCATGTTACACCATCCTGATTTTAATTGACAAAAATTTAACTAGCATTAGTATAGCAGAAGATTCAGCAAAGCGGTATTGCTATTTCTACATATCAGCATTGCCTATATCGATATAGGACTAATCCATCAAAAGTGCAAATACTGTTCGGGAATTTCTGTCGGGAACGTCAAAAACCGTTCTGACGTTCCTGACAGATGCCTTATTTTTTCCGCTAGAAAAGAGGAGATCCTATTTTCTACGCATTTTTTGTGTTTGCCAGCTTATTTTCCAACGGATTTTTTAAAAATTCAAACCCATTTTGAAAAACAATTTGCGTACACGTTCCGATCAAAGACACTCAGATCTCTGCAAGCGGTAAGATCTGCTCTTTAAAAAACGATCTTGCGTTTTCCGCTTCAATCCGATACTGTTCGCCGTTGAGCGAAACCGAGACGCCGGTTTTGGAGCACTTTCCCATACAGAATGCCGCTTCAAATTTAATTTGATCGTGAAGATTATATTCCTCAATCAAATGCTGAAACGTTGCAATTACATTGTGCGCACCATGCAGATGGCACGCGCTGCCGATACAGACGCGAAGTTCAATCATGCCAAATTCTCCTTATGTTATGCCTTATGCTGGGTATAATCCACATGCAGAAGCTCGTGGACTTTGCCTTTGATGATGTCCTGATACACGGTCGTGACCAACGGATTTTCTTCGGAACGACGGATGCTCAAGAGCCGGTCCGCTTTATAAATGCCCTTCGAGCGCGCCTGTTGGTCGCTCACTGTGGCATAAGGCTGACCGCCGCCGCAGACGCAGCCGCCCGGGCAGGCCATCACTTCGATAAAGTCAAAATGCTCCCCTGCCGCAACGCGTGCAAGCACCTCTTCCGCATGCCGCAAACCGCTGACCACTGCGATACGCAGCGCCCGGTCGCCGTACGGTACTTCAAATTCCTTAAGACCGTCTGTGCCGCGCTGTCCGGCGTTTGCAATCGAGAGAAGTTCCGAACGGGATTTATTCGAAACAACCCGGCGCAACACAGCCTCGGTCACGCCGCCCGTCACGCCGAAGATCACACCGGCGCCGGAAACCATTCCGAACGGCATGTCAATCGCTTCCGGCTCCAGTTCGCTGAACATGATGCCGGACTCTTTGAGCATCCGGATGAGCTCCTGCGTGGTGAGCACGGCGTCCACATTCGGGATGCCGTCCTGCGCGAACTCTTCGCGCGCTGCTTCAAACTTTTTGCCGGTGCAGGGCATAATCGCGACATGGAACATTTTTCTCGAGGACTTTGCGCTCTGATCTTTCAAAATCGAAGCCATCATCTGCATCGGAGAACGGCAGGTGGAAACGTTCTTTAAAAATTCCGGATGCTTTTTCTCGCAATACTGCACCCAACCCGGGCAGCAGGAGGTCAAAAGCGGCAAGTCACGGTTTTCTTCGAGACGTGCAAGGAACTCTTCCGTCTCTTCAATGACCGTAAGGTCTGCGCCGAGCGCAGTATCATAGATCTCGTCAAATCCCATGCGGCGCAATGCGGCAACAATTTTGCCCATCACATTCTCTCCGTCCTTGACGCCGAGCTCCCGTCCGAGCGCAACCCGGACAGCAGGCGCAATCTGCACGGTGGTTTTGACTTCGGGATCTTCAATGGCTTTCCAAACCGGTTTGATGTTGTTCTTTACCACAATTGCGCCGGTCGGACACACGACGGAACACTGTCCGCAGCCAACACAAGGAGATTCGGCAAGCGGCTTGCCAAACGCGGTGCTGATGACCATTTTCGACCCGCGGAATGCAAAGTCGATCGCGCCGACATTCTGGATTTCGTTGCACATCCGCACGCAGTCGCCGCAGAGAATACACTTGCCGGCATCGCGCGTAATGCAGAGCGAGGAAGGATCTTCATCCTTTGTGGAGTGCGCGTTATTCGGGAAGCGCACGCCCTCAATGTTAAAGCGCATCGCCAGATCCTGCAGTTTGCAGTTGCTGTTGTTTTCACAGGTCGTGCAGTCCCGGCAATGGTTTGCAAGAATCAGCTCAAGAATATTCTTGCGGTACCGGCGCAGGCGTTCGGTATTGGTTTTGATCTTCATACCGGCCTTCGGCGGTGTTGAACAGGCAGCGTCCAGACCGCCCCACTCGTTTTCCACCATGCACATCCGGCAGGCACCGTAAATGGAAAGATCGGAATGATAGCAGAAAGTAGGCAGCTTGATGCCGACTTTGTGCAGCACTTCGAGGATGTTCTTCTCCCCTTCTATTTCAACGGGAATTCCGTCAACTGTCATATACTGTTTTTCCGTCATTGGTTAACCCTCCTTAATCGCGTGGAACGGGCAGGCGCCGACACAGCTACCGCAGCGAATACATTTGGAAAGATCGATCACGAACGGCTGTTTCACCTTTCCGCTGATCGCATTGACAGGACACTGACGGGCACATTTGGAGCAGCCTTTGCACAGTTCCGGATCAATGGTGATCTGTTTGAGCTTCTGGCAGGCTCCGGCCGGACAGCGCTTGTCATAGATATGCGCTTCGTATTCTTCCCGGAAGTTTTTGATCGTGCTGACAACCGGCGACGGCGCCGATTTGCCGAGTCCGCACAATGCGGTCGAGGAGATGGTGTCGGCAAGCTCGAGGAGCAGCTCGATGTCGCCGTCTCTGCCCTCTCCGGCAACAATGCGTTCGAGGATTTCCAGCATCCGTTTGGTGCCTTCGCGGCACGGGACACATTTTCCGCAGGACTCGTTCTGCGTAAAGTTCATGAAGAAGCGCGCGACTTCGACCATACAGGTGTTGGAATCCATGACAACCAGTCCGCCCGAACCGATCATCGCGCCGACCTTTTTGAGTGTGTCGAAATCAAGCGGCAGATCCAGATGTTCTTTGGTCAGACACGCGCCGGAAGGTCCGCCGATCTGAACCGCTTTGAATTCGCCGCCGCGCATACCGCCGCCGATATCGAAGATGATCTTGCGCAGCGTGGTGCCCATCGGAACTTCGATAAGGCCGGTGTTGTTGATGTTGCCGGTCAGCGCAAAGGCCTTTGTTCCGGGGCTTTTCTCTGTGCCGTAGCTGAGGTACCAGTCCGCACCGTTGTTGATGATCGACGCGACGTTTGCGTAGGTTTCCACGTTATTGAGAACCGTCGGCTTGTCAAACAGGCCGTGTTCTACGGTTCTCGGCGGTTTGACGCGCGGGAATCCGCGTTTGCCTTCAATAGAAGCAGTCAGCGCGCTGCCTTCGCCGCAAACGAACGCACCGGCGCCGCGGTTGATATGCATATGGAAAGAAAAGTCTGTGCCAAGGATATGGTCCCCGAGAAGGCCGAGCGCCTCCGCCTGTTCGATGGCGCCGCGCAGACGCTGCACCGCCAGCGGATATTCGGCACGCACATAGATGTATCCGGCGTTTGCGCCGCAGGCGATAGCTGCAATCATCATTCCTTCGAGCATCCGGTGCGGATCGCCTTCCATGATGCTGCGGTCCATAAACGCGCCGGGGTCGCCCTCATCGCCGTTGCAGACGACGTATTTCTGCGCTTCCTTCTGGCGTTTTACCTGCGCCCATTTCCGGCCGGCCGGGAATCCGCCGCCGCCGCGTCCGCGGAGCGCAGATTTTGTGATCTCGTCGACGATCTCGTCTCCGGTCATCTCAAAGAGCGCCTTTTCCAGGGCGCGATATCCGCCGATGGCAATATATTCCCGGATGGAATCCGCGTCGATCCGGCCGCAGTGTTCCAAAACGATTCGGGTTTGCTGTTTGTAGAACGGAATTTCTTCCTGCTGCTTGTAGATGCAGCCCTCGCGGCAATAAGCAAGGCGGTCAATGTACTCGCCGTTTTTGACGGTCTTTTCTATAATCTCTTCGCAGTCCTCTACATGGACCTTCGTATAGAGCCAGCCCTGCGGATCCACACGGAGCAGCGGTCCCATTTCGCAGAAGCCGTGACATCCGCTCTTTTTCAGGCCGATCCCGTTCTCGTGCGGTTCTTCTTCGAGCGTCACCTCAACCGGAAGATGTTCGGCTTTCATGAGTTCTTTCAGGCGGTCGTAAACCTTGAGGGAGCCGCCTGCGACGCAGCCTGTACCGGCGCAGATGATGAGCTTTTGCGTCTGTGCCGCATAAGACGCTTGGGCAGCTTCACGGTATGCAGCGAGATCCTGTCTGTTTTTAAGCATGGGTTTCCGCCTCCTTCAGTTCCTTGAGAAGCGCCGACGCCTTGTCCGGCGTCATGGCAGGATGGACTTCGTCATTGACCGTCAGTACCGGAGCAAGTCCGCAAGCGCCCAGGCAGGAAACGGTCTCGACAGTAAACAGAAGGTCATCTGTCGTTTTTTTCTGGTCGGAAAGGCCGAGCTCTCCGCGCAGACGCTCCAAAATCGGGATGGACTTCCGGACATGACATGCCGTTCCGTCACAGATTTTGAGCACATATTTCCCCTTCGGTTCCAGAGAAAAGTTCTCATAAAAAGTCGCGACACTGTAGATTCGCGCTTCGCTCATATGTAAATTCTCCGCCAGATACGGGAATACTTCTCGCGGCAGGTAGTGATAGTGCTCCTGAATTTCCTGCAAAATCGCAATAATTGCCCGTTCCTGGCAATCATGTGCGGCGAGGATCTGGTCGACTACGGTAAAATCAAACGATCCGTTCATTTTCTTGCTCCTCTCTGTTTCTCCGTGTTTCTAAAAAAACAGCACAATGCGCTGTGCAAGGGTTTCTGAATTTATATGGAAAGCTGGCCAGGTTTTCAGCACCCAGCCGGCTTATTTGTCAGATTGATCGCCCGGAAAGGCTTTTTGGTTAAGCCGCTGCAACTTGCAGACAGAAAAACAAAAGTTTCAAATTCGATTGACATCCAATTTTTTCCATCGATACCGAAAAAGGCGCGGAATCCACCGATGCATCGCGGGGGCTCTTTCCCGGTGCAAAAACTTGTCCGTTCGGGAATCCGGCGGGTTTGCCGGGTTCCCGAACAGCAAGCGGCTTCTTCCGTGCGTTTCTTACGAGGATTATTTTTTACTTAAATACTCGTCGATTGCCTTTGCAGCTGTTTTGCCCGCGCCCATTGCGAGAATGACCGTTGCAGCGCCGGTAACAGCGTCGCCGCCGGCATAAATGCCTTCGCGCGAAGTCAGGCCGGTATCCTCTTCGACGATGATGCCGCCCCATTTCTGGGTTTCGAGGCCTTCTGTCGTATTCTTGATCAGCGGGTTCGGCGAGGTACCCAGCGCCATGATGACGCAGTCAACATCCATGATAAACTCGCTGCCAGGCACCGGCACCGGACGGCGGCGGCCCTTTTCATCCGGCTCGCCGAGTTCCATACGGATGCACTCGATTGCCTTGACACAGCCGTTCTTCGGATCACGCGGATCATCCGGATTCTGATAGCCGAGAATCCGCACCGGGTTATTGAGCAGCTTAAAGTCGATGCCCTCTTCCATTGCATGCTCTACTTCTTCACGACGTGCAGGCAGCTCTTCCATCGAACGACGGTAAACAATGCTGACTTCCGCACCGAGACGCAACGCCGTACGCGCAGCATCCATTGCCACGTTGCCGCCGCCGACAACGACGACACGGCCGCCCTTCATGATCGGCGTGGCGGAATCTTCGCGGTAAGCTTTCATCAGGTTGCTTCTTGTTAAGAATTCATTTGCAGAATAGACGCCCTTGAGGCCTTCGCCCTCGATGCCCATAAACTTCGGCAGGCCGGCGCCGGAGCCAATAAAGACCGCCTCATAGCCGTCTTCAAAGAGCTCGTCGATCGTAAGCGTTTTGCCGATTACGACGTTCGTTTCCATATCAACGCCGAGCGCCTTGAGGGACTCGACTTCTTTTGCAACAATTGCTTTCGGGAGACGGAACTCCGGGATTCCGTAAACCAGCACGCCGCCCGCCGTATGGAGCGCTTCAAACACGGTGACCTGATAGCCCTTTTTGGCAAGATCACCGGCGCAGGTCAGGCCGGAAGGACCGGATCCGACAACCGCGACCTTATGTCCGTTGGATTCCGGCTTCTGCGGCAGCTCTTCTGCATGGTCGTTGTGCCAGTCAGCCACAAACCGTTCCAGACGGCCAATGCCGACCGGTTCAAATTTGATGCCGAGGGTACATTTGCTTTCGCACTGGGATTCCTGCGGGCAAACCCGTCCGCAAACAGCAGGCAGAGAGGAATCCTTCGCGATGACCTGATAGGCGCCCTCAAAGTCGCCCTGTTTAATATGCGTAATGAAATCCGGGATTTCAATATTCACCGGACATCCCTTGATGCAGGGCTTATTCTTGCAGTTGAGGCAGCGTTTGGCTTCTTCCACCGCAATTTCGGCCGTATATCCAAGCGCAACTTCGCTGAAATTATGCGCTCTTACCTTCGCGTCCTGCGCAGGCATTTCATGTTTTTTCGGATTGATCGCCATTGCTCATTCCTCCTTACGCATTCTGAAAGAGATTGCAGACCTTTTCGTGTGCACGACGTTCAAAGTCGAAGTACATCCGGCCTCTGGACATGGCCTCGTCGAAATCGACCTCGTAGCCGTTAAAGTCCGGACCATCCACACAGGCAAACTTCGTGACGCGTTTGCCGTCCTGGTGGAGCGTCAGGCGGCAGCCGCCGCACATTCCGGTGCCATCGATCATGATCGGGTTCATCGAAACCGTAACCGGCACGCCATAGGGCTTCGCCGTTGCAACGACAAATTTCATCATAATCAGCGGACCGATTGCAATGATCATATCAAAGGTTTCGCCGGCCTCCAAGAATTCCTTGAGCGGCACGGTGACATTGCCGTGGCGGCCGTAGGAGCCGTCATCGGTCATGAGCACCATCCGGTCGGAATACGCTTTAAATTCGTCTTCCAAAATCACGATATCCTTGCTGCGGAATCCGATGATGCTCGTCACCTCTGCGCCGAGTTTGTGGAATTCCTCTGCGATCGGCATTGCGATGGCACATCCGACGCCGCCGCCGATGATGCAGACCTTTTTCAGGCCCTCGGTGTGCGTCTCCGTGCCGAGCGGTCCGACGAAATCCTCAATGAATTCGCCCTCCGCTTTATGGTTGAGTTCCTCGGTCGTCGCGCCGACGATCTGGAAAATAATCTTTACGGTTCCCTCTTCCGGATTACAGCCTGCAACTGTCAGAGGAATTCGCTCACCCTCACTGTCCACGCGCAGAATAATAAATTGACCGGGCTTTGCTTTTTTTGCAACCAGCGGCGCTTCAATTTCCATCTGGGTAACAGTCGGGTTCAGGTTCCGTTTCCGAACAATCTTATACATACCACACACTCCTTTTGAGATTTATTCTGTCAGGAAAAATGCATACGATACAGCAGGCAGACCGTTTCGTGCTAAAATCAATATGCAATATATCGATTTCCTTCTACAGGATCCTGTTTATTGTAACACGCGGCGACTTTCTTGGCAATTCCCAAAACTTCATATGGGTTATATCCTTATCGATATATCGTGGTTTGATCCCGCAATTCTACAGGATTTTGTCCCATAATACCGGATCTTCTTGCTGCAGGTCATACAATTCTTATAACACAATTTTAATATTTTTGACGCATTTTGAAATTTTTTAAATTTCAAAAAACGGCCGCCGGAAAGATCCGGCAGCCGTTTTGTTGCAGTTCCCGCAGTCCTGGCTCTTTGAAAAGCCGACTGCCGATCCGGGGGATTGATTTAGAAATCAACTTCCGTATCGTAGTAGCAGCATTTGAGCAGTTTTTCCATTTCTTCCACGCTGGGCTGACGCGGGTTAGAACCTGTGCAGGCATCGCCCAGAGCATTCACTGCGATGTCATGCAGACGGGCAAGGAACACGTCCTCCGGAACAAAGCCGTTCTCGGTCGGATAGCTGTCTGCACCGTAGTGTTTGATGCAGTGCGGGATATTCAGTTCGTCGTTCATCTTGCGCAGCGCTTCGATGAGGAGTTTAACCTTCTCTTCGACGGTCTCGCCGCCAAGTCCCATATAGTCTGCGATGGTCGCATAGCGTTTTGCAGCGGTTTCGTCCTTTGCGTTGAACGCGATGACCTTCGGCAGATACATGGCGTTTGCAGCGCCGTGAATGATGTGCGCGCCGTAATCTGCGAACGCAGCGCCGGTCTTATGCGCCATGGAGTGTACGATACCGAGCAGTGCGTTCGAGAACGCCATACCGGCCAGGCACTGTGCATTGTGCATCGTGTCGCGCTTTGCCATATCGCCGTTATAGGACGGAATCAGATCGTTCTGGATCATCTTAATCGCATAGAGCGCCAGCGGATCGGTGTAATCGCAGTTTGCTGTGGAGACATAAGCTTCGATTGCATGCGTCATAGCGTCCATACCGGTGTGTGCAACCAGTTTCTTCGGCATGGTCTCTGCCAGATCCGGGTCAACGATTGCGACATCCGGCGTGATCTCAAAGTCCGCGATCGGATATTTGATGCCTTTTGCATAGTCGGTGATGATGGAGAATGCGGTAACCTCGGTTGCGGTACCGGATGTAGAGGAAATTGCGCAGAAGTGTGCTTTTTTGCGGAGCTTCGGCAGACCGAAGACCTTGCACATATCTTCAAAGGTGGTCTCAGGATATTCATATTTGATCCACATGGCTTTTGCAGCGTCGATCGGGGAACCGCCGCCCATTGCGATGATCCAATCCGGCTGGAACTTCAGCATAGCGTCTGCGCCGCGCATGACGGTCTCAACAGAAGGATCCGACTCGATGCCTTCGAAAAGCTCGACTTCCATGCCCGCTTCTTTCAAATAAGCAACTGCTTTATCCAGGAAGCCGAAGCGCTTCATGGAGCCGCCGCCTACGCAAATCATTGCTCTTTTGCCTTCAAAAGTTTTCAGTGCTTCCAAAGAACCTTTTCCATGATATAAATCACGCGGTAATGTGAAACGTGCCATAAATGATTCCTCCTTGTTTTTTTCTGACAACAGAATATCACGTTTTTCGCACCTTGGGAATTGCCAGTTTTTCATATGTGGTATGTACGTATCGATATAAGGCAGAGAGATACCCTGCTTTTTTATTTTTAATTTAAAAAGCACAGACCCGCTTCCCTGTCAGCGGTTCCACCGGTACAGCATACACGGACGGCCGCCGGTTTCGTAATTCATCTGGCTCGATATCGCATTTTCTTCGGAAAGATAATTTAAGTACCGGCGCACTGTCACGCGCGACAAGCCGACCTGATCGGCGATTGCCTCTCCGGGAAAGGCCTGCGCCGGATGCTCCTGCAAAAACCGGCAGATCGTCGAAAGCGTCTGATCCTGGATGCCCTTCGGCAGCTCAGAGGCGCTTTTTTCGGGCATCGGCGCAATGAGCGAGTCGATCTGCTGCTGGTCAAGCGCCGACAAATCGTGAAAGGCATCCTGCCGCCTGAGAAAGGTTCCCAGCGCCTGCTGAAAACGCGAACCGTTAAAGGGTTTGACGAGGTAATCCACCACGCCAAGCCGGAGCGCCTCTTCGACGGAAAGCGCATCGTTCGCCGCCGTTACCATAATCGCGGACACCGGAATCTGCCGCTCACGGATCTGCCGCAGAAGCGTAAGGCCGTCGGTCCGCGGCATATACAAATCGAGGATCAGAAGATGCACCGGCGTCTTTTCGAGAAAGGCAAGCGCAGAAGCGCCGTCCCGGCAAACGCCCGCAACGTGAAAATGCGGATTTTCTGTGACATACTGTTTGTTAATCATGGCGACCATCGGGTCGTCCTCCACAATCAGGACCTCATACATGGGCGCTGCCTCCTTCATCTGTCAGCGTAATGGTAAACGAGGTTCCAAATCCCGGTTCCGATTCCAGAGAGATGGAGCCGTTATAGTTTTCTACAAGCCGTTTGACCACAAAAAGCCCTGTCCCCCGACCAGTGCCCTTCGAAGAAACGCCGTCTTCAAACACCGCTGTCTGCCGGTCTTCGGGAATTCCAAGCCCGGTATCGTCCACGCTGATGAGCATCGCGTGCGGCTGGGTGAAGATTCCGACAGAGAGCTCTTTGGGCAAATCTGCTTTTTCGTTCATGGAATCCATCGCATTGTCGAGCAGGTTTCCAATGATCGTCACAAGGTCGCCCGACGGGATAAAAATGTCGTCGCGCGACAGCCGGCTGCCGCTCTTCATCTTAAACTGAATATTCAGCTCTGCTGCACGGGCATATTTTCCGATGAGCAGCGCAGCAACCGACGGATCTTCGATATTCTTGACGACATTCTGGATCACGCTCTGCTGGATGGTGGCAATCCGGGAAATGTACTCGCTTGCCTCTGCGGTATTCCCCATCTGAATCAAGCCGAGAATGACATGCAGCTTGTTCGTAAAATCGTGATTGTTGGCGCGCATGGATTCCACCATATACCGCACGCCGGAGAGATCCTCCATGATTTTGGTGTATTCGGTGCGGTCGCGCAGGATACAGATGAGCCCCGCCGTCTTTCCCTGTTCCAGAACCGGAATCTGATCGACCAGAATATCGGCGCCGTTTTTCAGATGCACCGAAACGCCCAGCTGCTTTTTGCCGGAGGAAAGCGTATGCGCAATCGAGATGGAAGAGAGAAACGCTTCCGTCTGGTTCTCCGGCGAATCCGGCGTGGAGAGCATCGATTTCGCCGCCGCATTCTGATAGAGAAGGGTTTTGCTGCTGTCGAGCGCCAGGACGCCTTCCTCAAGCGACTCAAGAATCGTATTGCGGATGCTGAACATGGCGCTGAAGGTATCCGGCTCATATCCGTGTAAAAGGCGCTTGATCCGGCCGGAAAGCTTGCGCGAAAGCAGCACGGAAAGCAAGATCACAAGGCCCGCGCACAAAAGATGGATCCATACGGTTTCGAGCACCATCCGGTCGATGTTCCGATCCAGCATGCTCACCAACACAAAACCGATGTACGCACCGGAATCGTCCCGAATTTCCGTATAGGCCCGGCGCTGAGAGCCGGACGGACCGATATCGCTCGTGACATAGGAGCCTTCCGGATGATCGGAAAACGCGGGCAGCGTGCCGTCGTAGGTTGTTCCGATCAGCTCCGGATTGGTGTGATAGACCCGGACCTGATCCGCACGGACGACCGAAATGACGTCGATATTGGAAAGGGTTTCCTTTAAGGAATCGAGATACAGATGCGCAACCGATCCGGAATCAGCCTCTGTCTGCGTCATTTCTTTCCGGATAATTTCAGACTGCGCAACAGCGCGGCCGACGTTCTGCAGGTTCTGGTCAATGCTCCGACGTTCGGAATGGACATTGACAAAAAAACTGATGACTGAAATCAGCCCTGTCATGATAATGACAAGCACCAGCATCGTCTGAAGGATTTCCTTCTGGATTTTTTTGACCGGCCGGATTTTTCTGCGGCGCATCAGAATCGCTCCATTCTATCATAAGTTTTATTTTAAGAAAGCGCATTTAAAGCGCATTTTCGAAAGCAAGCCGTTTCATTCCGATTTGCGCCGGCGTCCGCTTCGGAACAGCGCATTTTTCCGTATCAAACGGCGATTTTTTCGATTTTCTTTATTATAAATCCAAACTCTTTCGAACAGGGCTTTTGTAAGTAATGAACACGCATTTTCCGAATCTGCGTTCAATACTTACGGATGGATTGCGCCTTGTCGAATTCCGGAATATAATGCAGGTGTTCCAAAAAACAGTGGACAAAAAGGAGTCGAGTCACATGGACACATTTGCAAGCATTATGGAAACCCTGATGGTGGTTTGTTTCGGAATTTCCTGGCCGCTCAACATCGTAAAAGCCTGGAAATCGCACAGTGCAAAAGGCATCAGCCTTCCGTTTTATTCGATGATCTGGATCGGATACGTCTTCGCGCTGGTCGGAAAATTCGTAATGATTGCGAATAACGCGCCGCTGCCCTGGTATGAAACCGTGCACTGGTATGTGATGTTCTTCTATATCGTCAATATCCTGATGGTTACCGCCGGTATTCTCATCTACTTCCGCAACAAGCACCTCGACAAGCTGCCGAAGGAAGAAGAAGTGATTACAGTCGAAACCGTCGAAAGAACCGTCAACATTTCCGAAGCAGGACTTGCCCGCGTCGCCAGATAACCGGTTCTCTGTTTTCCAAAGTAAATTTAACACAACATATAACAATAAAATTAAAAGGAGCGAATCCGTCATGACCGTATATGAAAGAGAAGTAAAGAATTTCCGCGAACTCAATCAAGTTGCAAAACAGCATGGAGTTGTTCTCTTTGGTTCTACATTCGCAAAAGGAATTCCGGTCTGCGAATTGCGTCAGGCGTTTGACCTCGACTGCGACATTTACAACCGCAGCATTTCGGATCTTTCGGTTTTTGACGCGAAGAATGTGCTCGCAGATTGCGTCAACGCGCTGCATCCGTCCAAGATTCTGCTGCAGCTCGGCGAAACCGATCTCGAACGCGGATATCGGACGATTCCGGAAATTGTCAGCGCTTATGAAGAGGTCATCCGTGAACTGCAAAAGCAAAACAAAAACACGGACATCGTGCTCGTCTCCGTCTGTGAAAATAAAAACGGCATCTATCCGGCAGAACTGAACAAACAGCTGGAAGCGCTCGCCAAAAAAGAACACTGCCGCTACGCAGACATCGGCGACGCCCTGTCGGATGCCTCTCCGGAAGTCAAGACCTTCCACCTGCTTGAGCGGTTCATCCGCAACAAGTTTACCTTTAACGACGTTGCAAACCTGCTTTATGCTTAAATTAAACTACACTTAAAAGGAAATCCTCAAATAGATTTGTTTCCCCACGAAAAAACAGGCCGTTCTGCGGATGGCCTGTTTTTTTGCATTTGTTTGAGAGCATTCATTTCCGACGGCCTTTTTCTCGGTCTTTTTCTGAGCCGGTCTTTCAGCGGCTTTTTTTCTAACGCTTTCTAACGCGGATAGCTGTGTATTCTTAAAACAGCGATTCGGCGTCTTAATCCGCCTGTGCGTCCATCTCTGAAAGGATCCGCGCACGAAGCTGTCCGCGCTGCTCCAGATTTTTGGTTCTTACATATAACAGCGCTGCTGCCAGCGTGGAAAGCTGCAGAACGGATGCGCGCATGGCATCGTCTGTTCCGCACAGCAGCGTCAAATACTGCGCCGCAAGGCCGGGAGTTTTCCATAAAAAATTCTGATACGTGATGGCGGCGTCAAACGCCGGAATTCCCGCCATGGCGCACGGACAGTCGAGGATATAGCTCTTCCCCTCCGGCGTAACAATCACATTGGTTGGATTAAAGTCGCCGTGGCAGATGCGGTCTCCGTCCGGCAGACGTTCCGCTTCGGCGTAAAGGCGCGCCCGGTATGGCTCGGGCAGATCGTGTTCGGAAAGGCCCTCGAGCAAAACAGATTTCAGCCGAAAAAAGGCCGGCGCAGATTTTGCATGAATCTCACGCTGCAGGCGCACAAACAGGGTTAAGAGCGCACCGCTCTGCTCCGGCGTTTCGCGCATCAGCCGCTCCAGCGTTTTCCCGCGGATATATTCGGAGACAATCGCCGGTTTGCCCTCGATTTCCGTCACCTCAAAAATTTTGGGCACACGGAGCCCCGCTTCCAAAAAGATGGACCGGTTCATCGCTTCCCGATAAATCGCGGACTGCGGATACGGGCCGATAAACACCTTGACGCACCGATCGCCGTCCCGGTAGACGGTCTTATTGTTTCTGACCGCAATAATTCTGTCCAGATTCATGCCGTTCTCCCTATTTGTCTTTCGTTCGTGGCGATAAAAGCCGATACTCCCGGTAAATCTCTCCCGCAAGTGTTTTCCAGAGGAACACCCCGTTTTCCAGCGTCATATAACTGTGCGGGCTGTTTTCTTTCGGGATCGACACCGAACCGGGATTCATACAGACATACGTTTCGTGTTCCGTGCATTTCGGAATATGAGTGTGTCCGTGTAAAAGAATATCCCCCGTCTTGAGCGGCGGCAAATTCGCTTCGTTGTAGCGGTGTCCATGCGTGGCGTATAGAAGGCTTTCGCCAAGATCCAACACCGCATAGTCGGCAAGAATCGGGAACAAAAGGACCATCTGGTCGACTTCGGTATCGCAGTTTCCCCGCACACAGAGGATTTCGTCACGGTGCGCATTGAGCGCCGCCAGCACCTTTTTGGGCGCATAGCCTTTTGGCAGATCATTGCGCGGTCCATGGTAAAGCAGATCGCCAAGCAGCAAAAGCCGGTCCGCTTTTTCGCACGCATATTGTCTGAGCAGTTCTTCGCAATAATCCGCACTGCCGTGCAGATCAGAGGCGATCATCCATTTCATCCTTCTTGCCCCACTTCCGTCTTGAGTGTTTCCCGCTTCGCGCGGATCAGCTGTTCCAGAAACAGGTTGTCCAGCTTTTTAAGCGTATAGTCCTTTCGGTGGATCAGAACATCCTTATAGACGCGCCGATTTCCGCCGCATTCGCGCTGCACCAGCCCGTACCGGCGGAGCATCTCCTCGGAAATCGGGGAAACCCACATAAAGGTCCTCGGGTTGAGCGACAATAAATCAAACTGGCTGCTGCGTTCGAACACAAAAATTTTCCGGTGAATGTTATCCGGAAGCTCCGATTTTTTGACTTCGGAAAGCGGAAGCGACGGTCCGTAGGGATCGGCGTGTGAAATTTCGATATAGTCTGTCAAATCGTCAAACGTAATGGTCTCTTTTTTTGCCAGCGGACATTCCGCATGCATCACCAATACATACCTGAACTCGGCGATCATCTCATAGTCAAGCCGTTTCTCGTCCAATATCGCCTTGTAATACCGGTCGTGGTTCTCGGCATACCGGATAATGCCCAACCGGTAGTCTTCCTGTAAAATATGGTTGATTACACTCGAAGCGTTCGTTTCCCGATAAAACAGTTCCACGTCCGGTTCTTCTTCCAGAAACGTCGAAAACCGGGCGAACGCCTCCGAAATATAGCTGGCGCGCGGCACGGAAATCGAAAACCGCTTGCGCACGGAAATGCCCTTTTTAAAGGTTTCTTCGACGGCATCAACCTGTTTTAAAATGCTTTTGGCATACTGCAGAAAGGTCTCGCCTTCCGGCGTCAGGGTCATGCCTTTGGCGCTGCGTTCAAAAATTTTAATATCGAGTGAAGCTTCCAGCTCTTTGACGGCACGACTGAGGTTCGGCTGGCCGATGAGGAGTTTTTCCGCGGCCTTGTTGATCGAGCCCGCTTCTGCAACCTCGACGACGTATTTCATGTGCAATAAATTCATTCTGTTCCCCCTTTTGGAACGGCTCTGCTGTCAGAACAGCCACGATGTATCCGCAGAACCAGAAAATCCAGGGTGTTCTTTCGCAGTATGCCCCGGATTCATTTCATTTAAAAAGTACCGCTTCTTCCCCAATATTCGGCACAGAAAAAATGTAATTCTATTGTATCATAGAAACCCTTTGAACGCAACGTTCCAAAACGGCGGGATTGGTAAATTCTTCCGCATACCGCACGCGACCGTACCAATCGAAACGCTGCGCCTGTACGGCATGATTTCCTAAAAAATACAAACCGTGCAGGAAGAGCACCTGCACCGCAGAATTTTGGAAATCGGGTTCATCAAACGCCGTGATCATAAAGACGCAGGCTTCTTTTCTCGCCGGCGCGCAGAGCCGTACGGTTTTCCAGCCGGATTTTCCAATTTTTTGAATTTAAAGATCATAAAGGTCCGCATAAGAATGATATTCATCTGTACTCGGCGGCAAAAGCAGAGGTTCGACCGGACAGTACCGAAGATAATGCTCGTCCTGATCGCCCATGCCGAAGCTCCAGTCTAAAACAAGGCTGTCCTCGATTCCGATGCTGTAAATTTTAAGCTTTGCAAGCTTCGCTCTCAGCGCCGGGCCGTCCGGCATCAAGGCGGTAAGCGGACTGTCTTCCTCAAAGAACAGTCCCCAGTTGCCCTGCAGCGCGCCGCAATGCTCGCAGTGATTGGCAAAGCATCGCCCCGCCGTTTTGGAAACATCCATCCGCACCGGATAGTGCCGTTTGAGATACCGCAAAAGCGCCGGCGGAATTTGCGTCTCCTCATCTACCCACGAAAGGAACAGCGGCTCATAGCCCTCCTCGTCTTCTACGGTTTCCTCTATAAAACCGCCGCCGTCGTTTCGGTATAACCGGGTGTGTTCTCCGATTCCAAGACCAATCACGCGCGTCGGCTTTCCGCAGCGGCAACAGGCGGTTTTGCCCTCCACGAGATACAGGAACTCATGCGCAAGGATGGTTTCCTCGCGGTTGCCCGCAATCCAGCGCGCAAACTGCACATAGTTGCTTACCGGACCTTCATAATACCACTTTTTCAGCGCAGGATCCCACCGTGCGCCCAGGCGCTTGGCGTGTTCTTTTTCTGCATAGGGGACTTCCAAATAGACCTTTCCGTACACAAGGGTTCCCTGCCTTTCTCTTGTTTGCGATTTCCGGACTGGATTTTGACGGCTGGATTTTGACGCCGGCGCTGCAGAATTTCGCCGTCACCGGCCATTAAAAAATTTCGGTTTCGATGCGCGCCCTGCATAGAAAGCATCCCGCCAACCCATTCTGTTTGTATCCGGATCATTTTTTCGTTTCTGCAAACGGAGGCCGCTTCGCCGTTTTTTTGCAATAAAGCAGCTTTGGCGCCGAAAAACAACCGCCGGGAAATCCTGCGTTTTTGGGAAACGGAAGCCGCATTCTAAAACATGCTTCTGCGCCATTTACGCAGGCTGCTGCTGTTACAGAATCAGCATCGCGTCGCCGAAGCTGAAGAACCGGTACCGAAGATCGACGGCAGTCCGGTAGGCGTTTAAAATCGATTCTCTTCCCGCAAATGCGGAAACCAGCATCACGAGCGTGCTTTCGGGCAGGTGGAAATTTGTGATCAGGCCGTCGAGCACCCGGAAGGAAAACCCGGGATAGATGAAAATATCCGTCCAGCCGCTGCTTTCACAGACTTCTCCCTCTTTGGCCGCTACCGATTCGAGCGTCCGGCAGCTGGTTGTTCCGACCGCGATTACCCGGCCGCCGTTTTGTTTGACGCGCCGGATGGTTTCCGCCGTCTCTGCCGGCAGATAATAATGCTCCGAATGCATTTTATGCTCTGAAATTTTGTCTACGCTGACCGGGCGGAAGGTTCCAAGCCCGACATGCAGCGTCACAAATGCGATTTCCACACCCTTTTGCCGAACCTTTTCCAGCAGTTCCGGCGTGAAGTGCAGCCCGGCAGTCGGCGCAGCCGCGCTGCCGCGTTCGCGCGCATAAACGGTCTGATACTGGCTTTTGTCGTCGAGATGCTCCGTAATGTAATGCGGAAGCGGCATCTCGCCGATCTGATCGAGAATCGTGTAAAAATCTCCGGTATATGTAAATTTGGCCAGACGGTTGCCGCCTTCGATAATCTCCAGCACCTCCGCCTTCAAGAGGCCGTCGCCAAAGGTAAACACGCTGCCGGGTTTGGCGCGCTTGCCCGGTCCGGTCAAAACCTCCCAGACATCGTTTCCTCTCGCGGTGAGCAGAAGGAACTCCACATGTGCGCCGGTGCCCTCCTTGACGCCGTAAAGCCGCGCGGGCAAAACTTTGGAATCATTCAGCACAAGACAATCTCCGGGATTTAAATACTCCAGAACATCATAAAAATGCCGATGCTGCATTGCGCCGGTCTTCCGGTCAAGCACCAAAAGCCGGGCGGAATCCCGCGGAGAAGCCGGCGTTTGGGCAATCAGCTCCTGCGGAAGGTCATACGAAAAGTCGGTCCGGTTCATGTCATTTTCCACAATTACCATCCTCCAATGTCTGAAACAATTCTAAAGCCGCCGTTTCTGTGAAATATTGACAACATGCGGCGTCACATGATATCATAAGAATACTAATATATAATAAGCGGTACCATGTGGATCTCTGTTCCCTGCGGGCGAATCCATTCCTATATTATAGGGGATTGCCGGCCGGTTTTCAACCGGCTTTTTACACCGGATCGGACTTCGGTCTGTCCGAAAACCGGTTTGACCGTTCTTTTTTTGCAGCTTT
Organism: Yeguia hominis; assembly: GCF_014384705.1. Taxonomy (GTDB): domain Bacteria; phylum Bacillota; class Clostridia; order Oscillospirales; family Acutalibacteraceae; genus Yeguia; species Yeguia hominis. Next base: position 45,658 of record NZ_JACRSN010000010.1, on the reverse strand, counting down.
GCCGGAAAACTTTGCAGCACACGTCCTGCGTTTCAGACGCCTTCTGGATTGCCTTGTTTTCCGGCTTTCGTACGGGTTCGCTTTGCAGCAGGTAAACGCTGCGCCGGATCCGGCGGTTCTGTAAGATAAGGAACCGCACAGCAAAAGCGGCAGGATCCCGGTTTCTATGGTTTATCACAAAGGAGGCAATTTGAACATGAAGAAGTATAAAGTCGGCGTAATCGGCGCAACCGGCATGGTTGGCCAGCGCTTTCTGACGCTGCTTGAAAACCATCCCTGGTTTGAACTCACCGCGCTGGCGGCAAGCGCGCGTTCCGCCGGGCGTCCCTATTCCGAAGCAATTGAAGGCCGCTGGATGATGTCTACACCGATTCCCGCAGCCGCTCTGCAGATGCCGGTTTACGACGCCTCCGCCGACGTGGAAAAAATCGCGTCGATGGTCGATTTTGTATTCTGTGCGGTCAACATGAAGAAGGATGAAATCCGCGCGCTCGAAGAAGCCTATGCCAAAGCAGAGTGCCCGGTCATGTCCAACAACAGCGCACACCGCGCAACAGCAGACGTTCCGATGATCATTCCGGAAATCAACGCCTGCCACGACGCGGTCATCCCCTTCCAGCGCAAGCGCCTTGGCACCAAACGCGGATTTATTTCCGTCAAGTCGAACTGCTCGCTGCAGAGTTATGTGCCCGCCATTCATCCGCTGATGGATCTCGGCGTCACGAAGGTGCTCGCCTGTACCTATCAGGCAATTTCCGGCGCAGGAAAAACGTTCCAGACATTCCCTGAAATTCTCGACAACGTCATTCCCTACATCGGCGGCGAGGAAGAAAAGTCCGAACAGGAGCCGATGAAAATCTGGGGCCACGTGGAAAACGGCGAGATCGTCCGCGCACAGACTCCCTCCATCACCGCACAGTGCCTGCGCGTACCGGTTTCGGACGGCCACACTGCCGCTGTCTTTGCGTCCTTTGAAAAGAAAATTGAACTTGAAGAAATCATCTCCCGTTGGGAGTCCTACCGCGGCGTTCCGCAGGAACTCGGCCTGCCCAGCGCACCGAAGCAGTTTTTGCACTATTTCCGCGAAGATAACCGTCCGCAGGCTACGCTCGACCGCAACCTGGAGCACGGAATGGCTGTTTCGATCGGCCGGCTGCGCCCTGACACGCAGTACGACATCAAATTTGTCTGCCTTTCTCACAACACGCTGCGCGGTGCAGCAGGCGGCGCTGTCCTGATGGCAGAGCTGCTCTGCGCCAGAGGCTGGCTTGACTGACCGCTTGTTTTCGATGATCCAGTTTAGTTCATTTTGATGGGAGGCTTTTTGCAATGCAAAAGAAACTCGTTTTTAAAGGCTCCGGCGTCGCAATCGTCACGCCGATGCATCCGGATGGAAGCGTCAACTATGCAGAATTTGCCAAACTGATTGACTTCCAGATCGATCAGGGCACCGATGCCATCATCGTCTGCGGCACCACCGGCGAATCCGCTACGCTCTCTTATGAAGAACACGAAGACGTCGTCCGCTACTGCGTAGAGCATACGGCGGGCAGGGTTCCGGTCGTTGCCGGAGCCGGCAGCAACGACACTGCTGCTGCAATTCATCTGGCGAAACACGCCAAAGCAGTCGGCGCGGATTCCATCCTCGTCGTTACCCCCTACTACAACAAAACCTCCCAAAAAGGTCTGATCGAACACTACAACGCAGTGGCAGACGCAACGGATCTGCCCCTCGTTCTCTACAATGTTCCTTCCCGCACCTCGTGCAATATTCTCCCGGAAACCTACGCGGAACTCGCAAAACACCCGAATATTGTCGCGGTCAAGGAAGCTAACGGTAATTTTTCCGCCATGATGAAAATGCGCGCACTCTGCGGAGACAGTCTTGCGCTCTATTCCGGCAATGATGAACAGACCGTGCCGATCATCTCCATGGGCGGTGTGGGCGTCATCTCGGTTGCGGCGAATGTCTGTCCGGCCGACATGCATAAGCTCTCGATGCTGGCGCTTGAAGGCAACTATCAAAAGGCAATGGAGATGAACCTTTCCTACATGGATCTGATGGACGCCATGTTTGTGGACGTCAATCCGATTCCGGTCAAGGAAGCGCTCAATCTGATGGGCTTTTCCTGCGGCCGGTGCCGTCTCCCCCTCTCGACACTCAGCGAGGCAAACCGCGCGCTGCTTGCCGATGTCATGAAAAAGCACGGGCTGATCGCATAACCAGTTCGCGGACGATTTTTATCAAGGACGTTTTACATTCCGATCATCGGAGGATGTTTCTATGGAACCAATTCAAATTGTACTTTGCGGCTGCTCCGGCCATATGGGGCACGTTGTTGCGGATTGCGTCCGCACGCGGAATGACGCGCAGATCTGCGCGGGAATCGATCTGACCGATACGGTCGGCGGCGCGTTTCCGGTCTTTCAGAAACCTGAAGACGTCACCTGTCATGCGGATGTGCTGATTGATTTTTCGCATCCCTCTGTTTTAACGTCTTTGCTTGCGTATGCAGTCAAGCACCGGGTGCCCGCCGTTCTCTGCTCCACCGGATATTCCGAAGCGCAGCTTGCACAAATCCGGCAGGCATCGCAGGAAATTCCCATTTTTAAATCCGGGAACATGTCTCTCGGCGTCAATCTGCTCATTGAGCTTGCCAAGCGCGCCGCCAGCGTGCTCGGCGAACCGTTTGACATTGAAATCATTGAAAAACATCATAACCGCAAGCTTGACGCGCCAAGCGGCACCGCGCTGATGATCGCGGACGGCGTTTCGGAAGTACTGCCGGACCCGATGACCTACACCTATGACCGGCACTCCAGAAGAATGCCGCGCAGCAAATCGGAAATCGGGATTCACTCTGTACGCGGCGGAACAATTGTCGGGGAACATGAAATTTTGTTTGCCGGCCCGCAGGAGACCATTTCCATCACGCATACAGCGCAGTCCCGGGAAATTTTTGCGCTCGGCGCAGTCAATGCGGCTGCTTTCATGGCCGGAAAACAGGAACCCGGACTCTATGATATGACCGATCTTTTGAAATCGACGCAATAACAGGAGGGAATCCGATGGACACAACGTATACCTTATCAACTGTCAGCGAGATTACCCTCGTCACCTTGCAGGGTTGTTCGTCCGATGTCACCTATCTCTCCAAAATTTTACAGATGATCGCAGAAAAAGGCGTGAATGTCGATATGATCTCGCTCTCGCCCTCACAGGGTACGAGCGCCGCAATTTCCATCACCATTGCGGATGCCGATCTCGGCGCGCTGCTTCCCCTCATTCCCGTGATCAATAAACAGCCCGGCATTAACACGATCATCAGCAGCGGCAACTGTAAAATTTCCGTCTATGATCCCCGGATGAAAGACACCCCCGGCGTCGCAGCAAAGATCTTTCAGGCTGCTGCGTCGGTCAACACGGATATTCGGATCGTCAACACCTCAGAGGTGGAAGTTTCGATTCTGGTCACCCAGGCGGACGCCATCGATGCCGCACAAAGTATCGAAGCTGCGCTTGCCTGAACCGACAGCTCTTGCGGCTTACCCCTATTATCTTCAGGAAATCTGTTCAGAATCTGTTCAGAACCATGATTCAGAAAACCCGGATTTGCTTCCGGGTTTTTCTTTTTTTGCAGAAATTTGTTTGCAGAAATTTGCGGTTCTTTTGCGGCTCGTCTCCGGAACACTGATTCTGACGTGCAGATTCTGGTATGCGGATTCGCGGCGCGCGGGGTTTCCATGTGCAGGTTTGGGGTACTGGGTCCGGTGCGCAGAGTTCCGCATGTGATTTTAGTGCGAGGTGCGGCGCGCAGCAGTTCGCCTGCGATTCGGCGCGCGGGTCGTGGGGTGCTCGGGTTGTGGCGTATGCGTTTCAGTACATGAATTCCGGTTCGCGGACGCGGTATGTGATTCTCGGTGTGCGGGGTTTCCATGTGCAGGTTTTGGGCGCGGGGTTTGGTTTGTGCCTTTCCATGTGCGGGCTGCGGCATACAGATTTCGCGGTATATCCGCCCGGCACAAAAACAACAATGGTGTCAGAGATCATAGACCGAAGGCAGCGCCGCAATGGAAATGCTCTGTTTCAGGCGAAGCCGGATTTCAAAAACGCCCCGAATTTCCAGACACGGCAGCCATACAGCCGAAACCGTGCGGAACATTCGGGGTGCTTTCGAATTCTCATTTTTATGGATATTTGTCTGCGGAAGCCGAAAAGGTTCGCTTGCAGCGCAAAACAGGGCAAGTTTTTTTCGAACCGGCAGATCGCTCACTGTTTGAAAAGTTCGGAAGTTTTAGGTGCATTTAAGATCTATTCCCGGATGAATCGCCCATCCGCCTTTATACACAAGCGCTTTTCTGCGGTGCGGTTTTTCTGTTCTTTTCATCCCTTGCACAATACGCTCTTCAAAAAAAGCAGCAGAAGGGCGGTCTTTTGGGGAAAGATTTCCATTCGGTTGCAGTCAAAAAACAGAATGCATCGAAACTGAAATGGTGTTTTCACAAGCGCTTCGTGTAAAGCAAATTTACTTGTTATAATTTTCTTTGGCTTTCTTGTGCAAAACTGGCGACTGCTTTCTTCCTATACAACACCTCACGTGAGTTATTTGTAAATAGATTCACTTTACAAGTACGGAACCTTTCTGAATTTTGTAATCCGTCGGTTCTTGCGATTCTTCCGCAAAAACCGTCTTTCACAGGCCAACCGGTCTTGCATCCGGCAAAGCATGCGCCGCAAAGGAAACTACAACGCTGTGATAGAAAACTCCTTTGGGCTTCTCAAAAGTGAGCTGCTATATTTGCAGGAGTTCCACTCCACGGAACATTTCAAGGAGGAAGTGATCGAATATCTGGATTCCTACAACAATCGCAGGATCAAGGCAAAGCTGAAGGGCTTGCCCCCTGCATCACAGGCAGCAAGTTCTTTCGTAACTTGAACAACTTTTTGCTTCGCTTTTTGTCTAACTTTTGGGGCCATTTCATTCCCGCGAAATTCTGAAAGCTCCGGTTTCCTGAAACTTAAAACTTATTTAGCAAGCAACGGCAGTAATTCGCGCAGCGATCGGATTTCGACATCAATCTGAACCGGTTCCGTACAAGGCAGTCCTTTCGGGTTATACCAGCAGGTTTTGATTCCTGCATTGTTGCCGCCGCGGATATCGGAGGTCAAGGAATCGCCGATGATCATTACCCGCTGACGGTCGGGGTTTCCGATTTGGGCAAGACAGGCGTCAAAAAATGCCCGCTGCGGCTTCTGACAGCCGATTTCCTCGGAAATAAAGATCCCGTCCATGTACCGGTCAATTTCAGAATCATGCAGCCGCTGATGCTGCGATTTTGCAACGCCGTTGGTCACAATATACATCCTGCAGCGCCCATAAAGCGCGGCAAGCGTCTCCAGCGTACCGGGAATCAGGCAGTGTTCCTTTGCCAGCGCGTCGACATAATCCTCTTCAAAAGAAACGACATCGATGCCGGACAGCTGATACTGCCGAAACAGATCCTCAAACCGGGAATAGAGCACTGTTTCGCGGCTGATCTCCCCCTTTTCGTACTGTTTCCAAAGCGCCAAATTCCGGGCATGGTACCAGGGGTGCATCTCTTCGCGGAACGGAAGCTCATTTTTCTCGAGCGTACCGCGCAGCGCATTGCGTTCACAGACCGGAAAATCCAAAAGCGTCTCGTCGACGTCCCAAAAAAGTGTATCGATCCGTGTATCTGTCATGGAAATTCTCCTATTCTATCACATGTATTTCTGTTGTACAGGATACCATATTTCCTTAAAAAGAACAAGCAGGCGGCCAACGTACGCAAATCAGGGTGCTGCGCCGGCGCCAAGAGCCAGCTATCGGGGATCCAAGCTTTTGCGGCAATGTTTTGCCAGATTGCCGGCAAGATTTCGGATAAACCCGGTTTTTGGAATGTTGTCCGCTAATTGTTGCAACTGTGAGGGATTTTTCTACGGCGTTCTGCGCATTTTTCTGCGCAAGGGGTATCTCCTTTCACAGAATTGTGCTATAATAGCGCATAGGAAACGCTGTGTTTCTGCAGGACGTGAGATATATCCCTGCACAAAAGGTGAAAAATTCCGGACAAGTTTTGTGTTTTTGCAGGTTTCAGTGCAGAGCGCTCCGTTTTTGGGGTTCAGCGGGGATATTCTCCATTAGATAGTCCCTTAAAAGGAAGTTTTGAGAGGTGGAAAAAATGAGCATCAGAATTGGTATTTTCGGATACGGAAATCTTGGACGCGGCGTAGAAGCAACCATCCGGCAGAACCCGGATCTTTCGCTCGCCGCAGTTTTTACGCGCCGGGATCCGGCTTCGGTGCAGATTCTCACAGAACAAATACCGGTTGTCGCTGCAAAGGACGTTTTGCTCTGGAAAGACAAAATTGACGTCATGATTCTCTGCGGCGGCAGCGCAACCGATCTGCCCGAGCAGACGCCGGCGCTTGCGGCGCATTTCAACGTCATTGACAGTTTTGACACACACGCCAGAATTCCAGAACATTTTGCAGATGTGGATGCCGCCGCCAAACAGGCCGGTACCATCGGCATCATTTCCGTTGGCTGGGATCCCGGTCTGTTTTCTCTCAACCGGATGTATGCGGGCGCCATTCTGCCAAACGGAAAAGACTATACATTTTGGGGCAAAGGGGTCAGCCAGGGGCATTCCGATGCAATCCGCCGGATTCCCGGCGTAAAAGACGCCAGACAATATACGGTTCCGGTTCCGGAAGCCATGGATGCTGCACGCAGCGGCAAAAATCCCGCGCTGTCTACCCGTGAAAAACACACGCGCGAATGCTATGTCGCCGCAGAGCCGGGCGCCGATCAAAACGCGATCGAACAAGCAATCGTGACCATGCCGAATTACTTTGCCGACTACGACACAACTGTCCACTTTATTTCCGAAGAAGAACTTCGCGAAAAGCACAGCGGCATTCCGCACGGCGGTTTTGTAATCCGCACCGGCAAAAGCGGCTGGGACAATGGATGCAATCATGTGATCGAGTACAGCCTCAAGCTGGAATCCAACCCGGAATTTACGGCCTGTGTTCTCGCCGCTTATGCGCGCGCAGCATATCGTCTCCATCAGGAAGGCCGCTGCGGCTGCCTCACGGTGCTCGACGTTGCACCCGCCTATCTCTCTGCGCAATCGCCGGAAGAACTGCGCAGCCAGCTTTTGTAAGGCGGTTTGATCCCCTTAAGAGGAACCAGAATCCCTCCTGTGTATTGCAGGAGGGATTTTTGCAGATCAATTAAATTATATGAGAAGCTGTATCGACCCCTGCCGCCGCGCCTGAAACGCCGTTTTTTTGCGCATTGCGCCGAAAGGGACGCTTCGGCATATCGGAACCCAAACGTTCCGGCGACTCGTCGCAAGGTGCGCTTTGCGGCCGTACGGCAGCGATGCGCCCCAGCACTAAAACGCGGCGAACGCCGCTATAGGTTCGCCGCCGCAGGCACAACGAACGAAACGTGTCTTTTGCTGCGATTTTTTTGGGTTGATTTCTGCAAGACAAAGAACCGGACATGTAAAGGTAAACCCTTTGCATGTCCGGTTCTTTTCTTTTTCAAAGAAAGCATATTGCTTTGTCAGGCATATATGAATACAGCTGACAAGTTATACACTTTACGCCGTGAATCAATTTCAACTCTACCGAATAACCCGGATGGTCTCCCATTTCCCCCGCTTATACCGGATCAGGAAAAAGATCCCGCGTACAAACCAATCGATAATCATCGCGGCCCAAATTCCGACCAGACCCAAATTAAGCCACAAACCGAGCACATAGGAGAAGCCAACACGCCAAATCCACATGGAAAGCAGCGAAATGATCATCGTATATTTGACATCACCCGCTGCACGCAGGGTATTGGGAAGCGTGAAGGAGATCGGCCAGATAACGACGCTGCAGATTCCGTGCAGCAAGATCACCTGCCGGGCAAGCGCGCCTGTTTCCGGCGAGAGCTGATACAGCTTTAAAAATAGCGGAAGCAAAAAATAGAACAGCACATTGCTGGCCAAGACCAGTCCGTAAGCATAAAGCATCAGCTTGCGGTTATAATACCGCGCCTGTTCATAATCGCCAGCGCCGACACAGCGCGCAATCACCGTAAGAATTGCAAGGCCGATCGCCATTCCGGGCAAGACCTGAAATGCAGCAAGCGAGTTTGCCACCGCATTGGCCGCAATAGAGGTGGTTCCGAACACGGCAACAAGATTGAGTACGAGAATTTTTCCGAGCTGGAACACGCTGTTTTCAAGGCCGTTGGGAATGCCAAGACGCAGAATCTGCTGAATGAGTTTTAAGTCCGGTTTCGGCCGGAAGGGTTTTGTCAGATGGACGGTCAGGTGCTGGTTATACAGCAGGAAGGTGATCAGCACCGCAGCGACGATTCGCGAAAACAGCGTTGGAATGGCCGCGCCCACGACACCCATCTTGAATTCATAAATCAAAATTGCGTTTCCGACAATATTGACGGCGTTCATGATGAGCGAAGTCAGCATGGAGACTTTGGAATTCCCCATCGAGCGAAACACCGCCGCACCGGAATTATAGATTGCGATAAATGGAATCGACGCAGCGGTAATCAGCAAATAGATGTCCGCCTGCGACCGGACGTCCTCTTCAATTTTTCCGAATACATGATACAAAATGAACGGCTTGCACAGGTACAGGGCAGCCATAATTACAATCGAAAATGCCGTTACAAAAATATAGAGCTGATCGGTTGCGCGGCAAGCCTGCCAGCGGTCCTCCCGCCCCAGATACTGCCCGATGATCACCGCGCCGCCTGTTGCCAGCGCGGCAAATACGTTGATCAGCAAAATTCCGATATTATCCACCAGCGAAACCGCCGAAACGGCGGATTCCCCGGCGCTTGACACCATCACGGTATCTGCCATTCCGACTAAAATCGCCAAAATCTGCTCGATTACCAGCGGGATAATCAGTTTAATCAGATCCCGATTGGAAAATAGACTCTTGGATTGCTGCTCTTGCATGATGGCACGCCTTTCTCTTTTTTTCCATTCCGAACTGTTCTTTCTCTCTTTGACGGGCATCGCCAAACCATCCTGTTTTTCCAGGAGCGTTTCGGGAACCCGAACTGGCGGTATCCGACAGTACAGCTTGCACCCAGCCCGTCTTTTCCGGACAGTTTTCCGTCCTGTTTTCGCTTTCCATAAATGCTTTTGCATGCCTGATGGATGCAAAAAATGCAAATGATCCCCAAAGGCCGCTGTGCGGATCGAAGGTACTCTTATTTAACAGACCCACTTTTGAATGTAAGCAAAATTCTGCACATTGCAGACAGAACGCCAAATTGTGTTCCATCACAAAAGCGCTTCGCGCCCGGTTACACCGCGTCTGTTTCGGTGAAAATCGCCGCGGTTCCGGCCTGCAGCGCTTCCATCAGCATGCCGGACGAACGAAGCTTCTTTTCCGTACAAAGTCCTGCCCGCTGCGTAAGCGGCCGATGGATATCGCTTCCCGCTGTTTTAAGCAGCGCATAGCGCGACGCATACCAGTCGGCATTCTCATTTTCAAAGGCTGTTCGACAGGCGTTGACGACCTCGACGGCATCAACATCCCGCGGAGACAGACGGATCGTCTCGATATACCAGTCCTCACGGAACGGATGCGCCTGCACGAGAAAGCCGCCGCTCTCGTGCACAAGTGCGCTGTATTCCGGAACCCGCAGGGTGTGGCAGTCCGGATGGCGTAAAAGCCACGCCTTATCGAGCCCATATGTCAAGAAATCGGTCCCGGCATGGGAAAATTCCCAGCCGAAAAAGACCGAAAGCCCCAGCTTGGCGCCCGCCTCCGCCGCACGCTCATAGCCCGCGCAAAACTGGTCGATCCGGCTTTCCCAGGAGCCGCAGGACGGCACGGTGGTGTTGCCGTTGAGAAAATGGTCGGTAATACAAAGGCCGGTATATCCGCGCGCTGCATAGTAGCGGACGAGCGCCTCCGCCGGCATTTGGGAACACCGGCTTCCTTCGCTGGTATGGGCATGGGTTTCATATCGATACGGCTGCAAAATGGAATTCCTCCCCGCAAAAAAACGCCCAGGCATGCAGCCCAGCGTTTTTGTTTCTATGTTTATTGTAGCACGCCGGCCATTTTTCCGCAAGAAGAACCGGCGCTTTTCTCTGCAGAGGAAAGCGCCGGTTGATGGGTTTGGGTTTATGGAGCCGTTTCTGTGCATGAGAATCCGCCGTACGGACACGCAGCTGAATTCACAGCCGCAAACGGCGCCCAAGCCCGTTTCCTGCTGTTTATCGGGTCAAGCATTTTTCGGGGAAGTTTTAGAACCCGTTATTCTCGATAGTTTTCGCGTACCAGTAAGCGCTCTCTTTCGGAATGCGCTGCTGGGTCTTGTAATCGACATATACGATCCCGAAGCGGATGCTCAAGCCGCGCGCCCACTCAAAGTTATCGCAGAAGCACCAGATGTAATAGCCCATTACCGGGACGCCGTCCTGGATCGCATGATGCACTTCCGCGAGATACCGGCGCAGATAGTCGATACGGTTGACGTCCTCGACCTTGCCGTCCACATTGACCCAGTCACGGGATGCGGTGCCGTTCTCGGTGATGATGATCTTTTTCGGCGCATAGCGGTCGTTGATCCATTTGAGGATATCATACATGCCCTGCGGATGTACTTCCCAGCCGCAATCCGTCAGCGGTTTTCCTGTCTTGACCGGTACCCCGGCAAGCGGCCAGACGCTGTCGTCCGCCTTGATGTAATCCGGGTAGTAGGTGTTCAAGCCGAAGAAATCAAGCGGCTGGCAGCAAAGTTCCATGTCGCCCTCGTGGATTTCCGGCAGAACAACGCCGCGGGACTCGAGATAATCGAAGAATTCCTGCGGATAGGTGCCCTTCATGACCGGATCGCCGAAGATGCAGTTGCCCTGCATGGTAGCCATTTTCGCAGCGAAGACGTCGTCTGCGTTGTCCGGACGGTATGGGTAGAACATCTGCATATTGAGCGTGATGCCGATTTCGGCTTTCAAATCCGTCTCACGATAGGCTTTGACCGCCGCGCCGTGCGACATCATCAGATGATGCACCGCCTGCAGCGCCATGCCGTAGTCATGATAGCCCGGTGCATGTTCGCCGATCCAGTAGCCGAGCATCGACGTGCAGAACGGCTCGTTGAGCGTGATCCAGTAGTCAACCAGATCGCCGAGCTCTTTGTAGAGCACCTTGGCATATTCGGTGAACCAGCCGACGATCTCACGGTTCGCCCAGCCGCCGCGATCCTGCAGTTTCTGCGGGAGATCCCAGTGGTACATGGTGACAGCGGTTTTCATGCCGTTGTCGCGCATGAGCTTGAGGACCGTACGATAGAACGCGATGCCCTCCGGATTGACTTCGCCGACGCCGTTTGGAATCACGCGCGGCCAGGAAATCGAAAGACGATACACCTGGATACCGAGCTTTTTCAGAATGGCAATATCCTCTTCATAGCGATGATAGAAATCGCAGGCTACATCACCGGTCGTGTTGTCATCGATGTGGCCCGGCGTATGGGTAAAGCGATCCCAGATGCACTCGCCCTTTCCGCCTTCGTTCCATCCGCCTTCGATCTGATAGGATGCGCTTGCCGTTCCCCACTCAAATCCTTTGGGAAACACAAATTTTTGTTCCATTGCAATACCTCCAATTTTTGTTCATCAGCACACGCGTGTCGCCTTTCGGCACAAAAAAAGCGCAGATTACTTTCTCATATCCGTTTAAATACATAAGAAACTTCTGCGCTCACCCTTAATATATCGGGTTTTATTCAATTTGTCAATGCAAAATTCCGCGCTTTTTTGCTTTTGTGGTTATGGACAAAATCTGTCTGCAATTCTTAAACACAACACCGAAAAGCACCGCCTCAAAATCACGATTTTTCTCAAAATCAGACGTCCGATTCTTCCGGCTGATACTGCCAGCCGCCGTCGCCGTGATAGATCATATTCCGGGTCATGCCGCCGTCGACAATAAAGTTCTGTCCGGTGATAAACGAAGCCTCCGGCCCGCAGAGGAACGCTGCCATTGCGGCGATATCCTCCGGCGCGCCGACCCTGCCCGCAGGATGCTGTTTTAAATCCCCAACCGAAAAAGTTGCGACATAGCCGTCCTCGTGGAAGCGGCCGGTATCGATCCAGCCCGGACTGATGGCGTTGACCCGCACTTTGCCCGCGAGGCTTGCCGCCAATGCGTGCGTCAGCGCAAGGACGCCGCCTTTGGCCGCGGAATAACTCTCGGTGTCCGGCTGGGACATCAGCGCGCGCGTCGAAGAAAGGTTGACAATAGAGGCGCCCGGCGCAAACAGATCCCGCAAAAGCATGGTCAGCCGATACGGCGCCACAACGCCCAAGCGCAGCACATAGTCAAAATCCTCATAGCTGCAGCCGGAGAGAATGCCTTTTCGGCTGACGCAGGCGTTGTTGATCAGGACATCCACACACCCGTAGCGCGCCTTGACGATCCGGGCAATATTAAAGAGCACCGGTTCCTCGGAAACGTCGCCGTGTACAAAGACCGATCCCGGAAGCCGGGCCGCCAGCTTTGCGCCGTGATCGGCGTCCGTATCGGCAAAAATCACCGAAGCGCCCGCTGCGTAAAAGGTCTCTGCGATACAGCGGCCAATGCCGTTTGCGCCGCCGGTGATCACACAGACTTTTCCATTCATTTCCATAAAACGAATTCCTTTCGACACGCTGAAACAGCGTAAATTTCACCCGATTTTGGCTGGGAAAAACTGGGAATACCACTGTTTGGTTGTATATTGAGAATTTCCGTTTGAAAACATAGTAGCATGAATGATTGAGGTGAGATTTATGTATTTTCCGCGGATCGAAGAACTCCGTATCGACCACGATTTAACCCAGAAACAGCTTTCCGAATATCTGCACTGTAACCGCGAGGTTTACCGGCGATATGAAAAAGGAAGGCGGGAAATTCCGGTCTGGGCTGTCATCATGCTTGCAAAGCTCTACAACACCACAACAGACTACATTTTGGGCATGCCGGGCACCCACTGCGAACCGCCAAACAAGAACGATCCGGAATCCGCCGCGCCATAAGCAGGCGGATTTTTTATTTGGATTCGCGCTGCGGGATCATCTCGATCCAGTATCCGTCCGGATCCTGAATGAAATAGATGCCCATCTTTTCATTGACATAACAGACACAGCCCATTTGTTCGTGCTTTTCGCGCGCTGCGGCCAAGTCGTCTGTACGCACTGCCAGATGGAACTCGCAGTCGCCAAGATCGTAGGACGGCTTTTCCCAGTCGCGCAGCCACGTCAGCTCCAGCTCAAAGTCCGTCGCGCCGTCCGTCAGAAAGACGATAATAAAGCTGCCGTCCTCCGCCGTTTTCCTTCGTTTTTCCGTAAACCCAAGCGCCTCGCGGTAAAAGGCAAGCGAACGCTCGAGGTCGACAACATTAAAATTGAAATGTGCAAACTGATTGTTCATCGAATTTCTCTCCTTTTTTCATGTTTTCACGCATTTACATCGTTTCCGCGCAAGACATCGAGGATCTCCTCCGGTGTGCGGAACCGGTAGGTCGCCCTCGTGACCGTTTCCGGATCCATGCTGCCCCACAGGGCGAGTCCAAAATCGGCGCCGCCGGAGAGCCCGCAGGACATGTCGTAAACCGTATCGCCGATAAAGAGCACTTCCCCTTCTCCGGCGCCGGTCCGCTTGCGGTAAGCCTCCATCGGGTCCGGATCGGGCTTTCCGCGCACGGTATCGTCGATGGTGACGACCTGCGGAAGCAGGCGCGCTGCCTCCGGGTACGGCTGCGCAAAAGAAGCCTCGTATTCGGCGCGCGTTTTCGAGGTAATGACGCCAAGCGACACGCCGGTCTCAGACAAGGCTTTGAGCGTGGGCAACACGCCGTCAAAGAGCGTGACCTCGCCAAAATACCGGTTCGTCAGATAGTCATTCCAAAGATAGAGCCCTTTTTCAATTTCTGTTACGCCGAACATCCGGAGCCCTTCGGCGCCGGGCCGCCCGAACGACGGCCGGAGCGCATCCGCCGCGTACCGGGTTCCCGTCAGATCGAACACCGTATCGGATAGCGCCTTCATCACCGGGCCATAGGTATCCGTCAGCGTTCCGTCGATATCAAACACCACATGCTGGTACTTCATTCATAAAAGACCTGTCCTTCCCGTTCAATTTTTCTTACAGCAGCCCATTTTTCCGGATCTTTCTCCCGCAGACACCGGCTGCGCGGCCAATAAGAGGCATCTTCCCGAAAATGCATGGGAAACACCGCATCTGCCTGCACATTTTCCAAAAAAAGCCGCATGCCTTCTCCAAAGCCGAAGCCATCCTCCTGCCGCGGATCAAGCGGAACAAATGCCAGATGAACGTGCTCCCCCGAAAGGCGCTGCATGGCCTGCGCGTAGGCTTTCCGCATAGCGTTGTTATAGGCGTCATCTTCTTCCTTCCAGAGCCAGAGGTTCAGGTCGCCCGCGTGATAGATCCGCGTTCCGCCGGCATCGACAAGAAACGCGACGCCGACGTCCGTCGAAGGAATGGACTCTACAGTCAGCGGTCCGACCGTCTGCCGCGACGCGCGCGGAAAAAAAGTGATCTGTTCCTTGACCGCGGGCGAAATGCCGCGGCGCTCCAAAAAGCGGTCCGAAAGGCGGATATCCTTTGAGAGCAGATACGCAACCTGTTCCCGGTCTTCGAACAACCGAAAAATTTCCGGCGTAAAATGGTCGTGATGCCGGTGGCTTGCAAACACATACAGCGGCTTTTCCCGGTCAAACGCCGGAAGCGCGCCGCGCTCGTAATCAAACAGCAGCACCATCTGCGGAAGCTCTACCAAAAATCCGCTGTTAAAAAGATAGGTTACCTGATTCATACCGAACCTCCTGTTCCTTCTCCTCTATCTTACTTCTTTTACGCTGATTTTGCAAGAAAATCCCGGCAGCAGCCGGTTGATTTAACCGGATTTTTCTCAAGGTACAAGCCCGTACCAGGGGTTTTCCTGCAAATGTGTGAGATTCTGCGCATGCGGCGCAATCCAGCGAATCTATCGCTGCTGCATTGTTAGAAGCAATAAAGGAAACACTTTTGCCGCGGCAAGGAAATTCACGCGCATTGACAAGGCGCAGACAGGGCGATATACTAATAGAAACGCGCAGAAGGAGCAAAACGGATGGCTGGATGGAATCCCTGGCACGGCTGCAAAAAAGTCAGCCCGGGCTGTCAGAACTGCTATGTATACCGAATCGACGCAGAACACGGACGCGATGCCGCAGAGGTTTTTAAAACGGCCGACTTCGCCCTGCCGCTGCGCCGCGCACGCACAGGCGGATACAAGCTGCCGCCCGGAGAGCTCATATTTACCTGTTTTTCCTCGGACTTTTTTCTCGATCAGGCCGATCCCTGGCGCGAGGAGGCCTGGAAGATGATCGACTGCCGGCGCGATCTCCGGTTTTATATCGTCACCAAACGGCCGGAGCGCATCCAGGCGTGTCTGCCGCAAAACTGGGGAGACGGCTGGGAGCACGTCACCATCTGCTGCACAGTTGAAAATCAGGCTATGGCCGACCGGCGGCTGCCGGTCTTCCGCACGCTTCCCCTTCTTCACCGGGAAATCATCTGTGAGCCGCTGCTGGAGGAAATTCATCTCCGGGAACATCTCCGCGGAAACTGGATTGACAGGGTCACAGCCGGCGGAGAATCCGGGCCGGGCGCGCGCCTTTGCGATTACAGCTGGATTCTTGCGCTCCGGGCGGATTGCGCATCCTGCGGGACAGCCTTTCATTTCAAACAGACGGGTGCACAGTTTCGGAAAGACGGCCGAGTCTATCGGATTGCCCGGCGGTTTCAGCAGCAACAGGCTACGCGGGCTGGGATCGATCTCCCCGCGCGGATGGCCGCCGATCCGGCGGCCGCAGCGTGTGAAAATCCGTGATTTTCACACGCCCTCCGTCCCCGCGCAGCGGGAGACGGAGATCCGCGCGGGGTCCCGGGAGCTACCCATTCCGCTACAGAAAAGGAGTGCATTTATGATATGGAACGCCACTGCATCCACCTCTATTACGGAGACGGAAAAGGAAAAACTACTGCAGCAATTGGTCTTGCGATCCGCGCTTGTGGAAACGGGATGCGCGTCGGAATCCTGTCCTTTCTCAAAGACGGAAATTCCTCCGAAAACCGCATCCTGGACACAATTCCCGGAATCGAACGGTTTCCGTGCCTTCCTGCGGTCAAATTCTCCTTTCAGATGACCAGCGACGAACAAACAAAAGCCGCGGCCTACTATCATGCGCTCTTAAAGCGTGCGGAAGCCCGGCACGATCTCGATTTTTTTCTTCTCGATGAAGTGCTTGACGTCTGTCAGGCAGGACTGCTTTCGGAAGAAGCCCTCCTGCACTTTCTCCATCAGCAGAAAAACCGGGCAGAAATTGTTCTGACCGGACACATTCCGTCGGAACGTCTGCTTGCTGCTGCTGATTACATCACCGAAATGCATTCTCATCGGCATCCCTACCGGGAAGGTCTTACAGCCCGCCGGGGAATTGAATGGTAACGCACAGCCCTCCATTGTCCGGAAACAAATAACCACGCCGCGCTTCGTCTCATTTGCGTCCTTCGGGCTTTCTACGAACGGCGCCGGAAAAGCGGAGACATATGCAACCTACAGTGTCAAACGATGGATGAAACGCATTCTGCAGCCGGTACAGCTTGTTTTTCTTCGAAAGGGAAATTCTCCTGAAGCATCTAAAAAAGCCTCTGCACGGCAAAAAAAGAACAGGAAACGCAGGTTGTTTTGCGTTTCCTGTTTTGTATTGTTTTGATTGCAGAATTTCCTGGTTTTTTGATCCGGCTGAAAACGGTTGCGCGCTGCTTTGGTATTTATTGTTCCGGAAAATCCTGAAACAGCATCGCGGATTCCGGCAGATCCAAATGCAGAGAAGGCATCCGCGAAGATGGCGATGCCGCCCATTTTTTCGACTCGCAAATTCCGGGGCACGCAAAAATAGCGGCGGCCAAAAGCCCGGTCTGCGGCCAGAAAAGCGTTGCATCGACTGCGCCGTGCGCCAGAACGCCGATGAGAATTGCCAGACAAAGCGCGCAGGCAGAACGGTTGCGCCGCGCCATATAGTGGCGGATCACCTGTCTGGTTGTGGAGCCGACATATGCGATGGCTGCGCCGGTGCCGAGCAATCCGTAATTGAGCAAGAGTTCCAGGAGTAAATTGTGGGCATGGGTTGTGCGCGCACCGCCATAGAGTGTATAGATCCGGCTGTACGTATAGCAGCCGCCGCCAAGCAGAGGGTGCTCAAAAAAGCCCTCGATTGCCGCCATCCAGATGGACCAGCGGGTATCGAAATCGTCGCCCAGCGCTTCCGCACGCGGAAACAGGCCGGGATCATAGAACAGAAGGCCTGCGCCGCAGATACCGAGCGCAATGTATAGCAAAAGCAGTTTCTTTCTGCCCAAAAACAGCAGCAGGCACGGCACAGAGCACGCAATGACCAAAAAGGCGGTTCTGCACTGACAGATTGCAAGGCCTGAAAAATTAAAGGCAATTACAAAGGTATAAAACAGGCGTCCGGATTTCTGCGTGAGCATTTTATAGAGCGCAAAGAGCACGACCATTTCAATGATCGCCGCATAATAATTGGGGTTGACAAATACCGCTTCAAACCGGTTGTCGAACTGATTTTCCCGGATCAGAAGCTTTTGCAGGAGCGCAACCAGAAACGCGCCGATGCTCATCAGGCAGGCGGCGTCGATCAGATCCTGAAAGAGGCGCTGCGTCATGACCCTGCGCATAAACAGCGCCAGAATGAGCAAAAGCAGAACGCCGATTGCGACCAATAATTCGAACTCATGGCCGTAAGCCGCGGTCGTCAGAAGCATCACCGCGCAAAAGAGCACAAGATATCCCGCGCCTTTTCCGCCGAAAAGCGTTCCCCGAAGCTTGCCGGTCACAAGAATATAGACGATGGTTGCAACGGCACAGGCCGCTGTTAAATAGATAGACAAAAATAGTGAAAGGACCAGCAGGAAAACCGCCCGCTCATCTGCGGAATAGGTATTCCGGAACCGGTTGAAAACTGCCTGAAGATTTGCCATGATATCCCCCTTTTCTGCACCTGCAGAGCGGCTCTCCATCCGGGTTTCCAAGTTGTCTGAACCCGATGCGCGCCCAATGCGCGTTGCGCCGTACGTTGCCCTGCCATGCTGGCTGTTTGCACAGAACAGTTGCTTTGCAAAAGCCAAAATCCCGAATTTCAATCGAAAACGCCGGTATATAAAATAGAATCCATGCAAAAATTTAATGTAATATGAACAAATATTTTACATGGATCAAACATTTTGTGAATTTTGCATCTTCCCCAAAACGCACGGACAGCCCGGACGCGTACCACAAATGTACCGTACCGGGCTGTTCGGCTATTCAAGCTGCCATTCTTTGAACCGAAGATCGGAAAAAGAACGTTCGCTTATGCTTCAAACGGGAATTTATACTGGGTAAGGCCGAGCTCGTCGCGCACTGCGATGAGTTCTTTCTGAACTGCTTCGTTGACCGGAAGGCCACGGTCTTTGCGATAGAGCCACACGTCGTGCTCTTTTTCGCCGGCGGTGAAGATGCGATCCTGTCCCGGCGCCTTCTGCGAATTGCGCAGTTCACGCAGGATGTTGCCAGCCGTCTTCTTGAAGGAATCGGCGCCCATGAACGCTTCGGTGTCGATTGCGATGAAGAAGTGGCCGAGGTGATACGGAACTTTTTCGCCGTTCTCGCCGATGCCGGTGAGCATTTTCAGATAGTTGCCAGCCTGGAGCGCTGCGGAAAGGATCTCGACGACCGTTGCATAGCCGTAGCCCTTGTAGCCTGCGAGTTCCTCGCCGATGCCGCCGAGCGGTGCAAGAGCCGCTTCGCCGGAAACGAGCGCTTTGAGGATATAGGAAGTATCGGTCAGGGCGCTACCGTCGCGGCCGATAACCATGCCAGCCGGCGTCTCTTTGCCGATACGCTCATAATATTCGAGCTTGCCGCGCTGTGTGATCGAAGTCGCGCAGTCGATTACGAACGGGAAGTCCTCGTCAGTCGGCATACCAAACGTCAGCGGGTTGGTACCGAGCATATTCTCAACGCCGAAAGTCGGTGCGATAGACGGACGCGCATTGGTGCCGGTGATGCCGATGCAGTTTTCCTTGCAGGCCATCAGCGGATAGTAACCCGCGATGCCGTAGTGCGTGGAGTTGCGGGCAGCAACCATACCCATGCCGTACTTTTTCGCTTTTTCAATTGCCATTTTCATGGACTTGTAACCGACGACCTGTCCCATACCGTCATGACCGTCGACAACCGCCGTGGTCGGCGTTTCGCGGATGATTTCAAAGTTGGTAACCGGATTCTGAATTCCTGCCTTGATACGATCCAGATAAATCGGTTTGAAGCGGTTGACACCGTGCGACTCAATGCCTCTGCGGTCGGATTCGATCAGGATATCCGCACAGATCTTCGCATCCTCTTCCGGGATTCCGTATCCCTTGAAGGCGTCGATCACGAAGGATGTGATGAGGTCCCAGTCGACAAATGTGTAATTCAGTGCCATTTTCCATTACCCCTTTTTCTTTTTACTTCTTACTTCATGATGAACCAGGCAAATGCCCTTCCCTTTTGCAACCCGATTATAGCACAAATCCACAGATTTAGCAATATCAGCAAAATCGCTTTGTAGGAATTTAGGACATCTTACAAAAATAATCCTGTTTTTT
Source organism: Yeguia hominis (assembly GCF_014384705.1). Taxonomy (GTDB): domain Bacteria; phylum Bacillota; class Clostridia; order Oscillospirales; family Acutalibacteraceae; genus Yeguia; species Yeguia hominis. The sequence goes on along the minus strand of NZ_JACRSN010000010.1, from coordinate 25,887 downwards.
AAAAAAATGTAAAGCATTTGTTACGGTTCCTCTTCACTTTTCAGACTTTCACGTTCAAGTACTCCCTGCGCTTCTGCGGAATCCAGTTTCTCAACCGAACGCAGGCTGCGCTGAATGGCTCGTGTGCGTACGCCGACCAGCTTGTCGAGATCGTCGTGCGCCTGTTCCAGGCGCTTCTGCGTCGAAGCGAGAATCGTCCCGAATCGGTCAAATTCCGTCTTGACCGCACCGAGGACCTTCCAGACCTCGCTCGTGCGCTTCTGGATCGCGACTGTCCGGAAGCCCATCTGCAGGCTGTTGAGCAGCGCCGCCATCGTGCTCGGCCCGGCGATGCTCACGCGGTAATCCCGCTGCAGCACTTCCACCAGTCCGCGGTTGACCACCTCGGCGTAAAGCCCCTCGAACGGCAGGAACATCACGGCAAAATCCGTCGTATACGGCGGTGCGATGTATTTGTCGCGGATATCCTTCGCAAAGGCGCGGATCCGCTGGGAAAGCACCGAAAATGCCGCCGTTACCGCTTCCGCAGAGCCGGACTCATAGGCATTCTGCAGCTCCGCGTAGGCGTCGCCCGGGAATTTAGAATCGATCGGCAGATAGACGTGCCCGTCGTCGTCCGCCGGAAGCTTCACAGCATATTCCACAACGTTCCGGCTCTTCGGCACGGTCGCCACATCGCGCTCATACTGCTCCGGCGCAAGGATCTCTTCCAGGATTGCGCCGAGCTGCACCTCGCCGAGAATACCGCGTGTTTTGACGTTCGAGAGCACCTTTTTCAGGTCCCCCACGCCGACCGCCAGGGTCTGCATCTCGCCGAGGCCTTTATAAACCTGCTCCAGGCGCTCATTGACCAGCTGGAACGACTGCGTCATTTTCTCTTCCAGCGTTTTCTGCAGTTTTTCATCCACCGTCTGCCGCATGGCATCCAGCTTTTTATTGTTGTCCTCCTGAATATAGGAAAGGCGTTTTTCCATAGTCTCGCGGATGTTTTCCAGCTTCTGCTCGTTTGCCGTCTCGAAGGTCTTGAGGCGTTCCTCCATCTGGGAAAGCTGCGCGGCCACAATGCGCCGAAGCGCGTCCTGCTTGTCGGACAGACTGCGGTCCATATCGCCGAATTTGCGCGACTGCAGCTCGTCCGTCGCGCGCTGGTTATTGGTCAGGATTTCGCCGAGCGTCCGGATGGAACCCTGCATGCTTTCCGTCAGTTCCCGGCGCAGACGCTCCTGCTGCGCGGTCTGATCGGCTTTCAGCTGCGAAAGCGCCTCGCCGGTTTTGCGGCTGTCTCCCCCGCGCAGAACACAAATCAGCAAAATTCCCAAAACAACCAACACGACGATCAGCAGTCCGATGATCCATAATTCCATAAAGAAGCGTTCTCCTTCCGGCGACCCGCACCATTCCGCCGCCCGCAAATTTTTCCTGTTTTGATTGTACCCTCTCGATGGAAAAAATGCAAGCGCCGGCGCGTGCTGCCGTTGCATTTCGGCGAATAACCTGCTATACTGATAAAAAACAGCAGTTCTTGCGGTTTAAACGAAAACGCGATCGCGGTTCAAAACACCGGAGACTGTCATCGGAGGAAATAAGCCATGGAAAAAAGATGTCCTTCCTGCGGCCGCTTGATGGAAGAAAACGAAAAATTCTGTCAGGAATGCGGCGCGCAGTATGTTGCGCCACAGCCCGCGGCAGCTGAAGCCCCGCAAATTCCCGCGATGCCGGTAATGCCGGAGCTTCCCAAAGCACCGCAGCTGACGCCGGATGCCCCGGCTGTGCCCGAAGCAGCGCAGACTCCGGCAGCGCCAGCCGCACCGGTTTCTGCGGAATCCCCTGCGCCTGCTGCTGAGACGCCCGCCGCACCCGCTCCAGCCCAGCAGTTCTGCCAGAATTGCGGAAACGCCCTAAAGCCGGGCGAACGGTTCTGCAGCCGCTGCGGAACACCGCTTGCAGCTGCGGCGCCCGCTGCACAGCCTATCCAGCAGTCCCAGGTACCCCAGCAGCCTCAAGCGCCCCAGCAGCCTCAAGCGCCCCAACAGCCCCAAGAACCTCAGCCGCAGCCGGGCACGCCCATGAAAAAGGGCAGCAAGGCGCTGATTATCATCCCGATTGCCGCGGTTGTTCTGGTCGCTGCGCTGATTGTTTGCGGCGTATTTGCCGTCAAAAAGGTTCTTGCAGACCGGAAAGGCGATCTTTCCAACACGCTCTCTGCACTGGAGTCCGCGTTGGAATACGAATGGCCGGACAATCTCCCCTCTCTGCCGGATTTGGATGACAACGACGAGGATCCGGACGATACGATTGTGGATCCTGACTCCTGGGACGTCTACACCGATTCGGATTATAATTTCTCGATACCGGTTCCGGACGGCTGGACCGTCGAGGCGGAGCCTATGGACGGAGACGGCATGAAGCTGGTCAATCTCTTTGACGAGAGCATGGACGTCGGCGTTTTGATGCAGTATGTTCCCGGCGGTTCAAGTTCCAATATCATCGGAAATGAAGATACCTTTGCCGCATCGGTGGCGGAAAACCTGCAGTTTTCTTACTACTCGGTCAACGACGGCAGTGACTGGAGCTTCCTCGGCAACTATGACGCCTACAATTTCTTCTATGTTGTTGCGGAAGATGACACTTCGCTGGTTTCTTTCTGTTATGACTGCTATGTCATCGACACTGACGGCGGCGCTTATATCATTCAGGTCTACCGCTCTACCGGTACCGAAGCTTCTGAAACCGAGGCTTACAGCGACGCGATGCTCTATGCCTATCAGGCGACAAACTACATGAAATTGTCCTAAAAGGTACCATAACGGCACAGACGGAACGCGATCCAGCACAAAATCGGCGCGCCCGCAGGCCCTCTGAAAGGAAAAGCTGCAAAGGCCCGGCTTCTGTTTTGGAAAGCGGGTGCTCCCTGCAGCAAAGCGTTTCTGCGGAAACACAGACAGCCGTATCAGGCGGCCGTAAAATTGAAAAATTGTATCTGCAAAGGCGGCGCGGCTTCGGTCACGCCGCCTTTTTTGCGTTTTTTGTAGTTTTTCTGACTAAGAAGACAAGCGCCGAAAAAGCAGCTTTTTTGTCCCGGCGAAACTGTCTTGTGCAATATTTTTGAGATATTTGGAAAAGTCACACACAAACCATGAGATTTCTATTGTGTTTTTTGTTTTTCCATGTTACAATTTTGGTGTACACACCAAACCGGGGAAAAGAAGTGATCGCCATATCCCTTACAAATGTGAGTTTGCCCGCAAAAAAGCGGATTCTGACCGTCTGTGTGAAGCTCTTTCTGGAAAAGGGCTATCAAAAATCCACGCTGGCCGAAATTATCGAAAAAGCCAATGTTTCGTACAGTACCTTTCAGAACATTTTCCGCGCCAAAGACGGCGTCCTGACGGAGCTCGTGGAATTCATGTTCTCCAATCAGTTTGCCATGGCCCGCAGTGCGGCAAGTGCGGCGCTGCCGCCGGTTTATGTTTACGCGGTTGAAACGGCCATTCAGATGACGCTCACCGAACTGAACGAAAATCTGCGGGAAATCTATATTGAAGCCTACACCCAGAAAGAAGCGTCGGAATATATCTTTCAGGAAACGGCAAAAGAATTGTACCAAATCTTCGGCTCCTACCTGCCCGAACTGACGCCGCGCGATTTTTATGACATGGAGATCGGCTCTGCCAGCATCATGCGCGGTTACATGGCGCATCCGTGCGACGCGGAACTGACGCTGAAAAAAAAGCTGCGGCTGTTTCTCACGATGAGCCTTCGTGCCTACAACGTTCCGAAGGAGGAAGTGGAGCAGACCATCCACTTTGTCGAGAGCCTCAATATCCGCGCAATCTCTGAACAGGTGATGCAGAAATTATTCCAGGTGCTGGCAATGCACTTCTCTTTTTCGCTAACGGATATCGCGCCGCCAATCGCGCCGCCAACAGAAAGCTAGAATCCATCAAAACTGGAACCCATCGGTATTGCAAGGGGCGGACTCCCTTGCGTGGGAACACTCCCCATGCAAGCCCCTTCCAACACGTTTTTCCCGCGGGAGGACGGGAAAGGCGGAAAAGAAAGCGAGGAATGGCCATGAAGAAACGACTGTTCAGTATCCTGCTGATCTGCTGTATGGTGCTGACGCTGCTGCCGACCACGGTCTTTGCCGAGGACGGCACAGAAGGAACACCCGTATGCACCTGCGAGACGGCCTGCACGGCGGAAAGCAGGAACGCAGAGTGCCCTGTCTGCGGCGCAGAGGGCGCTTTGGCAGAAAACTGCGGGAAATATGCCGCAGAAGAAAGCGGACAGACAGGTACGTCCAACGGCGCTTCGGCCATTACCGCGGCAGATGTGCAGGCACTGATCGACGCGCTGCCGGAAGCGGAAACAATCAGCGCGGATAACGCAGCGGACGTAGAAGCGCAGTTAGAAGCCATTGACGAGGCGAAGGTACAGCTTTCTGATGAAGATTTCGCGGTACTCGATTTTACCCGCTATGATGCTGCAGCTGCCGCACTTATGGCGCTAAGCGGCGAACCGGATACTGCCTTCGCGCCCCAGACTGCGAATGACCACACCCATTGCTACTGCGGCGGCAGCGTCACAGCGGGCGACCATACCAGCCATTCCGACGTGACCTATACGGCATGGGACGGCACGAGCAGCATCACATATACCAACAATATCGCCTATGTCTATCTGACAGGCAATGCCACCATCAACAGCAATCTGGTGGTGGATGGCACGACGCTTTACCTGTGCCTGAACGGCAAGACCTACTCCAGCAATGGTACAAATAAGATTGAGGTCAAAAACGGCGGCCGGCTTGTCCTCTGTGACTGTCAGGGCGGCGGCACCATCAAGGGCGCTACCTCCGGTTGGGGCGGCATGTGCATTTACCTTTATACCAGCAGACTGGATATGTTCGGCGGCAAACTCACCGGCGGCAAAGTCACCGGCAAAGGCGGCGGCGGAGCCATCGCTCTGGATGACCAGCAGTGCATATTCAACATGTACGGCGGCGAAATCTCCGGCAACAACGGCAGGAACTACGGCGGCGCCATTTTCCGGAAATTCAATGCAAACATGCCGAACACCACCGGCGGCGCTTTCAATATGTACGGCGGCACCATCAAGGATAACACTGCCAAGAACGGCGGCGCGTTCTTCTCCACCACCGGCGGGACCATCAATATGACCGGCGGCACCATCTCCGGCAATAAAGCGACCCAAAGCAGCAGCGATGCCGGCGGCGGCGCGATCTATATGCGCGGCAACGGGAAGATCAACATTTCCGGCAGCGCGCAGATCACCGGCAATTCCTCCAGCCTGGACGGCGGCGCGATTCTGATGGGCTGGGGCACCATCAACATTTCCGATAGCGCAAAGATCAGCAACAATACCGCCAGCCGCTGGGGCGGCGCCATCTGCCTGCGCCAAGATTCTAATCAGTCGACAACGCTCAACATGCGGGGCGGCGAGATCAGCGGCAACAGGGCCACGAAGGAAGGCGGCGCGGTTCATGTGCTTGACAAGGACTGCCAGTTCTTCCTCTATGACGGCAAGATCACCGGAAACACCAGCGGCGACGGCGGCGCCATCTATCTGAATCAGGAGCCGTCATGGCTGATTATGCAAGGCGGCGAGATCTCCGGCAATACGGCCACCGGCAATGGCGGCGGCGTATATATTTACCGCACCGGCTCGGTCTGCCAACTCTATAGCGGTAAGATCGAGAATAACAAAGCCAGCGGCAATGGCGGCGGCATTTATATCAACCCCAGCAACAGCGGCCAGCTGAGGGTCGGAAACAAGCCCCTCGTGCAGAACAACACGGTTTCCGACAAGGCCAACAATGTGTATCTGCCCTCCGGCAAGACGCTGACCATCGAGATCGGCATGTCCAAAGGCGCGTCCGTCGGCGTCACCACCGCGAATACCAGCTACCCCGTGGCATTTTCTAATAATTACAAAAAAGACTACGCGAATTACTTTTTCGCGGATGACGCCAATGCCCACGTGGAGTATAAGGATGACCAGAAGCTGTACCTTGTTTCCGGCGCGGTTGCGCGGCCCCTCACTGTGACATTTGACCCCAACGGCGGTATGCTGGCCGAAGCGGACAAAACCAAATCGTTGACGACCGGCGAACCCTACGGCACACTGCCGGTTCCCAACTATGAGGGCTACGATTTCGCCGGTTGGTACACGGAACAGAACGGCGGCACGAAGATCGAGAGCGACACCACCGTGACGGTGTTCGGTACGCAGACCCTCTACGCCCATTGGACGGAGCACGAATACACCGTCACGGTAGTTAAGATCGGCATGCCGGAGTGGGGTTCGGTAACGCCCATGAGCACAAAGGCCAAGGCAGGTGAAACGGTCACACTGACGGCAACACCGACAACGGGCAATCAGTTTCTGGAGTGGGTTTTCCTCAACAAGCCGGAGGGCGGCGGCTGGGTCAATCCGGTGCTGACCTTCACAATGCCCGCCGAGGATCTGACCATTCAGGCAAAGTTTACTGTGAAAAACTATTCCATCGGGTACACCACGGTGGGGGTTGCCGGCGGAAGTGCCTGGTATGTCCGGTGGGGAGACAGGGTATTCGATTACCTGCCCAAAAATCCTACGTATCAAGACTGGGTATTCACCGGATGGAAATGCGGTGATGTCACCGTTACTGAGGATATGACCTATGGCGATCTGGCAGGAAGTGACACGGTGAGTGGTATCCACATTGATGCGCAATGGCACCAGCACAAATTCAACATGTGGATGAATAATACGCCCGGAACCCTGAAATCACCCGCAGACTGTACGCATAACGCGCTGCACTACTGGATGTGCTCCTGCGATCTGATCGAATATAACGACGACCATCTGTATGAGGAGCCGGGCACGGCGCTGGGCCATCTGTGGAGTTGGACGTCCAATGGCAACGGTACGCACACGCGGACATGCCAGCGTGAGAACTGCAACACCACCGAAACCGATACTTGTTCCGGCGGCACGGCCACCTGTACCGCCAAGGCAAAGTGTAGTACCTGCAATGCCGAGTACGGTGAAAAGCTGCCCCACGACTTCACGGCAGAAACGGCAGAGGAGCAGTACCTGAAATCCAGTTCCAACTGCACGGAGAAAGCGGTCTACTACAAGTCCTGCACGGTTTGCGGCCTGAGCTCCAAGGGTACGGCCAGCGAGGCTACCTTTGAATCCGGCAGCGTTCTGGGCCATGAATGGGGCGCCTGGACCTCGAACGGCGACAGCACGCACACCCGCATCTGCTCCAGAGACGCAAGCCACACAGAAACCAAAGACTGCCACGGCGGCACGGCAGACTGCACGCACAAGGCTGTTTGCACGGTCTGCGGCGGCGCATACGGCGAAATGGCAGCACATGCTTTCACGGCAGAAACCGTAGAAGAAAATTATTTGAAATCCGACGCAACCTGCACCGAGAAGGCCGTCTACTACAAATCCTGCGCGGTCTGCGGTCTGAGCTCCGAGGGCACGGCGGATGAGGCGACCTTCTTCTCCGGCAATGTGCTGGGTCACGACTGGGATGACCCCAGCTATACGTGGGCACCGGTTCCGGATGGCTTTATGTGCGCGGCAACGAAAGTATGCAAAAGATGCCATACAGATTTCTCTGAGATTGCAACTGTGACCTATGCTGTGACAACGGAGCCGACCTGCCTGCATGAAGGCACCGGTACGTATACCGCAACATTCTCCGCTGCCTTTGGCTTCCCTATGCAGACTAAAGACGTTACCCTTCCCGCCACCGGCCATGACTGGGGCAAAACGGAATACACATGGACGTCAACCGAAGACGGCTACGACTGCACCGCGAAGCGCGTCTGCAGAAATGACGCTGCACACGTGGAAAGCGAGACCGTCGTGACCGACTATCGTGTCGTTACCGCACCGACCTGCCTGGAACCCGGTCTCGGCAATTTCATAGCGACCTTTGCGGCCACTTGGGCAACAGAAGGCGTTTCCAAAGAGATCTCCCTTGCCGCGCTCGACCATGATTTCGGTGCGTGGACGTCCAACGGCGACGGCACGCACACGCGCATCTGCTCCAGAGATGCAAGCCACACGGAAACCAAAGAGTGCCACGGCGGCACGGCGACCTGTACGGAAAAAGCCGTCTGTGCGGACTGCAAGACTGCCTACGGCGCAACAGATTCTGACAATCATGCCGCCGGATGCACGCCGGAATGGACGATTACCGAAACCGAACATGCGCAGAACTATGCGCTCTGCGGCAAGGTGATCGTTGCGAAGGAAGCGCATACCTTTGGCGACTGGACGATCACGCAAAATCCGACCGCAAACCAAAATGGTGAAAAAGAGCATAGTTGTCAAGTTTGCCAGTATACGGAGACGAAAGCCATTCCCGCCACTGGCGACGGCAGCAAAGACACCTGCTACACCATCAAAGCGACCGCCGGCAAAGGCGGAACAGTCTCCCCCGCCGGCGATGTCAACGTCCGGAAAGGCAAAGACCAGACCTTCACCATCACGCCGGACAAAGGCTATGCGATCTCCGATGTCAAGATTGACGGCAAGAGCATCGGCGCGGTGAACGCCTACATGTTCCGGCAGGTCAGCGGCAACCATACTTTGGAAGTTACCTTTGTAAAGGAAACACAAAATCCGCAGACCGGTGATTTCAGCAATCCGATGCTATGGGTTGGCCTGCTGCTCGTCAGCGCGTTCGCATTTACCGGCACCGTCCTTTATAGAAGACGGAAAGCGTAATGATGCATCCGTCATAACGCATCGGAATGCACGTAGAACCGCGCGGCTGATCTGCGCTGGAAGGCGCAAGCGATTCCGAAATTTCCCGAAATGCAATTGACGCCAAAAGGCGGCGGCTCCTAGGAGCCGCCGCCTTTGTTTTCCGGGCAAGCAGAGCCGGTCTTTATTGCAGCTGTTTCCCGTCAAGGAAAAGCCGGGGGTTGACGGGCAGAACACAGCTTCGCGTCCGCCGCTCATGCATTTTCAATTTTTAAGTTAATTTTTGTCTTTTGGGCTGCTGGGTACCACCCGCCAAGGTGAAAAAGGCAAAAAGCGCTGAAGAGCCACGCTGGCAGGCGCGGCTTCTGTTTGGCGTTCCGTATACAGGGAACGGAACGTTTTCAAAGGTTTTCTCAAGCTGGTTTTGCTGCATTTTTTGCCGTATTGGGAGATACACATCGGGGTTCTGATCCTGCTGCAAAGACTTTCACGTTTTGCTGTACAGCGCCAATCACGATCGCAGATTTCGGCAGACGATTTTTCCGCCGGGTTCCCTGTTGTCTGTTTTGTCAGCGGCGTATTTTGAAAGCGGCGCATTTTGAAGGCGGCCCACTTTGCCGGCAGCACGCTTTGTTTCCGGTACGCTTTATGGTGTTTCTCTAAAAACACTCCGCCCGATCAGATTGCGAGCCGAAAACGGTATAGACGGCGCAGGCGGCAGGGCGTTCTTTGTCGGCGGTATTCTTCGCCAGCGGCGTGATGGGTCCGCAATTCGTTTTGTCAATGGCGCGCTTTGTCAGAGTACGTTTTGTTAGCGGCCCACTTCGTCAGCGCGCTTCGCACACCTGAGCACGCATAGAAGCGTTCATAAGCAAGTCCCCGCAAAAAGCGTCTTGCTTTTTGCGGGGACTGTTTGGATAATCTGTGCACCTATTCTGCTGTACATCAGCTGCAAAGCGATCCTGTGCACCGGATGCGGCTGATCGGCTCTGCCGGTCTTATCCGAGCGGTTTCCCGCACTGCGTGCAGAAACGGCTGCCCGGAACGACGGGTGCACCGCAGTTGGGACAATTATTCTGCAGCTTTGCGCCGCAGACGCAGCAGAAGTTTGCGCCGGCCGGATTTTGGGCTTTACACTGCGGGCAAACAACCTGACCCGGTGCGACAACGCTTCCGGCGCCGTTGACCACGACGGAACGTCCGCCGCTCATGAGAAAGCTCTCAATCACGCGAAACAGCTCCTGCGGCAGCTTTTTCTGGTTGTACGCGCCGATGCCGGCGGTTACCGCCAGCGGCCACGCCACGAACCAGCCCAGCGCACCCGCGCCGATCTTATCGGACCACTGTCCCTCTCCGATGGTCACGTTAAGGTGTTCCCCAACCTTAGCAAGCTGGGCAGTGATCGCCAGACGCGTGCCGGAAATGGTCTTCCAGCCGTCCTTAGACTGGCTCGCCTGGATAACGTAGCCTTCCGTGGTCTGGGCGCTCTGCACCTCCATCCCCTTTTCCGTACGCAGGAATGATTCCACCCGGGAAGCCACCTGCTCTACAGTAATGCCGCCAAGTGTAAACAGTTTCGACTCTGCCATGTTTTTTCCTCCTTGTTTTACATTGTAATCGTTCGATTGGCCTAAGGCCAAAGCGTTCCGAACGGGTTTTCCGGGAAAAGCTCTGCCGCGCATCGCGGTCTGCATAATCACCGAAAAGCACTCCGCCAGGCAAAAAGTGGATGGGAACCGGGCGCGAACGTTTCGGATCGGTTCCGGACGTCCGCGCGCCGGCTTTGCCTGCCGGAAATTCGGGCTTTAAACGGCCAATCGATTTTTTATAAGCACTGTATGCACAGACTATCGCACAACATAGACGGTCACGGTATCGTTGATATAATCGAGAAAATCCCGGGTAAACGCATCCATCATCGCCATATTCTGACGGGAATACTCCATCGCGTTCTGGCCGATCATGTTCGTATAGTTGATTCCCTCCTGAATATATGCCTCTGTAAAACGGAAGCTGCCGAGCGACTGCACCAGGCTCTCCGATACAGCCGCGAATTTTCCTTCCGGCGCAATCACACCGAACACATTCATCGCACACCGGCTCGGCGTGATGTCCACGCCATCGATCTCATACGATCCCGCGTCGGCGATTGTGCCCTGGAACACACCGATGCACGGCGCGCCGGTTGTGGACGTCAGGTTGGCAATCAGCATGGTCTCCGAGGTCGCGATATTTGAAAGAAACGTGGTAATCGGCTTCTCGGTGACATTGGAAAGGTCGTGAATCGGCGCAAACTGAAACGGCGTCGCGCTCAGGGAATTATAAATTTGCTGATACGAATCCATGCCCAAAAGGCAGCCCTCAATCGTCCCCGGATCGAGCACAGGAAGCTGGCTGTTTGCATCGGAACTGAGCTGGCAGTAGGCTGCTTTTCCCGCTTCGCTCTTAAAGTACGGACCGAGTTCGCCGTAATAGAAGATCTGGACATCCGGATCCGCCGGGTCATACGCCCGGAAGCTGAATCCCGCATACGCCCCGCCGGTTTCGATCTGGAAGCCTTGCGGAAGCTGCATGGTAAATACTCCTCCGTCGTACGCTTCGAGCACATACCCCTGCGTCTGCGGCTGCGGCGTTGCGTCGGGCTGCGGCGTCGGGGCTGCGTCACCTCTGCCGCCGGTATAATAATTCGCGTCCGGCTGGAAGGTCTCGACCGCCGTCTTCATGGCGGCCATCACGCTGTCGGAATTGTCCTGCGGATAGGTCGCACGGTAGACCGCAATCCCGCCGCCCGGCAGATTCTCCGCAAAACAGCTGACTTCCAGCGTCAGGCCGCTTGCCTTGTCCGGATAGGCAACCAGCACACCGAACACACTTCTGCCGGAAATGCCGAGATCGGTCGGCGCGCCGCTGTCTTTTACAAGTGAATCGCCGTATTCCATCTGTGCCTGGAAGCGTTCCTGCTCGAGGTAGTCCTCTGCTGTGGGTCCTTCGGTGACATGCAGCACCTCATAATACGGCGGCTGTTTTTCCGCGTTCAGATACACCACCGCACCGCCGCCGCTGGTTTTTTCCGCCAAAAGTGCAGCGTCATACAAAAACGAAAAATTCATCTCCGGGCTGCTGAACACCGCCTGTTCGGCGGAGGTGTCGTCCGGCGCCGCACTGGGCTCCGGCGTGCTTGCGGGCTCGGCGGCATCCGGCTCTGCTTTGTCCGGAGAAAGGTAGGCCGCATCGAGAACCGCCGAAACGCCTTCGGCTTCGTAGGCCGCTTTTTCAATCAGGACACAGCCGTCTTCCCGCAGGGTAAAGCTCTCTTTTTCACCGGACTTTTCTGTAAATGTAAAGATATAGCATGTTTTGGTCTCGTCCGGCTCTGTCTTTTTCGAAACCGTTACCGCTTTGAGCGCGTCAAACACGGCGCAAATGGTCGCCGGGTCGCGCAGCAGCACCGGTTCCTCGGCATAGCTGTCCGTTTCGATATAGACCGTCAGCTCCGGCGGACTGCTGCGGTCAAAATCCTCTGCCCATTTCTGGGTATCGCCGCCCATTGCCCGGAACAGCGTTTTTCCCCCGCCGGCACATCCGGCGCAGGAAAGCAAGAGCAAAAGCGCAAGCAGGCAAACCGTTAATTTTCGCAGCATATTTGATTCCTCCGCATTAGTAGTTCAGTCCCTGGATGCCGAGCGTGGTGAGCAGATCGCAGTCGACGATGTAGACCATCCCGCCGGATTCCTGCGCGCGCTGTTCATTCTGGGCGAGATAATCCGCCCAGCCCTGGCTGTCCAGCTGGGTAATCAGCGTATTGAGTTTTTCTTTGGTCGCCTCGAAGGGCAAAAGCGTCGTTTCAATGAGGAAGTACTGCCCGGAATTCTGCCAGGTTTCCACCGCTACCTGCGCGTGTCCCGGCGTAAACACGATCATGGCGTGCATATCGGCCGACTGCAGCGCACTTGCCATCAAAACGGCCGTCTCGATGCAGATGCCCGATTTGGACGCAAGGACCGCATCCGGCATCAGAACCCGCTGGGTCGCATTGAGCGAATAGGCGCCCATATTGTAGCGCACGCCCATATTGCTGATCGCGGACTGCAGCGCCGCAACCTCGTAGTAGGTGACGGCGGATTCCTCTCCCTCTCCGAAGCCGTAGGCGTACTGATAGCCCGGCAGGATGCCGTACTCCCGGCCCTGCGTCTGCTCCAGCCACTCCACGGCATTCCGGCGAACCGCCAAAACACCGTCCGATTCCGGCGTCAGCCAAGCGAGAACGTTGTCGTTTTGAATCACGCCGAACTCATCGCTGTAGGTTTTATAATCGTAGACGCTGTAGAGCTTGACCGTCTGACTCTCCTGCTCGAGGACTTCTCCGGTCGCGGCGTCGGTGATGGTGAGCGTCAGCTGGGTGTCCTTTGTCGTGGAGAGATCCGGCATTTCCGAGAGTACCGGCGGCTTGATCATCAGATAGGTCATCTCCGGCGTGAGCGTCAGCTTCTGCTCATATTTCTGCGTAAAGCCCGCCACTTCCGCCGTCACAAAGACCTGCCGCATGCCCTTGTCGGTATAGAGCAGGAGGTTCACGATCGAATCCATCGACGGGTAGAGGTTCGGATAAATCTCCGAAGCCATCGTGTAATCGCGGAACATCACTTCCGGCTGCGCAAGGTATCCTTCCTGCGGGAGGGCGCCGCCTTCGCAGGCAGAACGGATTTCCTGCCCAAACACCAGAAGGTTCTCGCTGATGAGATCCGCGCCGTGCGTATAGGCGCGCTCCATGAGGCTGAAGGTTTTCTCGTCGTATTGCAGCGAAACGATGCTCATCCGCTGGATCAGCTGGCTGGCCGAATAGAGCCGGAGCACATCGTTCTGCCCGATGCCCGCATATTCTGATTCCATATATTTCAGGAACACGCTGAAGCACGAGTCGTTATAGCGCGGCCAGAGCGTCGTCAGATAAGAGGGAAGCTCCAGCGCGGCGTAGCTTTCGCTGACCGTCAGCGCCGCGTCGTACACCGCGGAAAGGTAGCTTTGACGGTCCGACGCTTCTGTCGTCATCGCGTCGAAAAGCGGCATGGAAGCGTCATATTGCGCCACATAAAACGCGAGCGTCTCCCCGATGCCGTCCAGCACAGAGAACACCTCTTCAAAATAGGCGGTCTGTGCTTCCGAAACGGCCTGTGCGCGCTCGGTTTTCGGAACCTCACAGCGCGCAAGTTCCTGGGAAATCTTACGGATTGCACCGGTCCTTTCTTCAAGGCTCTCCCCGTTCGACCGGCAAAGCTCGGCGTATTCCTCGATGACCTCCAGGCCCTCTGCGTTCGCATTGTCCGACAGGACGACCGACGTTTTGCCGATCATGCTGTCCGCCATCGAAAGAATTTCCTGTAAATAGGCCTCCGTATCGGTAATGGCTGTGCTGACCTGCGCACAATAAGCGGCCTCCTGCTTTTTCTCCGCGCTGGTGCATCCGGCAGCCGTCAGGCACAGGAGCACTGCCGCAAGGCAGGCGCAAAGAACTCGCGTCGCTGTCTGTTTCATTTCTGATGTCCCCCTCGTGTATGATCGAAAATTCCAAACGGCCGCTGCGGGGCCCCAAAAGGAAGCACCCGCGCAGACCGCATTTTGCAGAAGAAACCGGCCGTTTTCGCTACCGGTTTTCGCGCTTCAGACTTGCGGCCAGTTTTCGGAGCGTCTCGTCGCCCGAAACACGGTACCGCTCGCCGTCGAGAAGCAAATTGTCCCCCTCGAAAGAAACCGAATAGGATTCTCCGGTTTTCATCTGAAAGAGAAACGTCGTATCGCTGTCCGTCATATAAAGTTCGGCTTCTCCTTCCACCGTAATCTGCGAGAGCGCATCGAACACAGCCTGTATGGTCTCCGGGTCGGTGATGTTCCTCTCCAGCGGCGTCTCATCGGTATATCGGTAAACAAGGCACGCGGCGTTTGCCGCGTCGAACGTTTCGGCAAATTCCGTGCCGCTGCAAAAAGAAAACAGCGCTGCACGCTGCCCGTTTTGGGACGTGCAGGCGATCGGACACAAAACACACAGACATATGGTACATCCCAGGAGCAGCAGACGGTTCCAAAGACGGCTGCGCAAAGCGGATTCCCCCTTCGTTTGAGCATTTGCAGCGCCTGAGCAAGCCGGATTGCACACGGCGGCGGTTGATGCACCTCTCCGCCGCAGCCGGTTTTTCCGGTTTTTTCTTCCCGGGCGTGCTTATATTTTTCATTATAAATGCGGATTTCACGAAAAAAAAGCCGATTGCCCGAATAGTCATTGACAATTCGGGCAATTCCTTTTATCTTTTATATGTGTATATTGAAAACACATTGTTTTCCGATACTGCTCCGCAACACAACCGGCATCAAACCAGACCCGCCGCAAGGCCCTGCACAGAAACGCGGCCGTTCTGCGGCAAAAGGAAGGGATTTTATGACATTCAGCGAACAGCTTAACCAATATATTGCGCTGCTTTCCTGCTCGGCAAAGGAACTCTCCGCCGCTTGCGGGCTTTCCGACACCGTCATCAGCCGGTATCGTTCCGGCGAGCGTGTTCCCGGAGCGCACAGCGCACAGCTTGAGAAGCTCTGCACCGGCATCGCCGCGCTTGCAAACCGGCAGGGAATCGCCGGATATCCGGCAGAAACGGTGCAGGCCTGCTTCAGCGAAATTCTTGCGAAGGAAGAAAACAGCCGGGCGTGGCTCTCGGCAAACCTCAACACGCTCATTTCCGTCCTCGAACTGAACACCACGGAACTTGCGCGGTTTATGAATTTTGACGCTTCCTATCTCTCGCGCATCCGTTCCGGACAGCGCAGACCTGCGGATCCAGAGAATTTTGCCATACAGGTTGCCGGATTTGTCGAAAAGCGCTATGGTTCCCCCGAAAAGCGCGCCGCCGTTGCGGAGCTTCTCGGCGTAGAGTCGGGACGCCTCGCAAGCGATTCCGCCTGCCGCGCGCTGCTGGCCGAATGGCTCTGTTCCGAGCCGGACAGCACGCAGGAATCCATGGAAGAATTTCTCGAAAAGCTCGACGATTTTGATCTCGACGAGTACATCCGCGCCATCCGCTTTGACCAGCTGAAGGTGCCGACCCTGCTCTTTCAGCTGCCCGCTTCCAAACAATATTACGGGCTTGAGGAAATGAAGCAGGGCGAGCTTGACTTTTTCAAGGCAACGGTGCTCTCCAAATCCGCGGACCCCGTTTTCATGTGCAGTGACATGCCGATGGCCGACATGGCGGAGGACGTCGCCTTCGGAAAAAAGTGGATGTTCGCCATCGCCATGATGCTCAAAAAAGGGCTGCATCTGAACATTATCCACAACATCGACCGGCCGTTCCGGGAGATGATGCTCGGACTGGAGAGCTGGATTCCGATCTATATGACCGGCCAGGTGTCCCCCTATTTTCTCAAAGGCATCCAGAACAGCGTCTACTGCCACTTAAATTATGTCTCCGGCCACGCTGCGCTCTGCGGAGAATGCCTCGAAGGCTGTCACGCAAGCGGAAAATACTATCTGACCAACAACCGCGACGAGGTCGCCTATTATCAGCGCAAGGCGGCCGATCTGCTTCAAAAAGCACAGCCGCTCATGGAGATTTACCGCAGCAGCGAGGAAAACGCCTATCATGCGTTTCTGCACTCCGACGCGCTGACCGCCGGAAAACGCCACGGCGTGCTCTCTTCTCTGCCGATCTACACCATTTCGGAACCGCTGCTAAGGAAGATTCTCACGGAAAACGGCGTGCCGGAAGCCGATCGTGCAAGGCTGCTCGCCTATGCCGGAGAGCAGCGCAAACAAGTTGAGACGCTCTTGGAGAACAGCGAACTGCTCGACGAAGTCGCGGAGGTCCCGCTCGAGGAATTTTCGCAGTACCCCATGGTGCTTTCCCTCTCGGGCGCGTTTTACGAAAAGGAAATCTTCTACTCCTACGCGGACTATTTTGAACACCTGCGCCAGACCGATGCCTTTGCAGAGCAGCATCCCCGCTACTGCGTGCAGAAGAACCGGCATCACGCCTTCCGAAATATTCAGATTGTCATTCACGAGGGCAAGTGGGTCATGATCTCGAAAAATAAGGCCCCGGCAATTCATTTTATCATCCGCCATTCGAAAATGGTCAGCGCGCTGCAAAACTTCATGGCGCCGGTTACAGACTTTGCGCCGCTGGATTTTGACCTGGAGGACGAGGAAGGTTTGGCGGACGGTTCGGACGCGGAACAGCTTGTCTGAGGACAGAAAAGCTGCCGGGCCGCGCACAAAAAGCGCGTTGAAATGTGCGTCGAAGCTGCACGCCGCACCAAAACACTCTGCAATCAAAACGCCGGCGCAGCCCAAGCTAAAGCCGGACGGCGCCGGATTTCGGAATCTCCTTTGGAGCCCCCGCAAAACCGTCTCCAAAAAACGCCTTGTAAATGAATCCCTAAATAGGAAACAGCCAGACCATCGGACGCCTTTCGGGCAATCCGGCCATCTGGCTGTTTGTTTTTTCTTGGAATTGATTTCTGAAAAATTCCCCGGCCGTAAATTGCAGCGACGCCTGGAAATCGCGCCGGACGCACTTCTCTGCGCGGAGACGGCGCGCAGAATTTGCGGAATCGTTTAAGGCCCTCTGTTAAGGGTTCCTGCGAAACCGTCTTCTGCCGGACAGACATTTCGGGGTTCGTGTCCGACTGTCCGGCATATTTCCCGCGTTATTCCGACAGCGTAAAGGAAAATTTCTCCTCCAGCGCCGCAAACATTCTCTGTGTCACGTCACCGGCAATTTTCCGGATATCAAGACCCGCAAGATACTCGAGCGCTTTCTGCTGAACTTTTTCCGGCACAGAAAACACATCGAACGTCATGCGCAAAAAGCGGGAAAGCTTCTTGTCCAGCGTAAAGTACATGTCGCACTGCCGCGCCATGAATCCGCGCATGATGCCCGACGTGCCGATTTCCAGCTCGTAAAAGTCGCTTTCACTGCAATCGGGCAGATATGCGCTGAAAATCTGCTTTAATTCTACCGCTGTCCGCTCATGAATCAGCGTCAGAACCTCCGGCTGGCTGTACGCCTCCACATAGATCTCGCGCAGATTTTCATTGAGCTCCACAAGCGTCAGCTGAATTGCCGTTTCGACCGTATAGAGCAGGATCGGGTCGGCTTCTTCGCCCAAAATACGGCGCGCATTTTCAAACTGGCGGTCAAAGATAAAATCCGTCAGGTCCACGAGGACACCGCTCTTCGCTTTAAAAATATAATAAAACGTTCCCGACGCAACATCCGCAGCGCTCAAAATCTGCTTCGGCGTCGTGTTGTGATATCCCTGTTCAATAAACAGCTGGACACAGGCCGAAAGAATCCGCTGCCGGGAATCCTCTTTGTCGTATCTTCTCGCCATCTGTGTTTCCTCCAATTTCATTTAGAGCCCGCTCTGAATGCCGGCATTTCTTACGTGAAGAATTACATAATTATACACGTCATTTTAAAAACATGCAAGCTTTTTTCAAAAAACAGATTTTTGGGAATTTCAAGCATCAAAATGCATGGAAAACACGGTATGATATGGTATACAAAACCGATGGTAGGCGTTTTCTGGCAAGCTGGACGCCCTGCAGAAACCGGCGGCAGCCCGCTACCAGTCTTTCCCATCCGAAAAAAGCATTCCGGAGACATAAGCGTCCATAAAGCGCGGATCGGCCGAGAGCTCGATTGTCCGAGCCAGCCGGCTTTGCGCTTCGGATTCCTGCAGCAGCGGCAGGCTGAGCAGCATCTGCGCGGCACCGGCACCCGCCGCATTGCCGACGGACGCCGTCTTTGCGGCGAACCCCGGCGGAATCAGGCCGATCCGTTCTGCGCACTCCGGCCGAAGCGCGTTTCCGAATCCGCCCGCCAGCAGCAGCCGGCCGACCGATTCCGGCGCAATGCCCGCTTCCTGAAGCAGCGTCTCGATTCCCGCACAGACGGCCGCTTTGGCCAGCTGCACCGCGCGGATATCCCCCTGCGTGATCCCGACCGGCGTGCCGGGCAGCGTAAAGCACAGACCGCCGTCCGCATCGCGGGAAACATTCTCTGCAAACGGGTGGCCGGTTTCTTCCAGTCTGCCGCTGCCGTCCAGCACACCGGCGTCCAGCATTGCGGCGACCGCATCGAGCAGCCCGGAGCCGCAGATTCCCGCGGCTTTTTCCGGCGCGCCGCCGCCCGTTACAGCCGAAACCATCGCGCCCTCCGGTGTGTAGTCCACCCGGCAAACCGCTCCGGCGGACGCGGTCATGCCCTGCCGGATGCCGGCGCCTTCAAACGCCGGGCCTGCCGCTGTCGAGCAGCACAGGAGCCGGTTCTCCGCAGCAAGCACAATTTCTCCGTTGGTTCCGATATCGGCAAGCAGCACCGGGGCTTCTTTTGAAGCGTCCAAAAGCCGGGTTGCCAGCAGCGCGGCAGTGATATCGCCGCCGACATAGGCGGAAATACTGCGCGCAAGATAGACCTTTGCGTCTGCACAGAGCGGAAGGGAAAGCAAATCCGGTGTGACAAATTCGCCGAAATAGCGGCTCGGCACAAACGGCGCCGATGCGATGGAAGCGGGTTCTTCCCCGCAGAGCAGATACTGCATCGCCGTATTCCCGGCCAGTACCGCGCCGCCGATTTCCGCAGGCGCCGCGCCGGCGTCCGCGCAGAGCGTTTCGATGAGCGACGCAATTCCCCCGCGCACCGAACGCGCAAGCGCTTCCTGTTCTCCGGCCATAGCTTTTTCGATCCGAGAAATGACATCCGCGCCGAACGCCCTCTGCGGATTGCGCGACGCCGCACAGGAGAGCAGCGCGCCGTCCGAGAGCCGGTAAAGGTAGCCTGCCAGCGTTGTCGTGCCGATATCGACCGCAACGCCGAGCCCTGCGGCCCACGGTGCGATTTCTCCCTGGGGCAGCACGCTGTCTGTCAGGATTTCTTCCGGGCGCGCCGCTTCGAGAAAGACATCCGCGTCGCCCAGCGCCTGCGTCATGCAGGCAAACCGAACCCCGGCCGATTTCTCTTTATCCGTCAGCAGGTCTGCTTCCCGCTGCTCCATCGGCGAGAGTGCACCGAACGCACGCACCTTGCACTTGAGGCAGGTTCCGCGTCCGCCGCAGGGCATCGACACCGGCGCGCCGCTGCGCGCTAAAAGATCGGAAAGTCTTTTCGGCGGCGTATAGAAAATTTCCGTCTCGGATTTCTCTGTAAGTAACCGAATTCGCATCGGGCGCACCTCCGTTTTGTTTTCAATAGAATATGGTCATATTATTTAGGATCATTTATTTATGGAAAAGCATGCGCGCCGTCGTCTCCGCGCAACTATACTGCCAAAATCCTCGGCAAAAGCAAACCATTTCAGCCGCAGCAGCCGGGCTTCCTCGGCAGACCGGGTTCGCGGGCCGTCTGAACCGTTCGAGCTGCAGCCCGGCGTTAGGCAGACTTCGGGCAGATTTAGTATAGCATATTCCGCTGCCGGTGCAAAGCCGCTTTCCCGGTTTTATTCCGCAAACGAATTTTTGACATTTGCCGTCTCTTCGGGAGTTTCATGCAAAACCGGAGAAAAACGACGGTTCAATTTCGGCTTTTACGATGGGAAATGCAGGAAGAAGTGTGATCCGCTGCAAAAATCGTCCCAAAAAACCGATTTCTGTTCTAAAAAGGCCAAAAACACCATTCGAAGATTCCAAATCTATGTGGAATATCGCAATTGACAAGCGTTTTCTGGAAGCGTAAAATTATAGACAAATTTTAAATCATTGTTTTATACGATAATTACAAACAATGATGAAGGAGGACATTCATTATGAAACGGTTTCTGAAGCTCATGGCACTTTGCCTGGCCCTCCTGATGGTCTGCGCTTCGTTCGCGGCGTGTAGCAATTCGGGAAGCAACGGCTCCGATTCAGACGTAAGCGCGGCCGAGGGCGCGATTAAAATTGGTGGTATCGGCCCGATTACCGGACCTGCTGCGGCATATGGACAAGGTGTAAAGAACGCGGCGGAGCTTGCCGTGGAAGAAATCAACGCAAAAGGCGGCACACAGCTGGCGTTCAACTTCCAGGACGATGAGCACGACGCAGAAAAGGCGGTCAACGCTTACAACAACCTCAAAGACTGGGGCATGCAGATTCTGATGGGCACCGTAACGAGCACGCCGTGCATTGCAGTTGCGGAAAATGCAAAAGACGACAACATGTTCCTTTTGACACCGTCCGGCACGTCGGTAGACTGCGTCAAATACGACAACGCATTCCGGATGTGCTTCTCCGACCCGAACCAGGGTGTTGAGTCCGCAAAATATATTGCAAACAACAATCTTGCAAAGAAAGTCGCTGTCATTTATGATAGCTCCGATCCGTATTCCTCCGGCATTTACGATGCATTTAAAGTGGAAGCGGAAAACCAGGGCCTTGAGCTGGTCGCTGCGGAGGCCTTTACCTCGGACAGCAAAACCGACTTCTCCGTACAGATTCAGAAAATCCAGAAGGCCGGCGCAGAGCTCGTCTTCCTGCCGATTTACTACACCGAGGCGTCGCTCATTCTGACGCAGTGCAACAAGGTCGGCTTCTCCCCGATTTTCTTCGGTGCGGACGGCCTTGACGGACTGCTCGACAAGGTAGAAAACTTCGATGTCTCTCTTGCAGAAGGCGCGATGTTCCTCACGCCGTTCTCCGCAACCTCGACCGATGAAAAGACCAAGGCGTTTGTCGACGCTTATAAGGCCAAATTTAACGATACCCCGAACCAGTTCGCTGCAGACGCATATGATGCGATTTATGTCATTTACGACTGCATCGAGAAGCAGGGCATCACGGCGGATATGTCGACCTCTGACATCTGCGAAGCACTGAAAACCGCTATGACAAGCATTACTTTCGAAGGCATTACCGCAACCTCGACCGGTATTACCTGGTCTGCAGACGGCGAGCCGAACAAGGATCCGCTGGTTGTGAAAATCGTAAACGGCGCTTACGAAATTCAGTAATCCGTCTCAAGCACATTGCAAGGCTGTCCGGAATGCATTCCCGGACGGCCTTTTTCTTTAAAATCTGCTTAAATTCCGCATATTTTCCGCAAAATCGGCCGTTTGACAGAATATGCAAAGAATTTCACTGCATGCATTTTGTGCCGCACAATGCAGATTTTTATTGTATCGGACGATATTTTGTGTTAAAATAATTTTACGTGTTTATCAAGCCGGTTTTATCGCTGGAAAGCGATGAAGCCCGCGGGCAGATGCGGCATAATCCATTGAAGAGGGGCATTGTTAGATGGAATTCGTATCATTCTTAGTCAACGGCATCAGCCTTGGCAGCATCTATGCCATCATTGCACTCGGCTATACCATGGTGTATGGAATTGCAAAGATGCTGAACTTCGCACACGGCGATGTCATTATGATCGGCGGCTATGTCGTCTTTGTGATGACGACCGGTCTCGGTCTGCCTGCGATCCCGTCCATTCTGATTTCCATGGCCGCCTGCACGCTGCTGGGTGTTGTCATTGAACGGATCGCTTACAAACCGCTGCGCGGCGCGTCTCCGCTTGCAGTTCTGATTACCGCCATCGGCGTCAGCTATTTCCTGCAGAATATCGCGCTGCTCATTTTCGGCGCGGACTCCAAATCGTTTACCTCCGTTGTCAAAATTCAGCCGATCCAGCTTGCGGACGGAAGGCTGACCATTACCGGAGAGGCAATCGTCACGATTCTCGCCTGTATCGTCATTATGATCGGACTGATGCTGTTTATCCGGTTTACGAAACCCGGCCGCGCAATGCTTGCGGTCTCGGAGGATCAGGGCGCGGCAAAGCTGATGGGCGTCAACGTCAACGCAACGATTGCGCTGACCTTTGCCATCGGTTCGGCGCTTGCTGCCATTGCAGGCGTACTGCTCTGCTCTTCTTATCCGAACCTCATGCCCACTACCGGCGCAATGCCCGGAATCAAGGCGTTCGTTGCGGCTGTTTTCGGCGGAATCGGTTCGATTCCCGGCGCGCTGATCGGCGGCATCCTTCTGGGCATCATCGAGAGCCTCGGAAAGGCCTATGTCTCCTCGCAGCTTGCCGACGCCATCGTATTTGCTGTTCTGATTCTCGTTCTGCTGATCAAGCCGACCGGAATCCTCGGCAAAACCATTCACGAGAAAGTTTGAGGTGGGCTGTATGAAAAAAGTGAATCGTTTGGGTCTCAAAAAGTCCATCCGCAGCACGCTCGTGACCTTTGCAATTGTCATTGCGGCCTATCTCATTGTACAGATTCTTTCCGCAGGCGGTCTGCTCTCCAACTCCATGCAGGGGCTGCTGATTCCGATCTGCACCTATATCATCCTGGCGGTATCCTTAAACCTCGTCGTCGGCATTCTCGGAGAGCTCAGCCTCGGCCACGCCGGATTCATGAGCATCGGCGCGTTCTCGAGCACCATCTTCTCCGTCTGCACGCAGGATTCCATCCAGTCGGCCTGGGTGCGGTTTCCGCTTGCGCTGCTCATCGGCGCGGTGATGGCCGGTATTTTCGGATTCCTCATCGGCATTCCGGTACTCCGTCTGCGCGGCGACTATCTCGCCATCGTGACCCTGGCGTTCGGGGAAATTATCAAAAACGTCTTTAACGTTTTGTTCGTCGGCTATGATGAAACCGGATTTCATGTTTCCCTCAAGGACACGGCGGATCTCGGACTTTCCGAATCCGGCACCGTCGTCATCAAGGGCGCGCAGGGCATCACCGGAATTCCCCAGGATTCCACCTTTACGCTCGGCTTCGTGCTGATTCTCCTGACGCTGCTGATCGTCATCAACCTCATTCATTCCCGTTCCGGACGCGCGATCATGTCGATCCGCGACAACCGGATTGCTGCGGAATCGGTCGGTATCAACGTCACGAAGTACAAACTCATGGCGTTTGTTATCTCCGCTGCGATTGCGGGCGTCGCCGGCGTTCTTTATGCGCACAACTTCTCCACGCTGGTTGCGAAGAAGTTTGACTATAACACGTCCATTCTGATTCTCGTCTTTGTCGTGCTCGGCGGCCTCGGAAATATCCGCGGTTCCGTCATCGCGGCGGTGATCCTCACTCTGCTGCCGGAACTTCTGCGCGGTATGGAGGACTACCGGATGCTCATCTACGCCATCCTGCTGATTGCGCTGATGATCTTCAATCAGAGCCCGCAGATGATCGCGCTGCGCGAAAAGCTGCTGCCGCACGGTATCGCCGGACTGTTCCGCCGCAAACCGGCGCCGCAGCCCGCCATTGCCGAAGGGCCGGAGCCGATTCCGGCTGAGGACCCGCAGGAAGAAGTCGCGGAACCGATTATCAGCACAGACATGACCCCGGACGGGGACGACACAGAAGAAAGGGGCTGACCGAAATGGCATTACTGGAAGTCAAACATGTCGGAATCTCTTTCGGCGGCCTGCGCGCGGTCGATGATTTCAGCGTCTCGATCGAAAAAGGCGGCCTTTACGGCCTGATCGGCCCAAACGGTGCCGGAAAAACCACGGTCTTTAACATGCTCACGGGCGTTTATCAGCCCACTGTCGGCAGTATTTTCCTGGACGGAACCGATATCACCGGAAAGCGTCCGGCTGAAATTTCCAAGGCAGGCATCGCGCGGACATTCCAGAATATCCGCCTGTTTAACGGGCTTTCCGTTCTTGACAACGTCAAAGTCGGCCTGCACAACCAGATGAAATATTCCACACTCGGCGGCATTCTGCGGCTTCCCTCCTATTTCCGGAAGGAAAAGGAAATGAACGCGCGCGCAATGGAGCTACTCAAGGTGTTTGATCTGGACAAAGACGCCAAATGGGGCGCCGCCAATTTGCCGTACGGCAAACAGCGCGAACTGGAAATTGCCCGTGCGCTGGCTACGAATCCGAAGCTGCTGCTGCTTGACGAGCCTGCGGCCGGTATGAACCCCAACGAAACAGAGGATCTGATGCAGACGATCAAGCTGATCCGCGACCGGTTCGACATGACGATTCTCCTCATTGAACACGACATGCGTCTTGTTTCCGGAATTTGCGAGCAGCTGACGGTGCTCAATTTCGGTCAGGTGCTTGCACAAGGCGAAACCGCAAAGGTTCTGCGCGACCCAGAGGTCATTGCCGCGTATCTCGGAGAATAAGGAGGGCTGCAGAGTTATGGGAACCATGTTAAAAGTTGAAAATTTGCATGTTTACTACGGAATGATTCACGCACTCAAGGGGATCTCTTTTGAGGTCAACGAGGGCGAGGTCATCACGCTGATCGGCGCAAACGGCGCCGGAAAAACAACGACGCTGCACACCATCTCCGGACTGATTACCCCGAAAGAGGGCAGCATCACCTTTGAGGGCCGCGATATCACCAAAACGCCGGCGCACAAGATTGTCTCGCTCGGAATGGCGCATGTGCCGGAAGGCCGCCGGGTGTTCAGCCAGCTTACGGTTTATCAGAACTTGAAGCTCGGCGCGTATACACGGCGCGATAAAAAAGAGATTGAGGACTCCCTCGCAAAGGTGTACCGTCGTTTCCCCCGTCTGGAGGAACGCAAAAACCAGATTGCCGGAACGCTTTCCGGCGGCGAGCAGCAGATGCTTGCGATGGGACGCGCGCTGATGTCGCACCCGAAGCTGATTATCATGGATGAGCCTTCGATGGGTCTTTCCCCGATTCTCGTCAATGAGATTTTCGACATCATCAAGGCGATTTCCGAAAGCGGCACGACTGTCCTGCTTGTGGAGCAAAACGCCAAAAAGGCGCTCGCCATTGCTGACCGCGCCTATGTGCTGGAGACCGGCCGCATTGTGCTGGACGGGCCGTCCGATGTGCTGATGCACGACGACTCCGTACGCAAGGCGTATCTCGGCGAATAACGCCGGCTGCGGCTTTTGCCGTGTTGAAAGCCGCCGGATTCGGAAGCGGTTTTCCAAAATAAAATTCTGCAAGAAAAAATATCCCCCGGCTGTGCCGGGGGTATTTCTTATGCGGGCGAAGCCCTATGTTACCAGCCGCGCCTCATGGGCGTTGGTACGGTCTGACATCTGCATGGGGCTTGTTGCCAGCTGCCCGTAAACGGGCTTAGAAGTTTCCCATTGTCAGCTGTTCGCCCATCCTATCTTCCTCTAACTGATTTCGGATGTACTCCTCTATTTTCTTCGCATTCTTTCCTACGGTGTCTAC
>NZ_JACRSN010000009.1 GCF_014384705.1 Yeguia hominis | reverse complement strand
AGCAAGAACTTTTGCTACCAGCTCATATTTTTCTTCTGCTGTCCACACCTTGTTCTGATTTTTATGTTGCAGTGCTTCTGGACCACAAGCATCTTCTGTTCGAACCCAAATCCGAACCGTATCGTGAAATCGCTTTTCCTTTACTCCGTCTGGTGTTTCTGGCCATTTCCCTTGTCGGTATAATTCCACGCACTTCTTCTTGTACTCGTAGCTGTATCGCATAAAAATACCCCCAATACTGGGTGTCCAGTATTGGGGGTACATATCACTTCGCCGAAAGCTGGGACGCTGTTCTTTATTTTTCACGGATGCTGTTCAGCAAGCCGCCCTTTTGAATGATATTCTGAATAAACGGCGGAAACGGCTGTGCCTGATAGGTTTTTCCGGTCGTCAGATTGCAAATCACACCGGTATCAAAGTCCACACTGACGCGGTCTCCTTCCCGGATATCCTCCGATGCCGCCGGGCACTCCAAAATCGGAAGCCCGATGTTGATCGCATTCCGGTAGAAAATCCGCGCAAAGGTTGCGGCGATCACGCAGGACACGCCACATTCCCGAATGACCATCGGCGCATGTTCCCGTGAGGAGCCGCAGCCAAAATTTTTCCCGGCAACAATCAGATCTCCGGGCTGCATCTTCCGGACAAAATCCGGATCGAGATCCTCCATGCAATGTGCGGCCAGTTCCTGTTTTGAGGCAAGATTCAAATACCGCGCCGGAATGATGACATCGGTATCGATATTATTTCCATACTGAAAAACACGACCTTCTGCTTTCATGACCCTTCTCCTTTCAATCCAGCGCCGACGGATCCGTAATCCGTCCGGTTACTGCGCTTGCTGCCGCAACTGCAGGACTCGCCAGATAGACTTCGGACTCCGTATGACCCATCCGGCCGACAAAATTGCGGTTCGTTGTAGAGATCGCGCGTTCTCCCTTTGCAAGGACGCCCATGTGGCCGCCCAAACATGGGCCGCAAGTCGGCATGCTGAATACGGCTCCGGCCTCCACAAAGGTCTCAGCAAGGCCTTCTCTGAGCGCCTGCAAATAGACTTCTTGGCTTCCCGGAATCACAATACAGCGCAGTCCCGGTGCAACCTTCCGGCCCTTTAAAATCGAAGCCGCAATCCGCAAATCGGTGATTCTGCCATTCGTGCAGGAACCGATCACCGCCTGATCCAGCTTGACATCGCCGGATTCCCGTGCCAAGCGGGCATTTTCCGGCAAGTGCGGAAATGCCACCGTCGGCTCCAAAGCAGAAAGATCCATTTCAATCGTCTCTGTATACGCCGCATCCGGATCGGCTGCATAGACGATCGGTTCGCCGCGGAACCGATCTTTTCCATATTCCATGGTCTTTTCATCCACCGGGAAAATTCCGTTTTTCGCACCGGCCTCAATCGCCATATTCGCAATGCAGAACCGGTCGTCCATTGAAAGCGCCGAAACGCCGTCCCCGGTAAATTCCAGCGAAGCATAACGCGCGCCGTCCACACCGATTTTTCCAATCAAATGCAGAATAACATCTTTACCGCTGACCCATTTCCGCGGTTTGTTTGTCAGCACAACCCGAATCGCCTGCGGCACCTTGAACCAGAGTTTCCCGGTCAGCATAGCGGCTGCAATATCTGTAGAACCGACGCCGGTCGAAAAGGCGCCGAGCGCACCGTACGTACAGGTGTGGGAATCTGCGCCCACAACACAGCAACCCGGCCACACAAGCCCCTGTTCCGGTAACAGGACATGCTCAATTCCCGCCCTGCCGACATCGTAAAAATGCTCTACTGCATGCTTTTGGGCAAACTCCCGGACGGCTTTGCACTGTTCAGCCGATTTGATATCTTTATTGGGCGTAAAATGATCCAGCACAAAAACCACTTTTTCCGGATCAAAAAGGGAACACGCACCGCAGGCCTCCATCTCCCGAATGGCAACCGGCGTTGTAATGTCGTTGCCGAGGATCCGGTCGACTTGCGCCTCGATCAGCTGGCCGGGCTCTACAGCGTCAAGCCCCGTATGCGCCGCCAAAATTTTCTGCGTCATTGTCATTCCCATTTTGCATTCCTCCTGTTTTGCGGGGCGTTTCGAGTTTTCTGCTGCCACTTCAGCAGCGCGTACGCAATCGAATCCGAAAGCGCTGCCCAGCTGGCCTCCACAACGTCGCCCGAGACGCCCATCGTCGTAAAAATATGATCTCCGTCCGTTGAAGTAATCAGAACCCGGACCTTTGCAGCCGTCGCTTCCTGCGCATCCAGGACCCGAACCTTATAGTCAATCAAATGCGCCTGCGCAAGCACCGGATAAAAGACCTCCAGCGCCGCCCGGAGCGCCTGGTCAAGCGCATGAACCGGGCCGTTTCCTTCTGCGGCCATCAGCTGCACCTGGTTTCCCACGCGCACTTTCACGGTCGCACGTGCGCCGCAATCCGGCTCTGAAGGCTTTGCGCTCAAGATATTGTAGTTGATCAGTTCAAAAAACGGCGGGCAATGTTCCATCCGTCTACGAACCAGAAGTTCAAAACTTGCGTCGCAATCCTCGAACTGGTATCCGTCGCGCTCCATCTGCTTGATGGTCCGGAGCACTTCCGCAGTTTCCTGAGAATCAAAAGCCGCATCCGGATAAATTGCCCGGATCTTCTGAAATACTACTTTCCGCCCGCTCATTTCCGAGGCCGGAAACCGACGCTGATTTCCGACAATTTCCGGATCAATATGCTCAAAAGAACAGGAAAGCTTCATCACACCGTCCGCATGCATTCCTGCCTTGTGCCGAAATGCATTGCTGCCCACATACGGCGCGCCGGCCGGCAGCTTGATATTGGCCACAGAGGCAAGCTTCACAGCCGCCGCGTGCAGCAGCACCAGGTTTTCCGGCGGAATACAGGCATATGCCTGTTTATACTGCAAATTCGGAATCAGCGTGGAAAGATCTGCATTGCCGCAGCGCTCGCCAAACCCGAGATAGGTCCCCTGAACATGATCCGCACCGGCATCCACTGCCGCCATTGTATTGGCAACTGCGAGACCGCAGTCATTGTGAAAATGCACGCCAAGCGACAAGTTTTCAGGCAGATGATCCCGCAGCGCCGCCGTTACAGCTGCAACTGCCTGCGGAAATTGTCCGCCGTTTGTATCGCACAGCACGACGCCGCAGGCGCCGCCGTCCACCGCGGCATCCACGGTCTGCAGCGCGTATTGCGCGTTTTGCTGATAGCCGTCAAAAAAATGCTCCGCATCAAACAGCACCTTGCGTCCGCACCCTGCCAGGTACCGGCAGGTTTCCCGGATCATGCGAAGATTTTCCTCCGGCGTGGTTTGCAGAATTTTCTCCACATGCAGCAGAGAACTCTTCCCAAAGACGGAACAGTATTCGGTTCCGGCCTCCAGCAAAGCCCGAAGCCCGGAATCCGCCATCGGGTCTTCTCCTTTGCGGACCGTGCTTCCGAAGGCAACCAGCCGTGTGTGCCGCAGCTGCAAATGCGCTGCTTTTCGGAAAAACTCCAGATCCTTTGGATTTGATCCCGGGTTTCCGGCCTCAAGAAAGGGGATGCCCAAAGAATCCAGAATTTCCACAATCTGCAGTTTGTCTTCGACTGAAAATGCAATTCCACCGGACTGTGCGCCGTCGCGCAGCGTGGAATCCAACAAATCGATCTGCCGCACACCCGATCCCTCCATTATCGGTTCTTTTCATCCATTGATCCCTCAAAAATTGCAGAAAAATTGCCGGATTAAGATCCGGCAATGATTCGTTCCAGGAGTTTTTTGGATGCTTCGTAATAAGCAACTTTTTTTCCGTCGTTCTCAAACTCTCCATATTTGATCGACCGCAAAGAAAAGCTCAGATCGTCAAACAGCATTGCCTGTAAATCCTCGTGGGAGATATTTTCGATATCGTAATCGACGTCAAAAGAAGCGACGCCTTTACAATCCTTCCATGCCACCTTCGTGCGGTCAAGATCTTCCGCACCGTCCTCCGGAGGCGTCGTCCAGTCATCCAGATAGACAAAGTAACCGGTTCCGCTCTCCGCAACGTTTTGATAGCTCGTTTCATCCGTAATGTAGATCATACTTTCGCCGGTCTGGGCATCTGCGCTGAACTTTACAACGCCGGCCATCACCGTGTTCGCGTCGGCCTTTTCCGTCGCCGCGCCCTGAATATACTGGTAGTTGTTGATCTGAATGACCACCTTGCCGTCGCCGTTGAGATCTTCCGCATATTGCTCCATCTGGTCCGCCATCTGCTCATAAACATCCTGCGGATATGCAATCTGCGTCATCAGCGCAATCTGATAATCCGGTTTGACCCGCGTTACCATGGAATAAACAAAACTAAAAACCAAAACCACACACAATGCGGATATTAAAATTTTCCAGCGATTGTAGTACCAAAAATTTGCCCGCTGCTCTTTTTTGGTTTCCAGCTTAATTTCGCCCTTATTGATGGTTTCTTCTCCGGCATTGACCAGATATCTTTCTCGCGCCAAACAGGGTCACTCCTTTGGTTTCATTGCGGGCGGGACGCTACCCGGCACGATCAAGGCCGGCCAGCAGCGCCCACAAAACAAACGACTTGCTCATTTTAGAATCTCTTCTGCCTGGATTTGCCGCCAAACCGGTAAATCCATATTGCAATATTTTCATAGGAAACACCATTTTGGGGAAGCGATCCAACCATACGCGCTTCCTGATTTTTAATACAGCTTTGCACCCGCCGGAATATGGTTATCCACCATCAGCAGATGCAGTTTTTCCTTGCCTTCTTCTTCGTGAACCGCAGAGAGAAGCATCCCGCAGGAATCAATCCCCATCATCGCACGCGGCGGGAGGTTCGTGATGGCGATACAAGTCTTGCCAACCAGATCTTCCGGCTCATAGTACTCGTGGATTCCGGAAAGAATCACGCGGTCTGCGCCTGTCCCGTCGTCCAATATGAACTTCAGAAGTTTTTTCGACTTCTTCACAGCTTCACATTCCTTGACCTTCACGGCACGGAAATCACTCTTGGAGAAGGTCTCAAAATCGACCTGATCTTGAAACAGCGGCTCGATCCGCACGTTTGAGAAGTCAATCGGCTCGTCCTTAATCTCAATCTCGACCGTACCCTCGGCACCGCCGATGATGCCGGCTTCCTCGGGCTTTTTCTCCGTTTTGGAAGCATCCAGCGGCTTCATTGTCGGGAACAACAGCACATCGCGAATGGAGAGGCTGTTTGTGAGCAGCATCACCAGACGGTCAATCCCCATTCCCATTCCGCCTGTTGGCGGCAGACCATATTCCAGTGCCGTCAGGAAATCCTCATCGACATCTGTCGCCTCTTCGTCGCCTGCAGCTTTCAGGGCAGCCTGCGCCTCAAAACGGCCTCTCTGATCAATCGGATCGTTCAGCTCCGAAAATGCATTGGCAAGTTCGCGGCCCATTACAAAAAGTTCAAACCGCTCTGTGTGCGCCGGATCATCCGGGCAACGCTTGGCCAGCGGAGAAATCTCCACCGGATGCTTCATCACAAACGTCGGCTGAATCAGGTGCTTTTCAACATATGTCTCAAAGAATAGATTGAGAATATCGCCGCGCTTGTGCCGGTCTTCATATTCAATGTGATGCTCTTTCGCGATTGCTTTCGCATCTTCTTCTGTCAGAATGGTATCGAAGTCCACGCCGGAATACTGCTTCACCGCTTCGCTCATCGTCAAGCGTGCAAACGGTTTTTCAAAGTCGATGGTGACGCCGTCATATTCTACGATGGCAGAGCCCAGCACCTTGCGTGCCACTGTGCGGATCATATCCTCTGTGATTTCCATCATGCCGTTATAGTCTGTATAGGCCTGATAGAGTTCCAGAAGCGTGAACTCCGGATTATGGCGGGTATCAATGCCCTCGTTGCGGAAGACGCGGCCGATCTCATACACCCGGTCAAATCCGCCAACGATCAGACGCTTCAGATGCAGCTCCAGCGCAATCCGCAGGTACATCTCCATGTCAAGCGTATTATGATGCGTAATAAACGGACGTGCCGCCGCGCCGCCTGCAATGGTATGCAGCACCGGCGTTTCCACCTCCAGGAATTTCAGGCCGTCCAGATAATTGCGGATCTCGGAAATAATCCGGGAACGCAGGATAAACGTATCGCGCACCTCCGGATTGACGATCAAATCCAGATACCGCTGACGATACCGCAAATCGGTATCCTTCAGCCCATGGAATTTCTCCGGAAGCGGCAAAAGGGACTTGGAAAGAATTTGGAACGCGCTTGCATGAATGGAAACCTCTCCGCGGCGCGTACGGAAAACCTCTCCTTCAACCCCGACGATATCTCCGATATCCAGGTATTTTTTCATAGAAGTATAGGCAGCCTCACCGACTGCATCAATCTTCACGTAAAGCTGAATTCTGCCGGTCATGTCCCGCAAATCCATAAATGCGGCTTTTCCCATGTCGCGCCAGCTCATGATCCGGCCTGCAAGACGAACGCTTTTTCCTTCCAGTTCTTCAAAGTGGTCGCGGACTTCCTGCGCGTGTGCGGTTACGGAAAATGTGGTAATCGTAAACGGATCCTGTCCGGCCGCCTGCATCTGGGAAAGTTTATCCCGGCGAATTTGCAGCAGTTCGCTCAGGCTCTGCTCTTCCTGCGGCGTGTTTCTCTGTTCTTGCTTGCTCATACCCATCTCATTCCTTTATTTTAACTTTCAAATATAACCATTTTATGACCGCTTCGTAAACAAGCATCGGAACCGACCCTTGTTTTCCGAAAAAGGGACGGAAACCCCTCGGATCCGTCCCTTTCCATCTTGTTATTTCGAAATCGATAGAATCTCATACTTTACAAAACCTGCCGGAACTTCAACTTCAATGGTCTCCCCGGTCATATGCCCTAAAAGCGCTTTTCCGACTGCGGATTCATCAGAAATCCGGCCTTCTGCCGGGCAAGCCTCATTAGAGCCGACAATTTTATACTGTTTCATGCTGGTTGCGCCCGTCACGCCTGTCAGCCGCACGTCCACCTTGGAACCGATGTGGATGTGTTTATCGCTGATTTCGCTTTCGTCGATCAGTTTGGAATTTTTCAGCATTGCTGTAATCTCAGCAATCCGGCTTTCCATAATCGCCTGATCGTTTTTCGCCTCGTCATATTCACTGTTTTCAGAAAGGTCGCCAAAAGAAAGCGCGACTTTTATTTTCTCCGCAACTTCTTTGCGTTTTACAGATTTCAAATATTCGAGTTCGTTTTCCAGCGCTTCAAGGCCCTCTTTGGTAAGGATGACTTGTTTGGCTGCCATTACACCACACTGCTTTCCATCAAATTTTACGGCCAATTTTTCACGCTGGCCGCTCAAAAGAATATTTTTAATTATAGTAAATCTGGGATGCATTGTCAATGAAAATGCAAGATTTCCTCCGGAAAATCCCTCTAGATAAAGGGGATGTCCGCACAGTCAATACCCTGTGCGGAAAGCGTCATCACCGCTGCGTGCAGCTGGACATCCTCTTCCCGCGAAAGTTCTCCGCGCAAAAGCTGGTTCTGCGCCTCTTTTCCCAGAGCGGCCGTCATATCCGGCGCCACGCCGGAACCGCTGATAAGATCTTTCTCCGGCGTCAGATATTCCCCTGCCGTAAAGCGAATTGCGGATCCATCCGAAAGCATCACGGTTTTGACCGCCGCCGTGCTGCCTGCACTTTTTTCTCCAACCAGAACACTGCCGCACAAGCTCCGCAAATCTGCGGCAAACAGTTCGGCTGCACCTTCTGTCCCCTGATTGATCAGAACCGCCAACGGCATTTCCCATGCTGTCGGGTCGGATGTGTATTCTGTTTGCACGGTGCCGTCCTGTTGACGGTACGCAAGCAAGTCGCCTTCCGGCGCAATCAAATTCGCCGCTTGCGCCATCGCCTCCATATCGTTCCCCGAAAGATTCCGTAAATCCAAAATCAAAGCAGATACGCCCTCCTCTTTCAGGGCATGATATGCTTTTTCAAGCCTTTGCGGGGTACTGGCATCAAAACTTCGGATCGCAAGATATCCAACCTGTTTTCCAAGCCGCTCACTTTCCACCGCAGAAGTCTCCTGTTTTTCGCGGGAAACTGAAATGGTGAGACGCTCGGTCTCTCCGTCTTCTCCGGTTCGCAAAACAGAAAGCTCGACAGCGGATCCCTCTTTTCCCTTCAGGGACTGAACCGCTGTCCCATATCCAATCGCAGCAACCGCTTTTCCATCCAGCTTAAAAATTACGTCGCCTTTTCGGAGGCCGACCTTTTTTCCGCTGGATGCAGCTTCCACGCGAAGAATTTCCATGTTGTCGTCCTCGTTCTGGATTGTATGAATCCCAATTCCGCTCTCCGGCTCCGCTTCGGCGTCAAGCTCCGCCTTATAGGCCTCTGCAGAAAGATATTCGCTGTTTGGATCCTGAAGTCCCGCCAAATATCCCCTGCACGCGCTGTCCAGCAGTGCAGTTTCGTCCCACTCTCCGTCATAGTCCTGCCGGATATTCCGATCCACCTCGGCAAGTTTCGTGTACATTGCCTGGCGCGCATTGACACTTGAGAGTTTTTCATTAAACTTCCCCATTGCATAAACATAGGTCAGCGATACTGCAACCGCAGCCGCAAGCGCCGCAAGCGAAACAGCAGCCCCTAGCGATACCTTCCGGTTCATGGACCTCTCCTTTCTTTCCTCCGCCCGATTCAGAATCGAAACAAGCACAAAAGGATTCCTCTCTCTGCAAGATGCAGAGCCGGGAGAACGCAGTCTTCCCCCGGGGCCAAAGCCCGAAGAATCCCTTTCGTTTTGTATTTACTCTATTTTTCAGACGTCTTTAACCGACACCGGAGAACCAGTTCAGCGGATTGACACGCACGCCGTATTCCCGGACTTCAAAATGCAGATGCGGGCCGGAAGAATCTCCGGTGCTTCCGACATATCCGACAACCTGCCCCTGCGAGACCGACTCTCCCTGGCTGACCGCCAAACCGCTTAAATGTGCATAAACGGTTGAATACCCGTTTCCATGATCGACGATTAACCAGGTACCGTAGCCGCCGCCCCAGCCACCGGATTCTGCATAAGATACGGTTCCGCTGTCCGCCGCAACAATCGGCGCGCCGTAAATTCCGCTGCCGGCAATATCGATTGCCTGGTGATTTCGGCCGTCTCCCCAGTAAGAGGAAAGCCAGGTGTAGCCCGGTACCGGCCAGATGAACATCCCCGTCCCGCTGACGCCGCCGCCATTTGAACCGCCGCCGGAGCCATTGCCAGAGGAGCCGCCATTGTCTCCAGAATCGCCGGATCCTGTACTATTATCGTCCGGTGTGTTCTGTTGGGCATAATAATCCTCATACCATGCATCAATCGCGGATTCCGCTTCAGAAAGATCGCCTTCCAGCTCGGAACTCCGGTTCTCCGCATCAGATTTGTCCTGGTTGAGCGAATCCATGACAGACTGCGCTTCTTCATACAGGCCGGAAAGCTCTTCGCGTTTCGCGTCGAGGTCCTTCTTGTCCTCCAACACCTGATCTTTGTAGCTCTGAATTTTATCCTTCTCGGAAGAAATCCCCGCAATATCCTCTGACAGTTCGCTCATCAGCTTGGAGTCATGCTCTGTAATTGCTTTGATAAATTCTGTTTTTTCCGCAAAATCAATCAGATTTTCACAGTTCAGAATGATCTCCAGCGTAGAGGCGTCTCCTGCAATATAGAGCGCCCGAAGCCGCGCCTTCAGCGTCTCCATATCCGCGTCAATTTTCTTTTGTTTTTCTGAAATCTGCCCTTCCAGCGCCAAAATCTGGTCGTCCAACTCCTGCGTTTCCTGATTCAGGGTGTCAATCTGTCCTTCCAACGTGCGCTGCTGCTCCTGCAGAGTTGCCAGATATTCCTCCTGTTTCGTAATATCCGCTTTAAGATCTTTCAGTTTTTCATCGTTTTCCGCTTTCTGCTGCTCCAGTTCCGTCTTTTGGTCCTCTAATTCGGACAAGGTTTCTGCGCGTACCGGAAGCGAAAACCCGGCCGAAGTCACAAGCAAGACCGCCGCCAAAGCTGCTGCTAAAATTGTTTTTTGCTTTTTATAACGCAAGGATCTCGCCCCCTTCTTTTTTCAGATATTTCGAAATGGAAATCATGCCGCCGATTGCACCGAACAGACAGCCTGCAAGAATAAATGCCGCAACCACTACCCAAAGCACCGAAGCCAGCGGAATCAGATCAAAGAACGGGACAATATTGGTAATTGCCTCCATCATCGCCTGATAGGCAAGGCTCAGCAGCACGCTTGCAAGGATTCCGGAAATCAGTCCAATAATCATTCCTTCCACAATAAAGGGGAACCGAATAAATCCGTTCGTCGCGCCGACCGACTTCATGATGCTGATTTCGACGCGTCTGGAGTACATCGTAACCCGAATTGTATTGGCAATAATAAAGAGTGAGACGATACTTAAGATAAAGACAATCCAAAATCCAACTGTCGTGATCATCTTATCCAAACGGCTTAGTTTATCTGCAATATCCGAATAATCCGTAATATGATCGACGCCGGGGACCGCCTTGATCTGTGCGATGGTTTCATCGTAAAGCGAAAGATCCTTCAGGGAAATCTTATAGGAATCCGGAAGGAAGTTATCCGATCCGGTCAGACCATCGAAAAGCCCGTCATAAAGCGTCCCATCATCCCCCATGCGATCCAACATGGATTTCAGCGCCTCGTCTTTTTCGACAAAATTGCATTCCGCAATATTGTCAAGATTCCGAAGCTGGTCGCCGGCAGCAGCAGCTTCGAGCGTCGGCAGTCCATCCTGCAAATAAACGGTAATGCTGTTTTCACTCTCCACAGACTGCATTGCGCCGGAGATATTCATGGAAAACAGCACCGCCGCGCCTGTCAAAAGCAGGCAGGCAATCAAAACGCCAACCGAAGCGACCGTCATCGTTCGGTTGCTCCAAACATTTCGAATTCCTTCTTTTAACAGATACCGAAAATTCCGAACCTTCATTGTGCCGCCCCCCCTCTCTCTTCCGGGGACGGCGCTGAAAGCCGCTGCTGATAATAGGCGCTGTCCGCAACGATCCGTCCGCTGTTGATTTCTACAATCCGATGCCGGAACTGCCGCACAAGTGTGTGCTCGTGCGTGACCATGACGATCGTTGTGCCGCGTCGGTTAATCTCCGTCAGAAGATCCATGATTTCAAAGGAGAGCGCCGGGTCAATATTGCCGGTTGGCTCGTCTGCAATAATCATCGAAGGATTGTTGACCAGTGCGCGCGCCAAACCAACACGCTGCTGCTCTCCGCCGGAAAGCTCCGCCGGATGGTTGTTAGCTTTACTGCGCAGCCCGACCAGATTCAAAATATAAGGGACCCGTTTACGGATCTCTCTGCTGGACGCTCCGACAATATGCATTGCAAATGCAACATTTTCATAAACCGTCATATTGTCAATCAGACGGAAATCCTGAAAGACAATTCCCATTGTGCGGCGAAGATAGGGGATATCCCGCTTTTTCAGCGTGGAAAGCCGCTTTCCGTTTACAAGAATTTCTCCGGAATTTGGCCGTTCCTCGCACATAATCAGTTTGAGAAAGGTACTCTTTCCGGCGCCGGAAGACCCAACGATATAAACAAATTCCCCTTTATCCACATTCAGATCCACATGCTTCAGCGCCTGTGTTCCGTTCGCATACGTTTTTGACACATCGATAAATTCGATCACCAGATGAACCTCCAAAATCGCGCTGTCCGCGAAAACCGACAAATATCATGCCGCATTCTTCGATAAAGGTTCCACAAAAATAGATTTGCACAACCCGTCGGACAGTTGCGTTGCTTTTCCTAAGACCATGTTCCTAAGGCAGCAGAATTTCCAGCTGAAAAATCGCCGAAACGCTGTGATTTCACGATCTGAAATCTGCAAAACCCTTTTTAGCCGCCCAGTGACAAGACGGAACTGCTTTCCGCGTGCCACACTTCGCATCTTGCAAATCGAAGCAACTCCCGGCGGTTTTTGACCGGTTTCGGACAGATTTTTCGCTAATTTTCTACTCTGTTTCCATAATATCAACATTTTCATACAATATAATTCTATTAAAGAATTATATTGTAATTTATTTGTAACCTTTCTAAAATAACATCCCGCTGCATTTTGTGCAAAAAAGCGGCTAAAGCCTCTCAGCTAAAGCCGCTCTTTCTTTTCATAAAGCTTAGAATTTCACCGGATTCGAAGAGAGATATTTCTTAACCATGAGCGCTACTTTGAACACAATTGCATCTTCAAATTCACGCAGATCGAGTCCCGTAATCTTCTTGATTTTTTCCAAACGGTAAACCAGCGTATTCCGATGTACGAAAAGCTTCCGGGAAGTTTCCGAAACATTCAGGTTGTTTTCGAAGAACCGCTGAATTGTGAAGAGCGTTTCATGATCCAACAACTCAATGGAACCGCGCTTAAAGACCTCTTTGAGGAACATATCGCAAAGCGTGGTCGGCAGCTGATAAATCAAACGGGCAATTCCGAGATTATCATAACTGACAACCAGCTTTTCTGTATCAAACACCTTGCCAACTTCAAGTGCGACCTGCGCTTCTTTGAAGGAACGGGCAAGATCTTTCACGCCGGTAACAATGGTACCAATGCCGACGACGCAATGTGTATAGAATTCGCCGGAAAGCGTATCCACAATGGAATTTGCAAGCTTTTCGAGATCCTTTTGCTCAATACCGGTCCGAATTTCTTTGACAAGCGCAATATCATTTTCATTGATATTGATTACAAAGTCCTTCGCCTTGTCCGGGAAGAGATTCTGGATTACATCATAAACCGAAACATCCGTGCGGCTGGTCACCTTAATCATCATGCAAACGCGGGTAGAATCCGAGTTAAAGTGGAGCTCGCGCGCCTTGAGATAAATATCCCCCGGAAGGATGTTATCCAAAATCACATTTTTGATAAAATTGCTCCGGTCATATTTTTCATCATAATACTGCTTGATGCTGTTGAGCGAGATTGCAAGGATGCTGGCATACCGAATTGCATCCGCATCGCTTCCGGAAACAAACACTGCATATTCCGGGCGCGGCCGGCTGCCAAAAGATTTATAGGTATAGCCGTTAATGACAAAAGCCCCCGGAGAGGTTAGCGATTCCGGAGAGACATTTTCATTGACCTCCCCTACGCGTCCGAGTTCGCTGCAGGCAATAATCACCGATGATTCATCAATTACACCAATCGTCCGGTCAATGGTATCCTTCATCTGATGGATAACGCCCTGAAACAATCTGTTAGACATAACTTCTCCTCACTTCTTTATCCGATTTTATTCTTTGTTCCGCCGCCGTAAACGACCTTAAGCGGCAATGAATTTCCATATAATATGTGTCTGCACACACCCGATGGGAAAAACCCGACTTTCATAGAAGGATTCCGGCTATATTGTTTTTTCCTTGCTTGCCGATTTCGCAAGAAAACACCTGCACATTTGCTTTCCATTCGCAAAATTCCATTTGGACAGAAAAAGCAACTATTTCTGAACAGTCTCTTCCAATGCAATCCATCTTACAGGTGCGGGTTCAAAAACAATCCCTAGAAAAAATCTCGTTTCCCAGGCGGTTCATCCCCATCTGGTATAACCCTACATATAGTATTCTACACAATGATTCTTGATTTTTCAACCGCTAAACACCATTTTTTTTGCTTTCTCATAAAATAAATTTCATTTTTTACAGAAAATTAATAAAGTTCAGGATATACTCCGCACGAATGGCTCTGTTTTTTAGAAAAAGCAAAGAATTTTGCCGCTTTTCAGGCACGGAACATTTCCTCTGCGCCTTCCGAGACAACAGAAATATCCCACCGCGGCAAAACGGAAACAGACACAAAAAAGGAGCTGCGCAATCGCGCAGCTCCTTTTGAAATGCAAATTTCTTAGTTGAGGATGGTCTTCTCTGTCTCTTTGTCGAACAGATGCATCTTCTTCAGATCGAAAGCGATCTTGATCTTATCAGCCGGCTTCGCAACGGAGTTCGGGCTGACGCGAGCAGTAATTGCATTGTTCTCGCAGGTGAGGTAGAGATAGGTCTCGGAACCCATCAACTCGGTAACTTCGACGTCTGCGTCTACGATACCATCGGTAACCTTCTCCAGGAATTCCGGCTCGTCGTGTACGTTCTCCGGACGGATACCGAAGACAACTTCTTTGCCGACATAGGACTCGAGGTCAATGCCTTCTGCCTTGCTGGCCGGAATCTTGATGGAGTATTTGCCAAAGTTAATGGTATATGCATCGCCGTCTTTGCCGAGCGTTGCATCAATGAAGTTCATTTGCGGAGAACCCATGAATCCAGCAACGAACTCGTTAACCGGCTGATCATACAGGTTTTGCGGCGTGTCGACCTGCTGAATGAAGCCGTCCTTCATAACAACAATACGGTCGCCCATCGTCATAGCTTCGGTCTGGTCGTGGGTAACATAGATGAACGTGGTGCCCAGTCTCAGGTGCAGCTTCGCGATCTCGGTTCTCATCTGTGCACGCAGCTTTGCGTCCAAGTTGGAGAGCGGCTCGTCAAGCAGGAAGACCTTCGGGTCACGGACGATTGCACGGCCCAGCGCAACACGCTGTCTCTGACCACCGGAGAGAGCCTTCGGCTTTCTGTCGAGAAGGTGAGAGATGTCGAGGATTCTAGCAGCCTCTTCTACGCGGCGCTTGATCTCAGCCTTCGGCGTTTTGCGGAGTTTCAGACCGAATGCCATGTTATCATAAACGGTCATGTGCGGATACAGTGCATAGTTCTGGAACACCATCGCGATATCGCGATCCTTCGGAGCGATGTCGTTCGAAAGAACATCGCCGATATACAGTTCGCCCTTGGAAATCTCTTCCAGACCAGCGATCATTCTCAGTGTTGTCGACTTTCCGCATCCGGAAGGTCCAACCAAAATGATGAACTCTTTGTCCGCAATGTCAAGGCAAAAATCGGTAACCGCAGTTACGCCGCCCTGGTACACCTTATAGATGTTTTTAAGTGTTACACTTGCCATAATAAACCTCCTGAAAATCTTGTTTGATTTCGACTGTAGACATCTTTCATCTTCTGGAATTCAGTATATTAATCATACCAGAAACGATTTGGCTTTTAAAGGCTTTATTTGCCCAAACTTTTTACAGCGTCTTTATTGATTTTTTATAAAATTGAAGAGATGTTCCTTTTTTTCGAAAAATATTTGTAATACTCGACAAACCCTGACAAAACCTGAAAAAATCCCCTTATGGAAACACCTAAAACAACATCTTGTGGTCTGGTTTCGAAAGGCTTTTCAAGGGCTCTTTTCAAGGGCTCTTTTATTTAGATTCAGTCCGTCGGCCATGCGCCGGTTTCCACTTCTGAAGAGGTTTGGGGCTCTGTTTTCTCGGCTGATTGTGCATTTTGTTCTGTATTTTCTATGCTTTCTGCTTCAGAATTCTCCCCTGCTTGCTTTTCACACGATTTCTCCTCTTCTGGAAGCGCTTCCCCGTCTTCCGCACCGCGCAAAGCCTCCGGCCTGCCGGAAAATCCGTGCATAAATCCGTCGAGCGCCGCGCAGCTGATATCGCCTGCGACAATCTGTCCGTCATAAACAATCAGCGTCGCGTAAACCGTCTCCGTCTTTTCCGGATAATTGGTCACCTCATACGTCCATACCTTGCAGGTGCATCCGGCATAAGCCGTCAGATCCATCCCCTGCTCCAGCTGGATCTGGTTATATTCTGTATAGACGTTGCTGAAGGCTGCAGGAATCGTCACCTCCTTTACTGAAACAGCTTCTTTCTTCACCTCCCATCCGAACTGTGACAAAAACGCAATCCGTTCTTCATTTGTGGCAGCTGCGGTCTGGATCCCGGGTTCCTCTTCCCGCTGTATCAGTCTACTTGCCGCCCGAATGCCAAATAGCAGTGCAAGGACAACTACAACTGCAGCGCCTGCAAGAAGAAGCCTTTTCCGTTTCGCGCTCACTGTCAAAACCACCATGTTTCTACCCCCCTTTCGGCTTTTGCATGCGAAGGCTCTGCTTTTTCTTTTCCTTTTAAAGTAACCCTACGGATGCCGTCTCTTTTGAGCAGTAGTAATGCATATGCAAAATGGGTCCGGCACATGCGAAAGCCCGCACACAAAAGTATGTTCCTGCCTGCCAGAAAACCAAGCGGTTTTTTGGTCATCTTGCAAACCGGCTTTCCGGCTTGAAACAGCCAATTTTTCATCCGGGTTCGCGTGCCTGCGCCTCCACGCATTCTCTCGCCTGTATCCGGCTTTTCTGTTTGGAAATTCCGGTTTCCCTCCGGCCTCAATTGACAAGCGTTTCTGGACGTGTTATAATACATTCGAATGATCATAATTGGAGGTTTTATATATGAAACACATCAAAACCATTGAAACCCGCAATCTTTGCGAAAGCGCAAAAAACGGCGGCTGCGGCGAATGCCAGACTTCCTGCCAGTCGGCTTGCAAAACCAGCTGCGGAATCGCAAACCAGGCTTGCGAAAATAAAGAAAGCAAATAAAACCCAGGTACACAAAGCCGTGATGCCGCCCTTACCGGGCGGCATTTTCAGCATAAGGGAGAGTTTTTATGATTCATCAGTATCAATTCGGCGGCTATTTTATTGTACTCGACATCTGCTCCGGATCCGTGCACGTAGTGGATGGCCCGGCCTATGATCTGATTTCGGTCTTTGAAAGCATGCCCCGCGAAGCAGCAATTGCAACGGTTGAAGAAAAATACAGCGCTTCCGGAGAAGCCACTCATGCAGAACTTGAAGAATGCTACGACCAGATTGCAGCGCTGAAAGCAGACGGCAAGCTGTTTACGGAAGACACCTTTCAGCCAATGGCAGGCGCGCTCAAGGCAAAAACCTCCGGCGTTATCAAGGCGCTCTGTCTGCATATCGCGCATACCTGCAACCTCAACTGCGCCTACTGCTTTGCAAGCCAGGGAAAGTATCACGGAGCGCGTGCGCTGATGTCTTTTGACGTAGGAAAACGTGCGCTGGATTTTCTTGTTGAGAATTCCGGATCCCGGCACAATCTGGAGGTCGACTTTTTCGGCGGCGAGCCGCTTATGAACTTTGACGTCGTGAAAGCGCTTGTGGCCTATGCCAGAAGCATCGAAAAAGAGAAGAACAAGCATTTCCGATTCACGCTCACCACTAACGGCGTCTTAATCGATGACGATGTCATCGACTTTGCCAACCGTGAAATGAGCAACGTCGTCCTCAGCCTGGACGGCCGCAAGGAAATTCATGACCGGTACCGCGTCGATTATGCCGGCCGCGGCAGCTGGGAAACTGTGGTTCCCAAATTTCAAAAGCTGGTTGCGGCGCGCGGCGGGAAGAATTACTATATGCGCGGCACTTTTACGCACGCCAATCCGGATTTTCTCAAAGACATCGAAACCATGTTGAATCTCGGATTTTCCGAGCTGAGCATGGAACCTGTCGTAACGGCGGCGGGTGATCCTGCCGCACTGACAGAAGAAGATCTTCCCGTCGTGCTGGCACAATATGAGGAACTTGCCAAACTGATGCTTAAACGCGACAAAGAGGGCAACCCTTTCACCTTTTACCACTATATGATCGACCTGAAAGGCGGCCCGTGCATTTACAAGCGGATTTCCGGGTGCGGGTCTGGAACCGAATATATGGCCGTCACGCCCTGGGGAGATTTGTATCCCTGCCACCAGTTTGTCGGAGACGAACGTTTCCGTCTCGGCGACATTTGGAACGGCGTTGAAAACACGGAAATTCAAAATGAATTTGCCTCCTGCAATGTCTACGCACG
Organism: Yeguia hominis; assembly: GCF_014384705.1. Classification (GTDB taxonomy): domain Bacteria; phylum Bacillota; class Clostridia; order Oscillospirales; family Acutalibacteraceae; genus Yeguia; species Yeguia hominis. The sequence goes on along the minus strand of NZ_JACRSN010000009.1, from coordinate 102,073 downwards.
CGAAGAATGCCGCGATTGTTGGGCCAAGCTGTACTGCTCCGGCGGCTGCGCAGCCAATGCCTATCATGCCACCGGGTCGGTGCGGGGCATCTACCGGTACGGATGCGAGCTTTTCCGCAAACGGATGGAATGCGCAATCGCTGTTGCCATTGCGCGGGAACTCGGTGACGCTGAATGAGCAGCACGCCGATTTGCGATTTTGTGCGGCAATATGCAGAACGCCATCCAATCCGGCTGCATATGCCCGGACACAAGGGCGTTCCGATTCTCGGGTTCGAATCGCTTGACATTACCGAATTTGACGGTGCCGACGATCTTTTTGCACCGCATGGCATCATTGCGGAAAGTGAAGCATTTGCCGGCGCGCTTTTTGGCGCCGATACCTTTTACTCCACCGCCGGTTCCACGCTCTGCATTCAGGCCATGCTGCATTTGCTTGCCGTTCACGCAGGTGCGCAGGGAAAAAAGCCGCGGGTTCTCGCGGGCAGGAATGCCCATAAAGCGTTCCTGCATGCTGCCGCCCTGCTGGATTTTGAAATTGAATGGCTCCTTCCGCAGATGGGTACGCCCTACTTAAGCTGCGCGGTTGCACCGGAACAACTTGAAGCTGTCCTGCAAAATGAGCAATCTCCGCCAACCGCTGTTTACCTGACCAGCCCGGATTATCTTGGAAACTGCCTAAATCTCCGGGAACTCGCAGCGGTCTGTCACAAATTCGGCGTTCTGCTTGCCGTTGATAATGCGCACGGCGCCTACCTGAAATTCTTGCCGGAGTCCCGCCACCCGATGGATCTCGGTGTAGATTTATGCTGTGATTCCGCACACAAAACGCTCCCCGTGCTTACCGGCGGCGCATATTTACACCTTGCCAAACACTTGCCGGGCTGGTTTGCACAGCGGGCAAAGATTTCACTCTCCCTCTTCGGATCCAGCAGTCCTTCTTATCTGATTTTACAGTCTCTGGATGCGGCAAACGGCCAAATGGAGATTTTCCGCGCATCGCTTGCCGACTTTCTTCCAAAAGCGGACGCCCTCAAAACAGCGCTTACCGCGCACGGATTTCTATTAACCGGGGAAGAACCGCTAAAATTAACCATCATGCCAAAATCCTTTGGCTACACCGGCACGCAGCTTGCGCAGATTCTCGAAGCGCACGGAATTTTTCCGGAGTTTCATGATCCGGATTATTTGGTTCTTTTGCTCTCTCCGCAGCTTTGCGACGGAGCGCTCCAAACGCTGACGCGCGTGCTTTGCGCTGTAAAACCGCGGTCTCCCATCGAAACGCTTCCGCCGCCGGCCGCGATTTCGGAGTCCGTCTTAACCCCTCGCGAGGCCCTTTTTGCAGAAAGTGAAATTTTACCTGCTGAAGATTGTCTCGGACGCATTTCGGCGGCTGCTGCCATTGGCTGTCCGCCCGCCATTCCGCTTATTCTCTGCGGTGAACGAATCAGCCGGCAGACGATCACAGCTTTTCAGTACTATGGTATCCGGCAATGTCCGGTCATTTCAGAGAAAACACGGTCATAAAAATTGCTGCAGGCAAAGGTGGTTGTCCATAAAACAATGAACAGCCGCAGTGGTTTACTCCGCTGTGGCTGTTCTTACGATTCTTATTGTAATCGCGTGGTATGTAGTCAGACAGATTATCCACCGAAACTTGTCGGGGCAGGATATTGTCGTCTCGCTGCGCAAACCCGCTTCGATGCGCAAACCGAACGCTACAAAGGGGGAAAAAAGATGAAATTCAGAAGATTGGGAAAAACCGAGCTGCAGATCAGTGAGATTGGATTCGGCGGAGAGTGGCTGGAACGTCACCCGAAAGCGGATGGCATCGACCTGATCCGCTACGCATCTGCACAGGGAATCAACATTTTAGATTGCTGGATGCCCGATCCGAAATCCAGAGAGATCATTGGAGAAGGCATCAAAGAGAACCGCAGCCAGTGGTACATTCAGGGACATATCGGCTCCACATGGAAGGATGGGCAATACTTCCGGACGAGAGACCTAAACGACGTTCGTCCTGCTTTTGAAGATCTTCTGAAGCGTTTGCAGACGGACTATATCGATCTGGGCATGATTCATTATGTGGATTCCGAGAAAGAATGGGAGCAGATCCAACACTCCGCATATCTGGACTACATCATGGAATTAAAAAGCCGCGGCGTCATTCGGCATATCGGGATGAGTTCTCACAATCCAAAAGTCGCTATCAAGGCGGCAGAATCCGGTTATGTGGAGATGATTCTTTTTAGTATCAATCCGGCATTTGATATGCTGCCCGCCAGCGAGGATATCGACACGATGTTCGCAGAAGAATTTGACGCAGGACTGAGCGGAATCGACGCCGACCGCGCGAAACTGTACCGCATCTGTGAGCAGAATGACGTTGGAATCACCGTTATGAAAGGATTCGCCGGAGGCAGATTGTTCGATGCGAAGCGTTCTCCTTTTGGAGCAAGTCTGACTCCAGTGCAGTGTATCCATTATGCCCTGACCCGTCCGGCAGTAAGTGCAATTCTGTGCGGCTATGACACCAAAGAACAGGTAGATCAGGCGGTGGCCTATGAAAATGCCTCCGAAGCGGAAAAAGATTATGCATCTGTTCTCTCGGACGCACCCTTTCACGCTTACCGCGGAGAGTGCACATACTGCGGACACTGCAAACCCTGTGCCGCACAACTCGATATCGCCATGATCAATCAGTTCTATGATCTCGCAACCATGCAGCCGGAAGTTCCCGCCACCGTACAGTCTCATTATGAATCCTTGGCGCATACCGCGTCCGAATGCATTGGATGCCGGGCCTGCGAACCTCGCTGCCCGTTTGGTGTGTCCATTGCGGAGCGAATGAAGAAAGCCGCTGAACTCTTCGGATGCTAAAAAGCGGCGAACGAGAATCACGCCGCGCATTTCTTTATCGGAAAGGCCAATAAAAAAGGCCGATAAAGGAACTCGCTTGGAAAAGCAATACGCCCTCCAATACCATTCGGTGTGAACATAAACATCACGCCGTTTGCATCTTCAATTACCTTACAACCGCCACCCTATTGTCTGGGTACTGTCAAGAATTATGCGCAAATTTATTTGCAGACTCCGGCTGAATGAAGTCAGCCGGCAATAGGGACGTCGTTCAAAGCCGCCTCCAGATGCTTCATATTCATGTACTTCTTGTTGCCCCGCTGTGTTCCCGCCACATGACGCAGCCTTGCACAGAGTAGCATTAGCGCAGAGTTCCCATCGGGGAACGTTCCCACCACACGCGTCCTGCGGCGGATCTCACGGTTCAGCCGCTCGATCGCATTGTTGGTGCGGATACGCGTCCAGTGCTCGCTGGGAAAATCACAGTAGGTCAGCGTTTCCTCGATGCCGTCCTCGACCTTCTTGGCAGCCTCCTTCAGCTTCATCGCTCTCAGCTCGGCAACGACAGCTCTTGCCTTCTCGCGGGAGGCTTTTTTGCTCTCCTGCGCGTGGATCGCCTTGAGCAGTTTCGCTGCAATTTTGACCTTTGATTTTGGCACAACAGAGAAAACATTGCGGTAGAAATGCACGGTGCAGCGCTGGTATTTGGCATCTGGGAATACTTCGCCCACGGCCTCCAGTATCCCCATGCACTTGCCGCCGACGATGAGCTTTACGCCGTCTAGACCCCGCCCGCGCAGCCGCTGGAAGAAGCTGACCCAGCTGGCCTTGTTCTCTTTCATCCCCTCGGCAGCGCCCGGAACCTCACGGAACCCGTCCTCATTCACGGCAATCGCCGCCGGAATGGCGACATTTTCGTATTCTCAGCCCCAGTTGCGGCGCAGGTAAATACCATCTACGTAGACATACGGATACCGTCCGCCCTGCAAAGGACGGTTCCGCCAGTCCTCAATGTAGACGTAGGCTTTCTTGTTCAGCTCGCTGACGGCAGCGAGCGAGACCTTGCTGTCCCGCATGGCTTCGGTGATGTCCTCCACACGGCGCACGGAAACGTCTGCCAGGTACATCTCGATGAGAGCCTCCTCCACGCTGCTCTCCCGGCGGCGATACCGCTCGATGATGGCCGTCTCGAAGGACACGCCCTTGAGTCGCGGCATATGGAGCGTGACATCGCCGGAGGTCGTGGTGAGGTTCCGGTCATAGTGGCCGCTGCGATAACCCTGACGGGCCCCGCTGCGCTCGCAGCGGGCCGCCTGCGTCAGAGACTCCGCCTCCTTTTCCAGCAGCTCGTTCAGGGTTTCTTCCACGCTGCTTCGGACCAATTTCTTGATCTGACCCTTGATTACTTCCTCATTCAGCTGTACAATGTTCTCGGACATCGTTTGCTGTCTCCTTTCGAATGTTTGTGTGGTAACTTCATTCTACCAGAGCCTGCAAGCGATGTCTTCTTTTATCCTCGTTTCAATTTGCGCAGCTTATCTTACCTTATCCGCAACTTATCTTACCTTATCACGCTCTGGTCGAAACGTTCCAAGACCAGCTCAAACCAGATAAATAAAGACGACAAAAAGCCCTTAGCTATGCGTTTTTTATACCCACAGCTAAGGGCTTCGTTTATAATATGGATTTCTTTGTTGCTGGGCCGCCTGTCAATCATTCTCTAATCCGAAAGCCACTGGATTATAAGAATAATGGCTCTCATGCAACCGTTATTAATTTGTTATCAAAAGACTTCTTGAAGTGCCGCAAACCCGCATAAACACTGGGATTCTTAAAGCATTTCAAATTATTCGTATTCAATCGTCGCCGGCGGCTTGCTGGTGATGTCGTACACTACGCGGTTGACGCCGGGAACCTCTGCAACAATGCGGGAGGAAATGGTTGCGAGGATTTCAAAGGGAATCCGCGCCCACTCTGCGGACATGAAATCTTTCGTGACAACTGCGCGCAATGCAATCGTCTCTTCGTAGGTTCTGCCGCCTTTGACGCCGACGCTGCGGATTCCCGGAATGACTGCAAAGTACTGGTTGATTTCTTTATCCAGACCAGCTTTCGCAATTTCCTCGCGCAGAATGGCATCCGCTTCCCGTACCATATGCAGCTTTTCCCGTGTAATCGCGCCGACAACCCGAACACCAAGCCCTGGCCCGGGGAACGGCTGACGCCAAACCATGGATTCCGGCAAACCGAGCTCCAGACCCACTTTACGGACTTCGTCCTTAAACAAATCCCGCAGCGGCTCAACCAAGCCGGTAAAACCGATGTTCTCCGGCAGGCCGCCGACATTATGGTGACTCTTCACCGCCGCGCCGCCAATGCCGCTTTCCAGAATATCCGGGTAAATCGTTCCCTGGCACAGATAATCGATCTGTCCGAGTTTCTTGGCTTCTTCTTCAAAAACGTGGATAAATTCTTCGCCGATAATTTTCCGTTTGCGTTCCGGATCTGTCACCCCTGCAAGTTTATCGAGGAAACGATCCACTGCATCAATGCAAATCAAATTGATGTCATATTCCTTCCGGAACACGCGCTCGACCATTTCCGGCTCATCTTTGCGCATCAGACCGTGATTGACAAAAATACAGGTGAGATTTTTCCCAATTGCCTTGTGTACCAGCAAGGCTGAAACTGCAGAATCCACACCGCCGGAAAGCGCGCAAAGCACCTTTTTTCCACCGGTCTGCTTGCGGATTTCCTCAACAGCTTCTTCCACGAATGCCGCCATTTCCCAGGTCCCGCTGCATCCGCAGGTCTCGAACAGGAACGCCTTGAGCGCAACATCATCTTCACCGCAGGCTTCCACATTCAGAACCGGAAGCCCCGCCGCCGCGACATCCGCGCCGCTTTCCCCCTCACGCGTGACCAGAATCCCCCGATATCCGGCCGCTACTTCTTCTGGAGAAAACGCTGCGAACGGTTTGACGTGACAATACACGCCGCAGTTTCGAACACGGCGTGCAACCAGCTGACTATTGCAGCCGCCGAGGTCCAAAACCAAAACCTTTTCGTTTTTAATCATGCCCCTTTTCATCCTTCCTTTGTTTGTCCGTTTCCACGTTTATTCCACCGTAACCGACTTTGCCAGGTTCCGGGGTTTATCAATATCGCAACCCTTCATAGAGGCAATGTAATAGGCAAACAGCTGTAGCGGCACCACTGCAAGTGAAGGCATCATCATCTCGCAAACTTCCGGAACCTTAATGACATAATCCGTCTGCTTTTCAAATTCCGTGTTTCCTTCCGTTGTCAGGCCCAAAACTACCGCTCCGCGCGCTTTGACCTCTTTGACATTGCTCATCATTTTTTCATAGAGCTTCTGGTAGGTCGCAAGCGCAACCACCAGCGTTCCGTCTTCGATGAGGGAAATCGTTCCGTGCTTGAGTTCTCCCGCAGCATACGCCTCCGAATGGATATAGGAAATCTCCTTGAGTTTGAGAGAGCCCTCCAGCGACATCGCATAGTCGAGATTCCGACCGATAAAGAAAATATCCTTTGCATTAAAGCACTGCGACGCAAAATACTGGATTTTCTCTTTATTCTCCAGCGTCTTTTCAATCTGATCCGGAAGTTTCAGCAGCGCCTGTACATAGCCATCATACTCTGCCTGCGAAACGGTCCCAAGTTTTTCGGCAAGATAAATGGAAATCAGATAGACCACCGCCAGCTGTGTGCTGTAGGCTTTAGTGGTTGCAACCGCGATCTCCGGCCCTGCCCAGGTATAGATCACGTCGTCGGAGTCGTTGGCAATCGAACTGCCCACAACATTGACAATCGAGAGCGTCCGCGCGCCAAGCCGTTTGGCTTCCCGCATCGCGGCAAGGGTGTCTGCTGTTTCGCCGGACTGGCTGATCACCAGGACGAGCGTACTTGAGTCGACAATCGGATTGCGATAGCGGAACTCTGAGGCGATATCCACTTCTACCGGAATGCGGGTCAGTTCCTCGAGAATATATTTGGCAACCATCCCGACATGCCACGCAGAGCCGCAGGCCAAAATGCAGATCCGGCGAATCTTTTGGACATCCTCTGCGGTCAGGGAAATGCTGTCAAGCACAATTTTGCCATCCCGGATCCGCGGGGCAATGGTGTCGTGCACCGCTTTCGGCTGTTCCATAATCTCCTTGAACATGAAATGCTCATAACCGCCTTTTTCAGCCGCCGAGACATCCCAGTCAATGTGAACCGGCTCTTTTTCTACCTGTTCCTTATTCTGGTTATATACGCGGACGTCGCTGCGCGACAAAACCGCGATTTCATTGTCGCCAAGGCGGTAAATATCCCGTGTTTTGCTCAAAATTGCCGGAATATCCGAAGCGATAAAGTTCTCTCCTTCTCCCAGTCCGACAATCAGCGGGCTGTCTTTGCGCACAGCATAAAGCCGATCCGGATTTTCTTCACAGATAATCCCCAGCGCATAGGATCCCTTTACCTTAGCGATCGTTTTGACGATGGCATCCAATACATCTCCGTGGTAGTAGTAATCTATCAGCTGCGCAACTACTTCCGTATCGGTTTCCGATGCAAAGTGGACACCGTTTTTCATCAGGAACGTTTTGAGTTCCATATAGTTTTCAATAATTCCATTGTGTACCACAGCAAATCTTCCCGAACCGCTTACCTGCGGATGGGAATTGATATCCGACGGTGCGCCGTGCGTCGCCCACCGTGTATGTCCGATGCCAACCGTTCCGGGCAGCGTTGCGCCGTCCTGCGTCAGGTCTTTCAGCACCTGAAGACGTCCCTTGGTTTTGACAACCTGGACAGCCGTTCCGTCATAAACCGCCACACCGGCCGAGTCATAACCCCGGTATTCCAGTTTTTGAAGTCCGCGGATCAAGAGAGGCGCGGCCTCTTCATATCCAATATAACCGACTATTCCACACATTCTAGCAAGCCCTCCTTTCAAAAAGGCCAAACATGGTATTCCCTTTTACAGAGAATACCATGTTTTATCATACATCAAATTTTGTAAAATTTCAATTCCGAACCATTTTAAATTGTGATCTCTGCGGCATCTTCTGCGCGCACGTCCATTTCCGCAAGCTTGGGCCGTACCACTTCATCGAGAAATTCCTGTGTCTGCTCCGGCGCGCGTCCGACATAGCGTTCCGGCCGCAGCACGTCGCTGAGATCCGCTTCCGTAACGCCGAAGGCCGGATCCGATGCAATTCTCTGAATCAGATCGTTTTCGCCGCCTTCTTCTTTTACAATCCGACCCGCTTCCATAGAATGGACGCGGATTCGCTCGTGCAGTTCCTGTCGGTTGCCGCCGCGTTTGACCGCATCCATCAGGATGTTTTCCGTCGCCATAAACGGCAGCTCCCGCATCAGGCGCTGCCGGATCACTTTCGGGTAAACCACCAGTCCATCCGCCACATTGATGCAGAGATTGAGCACGGCATCCGTCGCGAGGAACGCCTCCGGCACGCTGATCCGTTTGTTTGCGGAGTCATCCAGCGTACGCTCAAACCACTGCGTTGCCGAGGTAATGGCAGGATTGAGGCTGTCGGTAATAATGTACCGCGAGAGCGACGCAATCCGTTCGCTGCGCATGGGATTCCGTTTATAGGCCATCGCCGAAGAGCCGATCTGTGTTTTTTCAAATGGTTCTTCGATTTCCTTGAGATGCTGCAAAAGACGGATATCATTCGAGAATTTCGAAGCACTCTGCGCAATGCCGCTGAGCACACCGAGCACCGCACTGTCAACTTTGCGGGAATACGTCTGGCCGGAAACCGGATAGCAGGCCGCATATCCCATTTTACGCGCAATTCGCCGGTCGAGTTCCTTTACTTTCTCATGATCGCCGTCAAACAGTTCTAAAAAGCTTGCCTGCGTACCGGTTGTCCCCTTGCTGCCGAGGAGCTTCATCTTGCTGATCCGGTATTCTACATCCTCTAAATCCATCAGGAATTCCTGCATCCAGAGGGTTGCGCGCTTTCCGACCGTTGTCGGTTGCGCCGGCTGAAAATGCGTAAAACCAAGAGTCGGCAGATCCTTGTATTTCTGCGCAAATTCGGAAAGATTCTGAATGAGCAGCGCCAGTTTTCTGCGGACAACCCGGAGCGCCTCCGTCATAATAATCAGGTCTGTGTTGTCTCCGACATAGCAGGAGGTTGCACCAAGATGAATAATCGGCGCTGCTTTCGGGCATTGCAGGCCATACGCGTACACATGGCTCATCACATCATGGCGGACAATGCGTTCCCGCGCCTGCGCTTCCTCATAATTGATGTCGTCCGCGTGCGCCTTCAGTTCCGCAATTTGTTCTTCGGAAACCGGAAGTCCCAATTCGTGTTCTGCCTCTGCCAGCGCAATCCAAAGCTTTCTCCAGGTCCGGAATTTCATATCCGGAGAAAACAGATATTTCATTTCGCGATCCGCATAACGTGACGACAACGGGGATTCATAAACTTCTTTCATCATCAGACGGCACGGCGTTTTTTGTCAGAACCCAGAACAGACGCCGGTGCCAGCCCTCCTTTCCAAAACTTCGTTTTCTACAGCCGGTATGCGCAAAAATGAGGCCCGGAGAAAAGCTTTCTCCGCGCCTCAAGACCGGACCGGTTACAGGCCGATCCGCTTCATCATTTCCTCATAGGCCTCTTCCACACCGCCCATATCGCGGCGGAAGCGGTCCTTATCCAGTTTTTCCTGTGTATGAATATCCCAGAATCGGCAGGTATCCGGAGAAATTTCATCTGCCAGGACAATCGTGCCATCGGCACAGCGGCCGAATTCCAGCTTAAAATCGATCAAATCCACATTGACCGAGCGGAAGAATTCACACATCAGCTCGTTAATTTTGAGCGCCATCGCCGAAATGGTCTCCACTTCTTCCTTTGTGGCAAGCTCCGCTGCGAGAATATGATATTCATTGACAATCGGATCGCCCAAATCGTCATTCTTGTAGCAGAATTCCAGGACCGGTGTCTTCATCGGCGTACCCTCCGGCAGTCCCAGACGCTTCGAGAGGCTTCCGGCCGCCTTATTCCGGACGATCACCTCCAGCGGAACGATCTTCACGCGCCGCACCAGTGTCTCCCGGTCATTGAGCTCCTCGACATAATGGGTCTTGATGCCGTTTTTCTCCAGAAGCTGGAACATGAAATTCGACATCCGGTTGTTCACGACACCTTTTCCGGCAATTGTTCCCTTTTTCAGGCCGTTAAAAGCCGTTGCGTCATCTTTATAAGAGACAATGCAATACGCCGGGTCTTCCGTTGCGAATACTTTCTTTGCTTTTCCTTCGTACAGCTGTTCCGTTTTTTGCATGTTTGCTTCCTCCGTTTTTCTTCCCACAGAATATTTTCGGACTTCTTTATGTCAAGGAATATCCGCCGTCAATCAAGAGCACAGAGCCCGTGAGGAACGGGGACATATCGGATGCGATGTAAAGCGCCATTGCGCCAATCTCTTCCGGCTTTGCAAACCGGCCAAGCGGAATCATTTCTTTCCAGACCTCGCAGAACGGCTTACCGTCTGAAGGACGTACGCCTTCCGGCAGAATATCGCTCTGCACATATCCCGGCGCAATTGCGTTGACCCGGATATGATACGGCGCCCATTCATAGGCGAGGCATTTTGTCACCATATCGACGCCGGCTTTGCTGGCATTGTATCCCGCCTGACACTGCGGTGTCATAACCAGATTATCGGAATTCGAAGAAATATTGACAATATTGCCGCCGCCCTGGCGGATCATCACCTTTCCGACTTCCTGCGAGAGGAAAAAGAGCGCGTCGAGATTGAGATCCATTATGCTTCTCCACTGCTCGTATGTGACTTCCTCCGCTTTACTCTGAATTGTTTTCCCGGCATCATTGACCAAAATGTCAATTTTTCCGAATATCTGCAGCACGTCCTCCACCAGACGGGTTCGATCCTCCGGCTTTGTGATATCCGCCTGTATAAAGCGCACCCGGTTGCCATACGCCGCAGAAACTTGCTGGGCGACAGCCTCTCCGATCGTCTTCCGGCGTCCAACGATGGCAATTTCCGCACCGGCCTGCGCAAATGCTTCCGTGATGCCGCGGCCGATTCCGGAATGGCCGCCGGTAATCACCGCAACCTTCCCGTCAAGCCGGATCTTATCCACAATTCGTTCCAAAACAGCGCCTCCCTCTTTTCATTATATAATATATAGAATAGACTCCTTATCACGGATCCGGAAATCAGCGGGTTTTCCCGGCTCTTTGCAGCCCGCATTCTTTCCCGTCCGGAGTCCATCTTTTAGAATTTTCCGAGGTATTCCTGCAATTCCCACTGCGTGACCGTCGTCGCAAAACGCTGCCACTCTTTCTCTTTGGCCTCAATATATTTCTGGAACACATGATCGCCCAGCGCTTCCCGCAGCAGCGGATCCTTCTGCATTTCCACAACTGCCTCTTTCAGATCCGCAGGCAAACTTTCAATTCCCGCTTCCGCCAGCTGTACCGGATTCAGATCATAAATATTGGTCGAAACAGCCGCCGGCGGTTTAAGCTGGTTCTTTACGCCGTCCAAACCGGCCGCAAGCAGCACCGCAAGCTGGAGATACGGATTTCCGGACGGATCCGGATTGCGCAGTTCCACGCGGGTGCCTTCTCCGCGCGCGGTCGGAACACGGATCAGCGCGCTCCGGTTTGCGGAGGTCCAGGCGATATAGCACGGCGCTTCGTATCCGGGCACCAGACGTTTGTACGAGTTGACAAGCGGATTGGTCAGCGCACAGCAGCCCTTGACGTGCCGGATCAGTCCTGCAATAAAATGGCGTGCGATGTCGCTCAGACCGTTCTCACCGTTCGGATCGGCAAATACGTTTTTACCGTTCTGGAACAGGGACATGTTGATATGCATGCCGGAACCCGCTACGCCATAAACCGGTTTCGGCATAAACGTTGCACACATTCCATGCGCATGTGCAATGGATTTTACCGCCATCTTGAATGTCATAATATTATCGGCGGATTCCAGCGCCTTGCTGTATTTGAAGTCGATTTCATGCTGTGCGGTGGCGCATTCATGGTGGCTCGCTTCAATCTCGAAGCCCATCTCTTCCAGATTCAGACAGATATCCCGCCGGATCTTCTCGCCGACATCTACCGGACCGAGATCAAAGTAGCCGGCCGTATCATAGGTATTCGTCGTGGGATGACCGAATTCATCGTTATTAAACAGGAAAAACTCGCATTCCGGGCCAACATTAAAGGTAAAGCCCATGTCTGCCGCTTCCTGCAGCGTTTTGCGCAGGACATAGCGTGGGTCACCTTCAAACGGCGTGCCGTCCGGCTTATATACATCGCAAATCAGGCGGGCAATATGCCCGTGGCTGCGGTGCCAGGGATACAGCACAAAAGTATCAAGGTCGGGGCGTAAATACATATCGGATTCTTCAATCCGGACAAAGCCCTCGATGGATGAGCCGTCGAACATACACTTGTTGTCGAGTGCCTTGCGGATTTGGCTTGACGTAATCGCAACATTTTTGAGAGTCCCGAAGATATCCGTAAATTGAAGCCGGATAAAACGAACGTCCTTTTCTTCAATAATCCGGATAATATCTTCTTTCGTATACTTGCCCAACCGAAATCCCCCTTAAAAATCAAAGTAATAAGTACATTTTATGCTATCCGCAAGGCGGTTGTCAATGATTTTCCCGTGCCTGTCTGGTATTCGGGCGTCTGCACAAATTTTTTCTCTGTCAGGCCGTTTTTTTGCCGGCGCTTTTCCTGTCTCTTTTTTTGTATTTTGCAACATCGGGTTAACTTTCTTGCAGAAAACGGTGCAAAAATTGATTAAATCCGCCTTTTCCGCATGTTCAAATCAACAAAATTGCAATTTTTTGAAAAATGCAGCACAAAAAGATTGTAATGCTATGAAATGTATGCTAAAATATTTGCAACATCGTTTTTAGAAACCGTTTGATAGGGGGTTTTGTAATCATGTCTTATGTAAGCAATGTACTAGAACAAGTCAAAGAGAAAAATGCAGACCAGCCGCAGTTTATTCAGGCGGTCACAGAGGTTCTGACCACACTCGAGCCTTTCATCGAGAAGAACCCGCAGTACGAAGCGGCCGGTATTCTCGAGCGCCTCACCGAACCGGAGCGTCAGATTATTTTCCGTGTTCCGTGGGTGGACGACAACGGAAAGGTCCATGTCAACCGTGGATTCCGTGTACAGTTCAACTCCGCAATCGGACCGTACAAAGGCGGCCTGCGCCTCCATCCGTCCGTAAATCTCGGCATCATCAAATTCCTGGGCTTCGAGCAGATTCTGAAAAACTCCCTGACCGGTCTGCCGATCGGCGGCGGTAAGGGCGGCTCCGATTTTGACCCGAAAGGCAAGTCCGACCGCGAAATCATGGCTTTCTGCCAGAGTTTTATGACAGAGCTCTTCCGCCACATCGGACCGGACACCGACGTTCCGGCTGGTGATATCGGCGTTGGCGGCCGTGAAATCGGCTACCTCTATGGCCAGTATAAACGCATCCGCAACGCTTACGAAAGCGTTCTGACCGGAAAAGGCCTGACCTACGGCGGTTCTCTCGTCCGTACGGAAGCAACCGGCTATGGTCTGCTCTATTTTGTCAACGCCATGCTCCGCCACCTCGGAGAAACCATCCAGGGCAAAACCGTTGTCATTTCCGGCGCGGGCAATGTTGCAATCTATGCTGCAGTCAAAGCGACGCAGCTCGGCGCAAAGGTTGTCACCATGTCCGATTCCAACGGCTGGGTCTATGACGCAGAAGGAATTGACATCGCTGCAATCAAGGAAATCAAAGAAGCAAACCGTCAGCGCCTCACGGAGTACAAAAAGTATCGTCCGAATTCGGAATATCACGAGGGCAAAGGCGTCTGGAGCGTACCGTGCGATATCGCGCTGCCCTGCGCAACGCAGAACGAACTCGACCAGGCTGATGCAGAAATGCTCGTGAAGAACGGCGTCATGCTGGTTGCAGAGGGCGCCAACATGCCGAGCACGCTGGAAGCTACCGATGTCTTCCTCAAGAACAAGATCCCGTTCGGACCGGCAAAGGCTGCGAATGCAGGCGGTGTCGCGATCTCCGCAATTGAGATGAGCCAGAACAGCCTGCGTCTTTCCTGGACATTCGAAGATGTCGATGCACGGCTGCAGGATATCATGGAAAACATCCACAAGAACGCAACCGCTGCTGCGGAAGAATATGGATTCGGCTACAATCTGGTTGCCGGCGCGAACATCGCTGGCTTCAAGAAAGTTGCAGACACCATGCTCGCACAGGGTATTGTCTAAGTTTCAGACTTTTTCGCATTTCGTCCCCCCGGTAGAATTTTTCTGCCGGGGGGTCTTTTCCATGTGGAATAAAAGAGGAGGAATCCGTCATGCAGGTTCTTGTTTTAGAAGCCAGCACCACTTCTGCAAAAGCGATGCTCTATGATGCAGAAAAAGGAATTCTTGCGACAAAATCCGTTCCTTACGACGCATCCTGCAGTGATATCAAAACACAGGATGCCAATGGCGTTGCCGACGCCGTTTTTTCTGTCGGCAAAGAGATTGCCGGCGGGCAAAAAATCGACGCCATTGCACTGTCCGGCATCTGGCACAGTATGCTGATCTGCGGAAAGGATGGAAATCCGAAAACACGCATTTACACCTGGGCCTATACCGACGCTGCAGAAACCGCCGCCAAGCTTCGGAACGACCCGGAGAAAGCCCGCAGCCTGTATCAGCGAACCGGATGTATGCCAAATGCGACCTATCCCTCCTATCGGCTTGCCTATTTACGGAATCAGGGAATTTTTCCCGAAAAAGAGGATCGTCTGACCGGCCAGGGAAGCTATTTATTTTACCGGCTGACCGGAGAATTTCTCTCCTCGGTTTCCATGGCTTCGGGGACGGGTTTTTTAAACCTGCAAACCCTGGACTGGGATTTTGAACTTGTGGACAATGCCGGCCTGCATCGGGAGAACCTGCCTGCACTCTGCAGTCATACCGATTGCCGCCCGCTCACGCCGGCTGCCGCATCCTTGCTCGGCCTCTCCGCCGGAATCCCCGTTGTTCCGGCGCACCCGGACGGTGCACTCAATCAGGTCGGCGCGGGGGCAATGCAGCCGGGAAATATGACGCTTTCCGTCGGGACGAGCGGCGCGATGCGTATGACCGTTCCACATCCGGCTTTATCAGAAAGTGCCGGGACCTGGTGTTATTATGCGCCCGGTTCCTGGCTTGCCGGCGCCGCCGTTTCGAACTGCACAAACTGCATCGACTGGTTTCGTAAAACCGTTCTGCGCGGTGCATTTTCCTTTTCCGAGCTGGAACAATTTGTGACCGAAGAGCAGGAAACGCCTCCGCTTTTTTTGCCGTTTCTCTTCGGAGAGCGCTGTCCCGGATGGGACGACCGCCGAACCGCCGCGTTCACCGGCTTAAACGGATTCCATGGAACCGGATCCCTCTATCGCGCCATTCTGGAAGGCATTTCGATGAGCCTTTACCAATGCTATACGATTTTGGAAGGCCTGTGCGGCACGCCGAAACAAATCTTCCTTTCCGGCGGAATCATCCGGTCTCCGCTTTGGGCACAGATGCTCTGTGACCTCTTCGGCGAACCGATGACCATCCAGGAGACCGACCAGGCCTCTATGCTGGGCGCTGCCCGTCTGGGACTTCTGGTCTGCGGTGCATGTTCCGATCTTACCTTCCGTTCTGCAGGAACCGGTAAAACCGCATTTCCGGATTCTGCAAAAAAAGCGCTTTACCGGTCGCGTTTCGCAGAGTATCTCGCCGAATATCAGAAAACGTACGCCCCGATCTCGGATTCGCCAAAAAGCGCTCGCGTATTCCGTTAAGATCACCGATTGACAAAGCGTCTGGGATTCTGTATGATGGCGGTAAAAGGAGGCGCTGTTATGGACGTTTTGTTTTGCCCGCAATGTGGAAACCCGATTTCCAACGCCGCACAGGGATGCCCTGTCTGCGGATATCCGTTTGCTCCTGCAAAACCGCCTGAGATCCTGCAGATTCCCTTTCCATATGATCCTGCCGGACGACCCTCCGCTTACCCCTATTTTTACACCTATAAGAGAAAAATGCCGGGAAAGGGATTTGGCGTTGCCAGTCTGGTTCTGGGGATCATCGGTACCTTTTACAGCTTTGTGTTTTTCCTTGGGGTTACAACCATTTATTTGCAAGAACGTGCGGCCGGATCTCCTTCCGGTAACGCAACGAGTGGATTCAGTCTTTTGGGGCTCGAACTTCTGATTTTTGGAATTCTTGCGGTCATTTTCGGGATTGTCTCGATTTCCAAAGGCCATCGCGCCGCTAAAACCAAAGCGGGAATTATCTTGGGCGGCATTACAATTTTTCTCTGCCTGCTGATGATTTTCATCGGCTTCTCCGGTGTCCTTGCTGCATCATAATAAAATAGCAAAAAGTGCTGACCGCATTCTGCCGTCAGCACTTTTTACATATTTCAGTCTCTGCACGGATCGTCCCCGTCTGATTCCTCCACATCCACATCGTCGAGAATTTCACCGACCCGCATTCTGCGTGCAAGCTTCATCTCTTCCACCTGTTTGTGGAGAAGTTCTTTGACTTCCATCGGCCGTTTTACCCGTTTGATTTCCATGTGCGGGCGGCTCTGATCCGAAGAATGGACCATAATCGTACCGACACCGAATAGCCGCTGCCCCAGCGAAAGCCGCAGACTGATATCGCGAATTCGGTAAAGCAGAATTTCCTCATACTTTAAATTGAGAAATCCGGTTCTCTCAAACAGCCGGTCCTCGGTCAGCGCATATTTTGTAAAAGAAATCGGCATTCCCAGAATGCGTTTCCGATCCTTCCATAAATAAGTGAAGATTGCATCACGATCCTTTTTCATTCCGACACCCTCTTTTTCGATCCGTTTTTTTTATTTTAGCATACGGATCCGCAACATGCAATGTTCGACCGAAAGATCGTTTTCTTTCCACAATCGCATCGTCCAAGAAAAAAGTTTTCTGCTTTCCACTTTACAAAACAAAAAAAATATGGTATAGTATCAAAAAATGCGATGAAAGGGACTCTTCGTCTTTCGGAAGCAACAGAGAGCCGCGGGTTGGTGCGACGCGGTGCGGAACAGGACGAAATCTCCCCCTGGAGCAGTCGGCTGAACAGCAAGCTTTGTTAAGTAGGCGCGAACGGGTTTCCCGCCGTTATCACGGGAGGGTATTCATCAGGATACCGTGAGTGGGCGCGAAAAAAAGCGTCAAGAAGAGTGGTACCGCGGAAGTTTTGCTTTCGTCTCTTGCGTAACAGCCGGAGACGGAAGCTTTTTTATTGCGCTCCGGCAGAAGATCTCAAACTGAAAAGGGAGGAACCACACATGAAATTGGCATTTTCAACCTTAGGATGCCCGGATTTTGACTGGACGGACATCTACTCTATGGCAAAAGATTTTGGATTCAGCGGCATCGAGATGCGCGGGCTTGGAGATGACATTTTCTCCATCAATGCAAAGCCGTTCCAAAAGGACAATCTGCCGAAAACCATCGAACAACTGCACAAGAAACGCTTGGAGATTGCCTGCCTTTCTTCCGGATGTGCGCTCAAATACGCTGACCGGCAAGAGGAAACCTTGCAGGAACTCCGCACCTATATCGACCTTGCGGAAGCGCTGCACACGCCCTATATCCGGATTCTCGGCGACCGCACCGCTGCGCCGGAAGGCGACGTTGACGACGCTGTCGTTCTCCGCGCCTTGAAAGCACTTATTCCCTATGCGGAAGCGCACAATGTAACCCTGCTGGTGGAAACCAACGGCGTTTATACGGACACCGCGCGTCTGCGTGCGCTGCTCAATCAGATTGAAAGCGACAACATCGGCGCCCTCTGGGATTTGCATCACCCTTACCGGTATGCCGGCGAAACACCGGAGGAAACCGTGCAGCACCTCGGTGCATACATTAAATATACGCACGCCAAGGATTCCGTCGTTGAAAACGGTAACACGGTCTACAAGATCATGGGCGAAGGCGATTTGCCGATGGACGCCATGATGCGGGCGCTCCGTTCCATCAACTACGAGGGATACATTTCCCTGGAATGGCTCAAACGGTATGCGCCGGATCTGAGCGATCCCGGAATTGTATTTCCACACTTTGCCCGTTACATGCAGCAATATATGGACGGATCCGAAGAGATTCGCCGCCTCTATGACAACAATACGAAAACCGGAAAATACGTCTGGCCGAAAGAACACCTGATTGATCTGACCTTCCCGCAGGTTCTCGACCGAATGGTAGAGGAATTCCCCGATCAATATGCGTTCCGTTACACTACGCTCGACTACACCCGGACCTATTCGGAGTTCCGCGATGATGTTGATACCTTTGCGCGTTCGCTCATCGCAATGGGCGTCCGGCCCGGCGATCATGTGGCCATCTGGGCCACCAATATTCCGCAGTGGTATATCACCTTCTGGGCAACAACCAAAATCGGTGCCGTACTGGTCACCGTAAACACCGCCTATAAAATTCACGAGGCAGAATATCTGCTCAGCCAATCCGACACGCATACCCTCGTGATGATTGACGGATATAAGGATTCCGACTATATTGCCATCATGAAGGAACTTTGCCCCGAACTCGAAACCGCAGAAAAGGGGCACCCGCTGCACATCAAACGTTTGCCCTTCCTGCGCAACATCATTACCTGCGACTCGCAGCAAAAGGGCTGCTACACTTGGGAAGAAGCCATGGCGCTCTCCGATCGCGTCCCGGTTGAAGAAGTCTACCGCAGGACAAATGCAATCAACAAGCACGACGTCTGCAATATGCAGTATACCTCCGGAACGACCGGATTCCCGAAGGGCGTTATGCTGACGCACTACAATGTGGTCAACAACGGAAAAGCCATCGGCGACTGCATGGATCTCTCCACTGCGGATAAAATGATGATCCAGGTTCCGATGTTCCACTGCTTCGGCATGGTGCTCGCCATGACCGCTTCTATGACGCACGGGGTTACCATGTCGCCAATCCCGGCGTTTTCACCCAAAAAGGGCCTGGACTGCATCAATCGGGAGAAAATCACCTGTTTCCACGGTGTCCCGACGATGTTCATCGCGATGCTGGGGCATGCAGACTTTGAAAAAACAGATTTCAGCCACATGCGCACCGGAATTATGGCCGGAAGTCCCTGTCCGGTAAAAGTCATGGAGGATGTCGTCAATAAGATGCACATGTCGGAAATTTGCATCACCTATGGGCAGACAGAGGCCTCCCCTGCAACCACCATGTCCAAAACAACCGATTCGCTTGAGGTCCGTGTCAATACAGTCGGCGCGCATCTGTTCGGCGTGGAATGCAAAATTGTCGATCCGGAGACCGGAGAGGAAGTGCCTGACGGTGTTGACGGCGAATTCTGTGCGCGTGGATACAACATCATGAAGGGCTATTACAAAATGCCGGAAGCCACCGCTGCTGTGATTGATTCCGACGGCTGGCTGCACAGCGGCGATCTCGCAAGACGAAACGCAGACGGATATTTCAAAATTACCGGCCGGATTAAAGATATGATCATTCGCGGTGGAGAAAACATCTATCCGAAAGAGATTGAAGACTTTATTTACACGCATCCGAAGGTGCGTGACGTTCAGGTCATCGGCGTCCCTGATAAAGATTATGGGGAAGAAATTATGGCTTGCGTCATCCTTCAGCCCGGTGAAACCATGACGGAAGAGGAGCTCAAGGAATTTGTGCTCACCCACATGGCCAAGCACAAAACGCCGCGCTATATTGATTTTGTCGACAGCTTCCCGATGAATGCCGCCGGTAAAATTCTGAAGTACAAAATGCGCGAACAGGCCGTACAGAAGCTTCGTTTGCAGGATGCAAGCAACATCGAAACCGCCTGATTCATTTTCCTTTTCTCTTTTCAATCGGCCGTTGCGCGTCTTTTCCACAGTCCTCAAAAAAGCAGACACCATGGAAAACTCCAGGTGTCTGCTTTTTTTGAGATTCTTTTTATTTATGTAATGGAATCCGAACCCTGTCCTGTTATAGAAGATAAGTTAAGATAAGTTGCGCATAATTCTTGACAGTACCCCGCATTGCGGGTGGTTGTTTGTTTCGGACCTTCCGTCCTCAACTGGCTAAAGCCATAACCATAATACGAACAAAAGACCGGCTTTCCAGTGTATGGAAAACCGGTCTTTGTATAAAACCCTCGAGTATAAAACGCTTTATAAAATCGAAACTTAGTGTGTCAGGAAAAGCATGGCAAGGAACAGCAGCGTGATGACCCAGGTTCCAGCTTTAATTTCTTTTACCTTGCCGGTGAACAGCTTAATCACTACATAGGAGATCAAACCGAACGCGATACCGTAGGAAATATTGTAGGCAAACGGCATGAGCGCCATTGTAAGGAACGCAGGAACCGCAATATCCGCAGAATGCCAATCAATTTCTTTCACGCAGCCCATCATCAGGACGCCGACATAAACCAGTGCCGCAGCGGTTGCGCATCCGGGAATCAGCTGTGCGATCGGACTGAGGAACATTGCAATAAAGAAGAATACCGCCGTGAACATCGAGGAGAGGCCCGTACGGCCGCCTTCCGCAACACCTGCAGAAGACTCTACAAACGTCGTAACGGTGGAAGTACCGCAGATTGCGCCGGTTGTGGTCGCAATTGCGTCCGCCAGCATCGCGCGATCCATACGCGGAACTTCACCCTCTTCGGTCAGCATGTTGCCGCGTGCGCAAGCACCATACAGCGTACCAATGGTATCAAACATATCGACCATGCAGAAAGCCAGTGCGGTTGTAACGATCGTCAAAACCAAGTTTGCAACGCCATGTTCTGCTGCAAACACAGAGAAGTCAAAGCCTTCCGTAAAGACTTTGCCGAATGCTTCGGTGCCAAATGCCTTAAACGCCTCAAACGGATGAGACATCGCGATTCCAAGATTTGCATAAAACTCCGGCACCGTCAATCCAAGCAAATAATACAGAACTGCGCCGCCGAGGATGCCCCACAGGACTGCGCCGCGAACATTTCTCTTCGACATAATGGCAATTGCCAGAACCGCAGCAATCGTCACGAGCATCGGCATTACTGCACCCCAAGAACCGGAAAGCAGGTTGAAGGAACCGAGCGTAACGCCTGTCGAGGTGCTCGGAATGACAATTCCGGAATTCTGCAAACCGAGGAACGCGATAAACAGGCCGATACCAGCAGGAATTGCCACGCGGACAGCCTGCGGAATCGCCGTGAAAATCTTTTTGCGCAGACCGGTAACAGTCAGAAGGATGAAGACAATACCGTCAATCAAAACCAGAACCAATGCATTTGCGTACGTAAGGCCGAAACCAACACAAACCGTATAAACGAAGAATGCATTGAGTCCCATACCACTCGCCTGTGCAAGCGGCAGATTGGCAAGCAAGCCGATCAAAATCGTTCCGATAATTGCGGAAATTGCGGTTGCAATATAAATTGCGCCGTAGGAAACGCCCAGAGCCTCTGTTCCGTCTCCAAACGGATTGGCAAACATGTTCGCATTGACCATCAGGATATACACCATTGCAAAGAATGTTGTCAGACCTGCGCGGAACTCTGTGCGAACGGTTGTGCCATTTTCTTTGAGTTTAAAAAACTTCTCCATGAACACCTGTTCCCCTCTCTAATATTTCTCTCCTGCGTATACAACGACAAAAAAATCACATCCCAGGGATCTGCCGCCGCTTGTTTGAAAAGCAAATTCCAGCAATTCCATTTGGAACCGCTAAAACAACAGACCGTCTGGGATATTTCTCTCTTATCGTGCATACATTTTCCTTTTTTATCTTATTACATTTTATTGCATTTTTCAATTGCTTTCGACCCGAAATATTCAAAATTTTTTCATGTTTTTTTAGGGAAGTCGCTAAAGCCGCCAATTGCTGCATCATCCCACTGCAAACCGAACCCGCACATTCATTGGCAGTTTTCTATTTTTGTATGTCTCTGTTCCGGTATTGGGAACAGCACGCTGAACCGGCGGTCATTTCCTTAGAAGAAGGAATTTTTATACGTTCTTTTTAATTGATTTTAAGAGTTCTTTTCCTTTAAAGAATACAAGAACAATAAAATTTTATTTTTTTTGAAAAAAGGCTTGCATTTTTAAAAAAGGTATGATAATATATAGAAGCTGACTCGCGAGGGCAGCAAAACAGTTGGTGTTGATGACGATGAGGGTCCACCCGTTCCCATCCCGAACACGGAAGTTAAGCTCATTGGTGCCGAAAATACTTGGCTGGTGACGGCCTGGGAAAATAGGAAGATGCCAACATATG
The DNA here is from genome assembly GCF_014384705.1 of Yeguia hominis. Classification (GTDB taxonomy): domain Bacteria; phylum Bacillota; class Clostridia; order Oscillospirales; family Acutalibacteraceae; genus Yeguia; species Yeguia hominis. Next base: position 79,872 of record NZ_JACRSN010000009.1, on the reverse strand, counting down.
AACCGCCTTTTAAAGGCGGTTTTTTTGTTTTTTGTTTCTAAATTTTTTGAACAGTTGGATTTGGGAATGGTTTGACAACAAACGCGGTTCTGACTCCGATCTGTTCTTCTTTCATTTTTACGTTCTTCATTGCCCAATTAACCCGACCGTACGGTTGGACGGCATGTTTGCTTTTTCTTGGACGCCTTTCAGCCTGCCAAAACCACATCCTGCTTTTTGTCGCTTGTATGGTCCCAGCAACCTAGCTCACACGTGGTAGTTGTATGTCTTGCCTTATATAGAGAAAGCGCCAAAGCTCGGAATGCATCTGATTGCAATGCATCCTCTTCACGCACAGCGCCCAATCTCCGCTAAAATACCATCGATCCGTCTATATAACAACGCAGCGCGGCACCCCTTCACCCGGTGCCGCGCTGCGTTTATTTTTATCAAGCACAACCGGAAAAGATAGATTTCCAAGTCCTACAGGGGAAATTTGCCCCGTCTCCCAGCAGCTACTAGCTGCATACAGCGCGGGCGCGGCTCAAAACGCCCTGCATCTATAGCCCTTTCCGCGTGTTATTCCGGCAGCTTCAATCCGCCGGTCAGAATATTATCGCGCCAGATGACATGTTCCCCATTTCCAACATACAGTTGTGCATGCGGACTCGTCTGACGGAAGTAACCGTCCGATACGGTCAGACGGCCATCAAAATGCTGAATCCCTACCACATTGTCCAAACCGTACACAAAATTGTTATAATAACTGCATCCAATCAGGCGCGTATCCGCGCTGATTTCAAATCCGGTCTCGCCGGTATCGGCATAGCAATCCGTTAAAATCGTATCTTTGCAGTTGATTCGATAATTTACAGAGTGCACCAGCATTTCCGGCAATTCGCCCTCTTTGCGCGGCGGAATCGGCCCCCCACACGTGACAGCGAGTCAGGCGGTTCGACCCGCCTCCCAGAAGTTCAAATCCAACGGTACAATCTACACAGATACAATCCACAAAGTGACTGTCCCCGCCCAGAGAACTAACCGCTGCATTTCCGCCAAGTCCCGGCATTGTGCATTTAAAGTAGCAGTTTGTTGCAACCAGCTCATAGGTCCACAGGCTGCCGCGTTCCTCAATCCGCAGGCCATACTGTTTGCCATTTCGAAATGCCATATCCCGAATCGTAAAATGTTTAAAGCGCAGCAGTGACATGCAGCTGGCAAGGCCGTTCCCGTCCAAAACGCCGCCGCTAACGCCATCTGAGCAGAATCCCTATTTTGATTTGATCGAAAAACAGGGATTCTGCTTTCTGTGTCTTAGACACCCCCGGCGCCTGTTGGATTTCTCTCGCTTTCGCTCAAAAAACCTTCCAGTCGGACATGACATCCCGAACGATATCTTCCAGATGAACCGGAAATACTGCTTCAGACGCGAGTTCCTTTGCTAGCTTTTTGGCATAAAAGTAGCAATTGGTGATACCGGAACACCGCTCAGTGGTTTTGTTGCCATCTTCGATCAACGTGATCTCGATTCCGTACCCGTTCTCCTCGTCACCCACAACATCATATTGCAGGCAAAACCGTTCTGTCAGTCCTTTTGTTTCTGCAATTCTCTGTTTCATTCCTCTAACAAACTCCCCGTGAAAAATTTTCTCTGGTTTCTATCATACACGCTTTTTCATCATTTTTCAATACCTACGTGATTATTTTTTACTTTTTTTCATCTGTTTTACCGGAGCTTTTTGCCTGTTATGCGGAATACGCCTTTCCAATTCCACCATTACAAGCGGAACAACCGACAGCGCCAAGATGATCAGCCACTGCATTCCCGAAAGCGGCACGGTCCGAAACACCGCCGCCAGAGGGGGAATACTGATCACGGAAATCTGCAACAACAAACAGACTGCCGCTGCCGGTAAAAGCTTTGACTTTGAAAGCAGACCTGTTTGTGCAATGGACTTCAGCGACCGCATATTAAAGGTATGGGCAACTTGTGACAAACTGAGAACCGCGAATGCCATTGTCCGCCCAATCACCGGCATCGAAGCATCCGAATCAAAAAACACGCGCCCGATCGTATAGGCGAGCAGTGACAGCGCACCAATCAAGCATCCCTCAATCAGAATGCTGTACCAGAGTCCGCCGGAAAACAGACCTTCTTTCCGCCGCACCGGCGGATGCTCCATCACGTCCTTTGCAATTGGCTCCACGCCTAGCGCCAAAGCCGGAAGCGAATCGGTAACCAGATTCACCCAGAGAAGCTGAATTGCCAGCAGCGGCGCCGGAAGCCGCATTAAAACAGAAGCAAAGACTGTCAAAATTTCGCCAATATTACAGGAAAGCAGGAAATGCACCGTTCTGCGGATATTTTCATAAATACCTCTGCCCTCTCTGACCGCAGAGACGATGGTTGTAAAATCGTCATCCGTCAAAATTAGATCGGCCGCGGCTTTGGCAACTTCCGTTCCGGATCTGCCCATCGCGCAGCCAATGTCGGCCGTTTTCAAGGCCGGTGCATCATTTACGCCGTCACCCGTCATGGCTACCGTTTCGCCTAATGCCTGATAAGCCTTTACGATCCGCACCTTGTGCTCCGGAGAAACGCGCGCAAAAACCCGGCAGCGGGTAACTGCCTGCTGCATCGCCTGATCATCCATCCGATCCAGCTCCGCGCCTGTTAAAACAACGCCGTCTGTCTCCAGAATCCCAATTTCTCTGGCAACAGCGGCAGCCGTCGTTTTGTGGTCGCCGGTAATCATAACCGGGCGGATTCCGGCATTTTTACACAGGTGAACCGAATCCGCCACTCTGGGACGCGGCGGATCCTGCATTCCAACAAAGCCGTAAAACACCAGTCCGCTCTCCGCAGCAGCGGTATCCCGCGGAAGCGCCGCGGTTTCCCGATAAGCGACCCCCAGCACGCGCAGCGCACGGGCGGCCATTTCCTCATTTTTCCGGCTGAGCTTCAGCCGTACTCCTGCATCCATCGGAATGACGCTGTTTGCCTGACGACACCCGGAGCAATATTGCATCAAAACATCCGGTGCGCCCTTCATAAGGATTAGGAACCGCCCATTGTTCAGACGATGGATGGTCGTCATCCGTTTTCGTCTGGAAGAAAAGGCAATTTCCCGAATACGCGGATATTTTTTCTCCAGCTCTATCTTGGACACCGTACAGGCCTTGACAAGCGCGGCCTCCGTCGCTTCGCCTCGCACGTTTCCATTTTCAACAGTACAGTTATTGCAGAGTGCAGCCATCCGCAAGAGTTCCTGCGCCACTTCTCCGGTTTGAACGCCTTCCAGCGTACAAATCTCCGTGACGGTCATACGGTTTTGCGTCAGGGTTCCCGTTTTATCAGAACAAATCACGCTGGCGCTTCCTAAAGTTTCCACCGCCGGCAATCGTCGGACAATCGCATGATGGGCCGCCATCCGGCGCACGCCAACCGCCAAAACGATCGTCACCACTGCCGGAAGTCCTTCTGGAATTGCAGCAACCGCCAGGCTGACGGACATCATAAACATTTCCAGCGGATCGGTCTTTTGCAGCAGGCCCAACACAAAAATCACCGCACAGATTCCGATTGCCCCGATTCCCAAAATTTTTCCCGTTTGCGCCAGCCGTTTCTGCAGCGGCGTCTGCGGTGTCTCCTCCCGATTGATCATCCCCGCGATATGTCCCATCTGCGTGTCCATACCGATCCCCACAACAACGCCTTTTCCGCGTCCGCCGGAAACACTGCTCCCAAAAAACAACATGTTTTGCCGGTCTCCCAGTGCTGCTTCCGGCGAAACAAGGACATCCGCATTCTTTTCAACCGACACCGATTCCCCGGTTAACGCCGATTCTTCCGCTGTCAGATCCGTTGCCTCCAACAGACGCAAATCAGCCGGAACTAGATCGCCGGTCTCTAACAGCACAATATCGCCCGGCACAACCGCTCCGGACGGAATCTGCATCGTTTTTCCGGAACGGATCACACGGGCGTGCGGCGTGGAAAGCTTGCGGAGCGCCTCAATTGCATGTTCTGCACGGCTCTCCTGAATTACGCCAATTACGGCATTTAAAACTACGATGGCCAGAATAATGATGGAATCCACATAATCCTGATCCGCGTTTAAATAGGAAATCACAAACGAAATTGCAGCAGCGGCAAGCAGAATCAGCACCATAAAATCGGAAAACTGCGCCAAAAACTGCAGAAACAGGTTCTTTTTCTTTTTTTCCATCAATTTGTTTTCCCCATACACTGCCCTGCGCTTTTCCGCTTGCAATTCCGAAATTCCATAAACCGCATCGGTTCTTAAGCGTTCCAGGACTTCGTCCTGTTTCAGACTCTGCCAGTCCATCGCGTCAACTCCTTTTTCATGCAGCGCTTAAAAGCGTTTTCAAATTCGAACGTCCTCCGCCGCTTTCTATATATATTCGCGTGTCCCTGTTTGGTATTCTCTTTTTAAACACTTCGTGTTATAATCATCTTAAATGAACTGTTTATCGCCGGTGCAAAAGACCGTCTTATTGCAAGTGCGCTTCTCTGCGCTCTTGCTTTTGCCGCAAGCCAAATCAGCCGCCAAACAATCGTTAATTTTCAAGATTTATTTCTAAAATTTCATCACAAGGAGGAATTCACTTGCAGGCTATTCAGACTTTTGATGAAGCCGTTATCCTGTTCATACAAGCGCATTTTCACAATCCGGTTACGGATGCAATTTTTCCGCTCATCACCGCACTGGGAAACGCCGGCATCTTCTGGATCTTGTCCGCCGTACTTCTGCTTTTCTTCCGCAAAACCCGCAAATGGGGCCTTTTACTTGGGCTCGCGCTTGCCGGCACCTTTGTGCTCAACGATCTGCTGATCAAACCGCTGGCTGCACGGCCGCGTCCGTGTGACCTGTTTCCTGCTATTGAGCTTCTAATCCGGCGCCCAGCCTCCTATTCTTTTCCTTCCGGGCACTCGGCTTCTTCCTTCAGCGCTGCCGTCGTTCTCTTTCACGGAAACCGGCGTCTTGGAATTCTCGCACTTCTTCTCGCCGCCCTGATTGCGTTTTCGCGTGTTTTTCTTTTCGTCCATTTTCCGACGGATATTCTCACCGGCGCCTTGCTGGGAAGCAGCGTCGCGCTGCTGCTTTGCGGCGTTTTAAAAAAGCAGAAAAAACTTCCTGCTCCTTTTTATCAAAAAAGTTAAAAACATTTCTTGACATTTTACGCCGGATCCTTTATAATATTGTTTGCTGTCAAGCATTAGTCCGGATGACGTGGCCCGGTAGTTCAGCTGGTTAGAACGCTAGCCTGTCACGCTAGAGGTCGACGGTTCGAGCCCGTTCCGGGTCGCCATTTTGCTGATGTAGCTCAGCAGGCAGAGCACTCCCTTGGTAAGGGAGAGGTTCACGAGTTCGAGCCTCGTCATCAGCTCCAGAAAAAACCGCTGTTTTCCTAGGAAAACGGCGGTTTTTTCTTTTATTCTGCACATCGTCAGGCGATTCTCGGCAGCCCGAAATCCGCTTTATTTCATATCCGGTTTCTTCTGCTTTTTCTTTGCGGATTTGTATCCGGGCTGTCCATTTGCTCCTATACAGTGAAATATTGACTGGAGACTGTGCCCGCTTTCGGAATCGCTTCATCGAAGTCCAGTTTCCAGACCGTTTTTGGCTTTTACGGCAAATCAAACAGAAACGAAATCATGCGCTGCGATTTTCTTTCGCAGCGCATGGGTTTGTTTTTTATCAATACTGATTGAAAATTTCATGTCCCGGGCGGATCGCTCCGTCTTTCCGGGTAAACGCAAGGTTGTAAGGCGCCCCGACAAATCCGTCTTCCGTGTCGTGCAGATCGGCAACCTTACTGTAATGCAGCGCGTGTACGACAAATCCCAGCCCGTGTTTGGTCAGCGTATCGAGCGTAAAGCGGATAATCTCCACACGATCCTCATCCCGCATAGCGCCCCAGCAGGTCTCCGTCACCAGCATCGGCTTTCCCGCTTCCTTTCCAAACGCGCACATCATCTCGACATTTTGAATATATGCCGCACGCAGCTCCGGATCAAAAATTGTTTCCGGATCGCAGGCATAATAAGGGTGAATCAGGAGCACATCACTGACCGCATTGATTCGTTCCAGACCCTCCCTGCCATGATCCTGATGGATGCTGACGCCAACCGGCGCACGCGCATGCAGCGTCTTCACACAGGTATACATCTCTGTCAGCCAGTCCAGTTCCAGCTGGACAAACGGACGAATCTGTTCTGTCACGGCACGATATGAAAACGGTTCGTTGCATAAATCCCACACGAGGATCCGGGGATCCTCCCGGTGTGCCGAAACCAGGTCTATCACATACTCCAGATACAGCGGCCGATAATATGCCCAGCAATCCGGCATTGCAATATTTTCGAGATAGACACCGCCGTTGTCGTAACCGGTCTGATCGTGCCAGCGGTTAAACAGGCACGGAATAACCTTCAGCCCCAGCGAATCCGCAATTTGCAGCGATTTTTCAAAATTCGCCTTGAATACCTCCGGCTTCCGGTAATACGCATCCCAAGAGAGCCAGTAGCGCACCGTATTGAATTTCGGGAAATACGCTTTTCCGCGCCGCAGTTCCAGTTCGACAATATCCGGACGGTAGTTCACCCAGTTTTCCAGACTTGTCGACCCGTAACTCGGCTGATAATTAAATCCCCGCACCTCTGCGTAATTCATTTGGAAACCGCCTTTCTGAAATTACTATATTTTGTTTTGAACTTATGATTATAATATTGCAAATTCACAAAATTTGCAAGAATCTTTTTTTCACAAATACGTCCCCTGCTTTTTAGGAAAAAACGCTGTATTTTTCTGTCAAAATCCGGCCGCCGCTTCCGGATTTTCCCTGTCGAAAAAGCTTGACAACGCAGAGACAAAGAAATAAAATACGTAGTATGTTACATAAAAAGGATGTGAACCCCATCGACACAGATGCTTCCGTCAGCCTAGCGCTCAAACAGATCAGCAACGCCTTTGTAAAAGACGCAAACCGCACGCTCAAACGAATCGGTCTTACGGTCTCTCAGGCAGAAATCCTCCTCTTTTTATACCACACCCGGATTCAGGAGGTCAGCCAGCGGGATATTGAATCCCATTTCGGACTGCAGCACCCCACGGTAATCGGTCTTTTGGAGCGGCTGCGCAAAAAAGGCTTTGTACAATGTGCCGTCAACCCGGAAGACCGGCGCTGCCGAACCGTTTCCCTCACCGAAAAAGCCTATGAAATTCAGCAGGAAATGGAGCTTCGCCGAAAAAAGATGGAGCAACACTTGCTCCGCGATATTCCGGACACGCATTTGACCCTTTTGCTGGAAACGCTGAATCAAATGCTCGTCAATATATCCGAAGAGGATCCTGCCGAGACGACCTTAAATATTGGAGACGATAGATGATGAAAATTGGACTTGACGTTGGATCGACCACCTTAAAAGCGGTCGTCTTAGACCATACAGACGCTGTGATTTATCAAAAATATGAGCGTCACTATTCCAAAATCTCTGAAAAGGCCGCCGCGCTTTTACAGGAAATCGCCGCGCTTCCCGGAATAGAAACGCCCACGCTCAGCATTTCCGGTTCTGCCGGGATGGGGCTCGCCGAAGGAATCGGGCTGCCGTTCGTACAGGAAGTTTATGCGACACGCATCTCCGCCAAAAAGCTTTGCCCGGAAACGGAAACAGTCATTGAACTCGGCGGCGAGGATGCCAAAATCCTGTTTTTGAAGGGTGCAATGGAAGTCCGCATGAACGGATCGTGCGCCGGCGGCACCGGTGCGTTTATCGATCAGATGGCTACGCTTCTCAATGTCACGCCGGCCGAAATGAACACCCTTGCCGGAGAAAGCACCAAAACCTACAGCATTGCATCCCGCTGCGGTGTTTTTGCAAAATCGGACATTCAGGCGCTCCTCAACCAGGGGGCACGCAAAGAAGATATTGCCGCCGCCATTTTTTCCGCTGTCGTCAACCAGACAATTGCCGGACTTGCACAGGGCCGACCGATTGAGGGAAACGTTTTGTATCTCGGCGGACCGCTGACGTTCCTGCCGCAGCTGCGCAGCGTCTTCGACCACACGCTCGGACTGCAGGGGCTGTGCCCGGAAAATTCCCTTTATTTTGTTGCAATCGGCGCTGCGCTCTCTCCTGGCGGCGCACCGGTCGACCTTTCGGCGCTTACCGAAAAAATCCGAACCTATTCTGCCAAGGGCGGCTACAAAAGCTGTGCGCCGCTCTTTTCCAGCGAAGCGGAATACCATGCATTTGAGGCGCGGCACAGCGGCTGCACCTTGCGCGCAAGCAGCACACTGCCAGAGGACAAAACCTGCTATCTCGGCATCGATGCGGGCTCAACAACACTCAAAGCCGCCGTGATCAATCGTGACGGCGACATTCTCTTCTCCCGGTATCTGCCGAACAACGGAAATCCTGTCCCGCTTGTGCGGCAATTTTTAATCGATCTCTATGAAGCCTATCCGGAAATTCAGATTGCCGGTGCTGCTTCGACCGGATATGGAGAAGAACTCATCAAAAACGCCTTTCAGCTCGATTTCGGCGTAGTCGAAACCATTGCGCATTTTACCGCTGCCAAAAAATTTGACCCGCAGGTCGATTTCATCATTGATATCGGCGGACAGGATATCAAATGCTTTAAAATTAAGAACGGCGCGATCGACAATGTCTTTTTAAACGAAGCCTGCTCCTCCGGCTGCGGCTCCTTTTTGCAGACCTTTGCCGGCGCAATGGGATACAGTATCGCAGAATTTGCAAAGCTTGGTTTGCAGGGAGACCGCCCGGTTGATCTCGGTTCCCGCTGTACGGTCTTTATGAACTCTTCCGTCAAACAGGCGCAAAAGGATGGCGCTTCCATTGAAAACATCTCTGCCGGGCTTTCCATCAGCGTTGTAAAAAATGCGCTCTACAAAGTCATTCGGGTGGCGCATGCGGACTCTCTCGGGTCCCACATCGTCGTACAGGGCGGCACCTTCCTGAATGACGCGGTTCTGCGGGCGTTTGAACAGGAAATCGGCAAGCAGGTAATCCGGCCCGCCGTTGCCGGACTGATGGGTGCTTACGGAGCGGCGCTTTATGCGAAATCCCGCTCGGCCGGCAAAAGCACGGTCCTCTCGCGAGATGCACTGGAAAATTTCACGCACAAATCGGTCAATACGACCTGCAACGGCTGTTCGAACCATTGCAAGCTGACCATCAACACCTTTGCCGGCGGCGGCCGCTACATTGCCGGAAACCGCTGCGAAAAACCGGTTGCAAAAGGCGCCTCCAGAGAGGCCTTCAACCTCTACGCTTACAAGCGCGAACTGCTCTCGCAGTATTCGACCGTCAAAGGAGAAGGCCCGACAATCGGACTGCCGATGGGGCTGAATCTTTATGAGCTTTATCCCTTCTGGCACACGTTCTTCCGCACGCTCGGATTCGGCGTCACCACCACCGGCGACTCTACCCGAACGCTCTATTTTGAAGGGCAGCACACCATTCCTTCCGACACGGTCTGTTATCCGGCGAAGCTTCTCCACGGACACGTGGAAGCGCTTTTGCGGAATCCGGAGGTCGACGTGATTTTCTATCCCTGCATGAGCTACAATTTCAATGAAAAGCACGGCGATAACCACTACAACTGCCCGGTTGTCGCATATTATCCGGAGGTCATCCACGCGAACATTCCACAGCTGGAGAAAAAAACGTTCATCAGCGACTATGTCGGCCCGCACCGCCGCCACGACTTCCCGAGGAAGATGCACGCCATCTTAAAACGGCACGGCTTGGAGGTTCCGCTTCCGGAAGTCACGGCCGCAGCTGATGCCGCTTATCAGGAATATTCCGCTTATATGGAAAAGATCCGGAAAAAGGGTGAAGATTTCCTTGCGATTGCCAAAGAGCAGGACTTGCCGGTCATCATTTTGGCCGGCCGGCCTTACCATCTCGACCCGGAAGTCAACCATGGAATCGACAAGCTAATCTGCGACTGCGGCGCCGTGCTTGTCACAGAAGACTCCGTCAGCCATCTGACGCCGAAATTCCGCACGCACGTGCTCAATCAATGGACCTACCATGCACGTCTGTATTCGGCCGCCAAATACGCCGCCGACCGGCCGCAGGAGAACATCAACCTGGTGCAGCTCGTCTCCTTCGGATGCGGCGTGGATGCAATTACCGGCGACGAGGTGCGATCCATCATTGAGGCCGGCGGAAAAATCTACACACAAATTAAAATCGACGAAATCACCAACCTCGGTGCAGTAAAAATCCGCCTGCGCAGCCTCTTTGCGGCATTGGAGCAGGCAAAGGAGGCACACGGATGAAAGAAGAATTGACCCGCGTAGAATTTACCAAAGAAATGAAGAAGGATTATACCCTTCTGATTCCCAGCATGGCAAAAATTCACTTTGAGCTGCTGAAAAATGTGTTTCGGAACTACGGATACCATGTGGAACTGCTGACAAACGAAGGGCGCGAACTGGTGGACGAAGGACTGAAATACGTCCATAACGACACCTGCTATCCGGCACTGCTCTGTATCGGGCAGCTGATGAGCGCGCTGCACAGCGGAAAATACGACCTGCATAAAGTCGCGCTCATGATGACGCAGACCGGCGGCGGCTGCCGGGCTTCCAACTACATTCACCTGCTGCGCAAGGCACTGAAAAAAGACGGTCTGGATTACATTCCGGTCATTTCCATCAACCTTTCCGGGCTGGAAAAGAACAGCGGGTTTCAAATTACGCTGCCGATGATCCGGCGTTCCCTTGCAACGCTCGTATACGGCGATCTGCTCATGCTGCTGGACAATCAGGTCAAGCCTTATGAATGCGAAAAAGGCCAGAGCGAAGCGCTTGTTTCCAGCTGGATCAACAAACTGACAGAACTGTTTAAACAGGGACAAGCCTACTCCCAAAAGGAAATGGTCCGTTATCTGGATGAAATCGCCAAATCCTTTGCAGCCATCCCCGTGAATCGCACACCCAAAGTCCGGGTCGGAATCGTCGGCGAAATTTACGTCAAGTACTCCGCTGTTGCCAACAACGGTCTGGAACGGTTTTTAAATGAACAGGACTGTGAAGTGATGGTTCCGGGCATCCTGGCGTTTATGCTTTTCAAGGTAGACAACCGGCTCGAGGACATCAAGCTTTACGGCGGAAATCCTGCAAAAAAGGCGCTCGTACGCGTTCTGATGGATTACCTTTCCAAGCTGGAGCTCTGCCTGATCGATACCGTGAAACGTTATCCGCAATTTGTGGCGCCTTCCCCCTACGCCCATTTAAAGGAGCTTATCAGCGGCGTCATCGGCTACGGCTGCAAAATGGGCGAGGGCTGGCTGCTCACCGCAGAAATGCTGGAGCTGATTGAAAGCGGCTACCGCAACATCGTCTGCGCACAGCCCTTCGGATGTCTGCCGAACCATATCGTCGGCAAGGGTATGATCCGCAAAATCCGCAACCTCCATCCGGATTCCAACATCGTGCCGATCGACTACGATCCCGGCGCTACACAAGTAAACCAGGAAAATCGCATCAAACTGATGCTTTCTGTCGCAAAAGAAAATCTTGAGGCAAATTCGCAGAAGAGCTGAAATTGCCCTTTACAACTGCATGCACACGAAAAAGAGCGATACGGTTTTGCCGTATCGCTCTTTCTGTTTTAAAAACGCTACCATCTTATTTCGCCTGCAAAACCAGCTTCACAGCTTCTTTCCATCCGGCATATTTGGCATCGCGGCGTTTTTTCTCCATAGATGGCAGATACCGCGCACGCACAGGACGGTTTTCCCGAATGGACTCGTCAAAAACGCCCAGTGCCAATCCGGCAGCATAGACGGCCCCGATTCCGGACAGCTCCTCGCTCTGCGGGACCACGACCTCGACGCCGCTCACGTCCGCCTGGAACTGCATCAGGAATGCATCTCTTGTCGGACCGCCGTCTACGCGGAGCTGCTTTGGCGCCTCGCCGTAAGCCTGCTGCATCAGCGAAAGGATATCCGTAATCTGGTACGCAATACATTCTTCTGCTGCGCGCACCAGTTCGGCCTTACCGCAATTTCGCGTCATTCCGCAGATCATGGCTTTCGCCTGATCCTTCCAATACGGCGCACCTAATCCCGAAAATGCCGGAACAAGGTACATTCCATCCATATTTCTGGCCGATTTCGCGAGTGCCTCCACCTCTTTTGCGGATGAAATCAGCTGCAAATCTTCCTCCAGCCACTTAATCACAGCAGCAGAATAATTGATATTTCCTTCCAATACATACTGTGCCTTCCCATCTATGCACCACGCAAGGGAAGTCACAATATCTTCGCTTGAAACCAGATGGGAGCCCACGTTCATCATTACGGAGGACCCGGTACCATAAGTGGCTTTGATGGATCCGGGCGTCAGACAGCCCTGCCCATAAAGCGCCCCATGGCTGTCCCCGAGAACGCCATGAATCGGAACCGGCTTCGGAAAATATCCCTCGAGGTCCGTCTCTCCGAAAAAGCCGTTGGAATCCGTCAGTTTCGGAAGCCACGCCGGATCCAGCCCAAAGCATGCGCAAAGGGAATCGCTCCAGCGCAGGGTATGCAGATCGAGCAGCTGCGTCCGGGACGCATTGGAATAATCTGTCCAGAATTCTCCGGTCAGCTTAAAAACCAGCCAGCTGTCCACCGTCCCGCAGCAGAGATTCTTTCGGTCGGGAATCGGCACATTTTCAACGGCCCAAGCAAATTTGGCTGCGGCAAAATACGGTGAAAGCGGAAGCCCGCTAACGGATTTAATCTGTCTCCTGGTTTCCGGCGTGTCGATTTTCTGGCAAATCGAAGCGCCTCTGGCGCATTGCCAGATGATGGCGTCACAAACCGGCAGCCCGCTTTTCTGATTCCAAACAACCGCTGTCTCCCGCTGATTGCTCAGGCCGATTCCGGCTACCCGTTCCCGCGCGATGCCAGTCTTTTCAAGCACCCCGATCACGCTTGCCAGCGTGTTGCGGTAAATTTCCATCGGATCATGGCTAATCCACCCGTTCTCATCAATGATCTGCCGGTGCGGCAGATCGTAGCGCCCCAAAATTTCTCCGTTTGCGCTGAAAGCCAGCGCTTTTGTCCCGGAGGTACTCTGATCGATTCCGATGATGATGTTATTTTCCACGCTGCATAAGCTCCTTCGCCTTTTTTTGCAGACCGGCTGCGTCCAGACCGTAATACGCAAAGACCTCGGCGCTGGTTCCGGTGATCACCGGCTCATCCGGAATGGCAGCGGTCTTGATCGGAACCGGACAGGCCTCTCCGACCAGTCTTGCGACCATGGAACCCAGTCCGCCATACACCGAATGTTCTTCCACCGTCAGGATGCGCCCGGTCTCCCGCGCAGCACGCAGGACAGCCTCTTCATCCATCGGTTTGATGCAGTACATGTCCAAAACCCGGACGGAAATGCCTTCCTTTTCCAACACTTCCGCAGCATCCTTTGCCGGTTTTACCATTTCGCCGCAGGCAATCATGGTCATATCATGACCGTCCCGCACCAGTGTCGCTTGATTCATCTGGAACAGACAATTTTCTTCGGTATAGACGTCCTCTACCGCATTGCGTCCAATTCGGATGTACGCCCCCTCCGAATCACGGGTTAAAATCTCCATCAGTTTCCTTGTCTGGAAACGATCGCTGGGCAGATAGACCCGCATGCCCGGAATGGCAGAAAGCGCCGCAAGATCCTGTAAAGAATGATGCGTCATTCCCAACGCGCCATAGCTGACGCCTCCGCTGATTCCAATCAGCTTGACATTCGTATGCGAATAGGCAACGTCCACCTTGATCTGCTCATAGCTGCGTGTAGAAAGGAAACTCGCGGGGCTGGCTGCAAAGGGGCGCTGTCCGCAATTTGCAAGGCCTGCAGCAATCGAGACCAAATTCTGATCCGCAATACCGATCTCCACAAACTGATCCGGAAACGCCTTTGCAAAACTTCCAAGCGAAGCCGACCCCCGGGAATCACTGCAAAGAACCGTAATTTCCGGATGTTCCGCCGCCTGCTCCATTAAAACATCGCAGATAACCTGTCGGTTTGTAATCGTATTTTTCATAGGAGTTTCTCCAGCCTTTCGTCTAATTCCCGCATAATTTCATCCCGCTGCTCCAAAGACGGTACCTTGTGATGCCATCCCGCCTGATTTTCCGCAACAGAATACCCGCATCCCTTTACGGTTTTGGCCAGTACGACCGAAGGCATCCCTTTTGTCGCCTTTGCTTCGGTAAAGGCGCGGTCAAGCGCACGGACATCGTTTCCGTCACACTCGATCACATGCCAGCCGAAATCTGCAAGCCGGCTGTGCATCGGCTCCTGCGACATCACATCCTCCGTCTTGCCGGAAATCTGCAAGCCGTTCCGATCAATCACTGCGGTTAGATTGTCCAGCCGGTAATGGCCGCCTGCCATAAAACCTTCCCAGACAGAGCCTTCGGCCAACTCCCCGTCTCCCATCACGACATAGGTTCGATAATCGCGCTTCTGCATTCTGGCTGCAAGCGCCATTCCTACGCCGACGGAAAGGCCGTGTCCCAAAGAACCGGAGTTCATCTCGATTCCACGGATTTTATTAGTCGGATGCCCGATCACCGGAGAGCCAAACTGCGAAAAGCTCCCGCACAATTCTTTTGTCAGAAATCCCCGGTCACACAGCACGGCATAGAGTGCCTCCACAGAATGGCCCTTGCTGAGAATAAACTGATCCCGATCCGGGTCGCTGACCTGATCCGGACCGACATTCATGTGGCGGTAATAGAGCGTAACCAGAATCTCCATTACGCTGAAGTCCCCGCCAAAATGCCCGCCTTTTCCGCGCAGGATAATTTCCGTGACATCTTTTCTGAGCGAAACTGCTTTTCTTGCCAATTCCAAATCTGTCATTGTATCTTTTCCCCTCTAATCACTGCTTTTACCTGTTCTTCTACCGGGTCATACAAATCTGGCTGCACGCCGATATATTTGCAGGCCTCATACAGGACCGGCAAAACATCCTGATAAACAGCCAAACAATGATGGATATACGGCCCGCAAACCAGCTTCGCTTCGAGCCGATCCAAATTTTCCACTTGAATCCACAGATAAGTCCCCTTCGTATACGGACCGGGCACAACCTCTGCATTGCCGAGCAGAAGGGAATATTCCCCATTATCGCCGTCAAACCGAGCGATTGTGAGGGTTCCTTCCGGATATTCTGCGCTCAGAGAGCCGGGATAATCAAATGCAATCGGATAGCCCAAAACCGGTTTTTCTTTCGCAAGACTGATCGGCCACGGGCCGCAATGCTGCAATAGTTCCGCGTTTTCGTTATGCGGATGACGAACCGTCCAATCGCAGAAAAGTGTCGGACTATTTCCCATGCTTGCCGCCTGTACGAGCAGCGAGGAGATGGCGCCGTGGATATCGGTTTCGCAGGCAACCGGGATTCCCATATCTGTCAGGATCGCATTTGCGGTGCAGGGCATAATGCCCAGCTCTGTCTGCATACAGTTCCAGCATTGTACGGCCACGGCACTGCAGCCGTATTTTTCAACCAGCCTCTTCATTGCAACCGTCAGGGCCGCAATGGTCTCCAGTTCCTGTGCGGTTACCTGTATCTCTGTTTTGGTTTGCAGCAGCGAAACGGTCTCCCGGACCGCATCCGCCTGCGTATCCCGGCAAAGCCGAATTTCTTCCAGCAATTCCGGCATCGGAACCGGAGAGAGCTGCACGCCGAACTTTTCCAGCAGTTCCCCTTCATTGCACATGGTGCTCCAAAAGTCGAAGGGACGCGGTGCAATCTGCAAAATCCGGATATTCCGGAATGTCCGCACAACGTTGCATACCGCCTGGAACAGCCGGATTCCCTGTGCGAAAGCGGCGTCTTTCAACCGGCAGTTTTTCAGATATGTAAACGGCACGCCAAACCGGCGCAGCACCTTGCCGGTTGCAAACATCCCGCACTGCGAATCCCGAAGCCGGCTGCCGTCCGATTCCGGCGCCTCATCACGCGGTCCCCAAAGCAGCACCGGTACGTTCAGCGCTTTGGCCAGTCTGGCCACCTCATATTCGGTACCAAAATTACAGTGCGGAACAAACAGGCCGTCGATCTTTTCCGCTCTGAATTTCTCCTCGATTGTTTGCCGTCCCGCTTCATCGTAGAGCAGGCCGTCCGCATTCACTTCTGCGATGTCCACAAAATCAACCTGCAATTCCCGCAGGCGCTTTCGCGTCAGATTCGCATACTTCACTGCATCCGGCGCACTGAAAACACTTCTGCGCGTAGGGGCAAATCCCAGTTTAATGGTTGCTTGCTGCATATGAATCTTCCTTTCTATGTATCGTAGTATTGTAAACTTAAGAGTTTATTGCAATCGTTCCGTTTCAGCCGTGTACTTTTGTCAGACGGATCGCCATATATTCTCTGCCCGGCAGCGGAACCTGGAACCGTCCTTTCCAAACGCCCGCCTCTTCTATCGTCATATTCCAGGTATCGATGACCTCTGCCCGGTATTCGGTCTCTTCATCGAAATTAAATTCCCGGAAGGACGGACGCATAAAGCTGTAATAGAACAGATGATATCCGGTTTTTTCCGCCAGTTCCGGTGATTCCGGAACCGCACAAACACTGTCCCACTCATAGGGAATCCCCTTCAAGCCGATCCCCGGCGTTTCCTGCAAAATCTGAAGCAAGAACGCAAAACGCTTCCAGCTTTCCCCCTTGCGCTTGCCGCCGTGCGACCACCACAAAACTCCATCTTCGCTCAGATACGTCTCCCCGTGCCCGGGATATCCCCCGCGGCAGGCAGCCTCCCAAAATCGTCTGAGCAGCTCTTGTGCGGAAATATTACCCCAGCCATGCTGAATATTGCCTTCATAAGCGATCTCATCCAGCACAACCGGCTTTTGATACCGGGCTCTCTAGGCATCTGTACATTCCGAAGACAGATGCAAATCCAAACGCTGCATGCTGCAGTGCGTAATCCAGGGCCTGCTGTGATCGTAAAAGGTATGGCAGTTGTGAATGGAACGCAGATGCCCGTACGGATCGTGATCGCAGAGCAATTTCGCGTATCGTTCCCAGTCCGCAAGCGTTTTGTGCTCCATCAGGTCATACTCATTGGCCAGTGCCCACCAGACGTTGCGATATGCAGAAAACCGGTTGATCACGTAATTCCAGTAAAGATCGTCCTGCTCCGCCGTCATCTGCGAAAATCCCCAGCGGTCATAGGGATGCATGACAATAAGGTTCGCTTCCACACCGAGCTCCTGCAACGCAGCAATGCAGCGCTCAATCTGCTGAAAATGCGCCGGGTGGAACCGGGTAAAGTCCCAGTGGTTCCCCTCTGTTTTTCCGGTATACTCGAGGAAGTTTTCCTTGGTCAGCACACTGCTGTCCATCGGGGTTCCTTCATAGGGATAGCTGCGCGGTTCGCCGAGGTTATAATCATAATGTTTTGGGAAAATGCAGAACCGGATTTTATTAAACTTCGCCTCTTTGAGACTTTGCAGCGTCTTTGCAATCTGCTCATCGCTCTGCAGCTCTCACACATAACAGGTCGTGCCGATTGGATAGTACGGCGTTCCGTCTTCATACGCAAAATGATAGGTATTTGCAGCCCGGACCGGCCCATGGTTTTTAGAAGAAGGCGCGGTTGTCAAAAAAGAGCCGCCGTATGTTTCGTCGGAAAAACTGCCGGACACCGTAAAGGTATACGCTTCCTCGAAAGACGGCATAAACCGGACTTTGTAAATGCCCTCGCCGTCATAAAATCCGGACACCCTTACTGTCTCATTTTTGGATGTAAACGTTCCTTGGACCGTGTAATCCGTAAACGGATTTCCTGCTGTCTTTCCGCGCGCCTGAAATTCAAAGAGTCCCCATTTTTCTACAGACGTTGGATAGCTGTGCATATTGTTCACCCCCCTAAATCATTTCATATAATTTTAAAATAAAATTTTATCATTTATTTTATTTACGGATTATTCTACAAAGCAAACAATCTTTTTGAAAATCCTGTGCAAAGCAGCAATCCTTTCTGATTTTTAGCATATATCTCGTTCGATCCTTTGTCAATTCCGTTTTTCTGTTTTATAAAATTTTATCTAATATTTTACTTAAAAGTAATCTATCCCTCTTGACAGAAAATTTGAGTTTCGTCTATAATGTTTTGCAGTAAGGAGCGGGTTTTCAATGAAAAAAACCATTTTAGAAATCAGCAAACGGTCCGGCTGTTCCCCTGCGACGGTTTCCAATGTTTTGAACCGGAAAAGAGGATTCAGCAAAGCAACGGAAGAAAAAGTTTTAAAAATTGCCAAAGAAATCGGGTACCGCACGCAGGCCAAAATGGAAAGCGTGCGTCTGGTGTCCTACTCCAAATCCGGGGATGTTCTGGCCGACACACCGTTTTTCTCCGCTCTCATTCAGGGGATCGAATACGAATGCCGAAATAACGGCATCCATATGACGGTTACAAATCTTTCGCAGGAGGATCCCGACTTTCAGGAAGTCCTGACCCATATTTTAAACGACAGCACCAGCGGCATTTTGCTTCTCGCCACAGAACTTGCGGATTCCGATATCGCGCCTTTCCACGAGGCTGCTGCACCGGTTATCCTGCTCGATAGTTGGTTTGACCGAAACCCCATGGACACCGTTCTAATCGGCAATACAGATGCCGTTTGCAATGCGGTCGAATATTTTATTCAAAACGGTCATACGCAAATCGGGTATTTGGGCAGCAGTTTCCGAATCAACAACTTTGAGGATCGGAAAGCCGGCTTGCTGCGCGCGCTGGATCGCCACGATCTTTGTCTTCCAGAATCATTTTGCGCGTTCCTCTCTCCGACCATGGAGGGCTCTTACCGGGATATGCTCGCCTATCTCAACTGTCACGCAACGCTTCCGACTGCATTTTTTGCCGACAACGACAACATCGCTTTCGGCGCAATGAAGGCCTTGCAGGAGCGCGGTCACCAGATTCCGGATGAAATTTCCATCATCGGATTTGACGATATGCCGTTTTGCGAAGTGACTTCTCCTCCGCTGACTACAATCCGCGTTTTCAAAAAAGAAATGGGACAGGAAGCTGTCCGGCGTCTGCTCAGTAAAGCAAACGCATCTGCTGGCTCTCCCTGCATGAAAATTGAGCTCTGCACAGAATTTGTCGAGCGCAGCAGCGTCCGAAACCGTTCTCGCTGAGCCGTCTTACAAAGAGCTGCAGCGCACTTCGCCTCTAATGCTTACAGCCGTTTGTTCTCCACAATGCACTTTTCTCTACAAAAAAGCGCTCCGTATGACTGCAGTTCACAGTCACACGGAGCGCTTTGGGTTTTCAAGCAGCTCTATTCACGCAAATTTTCAGTGGAACGCCGGCAGCCAGTCGCCGTGCGCTTCGATCAGCGCATCGCACATTGCTACGATTTCGTCGAGTGTCAACTCGGCCGCCGTATGCGGGTCGAGCATCACGGCGTGGTAAATGTGCTCTTTTTTGCGCGTCACGGCGGCTTCGATGGTCAGAAGCTGCACATTGATGTTCGTCATATTCATCGCCGCCAGCTGTACCGGCAGGCGTCCTACCCGGCAAGGTGTCACGCCGCAGGCATCCACCAGACACGGAACCTCTACACAGGCGTCGAACGGCAGATTTTCGATCAGGCCGCCGGCATTCAGAACGTTGCCTCCGATTTTCAGCGGTGCATTCGTAACCATCGACTCCATAATATATGACGCATATTCTTTGGAGCGCGTATGCGAAACCTTTCCGTCCGCAAGAATTCCATCCTTTTCTTTTTCCCAACCGGCAATCTGCTCAACACAGCGGCGGGGGTATTCATCGAGCGGGATCTGATAGCGGTCAATCAGCTCCGGATGCTGCGCCTTAATGAAAAACGGATTGTATTCCGCGTTGTGCTCACTGGATTCCGTGCAGTAATAGCCCAGGCGCCGGATATATTCATACCGAACCATATCGCTGTGCTTTTCAGTTGCGTTTTTTTCCGCCGCACGACGACGCACTTCGGGGTAAAGGTCGTTTCCGTTCCGGTCGCGCAGCTCCAGGAGCCAGGCCATATGGTTGATTCCGGCAATTTTTTCCTGACGCCCTTCGAGTTTATCCTCCATACCGAGCGCCTGCAGCAAATGTTCCGAACACACCTGCACACTGTGGCAGAGCCCTACCGTTTTGATCCCTGTATACCGCTGCATATAGCCGGTCAAAATCGCCATCGGATTCGTATAATTCAGGAACCAGGCATTGGGGCAGACCGCTTCCATGTCGTGCGCAAAATCTTCCATCACCGGAATGGTCCGAAGCGCGCGCATGATGCCGCCGATTCCCAATGTATCGGCGATCGTTTGGCGCAGGCCGAACTTTTTGGGGATTTCAAAATCCGTAACCGTACAGGGTTCATACCCGCCGACCTGAATTGCATTGACAACAAAGTCAGCCGACCGAAGCGCTTCGCGACGGTGTTCCACGCCGAGATACGTCCGAAGTTTTGCCTTGTCAGAATTTATTGTTTTGTTGATTGCAGAAAGAATAATCTCCGATTCCTTGAGGCGGACCGGATCAATGTCATAAAGTGCAATTTCGCAGCCGCAAAGCGCCGGTGTACACATGACGTCTCCGAGGACATTTCTTGCAAAAATCGTGCTTCCCGCACCCATAAACGTAATTTTCATTTTGCCTTCTCCTCTTTTCTCAGGTTCTATCCACATTATAGCGAATTTTTCCTTTCAGGAAAGGAGAAAGTGTTGCATATTTTTATTAAAATGTTGCATTCTAAAGCATTTATTCTTTTACCGCCGCGCCGCCGAGAGACGTCACCAGCGTCTTTTGCGTCAGGACAAAGAAGATGATAAACGGAATTGCTACCAGCAGCGCGCCGGCAGCAAATGTCGTAAACAAGTTCTTTTTATCCGTCACCAAACTGAACAGCCCCAGCGCCAGCGTCTGCTTTTCCGAAGAGCGGAGCACCATCTTCGGAAAAATGAAGTCCAGCCAGGGCGTTGTGAAACTGGAAATCATTAAAAAGGTCAGGATCGGCTTTGCAACCGGCAGCACAATCCTGTAAAACACGCGGAAGTGACTGGCGCCATCGATCCGTGCCGCCTCGTCCAGGCTGCGCGGAATGGTATCGAGATAACTTTTTACCAGCCAGACGTTGTACGGAATATTGCCCGCCACATAGACCAGCACCAGCCCCCACAGAGTATCGATTCCGCCGATCCGCAGCAAGATTACATAAATGGCAATCATTCCGATAAAAGAGGGAAAAATCTGCAAAATCAAAAGCGCCATCATCATGCTTTTCTTCAAAGGAAAGCGAAACCGCGAAAAGACATAGGCGCCAAGCGATGCAATGACAACCGTTCCGGCGGAAGAAAAAACCGCGATAATCAGTGTATTGCGGTACCAGAGCAGATAGTTCGTACTCTCAAACAGATATCGAAAATGCGCAAGCGTCACGCCGTCTCCGAATGGCACCACGCTCAGCGACGCAATCGAGGAACCCGGCGAAAACGCGCCGGCCACAACATAGACAAGCGGATACAGCGTCACCAGAGAGACCAGCGTCAAAAAAAGAAAGATGATTCCCGTATTCACGCGCTGCATCGTCCTGCTTTTCATATCAAAGTTCCCCTTCCCGATAGGATTTGGTTCTGCGGAAATTCAAAATGGCAAACGGCGCAATCACCAAAAACAGAAGCACCGCAACCACCGCCGCATAGTTGTACTTGAGCAAATTTACCGTGAGCTGATAGATCCAGGTTACCAAAATATCCGTTCCGCCGGCCGCAGTAATGGTGCTGTCCGAAACCTTCGGCATGCCGCCGGTCAGGAAGAAAATGGCGCCGAAATTGTTGATATTGTGTGTAAACGACATGATCATCAGCGGCGTCGTCTGATACATGACGAGCGGCAGCGTAATCTTGCGGAACACCTGCGCGCGGTTGGCGCCGTCAATCCGCGCCGCTTCATAAACATCCGGCGAAATTGCCGTCATGGTGCCAAGGGTCAACAGCATAAAATACGGAAACCCTGCCCAGAGATTGACGAAAATACACATGAATTTTGCGAGCAGCGTATCGCTCAGCCAGGGGATCGGTGCAGAAATCCAGCCCAGCTCCATCAGCGTCCGGTTTACAATTCCGAAAGAGCCGTTGAGCAGGTTTTTCCAAACCAAAACACTCACAACAGACGGCACCGCATAAGGCAGGATAAAAATCCCGCGAAAAACCGGCGCAATCCGCAGCCGGCTTTCCTGCAGAAGCACCGCAAGGAAAAGCCCGCCGAAATAGCAGGTCAGCGTCGCGCTAAGCCCCCAAATCAGCGTCCAGAGCGCAACCCGTCCAAGCGCCGAAGTCCAGGCCGCTTCTCCGCCGAACAAATCAGAAAAATTTTCAAACCCAACCCAGTCCACCGTATTGTTTGGCGGAATATGATTGGGGGACGCGTAGTTTGTAAAAGCTGCACAGGCGGAAAAAACAAGCGGCACCACCACAAAAAAGAGCACCAGCAGAACTGTCGGTGCAAGCCCGAACACCGGAAATGAGTTTCCAGAAATCCGCCGGCCTGCCTGTTTGCCCGGGTGTTTTTTGAGCACACAGAACGTTTCATAGGATGCAAGCGCACTTTTGACCGAAAGGACATACAGCGCAAAAAACACCGCCAGCACCGCACACACCATCACGCCGTCAATCAGCATAAATACAGAATTATCCCGCAGTTTCACCGGAAGTTCCGGCTGCGGGGATCCGAGTGTAATCAGATCCCGCAGCTTCCGCACAAAAAACGGAGACAGCACCAGCATCACAATTTCTGCAGCTGCAAACAGCAGCCCTTTCAGATATTGCCGGAAATAAAGCAGATGCGCAAGACCCATAAACAGGATGGAAACCGCCCGCACCTTTCCACGCGAGGAACCGTCGGTCTTCACAGGGCATCCTCTCCTTTTCAAAAAATCCATTATCGCGCAGAAACCGCCGCATTTGCAGCGTCCAATTCCTTCTGCACGTCCGCACCGTTCCAGATGTTTGCGCTGGCGCTTTTCAGTGTCTCCCAAAAGGAGGCAACCTCCGGCAGCGCCGGCATCGGCACTGCATAAGAAAGCTGTTTGGAGAAACTTTCCGCATAGGGGCTGTCCACCGAGATGGTCGTCGCCGGAAGCGTACCGGTCAGGGTAAACCGCAGCTTCTGCATTTCATTCGTCAGAAGAAATTTCGCAAACATTGCCGCCTCTTCCGGATGCTCTGTGTATGCAGAAACCTGCATCACACGCGTACCGGAAAAAGAAACCGCCGGTTCGTCACTGCCCGGAAGGCTCGGAAGGGTTGTGACGCCAAAATCGACGCCCGCCTTTTCAAACACATTGACATTCCAAAGGCCTGTCACATACATCGCGGCGTTTCCGCTTGAAAATGAGGACGCGCAAATCGAATCGTCCGCAATATCTGCTGCCGGAACATCCAAAATCGGCCGCAAGGACTGAAATGCCCGCATTCCAGCTACCGCTTCCGGCGTATTCAAATTGGGTGATGCCGCGTCCTCTCCGCGTTCTCCAAACAGACGGTTGCCGCCGTTTGTCAGAAACATAACCGTATAATAGCCGGTTGCAACATTCATCATAAAGCCGTATTTTCCGGGATTGGCCTCTTCGAACGCTTCTGAAAACGTGCGGACCTCTTCAAAGGTTTTCGGCACCTCGTCGTCCTGCAAATATGCCCGATTATAAAACAGTGCATACGTTTCGGCCGAAACCGGGTACCCATACATCGTTCCGCCGTACGTTACCGCATCGAGGCAGGCGGGCAAAAGATTTTCCGATACGGTTTCCGGATCGTCCGTCGGCAGGATATGCCCGCCGGAAACCAACTCTCCGAGCGTGTCGTGCGACGTGGCGAACACATCCGCACCGATTCCAGCCGGGCCGTCCAAGGCAATCTGGTTGCGTGCGTCCCCGAGTTCTACGTTTTCATACACCACATGGATGTTGGGATGGATCTTTTGAAATGCCTCTCCCGCTTCCCGAATGAACTTGTCCGGGCCTTCGGTGGACTCCCAAATCTTGAGCGTGATTTCTTCATCTGCCGTTTCGCTGGAGCTCCCGCTCTCCGTTTTTTGTGTACTGCATGCCGCCATAGAAAACAGCAGCCACACAGAAAGCAATCCGCATATGATTCGTTTCATCCTGATTTTTGGATACAGCTTGCCGTATCCGTTCCTCCTTTTTCCGGCATTTGCGGCCCGTTGCGGGCCGCAACTATCAAACAGTTTTCCACAGGTGGTCCTAAATATACAAAGCCGGGCTTTCTTGAAAATCACAGCAAAAGCGCAACATCATACTGTCTGAGCCAAAAATTCAGCTGCAAAAGAAAGGCTGGAAGCCGCGTTTTTTCATAACCGGAATTCCCCTGCAGCAGCATTCTTTCGATCTCTTTCGAGAGCAAGCGATGCACCGGCTGCTGCGGATCCCGCAGCACCATGGAGAGCCATTCTGCCGGAATGATTCCGCACGCCAGCTTCTCTGCACACAGACAGGGGACACGATCCAGCACGGCATCCGGCAAGAGTCCGCGTGCCACATCCCGCAGCAAGCGCCCGCCGCTTCCTGCTTTCTGCGTCTGCAAAAAGCAGGTTGCTGTTTCGACCAACCGAAAATCCGCATACGGCGCCCGAAGTTTCACACCGCTTGCCGCCGCACACCGATCAAGCCGCCGCAGGGTTTCTGCCAGATTCCAGCGCAATTTGCCAAGCATCGTTTCCGGGCTGTCCGCACACTCTTCGGTCTGCATTTCCTGCATACAATTCGCAAGGCACAGTTCTTCTGCAAGTTCCGGTTTTAAAAGCGGCGCCGGCTCTTTTGCAACCCAAGGGAAAATTTGTTGCGGTTCTGTTTTTCCGTTTAAAACCTGTACCGCACACACATCACATAGTGCCACCTGGCTGTGGATCTGCTGAAAATAATAAAGATTCGCCGCATCTGCTTCTGCCGTGCCGGGCAGATCCTGTACCGTTACAGCATCATACAGCAGTGCTGCCAACTCCTCTCTGCTGCAGGCAATTTTTTGAATATCCGCTTCCAAAACGCCGGAAAACGCTGTTTTCGGCGTAAAACACGAATTTTCTCCGCACAGCCCGAACGAATAGACCGAAAGCCGTTTTCCTCGCTGCCGGCACTGCTCCGCCGCAAGCGCTGCTGCAATATAGGACTCCAGGCGCGCTTCCATAAGGAAACAGGGTTCCGTTTCCGCCTGCATCTGTCTGGCGACAATGTCCTCAAGCAGCACCCGAACCCGGTAAACCCGCTCCGGATAAGAAACACCCTTCCAGCAATCCTGCGGAAAATCATACGGCGTTACGTGCAGACCTTCCCGCCCGAAAAAGCCGCATGTCCCGGGCAAAAACTCCCGGATTCCGCAAAACACACTTTGGCCGCCCTGCGCCGCGCCAAGGCAAAGCAGCTTGCAGAGTCCTTCCCGGTCTACCGCCGGGTTTACGCCGGGATATTCAAATAGCGCCTTGATTTCGGATGCAAATACAAGACGCCCGTTGACCTCGGTATAAAACAGCGGCTTTGCGCCCAAACGATCTCGGCAAAGAAAGGTTTCGTTCCGAAGTCCATCCTCTACCGCAAACGCATAAACACCGTTGAGTTTTTCTGCGCAGTGCGCTCCAAAATAAAGGTACGCCTGCAGCATCACCTCTGCGTCTCTCTGCGTTTCAAACCGCGCGCCAAGCCCGCGCAGCTCATGCCGCAGCTGTGCCGCATTGTACAGTTCGCCGTCACAGACGATGGTGTAACGCACATGATCCCGCACACAGCAAACCGGCTGCACCGGTTTTTCAGACGCGAAATGCGTCTGCGCAAATGCGGTATGTGCTGAAACAGTCAGGCCGCTGTCGGATCCGCACGTTTTCAGCCGGGCGGCCATCCGCTTTGCAAGCGTTCCCCACAAATAGGATTCCCCGGTAAGCTCCTCTACGTAATCACAAAACCCTGCAATTCCACACATGCGTATTCCTCCGTTTCCCACAGCAACGTTCCTCTGATCCAGTATATGCGGGTGACCATTGTCTTGACGCCAAAAAGAATCCGGGAATCTCTTTGGGATCGATTGAAATTCCCCCGGCAATCAGGTATAATTATTATTACAGAATGTTTTCTGACCATCACAAGTCCATCTGACGTTTCGGATTGATCACGGGAGGTTCGCATGGCATTTTTACAGGTTGACTTCTTCTCGGACGTGCTGGGGATGAGCATGCAGATGCATGTGCTTCTTCCGCAAAAAACATCGAAACAAATCGGTCTTTCCGGAATCCGGAAGGATGGGAAATACCCGACGCTTTATCTATTGCACGGCATGAGCGACGATCATACCATCTGGATGCGGCGCACCTCCATCGAGCGGTACGCAAGCGAACTCGGAATCGCCGTTGTGATGCCCAGCACACACCTTGGATGGTACACCGATATGAAACACGGTCTGCCCTACTGGACCTATCTTTCAAAAGAGCTGCCGCAGATCTGCCGGTCTTTCTTTCCCAACATGTCGGACCGGCGGGAAGAAACGTTTGCCGCCGGTCTTTCAATGGGCGGCTACGGCGCCTTAAAGCTTGCGCTCGGGGTTCCTGAAACCTTCGGAGCAGCAGCCTCCTTATCCGGCGCAACGGATATCACCCGCGTTTTCAGCGCAGAAATGCTCGCCGGTTCGCCGCACGAGGTCTCTGTTTTTCAAAACGCTTTTGGCACTTTACAGGATCTCAGCGACAGCGAAAATGACCTCTTCGCGCTTGCCCGGCGTCTGAAAGCATCCGGCAAGCCGCTTCCCCCGCTCTTTCTCTGGTGCGGAACCGAAGACTTTCTGCTGAAAGCGAATCGCAGTGCGCGGGACATTTTCTTGCAGGAGGGTTTTTCTCTTACGTATTCCGAATCCCCGGGCGACCACAGCTGGCGCTATTGGGATGAACAGATTCAAAACGTTCTAAAATGGCTTCCGATTTCCAAAGCGGAAACGCTTTCTTTTTAGATTCTGAACATTGGCTTGCGGAAATTTTTTCGCAAGCCGGTTTTTCGGTCGGCTGTTTTTTCAGCCGGTAAAATCATCCAGGACGTTCTGCCCAAAACGGCCGCAGCGCCCTGACCAAATCAAAATGGCGGTGGATACATGAACGAAATCAGCAAACAAGAACTGAAACTCCTGCGAAAACAAATCCTCGAAAAAGATTTTTCCCGGATGAACCAGAAGCAGAAAGACGCCGTCTTCTGCGTTGACGGCCCGCTTTTAATTCTCGCAGGCGCAGGAAGCGGAAAAACGACTGTTATCGTCAACCGCATCGCAAACATCATCCAAAACGGAAACGCCTATCATTCCGACTGGATTTCCCCGCAGCTTGACGAACAGGATCTCGCTGACTGCCGGGCCTATCTGGAAAAGGGCACACCGCTCTCTGAGAGCGTGCGGTTCCGTCTCTCCGACCGTGCCTGTGAGCCGTGGCGAATCCTCGCCATTACCTTCACCAATAAGGCCGCCGGAGAGCTCAAAGAACGCCTGAGCCGGATGCTCGGGGACGACGGAAACGAGGTCTGGGCCTCGACCTTTCATTCCACCTGTGCACGGATTCTGCGCCGGGACGGTGAACGTCTCGGGTATACGAATCACTTCACCATCTATGACACGGATGATTCCCGCCGTCTGATGAAGCAGTGCCTGCGGGAACTCGACATTCAGGAAAAAATTCTTCCGCCGAAATCGGCACTCGCTGAAATTTCCCGTTCCAAAGATACGCTCACAACACCGGACGAATTTCTGGCGCATACCGGCGGGGACTATCGGCTGGAATTGATCGGAAAAGCCTACAAGCTCTATCAAACCCGCCTCAAAGACGCCGACGCAATGGATTTTGACGACCTGATCGCAAATACCGTTTCGCTCTTTGTTTCTTGCCCGGACGTTTTGGAGCACTATCAAAACCGGTTTCGGTACATCATGGTGGACGAGTACCAGGATACCAACCACGCGCAATATCTGTTTGTCAGTCTGCTTGCACAGAAGAGCCAAAACCTGTGCGTCGTCGGCGATGACGACCAGAGCATCTATAAGTTCCGCGGCGCCACCATCAAAAACATCATGAGCTTCGAGGAAACCTTCCCGGACGCAAAGGTGATTCGTCTGGAGCAAAATTACCGCTCCACGCAGAACATTCTGAACGCTGCAAACGCCGTGATTGCCAACAACACCCAGCGCAAAGGAAAAACGCTCTGGACCGGCAATCCGGAGGGAAAGAAAATCGAATGCCATACGGCATACAGTGAGCAGGACGAGGCGGATTATATCTCCAAAATCATTACCGACGAAGTTGCTTCCGGCCGGAAGTTTTCCGACTTTGCAATTCTCTATCGGATGAATTCCCAGTCGAATGCGCTTGAGCGGTATTTCATCAAATCGGGAATTCCATACCGGATTATCGGCGGAACTCGCTTCTATGAGCGCATGGAAATCCGGGATATGATCGCCTATCTAAACGTCATCAACAACCCGGCGGATGAGGTCCGCCTGACGCGGATCATCAACAAGCCCAAGCGCTCCATCGGCGACCGGACGGTCGGCATTGCTGCACAAATTGCTTCCGAACTCGGGATTCCTCTCTTCGAAGTCATCACCCGCGCGGAGGAATTTGAAGCGCTCAAGCGCTCCGCCGCCAAACTGACTGCGTTTGCCTCCATGATGCGGCAGCTCATCACCGCTGCACAGGATCCGGAAGTCTCCATGGAAGAATTATACCATCTGATGCTTGAAAAGACGGATTATCTGACCTATCTCAAGACCGAATGTGAAGATGCAGACGACCGGATTGACAACATCAATGAGCTTGCCTCAAACATCGTCAAATACGAAGAAGAAATGGAAGAGCCGACGCTCTCCGGATTTCTCGAAGAAATCTCTCTCATGACGGACATTGACAACTTCGACGCTTCCGCAGACAGTGTTGTCATGATGACGATGCATTCTGCAAAAGGGCTGGAATTCCCGGTTGTGTTTTTGCCCGGACTGGAAGAGAACATTTTCCCCGGTATGCAGGCAATCTACAACCCGCCGGAAATTGAGGAAGAACGGCGGCTTGCCTATGTCGCGATTACCCGGGCGCGGGAAGAGCTTTATCTGCTCAACGCTGAACGGAGAATGATTTTCGGTTCGACTTCCCGTAATCGGCCGTCGCGTTTTATCGAGGAAATCCCGGAAACGCTCGTCCATTTTTCCAAGGCGCGGGAATGGAAAAAGCCGTCGGAGGGAACCGTTTTTGCAACACGCTCCGCTTATGAACAGCGCGTTGCCTCGATCAGCGCCGCGCGCTCCTTCGGGCCGGTCGGCGGTTCGGAAACCGGCAGCTATGCGCCGGGGGACCGGGTCAGCCATAAAGTCTTTGGAGAAGGCATGGTTCTTTCCATCACGCCTATGGGCAACGACAGTCTTTTGGAAATCAGCTTTGACCGCGTCGGAACGAAAAAGCTGATGTCCAATTTCGCAAAACTGAAAAAATTATCTTAACCGGCAAGGAGGACTCCCGATGCGACATCTGATTACCCCGCTCGACTTCTCTGTCGAGGAAACCGAAGCACTGCTCGACCGCGCAGACGATATCGCCGCAAACCCAAAAGCATATGCATCCTGCTGCGTAGGAAAAAAGCTCGCAACGCTGTTTTATGAACCCAGCACCCGCACCCGTCTGAGCTTTGAGGCCGCAATGCTGAATCTTGGCGGCAGTGTCCTCGGGTTTGCTTCGGCCGATACCAGCAGCGCCTCCAAAGGTGAAAGCGTCGCCGATACCATCCGCGTCATTTCCTGTTATGCGGACATCTGCGCCATGCGCCACCCGAAGGAAGGCGCGCCGCTCGTGGCCTCTCTCTATTCGAAAATCCCGGTCATTAACGCCGGGGACGGCGGCCATCAGCATCCGACGCAGACGCTCACAGATCTGATGACCATCCGTGCCAAAAAAGGAAGTCTCAGCGGAATTACGGTCGGCCTGTGCGGCGATCTGAAATTCGGACGCACCGTCCACTCGCTGATCATGTCGCTTTCCCGTTACACGGGAATCCGCTTTGTGCTGATTTCCCCGAAAGAGCTGCGTCTGCCCGGCTATGTCCTGCAGGAAGCGATCGTCAAGAAGGGTCTTCCCTACCAGGAGGCCGCCACCATCGAAGAAGTTATGCCGCAGCTCGATATTCTCTATATGACCCGCGTGCAGCGTGAACGCTTTTTTAACGAAGAGGATTACATCCGCTTAAAGGACAGCTACATTCTCGACAAGCGAAAAATGGCGTTCGCAAAGCCTGACCTGTGTGTCCTGCATCCGCTGCCGCGTGTCAACGAAATTGCGCCCGAAGTGGACGACGATCCGCGCGCCGCATATTTCGAGCAGGTCCAAAACGGCGTCTATGTCCGGATGGCGCTGATCTTAAAACTTCTGGAGGTGGAACCATGCTGAACATCGACAGCCTGGAAAACGGGATTGTAATCGATCATATCGCAGCCGGCAGCGGCATGCAGATCTATAAACTTTTGCACCTTGACCAGCTTGACTGCTGTGTCGCCGTCATCCAGAACGCCAAAAGCACCAAATACGGCCGCAAGGACATCATTAAGATCGATGGCATTATCGACCTCGATCTTGACATTCTCGGCTATGTGGATCATAATGTCACGGTCGACGTCATCCAAAACGGACGCATTGCAGAAAAGAAAAAGCTGGTGCTGCCAAAACGTCTGAAAAATGTGATCCGCTGCAAAAACCCGCGCTGCATCACCTCTGCAGAACCCGGTATCGATCAGATTTTCCGCCTGTGCGGAGAAGATAACCGGAGCTACCGCTGTATCTACTGCGAACAAAAATACAAATAATCTAGGAGGCCTGATTTTACTTGAAAACGGAAAGCAAACTGTTTTATAAATCGGTCTTTGCCCTAATCATCCCGATTGCGCTGCAAAACCTCATTAACGTTGGCGTCTCGGCGGCGGACGTCGTGATGCTGGGTCTTGTCGGCGAGACGGCACTCTCCGGCGCTTCTCTTGCCGGACAGGTGCAGTTTATCATGATGCTCCTGATTTTCGGCATGACCTCCGGCGCGGTGGTCCTGACCGCGCAGTACTGGGGAAAAAAGGATACCCGCACGATTGAAAAAGTCATGGGCATTACGATGCGCTTTGCAATTCTTGCTGCGCTTCTGTTCACCGTAGCGGTGCAGCTTTTCCCCTATCAGACCATGCGGATCTTTTCGAACGAAACCGAAGTCATCGAGTCCGGCGTGCAATATCTGCGTCTGGTTTCCCTTTCCTACATCATTGCTTCCGCCACGCAGGTCTATCTCAATGTCATCCGCAGTATTGAACGGGTTATTATTTCCACCGTTGTCTACGCCATTTCCCTGGTGGTCAATATCTGTCTCAATGCCATTTTCATTTTCGGGCTGCTTGGCATTCCGGCTATGGGCGTTCAGGGGGCCGCACTCGCAACGACACTTGCCCGTGTAATCGAATTTCTCATCGTCGCGGTCTATGCGTTTCGGTTCAATCACGTCGTTCGGGTTCGGTTTTCCGACCTTTTTGTCCGGGAACCGCTTCTTTTTCACGATTTTCTTAAATATTCCGTCCCGGTCATGCTTAACGAATTGTTTTGGGGCATGGGCAGTTCCATGAACTCGGTTGTAATCGGACACATGGGCAGCGCCGCCGTGGCGGCCAATTCTGTCGCGCAGGTTGCGCGGCAGCTGGCACAGGTCGTCGGCTTCGGTGTTGCGGCCGCAGCGGCGATTATGCTGGGCAAAGCAATCGGCGCCAACGAGTCGGAACGTGCAGAACGCGACAGTAAACGCTTTATCTGGATCTCCCTGATATCAGGTGTTTTCGGCGCCGCAGTGGTCCTGATTGCGCGCCCGATTTCCATGGCGACGCTCAACCTTTCCGGGCAGTCCCGGGATTACCTCTCCTTTATGATGTTTGTCATGGCCTACTTCGTGGTTGCACAAACCTATAACACCACACAGGTCGTCGGCATTTTCCGATCCGGCGGCGATACTAAATTCGGCCTCGCAATGGATGTCGGAACCATGTGGTTTTTCTCGATTCCGCTCGGTGCGCTGGCAGCGTTTGTATTTCACTGGAACGTCTACGTTGTGTATGCCATCTTGATGTGCGATGAAATCATCAAACTGCCGCTGACCACCTGGCGTTACCGGAAAAAATATTGGCTTAAAAACGTCACGCGATAAAACCTGTTTCTGCGCATTCAGGCTTGTCTGATAGGAAGCGCCTGTCCGGTGTGCCTGCGAAACAGCGGCCGGTTCAGTTCCTTGGATTTTCCGAAAAAGTGCCCGAGCGCCATCGCCGGAATGGAAGCGAGCATCCACAACGCCGTAAACGGCAGGCAAATTTGGCCGAAAATATTGAGCGGTAAATGGGAATAATCCCATACATGCAGCTTCAAAATGAAATTGACCACAATTCCTGCCAGCAGTTCCACCGACGTAATAATCGTCCCGCCTGCAAAACAGCGCACGGTAAGGCCGCTGCGCTGCAACGCGCCATTGCAGACCCGGTCAATCAAAACGACGCACACGCCGCCTGCCACCGCCATGGAAACATGTGTATATCCGCGCCAGGCCATTTCCAAAGTCGGATAAATGACCCCGCCTGAAATCAGCAAAAGCAAATCTTTTCGCTTCATTTCGCAATCCCCCTTGCGTTTTCGAATAAAAAAAGTATCTGCAAACAAATTTGTTTTAAACATGCGTTTTCGCATGAATGGATACAAAGAAAGGATGAATCTTCATGAAAATTCTGGTTACCGGCGGCGCCGGCTATATCGGCACGCATACCTGCGTGGAACTGCTCAAAGCAGGCTATGAAATTGCCGTCATTGATAACCTCTGCAACAGTAAAAAAGAGGCAATTCGCCGTGTGGAAGAAATCAGCGGAAAAACGGTTCCGTTTTATGAGACCGACCTGCGGGACAAGGCCACTGTCGATCATATTTTTGAGGTAGAATCCATCGATGCCGTCATCCATTTTGCCGGATTAAAAGCCGTCGGTGAATCCGTCAAGCTGCCGCTTCGGTACTATGAAAACAATTTGGTGTCCACGCTGGTTTTGCTGGAAAGCATGAAACAACACGGCGTGCACAACATTGTATTCAGTTCCTCCGCAACCGTCTACGGAGACCCCGCATCCGTTCCGATCCGGGAAGATTTTCCGCTTTCCGCCACGAATCCTTACGGCACCACAAAGCTGATGATTGAGCGGATTCTCACCGACTGCGCCAAAGCGGATGCCGAATTCAGTCCCATTCTTCTGCGGTATTTCAATCCTGTCGGCGCACACGAAAGCGGAAAGATCGGCGAAGATCCGAACGGGATTCCCAACAACCTGGTACCTTATATCACACAGGTGGCCATCGGACGTCTGGAGAAGCTGAGCGTGTTTGGTGACGACTATCCGACACCGGACGGCACCGGTGTCCGCGATTATATCCATGTCGTCGACCTTGCAAAGGGTCATGTTGCCGCGCTCAAACAATTCGGAGATTCCCCCTGCGGACTGCGCGTCTACAATCTTGGCACCGGCACCGGATATTCTGTTCTCGAGATTGTCCACGCATTTGAAAAAGCGGTCGGCAAACCGATCCCCTATGTGATTGCGCCGCGCCGCGGCGGCGATATCCCCATGTGTTACGCAGACTGCAGCAAAGCCGCGAAAGAACTCGGCTGGAAAGCAGAAAAAACACTCGACGATATGTGCGCGGATTCCTGGCGCTGGCAGACGCAGAACCCTCACGGCTACGATGCCTGACGCCCATGGAGATTGAGCGAAAATTTTTAATTTCCGGTTTTCCGGAGCAATTTCCGGAAGTACGGCGGGCGATTCTCGAACAGGGGTATCTCGCCGTCGATCCGGTTGTACGGATCCGGAAAACGACGCCAAACGAAGGCGATGCCAGCTACAAGCTCTGCTTTAAAGGCGAAGGGACGCTCGTCCGCCAGGAAACAGAACTCGCCATTTCGGCACAGGTTTTTCAGGAACTCTGCGCGCTCCTGAAAAAGCCATTGCTTCGGAAAGCGTTTCGCACCTATTTGCTGCCAGATGGGCATACGCTGGAATGCAACTGCGTGTTTCTGCCCGGGAATCAGGTCTTCTGGTATGCCGAAGTGGAATTTCAGAGCGTTGAAGAAGCGGCTGTGTTTTCTCCGCCGGACTGTCTGCTGCAGGAAGTCACGGAGGACCCCTCATTTACCATGCGCGCAATTTGGGAAAGGATGAATCATCAATGACGGAATCCGTTTCGGCGCAAAACGCCCGAGAACAATTTGAGCAGATTTTCCAAACACAAATTACCCGGCCCGGTGCAGATAAGCTTCTGCAGTGGATCAGCTCCACCGACTTCTTCACTGCGCCTGCCAGCACACGGTTCCACTGCGCCTGTGACGCCGGACTGGTCATGCACAGCGTAAACGTCTATCAGGTTTTGCGGGCACGGTATTTTGAAGAAGGCATTGACAACGAGGAAAGCTTTGCGGTGTGCGCGCTGCTGCACGATCTGTGTAAAGCGCAATATTATAAGGTTTCCACACGCAATGTCAAAAACGACGAAACCGGCCAATGGGAAAAGAAACCCTTTTTCGCCGTTGACGATTCCTTCCCCTATGGCCATGGAGAAAAGTCCGTATTCCTGATTGAACGGAAAATGCGGCTAAAACTCGAAGAAGCCATGGCGATTCGTTGGCATATGGGCGGATTCGACGATTCCGTCCGGGGAGGCGGTTTTGCCATGAGCCACGCGTATGAGCGTTTTCCGCTGGCCGTCAAGCTTCATCTTGCGGATCTCGAGGCAACCTATCTTGTCGAAAAGGGAACCTCCGCGGTCAATAACAACCGCTAAAAAACAAATATTCATATTTTGTCCCATCAAAAAGCACGGAGAGATGAACCGAACCAGTAAAAACGGACAATAGGCAAAAAGCTCCCTGATGTAGGAAAACAGAGCTACATCAGGGGGATGTTGTTATGTCCGGAAAAAGGAATGAAACGACATCCGGCAAGCATGAAAGATGAAATCAGGGAACAGCTGGCGGCAGGCAGAAGTCAAAGGGAAATCAGCCAAGAATACGGCCTTAGCCGATATCGCATACAAAGCTGGGGTGGGCTTCGGGCAGAAACCAAGCTGCGGAAAATCCAAGATTCTCCTCGGCATCGGCGTGTTTTTGGGGCTGCGTCTTGTGGAAAGCGCGCTTGCCTCTGTTGCATTGTTCGGTGCAAATCGGATTTTCC
Organism: Yeguia hominis; assembly: GCF_014384705.1. Classification (GTDB taxonomy): domain Bacteria; phylum Bacillota; class Clostridia; order Oscillospirales; family Acutalibacteraceae; genus Yeguia; species Yeguia hominis. Next base: position 44,558 of record NZ_JACRSN010000009.1, on the reverse strand, counting down.
CGGACACATGGAAGGCTTTTCTGCACGAAAGCGGGCTGCTCTCCGCACAGCTTGTCCTGCTCACAATCATTCTCTATCACGTTCTTCTCGGCGTGATTTATTATGTGGTCACGCACCGCATGCTCTCCCGGCACCTAAATCTCGAATAATCGCTATACAGGCTGTTTCTATTTTGGGAAACAGCCTGCTTTTTTATAGACTGGGAAGAATTTTTCTTTTGGTGTGCGAATGGGAAAAAACATGTTATAATAACCTCAAGGGCGTTATGCTTTCGCATAACCGGCGGCTTTCGCCGCCTTAAAACAAAGTCTCCGCTTTGTTTCCTTGAGAACATTTTGCCATAGGCATAATAACCCTCAAGGGCGTTATGCTTTCGCATAACCGGCGGCTTTCTCCGCCTTAAAACAAAGTCTCCGCTTTGTTTCCTTGAGAACATTTTGCCATAGGCAACATACTCCAAAAAGCATAAAAACATGTGAGCCATCTCGCGATGCCATTTTCTATTGGGGAAGGAATTGGATCCCGATCGAACGCACAGCCTATTGCGCCCCAACTTCGCAAAATGCAGCCGGAAAGGGAGAATTTCATATGGACGCTGTCACCACGATTGACCTTTCTAAAATATACGGAAAACGCACTGCCCTGCATACAGTCGACCTTTCTGTCCCGGAAGGCGCAATTTTCGGCCTTTTAGGAACCAAACAGTCTGGCCGAACCACGCTCATCCGTATTTTGTGCGGTCTTCTGCCGCCAACGCAGGGGCGCGCTACGGTTTTGCAGCTTTCCCCGCAAAAGGAAACCGGAAAGCTTCATACACTCTGCGGCGTTACATCTGCAAGCGCCAATCTATACGGACAGATGAGCGGACTGGACAACCTGCTCTTTTTCTCCAGCTTTTACCAGATTTCCCCGGCGGATGCACGGGAACGGGCAACCTATCTCATGAAAGAACTGGATCTCTGGGATCTTCGGGACACCCTCGTTTCCGCCTATTCGCCCGGTGCGAAGGAACGCCTCTCACTGGCCCGTGCGGTTTTGCACCGTCCTAAAATTCTGTTTCGGGACGAGCCCGCAGATGCCATCGACATTGAGTCCGCCGAGCGCATCACTGCTTTGCTTGCATCGCTCAACCGGGAAGAAGGAATGACGATCTTTCTCTCTGCCAACATGCTCGGACAAGCACAGTCCATTTGTACGGCATATGGAATTTTGCAACGCGGAACCATGACAGCCCAGGGCACCTATGAAGCCTTATGGCGCGCCGCCGGACTTTCCCTGTCCGCAGAAATCCGCACGGTGCCGGAGCCTTCCGACAGTCAAGCGCCGCAGGACGGATGGCTAAGCCGCCCGATTCCCTCTGAATCGGAAATGCCGCTTCTCATCAAACAGCTTTTAGAATCCGGGAAGCCGGTTTTTGAGGCACGGATTGTCCGGCCGTCTCTATCCGAAATCTTTTCTGCACATACCCAGCCAAAGGAGGCTCTCTTATGAACCGTCGTTTTCCTCGCGCGGATACCGCCTTGCTCAAAAAAGACTTCTATGAAATCTGGAGTTTACGCGGAATTCGGCTTCTTTTGATTGTTCTGCCGCTGCTGGTTTCTGTCATCCTGCCTGTGATCTTTTTGCTGGTTATTCTTCTGATCCCAATTGGCGGAGCGGAAAGCGCCGTCCGGCTTTTGTCTCTGATTCCGGTTTCTGATTTTGAATATGGGATCCGGGAAGGTCTCTTCTGTCTTGTCACCGATCGGATCTGCCCGATGCTCTTTCTCTCTGTCCCCATCATCATCTCTGCGGTAACCACCTCCAGCTGTTTTGTCGGTGAGCGGGAACGCGGCACCATCGAAACGCTTCTTTTAACGCCGCTTTCTCCCAAGCGGCTCGCGCGCATTAAATTATCCGGCTGCATGATGCTCTCGCTGCTTGTTACGGTACTTTCTTTTATCCTCTTTACCGTTGCGGCTTCTGTCGGGGACATTCTGTTAAAAATTCCGTTTTTTCTCAATGCCGAATGGCTGATTACCCTATTTCTGCTTGCCCCGCTGTTTGCTCTGCTAAGCGCGCTGTGTGTCCTGTATTTTTCCGGACACGAACAGCGTCATGATCAGGCGTTCCGCACTTCTTCGTTTTTGATGTTTCCGGTCGTTTTCATGTATACGCTTCCCTTTGCCGGACTTTATCAGCTGAATCCTATTGTTTTGCTGTTCCTTTCGCTCTTTTTGCTGTGTCTGGATTTTGTTTTGCTGGTTTCTCTGCCCCACCGGTTCACTGCAGAAAAACTGCTGTAACAAGGCCGCCTTGCACCAAATTTGTTTTTGGAGTACAATAGAATCCAGCATTGCGGCTGATCAACAGAGAACCGAGGGAACAAAATGGAACAGGAACAATGGCACGCGGATTTACACTGTCACACCAAACTTTCAGATGGATCTGTCAGTATTGAGGATCTGATTTTACTCGCAAAACAGCAGAAACTCTCTGCGATTGCCGTGACAGACCACGATACCTTTGCCGGCGCGACGCGCGCAAAAATTTTGGGAGAACGGCAGGGTGTAGAGGTCTTTCCGGGCGCCGAATTTTCTGCCTATGACCGGACACGCAACCGCAAAGTACACATTTTGTGCTATTGCTGTACATTTCCGGATCGTTTGGAAGGCCTTTGCAAACAGATTGGAGACAGCCGCCGGAAAGCGGCGAATATCATGCTGCAAAAGCTGCAGCGAATCTATCCCATTCCGATCGAGATGGTTCTCCGGCGGGCACAGGGCAGCACAACTATTTATAAGCAACACATGATGCATGCGCTGATGGACGCCGGATATGCCGATTCCATTTTCGGGCCGGTTTTCCAGAAGCTTTTTCATCCGCGCTGCGGGCTGGCCTATAGTCCGATCAGCTATCCGGATGTCTACGAGGTTATCACGCAGATTCATAACGCCGGCGGCCTTGCGGTGCTTGCACATCCTGCGCACTATAACAGCTACGACCTTCTGCTGGAATTGACCGAGCAAAAGCTGCTGGATGGAATCGAGGTTTGGCACGCCAGTGCAAACGAACAGGATACAGCGGATTTTCTGGAACTTGCACAAAAAAAACACCTGCTCGCAACAGGCGGAACGGATTTTCACGGAATGTATCGGGGAAAGCCTATGCCGCTCGGTTCTTATCGAACCCCGGACTTTACGCTTGAACAGCTCCGTAAAATACAGCGAAAGCAAAAATAAAATCAAACAAGCATTATGAAAAAGGGAGACTGCATTTGCAGTCTCCCTTTTTTGCATGGAGTTTACGGGTTAGCAGCCACAGCCACAGCCGCAGCCGTTGTTGCTATTGCCGCATTCTCCGCCGCCGCAGCCATTGCAGCAGAACAAGAGGATGAGGATAATGAGGATGATGCAGGAGCAGTTTCCGTTACCAAATAAATTGTTACAACACATGGGTGATTGCCTCCTTTCGGTTTACATTAACAGTATATTGCAGCCCGCCAAAAGGTGTTCCAGTTTTTTAATCAAAGCCGTCCCCTTCTATTTTTTGAAAAATTGAAATCAAATGAAATCAGCCGAAAATTTGAGATTCCGTTTGAAATCATGAGATATTTTTGAATTTTGCGAATTTATTCGTGTTGTATGTTTATTTTTTGACTTTAACTGACTTTGACTTTTTAATCCGCAGGCCTTATACTATAGACAAAAGTCAAAGAAAGTCAAAGGCAAAAGGTGAGCGTTATGAAAATCAGCGACAGCGTTGCGAACTATATTTTAGAGCTTCTGGAAACAGATCACGGTTCCGCAGAAATTCAGCGCAATGAGTTGGCAAACATCTTGGGATGCGTTCCCAGCCAGATTAACTACGTCATTACTTCCCGCTTCACACCGGAGCAGGGATATATCGTAGAGAGCCGGCGCGGCGGCGGCGGATATATCCGTATCACGCGTATTACGGTGGATCCGAAAGAATCCATCATGCACATCGTCAATTCAATCGGAAAGACGCTTGACAGTGCAACCGCGCGGGCGATGCTGACCAATATGCTGCAAAGCGGGATTCTGGATAAAAAAGAAGCGCGCCTCATACATGCCGCAACGGCAAACCGCACGTACGCTTCCGTTCCGCAGGAAATGCGCGACACGCTTCGTGCGACGGTTTTCAAAGAAATGCTTATGATTATTTTGGATTCGAAATAAAAGGGAGGAATTACTATGCTATGTCAAGCTTGCGGAAAACATCCGGCTACCACACATGTAAAGACCATTGTCAACGGAGAGCTCAGTGAATGCGCACTGTGTGCGGAATGCGCCAAAAAGATGGGCTACGGCGATCTTTTTAGCGACTGGGGATTTCATTTCGGCGCACTGCTCGGCAATCCGCTTGGCAAATCGGAACCACTCCCCCATAGCGTTCGGTGTCCTTCCTGCGGCGCTTCGTTCGAGGACATCGCACAGGCCGGCAAAGTCGGATGTGCAGAATGTTACCATACTTTTTATGACCGCCTGATTCCTTCTATCCAGCGGATTCACGGCAATACAACCCACCGCGGCAAGCGTCCGGGTTCTGCTGCCATGGTTGTCCGCGGAGAACATGCGATCCAGGCAGTTCCACAGGAAGAATTGGAAATCAAGCGCAGAAAACTACAGGATGCAATTAAAAAGCAGCGTTTTGAAGAGGCCGCCGTTTTGCGGGATGAAATCAAAGCGCTGGAGGAGGGAAAACAGGATCATGCTTGAAACAAAAAAATGGTATGAAAAAAGCGGCGCCGAGGGCGACGTCATCATCAGCACCCGCATTCGTTTGGCGCGAAATCTGCGCACTTGCCCGTTTCCTTCCCGTATGAATACAGAGGATCGGGAACGCGTGATTTCCGCCGTTCAAAAAGCCATTGAAACCAGCCCCATCGCAAACGAATTTGTCCTGTACCGTCTGAAAGACCTTTCCCAGATTACGCGCGTGTCTCTCGTAGAACGGCACCTCGTCAGTCCGGAATTTATTTCCCATCCGGAAGGACGCGCTGTTCTCCTCATGAAGGACGAAAGCGTTTCGATCATGGTGAATGAGGAGGATCACCTCCGCATTCAGGTCATGTGCGAGGGCTTTAACTTCGAAGGCGCGCTGCAAATGGCAGACCGCCTGGACACCTTGCTCGGCGAAAGCCTGAATTTCGCATTTGACGATAAGCTCGGTTACCTGACGCAGTGCCCGACGAACCTCGGAACCGGCATGCGCGCCTCTCTGATGCTTCACCTGCCTGCCTTGCAGGAAACCGGCACCATTAATCGGATTTCCGCCAATCTCTCAAAGCTTGGCCTGACAATCCGCGGCACCTATGGAGAAGCTTCTCAGCCTGTTGGCGCACTTTATCAGCTTTCGAACCAGGTTACCTTGGGGCTCAGCGAACAGGAAGCCATCGACAACCTGAAAAGCATTGCGCTTCAGCTCATGAAGCAGGAACGCAGCGCACGCGCAGAACTGGAAAAAGATCTGGAAGTGCAGGATTCCATCTGCCGTTCTGTCGGATTGCTGCGCAACGCACGTCTGCTCAGCAACGACGAGTTTATGAAACTCATTTCCAACGTCCGGCTGGGAATAAACACCGGCCTGATTGACCATATTTCATTAGAGACTGTCAATGCATTAACTGTGCGGGTGCAGCCCGCAACCATACAGCTTCCGGAAGGAAAAGCGCTCTCTTCTGCGCAGCGTGACGCGCTGCGGGCAAAACTTGTGCGCGAAGCCTTAACGGAATAAAGGAGGCATTTTTATGTACAACTTTAAAGGATTTACAGCGAAAGCAAACGAAGCACTTAACCTTGCCATTACTTCGGCAGAAGAAATGGGACACACGTATATCGGCAGCGAACACATTATTCTCGGCCTGCTCAAAGAAGGCAGCGGCGTTGCCGCAACCGTGCTCAATAAACTCGGTATTACGGCAGAATCCATGGAGAATGAAATCCGGACGAAAATCGGCGTCGGCAGCGAAACGCAGCTGACCGCTGACGATATGACGCCGCGCAGCAAACGCATTCTGCAAATTGCATTTATGGAAGCGGCCCGGCTGCACCACAACTATGTCGGCACCGAACATCTTCTGATTGCAATCCTGAATGAGGGCGACAGCTACGGCGTCCGGTTCCTCTCCGCACTCGGCGCACAGCCGCGCAGCATCGCAGAGGAAATCGGCAATGTCCTTTCGAGCGGGGAACCGGAAGGTGCAGAACCTGTTTCCGGCGGCGTCTCCGGCAATCCCAAAGGAAAAGGCAACACCAAAACCCTGGAGCAGTTCGGCCGCGATCTGACTGCAATGGCATCGCGCGGCGAAATCGATCCGGTCATCGGACGGCAGTCTGAAATCGAACGGGTCATCCAGATTCTTTCCCGCCGCACCAAAAATAACCCCTGCCTGATCGGCGAACCCGGCGTCGGTAAAACTGCCGTTGCAGAAGGGCTTGCGCTGAAAATTGTTTCCGGCGAGGTTCCGGAGCTGCTCAAAGGCAAACGGATCATTTCTCTCGATCTGACCGGAATGGTTGCGGGCACCAAATACCGCGGCGATTTTGAGGATCGAATCAAAGCCGCAATGGACGAAGTCAAAAATTCCGGCGACGTCATCCTGTTCATCGATGAGCTGCACACGATCATCGGTGCAGGCAGCGCGGAAGGTTCCACCGATGCGGCGAACATCTTGAAACCTGCGCTGGCGCGCGGCGATTTCCAGGTCATCGGTGCGACGACCATCAATGAATATCGCAAATATATCGAAAAGGATGCCGCCCTGGAGCGTCGTTTCCAGCCGGTAACGGTTGGCGAGCCGAGCGAAGAGGAGGCTGTCCTGATTCTGCAGGGGCTGCGCGATCGCTATGAGGCGCACCACAAAGTAAAAATTACAGATGAAGCCATCAAAGCGGCTGTCGAACTCTCCTCGCGGTATATTGCAGACCGGTTCCTGCCGGATAAGGCAATCGATCTCATCGATGAAGCTGCCTCGCGGGTACGTCTGCGTGCATTCACTGCGCCGGATGACCTCAAGGCGCTGGAGGATCAGCTGAAAGAACTGGAGCAGGAAAAGGCTGCTGCCGTCAATGCACAGGACTTTGAACGTGCTGCAAAAATCCGTGACGAAGAGAAAGAACGCCGCGCAGAGTTGGAATCCAAAAAATCCGAATGGGAGGCTGCAAGCGCACATGTGGCGGGCGAAGTCGTTCCGGAGGATATCGCGGATATCGTCTCCATGTGGACAGGAATCCCGGTTGCGCAGCTGACCGAAGAGGAAAGCGCGCGGTTGCTCCGGCTCGAAGAGACGCTGCATAAACGGATTGTCGGCCAGGATGAGGCTGTTTCGGCAATTGCCAAGGCAATCCGCCGCGGCAGAGTGGGTTTGAAAGACCCGAAACGTCCGATTGGTTCCTTCATCTTCCTCGGTCCGACAGGCGTCGGCAAAACAGAGCTTTGCAAATCTCTTGCGGAAGCGATGTTTGGCGATGAAAACGCGATGATTCGGCTGGATATGTCCGAATACATGGAGAAACACACCGTCTCGCGTCTGGTCGGTTCGCCTCCGGGATATGTCGGCTACGAAGAGGGCGGTCAGCTGACCGAAGCGGTTCGCCGCAAGCCCTATTCTGTTGTGCTGTTCGATGAAATCGAAAAAGCGCATCCGGATGTCTTTAACATGCTGCTTCAGATTTTGGAGGATGGCCGTCTGACCGACTCGCAGGGCCGCCATGTGGATTTCAAAAACACTGTGATCATCATGACCTCCAACGTTGGCGCACGTTTGATTACCGATACGCAGAAATCGCTGGGCTTCGCAACTGACGACAATCACGAGAAGGACAATGACAACGAAACGGTCAAAGAGCTTGTCATGGGCGAGCTGAAAAAAGCATTCCGTCCGGAGTTCCTCAACCGTGTGGACGATATCATTGTGTTTAACAAGCTCAATGATCATGATATTCACGAAATCGCACTACGGATGCTTGCGACTCTGAAAGGCCGTCTCGAAGGGCTGGGCATCAAAATTCGGTTTGAAGACGCTGCGGTGGATGCCGTTGCCAAAGCGGGATTTGATCCGGTGTACGGTGCGCGTCCGCTGCGCCGGGCCATCCGTGCCAACATCGAAGATCCGCTTTCGGAGCGGATGCTCGAAGGCGCCGTCAAAGCTGGTGTACCGGTTGTTTGCGGATACGACGGCAAAACGTTCACCTTCACCTCGGAGGCCGACGCTGCTGCCGGTGTTGCAACTGACGATTCCGGCGAAAAAGCCGAAAAATAAGCAAACAAAGAAGGGCGTTCTCGAAAGGGAGCGCCCTTTTTGGCTCTTTTTGCACCAACCGTTTGCAAGCAGGTTGACAAGCACGTCCGGAGCGTGTAAGCTGAATGCAGCACGCATTTGTATTCTGCGGACATGCGCCGCCTTTAGGAGGAACTCCCATGCAGCTTTTTGTAAAATATCACAATCCCAATATCGACAAACTCGAAAAACGTGAAAACGGCGACTGGATCGACCTGCGCGCTGCAGAAACGGCAACGCTGAAGGCTGGCGAATCCCGGCTGATTTCCCTCGGCGTTTCGATTCGCCTTCCAGAAGGATATGAGGCGCACGTGGCCCCGCGCAGTTCGACCTTCCGGACGTGGGGAATTCTGCAAACCAATTCCGTCGGCGTCGTAGATGAATCCTACTGCGGCGACGACGACATCTGGAAGTTTCCCGTTCTCGCTGTGCGGGATACCGTCATCCACGAAAACGATCGGATTTGCCAATTCCGGATTTTAAAGAAAATGCCGCACTTCTCGATCGAAGAAGTTTCCACGCTGGGCGGAAAAAACCGCGGCGGGTTCGGATCCACCGGAAAAGCCTAATGCAAAATCGGCGTAATTTCTTCTTCCATTCTGGCGATATTGGATTCGACCGAAACGGTATAGGAAAGCTGCTGCAGCAAGTCTGGCCAAGATTCGGCGTGTACGCGCCAAATTTCCGGTTGTTGCTGCAGGAGTCGGTTTGAAAATCCGAATACATCGCATTGATCTCGCACCGCAGCCGTCTCAATGGCTGCGGTGATTTCTTTTTGCAGCGTCTCGTTCAGCGCTTGCTCAAATTTTTCGTAGTATCCTGCCCCCATAGGCCGGCCAAGTCCGTGTGTAATTTCAGCAATATCCGCTTCACAATGCACGGTAATGGTGAAATGCGGCACATCGCCGATCCATTCTGTCTTCACGCGACAAGATGCATCCCGCAGTGACAGCGTAACTGGGCCGGTATCCTCCGCAGGAACAGCCTCCGCACCATAAACAAACCGGTTTTTCAGCAATAGCATTCCGCGCGACTCTGCCTCGCTTAACATGCCGGCATAGACGCCATCCCGAAAATACGCCGTTCCGTTCAGCCGGATTTTTTGATTGTCTGCCTCCATTACCGACAAATAGGCAGACTGTCCCGGTGCGTTCAGCCCGTTTACGACGTCTACAACCGTTGCGTTTACGCTCCTACCTGCAACTTGTTCTGCATCTGTCAAAATATCCGTCTCTTCCGCCAATGGGTACTTCCCGTCTGCATCCTGCAGCGCAAATAGGTCCTCTGCTTCTGTCCTGCAAAAAAAGAGATAGGATGATGCGCGCGATTCATAATAGCGGACAAAAAAATCAATCACATTCTGCAGTCCGGCTTCGCCGCAGCTTTGCCCCAAAAGCACAAACAAATTATGGGAATACATCGGTGTTTTGCCGCTATACTGCACAATTTCGTCCATCGCATGGAGCAGTGTTTCCCCGCTTCCCCGATATAATACAGTTTTCTCTTCTTCCTCTTCCAAAATGCCTGCATATACACAAACCTGGTAGCTGCCGTCTCGGTAATCGATCCCCATTCCCTGGATCAGCATTCTGCGGTTGATTAGGACTTGCCCCTCACACCCGGTCAGAAACACCAGGAGTACCGCGAGCATTCCAACCGTTACTTTTTTGAAGGCAGTGCCTTTTCCTCGTTTTCGGATCGAGTCCGAGATCCATAGCAGCAGTGGAATTCCCACCGCTGCTATGGCCGAAACGGTCAAAAGAAGCGCTTTTCCAAACAGAACGCGCTGTACAGAGCGCGTATTTGCAGCCCACAGCGCTCCCGCAAAAACGATTGGCGCTGCGAGAAACAGTGCCCAATTTCCGCCATGGTTCTCCGAAATTTCTTTTCCGCAGACAGACAGCAGATAAAATGCGGCGGACAATTCCACAACCAGCCCGGACATCCAGATTGCAAGAAAAATCGCATCCATTCGCTGGATCGGTCCAATTTTCGACAGCGCCGAAGCCGTATACACGGGAAACAGCTGTGTATTTAAAAAACTGCCGAGCGCGCCGACAAGAACGACGATGAGTGCTCCAAAGATTAGCGCAGTGACGAGGCTCCATCCCACAAAAGCCGTTTTGATTTTTCCTTTGGTCTGCGGAAGTAAAAATGCCAAAAACGGCACAGCCATTCCGCGTGCCAAAACAAGAAACGCCCCATTCCAAAGCTGCTTCTGCCCATTATAAAGTAGCGGCCGATAATTTTCAGAACGGATTTCCGGAAGCAGTGTCCAAAAAATCACCAGAATCCCCAGCAAGATTGCGACCACGATGAAGCCCGAACTGCGGGCAATCGCCTCAATCCCACGCTTTGCGCCGTAACAGGAGACTGCAATGATCCCGAGTCCCACCAGCCATACCGGCGTTTTCGGATCCATGACATTCCCGATAAATGTCTCAAAAAAGGAGACATAGTAACAGCCCATGAGCACAAAATAAGCGCTGTAAAATACGGGAACCCAAATGCCTGCACGGCCCCAAATTCCACGGCTTAGCTTCAAAATGTCAAGGTCGGGATAGCGCGCAAAAAGCAAAAAGGCCGGCACCGCAGACAGCAATCCCAAAATCAGAATCAGCACGGCGGATAAGGCGTTATCGAGCACGGCATCTCCCCCCAGCACCGCAGCATTCAGCGTCAGCATAATAATGGGCCGGCTTAAAAACGCGATTGCACACAGCTGTCCTGCACCGATTTTAGTTTCCTTTTCTGTCATTTTTTTGATCCTCCGTTGCCGGTGCCTCTGCGCCCGGCATGTTCTGCACAACTGCGGCATGTTTGGAAAGCGTCTTCCAGTTTGCCCGGATCAGCACATCCCGCATGGCTGAAAGGCGAAACGGCGACAGCGGCGCTGTAAACGGAACACCGTATACGCTGCGCCCGCAAATTTCGATAAGCACCGCACAAAATCCCAGTGTGATCCCCCAAATACCAAACAGACCGCCGAGCAATAGCAGCAGCATCCGCATCGCGCCGGCCGCTTCATAGAGCTTTGGGGTTGCATAGGATGCCAGCGTCGCCAGTGCGATAATCATCAAAGTGAGCGATCCGACAATTCCAGCATTTACCGCCGATTCTCCAATTACCAGTCCACCCACGATGCTGACCGCCTGTCCGAGTGGTTTTTGGACACGCAGCCCTGCTTCCCGCATGATTTCGTAAAGGATGGTCACTAAAAACGCTTCCGCTAAAACCGGCAGCGGTGTGGAGGCCTCCGCCAGGACGATTTTCCGTAAAAGTGCATCCGGAATGACTTCCGGGTGAAACGTCACGGCAGCGACATAGAGCCCCGGCAAAAACATCGAGAGAAAAAAGGAAAAATATTTCAGCCAACGGACAAACGTTGCAAAATACGGCGGATTGATGTAATCGTCAAAGCTTTGAAAATTTTCAACAAACAGATAGGGAATAATCAGCACATTCGGCGTCCCGTCCACCAAAACGGCTACCCGGCCCTCCGCAATTTTCCCGCAAACCGTATCCGGCCGCTCCGTATAGCCAACATCGTTGAAAATGCCGCCCTTCTCCAGAAACGGAGAAAGATACCCAGCCGCAAATACCGTTTTTAACGGAATCTTGTGAATGTTGGCGCGGATTCTTTGCAGAAGCGTGTCGGAAACCGCGCTGCGCAAATAACACAGTGCAATCGCGGTATTGCTTTCACTTCCAACCGTCATACGCTCAAATTTCAAATCCGGCGTCCGCAGACGCCGGCGAATCATCGAGGCATTCACCTGGTACGGTTCTACAAACCCCTCTTTTGAGCCGCGCTGCGTGGTTTCATTCTCCGGCTCCGAAACACTCCGAAAATCGAACCCCTGCACGCCGAATGCGAGCAAATCCGCACTGCCGTCCAGCAGCAGCAGCGCAAATCCGGCCATTAGCTTATCCAGCGCGTCGGCAAAATCGACAACCTGCAGCTGTTCTACCGTCGCAAGCGCATGGTCGCGGATATAGCGGTATTTCTCCGTATCGCTGAATGCTGCCGTTGCAGCGTTTAAAATGGGATTTAAAATACTCTGTGCAATCGTCTGCTTGTTGACGAGCCCATCCATTGTGATAAGCGCTGCTTTTGTACCGGTAATTTCAAATTCTCGAAGGACAAAGTCCATACTTTCATCAAAAGCCTGTTGAAAAAGCAAAACATTTTCGCAGAGAGACTTGGTAAACCGCTTTTCTTCCATAGCGCTCCTCCTGTTTTCCTACAGATGGATTTTCCCAGAAAAATTCCGGAATACAATAGCACTAGTGTGATCTGCAAACAAAAAATTATACCTGTAATCCAGGTCTTTACCGCATAAATCCGACAAAACAAGCAACACTATCGGCAAATGGAAACCGGAGGGATTGTATGACCATTTCATTTGTCCGGACGCTGCTGCTCTATGTCCTCATTCTCATCGCTGTACGCCTTATGGGAAAACGGCAAATCAGCGAATTGCAAACCTCAGAGCTTGTTGTCACGCTGCTGATTTCTGATATTGCGGCAATTCCGATGCAGGATACCGGACAACCGCTTTCCAGCGGTGTCATTCCCATTGCGGTTTTGGTGATGTGCGAAATTGCCCTCTCTGTTTTCATGCTGAAAAATATGCGCTTTCGACGATTTGTTTGCGGAAAACCGATTGTCGTGATCGACGACGGAAAAATTGATCAGCGCGCCATGCGTGCACTGCGGATGAGCACCGAAGACCTCTCCGAGCAGCTTCGGCAGCACAATGTTTTCAGTCTACAGGATGTCGCCTATGCTATTATTGAAACCAATGGAAAAATGAGCGTCATTAAAAAGCCCGATCAGGAGTCCGCCACTGCAGGAATGCTGGGAATTGCGGTTCCGGAGCAGGGAATTGAGACGGTTGTCATCAGCGACGGAGAATTTTCCGATTTTTCAATTCAACTGTGCAACAAATCCCGCGCGTGGGTTGAGGGCGTCCTAAAAGGGAAAAACCTTCAGGTTTCAGACGTATTTCTGATGACCGCCAATACCGCCGGTGATTTTCAGATTATCAAGAAGGAGAAGAACGCATGAAACGGATCTGGGCATCAATTTTGATTCTGATCCTGCTGGTTGCCATCTGTACCGCAGGCGCACAGGTTTCCCATACGCGTACGGATCCCATCCTTTCCGCAATTGCAGATATTCAGGAGACCGTCCGGGAAGGCGACGATGCACGAGCACTTTCCATGAGCCTTATGCTGATCGATATGTGGGAGGAAAGTCATCACGTTTTATGCATGTACATGTCGCACAGCCGTCTGGAAGCTGTTGACGACACGCTTGCGGCATTGCCGGCGCTTATCCGCGGCGGGGAAACTGCGCAGTTTTCTGCAGAATGTGACCGCGCGGCAGCACAAATTCGCCAGCTGATTGTAACAGAAGAAATTTCAATTGAAAATATTCTTTAAAAGAAGGATTGAATTTTAAGCATGTATCGCGTTTCATATTGAAGTCAACGCGCTGTCTTGGTGGCCAAACATGTAGGCTCCCGATTGCAAACTCGCCATTTTTTGCGTGCTTCGCCTGTATACAATTCACGTTCTGCGAAGGCTGTATTCCATGATTCGACTTTTCAATCCCCCGTCTCGCGATTGAAATACAAATTTTTTTCTTCCTAATCGTGTAAATATTTGTTTTGGCGCAGCAAAAAACGGCCGCCCATCGGGCGGCCGCTCTATTTGTGTATCTTATTTGCTTTTGATAATCTTATTGAGCTCTTCCATGAACGTATTGATGTCTTTAAACTGGCGGTACACGGAAGCAAACCGTACATACGCAACCTCATCCGCATCCTTCAGTTTTTCCATCGCGTATGTTCCAATCAAGCTGGACGGAACCTCCCGATCCAAAGAATTCTGCAGTGTGGACTCGATGTCATCCACCATTTTTTCCAAGGCATCCACCGTTACCGGACGTTTTTCACAAGCACGCAGCAATCCGCGCATCAATTTGTTCCGGTCAAATGTTTCTCTGGACTTATCCTTCTTGATGACAATAATCGGAAGTGTCTCGATGATTTCATAGGTTGTAAAGCGTTTTCCGCATTTTAGGCACTCCCGCCGCCTGCGAATCCGCTCCCCCTCATCCGTAGGTCTGGAATCAATTACCTTGCTCTCACCGTAATTGCAAAAAGGGCATTTCAAAGCATTCCGCCCCCTTTCCTTTTTTTAAATTATAGCATGCTCAAAAACAACATACAAGAAAAAGTCCGGAAATTCCTCAAAAAAAGTGCTCTAAGCAGGTCTTTGCATCCATAATTTCGGATAATTCTCCAAAGTTTTTTTGATAAACCTCCAAAAGAATACAGCTGTTGTAAGAAAAGGATTGCAGCATTTTCCGAAGACGCTCGTAATCCATTATGCCGCGTCCGGGCAACAGGCAGTCCTCCTGCGGCGTGTTGTCATTGATGTGTACATGCACAAGCTGTTCGCCCATTGCACACAGCATTTCATATGGGTCTTTTCCTGCACGCACCGCTTGCTTAACATCAAACACAAACGCGCATTCTTCACCTAATGCAGCGCGCATCCGCTGAATAAACAGCGGACATTCGCTTCGAAAGCGATTGACATTTTCCTGCGCAACCGTAATGCCGTATTCCTGGCCCAATCGGTAAATGGCCACATACCGCGAAAAATATTCCTCTTCCGTAATGGTGCTGCGTTCCGGTTCACGTTCTCCATGCAAAACAAAAATTTTTGCTCCGAGCTGGTTTGCAGCGTCGAAATATCGCCGATATTTCTCAAGCGTATCCTCAAAGCGCCGGCGGTAGCTGCTGAAAAGCAGCATGGTTTCAAACCCGGAAGTAAACGGATGAATAGAAACAAACTCCCCGCCATTTGCCAAAGAACGGAGATGCTTCACAAAATCAGGCTCCAGCTCCCGAAAGGTATTAAAAAACACCTCATACGCCTGAAAACCCATCGGAACAAGTGTTTCCAAAGCGCGTTCTGTCTCCATGGGATAAAGACAGGCTGTCGAAATTCCAAGTTTCACCGCTACATCTCCCCGCAGCATCATTTTCTGTGCATCTACCCTGCATTATTTCCAGTATATCACAAAAAAATCCATGCTGTAAAGCAAAGCACACCAAAAATAAGCAGCCGCGGACTAGAACCGTGTCAAAAGGCATGTCTACAAAAGTATCTGCAAGCTGTCCTATTTCGTGCCACTTTTGTTTCTGCCGTCCGAAAATACCAACCAAAGCGGACGCCGGGGCAATGCAAGCAGAAACTGCATTCCGATTTTAAAATTTCCCGAATACCGCAATTCATGCGGCATACGGAATAGATTTGCCTGTCCAACATTTTCATTGAGATCCGTTAAAAGCTGCACTTCAAAAGTTATTCCCACGCGCTTTGCACGCATTGTGCCAATTATTTTATCTGGCTAAGCAAATTCTGCTGCTTCTAAATAATTCATTCTCGCCAAAGGGCAGGGTTCCACAAACCCTAGGGCGGGGGGATCGCAGGCTTTTCCTAAAGCGCGCGAAAAGGTGGAAGAAAAAATATCGTTCCATTCCATGCTCAATCGCCCGGAATTCCGAAATACCTCGCGCCAATGCAGAGAATATTGTACGATTCCGAATTTGTTTTTCTTGTAATTATCACAACGCGTTTCTCTGGCCTTTTTTTATCAACCAGCGCATTCTCATTTTTCTATGTGAAAGTGCCCGAACTTTTCCGCCGACAGAAACGCAAGAGCATTCTGAATAAAATACCATAAAGAAACGGTGCAGAAACCCAAGCTGGGTTCTGCACCGTTTGATGCGCACTTCTAATTGTGGATTCCGATCTTAGGAATGCCGAGCCGCTTTCCGGCTAGTCTTCTTTTTAAGAAGAATTCCTACGCACAAAGCGCTCGCTGCCACAACAAATCCAATCAGCCACAGTCCCAAATGCATTGTATCACCGGTTACCGGCTTTACAGGATCTTTCTGCAGCTTGTTGGTGATGGTGAATCCATCCTCGCTGTAAGACGCTTTGTAATTCTTCGGGACTTCCAGTTCCTTGACGCTATAGGAAACTTCCTGGCCATCTTTCTTCGCATCCAGATTTGCCCAAGTGTATTTCCAATCGCCATCCGCATTCAAAACAACCGGATCGCCGACCGCATCGCCATTCGCATAAAGCTGAACCTGAATGCTGTCCGGACGTTTTTTGTCAGCGTTATTGTTGTCGTCCCAAACCTTCGCGACCGTCTTCGCAACTGTTCCGGGTTTATGGGTATTGGTCAGCGTGAACGTCTCAGCAGAGAAGGAAGCCTCATATCCTTCCGGAACATCGATTTCTTCCACCGTATATTCGATCGCCTTGCCTTTTTCATTCACCGGCAGGTTCTCCCACGTATAAGACCAATCGCTCTGCGCACTCAGCGAAACGGCTTCTCCGACAGCGTTTCCATTCGCATAGAGCTGAACCGCAACACTCTCCGGACGAATCCGATCCTGGTCGTTGTTGTCATCCCAAACCTTTGTAATGGTCTTTGCTGTCGTTGCAGATTTATAGCTGTTCGTAATGTTAAATCCATCTACCGATACAACGTAGGGCAGCGGAACTTCCATTTCCTGTACCGTATACTCGATCGGCTCACCGTTATCGTTTGCAAAAAGGTCTTCCCAGGTATGGCTCCAGCCCGTTTCTGCACGCAGCTCGACCGGCTCGCTGACCTGATCGCCGTTGGCAAACAGCACAACGAGAATCCGATCCGGACGGATGCCATCACGGTTGTCGTCATCGTCCCAGATCTTCGTAACCGTCTTATCGACAGTTTCCACTTCATGCTTGTTGGTAATTGTCATACCGTTCACAGTGCTGGTATAGTTCGGATCAACTTCCGTTTCCTGCACCGTATACTGAATCGGCTGGCCGTTGCTGTTGGCCGGGAGATCGTTCCAGGTATAGGTCCAGTTACCGCTGTTGTCGATCATGTCCGCAGAAAGCGTTACCGGGGAACCATAGGCTTCACCGTCTGCATAAAGCTGCACGGAAATCGTTTCAGGACGGACACCGTCACGGTTACCATCATCGTCCCAGACTTTTGTGACCGTTTTCTCTACGGTTGCAATTTCATGTGTGTTGGTAATCACAAGGCTGTTCTGATCATACGAAGAATCATATCCATCGACATCCAATTCTTCTACCGTATAGGTTACCAGAACACCGTTCTTATAAGCCGGGAGGCCCTCCCAGGTATACGTCCAGTTGCCGTCATTGTCTATCTGATCCGCAGAGAGCTCTGCCGGATTTCCGTAAGCCTCTCCGTCAGCCAGAAGCTGGACACGGATGCTCGACGGACGAACGCCGTCACGGTTGCCATCATCGTCCCAGATCTTCGTAACCGTCAGTTTGTCAAGCAATTTCGACTCATTGTGAATTGCATCGCTGATGATGTCTGCAGTTGCAGCACCCCATGCCACTGTAATCGGCACGGTAACGCCATTATCCTGATATCCGTTCGGAACTGTCGTTTCTGTCAGTGTGTAGGTATGACCGGACGGAATTCCTTCCAATACCAGGTTGCCGTTTTCATCAAGAGTAGAAGTTGCCTGCATCGAAAAATCAGGATCATCCGCAGTTGTCAGCGTAAAGACTGCGCCTTCCACCAGTTCGCCGAAGGAGCCCTTCTTCAAAAGGCTGATGTCGCCGGTAAATCCGTTTACCGAAGGAATGTTGAAATATGCATAGTCCGCTGTCAGCTGCTCGGTTGCGCTTTCCAGCGTATAGTACAGGCTGGTTACGCCGTTTGTCGGATAGTACTGCGTATTTCCGCTTGCATCCTGTGCTTTAAATGCCGGATTCAGCGTATCGAGCTTCACCTGATAAGAAAGGGTGTACACATACTCTTTCTCGCCGGCAGAAAGATCTCTTACCGTATAACGTCCGCCTGCAGAGGATTTTTTCAAATCCCACTTTACGGTACGGCCGTTGTCCGCTGTAGCGAACTCATCCACGATATCCGAGGACGTGTTAAAGCCTTCAAAATTGACCATTGCACCCATCGGATCCGTTACCGTCCAAGCATTTGCTTTAAGCTGGATCCACTCGGAAATATTCTGGAAGTATTCTTCGAGCTTGTTTGCGTCTGTCGTGGAGAACGTCGTAAAGCCGACTCCGCTGAGCCAGGAGCCCGCGGATTCTCCAGCCCATTCACAATCGCGTTTGCATTGGAACGTATCGTTTCCGACATATACCGCATACGCCGAAATGTTTGCATTGTGGATAGCAGTCATCCACGGAACAATATTTTCATGAATTGTATGCAGGGACGAATTTCCCTGCTCCAAGAACGAACCATCATAAGTTCCATATCCGTTTCCGATCATGCCTTTTCCATTCGGGCAAACTCTGCTCATAGAGGTAATATCGGCAGCCGCGTTATTCTTGTCTACGCCATATGTCGGAAGCCCATCGGACAGCAAAACGATATTTTTATTGGAAATATCCTTGACATCGTCGGATTTGAGAATATTCTGCGCCAAAATCAGTCCGGCCTCGAGGTTGCTGCCGCCGTATGCCGAAATGCTCTGAATGGATGAGGTCAAGGTCTGGTTATTTGCCGTTGCCAGTGCGCTGGCATCCGTCCATGTCTGCTGGACCCTTGCACCATCCCGCCGTTCCCTCGTGTCGTTGCCGCTAAACACCACGATCGAGACTTTCCGTTGTACGCCGGAGTGCGTGCTTTTAAAGCTGTTGATAAACGTCTGCGCCGCACGTTTGGCATGGCCGATCTTTCCACCGCTATCCATGCTGCCGGAAACGTCAATCAGCAGCACTGCAGCAGCATCCGGAGACGTATTGATCTGTTCGATCTGCTCTTTGGTGACCACTTCCAGGTTGACGTCAAACAGGTTTTCTGTTCCCGTCTCGCTGAGTGTTTTATTCACCTTGACAAAGCCGTCCGCATAGGAAAGCTGCGTATTGCCTTCTGCAAGCGTCGGCGCCGCGTCGCTGTTAAATGCGCCGCTCGTCGTATCCGCTGCGTAATAATTTCCCTTTTGGCTTGCCTGCGCCGCCTGTGCCGCCGGCGCCGCAAACGGAATTACCGCTAAGAGGGTCAACAGGCACAAGGCAATTGACAATACCTTTTTCATTCGAGAGTTTCCTCCTTTTTAATCGGACTTGTTTCTATGCTATTATCTATACCACTTTCGGCACACATAAAAGCTCGAATTTTGACGTCCGACTTTCCCTTTATTGCAGTCCATTCCCATCCACAAGATGAACCAAGCAAATTATATCATAACCATCTCAAAATATCAATCTCCAGAATCCATAATTTTTTAATATTTGGTTAATTTTACGCTCACTAAATTCTAGATCCAGATCCAATCACCATCCGATAAAGCCGGGCTAAACACTTCCAGGTCGACCGATTCAGCTGGCCGGTAGCCGGCAGCCCCGCACGAACCTGCAGCCATCGAACTGCCGCAACCGATGCGGCATCGTGCAGGTTATTGCACTGGACAAGCGGCATAGAGGGAAAATACTCCCGAATTGCCAAAAGCATCCCGTGAATCATGAACAGGTTCTGATTGATCTCCTGTGCGCGAATCGCCTCTTTGGGCTGCAAAATCGGATGGATTGACTCTGCCGGCCCGATTTCCAGCACTGCCCGCCGGTACTCTTTGGCAATCACCGTCCAGGTATGAAAATCGGTCTCTCCGGTCATCGGCAACCCGTGCCGTTTTTGCAGAGCGGTTACACAGGCTGCCGTACTGTCTGCATAGATCCCATCCGGAATCACCGTCGGGATTTCCTCGGCATACTGGGAAATCATCCGCAGCATGGTCTGCAGGCTTCGTACCGGTTTGCCAACAAAATGAATCGGAATTGAAAATGCCATTTCTGCACCTCCTAATCGGTATCGCCGTACCGCAGCGTATTGCCCGGAAACTGTGTAAATCGCGTGGAATCCGCATACCGCATTTCCCCGGCAGCCCCAGCCAGCGCACTTCGTGTCTCCGCGTTGACCTGGCCGTTCACCGGAAGGCCGTATTGCTTTTGAAATTGCCGGATATTCTGGCGGGTCTCCGGATTATATTGACCGGTCAGCTGCTGGTCGGTCATGCCGGGAATGACATCCGCCAAATTGGAAATCTGTTTTTGCAGCTCCAAAATGGACGTGGCCGATGCAAGTTCCGGAAAGGGAAACCGTTCTCCGACCTCCTGCACAGCCAGAGCCGTTCCGGCATAGGTATTGTAAATCGCATCCCAATCCGCAGCACCGACCTCTCCCGTTTCCGGAAGCCCGGCCCACTTCTGAAAAGACAGCACCGAATTCTTTGTTGCGGCGTCAAATTCACTGCTGACCGAAAGCGGCGCAATCTGCGGATTAAATTCCGCAAGAACCGCTAACATATATTGCAGCAGCATCACTTTTTCGCCCCGATCCCCTTCTGTAATGGCATCTGGATACGCCCAGGAAATGTTTGTAAAAGTCTGCCCCTGGGAATTCAGCTCCGTAAGCTGCTGAACACCGACATAGAGTTTCACAAGCTGATACCAGGTTGCTTTTCCGGCAATTCCATCCACTGCCAGAGAAAAAATACCCTGGAAGCGGCGCACCGCGTCCGTTGTCGAGGGACCGAAAACACCGTCGACCGGTGAAATTTTCGGGATCGCCGGGTAGTTTTGCGAAATCCGGTTTAGAGAACTCTGAATGACGACGACATTGGGGCCGACGTCGCCTTCGCGCAGCGGCGATCCCGGGTAGGAATGAACCACATTCTGAACCGGCGCGTCTGTCACAAGTTCGATGTCCTCCCCATAATAGGTCTTAAGAATTTGCACAGAGTTATAGCCTTGCTGCGCCAGCTCTTCAGAACCCCATTGACTGAGCCCGTCACAGGTCGTTGTCGTTCCATTGCAGAATGCGGCAAACAGAGGTTCCACAAACCCTTGACGACGGATATAGTCGTTGAACAGTTCATCCACCAGGCGGCTGATATCTTCAAAAACATTGCGTCCATGAACATATGCCTGATCGTAAGCGGTGGAATTCGTGATATCGAAATTATAGCCGCGGCTTCGGTAGTATTCGGTATAAACGCGGTTTAACGCATAAGAAACCTGCGCCAGGATATTTGCCCGGAGCGCGCTTTCATTCCAGGTGGGATAAATCTCACTGGAAGCAACATTTTTGATGTAATCCGAAAAAGCGACCGTAACATTGGCGGCGCCGCTTGCCGGCGCGCCCAAATGAACCGTAATGGTTTCGGGAACATATGGCGTTACAATTGGCATCGTTTCATCTCCTCACAGCTGCTGCGGCGGAATTTCAAAAAATTCTGTTTGATCCTGAAGTTCCGGGAATTCATCC
Source organism: Yeguia hominis (assembly GCF_014384705.1). GTDB lineage: Bacteria > Bacillota > Clostridia > Oscillospirales > Acutalibacteraceae > Yeguia > Yeguia hominis. The sequence goes on along the minus strand of NZ_JACRSN010000009.1, from coordinate 22,914 downwards.
AGCGGAATCAGCTGCAGCTCCTGAATGGACACGATCCCGGAAAAAATCTGCACATCCCGCACCGCAATCCGTTCATAAAGCGCATGTTCCGCCATCAGGTACACCAGGGAAAACGGCCGCTTTTGGGACGGCGCCTGGCTGATGCTCAAATCCGGCGTCGGAATCGCAATGGAAGGCGTCTTTCCGCTTTCATCCGTAATCCAAACCGCCAGCAGTTCATACCGGCCGTCCGGCAACCTTTGGGTAACCGTAATGGTCACATCTTCTACCGGAATTCTCGCATTAGAGGTTACTGCCTTTGCAACCAGATATCCTTGCTCCGGCATCGCGCTTCACTCCTCTCTTGTGATCTTTTCCTTAATATATATCGCAAACTGCGGACGAAAATACCGCCTACCGGAATCTTTCCCGCGCAAATTAAAAAACGTGTACCGCTTTCGCCGTACACGTTTTCTTGATGAAGCAACCGCTGTTTTATTCTGCGCGATGTTCGCGATAATACCGGATGAGCGCCTGCGACCCCAAATCGCCAAGCCCCTGTGCGTCCAACTCGCCGCACGCCTTACAAACCTGCTCTAATACCGGAAGGCTGCCCGGCTCTCCCTGCGCACAGGCAAGACGCAAATCTTTCAACAGATGCTTGAGGAAAAATCCCGGCGCATCGTCTCCTGCAATCATTTTCGGCATCAGATTTTCCATCTGCCAGCTTCCGGCTGCACCTTTACAGATGCTTTCAAACGTTTTGTGCGGATCCAGTCCTGCGTGCTCTGCATAAGAGAGTGCCTCGCAAACACCGGCAAGCGCGCCGGAAATCGCGATCTGGTTTGCCATTTTCGTATGCTGACCTGCACCGGCCGGTCCCTCATAAACAATCGTTTTTCCCATCGCCGCAAAAAGCGGACGGCATTTTTCGAAATCCGCCGGATCTCCGCCCGCCATAATCGACAGCGTCGCATTCCGGGCGCCGGTGTCCCCTCCGGAAACCGGTGCATCCAGCACGTGCAGCCCGCGCGCGCTTCCCGCTTCCGCAATTCGAACTGCAAGGCGGGGGTCTGTTGTCGTCATGTCAATGAGATATGTCCCCGGGGCCGCAGCATCGAGGATTCCATTTTCGCCGAAATACACTTCCTCCACATCCTGCGGATACCCGACCATGGTAATCACTGCGTCCTTTCCGGATGCGCATGCACCGGCGGATGCGCACCAGGCCGCACCGGTTTTCTCGAGAAATGCCTGCGCGCGGGCCTTCGTTCTCGTATATACCGATACCGTAAATCCTGCTTTTATGAGATTTTCCGCCATGGAGGTTCCCATCAGGCCAATTCCGATAAATCCAACTGTTTTCAATTTGCAACACCCTTTCTCTGTACGAAACCATGCAGAGCGCCGCAGCCAACCGGCTACGGCGCTTTTGATTTGATCAGAGTAGATTTTTCAGTTCTCCGAGATGATCGATCACTTCCTCCGGAGAGACTTCTTCAAGCTGCTCTCGCGGAAATGTGGAGGCAATCGCAATGGTATGCATGCCCGCATTCTGTGCTGCACGGATCCCGTTGAGCGCATCTTCTACCACAACGCAGTCTGCAGGAGAAACCTGCAGCGCTTCCGCTGCATAAAGATAAACGTCCGGAAACGGCTTTTTCCGCTTCACATCGCTTCCTGTTACCAGCTCATCAAAAAAGTCCGCAGGAAGCCCCAACGCGGCAAGGTTGTACTCCACCTTAATCCGGTCGGCGCTGGACCCTACTGCAAGGCGGTATCCCTTTTTCTTTAAATACTGCAGCGTTGAAAGGACGTCTCCCGGTACCTTTGCATCTGTCCGGACACACGCGCCATAGAGCGCATAGGCCCGCGCCTTGTATTCCGGCTGATAGGAAAACCCGTATTTTTCTGCCGGTCCGCCGAGATAGCGCTCCTCACCGGCACCGACAAACGGTTCAAAATCCGCCGGTGCGGTTTCGATTCCAAATTCCCGCAACGCATCCATCGCGGCACGAAGCATTACGGCTTCGGAATCGATGAGAACCCCATCCATATCAAACAAAACTGCTCTTACATTCATTTTTCCGCGTTCCCTTCTTTTCCTGCTACAGAAAGTGAAACTTCTCCCCAAATAGCTGTATCAAAAAAAGAATACCTTTTTTCCGGAGTTCTGTCAACGGAGTTGCGCGGAAAGGGCCATCTTCTTTAATAAAGCCCGTCAACCAGCACCGGTTTTCCGTTCTCGGCAGATTCCATGATTTTCAGAATAGAAAGCGATGTATTGGCCGCGTCCCTGAGCGTAACGTGGAACTCCTCCCCCGTATAAAGCTGATCAATAAAACTTCTGATACTCTCATAGGCAAACCCGCGGCATTTTCCAAACACAAAATTCGAGACCAGCACATCCGGAACCACCGCCTGACGGTCATCCGCAATTTCCATCATACCATGGCTCGACGTATCGATATCGATTTTCCCGCGTTCCAACACCATATTAAACTTGATATCATTGATGCAACCGTTTCCGTTCGGATCAATCCAGCCGTTTTCCATCTGCGCAATTGCGCCGTTGCGGAACTTGATGGTCGTCTGATAGGCATCCGCAGTGTCAACACCTTCCGCACGCAAAACGCCTTCGTGTTTCACTGCATAGATCTCCGACGGCTCGCTCCCCATTAGCCAGCGCAGCGTATCCAGCGAATGACTGCCGAGAAACCAGAGGATCGAAGATTTTGCCGACCATTTGAGCAGATCTGTCGCAACCCATCGGATATCGTTCAGACGGAAATAAGCCGTACAAGGGTTCCCGTACTTTCCGGAATGGATGGCACTCCATGCGGCGTTAAACGGCGGGCTCCAGCGGTTGTGCAGATCCACCATCACGCGCACGCCATTCTGCGCAATCGCTTCCATCATGCGATCCACATCTTCTCTCGTCGTCGCAAGCGGCTTTTCGATCAGCATGTGCTTTTTGGCTTTCGCACACGCAACGGCAAGCTCTGCATGTAAAAAGTCGGGCGTGACAATGGCAACGGCATCCACATCCGCGTGCCGGAGCAGTTCGCGGTAATCCGTATACACGGCTTCCTGCGGAATGCCCAGCTTTGCCGCAGCTGCTTCTGCACTGGAACGGTTCAGATCACAAATTGCCGTCACCGACGCAAGCGGATGCTCTTTATAGATGCTGACATGCGTCTGCCCCCAGGTACCGCCAGCGCCGATGACCCCCATTTTAATTGGCTTCATACCATCTCCTCCTTGTTTCAAAACTGCTTCTCCTCAAGAAGAATGATAGTACAAAAGCCACCTTTATTCAATTAGCAAACTGTTAAAATTTTACAGTTTTTGTCTCTCCGACCGCCAGTTTGATTTTCTGGTATCCGCAGAGGTTCTTGTGCGGAATCCATTCGTACCGGAGCACGGAATACTCTGTCTCATACGGTCCGTTGTTTGTGACTTGCGCCGTCTTTTCGTCTGTCCATTCTTCTTTAATATCGCTGTACGTCAGACCATGGCCGAACGGATAGAGCGGCTCGCCCCTAAAGAACTTATAGGTCCGGTTTTCCATGGAATAATCACAGAACGGCGGCAGGTCGTCGTCGGAGCGGTAGAAGGTCACCGGAAGGCGTCCGCTCGGGCTTACTTTTCCGAACAGAATGTCCGCCAGCGCATGGCCGCCCTCCGCGCCGGGATAGAAGCACTGCAAAACAGCCCCGCATTTTTCGTCCTGCTCACAAAGCGCAACACAGCTTCCGCTGACATTGACAAATACCATCGGTTTTCCGACTGCTGCAATCGCACGGAACAGCTCCTGCTGGACCTCCGGCAGATCGATATTGGCTTTATCTCCCAAGTCCGCTGCATTCGGATTGTGCGCGTCTTCTTCGCCTTCCATCCGCGGGTCGAGACCCATACACAGAATGACGACATCTGCCCATTGCGCTGCAAGCACCGCTTCGCGCAGCGGATGCTCATTCCAGTCGCCGACACGCGGATCCCAGCCGCCGGTCATCGGATCCCACAGATGGCTGCCTCTTGCATACCGGACCTGTGCGTCGGTTCCTTCCTGAATACCGCGCAGCAGCGTCACATAGGACGAAGGTGTTCCGTTATAATTGCCCAGCAAAACATCTTTACTATCTGCATTCGGTCCGATTACGGCAATTTTTTTCTGTCCGCGCAGCGGCAGAAGTCCATCATTTTTCAGCAGCACAATGCTTTCCTGTGCCATTTTCCGATTCAGCTCCGTGTGCGCTTTGCACTCCACCACATCATACGGAATGGCGTCATACGGGCAGTCGTCGGAGAACATGCCCAGCCGGAAGCGCGCTTCAAACAGGCGTTCTACCGAGACGGTTACGGTTTCTTCGGTAACCAGACCGAGCGCCGCCGCTGTTTTGAGCCACTTGTAGGCGGTTCCGCAGTTGAGATCACAGCCATTATTCACCGCAAGCGCCGCGCTTTCTGCCTCGTTTGCCGTGATATGATGGAACTGGTTGATATCGCAGATTGCGCCGCAGTCCGACACGACATAACCGTCAAACCCAAATTCGCCGCGCAGAATTTTTTTCAGCAGGGTCTCGCTTGCACAGCAAGGTTCGCCGTTTGTCCGGCTGTATGCACCCATAACCGCAGAAGGCTGCGCGTGTTCAATGCAGTACCGGAATGCCCAGAGATAGGTTTCATACAGGTCCTTCTGTCCGACGGCCGCATTAAAGCTGTGGCGGTCTGCCTCCGGTCCGCTGTGTACGGCATAATGCTTGATCGTCGCGTCCACCTTGCGGTATTTTCCATCGCCCTGAAGGCCCTTAATAAAAGCGGTACCCATGGTGCCGGTCAGATACGGATCCTCGCCGTAAGTCTCATGTCCGCGGCCCCAGCGCGGATCCCGGAAAATATTGATGTTCGGCGACCAGAAATTCAAGCCGTGATACATCGGCGTCGTTCCGTACTGCTTTTTATATTCGTTGTATTTGCCGCGCGCTTCATCGGAAATTGCCGTCGCAACTTCATACATCCGATCCACATTAAAACTGGCGGCCATTCCGATCGCCTGCGGAAATACCGTTGCAGCGCCGGCGCGTGCGACACCGTGCAGACATTCGTTCCACCAGCTGTATGCGGGAACGCCCAAGCGCTCGATGGCCGGTGCATCGTGCTGCATCTGCGCAATTTTTTCTGCAAAGGTCATCTTGGAAACCAGCTCTTTTGCGGCTGCTTTAAAATCCATCGTTTTCTTCCTTTCTCCTGTTGTTTTTTTCATCATACGAAAGCAATTGCTTTCCGTCAAAGCTTTTCTTGCGAAAATATGGACTTCAGTTGCTTTTTCCTGGTTTTATGATAGAATGGGATCGGAGGTGGTCTGCGATGAAGCCGATTCTTTTCGAATCTGATATCAACCCCGCCACCGCGGAATATCCCTTTATCAACAAAGCAAGCCGGAACATCACCTACGCCGCACATTTCCACCGGGAAGTCGAATTGCTGTTTGTCACAGAAGGCTCGCTTCTCGCCTCCAATGAAACGGAGACCCTTCTGCTGCAAAAAGGTGATTTTTGTCTGTTTTTGCCCGGCGAAATTCACAGCATGCGGACAGAAACCGAGAACTGCGAATTGCTCATGAAACTTTATGTTCCGCAGTCCTGCAAATCGCTTGCCGAACGCCGGCTTTGCTGCAGCCGGATTTCTCCCGGAGACTGCGCTTATCCGGCGCTCCGGGAAATTATCGCCACAATTCTCAAAGAGGATGCCGAACGGCAGCCGGGCTATCAGGCCGCAGTGGCGCTGGAAACCGCAAAATTGCTTTTGCTGCTTCTGCGGGAACTGAAAAGCGCACCCATTCTGCCGGAGGAGCGCACCCGTCTGCGCAACGCGTCGGCACTTTTGGAAACCGTTCTCGCCTATCTGAGTGCACATTACCGCGAGGAAATCACGCTGGAACAAATCGCCTCCTGCTGCGGGTACTCCAAATATTATTTCGCACATCAGTTTCAAAAAGCCGCTTCGATGAGTTTTATGGATTATTTAGCGCTATACCGGCTCGAAAAAGCCGCGGCGGCGCTTTCGTTCTCCTCTGACCGGATTATCGATATCGCCTATGAAGCCGGATTTCGCAACATCCGTTCTTTCAACCGGCTGTTTCAGAAATATTTTCACCTGACGCCCAGCGCTTACCGGACGCAGGTTCACCACACACAAGCAGAAAGGAGCCTGTCCCGATGACCCGCTTTTCTCAGGAAATTCTCGAAAAATGGCAGGTACGCAAAACCCGCCGGCAAAAGGCCGCTTTTCGCCGTCGCCTGACCGATAAGCTTTCCGCCGCAGGATACCCGGTATTTGAGGAACGGCACGGCCTGACGAGCGGAACGGTCAATGTCGTCGTCGGAGACGCGGACCGCGCGGATCTGCTCTTTACCGCGCACTATGACACCTGTGCAGTGCTGCCTTTTCCGAATTTCATCGCCCCGCGCAATCTGTTCGTTTCTGTGCTATACCAGCTTTTTCTGGTGCTCCTTCTGGTTGCGCTGAGCATCTGCGTTCAGCAAATGGTCTTTTGGATCACCAAAAGCGGAGAGGCTTCTTTTTTTGCCTACCTGCTGGCGCTCCTCCTCTTTTGTGCACTGCTGCTCTTTGGTCCGGCCAACCGCCATACCAGCAATGACAACACCTCAGGCGTCATTGCGCTGACCGAAGCCATTCTCAGTCTCTCTCCGGAAGCTTTGGCCGACCGAAAAATTGCCTTTGTCTTTTTTGACAGAGAAGAATGCGGCCTGATCGGCTCCTCCGCCTTTCGGCGCCGACACAAAAAGACGCTTCGGAATACAGCTGTCGTGAACTTCGACTGCGTTTCTGACGGGGATACGCTGCTGTTTGCGGCAAACCGGCGTTTTGTAGCAGACGGGGCGCTCTTTGAGAAATTTCAGGAAGCGTTGCCTGCGGATCCGCAAAAAAAAGCGGTTGTTTGTTCGTCCGCTTCGATTTTCTACCCATCCGATCAAATCGGATTTCAAAAGTACGCCGTTGTCGCCGCATTGCGGAAATCCAGGCTCTTTGGACTTTATCTGAGCCGGATCCACACGCCGCGCGACACGGTGTTTGACGAAACCAATCTGGATCTGCTCCGCAGATTTATTTTGCGCCTCTCAGAATCTTCCGGCGCATGAAAGTTTGAGGGATTATTATGAAACAGCAAAACAAAGCATTCCTGCGCGAAGCGCTGCGGCTGACGCTTCCGATCTCCATGCAGTTTCTGGTCGCTTCCGCCGTCAATCTTGCCGACGTGATTATGCTCGGCCGGCTTGGCGACGAACAGGTTGCAGCCGCCGGTGCCGCAAACCAGATTTTCTTTCTTCTCAACCTCATCTCGTTCGGCATTTTTTCCGGCGCATCGGTCTTTCTGGCACAGTTTTGGGGTGCAAAGGATGTCCGGAACACACGGCGAACCATCGGTATGATGTACATTCTGGGCATTACCGCCGCGCTGCTCTTTACAGTCGGCGCAATTTTTCTGCCCCGAACGCTCATCAATTTTTATGCCCATGAAGCATCCGTCATCGACTACGGCGCAGGCTATCTCTCCATCGTCGGAATCAGCTACGTTCCGACCGTGATCGGATTTGCGCTTTCCGTTGTCTGCCGGTCTACCGGAAACATGAAATTGCCAACCTTTACCAGCGTGCTCTCCATGATGATCAATATTGTGGGAAACGCCATCCTGATTTTCGGGCTCTTGGGTGCGCCGGCGCTCGGCGTCAACGGCGCCGCCATCGCAACGGTTATCGCCCGTACCGTCGAGTGCGCGGTGCTGGTTTTCTTCATTTACCGCCACAAAATGGCCGGCGCCGCAACTTTCCGGGAGCTTTTCTGCTTTGACCGCATGTTTGTCCGCCGGTATGTAAAAACTACCGCACCGGTTCTCATCAACGAAACGCTCTGGTCCATCGGCACCTCGCTTTATTCTGTCGCCTTCGGGCTTTTGGGCACAAACGCCGTCGCCGCCGTCCAGATTGCCAACACCATTGCACAGATGCTGCTTGTCTTTGTCCGCGGAGCCGGAAATGCCGCTGCAATCATGATCGGCAACAAAATCGGCGCTGGCAAAGAGGAAGAAGCCTTTGCGGACAGCAAACGCTTTATGATTCTGATGCTCGTGATCGGCTCTGTCGTCTGTGTTGCCGTCATTTTATTGCGTCCGCTCATTCTTTCGATTTATAACGTTTCGGACGAAACGCTTCAGTTCGCAAACGAACTGCTTTTGCTGCACGGTCTGACCACCATACCGGACTCTATCAATATGCTGGTCATTGTCGGTGTCTGCCGAAGCGGCGGCGACACCAAGTTTGCCTGTCTCCTAGACACGCTCTCCGTCTGGCTGCTCGGCATGCCGCTCGGATTTTTAGGCGTCTATCTCGGCTTTCCGCTCTGGGCGGTTTTCCTCTGTGTCAGCACCGAAAAAATCGCCAAACCGATTCTCGGAATTCCGCGCGTCTATTCGAAAAAGTGGATCAACAACGTCGTCTCGGACCTATAGGAGAATCAGAATGAATATCGCCTGCTGCATCCTTTGTCCGCGCGCCTGCCGTGTCAACCGCACTGCCGGAGAAACCGGATTTTGCGGAATGGACGATACGCTGCGGGTCGCGCGCGCTGCGCTGCATTTTTGGGAAGAGCCTTGTCTTTCCGGCACGCGCGGCTCCGGCGCCGTTTTCTTTTCCGGCTGTTCGCTGCGGTGTGTGTACTGTCAGAACGACCAGATTTCCGGCGGAGAATCGGGATTGCCGATTTCCACACAGCGCCTATGCGAAATCTTCTTTGAGCTGAAAGCGCAAGGCGCACACAACATCAATCTCATTACACCGACGCACTTTGTCCCACAGATCCGTGCGGCGCTGCAGGAAAGCCGGCGGAACGGGCTTGGAATTCCGGTTATCTACAACACCGGCGGCTATGAACTGCCAAAGACGCTGCAGCTGCTTGACGGTCTGGTGGACATTTATCTGCCGGACTTTAAATATGCCTCCTCTGCGCTTGCCGCACGGTATTCGCAGGCAGCCGACTATCCGGAATGCGCAAAACAGGCCATTGCGGAAATGGTGCGCCAAACCGGCAGCGCTGTTCTGGATGAGGACGGCATCATGCAGCGCGGAACCATTGTCCGCCATCTGCTTCTGCCCGGTCAGCTTTCGGATTCCAAAGCGGTGATCCAGGCGCTGTTTGAAACTTACGGCAACCGGATCTGGTACAGCCTGATGAACCAGTACACGCCGGTTTCCCGGCCCGATCTTCCGCCCGAACTGCGCCGGCCTGTTTCGCAGGAAGAATATGACGAGCTTGTGGATTATGCCGCCGACCTCGGAATTGAAAACGGATTCATTCAGGAGGGCGGCACCGCAGAAGAAAGTTTTATTCCTCCGTTTGACAATACCGGTGTTCTCGCACCGGGTCGTTAGCGATGTGTTGTATATTTCATGATGACTGGTAAAGGAGTTTTCTTATGTCTGCCAAAAAACTGCGGGGCAATCTGCTCCTTCTTTTGACCGCAACGATCTGGGGCACCGCGTTTGTCGCACAAAGCCTCGGAATGTCCTACATCGGACCGTTCACCTTTAATGCAATTCGAAGCATTGTCGGTGGAATCGTTCTGATTCCCTGCATTTTTTTATTTGACAAACTGACCGGCCGGCATCCGGCGGAAGATCCCGCCGTGCGCCGCAAAGCGCAAAAAACGCTTTGGACCGGCGGAATTGCCTGCGGTATTGTTCTGGGGATTGCAAGTTCCATTCAGCAATTGGGTATTTCTTACACCACTGCGGGGAAAGCTGGGTTTATTACCGCGCTTTATATCGTCCTCGTCCCCATTCTCGGTCTTCTTTTCCGGCGGCATGTTTCGTGGTCTGTCTGGGTCGGCGTCGCGCTTGCGGTCGGCGGGCTCTATCTGCTCTGCATCAACGAAGAATTTCAAATCGGAACCGGCGACCTGTATGTGCTGATTTGTGCGGTTTCCTTTGCAATCCATATTCTGATTGTCGAGCATTTTTCGCCCAAGGTGGACGGCGTCCGGATGTCCTGCATTCAGTTCTTTGTCGCAGGCATTCTTTCGGCGATTCCCATGTTTCTGTTCGAAACGCCTTCCATCCCGGATATTACAGCCGGAATTCTTCCGATTCTTTATGCCGGCGTACTCTCCAGCGGCGTCGCCTATACGCTGCAGATTATCGGCCAGAAGGATGTCAGCGCGACAACGGCGGCGCTGATTATGAGCCTGGAATCTGTCATTGCGGTACTCTCCAGCTGGCTGATTCTGAAAGAAGCGTTTACCGTGCGGGAACTGATCGGCTGTGTGCTTATGTTTGCCGCAACTATTCTTGCACAGCTTCCGGACAAACGCACGCCGCAGGTTCCGTCAAAAGTCTCCTAAATCGGATCGTTTTTCTTGACATCCCTGTTTCTTCTATTTATACTTGATATAGTTGTGTCCGCTGGAAAGACGGACCAAAAAAAGTCCAAATTTTTAAGGAATGGAGTTTATTGGCATGAATCATCAAAAATTCCCCCGTGTCCTCTCCGCCCTTGCACTGCTCTGTGCCTTTCTGCTTGTTTTTTCCGCCTGTGGAAAAGATTCTGATTCCGACAGCGCCTATTCTGCCATCAGTGAAGATTCCGCAAGCGAAGCCGAAAATCCTGCCGCGTCTTCCAGCGAGGCTTCTTCAGAGGTTTCGTCGGATGAGCCGTCTTCAGAAAGCTCCTCTGACCCTGCGCCTTCCGGCACGGATGCTGCACCGGGGCTGGTTGCGGAATCTGCCCGTGTGGATGCCAGCTATTTCGACGACGCGGTTTTTGTCGGCGACTCTGTCAGCTTAAAACTGGAATACTACAACGTTGCGACCGGCGTGATGGGAAACGCAAAGTTCCTGACTTCCGGCAGCCTCGGAAGCAACAATGCGCTCTGGGATGTCAGTGAGGAATCTGTCCATCCTTCCTATCAGGGCGAAAAGATGCGCATTGAGGACGCCATTCCGCTGACCGGCGCCAAAAAAGTCTATATCATGCTCGGCATGAACGACATCGGCGCTTACGGTGTGGACGCTTCGGTCGAATCCTTCCAGACGCTGATTGGAAAAATTCTTGAAAAAACGCCTGACGCCACAATCTATGTCCAGTCTGTTACGCCGAAGGCAGAAGGAACCGAGTGGGAAACGCTCAACAACCAGACCATCACGGAATACAATGAGAAGCTGCTTGCTGTCTGCGAGGAAAACGGATGGTATTATCTGGATGTTGCTTCCGTCATGCACGATGACAACGGATTTTTGATTGCAGATTATTGCAGCGATCCCGGCCCGGACGGTATGGGCATCCATTTCACCGATAGCGGCTGCCAGACCTGGGCGGATTATCTTTATACCCACACAGCGCCTGAAAAAGCCGGCGCTGCATCCCCTGACACAGAAAGGATCTGACTATGATGAAAAAACTGACTGCGCTGCTCCTTGCAATTTTGCTGCTGTTCTCATTCTCCGCCTGTGCTTCCAACGCATCGGCAAAAGACGTCAATCTGGAAGAAGTTCGAACCAAAATTACTTCTGAGCTGTACGGAGACGATCCGGGTCTGGTTTCTGTGCTCGCCACTTCCGATCTTCTGAATCTTTACGGCATCCAGGAAGCCGACGTCAAACAATCGGCCTGCTTTATCGGGACATTCGGCAGCGTCTTCCCCGATGAGGTTCTGATGGTAGAGGCGGTTGACTCTGCTGCTGCAGGCCGGATTCAGGAAAAGCTGGAAAATCGGCTCAAGGAAGTCAAAAATCAGTCGCAAAGCTATGACGCAGAGAATTATGCGCTTGCGCAGAAATGCGAAGTGAAAACAAACGGCAACTATCTCTGTCTTTTCCTTTCTCCCAAATATGCGGAAATCCAATCCATTTACGACGGATTTTTCGCTTAAAATTAAATGGAGCCAAGCGGGTGGGCAAAGTGGTCCGCCCGCTTCTTTTCATACAATCAAGATAGAGGAGGAAGATCCGTTTGGTTTTTTCCAGTCTGTTGTTTATTTTTCTGTACCTTGCGGCGGTACTGCTGATTTATTATATTTTGCCGAGACGGTTTCGCAATCCGTTTTTATTTGTCGCAAACCTCGTGTTTTACGGTTATGGAGAACCGGTATTTATTCTGCTCATGCTCTTTTCCACCGCGGTCAACTACGGCTACGGATTGCTGATTAACCGCTATCGGGATCGGAAGCGCCTTGCCAAAGTGCTTCTGGTAACCTCGATTGTGATTAACCTCGGCCTTTTGGGATTCTTTAAATATGCAGGCTTTGTCACGGAAACGGTAAACGCGATTTTCCCGGCCGCAGCGCTGGCGGTGCCGCTGATCCCGCTTCCCATCGGCATCTCCTTTTATACCTTTCAAACCATGTCGTACACCATCGACGTTTACCGCAACGACTCTCCGGTGCAGCGCAATTTCATCTCTTTCGGCACCTATGTTGCGCTGTTTCCGCAGCTGATCGCCGGCCCGATTGTCCGCTATGTCGATGTTGCCGACCAGCTGGACAACCGGCGGGAAAACTGGGCGCAGTTTAACCGCGGCGTCAAGATTTTTCTTGTCGGGCTCGCCAAAAAAGTTCTGATTGCCAACCAGATGGGCAGCCTTTGGAGCACCCTCAAAGCGACCGGTGCAGAAAACGGACTCATCGGCTCCTGGGTCGGCATTTTTGCGTTTGCACTGCAAATTTATTTCGATTTCAGCGGATATTCCGACATGGCGCGCGGGCTTGGAAATATGTTCGGGTTTGAATTCCTGAAGAACTTTGACTATCCCTATATTTCCAAAAGCATCACGGAATTCTGGCGGCGCTGGCATATTTCGCTCGGCACCTGGTTCCGGGAATATGTGTATATTCCGCTGGGCGGCAACCGGAAAGGCAAGCCCCGCCTTCTGCTCAATTTGCTGATTGTCTGGTTTTTAACCGGTCTCTGGCACGGGGCAAGCTGGAACTTTGTCCTTTGGGGATTATATTTCGGCCTTCTCCTGATTTTCGAAAAATTCTTCCTGCTGAAAGTTCTGGAGCGCTTGCCGGCGTTTTTCTCGCACCTTTACGCGCTCTTCTTCATCGTTCTCGGCTGGGTTCTGTTCGACTTCACCGATCTTTCCGCCATGGGCAGTTATCTGCACGGGATGTTTTCCCTGCGAAGCGGCTGGATCAGCACAGAAGCGCTGCCGCTGATTCTTTCTTATCTTCCGCTGTTTGCCGTCGCAATTTTTGCATGCCTGCCGCTCGGAAAACGTTTTTACTACCGTATCCAAAATGCGCGCTGGTGCTGGGCCGCAGAACTTGGCGTCTGCACCGCGGTTCTATTTCTCTGCACCGCGTCCCTTGTCCGGCAAACCTACAATCCGTTCCTATATTTTCGCTTTTAAGGAGGGCACAAGAACATGGAAAATCAAAAACGACGCGTGCCGTCCTTTGTCTTTTTGCTGTTTGTCGGCGTTTTGACGATACTCTTCTTTGTTTTGCCAAAAGAAGCGTATTCCTCCGCAGAAAAACGCGTGCTGGAAAAAACGCCGGTATTCTCCTGGTCATCCTTGACGGATGGTTCTCTGGGCAGCAGCATTGAGCGGTATCTCTCCGATCATTTCCCCGGCCGCAAATTTTTTGTCGGTCTCAACGCATATTATGAGCTGTATACCGGCCGAGGCGGAAATTCCGGAATTTACCAGGGAAAAGACGGGTATCTCATCAGCACACCCGTCGCGTACAGCGAGGAAACCGTTGCATCCAATGTGTCGCGGTTCCGCCAGTTTGCGGAGAATACCGGTCTTCCCGCCAAATTTTTGCTGGTTCCCTCGACCGGATCGATTTTGGAAGAAAAGCTTCCTGCTGTACATGAGCCCTATCATGATGACGAAATCTTCCAAACCGCACAGGAAAACCTGGGCTCCATCTCTCTGATCGATCTGCGTCCGGCTTTTCTGGAAAACCGGGATACGCTCCCGCTTTATTACCGCACGGATCATCATCTCACCACCGAAGGCGCTTATCTCATGTACACAGAGTTTTGCAAGGCAGCGGGAATTGCCCCCGTTACAGAGTATGAAAAAGAAATCGTCCCCGGATTCTACGGCACGACCTATTCCAGAAGCGGTCTCTGGTTCAACGCCCCGGACGATATCGAACTTTGGAGCAACCAAAACGGCCCTTATCAGGTTACGATCTCGGATGCCGGAGTTGACCCTGTTGTACAGGACAGCCTCTTTTTCCGGGAACATCTGGAAGAAGACGACAAGTATCCGGTTTTTCTGGATGGGAATCACGGTCTGGTCAAAATCGAAAACCAGTCTGCGCCAAAGGGCAGTCTCCTGATCGTCAAGGACTCCTTTGCGCACTGTATGACAACCTTTCTTGCACAGCATTACCGCGAGATTTATCTCGTCGACATGCGCTATTACCGTCAGCCGCTCTCCTCGCTCGTAGCGGAAAACAACATCGAAGAACTGCTCTTCCTTTACGGCGTCGACAACCTTGCGACTGACACCAATACCGCCTGGATTCAGTAGGCATCCTATACCGGCAGGATGGCGCTTTGTGTGCATCCTGCCGGTTTTTTACACAAATTTGCAAGTTCAGATTCATAATCCGAACGCTTCCGGGAATGATTTGTATTGTAGCAGAAATCAAAACTGGAGGTTATCTGAAAATGAAAAAAACAGTTGTACTCTTTCTGGCCGTTCTGATGGCCGTCACGTTCTGCGCCTGCCGTTCCTCAAACGCCGGCAATTCCAGCATGAATTCCGGCATGGAAAGCGGTTCCGGAATCGATTCCTCTATGGCGGAGTCCTCCGGAAGCCTGGGATCTGACATCGTATCCGGTGTGGATGATGTGGTCTCCGGTGTTGAAGACGTCGTCTCCGATGTCGTATCCGGCGCAGAGGACATCGTCGATACGGTGTTTGGACTGGACGATCTCCGCGGCGCCTATGAAGATGCAGGCTTTACCGTTACGGACGGAACCTATGGCGACGGTCAAAAAGCATTTACCGTTAAAAATGGAAAATATGACGATGAGACCAGCTACCAGGTTGTCACGTACGACACAGCCGAAGAAGCCCAGAAAGAATGTGACAAAATCAACAGTGAAGGCAAGAAAACCGCTTACACGAGAGGCAACGCCCTTTTGATTGGCGAAAAGGATTATGAACATCACGACGAATACAGCAAACCGTTCCAGGAATACAAGAAATAATGGTATCTGTATCCCGCTTTGTTTCTCCCGCTTCCGAATTTCGGAGGCGGGAGTTTTGCGTTAATAAACGCAGTGTTGATTTTCTTTTTATTTTCCCGTATAATAACAGAAGAGAATTCCACGCAGAAAGGAACTGTTATGGAGACCAAGACCGTTGACCGGAGAATCCGAAAGACGAAGCGCCAGCTGCGTGCCGCGCTCGTCAAACTGATTGCGCAAAAAAGTGTCCAGGAAATTACGGTAAAAGAACTTGCGGATACGGCGGATATCAACCGCGGGACCTTTTATATTCATTATCGGGACGTCTATCATCTCATTGAGCAAACCGAACAGGATATTTTGGAAGAATTTCAGCAGCTTGTCCGAACCTGGACAGAGAACCCGCAAAAGCGGAATTCCTATCGGTTTTTGATCGAAATTTTTTCTTTTTTCGCCGACAATTCGGAAATTTGCATTGCGCTGATCGGAAAAAACGGAGATATCCGTTTTCTGGAACAGCTCAAAGATGTTGTGAAAAGCCCGGGCTTTCGGGAATGGATCCTCGCGGAAAGCGGAATCCAGCCGCAAGACTTTGCCTATTGTTATGAGTTCATTGCATCCGGCTGCGTCGGCCTGTTTCAGGTCTGGGTGGAAAACGGTATGCAGGAACCGCCGGAAGCCATTGCGCGCTTGACGGAACGCCTGATTTTGCAGGGAATCCGCGCTCCGCTGCGGCCAATTTCAGATTCTGGACATGCAAAGGCTTGACAAGGCTTTCCTTCTGTGATAAATTAAAATCAAACAACAGGGTGCTGAGCAATCGGCTGAGATGGAGAATTTCTCCGAACCTTTTTTACCTGATCCGGGTAATGCCGGCGTAGGGAAACAGTTTGCTTTCAGATTTTTTCATTTTGGAAAAGTCGGGAAGGATTGGAAAAGGCGCCCCGCAGTTTGCGGGGCTTTTTTTATTGGTCTTGGCCCCAGCTTTTGCGTTCTGATTTTCAGGAGGGATTTTTTCATGGAAGCTTCAAAAACCAAACAGGGGAACATTCTCCGTTTGACGGAAAGTGCGATTATGATCGCCTTCGCCACCGTCCTCAGCGAAATCAAGCTGCTGGAAATGCCGATGGGCGGAACGGTTACCGCATTCAGCATGCTCCCGATTATCATCATCGCCTATCGTTACGGAACCAAATGGGGCCTTTTGACGGGCGTCACCGCAGGTTTTTTGCAGATGCTGCTCGGCATGCAGAACTTAAAGTACGGCGCTACGTTCCTTTCTGTCGTCTGCATTATCCTGTTTGACTATCTGGTTGCATTTGGCGTCCAGGGCTTTGGCGGCATCTTCCGCGGCAAGCTGAAATATCAGGCGGCCGAGCTGGCTGCGGGCTCTGTCGTTGTCGGCATTCTCCGTTTTTTGTGCCACTTCATCACCGGCTGGACCATTTGGGGCGTCTGGGCTCCGGAAGGCATGCCTGCATGGCTCTACTCGCTCTCTTACAATTCGACCTACATGGTGCCGGAAACGATTATCACCGCCGTCGGCGCTGCGCTGATTTCGCTCGTTCTCGATTTCAGAAGCCGCGATATCACCCGCCAGCGCAGCACAGACGCTGCTTCTTCTGCCACACCGCGCAGCAATACGGCGTTTGCGGCAAAACTTACAGGTATTCTGTCCATCTGCGGCGGTCTGCTCTATGTCATTTCCAGCGTTGTCTACACGTTCTTTGCGTCCTTCACCGATGAAACCATTGCTATGCCGGAAGGCGCCCATCTGCTCGCTGTGATCGGTGTAACCGCCGTTATCGGAATCGTGCTTTACGCCCTTGGCGAGGTTGTGCAGATTCTTTCCGACCTTCGCGCAGGAAAAGACAACAAATAGTACAACAACCGATCTAAGAACCACAAAAAATTTTTCAGCCGCTTCTCTTGCGAAAGCGGCTGATTTTGCTTATAATAAGAAGTGTTGTTGTGATGCAAACAGAAACAAGTCAGAACAAGCAAAAAACGGAAAACCAAATCGAAAGGAGTACCGATATGAACTATTCCGCAGAAGTGCAACACATGTGCACGGTAAAAAAGGGACCGCACCATGGACCCGCTCCGATCCCGGAAGAGGGCAAATGGGTAAAATCTTATGAAATCAAAGATATCAGCGGTCTTTCCCATGGAATTGGCTGGTGCGCACCGCAGCAGGGTGCATGTAAGCTGACGCTCAACGTAAAAGAAGGAATTGTCCAGGAGGCACTGGTCGAAACCATTGGCTGCTCCGGCATGACGCATTCCGCTGCTATGGCGGCTGAAATCCTGCCCGGCAAGACGCTGCTCGAGTGCCTGAATACAGACCTCGTCTGCGACGCCATCAACGTTGCAATGCGTGAAATCTTCAAACAGCTCGCCTATGGCCGTACGCAGACCGCGTTCTCTGAGGGCGGCCTTCCGGTCGGCGCAAGCCTTGAGGATCTCGGAAAAGGTCTCCGTTCTCAGGTCGGCACCATGTTCAGCACCGCTGCAAAGGGCGTACGCTACATGGAAATGGCAGAAGGTTATGTCCTCTCCACTGCACTGGATGAGAACGACGAAGTCATCGGCTACAAGTTTGTCCGCCTCGGCAAAATGCTCGAAGATATCCGCCACGGCGTAAGCCCGGACGAAGCGTTCAAAAAGAACATCGGCCAGTACGGCCGTTATGACGGCGCGGCCAAGTATATTGACCCGCGTGAAGAATAAGGAACCGATATCGAAAGGAGGCAACACGAAATGGCAAATGACGTAATGTTCGAGGGCAAGGAAAGAAGAATTGCCAAAATTGAAAAATGCCTTGCGGAATATGGAATCGCAAGTTTGGAAGAAGCGCGTGACCTTTGCCTCAGCAAAGGCTTCGACGTTGACAAGATCGTAAAAGGCGTACAGCCGATCGCATTTGAAAATGCCAGCTGGGCCTATACCCTCGGCTGCGCAATCGCGATGAAAAAAGGCGTAAAGTCTGCTGCAGAAGCTGCTGAGGCCATCGGTATCGGCCTGGAAGCATTCTGCATTCCCGGTTCTGTTGCGGAACAGCGTAAAGTTGGTCTCGGCCACGGAAATCTCGGCGCGATGCTCCTGCGCGATGAGACAAAGTGCTTTGCATTCCTCGCAGGCCACGAGTCTTTCGCTGCTGCAGAAGGCGCCATCGGAATTGCCCGCACCGCAAACCGCGCGCGGAAAGAACCCCTGCACATCATCCTCAACGGTCTTGGAAAAGACGCTGCTTATATCATTTCGAGAATCAACGGCTTCACGTATGTGAAAACGGATTACGATTTCTTCAATGATGAACTCCATGTTGTCGAGGAGCGTCCGTTCTCTGACGGTGAGCGCGCAAAGGTTAAATGCTATGGTGCAAACGACGTTCTCGAAGGCGTTGCCATCATGAAGCATGAGGGCGTTGACGTTTCCATCACGGGTAACTCCACGAACCCGACCCGCTTCCAGCATCTGGTTGCAGGCACCTATAAAAAATGGGCGCTTGAAAACGGCAAGAAGTATTTCTCCGTTGCGTCCGGCGGCGGCACAGGCCGTACGCTCCATCCGGACAACATGGCGGCTGGTCCGGCTTCCTATGGTCTGACCGACTCTATGGGCCGTATGCACGGCGACGCACAGTTTGCCGGTTCTTCGTCTGTTCCTGCGCACGTTGAGATGATGGGTCTTATCGGCATGGGCAACAACCCGATGGTTGGTGCGACCGTTGCCTGCGCAGTTGCAGTTTATGAGGCACTGAAATAAGCGATTTTCAAATTTCGCAAACCATTTATGGCCGCTTCGTACAGAAGCGGCCATTTTTTAAAAATACCGTCAACTATAAACGCGATATAAAAACGCCTTTGCCACAGCCTCGTGTCAGAGGAAATCGGCTGAAATGGCACACAAACCCGTCATACTTTTCCGGAGGGGACCATCATGACAAACAGAAAAAACATTCTCGTAATGGCGTACAGCCGCACAGAGATCCGAGAAAAACTGCTGGATGCATTTGGCCAGCAATGTTGTTTCCAATTCGCGGAAACGCCTGACAGCGTGACGATCAAACAGCTTCAAATGGCAGACGCTATCATTGGAGAACCCGACGAGGCACAGCTTGCGAATGCCACACATCTGCAGTGGCTCCAGCTTACCTGGGCGGGTGCAGACCGCTACACGCAAATGACAGGATTTCCGGACCGTGTCACGCTGACAAACGCTTCCGGTGCATTCGGTACGATTATCGCCGAATATGTCATCGGCGCCATTCTTTCACTGTATCGCGGGTTGCCTGTTTACTGGGAAAACCAGCAAAAGCATTTATGGAAAAAGCAGGATGCAGACGAGACCATTTACGGAAAAAATGCTCTGATTCTGGGGGCCGGTGATCTCGGACGGACGATCGCCGGGCGTCTGAAAGCGTTTGGCGCATATACCGTCGGAATCCGAAAAAGGCCGGAATGTCCGGATGCTTTTGACGAGATTCATCCGATCCGCGAACTGGATTCCCTGCTGCCGGAAGCAGATTTGCTCATCGGATGCCTTCCCGGAACGCCTGAAACCGCCGGGCTTCTCGGGCGCGCCAGACTCCAGCGGATGAAGGCAGACGCGCTGCTCGTCAATGTCGGCCGGGGAAGTCTTCTCCATACAGCAGACCTGGCCGAAGTATTGGCAGGCGGCCATTTACGAGGCGCCATTTTGGACGTCACAGAGATAGAACCCTTGCCGGAATCATCTCCGCTTTGGGATCTGAAAAATGTCCTTTTGACACCGCACATCGCTGGGCCAAGCTTTGCCCGGAACACCGGCACACAGGCCTGGATCTGGGAAATTTGCATGGACAATCTGCGCCGCTATCTCGCCGGCGCCCCCCTGTCGCACGTGGTCAACCGGCAGGCCGGGTATTAAAAAGGTATAAAAAAAGTCAGCGTCTGAACAACGCTGGCTTTTTTGCTGTTTTCCACACGGGGAAACTCCGCGCCGCGAGCATTCCGCCGGTATCCAGCGTGCTGTCTTCGCCAAAGATTAAATTGACCGCTTCCCGGTAATCGTCTGTTCCGGTACGCATTTCTTCGATGCCTTCCCGGATGCTCTCCGCTGCGCTCTGTATCGGATTGAGATAGGAGTTATCGTCCGTCTGCTGCGCATTTTGAAAATCCTCATATGCCTGCGCCGCATCGGAAAGTGACTCGATGTACTGGTCATAGACCGCAATTCGTTCGCTGACCGCTTCCTGCTCTTCGATACAGGACTGCACATAGCCGCTCGACACGTCTCCGGTACGTTCGATTTCTTCCTGCAGCCGCTGGTATTCCGCAGCCAGCATGTCCTGTTCATACTGGGCTTGAATTTTTTGCAGCTCGCGCTGTGCATCATTGTATTTTTCAACAGCCTCGGTGTTCATTTGATAGCCACCGACAGTTTCCGTCAAAAAGGCGGCGTAGTCGCTGTTGGCCGCAATCAGGCTTTGATAGGTTTCCTCGGAGATTATCCCATTTTTCGACTGCTCCTGCATGGCCTGACGTGTCAGGTCCAGTTCCGAGCGGAGAGCGGAATAAGAATATGCAAGATTATCAGTCGTATCGCTTGCATTAATCCAGTCGTTTATGATATCATTAAAAATATCAGAAGAACCTCTGCCTTTAAATCCTAAATTTTGAAAGGCGTTTACAAAGGTTTGTCGGAATGGATCATCAAGTTCCATGCCGTCAAACAGGCTTTTAAATGTTTTCTGTGCTTTTTCTTTAAACTCATCTGCGGACATTTCGCCCTTTGCAAATTGTTCTTTCCAATTGGTCAGATTTGAAAATGCTTCTTGAACCTCGGGTCCGGCATTATAAAGTGGATTCAGAATATGATTGGTAATATAGTTTTGGACGTCTTCTTCGGTTTCGAGGCCGAGTGCGCTGAAATCAAGGCCGGAAACCATGTTGGCGGCGAGCTTCTGCATTTCCCCATTGAGTTCTCCGTAGCGGAAGTCGGACTGCATTATCGCGTCTGCAACAGGGTTTATCTGCTTCCAGCGGTCGGCGGTCTGCTGGTTGATTCCTTCAATTTCCGCATCAATTGCGGCAAGTGCGGTTTTGTATTCTTCACTGTTGAAAATAGGTGTGTAGTTATAATAGGTTGTAGCAGAGTGCACGTCAAATTGATGTTCAAGATTATCCTTGTTTACGGTTATTCCTACATCTGCCAAGTATTTGTTAAGTGTTTCAGCCGAGTCTTGGTTTATTTTTGAATAGTCTAAATTATTATAGAAGTCTAATCTTTTCTTTTGATCTTCAAGCTCTTTAATCCTTTCATCGTTTTGTTTCTGATTGCTCTGTACTCCTTCCAAGACGGTGGGCAGAGTATCTGCTGTTTCCTGGTTGGCGAGCTGGCGCTGTTTTTCCAAAAGCGTATCAAAGGCGGCAGAGAGTGTTTCCACGTTCCCGGAAAGATTCAGCATGGCGTTGCCGTTGGAATCGTAGCCGGTAACCAGTTCCGGAAACAGCGCGGCCAGTTCGTTATTGAGAGAAAGAAATTCAGCATATTCCGTGTCGGTTAGGCTGATGTTGGTGCCGAGCGCCCCGACGCCTTGGGAGAGCTCGATGTAGCGCGGCGCGATGGACTCAAGGGAACCCTTGAGCTCGCGGTAACCGCCTGCCGTTTCGCTGATGGACTGAAACGCTTCGTTGCCCGCTTCTGCGCTTTCGAGCAGCTTTTCATCCGCATGGATCAGATTGTCGACCAGCATGGTCAGCCCGCTGACGACAAGCTCAACGATAACGGAAAGCCCCATCGACATGGCTGCATTGAGTGCGTATTGCGCCGCGGTCATGGCAACCGTTTTGAGTTTTGCGCCGACAAGCTTGGCGCCAAGACCGTCAAGACTAACGGCGCTTCCTGCACTTTTTGTGGCAAAGTATTGTGCTGCATCACTTGTATTATTTAAACATTCTTCATATGCACTTTGTATATCTATTCCTTCTGAAAGAGCTTTGTTGTATGCCTTAATTGCTTGGATATCGGTCTTATTACTAACCTCAAATCCTTTGAAGTAAAGCTGGTTTCGCATTTTATCCAGTTGTACGGGAGCTTCATTCAGTATATGTTTTCCGGTTTTTAAAATTTGTGGGGTTAAAAACCGGATTGACATTAATTTTTATAAAAGGATAGTGATTGTAGTGAAGTGTATTAAGGTAAAAATGAATACTTGTGAAAAATGTGGAAATATTTTTCCAAAAAGAATTGAAATTTGTCCAAAATGCAATATTCCTCTGATCGACTATAGTGATTGGATAGAGAAAAGAGGAAATCCGCAACATTTGCCCAAATGCCCGCTTTGCGGTTCCTTCTACTTAAAACCATATTATGGTAGCGGCAATCCTTATAATCAACACACATTTATCTGTTTGAATTGTGGCTATCGTTTTTAATTAGCCAACTGATATGCCAAAGTCCGCGGTACTTCCAAGAGTGTCTTGACACTCGACCGCGGCGCCTGCGCCATTAAGCGCAGATCAGACTTTCTCTTACCGGCGCCGCACGCCGGAAGCCCCGTAAAGTCGTTGAACCTTCTCCCGCGCGGCCCCGTCCGCACGACGTTTGTATCCCGCTTTTGCGGGACTTAGGAGCTTGGCTGCGGATTGGGCACACCGCCTACTTCTTAGAGCGTTCGCACCTGCCGTTTCCGGCTATGCTGTCGCAAGGCGGCTTTGGCCCT